>CAWCVG010000030.1:0-103826 GCA_963798935.1 uncultured Actinomycetes bacterium
GAGCCGGGCGCAGAGCAGGACCGTGGAGATCCCTGCGAGGAACCCGGAGAGGACGTAGACGCTGAAGATGATCCGCCGGACCGGAACGCCTGCGATCCGGGCGGCCTCCCGATTCCCGCCGACCGCGATCACGTACCGCCCGTAGCGGGTCCGGTTGAGGACGACCCAGCCGAGAATCGCGACCGCCAGGAAGACGTACACCGAGACGGGAATCCCGAAGATCCGCCCGACGCCGAACCAGAGCAGCGAGAACGGGCGCGGGTCGCCGAACGAGCCGCCGTTCAGGTCGAGCAGGCTGACAGGGAGCTTGTCGTTCAGCAGCAGGGCTAAGCCCCTGGCAACCGAGAACATCGCGAGTGTCGCGATGAACGGCACAACCCGCCCGTACGCCACCGCCGTCGCGTTGACGGTGCCGAGGAACGTGGCGAACAGGATCGCCATGACGATGAAGATGAGGCTGCTCGTGCCGTCGGTCCCGATCATGATCCCGCCGAAGACGCCGGCGGCCGCCACCATCGATCCGACCGAGAGGTCGATCCCGGCCGTTGCGATCACGAACGTCATGCCGATGGCGAGCACGCCGACCACGCTCGCCTGGGTAAGCATGTTGCGGATGTTGTCCCAGGTCGGGAACGTCTCCGGCTCGAGGATCGCGCCGGCGACGAAGAGGAGCACGACGACGATCGCGAGGGCGTACTCCTGGAACTCGAGGGCCTTGGCGCGGCCGAGTGCGCCGCGCCAGGTCTGGGCAGTGTCCGTCATACGACCTCCTCGACGAGATCGGGGGCGTCGGTGGGAGCCACAGCGTGGCGGAGAAGCGCTCGCTCGGTCGCGTCCTTGCCGTCGACCTCCGCGACGATCTCTCCTTCCCGCATCACGAGGACCCGTGTGCAGATGTGCGCGAGCTCTTCCAGCTCCGACGAGACGACCAGCACGCCGAGGCCCGAGCTCGCGAGGTCTCCGATGATCCGGTAGATCTCGGCCTTCGTCGCGATGTCGACGCCTCTCGTCGGCTCGTCCAGCAGGAGCACACGGCACTCGTGGAGCAGCCAGCGGGCGAGCACGACTTTCTGCTGGTTACCGCCCGAGAGCAGGCGGACGACGCGGTCGGGGTCGTCCGGAACCGTCTTCAGCGCCCTGAGCTGCTTGCGCGCGGCCTCGCGCTCCTTCCGAACGTCGAGCAGGATGCGGGAGAAGCGACCGAGATCGGCGATCGTGACGTTCTTCGCCTCGCTCCAGTCGAGGACGAGCGCCTGCGACTTCCGGTCCTCCGGGGCGAGCCCCAGACCGCGCCGGATGGCCGCCCGGGGATGGCCCGCTCTCAGCGGCTTGCCCTCGAGGACGATCTCGCCTTCGTCCAGCGGGTCGAGGCCGTAGATCAGCCGGAGAAGCTCGGTCCGCCCGGAGCCGACGAGCCCTCCGAGGCCGACGACCTCGCCGGCCTTGACCTCGAGGCTCACGCCTCGGACGGCGGGAAGGCGTCGCGCATTGCGAACCTCGAGCAGGACCTTGTCCGTGCCGGTCGGGCGGTCCGGGTACAGCTGCTCGACCTTGCGCCCCACCATCAGCTCCACGAGCTGCTCGGTCGGCGTCGTCGCCGGGAGCCCCGTCGCGGCGGTGCGCCCGTCCGCCAGGACGGTCACGCGGTCGCCGATGCGCCGGATCTCGTCCAGGCGGTGCGAGATGTAGACCACGCCGACGCCTTCGGCGGTCAGCCGGCGGACGACGTCGAAAAGCGTGCTGATCTCGCCGTCGTCGAGGATCGCCGACGGCTCGTCCATGATCAGCAGCCGCACGTTGCCCGAGAGTGCGCGTGCGATCGAGACGATCTGCTGCGCCGCCGGCCGCAGCTTCCCGACCTTCGCGCGGACGGGAATCGACTCGTGTCCCAGCCGGGTCAGCAGCGCCTTGGACTCCCGGTACATCTGGTCGAGGTCGAGCAGAGGCCCGCGGCGAGGCTCGTGGGCGAGGAAGATGCTTTCGGCGACGCTCAGGTCGGGCACGAGGTCGAGCTCCTGGTAGATCGTCGCCACGCCGCGCTTCAGCGATCCGGCCGGGTCACCTTGCGGCAGCGGCTCGCCGAGGAACAGGATCTCGCCGCTCGTCGGCTCGATCGCGCCGGAGACGCACTTGATGAGCGTGGACTTGCCGGCGCCGTTGGGCCCGAGCAGGCAGTGCACCTCCGCCTCGAGCACGTCGAGATCGACACCCTGGAGCGCCTTCACGCCCGGGAACTCCTTGACGAGCTTGCGGACCTCGAGGACCTTCGTCACTGGACCACCAGGCCCCGAAGGTTGTTGTGGGCGATCCGTAGGCCGGCTTCGACCAGCTCCGGCGAGCCGCCCCAGACCGGGTCCTCGTGCTCGACCGAGAGGACGCCGTCGAACCCGCCCTCGTAGAGCGTGTCGACGTACCGGCGGAAGTCGACCTCGCCGAGGCCGGGAATCCGGTACCGCCACCAGCCCATGTCCCATGGATCTTCCTCGCGCGTCGAGGTCCGACCGAAGAAGCCGTAGCGGTTGCGCCGGGCCGGGAACGTCTCTGCGTCCTTGGCGTGCGCGTGTGCGACCCGGTCGACGTACGGGCGCAGCGCTTCCACCGGGTCGATCCCAAGCCAGAGGAGGTGCGACGGGTCGAAGTTCAGGTAGAGCCCGAGCGCGAACATCCACTCCCACAGCTCGGGCGAGTACGCGAGGTTCCCCGGATGGCCGTCCGGGTGCCAGCCCTCCATCACGCAGTTCTCGATCATCAGGTGCACGCCGCGCTCGCCGGCGTAGTCGACGAGCGGCGGGAACACGCGCTCGGCCTCGCTCAGGTTCTCCGACACGCTGCGCCCGGGATCGCGACCGATGAACGTCCCGACCGGAACGCCGTCCAGCGCGGCGGCTGCGTCGATGCAGGCGCGCAGGTGCGCGTGGTAGGTCTCGCGCTCCGTGGGGTCCGGCGCGAGGTTGTTGTCGTAGTACGCGAGCCCTGAGAGGACGAGGCCGTTGTCGTCGAGCACCGTGCGGACCCGCTCCTCCTCCGCCTCGTCGAACGCGTCCGCCTTGACGTGGCTCGCCGTGAACGGCCGGTCGCCGAGGTGGGGCCACGCGGCCAGCTCGAGCGCCTCGTAGCCGGCGGCCGACGCCCACGCGGCGATGTCGGCGAGGTCGCGCTCGGGCATGCACGAGGTGAGGAATCCGAGCTTCACTGCGCCACCGCGGGGGAGACAACGGGCGCCTCGACGTCGACCCAGCGGCCCTCGCGAGCCGAGGTCAGGACTGCGTCGGTGATCAGCGCGGCGCGCAGGCCGTCGGAGAACGTCGGGGTTCCGTCCGGCAGCTCGCCGTCGCGCACGCCGCCGTAGAAGTCGGCCACGAAGGCGTCGAAGCAGTCCGCGTATCCCTGCGGGTGGCCGCCCGGGAGGAACGCGAGTCGCGCAGCCGCGGGCGACATTGTCGCCGGATCGCGCCGGAGGATCGTGAGCGCCTCGCGGCGCCCGCTCCAGAGCTCCTCCGGATGCTCCTGGTCGAAGGCGATCGCCTCGTCGCTACCGTCGAGCTCGATCCAGAGCCGGTTCTTGCGGCCGGCCGAGATCTGGCTCACGACGACCGATCCGAGGGCGCCGTCGTCGGTCTCGAACTGGACGACCGCCGCGTCCTCGGTCGAGACGGGCCGCAGGCCTCCGCCGTCGCCGCCCGAACCGAACGCCTGCCGGCCCGAGTCCCTGACTCGCTCCGGGACCGCGGTGAGCAGCCGGGCGGACAGCCGGGTGATGCGATGCCCGGAGACGAACTCGGCCAGGTCGCACCAGTGCGAGCCGATGTCGGCGAAGGCGCGCGAGGCGCCTCCCAGCTCCTCGTCCACCCGCCAGTTGGCGTCGTCGGGGCGGAGGAGCCAGTCCTGCAGATAGGTGCCGTGTAGGAGGCGCAGCGCACCGGTCTGTCCGCCCGCGACGCGCTCGCGCGCCTCTCTGACCGTCGGGTAGTAGCGGTAGACGAAGGGCACGGCCGCCTGGAGGCCCGACTCTGTCGCGGCATCAACGAGCCGCTGCGCCCCGGCGGCATCCATCGCGAGCGGTTTCTCGCAGATCACGTGCTTCCCCGCCGCCAGCGCAGCCTCGGCGAGCGGCAGGTGGAGGTGGTTCGGCGTGCAGACGTGGACGACGTCGACACTCTGGTCGCGGACGAGATCCTCGGCCGTGTCGTACGCCCGACCCGCGCCGAGGTCGGCGGCGGCGGCCGACGCGGACTCCGGCGACGAGGCAGCGACACCCACGAGGTCGACACCGGCGAGGCGGAGGGATCGCGCGTGGACCCTTCCGATGAACCCTGTGCCTGCAATCGCGGCGTTGAGCGGCATCGGCCTGGGAACCTAAACCGTACTTCGTCCATCTGTCAAGCAAAAGGTGGCGTACTTCGTCCAACCCGTGCTTTACTTTCAACCGAATGGTGACGAAGCTTTCGCCCGCCGTCTCGTCGCCGACGAGTGCGGGGGCGCTCCTGCATCTGATCCGTGAAGAGGTCGCGGTGACACGCGCGGACCTGGCCAGAGTGACCGGCCTGGCGCGCTCCACGGTCGCGCAACGCGTCGACACCCTGCTCGCGACGGGCCTCGTCGTCGATGCGGGCGGCAGCGTCTCGACCGGCGGCCGCCCGCCGGCCGTCTTGACGTTCAATCGCGATGCCGGCGTCGTCCTGGTCGGGGACCTGGGCGCGACTCATGCCCGGGTGGCGGTCAGCGATCTCGTCGGAGCTCCGCTCGCCGAGCGCGCGGCCGATCTGGACATCGCCCTCGGGCCCGAGTCGGTCCTCGCGTGGCTGGCCGAGCGGTTCACGGAGCTCCTCGAGGAGGTCGGGCGATCCGGCGACGACGTGCGAGGGATCGGCGTCGGCGTGCCGGGCCCGGTCGAGTTCGAGAGCGGGCGGCCGGTGAACCCGCCGATCATGCCGGGCTGGGACGACTTTCCCATACCGGAGTGGTTCGCCGACCGCTACAGCGCGCCGGTTCTTGTGGACAACGACGTCAACATCATGGCCCGCGGGGAGCACCGGACGCACTGGCGGGAGACCGAGCACCTGCTCCTGATCAAGGTCGGGACGGGGATCGGCTGTGGCATCGTCGCGGACGGGCACATCCATCGCGGCGCGCGGGGAGCCGCCGGCGACATCGGCCACATCCGCGCGACGAGCAGCGAGGACGTCGTCTGCCGCTGCGGGAACATCGGCTGCCTGGAAGCGATCGCCGGTGGGCAGGCTCTCGCCGAGCGGCTCGCCGGCCAGGGCGAGGACGCGGCACGCAGCCGCGACGTCGTCCGGCTCGTCCGAAGCGGCCATCCCGGCGCGATCAGGATGGTGCGTGACGCGGGCCGGACTCTCGGCGAGGTGCTCGCCGGCACCGTCAACTTCTTCAACCCCGCGGTGATCGTGATCGGCGGAGACATCGCCGAGGCGCACGCGCAGCTCCTGGCAGGCGTGCGCGAAGGGATCTTCAGCCGCTCGCTTCCCCTGGCGACGCGCGACCTCCGGATCGTCCCGTCACGGCTCGGCGACCGGGCCGGGGTGATCGGGGCGGCGACGATGGTGATCGAGCACGTGCTCTCGCCGGATGCGGTAGACCGGTCGCTCGAGCCGGCCGCCTGACATTACGAGCAATGTCGGCGATGGGGGAATACCTCGCGACGGTACCCGAGCCCGAGCGGACGGTTCTCGAACACGTGCGCCAGGTCGTGCGGCGGACGGTGCCGCTTGTCGAGGAAGCGACGAGCTACGGGATGCCGTCATTCATGTACCGGGACCGGCCGCTGCTCGGGTTCAGGGCTAGCAAGCACCACCTCAGCGTCTTTCCGTTCAGCCCGGAAGCCGTCAACGCCGCGCGCGAGTCACTCGACGGGTTTGACCTCTCGAAGGGGACGGTCCGCTTCACGGCCGACAAGTCGATTCCCGACGAGGCGCTGGAGCAGATCCTGCACGCACGGATGCGCGAGATCGAGGGCAGCTAGGCACTTCGGCGTTCCTCGGCTCCTGAGCTAGCCCGACCCGGCGGAGGCGACCGCCGACATCTTCTGCGATTCTCGCCAGCCCGCCGCGGGCTGCGCGATGCGGCCGCGTTGCGACACGGGCAACACGGTCGCGGAGTCGAACGAAGCGAACGACAGCGCGACGAGAACCGCCATCGGCTGACCGGCGCCGAACCTGCCGGGGAATATCGACTGATTCCAGGCGTTTTCCTTCTCGAGAAGGAGGTATCCGAATGCTCGGCGCCCTGCTCGTCTTCGCGTTCATCATCGCCATCGGCCCGCTCGCCGTCCTCTACGGTCTGGACTCGCGAGTCGAAAGCGACCGCAGCTCGTTCTTCTAGGCGGTACCACGAGCCGCCTGATCGCCCCGCCGCAGCGCTGGCTGCGGCGCCCGCATGCGCGCGTCGGCCTCAGCGAGACTCGAGCGAGATGAGGCTTCCGACGAGCGCGCATACCTCTCGGCCGTGGCGAGTGCACGACTTCACCAAGGACTTCGAGCTGGAGGACGTTTGGGAGCTGCCGACGCCGGGCGGGCCAGACGACCTCGCGCGACTGGTGCAGTGGTTCACCACCCCGGGCGATGACGACCTGCCGATCGTCCTCCGCGCGCTCTTCGCCCTCCGTTGGAAACTCGGAGGGCTGTTCGGCTGGGACAGGCCGGGCTCCGGCGTCGGCGAACGCGTTCGCTCCCTGCGTGAGCGGTTACCCGCCGATCTGCTTGAAGCGCCGCGTGGGCCAGATCTGCGCGCGGTGCCGGGGCGGGCAGCCGTGGACGGGCCGGCGGTGTTCAGCTCGGTCTACCAGACGCACGACGAGTGGGTGGCCGAGCTGTCCAACAAGACCGTGCACGCGCTGATGCACATCGGTTGGGTTCCGGACGACTCCGGCAGTGGCTACCACGCGCAGATGGCCGTGCTGGTGAAGCCGAACGGGCGGTTCGGCAGGGCCTACATGACGGCGATCAGGCCGTTCCGGTACGCGCTCGTGTACCCGTTGCTGCTGCGAGCGATCGGGCGTGGCTGGCAGACGCGAGCCGGCGGCAACGCCCCGACACCCTCTTAGGCGCCAGGCGCCGCGCCGTACTCGTACGCCCCGATGTCCGGAGCGAGGCCACGGTGGCGCCCGGTCATGTCGTGGCTCGGGGCGTGGCTGAGGTTCGCCCTGTCGAGCAGGAGCTGCGACCGCGCCGTCGGACGGCCCCGCCTGTCGAGGTAGACGCGGCCTCCCTCATCTGAACGGGAGGAGCACCTGTGGCCGCGGATGACGACGTTGGAGATCGATCCGCGCGCGCCGAAGCAGACGCGGCCCCAGGTTCGCAGGAGCCCGATGATGTTGTTGACGAGGAGCGGCCGCTCTCGTCGCGAGTAGCCGCCATACCGATAGGCGCGGCTGATCCGCAGCGAGCCCGCGTAGCCGTCGATGCGCTTGAAGCCCGTCAGGATCGTGTTGTTGACGACCTCGACGAAGCGCGGCAGGCGATCGGAGCCCTTGACGCCGATCAGGAGGGCCATCCGCGCCGAATACCCGGGGAGGCGGCGGTCGGTCCCGACGAAGACGTTGTTGGCGATCGAGACGTTGTCGACAGGACCGGTGAGGGACAGCTGGGCACCGCCGTACTTGTAGACGCCGAAGTGGTTTCGCTCCACGCGCAGCAACTTGCCCGCGAACAGCTGGACGAGGTCCTGATGCGTGCATCGCACACGGCCGAGGATCCGGAAATTGCACGGGAGTGCCCGCTCGAAGCGGTTCCGCCGGATCGTCAGGTGCGAGCCGAAGCGCCCGTGGATGAAGTCGCATCCGTGGCAGTCGTGGAACCAGTTGTCCTCGACGATGACGTGCTGCGTCCGCCGGAAGAGCATGAGGCAGTTCGACCACTCGACCGAACGATCCCCACAGTGCGTGAAGATGCTGCGGCGGATCCTCACGTCGCGCGACGCCCAGGCGGTCACCGACGCCGAGAGGTCGGTGCCCTGAGCGGTGACGGTGAGGCGGTCCAGGTCGATGTGCTTGGAGTGGTTGACCTCCACGATCGCGTGCTCCGCGCGCGGCGAGATCCTCACCCGGGAGAGCGAAACGCGCTTCGCGCGGTCGAACAACACCCGCTCGATCCGCACGCCCGGCCTCCCGATGATGCGCAGCGGGCGATCGGAACGCGGGCCTACACGAAGCGCGCGGTAGAAAGCCGGGAGCAGCCGGATCGTGCCGCCCGTGTTCGCGAGCCTGGCGACTGCGGCCTGGAGTTGTCTGTCATTCCGGACACGGAGCGTCTTGCTCGCTGCAGGGTCGGCCGCTGGCGCCGCCGCCAGCACCACGAGGGTGAGCACCGCGGATGCCACTGACCGAGTCGCGCTGATCCGGCGTCGCTGGATGAGCCGAGTCTAAGACGCGCGCGGCCAGATTCTCAGTCCGGGTACTCGTCCTTGCGCCAGGCGCGGGGCTCCTCGGGCTCGGCTTTCGGCGTTCGCTTGAGCAGGAACGAGTTGTACGGGGCGACGAACGGATCGGGCGCCGACACCGTGTAGGTGTGGTACACGGTTCCGTTGTCGCGCGCGAAGGCGATGAAGCTCGGGTTCTCGCGCAGGCCGTCCTCGAGCTTGGCTCCGACCTGTCTCCCCCAGTCCTCGAGCCACTCGGGTGGGTTCTCAGTCAAGTCCTTGACCTCGGGGATCCCCTGCGCCTGCTCGGGCGTGAGGGCGAGCCCGAAGTCGAAGGGGAACTCCGTCCCGTTGGTCGAGACGTAGGGGAACTGCCAGGCCATTCGCCGCTTGTAGGCGATGAGCCAATCGATCGGCGCGCGCGAGAAACAGATCAGCGTCACGTCGCGGTGATTCAGATGCACACGCGTCGCGTCGAGCTCATCCCCCACCATCGTGCAGCCCGGGCAGGCGCCGCGCTCGTAGTCTGGCCCGAACATGATGTTGTAGGCGAGAAGCTGCGAGCGCCCGTCGAAGAGCTCGGCGAGTGTCTTCTTCCCTTCCTCGGTGTCGAACTCGTACTCCTTCTCCACGGGAACCCAGGGAAGCTGGCGTCGCTGCTCTGTTACTCGTTTGTCGAGCTCGGCCTGCTCGGCCTCGAGCTTCGCAAGCTCATCGCGAGCCGACTGCCATTCCTCGCGGGTTCCGATCTTCTGCTCGGGCATCGTGGCGCCTCCTTTACCGTTTGGTCAACTCAGCGTAGGCGGCTCGTGGATTCCTCGGCCGCCTATCGCGGTCCATGGGTTAAGACCGCCGCGCCGCGTCGAACTCATCGCTCGCTCAGCTGTGACAGCAGATCGCTAGGACTCGGTCGCCGTGCCGCGTCCCTCGGCAACGCGGACACGCTCGGCGAGCGACTCGAGAAGCACCCACGCCATCTCTGGATGGCTCTCGACAAGCGGACGAAAGCTCCACACCGGCAGCTGGTAGCCGTGCACCTGCGTCTCCGCCGTCACGGTCGCGCTGCGCGCGGACTTGTCGATCAGCGCCATCTCGCCGAAGGCGTCGCCGGGGCCGAGCCGGCCGACCGCCTGGCCGTGGACGGTCACGACCACCTCACCCGTCTCGATGACGATGAACGTCCGGCCTACCCCGCCCTCCTCGGCGATCGTCTCCCCGGGAGCGTACGTCCGCTCCATGAACTCGCCCGCAAGGCGCTCGAGAAACTTGTCGTCGGCCTCGGCAAAGAGTGGGACTCCGCGCAGCAGGTCGAGACTGGGGTCCGGCACGGAGCGATCCTACCCCCTTACCGTGGGTGTCCTATGATCTTCGGCCACGCATCGGCACAAAGGGGGCGGCAACAATGACCAGCACCGAAGGAAACCCGAGCAGCGAGCTAGACAAGGTCGCCGACGTCATCTCGGATCCGGGGCGGCGGAGGGACTTCGCGCAAGACCCCGACAAGACGTTGACCGACGCCGGGGTCGATGTCGGCCAACTTCCGGACGGGGTCCGGTCCACGCTCGTTGGCCTCTCCCAGGAGGAGCTCGACGTCCTCTCCCGCGTCAAGGAGGGCTTCAACCAGGCCGGCGTCTCGCCGGAGGATCAGGCAAAGATCTTCTGAGCGCGCTTCCGCGCAGACAGGCGTCGAGCGCGGCGACGGCCCCTGCGGAGACCGCCAGCAGCCGCCTGAGACGGAAGATCGAGCTCGTCAGCGGACCGTTCGCCGTCGCGTGCACGACGCTTTTCCGGCATCCGCGCCTCGCCGAGCTCTGGCCCGAGTACGCGATCCAGACCCACTGGATCATCCGCGCAACGGTGCCGCTGATGGAGGACGCTGAGACGCGCGCACGCTCGAGCGGACACGACCCTGTCGCGGCGGGCGTCGCCGCCTTCCTCGCCGAGCACATCGAGAAAGAG
The DNA here is from genome assembly GCA_963798935.1 of uncultured Actinomycetes bacterium. Classification (GTDB taxonomy): domain Bacteria; phylum Actinomycetota; class Thermoleophilia; order Gaiellales; family Gaiellaceae; genus JACDAN01. Next base: position 10,336 of record CAWCVG010000030.1, read on the forward strand.
CGCGGCCACGACGACTGGCTCCTCGAGGATCTGGAGCTGCTCGGGTTCGACCGCTCCGCCGTCCTCGCGCGCGTGCCGTCGGCCACCGTTGCGAGCCTCGTCGGCTCCCACTACTACTGGGCTCGGCACTGTCATCCGGTCGCGATCTTGGGCTACATCGCCGTCATGGAAGGGCATCCTCCGAGCCCGGAGCTGATCGACCGGCTCGTCGCGGGCTCCGGGTACCCACGTGCGGCGTTCCGGGCGTTCGCCGTGCACGGCGAGCTCGACTTGGAGCACCGGGCCGATCTCTACGACGCGATCGACGGGCTCCCGCTCGAGCCTGCACAGGAGAGCCTGATGGGCCTCGCGGCGATGGCGACCGTCGAGCTGCTCACGCGGTCGCTCGAGGAGATCGTCGAGGGCGCGACCTAAAGCAGCTTCTCGAACTCCGGCGCCATGCCGACGAGGCCGTTCCGGAAGCGCTGCTTCGCACGCTCCGGATTCTTCTTCTCGACCTTGCAGATCTGCACAAGGAGGGCCTGCGCCTTCTTGACGGTGTCCTTCATGCGCTCGTCGCCCTGGCCCTGTCCGAGCACGCCGAAGAGGTCGCTCTCCGTCTCCGGGCCGAGCTTCTGGCCCGCGTTCTTGACCGCCTTGGAAGCCTCGGCCCCGATGGCGACGAGGCGCGGGCCCGCGCGGAACTTCGCCGCGGCTGCCTCGCCGGCCGCAGCCATGACGTTCGGGCCGCTCAGGATCGGCATCGCGCGGATGCGTTCGCCCTGCAGCGCTCCGGCGAACGCTGTTGCGATCAAGCCGGTCTTCACGTTGAGACCGGCGATGTTGTACTTCTCCATCTGAAGCTCCCCTCGGATGCCTTGGTCCGTCGGATCGGTCTTGGCGAAGACGCGGCGGCGGACTTCCGCGAGCGGAAAGTTGTCCGACGTGTCCGGCTTCCGCCCTCGTGGCATGCAGATGTCGCGGTGGCGGGTCAGCATCTTCGGATCGTTGATCCCGAGTCGCCGCCTTCGCTCGCGGCACCGCCACACGATCGCGTCGATCTGCCGCTTGGGGTAGCGATCGCCGGGCGTGCCCAGGTTCTCGATCTCGATCCCCCAGCCGTGCGTGTTCCAGTCGGTGATGCCGTGCAGACTCGCCTCACCGGCGTGCCAGGCGCGCTTCGGGAGCTCGCACAGCTCGAAGATCCTGCCCTTCTTGTCGATGTAGTCGTTGGCCGACACCCCGGTGCCGTCCTTGGTCAGCGTGGCGAGATCGCCCTGGAAGCTGCCGCCGGTGTGGTGCAGGACGATCCCGAACGGCGCCCTCATCGGCCGGCCGCGCGTGAAGTTCGCGCTCCGGATCGTCGTGATGACCGTGAAGCCACCGTCCGGCCCCTTCGTCGCCGGAGGTAGCGCGGCCTTGAGCTTCTTGAGCTCCTTGTCGCTGAAGCGCTCGACGTTCGTGCTCCCGTCGTAGAGGCAGCCGCGTTCCTCCGCGCTCATCGACGCTCCTTTCGTCGATCTCCCGGGCGGGACCAGTGAAGCCGCCGCAGAAGGCTGGACCCTGCCCAGAAGCGAGGGTCGCACTGTTGCCCACGCAAGTCAAGCCGCTCGCTTCGGGCCGGCCGGTAGTAGTCTCGGCGCTCGCCGATGGCCCGTGTGACCGGCTTGTGGGTATACCAGACCCTCGGGCGGCGTCCCGATCCCCGGACCGTGGCGAAGCGGGCACAACAGCATGGGCTGAGGTGGCTCACGGTCCAGGCGACCGAGAGCGACACCGTGCTCGATCGCGAGTGGCTGCGGGCGATGCGCCGCGCCACGAGGGAGCGCAACATGCGACTCGCCGTACACGGCTTCGTCGGACGGCCACGCCCGAAGCCCGTCGCGGAGGCGAAAGCGGTCGCGAGGGCGATCGACCTGGCCGAAGCCGACTTCGCGATCGTCAACGCGGAGATCCAGTACGAGCAGGCCACCGGCCCGGTCTCGCAACGATTCGTCGACGCGTATCGCGATCTGAAGCCTGAGTTTCCGACCTACTTCTCCTCCTTCGGCCGCCCACAGTTCCACCCGTCACTGGACTGGGAGGCGTGGGCGCGCGGAGGGTTCCGCGGCATGCCGCAGGCCTACGAGAACCTCAACGCGGACCAGCTGAAGCCAACGCAGTGCGTCAAGGACTGGGCGCGCTTCTTCGAGCGGAAGGACCTCCGGCCGACGCTCGGATGCTTCTCCGAGCGCGGCCATCCGCATCTTCCGGTCCCGCGCCTCGTTCAGAGCGTCCGGGACCTGCGCGGGCTGCGGTTCAACGTCTTCCGTCACGGGACCGTGACGGAAGCGGAGCTCGCAGGCCTGTCGGACGTGTAGCGGGCGGCGCTCAGCCCGCGTCGATCAGGGCTAGCCCTCGTAGCCGAGATCGGAGCCGGTGATCACCAGTCGTCCTGGCTTGAACTCGAAGCGAGGCGTGAATGCAGCCCACATGTTTCCCCGCACGTGGCGCTGGAAGATGTAACGGACGAGGGCGCCTCGCGGATGGAAGAACCCGCTCACCCGCAGGCCTTCGACAAGCCTCGTCAGGCCTTCGCCGAACGCCGGAATCCCTGCGCTGATGGCGTCGGCGAATGCCTGGTTCGACGCCTCCTGGTTCTGCTTGTACGCCTCGTACTCGCCGCGGAGGATGTACGCGTCGCTGAGGTTCGGCGCGGCTTCGATGATGGCCGAGGCGAGGTCGCCGAGATTCTCGCGCCAGTTCAACCTGAGCAGCACGTAACCGGCCAGGCACCCGGCGAACGGGTCGTTGCTCGCGTGCAGCGCGATCTCCTCGGCGAACTGGTCTGCGCCGTCGAGGCGGCCGCCCAGGAGCTGGCGCTGCAGGTTCTCGAGGCGGCGCAGCCAATCGGGCGTCGACCATTCGACCCCTTGGCCACGGGGGTGGAACTGGTACAGGCGGATACTGTCTCGATCGACCTGTGCGACAACCGTCGCGAGGCGGCCCTTGAGGAGCGGCAGCGCGACGACGGTCGGCTGCTTTTCAGGAGTCTCGATCGAGAGCCAGTGGGGTCGTTGCTCCTTGTCCACTTCGACGATCGCAGCGATGCCCTCTTCCGGCGACTCGAGCGAGTGCGTCTCCTCCGGCACGGTGGATCCCGATTGCCAGATCCGGACCTTGAGGTCGGAGAGCGAGCCGGGATCGCTCTTCGCGACGGCCACGAGCGCGACGCCGCTGCGTCCTTCGCCGACCACGAACGGCTGCTCGATTCGCAGATCGTGTGAGCGCCTCACGGTCGCCTTGCAGCGCAGCGCCCATCGCCGCTGCGGCGACGGTGGACGGCTGCGCCCACGCCGCCGGCTCGGCGCCGGCCACGGGGATGACGTGCCCGTCCTCGACGCCGCCGCCCAACGCCCGAGCGAGCTCGGCTGCGCGGTCGTCCAGAGTCGGCAACGCCAACTCGACCGGCGTTGCCGTGCCGCCCAGGACCTTGACGGGCTCGTCGTTCGCCGCCGTCTTGTCCCGCTCCGGCCCGACTAGACGGACCTGGTAGAAGCCGGGCGGCGCCTCACACCCGCGGGCCTGCGTCGCCGCCCCGACCACCCAGCCGGTGTCGTCGCGGATATCGGCCACGGCGAGCGGGTCGCGTGCCCGAATCTCGATGGTGCCGTCCGCAAATGGCTCTGCCGGCTCGGGATCCGCGTACTCGTCCCAGTCGAGCGTATCGTCGTAGTCGCCGTAGAGATGGACGGGCGCACGGACCCGACCGAGGCCGCCGGCCGCCGTCGTTGCGCGCACGCTGTACGTCTTGGGCTGTAACTCGAAGGTGTAGGAGTCGCCGGTGAGATTGCGTGCGCTCGCGACCTCGGTGCTGACGGCATCCAGGACGGCAACGTCCACTCGCTCCTCGGGCTCGGTGTTCAGCTGGATCTTCAGCTTGTGCCGTTCGATGGCTTCTCCCCGGGGCCGCGCAAGGATCGCGTCGCGGTCGCGAAGAGCGACCCCGCGGATCCCGATGTCCTGTGGGATCTGGAACGGCCAGCCTCCCTCTGGTGGCTGGCGCTCCTCGACTCGCTCCGTCGTCCTCTTCCCCTCCATGACGGTCTTGACGTGGGTCGCGAGCCGCTCCCACCGAACCTCGTAGCAGTTGCGCTCCCACGACCAGGCCTTCGCGTCGCCCTTGCCTTCGAGACCGCTCATCAGGACGCGGCTGAAGGCGCTGAGCTCCTCGGGCCACAGCGAGGCCTTGGCCGGCTGCCCCGGTGACGTCGCGTACATGACGAACTGCTGGACCGGCTCCTGGCCGGGCGCGCGACGTCGAGGGATCATCCACGGACCGATCTCCGCGGTGCTTCGCTCGAGCGGGCTGCGGCAGGCGTCGATGAAGAAGAACTGGTCCTCGAACCGGGTCGTCTCGAAGAACTCGGCGATCGAGCGAACGGCGAGCGTTTGAACCGGATGTTTGTCGTCGACCCCCGGAAAGACGAGCGCGCTCTCCTCCCGGTTGGAATAGGTGCTCGTCAGTCCGTGCCCGGAGAAGAAGAAGAAGAGCTTCTGGCCGGCACCGCGGCTCTTGGTCATCAATTCGTTGATCGCACCCAGGACGTTGTCCTTCGTCGGAAGCCTCTCGCCTTCGATGCGGTCGGAATCGTCCGCGCGGCGACCGAGCAGCGTGTAGACCCGCTCGTCCGGGTCGTCGCCGCCAAGCTCGCCGATCACCCAGCTGCGAAATGCCTCGGCGTCTTCGACCGCGGACAGGAGCGTCGGTTGTTGCTCACGGTAGTCGTCGATTCCGATGACGATCGCCCAGCGCAACTGCTCTACTCGGCGAGCACTGTGACGAGGTCCGTTACAGGCTCGACTCGGCCCTCGCCGTACGCGGTGACGCGATAGACGCCCTCGGGAAGCGGCCCGAGCTCCGCCTCGTACCACCCCTCGTCGCCCGGCGACAGCGTCTGCCGTGCGCGCACCTCGCCGGTCTCGGCGTCGACGGCCGTTGCCAGCAGCGCCGCCGTCGTCTCCTGCTCGGGCTGCGCCTTGACGATGACCGGATCCGCGGTCGAGTAGAGGTCGTCGACGTCGACCGACAGATCGATCATCGGGACCGCGTCCTTGAAAGCGCTCCATCGGATCGTGTTTCCGGTGAGAACGCCCGTGAGCTGCAACAGGAGGTGGTCGTCGTTCTGCAGCGAGGCATGCCTCTCTGCCGAGAAGGTTGCGCCCTGGTCGTCCTCGAGCTCGAGCGGGGTCGCCGACGGCCGGGGCACCGTGCCGTCGCCGCCGGGATCCTGGCCCTCGATCGTCCGCAGGAGCCTGACGCGGTCACCGTCGCGCACGGCTGACTGCTGTGTCGGCTGCTTGAAGCCCACGATCCGAGCGAGGTCGTAGCCGCCTTCCAAGTACGCGGAATCCCTGCGATGCTCGTCGACGGCGGCGGCGATCTCACGGTGGAAGTCGAGCGCGGCGCGGGCCTTCGCGGGGTCGAGATTCGGGACATCGGCCTCGTCGACGTATGCGGGCTCGGCGCCGCCGTCGACATAGCAGGGGTAGGTCGGGAGCAGTTGGTGGATCGCCGTGAACGACCTTGCGACCTCGGTCAGATCGAAGAACTTGATCTTCTTCCCGTTGACGAGCGTGTCGAGGGCGTTCAGCGAGCCGCGGTACGGGGTGCCGAAGGTGACGAGGGTTCGCGTCTTCTGCCAGCCTTCGAGGCACTCGAGGAAGTAGCGCGCGATCAGTCCGCCCATCGAGTGGCCGACGAGCACGAGCTTCGCGTCGCTCGCGCCGCTGGAGGCGCGCCAGGCGTCCAGCCATTCGCCGCCCTGGCGTTGCAGGCGGCGGGCGGCGACACGGTTGTCCCGCCGCCAGTCGTACGGGAACTCGAAGAGGTTCCGCCCGCGCGTGACGTCGAACGTCTCCTCGATGTAGCGGACCATCTTCGTGTAGCCGTCGATCTTCCAGAGGCCCGGGATCGTGTGGACGTCGCGGATCATCTCCGGCGCGGTGATCCCGTCGCCGAGGTCGTCCACGTCTGGCGGGTCGCTCTCGAGCTTGAGGTCGGAGATGCTGCGCCCGAGCGTGGTCAGCGCGCTCAGGAGCGCGCCGCCGGAGATGTTCCAGACGTCCCGGCCGTCCTTGCGCAGCACGCTTCCGGTGATGCCCGGAATGCACACCACCAGGTCGCGCATCGCCTTTCGCGGCATAGCGTCCTCCTCGCAGAGGTCTATTCGACGGTGAAGGGGTTCTGCTGCTCGAAGTCGGAGTTCCGGGCCCCGACGGGGTTGTAGTTCGGCGTCTGGTCGGCCGGCATCCCGTTCACGATCGCCTCGTGGAAGGCGGGATAGCCCCCCTGCCAGGCACCGTCGGCCCAGATCTTCTTGAGCTCTTCCGTGAAGCGGCCGTTGGAGAAGCCGTCCCTCGAGAGCTGGTCGTCCTGGCACCCGGAGATCAGCAACGCCGTCACGCCGAGCTGCGACTCCGTGCTCTCCGTGCCCGGCGACCCGCTTCTGAATCCCGTCGTAGAGCTCCTTGTTGTTCCGGTAGGTGTTGACCATCTTGTCCCGAGGCAGCGCCCGGAAGCGCGGATCCTGCTGAGCAGCCTTCTCTGCCGTCGCGACCTGGTCCTGAACGGACTCTTCGTCGGTGATCGCCTTGTTGACGGACCCGCTGTGACAGCTGTCCGAGAGAACGACGATCCGCACACCCGGCTTGAACTTCCCCCAGAGCTCGTACAGCTCGTCATCGACGATCTGGCGGTCGTACGCGACCCAGGTCTCGTCTGAGCTGTCTGCCTCCTCGTCGTCCCCGTCTGGGACCTGGCCGCCGTGGCCCGAGTACGTGATGAAGAAGATGTCACCGGACTCCAGCTCGCTCGCCGCGCTCTGGATCGAGCTCAGGATGGCCTCTGCCGTCCCGTCGGCGGTCAACAGCTTCGTCGTCTCGAAGCCTCGGCTCTGCGCCAGCGACTCCATGTCGTTCGCATCGAGCTCGCAGGCTGTGAGTGCGCCGTCCCACCCGTCGTAGTGCTCGGGGTCGACCGTGTTCAGACCAACGTGGAGGGACATCCCACGCGCCATCGCTCCCCTTTCGTCGACTGACAGTCGTCTCGACCCTATTGCGGTCGTTTTGCGGCTGTCAAGGTCCCCCGGGTGTTCGCCGGCGCGTGCCGGTCGCCGCCCGGCCCGACGGGGCGTGGAGCCTATCGAGGACGCTCAGTGAGACGACTGTTGCTACATAGCTCGGCGGCCCGCGCGCGGGCGGCCTGACGGATCAGGTGGTCGCGCTCGGCGACGTTCGTGGCCCGGCGGGCGGCCTCGGCGTAGGCCGTGGCGGCGGCAGGGAGGTCGCCGCTGAGCTCGTGCAGGTGGCCGCGGACGGCGTGCCACCGGTGCCGCTCGCCGAGCACCTCGCGCAGTCGGTCGGTCTCGCGCAGCCCGGCGGCGGCGCCGAGGACGTGGCCGACCGCGACCGCGCGCCCGAGCACCGCGGCAGGGTCCTGGCGCACCGGGTCGTCGGTGAGGGCGACGAGGTCGTCGTACCAGGCGAGGATCTGCGGCCAGTCGGTCTCCTCGGCGCTTGCCGCGTCGTCGTGCAGGGCGGCGATGGCGGCCTCGACCTGGTAGCGGCCGACGCGCTGAACGGCCAGCGCCGACTGCAGGACGCGCACGCCCTCGGCGATCTCGCGGGTGTCCCACAGGCCGCGGTCCTGTCGGTCGAGCGTGACGATGCGACCCTCTGAGTCGAGTCGCGCCGGAAGGCGGGCGTGGTTGAGGAGCATCAGCGCGAGCAGCCCGCGCGCCTCCGGCTCCTCGGTGGCGAGGGTGAGCTGGCGGGCGAGCCGGATCGCCTCGCCGGCCAGGTCTAACCGGCCCACGTGGCCGGCCGTGTAGACGAGGTAGAGGACGCGCAGCACGACGGCGAGGTCGCCGGGCTGGTCCAGGCGGCGCCCCTGCAGGGCGCGCTTGGCCCGGCTGATCCGCTGCGCCATCGTCGCCTCCGGCACGTAGAAGGCGTCGGCGATCTCACCGGTGGTGAGGCCGCCGACGGCGCGCAGGGTCAGCGCCACCTGGGAGGCGGGCGCGAGGTCGGGGTGGCAGCAGCAGAAGAGCAGAAAGAGGGTGTCGTCGCCCTCCTCGGTGGCGGCGGGCCGCGGCTCGGCGTGCGTCACCTCCTCGCGGCGGTGTCGGGCGGCCTCGCTGCGGCGGGCGTCGACGAGCCGCCGGGTCGCGACCGTCGCCAGCCACGCGTGCGGGTCTCGCGGCGGGTGCTCGGGCCACACGCGCAGCGCCTCCAGCAGCGCCTCCTGCAGCGCGTCCTCGGCGGCATCGAAGTCCTCGCCCCGCCGGACCAGGCCCGCGAGCACCCGCGGGACGAGGGCGCGCAGCGCGCCCTCGTCCATCCGTCGCGTCGTCCCGTCGATCACGCCGGGTCAGTCGTCCGACGGCGTCCCGGACATGACCTCCCGGACGTCGATCCACTCGTACAGCGGCGTCCCGCCCGGGCCGGGCTCGGAGGAGACGTAGGCCGCAAGCTCGACCGCGCGCTCGTGCGACTCGACGTCGATCATGTACCAACCCGCCACGAGATCGCTGGTCTCGGGCAGCGGGCCGTCGGTGGTGACCGGCGCGGCGTCCGGGCCGCCGTAGCGCACCCAGGTCCGCGCCGGCGTGAGCGCCTGCGCGTCGACGTACTCGCCGTTCTCCTCGAGCAGCTCGCTGACGTGCCTCTGGAACGCCATGTGCGCCTCCACGTCCTCGGGGGCCCACTGGTCCATCGGGGGCACGGGACGGTGCGGCGCCGGGCCGCCGCGGTAGTGCTTGAGGAGCAGGTACTTCGGCATGGTGGTCTCCTGTGTCTTGGGCCGCGCCTGTCGTGGCCCTTCACCCGTGAGCGGAGCCGGTCAGAGCTTCTCGACATGGAATCACTCATCACGCTCCGAGGCCATCGCGTAGGGGAACACTCTGCGGTTGCTGCTCGTCCACTGGTCGCCGAAGCCCGAGCCGCTCACCGACGACGACGTACACGCCCTCCAGGCCCATGTTCGCGAGGTCATCGAAACCGGGGACGCGCCCGCGCGCAAGGCGCCTCCAGGCGCTCGTCGCCGAGATTCGCGTCGTCAGCCGCGACGAGATCTAACCGACCTTCAATTTGCCCGCGGTTCGACCACCGAGCAGGTCGGTGGAGCTAGCCGGAGGTCGCGTCCACGAACTCCTGCGACTCCCGCTCGAGCACGACTGCTGTTCTGGTGGTAATGGCCATCTTCGTCACGCCCTCGCGCCCAGCGGGCGTCGCGCCCACACGGCGGCCTGCTCCGTCGCCCACGACAGGGCGTAGTCGGCGATCTCCTCCCAGCCGGTCTGCGAGGGCATGAGGTGCGCGCGGCCCTCGTACTCGACGACCTCGGTGGTCGTGCCCTCCGCCTTGTAGTGCTTCGCGTTCGAGCGCTGGATCGACGGGGGCATGAGGTGATCCTCGCTGCCAGAGATGAAGAGCAGCGGCGCCCGGTTGGGGTTCTTGTAGTTCACGTGCGTGTCGTCGGGCCCTGGATGGATGTTCGCGAGCGCACTGCCCCAGAACACGCGGCCCGACGCGGGGATGTGGTAGCGCTCGTAGAGCCTCCGCGCCTCCTCCTCGCTGAACGTGTTCGTGAACACGTAGCGCCATTGCTCGAAGGTGAACCCGACGGCCTTGTGCCGGTTGGCGGGGTTCTTGAGGACGGGGAAGCTCGACCTGATCTGTGACAGCGGCAGGCGCTTGACGCCCTCGGTCGGCGCCGAGTTGATCGCGACGCCGGCGGCGCCGTAGCCCCGATCCATCAGCAGCTGCGTGAAGACGCCACCGGCCGAATGGCCCATCAGGATCGGCGCCGGCTCGATCTGCGAGACGACAGACTCCAGATGCTCGACGACCGCCGGCACCGTGAGGTCCGCGATGGGCGTGGGGTCCGCATTCAGCGCCTCGACCTCCACCTCGAAGCCGGGGTATGCCGGAGTCAGGACGCGGTAGCCGCGGCTCTCGTAGCGAGCCTTCCAGTCCTCCCAGCTTCGCGGCGTCACCCAGAAGCCGTGGATCAGCACAATCGTGTCAGGGGTGGTCCCGTCAGTGCTCATGCGTCGTCCTTTCCGGCCGAGAAGCCAACGAGTTCAGCAACGTCAGCCGTTGAGTTTACGAATGCGAGCAGGTCGTTGCCGGCTGCTCCTTGTGTGTGTCGGTGATGCCGTGCGGCGCGCACGGGTAGGCGGGCAGCGAGGTGTCCATCTTCAGCTCCTCTGTGGTTGTGGTCAGGCAGCTGCCGGCAACCTCGCGGCCTCGAGGATCAGGTCAACCGTCGCCTGCGGCTGCGAGACGTATCCTCGCCCAGCATGCTGCCCGGGAACCGCCCGGCAAGGAACGCCGTGGTGAAGGAGCTGGAATGCGACCCGGAGGTCGCCGCGAAGCACATCTCGGTGACCGCTATCGATGGGGCGATCACGCTCCGTGGCCACGTTGACGTACGACGAAAAGCACGTGCCGTGCGAGCAGCCGAGCGCGTACAGGATGCTCGCGCGGCCCGACGTCACAGCGTGTGTGCCATGTCCGTCATCATGAATCGCGCATGAACAAGCCGCGCATCTTCCTCGGGTCGTCGGGCGAGCAGGCCAAACTGCTCCAGGCGATCACGCGCGGGCTCGAGGACGTCGCCGACGTCGAGCCGTGGACGACCACGTTCAACCCGGGGCGGTCGACCCTCGACCGGCTCGTCGAGCTCTCCCAGGAGGTCGATTTCGCGGCGTTCGTGTTCGCCCAGGACGACTGGACGACGACGGATGCGTCCCAGTCCGGCCAGGCGTCGCCGCGCGACAACGTGGTGTTCGAGGCCGGGCTGTTCGGCGGCGCGCTCGGCATCCGGCGCACGTTCATCCTCCACGCGAACGGTTCGAAGCTGCCCACAGACCTGCTCGGGCTGACCTCCGTCCGCTACGACCCGGGCACCAGCCCGGCGGAGGTGCGCGCGATCAACCAGAAGCTCCGCAAGGCGATCGAGACCGAGGGTCGCCTCGGCCCGGTCGAGGGGCTGTGGTGGCAGCTCTCGCTTACCGTTCGGAGCGAGGAGGAACCGTCGGCGGTCAGCCTCCTGCGCATCTCGCGCGACCGCGACGGTGACCTGAACGTGATGGGCCGGGCCTGGCAGGAGGACGGCACCCTCTCGGCCCGCTACTGGAGCGAGGCTGCGAAGGAGCGCAGGGATCCGGCCGGCATCCTCTACTTCTGGAAGGGCGAGCGCCCTCGGCACCCGAATGCCCCGCAGCTCGAGGGCACCGGCGAGATCAAGGTGGAGACCGCCGAACGCGCCACCGGGTACTGGACGACACGTTCGGATCGCGACCCCGGGCTGAATGCTCGAACCGCCGGCGTCTACCTTCGAGCCGACCCCTCAGACCTCCAGGTGCTGGACGGCGGGAGCGAGGAGGAGCGGGCCCAGCTCATCGCGCAGCGCCTCCGGGAGTGGAAGTCGGCCGCGAACGCATTCTGAACACCGACCGCTTAGCGTGATCGATCGGGTCAGCCTCGATCGCCCGTCGCGAGATCGATCATCTAAACCTGCTGTCCGGGCGACGCTACCTGCGCTCTCCCTCTGAGGGCTCAGAGATCGCCTCGACGAGCTCACCGGTCTTCTTCTCGTTCTCGCTGAGTGCGATGTCGGCCTGGGCAACGATGCCGACGAGCCTGCCGTTCTCGACAACGGGCAGCCGCCGAACTTGGTGGCGGGCCATGAGTTGGAGCGCCTCTTCGAGGTCTTTGTCGGGCTCAACACTGATGAGGTCCCGAGAGCAGGCGTCCCCAACCGACGTCATCTTAGGGTCTGCGGCCTCGGCGACCACTCTCGTCGTGATGTCTCGGTCGGTGAGCATCCCGACAAGCTTCTCGTCGTCGGTTATCGGGAGCGAGCCGATGTGCTGCTCTCGCATCAGTTGCGCGGCCTCGACCACCGACGCCGATATGCCGATCGAGCGGGGATCTTCGGTCATCGCGTCGCGAACGCTCTTCGCCATCGTGCCTCCTCTCCTCTTCATGTGCGATTTTAGCCCTGTTGCTCCCAGATGAGACAGGAGCGCGCTCGGCTGCCCTAGCTAGCGGGTCGCGGATGATGTGCCTGGGCAGATCCCCGTGAGCGCCTGAGAAATATCAGACAGTCACCTCGCGAACGAAACAAAGAGAAACCTCCGCATTTGCGGGTTTCTATGGAGCTAGCCGGACTCGAACCGGCGACCTCCTGGGTGCGATAACGACGAAACGACATCAGGTCGCGCACATTCGGGCAGCTCGAACCGCGTTCGGTGTTCGGGCATCACTTGAAATTCGCACAGCTCGGTAGCACGGACGGTAGAACGGACTCGCGCAAGACCCAACTCTGTCGATCTCCGGTCGTTTGGCTAGGGCAGCTCAGTCATCGCGCTGCCGCCGCCGCGGCGCACGGGCTCTGCCGCGGCGAGCACGCCGCCGCCTGCGAGAAACTCGATCCCCGTCGCGGCCCCGATCTCACCCGCGTTCATGAAGCGGTGACCACGAGTCTCGAGCGCGGTCCGCTCGGACGTCAACAGGAATGCTGGCTCCACGCCGGTATTCACGGCGTTCCGCTGGCTCGCCCTCGGATCGGCGATCGCCTGCGGGAGCGTCAGGCCAAGGTCGACCCGGTCGAGGAGGATCTGCAGGACGGTCGTGATGATCGTCGCGCCGCCGGGCGAACCCAGGGCGAGGAACGGCTCGCCGCCCTTGGTGACGATCGTGGGCGCCATCGAGCTACGCGGCCGCTTGCCTCCTTCGACACGGTTCGGATGTGTCGTCGAGTCGAAGTTGAAATCCGTCAACTCGTTGTTGAGCAGAAACCCGTAGCCAGGGACGACCAGTCCCGAGCCGCCCGTGGACTCGATCGTGAAGGTGTACGACACGACGTTGCCCGACTTGTCCGACGTGGTCAGGTGGGTCGTCGTCTCCGCCCCCTCGTAGGGGTGGGGATCCCCCGGTGGAACCGGGCCAGGCGCCGCCGTCTCCTTGATCAGTGCGCGCCGGGTCGCCGCGTAGTCCTCAGACAGCAGGCCGCGCAGCGGCACGTCGAAGTACGCCGGATCGGCGAGGTAGGCGTTGCGGTCCGCGAACGCGTAGCGCGACGCTTCGAGGTAGTAATGCAGCGCCGCCTCGCGCGTCATCGTCGAGAGGGGGTAACCCTCGAGGATGTTCAGGGCTTCGCCGACAGTCGAGCCGCCGCTCGATGGTGGGCCCATCGAGTACACGTCGTGCCCGCGGTAGTTCACATGGGTGGGAGCCCGCCCCAGGGCACGGTACGTGTGCAGATCGCGCATCTTGATCGCCCCGCGGCGCCAGACGTGGTTGGCCTCCGGGCTGACGGCCGGATGCTGGACGGCCTCCACGAGCGCGTCCGCGACTGCCCCCCGATAGAAGCCCTTGGCGCCGAGATGCGCGATGCGCTCGTACGTCCGGGCGAGCGCTGGGTTGGTGAACACCGTGCCGACGTCGCGCGGCGTTCCGTCGGCGTCGAGGAAGAGCGCGGCGCTCGCCGGGATATCGTCGAACCAGTCGCGATTCGCATTCGCCTGATCGAACCAGACCTGGTCGATGACGTAGCCGTGACGTGCGACGTGAATCGCCGGCGCGAAGACCTCTGCGAGCGACATCGTCCCGAACTTCTCGAGCGCGTCGACCCATGTCGCGACCGTGCCGGGTACCCCGACGGAAAGGCCGCTGTAGCGAGCGTCGTTGAAGGGCAGCGGCGCGTCGTTCTCCCAGAAGGACGTCGAATGCATGGCCGCCGGCGCGGTCTCGCGCCCGTCGATCGTCGTCACGGCACCGCCGGAAGTACGGAGAACCATGAAGCCGCCCCCGCCGATTCCACATGAGAACGGCTCGGTCACGCCGAGCACTGCTGCCGCGGCGACGGCGGCGTCGATTGCGTTCCCGCCGCGGCGCAGGATGTCGATTCCCGTCTGCGTCGCCAGCCTCTCCACCGATGCGGCCGCGCCCCCCGTGCCGATCGAGGTGGGTGGCCCCGAGCCGCTTCCGACGTCTGCGGCAGCAGGAATCCCGAAAACGAGGGCGACTGCGGCGACAGGCGCGGCGAGTAGGTGCAGGCGCTTGATGTGCATGGCTTCCCCCCTGACGGCGTGACTGCGGCGACCCTACGCCTTGACCGTCCACGAGACAAGCCCGCGTTGCTCGACCCGCCCGTGCTGGACGAAGTACGGGGCGCGAGATGAGCGTGACAACTGCTCCCCCGTCGCCCCGGGCGAGGTCGTGGGAAGGAGGGGCGGCTCCGGCCGCCCCTCCACTCATGGGCTAGGCGTCCGGGTCCGGAACGAGCCCGAAGCGCGACAGGAACTCCTGGGCAACGTAAGTGTCCAGGCGGTACGTCAGGTCGGTCGCGCGGCACATCGCGTCGCCGGTGACCGTCAGCGAGACGAGCAGGTTGCTCGTCATCCCGCCGAGGAAGTGCGGCCCGCCAGAGTCGCCGTAGCAGGTACCGCCGCTCCCAGTCGACGGGTTCATGCTCAGGTTCAGCCACGTGGGCTTGAGCGAAAGAAACGACTGCTGAGCGACCAGCCGCGCCTCCGGATCGGCGAACGCGTGCGGCCCCGTCTTCTTCGACGTCCGCGTGAGCCCGTAGCCGACGGGCGTGAACGTGAGCCCGCGGAGCTGCTGCTGGCTGTAGGTGTTCAGCAGACCGAGCGTCGGCAGCTGCGCGGGCGTTGCCGACTGCGGCGTCGCGAGCGTCACGATCGCGATGTCGTAGGCGTCGGCCCCTCCGCCCGGCTGCCCGAAGTTCTCGTGGATCACGTAGCTCGAGACGGGGACGAGCCCGCTCGGCGACGCCGACCCCTCGGCGTAGGTCGGGCTGAACGTGACCGAGATCTCCTCGTCGGGCTCCCAACCGGTCATGCAGTGAGCCGCGGTCAGGAACAGCGTCGACCTAACGAGCGTGCCGGTGCAGAACTGATCAGGCCCCGGGCTCTCCTCGTTCCAGTCGGCGACGAGTGCGCCGACGTTCGGATGCCGGTTCCCGTCGGGCTCGCCGAACGTAATCGCGCTCGCGGTCGTGGCTGCAACGAGAGCGGCCGCGGCGGCAAGCGCCAGGATCTTCCTCATCGGACCCCTCCTTTCGTGGATATTCGCGAGTCTATTCGCCTGGCCCTCGGACTTCAGCCGTACCGCCGCGCAATCATCGAGCAGAACGAATACCTCGAGCGGGTCGTCCAGGAACGCATCATCGAGCTCGAAGACCAGCTCGCCCGCCACCTGAACGGCCCGGAAACCGAACCGGCCCGTATTCGGGCGCAACCGGCGATCCGCTAGCGCGATCCGCCGTTGTCTCCGCTGGTGACGCGAACTCGGCTCGGGGGGAAAAGGATCTGGGGCGCGGGGTCCTGCGGGCCCCGCCCTAGAAAAACACCCGCTGCGGCGTTCCGAAACGTTGCTCCCACGCCATGCAAGCGTCCCTCGAGTGAGTGATTGACCAGCCGCCTTTACCGTCGTAGGGTCGGCTTCCTGCGGCAAACGACGCGCGTCACGATTAGACGCGCGTTCCTAGAAAGGAGAGACCCTATGGCGAGGACAAAGTCCTTCCTCGCGGCCACAGCTTGTGCGGCCGTGGTTGCGGCCTTAGGTGCTGGTTCCGCGTTCGCCGGTGAGGTAACCGGAAACGGCAAGTGGATCGCCGGTTCGCCGGATGCGCCGCTGAACGGAAGGTCCGAATGCGCCTATTCAGGACGAAACGACACGTACTCCGGAAATCCCGACGTTCCTGACGTGGATGGATTCACACGGACCCAGTCTTGGGGACAGGTGGCCAGACACCTGCAGGGGGCAGCTGGTGGGGTTCCTGGCACGGCATGTAACCCAAGTAAGAGCGCGGGCTAGCTGACCGACTGACTAACTGGCCCCGAAGCTTGCCGTCGGGGCCAACCGTCTGTACACCGTTGAGCGGCGGGCCGCTCCTCGGACATCGAACTAGTCCGAATCATGGTCATGACCCGCCGGGTCGTCCCGCGTTGTCCGCCTAGACGAGCGGCTCAGACGACCTTGAACCAGGTCTTCGCGATCCCTGCGATCCCGTTCCGGCCGCACTCGACGTAGATCGTCCAGGTTCCGCCGGTCGTGCTCCGGCTCACGGTAGCCACGCCACCCGGCCGTTCGCAGCGCGCTTGGAAACGAAACCCCCGTCTTAGCGGGGGTTTCGCCTATGGAGCTAGCCGGGCTCGAACCGGCGACCTCCTGGGTGCGATCCAGGCGCTCTCCCAGCTGAGCTATAGCCCCGCGCCCGGGCCAGTGTAGCGGCGGCGTCTTCGCGGAGGAGGCCCGCGGACGTGCAGGAGAAGCGTCGGGCCGCGCGCGAGGGCGGCTGAGCGACCTGGTACTCAGACGAGGGATCAGGGTGCGGCGGGGTCGGTGCCGATAAGCGACCTGGAATCGCTCGCGGAGCGGCTTGAGAGCTAGGAGGCCGAACGACGTGACGTGACGAGACGAGGCAGACGTTGCCGCCTCCGCCAGCAGTGGCGGGAGGCGGGAGCCGTCCGGCTCCAACGAGAGAGCCGCACGGCTCTAAGCAAAGGAGACCTTCACTTCATGATGAAGTCACTACTGGTCGGCCTGGCAGCACTGCTCGTCCTCGCCACGGGTGCGACGGCTGCCGAGTCGAAGAAGAACCAGACCCGCAACGTGAACCGCCTGTGCGTGTGGGTGGAGCAGGGCGGGACGCCGGACACGGCCTGGGATCTGAAGGCCGTCAAGGCGTACACCGCGGTCAAGAAGACGTGCATCGTCGGCAAGCGTGGCAAGCCCGGCAAGAACGGGAAGAACGGCAAGGCCGGTGCGAAGGGCGCTCAGGGAGCCGTCGGTTCTCAGGGCGCTGTCGGTTCCCAGGGCGCTGTCGGCGCCAAGGGTGACACCGGCGCGAAGGGTGCTCAGGGTGACCAGGGCATTCAGGGCGTCAAGGGTGACACTGGAGCCAAGGGTGACCAGGGAGACCAGGGCACTCAGGGTGCTAAGGGTGACACTGGAGCCACGGGTGCAACCGGAGCCAGCTGGTGCTACCGGAGCCAAGGGTGCCAGGGCAGCCAGGCACTCAGGGCGCCAAGGGTGACACGGGTGCCGCTGGTCGCCGCTGGCGAGATCGGTGCCACGGGCGCTACCGGCGTCAGGGTGCTACCGGCGCGACGGCGTCGATGGCATCACCGGCGTGACCGGTGCTGATGGCCCGAATGGCATCAACGGTGATCACGGGATCGACGGCGAGAACGGTCGCGACGGTGTCGATGGTGCGGATGGTGCCGACGGTGCGGACGGGCTCGACGGTGCTGCCTGGTGCCAAGGGCGAGACTGGTGCTCACGGTGTCGCTGGCGCCACGGCCGGCGCCAACTCGGTGCCAAGGGTGACACTGGTGCTGCAGGTGTCGCTGGCGCTGACGGGCCGCGGCACGAACGGTGTCGACGGCGCTACCGGGCCTGCTGGCCCCGCCGGGCCTGCGGGTCCCGCTGGACCCCAGGGTCCGACAGGGTGATGCCGGATTCAGCGGCCTCGTCACCGTCGCTGGCGGCACGAACACCGGCGACAAGCAGTTCACGGTCAATTGCCCGCTGAACGCGTCGACGCCCGACCCGAACGACCGGCTGGAAGCGATCTCCGGTGGGTTCAACATCCAGGGTTCGTGACGGCGTCGTTCCGCTCATCGCCGACCGGTGACCCGATCGGGCAACGACGGCTTGGACGGTCATCCAGACCTCCGGGTAGCGACCTCTCGGGAACGGTGTACGTCTACTGCATGGCCCGCGGCCACGCCGTAGAGCACCAAGGCAGGGATTCGCGTCCCTGCCTGAGCCGCGCCCCGGTTTGTCCCCGGCGCGGCTCAGGAAGGGACGCGAACCAATTTCTCCATCCGGCGGGCAGCCGTTACAGTCGCCGTGGAGGCTGTGATGACGCCGATCATCTCCCGCGGCTTTCGGGGCCGGCGACGCGACGACGGCCCGCCCGACCGCGTCCCGCCGGGCCAGTACGTCACCGACGACTTCCCCGTCCTCTCGGCCGGCCCGACTCCGCACACCCCGCTCGAGGAATGGGACTTCACGATCGTCGGCGAGGTCGACGAGCTCCACCGCTGGACCTGGGACGAGTTCCGTGCGCTCCCCAGCGAGGAGGTCACCGTCGACATCCACTGCGTCACGAAGTGGTCGAAGCTCGACACGAACTGGCAGGGCGTGCGGGTGGAGACGCTGCTCGAAGGTGTCGAAACCTCCGCCGAGTACGTCGTCGCCTTCTGCGACGGCGGCTACACGACGAACCTGCCGATCGAGGACGTCCTCGACGGCAAGGCCTGGGTCGCGTACGCCTACGACGGCGAGCCGCTCGATCCCGAGCACGGCGGCCCCGCCCGGCTGCTCGTCCCGCACCTGTACTTCTGGAAGAGCGCGAAGTGGGTTCGCGGACTCCGGCTCGCGTCCACGGACGAGCCCGGGTTCTGGGAGCAGAACGGCTACCACCTCTACGGCGACCCGTGGCGGGAACAGCGGTACTGGGGCGACTGACCTGGCAGGTCGCCGAGGCCGTCGAGGTCGTCCCCGAGACGCCGCGCGTCAAGACGCTACGCCTCGAGGTTCCCGACTGGCCCGGCCACCTTCCCGGCCAGCACGTCGACGTCCGTCTGACGGCCGAGGACGGCTACCAGGCGCAGCGCAGCTACTCGATCGCCTCTCCGCCCGGTGCGCTGCACCTCGAGCTGACCGTCGAGCGGATCGAGGACGGCGAGGTCTCGCCGTACCTCGCGGACGAGCTGCAGCCCGGCGACCAGTTCGAGCTCCGCGGCCCCGTCGGCGGTTACTTCGTCTGGGAACCGTCCCGCGGCGGGCCGCTTCTGCTGGTGGCCGGCGGCTCGGCGTCGTGCCGTTCAGGGCGATGCTCCGCCACCTCGCCGACGAGCGCGGCGGCGTGCCGGCCACCCTGCTCCTCTCCTCGCGAAGCTGGGACGACGTGATCTACCGGAGGAGCTCGAGCGGCTCGACGGGGAGAACATTCGCGTCGTCCACACACTGACGCGCGAGCAGCCGGAGGGCTGGAACGGCTATGCGCGGCGGGTGGACGCCGAGATGCTCGCCGAGGTCGGGCCGGCGTCAGCCGAGCGGCCGCAGGTCTACATCTGCGGCCCGACGCCGTTCGTCGAGACTGTCGCGACCGCGCTCGTGGAGCTCGGCCACGAGCCTGGCCGCATACGAACCGAACGCTTCGGACCCACTGGAGGATGAGATGAGACTGGACGGGAACGCCGCCGCTGGGATTCTGCGCCAGGTCTTCGCGGTCGAGATGACGGAGGCGATCGGCACCTGCGCAGGCTGCGGCAAGGCCGAGGCGGTCGGAGCCGTCGTCGTCTACGACCGCGCGCCGGGCACCGTTCTCCGCTGCCCGCATTGCGAGTCGGTGCTCGTCAAGCTCGTGACCGACGGCGAGCGCGTGTGGGTCGATCTGCGGGGGGTTCGGACGCTCGAGTTGCGGGTCTGAGGCACCATGGGGCCGTGCGGCGTTTGCTCCTCGTCATTGCGTTGCTCGCGGTTCTCGCGGGAGCCGCGGGCTGGACCTCCGGCCCCTCGGAGGAGACGGCGCGCCCGGACCGCTTCGACAGCACCGCCGCCTGGGGGTTCCTGAAGCGCCAGGTCGCCCTCGGGCCGCGCCCGGCCGGCTCCGAGAAGTCCCGGGAGCTGGGCGAGATCCTCCGCCGCTCGATCCCGCGGGGCCGATTCCAGGCCGTGCCGGGCGGACTGCGGAACGTTGTCGGGACGATTCCCGGACGGAACCCCCGCCGCAAGGTCGTCCTCGGCGCCCACTACGACTCGAAGGACCTGGCCGACTTCGTCGGCGCGAACGACTCGGCATCCGGGACCGCCGTCGTCCGCCAGCTGGCGCGAACGATCAAGCCGCGGCAGCTCCGCCCCACCCTGATCGTCGTCTTCTTCGACGGAGAGGAGGCGCCGCGCGGCAAAGACTCCGAGTTCGAGCGGTACGGCCTCCGCGGGAGCAAGATCGCCGCTCGCACGTTCCGCTCCGCCGAGGCGGCGATCGTCCTCGACTTCGTCGGCGACAAGGAGCTCGCGATCCCGCGCGACCAGTACTCGAGCCGCCGGCTCTGGACGAAGCTCCGGGCCGCCGCCCGTCGCACCGGCCACGCGCGCCACTTCCCGGCCCGTGAGCAGGGCGCAGTGCTCGACGACCACGTCCCGTTCATCCGCGCCGGGGTTCCGGCGATCGACCTGATCGACTTCGACTTCCCCTGCTGGCACCGCACGTGCGACGACCTCACCGCCGTCTCGCCGCGCAGCCTCGACGCTGTCGGCGAGACGATGATGGCCTTCCTCGCCGAGCTGTGAGAGAACGCGTCCTGACGCAGCGCGAGCTGAACCGCGCGCTGCTCGCCCGCCAGCTCCTGCTCGAGCGCGGCCGAATGTCGATCCCGAAGGCGCTGGTTCGGCTCGAGCCGTTCGACGGGATCCCGCGCACGCAGCGGCGCGCCGACGACGAGGCCGCCAGGCTTGCCGCGTTCCACCGCTAGGCCGCTGACCCAGCGGGAGCTCAACCGGGCAACACTGGCCCGCCAGATGCTGCTCGGGCGAGCGCGGGTGCCGGTTCCCCGGGCCGTCGAGCGCCTCGGCGCGATGCAGGCGCAGTCGGCGAAGGCACCGTATGTCGGCCTCTGGAGCCGGCTCGAAGGCTTCCGGCGGGAGCAGCTGACGCGTGCCTACGAGCGCAAGCGGGTCGTCCGCTCGACGCTCTTCCGCGTGACGATCCAGCTCGTCTCCGCCGCCGATCACCCTTCGTTCGCCGCGGTCATGCACCGGCGCTGGCGCGACGAGTTCCGGAACTGGAAGCTTCCGGCGGAGGAGTGGGCCACTCGCATCGTCCGGCTGGCTGAGCGCGGCCCGTTCACCTACGCAGAGGCGAACGCCGCGGTGCCGGAGCTTCCGGATCGCTACCGCTGGCGCGTCCGCTGCCTGACGCCGCTCGTCCACGTGCCGCCGGCCGGAACCTGGGGCAACCACCGCATCCACGTGACGACCGCGGAGCGCTGGCTCGGCCCTGCCGAGGTGGATCCCACTGCCCGCGTCGGCGCTGCTCGTCGCGCGCTACCTCGCCGGCTACGGTCCGGCGTCGAAGGCGGACCTCCTCCGCTTCGCCGGACTTCGCGCGGGCGACGTGAACGCCGGGCTCGAGGAGCTCGAGCCGCGGCTGGTGCAGCTCGAGGCGGAGGACGGGCGGACGCTCTTCGACCTCCGCCGTGCCAAGCGTCCGGCGGCTGAGACGCCCGCACCGGTGCGCTTCCTGCCCGAGTGGGACCACCTGATCCTCGGTTTCGACGACCGGACGCGCGTCCTTCCGCCCGAATACGCGCCGGCAGTGATCAAGAAGAACGGCGACGTCCTCCCCACGTTCCTCGTCGGCGGGATGGTCGCAGGGACCTGGAGTTACGAGGACGGAAAGGTGAAGACCGAGCCGCTCGCGCCGCTTCCCCGTGCCGTGCGCCGGGAGCTGGAGGACGAAGGGTCCCGCCTGGCAGCCTTCCTCGCATGAAGGCGCCGACGTTCGACGACGTCCTCGAGGCGCGCGAGCGCATCTCCGAGCAGCTCTCGCCGACTCCGCTCTACGCCTGGCCGGCGCTCGCGGAGCTCGTCGGAGACCGAGGTCTGGGTCAAGCACGAGAACCACCAGCCTGTCGGCGCTTTCAAGGTCCGCGGCGGCGTCAACCTCGTCTCCCAGCTGAGCGACGAAGAGCGCGAGCGAGGGCTGATCACCGCCTCGACCGGAAATCACGGCCAGTCGATCGCCTTCGCCGCCCGCGCGTTCGGGGTCCGAGCGATCGTCTGCGTGCCGGAGGGTGCGAACCCGCTCAAGGTCGGGTCGATCCGGGCGCTCGGTGCAGAGCTCGAGACCTACGGACGCGACTTCGACGACGCGCGCGAGCACTGTGAGGAGCTGGCCGAGCGAGACGGGTATCGCTACGTGCACTCGGGAAACGAGCCGCATCTGATCGCAGGTGTCGCGACCGAGACGCTCGAGATCCTCGAGGAGCTGCCCGAGACCGACGTCGTGATCGTCCCGATCGGAGGCGGCAGCGGCGCGGCCGGTGCGTGCGTCGCAGCCGGCGGGATGGGTGGGTCGGCGCGAGTGATCGGCGTGCAGTCGGCCGCCGCGCCCGCCGCCTATCGCTCGTGGAAGTCGCGCTCGCTGGTCGAGGACGAGATGCTCTCCTCCGCCGAAGGCCTCGCCACCAGGACGGCGTTCGAGCTGCCGCAGCGGATCCTCCAGGAGCTTCTCGACGACTTCGTGCTCGTGAGCGAGCAAGAGATCCTGGAGGCGACGCGATTGATGATCGAGGGCACGCGCAACCTGGTGGAGCCGGCCGGCGCCGCGCCACTCGCCGCCGCCCTCCGGCTGCGCGACCAGCTCGCAGGCAAGCGGGTCGCGCTCGTCTGCAGCGGCGGGAACATCAGCCTCGACCAGCTCCGCACCGTGCTCGCATGACCGAGAACGTCGTGGTCGGGACGAAGTTGCTCTTCGAGAACGAGCGGATCCGGGTCTGGGACATCACCCTCGAGCCAGGCGAGCGGCTTCCCTTCCACCGCCACCGGACGAGCTACTTCTATCGCTGCGAGGCAGGCGGCCGACTGCGCGTGCACACGCCGGAGGGCGACGAGGCGGAGTACCAGAGCCCCGCCGACGAGGTGCACTTCCATGCGATCGGTCCCGACGAACTCGTCGTCCACGACCTCGAGAACGTCGGCGACACGACGGTTCGCTTCACGACGGTGGAGCTACTCGACTGACCCCTCCGGACAGGTCCTGGTGTCGGACCCCGCGGGCTGTCAAGGGCGGACCGTGCCGAGAGTGTGTCAATCGTTCCGCAGAGATCCGGCCACTGCGCGGTAGAAGGAGGCGGCGCCGCGCGGGATCCCGTCGTCCAGGCCGAGCTCGGCGCACATGTCGGCGATCTCCTCCATCTCCGGCGCCCACCGCCAGGCACGGTCGGCGACCCACTGGAGCCGGTCGGACGGCACGCCCTCGGCCTCGAGCCGGTCGTCGATCCCGTAGGCCTTCGCGATCGAGTGTGCCTGCGAGGTCAGCGCGATCCCGATCTTGTTCCATCCGCCGAACGCCATCTTCAGCGCCGACGCAGCGCCGACCTTCTCGCCGAGTGGGATCGCGCTGACCTCCGAGCCGGTGAAGAGCGCAGCGACCTTCTCGGCACCCGGGCCGGCGAGGTAGAGGTTGATCCCCCTGGCGGCGATGATCGAGCCGTCGACGATCCGCGGCCCGAGCCCCGCAATGCGGCGCATCCGCTCGGGCGCGATCGCGTTCGCCTCGACGTACGTCCCGCCGAAGCCGAGCCCGAAGACCTGCTCCGCCGTCTCCTCGGCGATCGCCGGCGGGCAGATCGAGAGGACCGTGTCGCTGGAGCGGACCAGCGCCTCCACCGACCCCACGTCGGTGAAGTTGGCCGCTCGCTCTGCTGTCGCGCGGCTGCGCCCCTCGCTCGCCCATACGACCTCCGCGCTCGCAGCATTCCCGACGGCTGCGCCCATCTCGCCGGGAAAGAGGAGGCCGAGCCTCAAATTCGCTCGATGCGCGAGCCGCCCATGATCCTGCCCGTGCCGTCGTCGAAGCGCACCCAGGCCTTGCCCTTGCCGTCGTAGTCGGGCGACCAGACCACGATCGCCCCCTCGCGGCCGTCGACCCGGCAGCGCTCGGTGCCCTCCGGCTCGGCGCCGCGCCAGACCCGCACGAACGGGTTCTCCTCCCACTCGCGGCCGATCGTCGTCTCGTCGGTGTGGCCGGGATAGACCCGCGTCTCGGGCGGGAGCTCCATCAGTCGCATCACGGAGTCCCGCACCTGGTCGGGGTCGCCGCCGCCGACCGCGTCCTTGAAGAGGACGTCGCCCGCGAACAGCGCGTCTCCGACGAGGAACGCGAGGTGGTCGTCCGCGTGCCCCGGTGTCGCGATCGCCTCGAAGCGCAGCCCGCCGGTCTCGAGCGAGCCGGTGACGACCGGAAGCCCGAGGTCGCCCTCGTGCTCGACATGGTCCGGATCGCCGTGCGTCCGGAGGACATGGCTCGGCCGGACATTCCAGCTCTCGGCCGCCTCGAAGAGCGGCTCGAGCGGCGCGCCCGAGTCCACGTAGACCGCGGATCCGCCCTCCTGGTCCGCGACGAGATAGGCGTTCGAGAGCCAGCCGGGATGCATGCTTCGCGCAACGAGCATGGACGCGTAGGGTACGCCTCAAACGAGGAGGAGGATTCGGTGGCCGGTCTGATCGAGCGCATGTCCCTGGTGATCAAGTCGAAGCTGAGCAAGCTCCTCGACCGGGCGGAGGACCCGGCCGAGACGCTGGACTACTCGTACGAGCAGCAGCGCCAGCTGCTCCAGAACGTCAAGCGGGGGATCGCGGACGTCGCGACATCGAAGAAACGGCTTCAGCTCCAGACGGACAAGCTGGAGCAGAGCCTCGTCAAGCTGGATTCGCAGGCGCGCGACGCCGTGGCGGCCGGCCGGGAGGATCTCGCCCGTGCCGCGCTCGAGCGGAAGGCGCTCGCGCAGCAGCAGCTCCAGGATCTCGACGGCCAGATCGAGCAGCTCGACCAGCAGCAGCAGAAGCTCGCCGCGTCCGAGAAGCAGCTGGCGGCGAAGATCGAGGCCTTCCGGTCGCAGAAGGAGGTCATCAAGGCGCAGTACTCGGCCGCCGAGGCGCAGGTTCGGATCGGCGAGGCGGCGACCGGGATCGGCGAGCAGATGGCCGACACGGGGCTTGCGATCGAACGGGCGCGCGACAAGACCGAGCAGATGCAGGCGCGTGCGTCGGCGGTCGACGAGCTGATCGAGGCCGGGACGCTCGAGGACTTCACCGCGGGCGACCAGACGCAGCTCGACCGCGAGCTGGCCGCGATCTCCGCCGACCGGCAGGTCGATGCCGAGCTGGAGAAGCTTCGCGCCGAGGTCGGGTCGGGCTCCGGCCAGAAGGAGATCGAGCAGTGATCGTGCGGTTGATGGGAGAGGGCCAGTACCGCGTCGACGACGACGTGCGGGGGCAGCTCAACGAGCTCGACGACCGGGCGGTCGCGGCGCTCGAGGCCGACGAAGAGCCGACGCTCGACGGCGTCCTCGACGACATGTGGGAGCTCGTGCGCGGCCGCGGCGAGCGGCTGCCGGACGAAGACCTCTCCCCCTCCGACCTCGTGATCCCGCCGAGCGACCTGACGCTCGAGGAGACTAGGAGGCTCTTCTCCGAGGACGGACTCGTTCCGGACCTGCCCACTCGGTGAAGGGCGAGGGCGGCCTCGTCCACTGGGACGACGTCGAGCCGCAGCGGGACGACGAAGGGCATTTCGGCTTCGCCGTTCGGCGCCTTGGTCGAGCGGCCGGCTGCGTCGAGGTGACCGTGAACCGGGCCGAGATCTCACCAGCGCGATGGTCGACGCCCGCGCACGTCGAGGACGAGGAGATCTTCTACGTCCTGGGCGGATCGGGCCTGTCCTGGCAGGACGGGACGGTCTACGAGGTGCGTGAGGGCGACTGCATCGTGCATCGAGCTCGTGCCGAGGCGCACACGCTGCGTGGAGGGGACGACGGGCTCGACGTCCTTGCGTTCGGTCGGACGGGCGGTGACGGCCACGCGACGCTGCCCCGCGCCGGCGTGACGTGGCTCGGGTCGAGCTGGGTCGCCTCCGGCCAGGGCGGCCATCCGTGGGATCAGGAGGCCGAGGCCGGCGAGCCGGAGGTCGGTGAGCCCGCGGAGCGCCCGCAGAACATCGTCAACGTCGGCGACCTCGAGCAGGAGCGCTGGATCGACCTCGCGGACGCCGCCGGCTCGGTCAAGTCGGGCCTGAACGTCGTCACTGTCGGCGCGGGGAAGCTCCCGGCGCCGGCGCACTCACACTCGGCCGAGGAGGAGATCTTCGTCGTGCTGGAGGGAGACGGGACGCTCGAGCTCGTCCCGAATCCGCGAGCGCGCGACCGGGGTCACGAGGAGGAGCACATCCCGATCCGTTCCGGCCACGTGATTGCGCGCCCCGCGGGCACGCAGATCTCGCATGCATTCCGCGGCGGCGAGAGCGGTATGAAGGTGCTGATGTACGGCTGGCGGGACACGAACGACATCACGTACTACCCGCGCTCGAACAAGATCGGCTTCCGCGGCGTCGGCCTGATGACGCGTCTCGAGCCGCTCGACTACTGGGACGGCGAGGAACCACCCGGCTAGCTGGGGTCAGACCCCGCTACGAAGGTGCGCCGATAGTGGAGCAAAACCGCTACACGCTCTCCACCGATCCGGTCAACCATCACGGCGGACAGGTCCCATCTGTGGACAAGTCGTTACGCACTCGTGTCGGGGTCTGACCCCAGCCCGGGCGTGGCCTAAATAGGCAGGCCGTGGAGCGCGAACCACATCGAGATATCCGGCTCGATGGGCAGCTCCTTCTCCAGCTTCGCCTTCAGCTCGAGCTCCTCGGCGTTGTCGCGCTCGCGCTCGCCGGTCGGCACGAACGGCCAGAACGCGCCGCGCTTGTAGCCGTACACGAGGTACACCGGATGCTTTCCGCCGTCGAACCGCGTGACCGCAGCGAGCAGCTGCGGCCCGAAGCCGCGCTCCGCCAACTCGCCGGCGACCAGGTGGACGGTCGTGACGAGATCCTCGAATTGCTCGTCGTGGACGATCAGCCACTCGTAGCCGTAGTCGTCCGACCGCCGCTCGATCCGCGACGACGACTCCCGCGCAGCGACGTCCAGCAGCTCCTGCATCTCGTTCTCGGCCCGGACGAACTCCCCCGCAGAGAGCGGTTTGAAGACGACGGCCGCGACGCCGGCGGGCCGAAGACCGAGCTCGACCTCCATCGAGACCGCAGCCGACGGAAGCGCGAAGAGCGCATCCCTTTTCGCCTCCTTCAGACGCTTGCGCCCGAAGAGGACGTCCCGAATCCCCACGCGGTCCTAGGGACCGACCGGCCGGCCCATCTCCCGAGAGATCTCGGCGAGCCGGGCGAGCCGCTTCTCGAGCGGCGGGTGCGTCATGAAGAACTCGGCGAACGAGGACTTCACGTTCGTCGGCACGATGAAGAACGCGTTCAGGCCCTGAACCTCCCGGAGATCCTTCTGCGGGATCTGCTGGATCTGCCCGGCGATCCGCTGGAGCGCCGACATCAGGTTCTCCGGCGCGCCCGTGATGATCGCCGCCCCCCGGTCGGCCGCGTACTCGCGATACCGCGAGATCATCAGGATCAGCACGTAGCTGAGCACGTACGTCAGCATCGCGACCAGGAACATGATCAGCCAGACGGGCGTGCCGCCCCGGTCCCTGCCGCCGCCGAACATGCCGCTGAAGAGACCGACGCGCATCAGCAGCGCGGCGACCATGGCGAAGAAGCTCGAGACGGTCATGATCGCGACGTCGCGGTTCCCGATGTGGGACAGCTCGTGCGCGAGGACGCCCTCGACCTCCGGCTTGCTGAGCCGGTACCACAGGCCCTCGGTGACCGCGACGACGGAGTTCTTCGGGTTGCGTCCGGTCGCGAACGCGTTCGGCACGTCGGTCGGCACGACGGCGATCCGCGGCTTCGGCAGGTCGGCCATCGCGCACAGCCGCTCGACCATGTCGTGCAGCTCCGGCGCCTCGTCGCGCTCGACGATCTTCGCGCGTGAGGCGGCAAGCGCGATCTTGTCGGACGTGTAGTACTGGGCGAAGGCGAGGACGCCCATGATCACGACCAGGAACCAGATCCCGATGTCCGTGAACGCGACCAGCGCGACGAAGAACCCCACGTAGAGGGCTCCGAGGAGGAACATCGTCAAGAACATGCGGAACGACAGGCCCGCATCTCTTCCGTACGTGCGTTGCATTGCGTCGATTGTAGTTCTGGGCGCTCTCGCTAGCGGCGGTTCCGGGCGTCGCCTTCGCCCAGGAGCGCCGCGTCGTCGTCGTGCCCGGGCTCGAGGCGGGCGACCTCGCAGCCCTGACGGACCGCGGAGCCGTCGGCCTCCTCGTCCCGGACGCAGGCCCGGAGACGAGCGGCGCCCGCGCGCGGGCCGCTTTGGAGCGGGGAGCGGTGCGGAACTCGATCCTCGGCGGGCTGCCGGAGGGCGATTCGCTGCTCGACGTGGAGACCTCCGCCGCCGTGCCGTCCGGTCCCGCGATCGTGCTCGGCCTGCCGAGCGGAGGCGAGCAGCCAAACGACCGGCGCTACCCGATCGCGGTCCTCGGCGACGGGTACAGCGGGGTGCTCACCTCGGGCTCGACGAGGATCCCCGGCCTCGTCTCGATCGTCGACGTCGCTCCGACCGCGCTCGGCGAGGAGGGCTCGCTCGATTCCTCCGCGGACGACAATCCCGTCGGGACGCTGGACGAGCTCGACCGGCGCATCGAGGCGAACCGCGACGCGAAGGCCGTCGTCCTGCTCCTGTCGCTGGCGCTGATCGTCGCGGTCGCGACCTTCCTGCCGGCCGCAGTCCTTCCGGCGTTCGCCGCCGTGCTGCTGGCGAACCTGGCGCTCGGAGCCTTCGGCTCGACCGAGCCCTGGGTCGACGCACTCGTCGTCGTGGCGTCCGTCGCGGCGTCGCTGCTCCTCGCCCGCGCGGGACCGACTGTCCATGGCCTACTCATGGTCGGCGTGCTCGGCGCGTACCTCGTGGCGATGGCGGTCGACGAGCGCTGGGTCGCCCTCTCGCCGCTCGGACCGACCCAGAACGCGCGCTTCTACGGTCTCTCGAACCTGCTGGCCACCCTGCTCCTCGTCCCCGCGCTCGCCGGAGCCGTCCTGCTCGGGCGCCGCTTCGGTCTGTGGGCGTTCGGCGGCGTGGCGGCGCTCTCACTGGTGACGGTCGGCGGCAGCTCGTTCGGCGCGGACGGCGGCGGCGCAATCGTCCTGCTTGTCGCCTTCGCCGTGCTGGCGGCCCTCACGCTCGGCCTCGACCGGCGGCTGGCGATCGGCGCCGCCGCGGTCGCCGTCGTGCTGGCCATTGCGCTCGCAGTCGGCGGCTCGAGCCACGTGACGGATGCGCTCGAGGACGGCCCGATCGGTCTCGCGGAGGACCTCGGCCGCCGGATCCAGCTCTCCGTCGAGCGGGCAACCGCCGGCTGGGGGGTCGCGCTGCTGGTCTTCGGCGGGATCGCCGCCCTCGTCGTCCTCGCCTGGCGCGAGCGCCGGCCGCTGCTCCTCGCCCTGCTGGCCGCCCTCGGCGTCTCGCTTGTCGTCAACGACTCGCCGAACGACGTCGTGATCGCAGGACTCGTCTGCTACCTGGTGCTCAGCAGCGCGCCGGGGCTCGCCCGACCAGCGCCCGAACGAGACCGCCCGGCCCTTCGGGCACAGCCAGCGCGAACCGCCCCGGCCTCGCCGCCGTGAGCACGGTCATCCCCCGCCCCGACCGCTCGACGCAGACGGCGCCGGCCTTGACGCGCCAGTAGCGCGTGTAGCGGATCTTCAGCCGATACGTCCCGGCCGCCGGCAGCAGTCCCTCGAGACCGGCGTGGTC
The DNA here is from genome assembly GCA_963798935.1 of uncultured Actinomycetes bacterium. Taxonomy (GTDB): domain Bacteria; phylum Actinomycetota; class Thermoleophilia; order Gaiellales; family Gaiellaceae; genus JACDAN01. Next base: position 39,843 of record CAWCVG010000030.1, read on the forward strand.
GAGTCGCGTGACGACCGGCGAGCCCAGCCCGGTCAGGATCGGCTCCGGGCGCGGGACCTCGTAGATCGCGAGCTGCGGACTGCTGAAGACCTGCCGGAGGCCGGAGCTTCCCGAGCGGAGCAGGGCCGCCTCGCGCTCCTCGCCCTTCTGGCCGAGGCGCGTCTCGGGGAGGACGACGAACCGCACGCCCATCCCGCGGAGCCACGCGCGGTACGCGGCCGGCGAGAGCGCCTGCTCGTAGAAGAGCTCGTTCCGCGCGATGTCGATCTGCCGGTACCAGCCCCGCGCGAGTGGAATCCCGGCACGCGGCAGCCAGTAGGCCTCCCAGTGGTCGAAGGTCGGCACGACCTCGACGCGGTAGTTCGGCGTCGAACGCTCGGCGAGGAAGGTGACGGCCGGAGCCCAGAACGTCCGGTCCGCGGCGCGCACGTCCGTCCTGTCGAGCGCGGCTCCCGCGTACGGCGCGACGTTGTAGATCAGCGCGGCGCTCAGGGCCAGCGCGGTCAGCCAGCGCGGCCGGAACCGCGCGACGAACGCGGTCATCAGCATCACCGGGAAGACCACCGACCGAAGCCGCGTCAGGTTCTCCCCGACCGGCGTCGAGACGACGAACATCGCGATGCTCGCGGCTCCCCAGACGAGGAAGAAGGCCCAGAGGATCGCGCCGTGGCGCGCTCGCCGCGCGAGCTCGGCGCCGAGGACGCTCACCGTCAGCACCGCTGCGAGCTCGAGCCCGCGGAACGGGTAGGGCCCGCTGCTCGGGAAGAACACGAGGGCGGCGAGCTGGATCGCCGCGATCCCCGCGAGGGCCGCGACGAACGCGACGGCGTGCGGGCCCACCCGCCGTACAAGAGCCAGCGCGAGCAGGACGATGCAGAGGAAGACGAACGCGAGCGGGCTGAAGCCGAGCGTCAGCGCCGCGGCACCGGCGGCCAGCCAGCGCCGGTCACTCTGGAGGAGACGCAGGGCGCCGAGGCCCGCTGCCAGACCGAGCGCGTAGCTATAGGTCCCGACGAAGATCGGTCCCGCAGCGAGCACCGCGAACGCGCGGGCCGGCCAAATCCCGGCAGCTCCCCACTCCCGCTCCACGATCGACGCGAAGAGCACCGCGGACACGACGACGCCCGCGAAGACGAGCGGCAGGTTCCCGAGAAGCGCGGCCGGCAGGTAGTAGAGAAGGCTGTAGGAGGCGAGCGGGTAGTGGCCGCCGTACCAGAGGTTGTCCCAGACGTACACGCCCTCCTCGACCAGGAGCGTGCGGTAGAGATGGGCCGGCGCGTCGCCGGTCGGCGGCGCGAGGGCGACTAGCAGGGCCGCGCCGGCGAAGGCGAGACCGCCGGCGATCAGGATCTCGCGGCGAGGCGCGATCAGGCGTGAGACGGCGGCGGTCACGGCGTTAGTGTGACTGGTTGCCCGGGTAGACTCGCCGCGTGCGCCGTCTCCTCCTGATTGCGCTCTTCGCCGCGCTGCTCGTCGGCTGCGGCGGCGGCGAGGAAACGACGGCGACGCCGGAGACGGTCGACACGACCGCGACGCAGACGGACACCGGCGAGACGAGACCACCGGCGAGACCGAGACCGATAGCGACGAGGGCGCTGTCGAGGGCGATCCGGCCGCCGGAGAGCAGCTCTTCGCATCGAACGGCTGCGGCGGCTGCCACACCTTCGAGCCGGCGGGCTCGACCGGCACCACCGGGCCGGACCTCGACGAGCTCCCGGACCTCGCTGAGAACGCGAACCAGCCGCTTGCGGAGTTCGTTCGGACGTCGATCACGAACCCCAACGCGTATGTCGAAGAGGGCTACCCCGAAGGCGTCATGCAGGCGTACGACCAGCTCAGCGACGAGGAACTGAACAATCTCGTCGCGTTCCTCATCCAGGATTGATCGACCTCCGCGCTGCGCGCAGCGACCCGGATGCGGTGCGGGCCGGCATCGCGCGAAAGGGCGGCGCCGAGGCGTTCGACGAGCTGCTCGACGCCGACGCGCGCTGGCGAGAGCTCGTCCCGCAGGTCGACGAGCTGCGAGGCCGCCAGAAGCTGAAGGGCAAGCCGACGCCCGAGCAGGTCGAGGAGCTGAAGCAGGTCAAGGAGGATCTCCGCCGCCTCGAGGAGGAGCTGTCGGCGGCGGAGTCGCGCAGGGACGAGCTGCTCCGGCAGGTTCCGAACCCGGCCCACGACTCGGTGCCCGACGAGGAGACGGACGACGCCGAGGGCGAGATCGAGCGGCAGGTCGGCGAGCCGCCCTCACTCGCGGAGCCGAAGGAGCACCTCGAGCTCGGCGGCTACGACATGGAGCGCGGCGCGCGCCTCTCGGGATCGCGCTTCGGCTACATCGTCGGCGACGCCGCGCGGCTCTCGCTCGCGCTGTACCGCTGGGCGCTCGAGCGCCTGGTGGCGGAGGGCTTCACGCCGGTGATCCCGCCGGTGCTCGTCCGTGAGGAGGCGATGTACGGCACCGGGTTCTTCCCTGCGGAGCGCTTCGAGATCTACGAGGTGGCGAACGAGGGCCTGTACCTGACTGGCACGTCCGAGGTGGCCCTGGCCGGGCTGCACATGGGCGAGATCCTCGAGCGCGAGCAGCTGCCGCTCGAGTACACGGCCTTCTCGGCCAACTTCCGGCGCGAGGCGGGCGCCGCGGGCCGCGACACGCGCGGCATGTTCCGCGTCCACCAGTTCAACAAGGTCGAGATGTTCGCCTACACGCTTCCGGAGGAGTCCTGGGAGGAGTTCGACCGGCTTGTCGGGATCGAGGAGTCGCTCGTGCAGGAGCTCGGCCTGCCGTACCGCGTGGTCAACATCGCCGCCGGCCAGCTGAGCGCGGCGGCGGCGAAGCGGATCGACATCGAGGCGTGGTTCCCCTCACAGGAGCGCTATCGCGAGCTCACGTCGGCATCGAACACGACCGACTACCAGGCCCGGCGCCTGGGGATCCGGTACCGGGCCAACGGCGGCACGGAGTTCGTCCACACGCTGAACGGCACCGCGGTCACGGACCGCTGGGCGCTCGCGATCCTGGAGAACTTCCAGGGCGAAGTGCCGGAGGTGCTACAGCAGTTCGGCGCACCGGGACGAGTCCAAAAGTAACGGGTGAGGACATGTCCACCGGACATGTCCTTCTGCAGGCCGAACGTCCACAGGCCGCCCGTCGTCCCGTTGCGGCCTGAGCCGCAAGGACCCGCCCCGCCGGGCCAGGGCCCGGTGCCAGGCACCAGGACATGGCCCCGGCACGTCCGCCGGGGACTAGAGCGAGACGGCCGCGCCCGAGTCGGCTGAGCGGTACAAGGCGTCGATTGCGCGCGCCTGATGCACGGCGTCGTCGCGGCCGAGGAGCAGCTCGCCCTCCCCGCGGATCGCGTCGGCGAGATTCTCGAGCTCCAGCCGGTACGAGTCGACCGGTTCGAGGGCGATCTCCTCACCCCCGCCCTCTCGGCGCAGCTCGATCACCGGATTGCGACAGTGCCACGGATCGTCGAGGAAGAGCGATCCTTCCGACCCCACCGCTTCCAACTCGTCGCGCATCGGAAGCCTGAAACCGCAGTCGAACTGCGCGATCACATCGCCCGGAAAGGACATCGTGGCCGCGAAGGCGGTGTCGGCTCCCGCCTCGGTCACGCTCGTGCTGAACACGCTCTCCGGGCTCGCCGGCGAGGAACCTGGAGCCGTTGACGCAGTAGCAGCCGACGTCCATCAGCGCACCGCCGTCGAGATCGGCCGCGAGCCGGATGTTCGCCGGATCGTCGATGGTGAAGCTGAACGCCGCCCGCACAACGCGGAGCTCGCCGATCGCACCGCCGTCGACGAGCTCCTTCAGGCGAGCGGTCTGCGGGTTGTGCCGGTACATGAACGCCTCGGTCAGGATCCGTCCCGTCCCGATCGGCCACGTCGAAGGCCCGCTCGACGTCGTCCGGCCGCCGGCTCAGTGGTTTCTCGCAGAGCACGTGCTTGCCCGCCTCCAGCGCGCGGATCGACCACTCGACGTGCATCGAGTTCGGAAGCGGGATGTAGACGGCGTCCACGTCGGGATCGGCGAGCAGCTCCTCGTAGCTCCCGTATGCGCGCTCGATGTCCCACTCCCGGCCATAAGTCTCGGCGCGTGCGAGATCGCGGCTCGCCACCGCGGTGACTTCCACCCGGTCGGACTCGCGCGCACCGGCGATGACGAGCCGGTTGATGTGCGCGGTCGAGAGGATCCCGAGGCGAAGCGTCATCGCAGGGATCGTAAGGCCGGATAGAGCGCGCGGAAGCGCTCGTAGCCCTCGGCGTAGTGGCGAGCCCACTCCGGATCCGGCTCGATCTCGTCGCGCACCTTCACGCATGCGTCCACCGCCTCGCGCACATCGCCGAACACTCCCGACGCGACGCCGGCGAGAAGCGCGGCGCCGCAGGCCGCTCCCTCCTCGACCACGGTCCGCTGAAGGGGAAGGCCGAGCACAGAGGCCACGATCCTCAGCCAGAGCTCGCTGCGCGCACCCCCGCCCGAGACGCGGCCGACCTCGATCGCGCAGCCGAGCCCCCGGAGGAGCTCGAGCGAGTCACGGAGCCCGTACGCGACGCCCTCCATCACGGCACGGGTCAGCGCGCCGCGGTTGTGGCGCAGCGAGAGGCCGACGAACGCGCCCCGCGCGTCGGGGTCGGCATGCGGTGTGCGCTCGCCCGCCAGGTAGGGCGCAAAGAGCAGTCCCTCGGCCCCTGGCTCCCAGGCTTCGGCTTCCGCATCGAGCCGGTCGAGCCCGACCTCCGGCGCGAACGCACGCCGGAACCACCCGAGCGAGCCGGCCGCCGAGAGCATCACGCCCATCGCGTGCCAGGTGTCCGGCACCGCGTGGCAGAAGACGTGCGCCCTGCCCTCCGAATCCGGCGCGAACTCCTCGAGCGGCGCGAAGACGACGCCGGACGTGCCGAGCACGACCGACGCCGGTCCAGGCGAATGCACGCCGACGCCGATCGCCCCGGCCGCCTGGTCGCCCGCACCGGCGACCTCCGTGGACTCGCTCACCGGAGGCAGCCACTCCCGCGGGATCTCCAGCGCCGCGAGCACCTCCTCGCTCCAGCGCCGGTTCGCGACGTCGAAGAGGAGGGTTCCCGACGCGTCGGCGGCATCGGTCGCCTGCTCGCCGAGGAGCCGGAGGCGGACGTAGTCCTTCGGGAGCAGGACGTGGGCGATTCGCCCGTAGATGTCAGGCTCGTGCCTGCGCAGCCAGAGGAGCTTCGGCGCCGTGAAGCCGGGCAGCGCGCGGTTGCCCGTCAGCTCGATCAGCCGTTCGAGGCCGATCCGCTCCTCGATCTCGGCGCACTCGGCGGCCGTCCGCTGGTCGTTCCAGAGGATCGCCGGGCGCAGGACGCGCCGTTCGGAGTCGAGCGCCACGAGCCCGTGCATCTGGCCCGAGAGCCCGACCCCCTCAGCGCGCGCGCCCAGCCGCTCCAGCGCCTGCTCGGCGGCGCGCACCCAGTCGTCGGGATCCTGCTCGGCCCATCCGGGGCGCGGAATCGAGAGCTCGTAGCCCTCCTCCGCCCGTCCGACGACCTCGCCGTCCGGCGACAGAGCGATCGCCTTGACCCCTGACGTGCCGACGTCGAGGCCGATCAGCGAGGTCACGACGTGGAGAGCCCGGCCGCCTCGATCGCTGCGACGGCGAGCGCCTCGTCCTGCTCGCCCGGCAGGCCGCTGACCCCGACGGCGCCGACCCGGCGCCCATCCTCGAAGGCCGCCACCCCGCCCCGGAAGAAGCTGAAGAACGGGTCGAAGCTCGCCAGCTCGGCAGGGTCGTCGCGCACCTTTGCCGCAAGCGCTCCGGTGGAGGTCACGTCACTCCGCGCCGCCGTGTACGCCTTCCGCTGCGCATTCAGGCGGGTGTCGTGCGCAGCGCCGTCCATCGTCGCCGCCGCGACGACCTCGCCGTGGTCGTCGGCCACGAAGACGGACACGGGGCCCGCCGCCGCCCGGACGACCGAGTCCACGATCGCCTGCGCCTGCTCGAGCCTCATGCCCCGAGTGCCCCATAGACGAGCTCGTACGCCCGCACCGCGTCCTTCCGCATCTGCGCCTCGCGGAGCGCCGACCTCGTCGATCCGCCCTGCGACCTCGTCGATGAACCGCCACTGCAGGACGCTCCGGCGCACCGCCTCGATCGCGTCCTCGGTGTACGGGTAGAGGTCGAAGCCGAGCCGCTCGCCGTTCTCGCCATACCGCGCCCGCCGCAGCTCCAACGCCAGCTCCAGCGTCTCCATGAAGGCCGTCGCCCCGACCATGTTGTCGTCGTCGAACGTCCCCCAGCCGGAGTTGGCGTGCTGGTGGCCCAGCAGACCCTCCGCCGCGAGCAGGGCGGCGTACTCGCCGAGGCTCTCTCCGTTCATGATCAGGTGCTGCCAGTCCATGTTGACCTTGACGTTGTCGACGCCCTGCCCGCGCAGCGTGTGGATCACGTGCAGCGCCATCCCGATGTTGCGCATGAAGATCTTCATCGCCGGCTCGGAGTTCTTGTGCTCGAGGAAGAGCAGGACGCCGTGGTCGGCACAGCGCCGGGCGGCCTCGCCGAGACCCTCGATCAGCCACTTCCAGCTGTCCGCGTACGGCGTCTGGAACGGGTAGTTGTAACCCTCGATCCCGGGCCAGACGATCAGGTGCGCGCCGATCGAGCCGGCGAGGTCGGCGGCCGCGACCGTGATCCGCCTCGCCTCGGCCCGAATCTCCGGATCCGGCGAGGTGAGCCCGCCGCGGCCGAAGCGCGGATCCAGATGGAGCCCGCCGGCGAGCGCGTAGATGTCGCGGTCGCCGAGCGCCTCGCGGATCTCCTCGAGGCTCGACTCGTCCAGCTCGCCCGGATAATGGAACTCGTAGCCGTCGATCAGGTCGCCGAGCCCCTCGACCGCGCGACGTACGCGCTCGACCATCGACTCGCCGGCCCACTCGGGCTGGTAGCCGCCGGGCACAAACCGCGTCACCATCGGGCCGAGCGCCCAGATCCCGAGGCTCGTCTTCACCGCGACTGCACCTCCTCCCTCGTCCCGCTCTCCGACGAGCGCAGCATCGCCTCGACGACCTCGTCGCAGCGGTAGCCGTCCTCGAAGGTCGCTCCGTGCGGAGCGACGTCGTGCTCGCCGGCAATCGCCTCGAGCATGTGAGCGAGCTCGTGGACGAAGGTGTCTCCCCAGCCCACGATGTGGCCCGGCGGCCACCAGAACCGCATGTACGGGTGCTCCTCCTCCGTGACCAGGACGCGCCGGAACCCCTTCGTGTCCGCGACCTCGAGCTCGTTCAGGCGCTCGACGTCGAACGCCGCCGAGCCCTTTCGTGCCGTTGACCTCGAACGAGTTGGAGTTGACCCGGCCGCGGGCGAGGCGCGAGGCCTCGAGCGTTCCCGCGACGCCGCTCTCGAACTCGACGGTTGCCACGAAGTGGTCGTCCACCTTCCGCCCGGGCACGATCGTGCGAACCGAGGCCGACACGGACGAGATCTCACCGACGAGGTACCGCGCCAGGTCGACGATGTGCGTCCCGAGGTCGCCGAGCGCACCTGTCCCCGCCTGCGCCGGGTCGAAGCGCCAGATGCTCTCGTCAGCCTCCCAGCCCCACGACTGGAGGTAGCGAGCGCGGAAGTGGACGATCTCCCCGAGCTCGCCCGAATCGACGAGCTCGCGCACGAGCCGGACGGCCGGGACGAAGCGGTAGTTGAACCCGCACATGTGGACGACGCCGGCCTGCTCCGCTTCCTGCCACATGCGGTGGGACTCTTCCGCCGAGAGACCGAGAGGCTTCTCGCAAAGGACGTGCTTGCCGTTCCGCACCGCCTCGATGCACGGCTCGGCGTGGACGGCGTTCGGCCCGCCGTTGTCGAAGAGCTGCACGCGGTCGTCCGTCACCTGCTCGCGCCAGTCCGTCACGGCCTCGTTCCAGCCCCAGCGCTCGCGCGCCTCCTCGACCGCCTGCCGGTTCCGGCCCGAGATCGAGACGCGCTCCGGCCGCAACGGCACGTCCAGCAACTCGAGCGCATGCAGGGCGCGTGAGTGAGCCTTGCCCATGAAGGCGTAGCCGAGCATCGCGACGCCGATCGTCCCGCTCACGCCGCCCCCTCGAAGTGATGCTGCGAAGCGATCTCAGACGCCTCCGCGAGCAGCGCGACGCCGCTTCGCGAAAGCATCGACGAGGACGGCTCCGAGGAGGACGAGCCCCGTGATGACGAACTTCGTCCCGGAGGCGAGCCCCATCAGGTCCATCCCGTTCTGGATCGAGGCGATGACGAGCGCGCCGAGCAGTGCCGCGATCACCCGCCCCACTCCCCCGAAGAGGCTCGTGCCGCCGATGACCGCTGCGGCGATGACGAGCAGCAGCAGGTTGCCGCCGCCCGTGTTCGTTGCGACCGAGCGCAGACGGGAGGCGAGCATGATCCCGCCGACTCCCGCCATGAAGCCGCTGATCATGAAGACCATGATCCGGACTCGGTCGACTGCGATGCCCGCCCGTCGCGCCGCTTCAGCGCTGCCGCCGACGGCGTAGACGTGCCGCCCGAACCGCGTGCGTGTGGCGATGAAGGACCAGAAGAGGAGGAAGACCCCGAGGATGAGGATCACCTTCGGAACGCCGCGGTCCTCGTTGAGGTACCAGACCGCAGCGAACGTCACCGCGGCGAGCCCGACGGTCTGGAGGACGACGAGGATCGTCGGCTTCCCCGCAAGGCCGCGCGCCCGCCGCGTGATCGCCGTCCGCAGCTGGAGCGCTGCGTACGCAGCAACGACGACCACCGCGAGGATCCAGCCCCAGAGCTCGCTGAGGAAGTCGTTGGCGATCCCGACCACGGTGTCGTCCTGAATCCGGATCGTCCCCGCAGTCGAGTACTGCGTGGTCAGGATGAGGACGACTCCGGACCAGATCAAGAAGCCGGCGAGCGTGACCACGAACGACGGCACCCCCGCCTTCGTGATCACGATCGCGTGCAACAGGCCGATCGTCGTCGTGCAGAGGAGTCCGACGCCGATCGCCGCCCACCACGGCCAGCCCGGATCGTCCGGCCGCAGGAGGAGCGTCATGACAACCGCACCGACGGCGCTCACGAACCCGACGGAGAGGTCGATCTCCCCGATCAGCAAGACGAAGACGACGCCGATCGCCATCGTCGCGACGGCGGCCATCTGCAGGAGCAGGTTCGTGAAGTTCCGCTCCGTGAAGAAGTTCTCCTCGAGGATCCCGAAGGTGATGACGATCAGGACGAGGCCCACGATGATCGGCAGCGTGCCGAGCTCCCCGGCCCGCACTCCCTGCCACCACAAACGCGCGTAGCCGGAGAGCGTCGCCGACTCGTGCTGCTCGTCGACGGGTGCGCCGCCGGGGACGCGTCCGACGGGGGCGGCGGTGGGGTCGGAGCTCACGCCTCGACCTCCGCTTCGGCCTCGGCGCCGACCTCTGCCGGGATGCCCGCCTCCATGCCCGGGACGTGGTCGAGCTTCCCGGCCGTGATTGCGTGGACGACGTCCTGCTGGGTCGTCTTCTCCCGCTCGAACAGCGCGACACGCTGACCGAGCCGGAGAACGGTGATCCAGTCCGCGACCTCGAACACGTCGTGGAGGTTGTGGGTGATGATCGCGACGCCGAGATCCTTCTCGGCCAGGCGCCGCACGAGGTTCAGCACCTGCCGCGTCTGGGCCACGCCGAGCGCGGCCGTCGGCTCGTCGAGGATGACGACGCGGGAGTTCCACATGACGGCCTTCGCGACGGCGACCGACTGACGCTGGCCGCCGGAGAGCCCGGCGACGGTCTGGCGGACCGACTTCAGCGTCGTGACCGAGAGCCCTTCGAGCGTCTCTTGCGACGTGCGCTCCATCGTGGACTCGTCGAGGACGACGTGTCCGAGCGTCCGTTCCCGCCCGAGGTACATGTTCGCGACAACGTCGAGGTTGTCGGCCAGCGCGAGATCCTGATACACGACCTCGATCCCGAGCCTGGCGGCGTCGCGCGGGCCGTGGATCGTCGTCCGTTTGCCGTCAACCAGGGTCTCGCCCTCGTCGAACGGATAGATGCCGGCGATGCCCTTGATGAGCGTCGACTTGCCGGCGCCGTTGTCGCCGACGAGGGCCATCACCTCGCCGGGGCGCACCTCGAAGTCGACGCGGTAGAGCGCCTGCACGGCGCCGAACGCCTTCGAGGCGTTCTTGACCTCCAGGAGCGGGGTGTCGGCCACTGGGCTCTCCTGTCCGAGGGTCAGGCCGGGAGGGCCGCCACTCAGCGGCCCTCCCGGCTCTCAGTTCGTCAGCTCTGCTCCTGGCAGAAGTCCGTCTGCGCGGTGTCGCCCTTGCAGACTTCGTCGACCGTGCGGAAGCCGTCCTCGATCACGGTCTCCTGGATGTTCTCCGCCGTCACGCCGACCGGGGTGAGCGCGAAGTACGGCACGATGCCGTCGCCCTCGGACTCCTCGGCCGGGTTGCCGTCCTCTGCGTTGATGCCGATCAGGTTGAACTCGACATCGGGGACTTCGACATCCTCGATTGGGTCGCCGTTCCGCAGTGCGAGGGCGACCGCGGCCGCGACGTCGGCCTCGGCCTTGATCGGCTTGTAGACCGTCATCGTCTGCTTGCCGAGAAGGACGTTCTGGATCCCCGCGACGGTCGCGTCCTGGCCGCTCACCGGGGCGTTCTCGATTCCCGCCGCCTCCATCGCGTTGATGGCGGAGTTCGCGAGCCCGTCGTTCGCGGCGAAGACCGCGTCGACCTTGTTGTCCGCGCCCGTGAGGATCTGCTCCATCAGCGTCTGCGCCTGCTGGTTGTCCCAGCCCGGCACGTGACGGTCGGCGACGAGCTCCCACTCGCCGGCGTCGACCTTCGGCTTCACGGTCTCGTAATAGCCGGTGCGGAAGAGGAAGGAGTTGTTGTCCTCTTCGCCGCCGTTGAGCATGACGACCCGCTTGTTCTCAAGCGCGTCGATGGCCGGCTCGAGCTCACGCCCCATCGTCCGTCCGACCTCGACGTTGTCGAAGCTCACGTACGCGGCACCGCCGGAGCCGCCGGTGTTGAACCGGTCGTACTCGACGACCTCGACGTCTGCGTCCTTGGCGTTGTCGATGATCGTCGCGCCCGAGCCCGTGTCGTTGCTCACGAGCAGGATGACGCTGGCGCCGTCGGCGATCGCCTGCTCGGCCTGCGACTGCTGCTGGGCCGCGTCGCCCTCGGCGTTCACGATGTTGAACTCGACGTCGGCCTCGGTGAAGGCCTGTTCGAAGTAGCGCCGGTCGTCCGACTCCCAGCGCGGCGAAGTCGCGCTGTCGGGGAGCAGCACCCAGATGCTGCCTTCGCCGTCGCCGCCGCCTTCGTCGTCGTCGCCTCCGCAGCCGGCTCCGACGAGCGCGAGCACGGCAACCAGCCCGAGGAGCAGCCAGAGAAGCTTCGGCGTCCTCCTCCTTGACCCCGCGTCAAGCCTTCTCAAGACACTTCCTCCTCCGTGGGGGTACGGGTTCGCGAGCAGGGACGGGCCGCCGTCCTTGGTCTCGGCGCCAACCTAAGTTCCACCGCGATCTGTGTCAACCAGCGTCGGGAGCGCTTAACGGCAGCGCTACGCTGCGAGCCGGCGGGGTGCCGGAGCGGTCGAACGGGGCGGTCTTGAAAACCGCTGCGGGTGATGAGCCCGCCGTGGGTTCGAATCCCACCCCCGCCGCTACCAGCCGCGGGACGGCCTCACGTGGTTCGATTCGCTGCTTTTCGGATACCTCGTGGGCGGTGGAGGCCCGGAGCTCAGCAGCGCGCTCGTCGCCCGGGACCGGCCGGGCGTTTCGAGGCCTCGCACTGGTCTTCCTGCTCTCGTTCGTGAACCTCGTCGGCGTGATCGTGACCGTGACCGCGCTCGGGGGCGTGGAGCCATGGTCGCGGTGGCAGTTCGTCGGCATGTACGGCGTACTGGAGGTGGCCTCGGGGCTCGCAAACATCATCTCTCCGAACATCTGGCGACTTCCGGTCGCCGAGCTCCAGACGAGCCGACGAACCGACGTCACCCTGGCCGCGTCGGCGATGCTGCTCCCGCACTGGGGCGGCCTCGCCCGCTCCGTCGCCGGGCTCGTCCTGGTCGCACTCGCTGCGTGGCACGAGGGCGTCGGCCCCGCGACGGCCGGGCTCGTGCCGTTCGTCTTCGCGATCGCCCTTTCGATCCTCGCGCTGTCGGCCGTTCTCGCCTGGCTCGGAGTCGCCAGGCCGGACGTCGACGTCGTCCAGTTCGTGGTGCGCTGGGGCCTGCGGGAGAAGGAGCTCCCGCCGATCAGCATCGGTGCGTCGGTGCTCCAGTTCTTCCTCGCGATCGCGACGATCCCGGCCGTGAAGATCTTTCCGCCGTCGGTGCTCTACCAGCCGGAGATCGGTCCGTCCGCAGGCGCCCTGCTTGTCACGCTTGGCGTGTCGGCCGCACTCGGAGGAATCGCGTACCTGCTCTGGTTTGGCCGCATCGAGTGGAGGGCGCCGGCGGAGCAGCAACGCGAGGCAGAAGAGCACGGTTGATCACCTCGCGTTGCGGCGCCGCTCGACGATAGGTCGCGCTAGAGAAGGAAAATGATCAGAAGGATGATCAGGATCAGCAGGAGAACGCCACCACCGATATACATCTTCAAACCTCCTTGGTCGCAGGTAATACGTCTCGATACCCGCTCCGCCGCAGAAACAACCCGCTAACAGGCACGGGTTCACAAAGTCTTGAAAACCGCGGTCGGGTCATGAGCAGCGCGATGTCCTCGGTTTGGCCCTCGGGAAGGAGCCACTCACGACGCGCCGAACCGAATCGGGCGGCTCTCCGAACGCGCAGCGAATCCCCGAAACGACGGAGGGAAACATGAGAGACCGGTCGCTTTCCCAGACCCTTGCGCTCCTCTTCGGCATCGCGTTCCTCGGCACCGGCATCCTGGGCTTCATTCCCGGCATCACGCAGGACCTCGGCGATATCAAGTTCGCCGGGAACGACTCGCCCGCGGAGCTCCTCGGGATCTTCCAGGTGAGCGTCCTGCACAACATCGTCCACCTGCTCTTCGGCGTCGCGGGCATCGCCTTGGCGCGAACTCACGAAGGCTCGCGCGCGTTTCTGCTCTACGGAGGGATCATCTACCTCGCGCTGACCGTGTACGGGTTCCTGATCGACATGGACAGCGACGGGAACTTCGTGCCGGTGAATACGGCGGACAACTGGCTCCACCTCGTCCTCGGAGCCGGCCTTCTCGGCGGCTGGTTCATCAGCCGGAGCACCGCCGAGACGACGACGCGCACCGACCGGCCGGCCACGACGCCGCCGGCGTAGCCCTTACGACTGGGCGGCCGCCTCCGCGGGGGCGGCCGCCCGCGCGGTCGTACTCTTGCGGCCCGTGCAGGCAGATCGCCAGATCCTCGAGCATCTCGAGCCCCATCTGCGGGAGACGTCGCGGGACGGAGCCGCGGCGACGCTCGCGCTCGTCGCGAGGGACGGCGTGGCGCTCGACTCCGGTGAGCTGGCCGCGGCGATCCGGCGGGCGCTCCTCGTGCTGGCCTCCGGAGGTGATCTCCACCGGGAGCTCTCGCTCGACGACCGAGCGGTGACGGTGCTCGCCGCCGACCTCGACGACCCGGCGCGCAGAGCCGAGCTCGAAGCGGCCCTGCGCGAGCTCCGCTCCTCAGCCGAAGACCTCCCGGAGGCGGCGACCGCCCTCGACGCTCTGCTCTCGGACGGCGACCTGGCCTGGCGCGCGCTCGCCGCCGCCCTCCTTGCGGACGAGCTGACCGAGTAACTCCCACAAGCTCGAGGTCTCGCGCGACGGCAAGGCGATGATCAACTACCGGGCACGCGGCCGGCGGTGGGACGCCTCGCCTGGAGCGCCGTCAACGCGCTCCATCCCAACGAGGTGCGCAAAACAGGTGCAGTTTCAGGCTCGACCGCCACGGCTATGCCCACCCGCCGGGCTACCGCGGCGGCCTCCGTGGCCCCGGTAACCGGCAGAGCTGGCTAACGCGCCAGCGTCAGAGCAGCGAGCTTCGCGCGCTCGATCCGCCTCGGCGTGGAGGCGTCATGCGACCAGCGGGGCCAGGCGTACTTCGTTCTGGACTTCAGCTCGCAGCCCAGCGTGCAGCCGAGCAGCACCCTGGCGCGCGTTGCGCTGAACAGCCCCGCGCGGCCGAGAATCGCCCGCACCTCGCGCGACCCCCGCCGCTCCCGCACCTTGTTGAAGATCGCCCAATCCTCGATCCCGTCGCGGATCTGCTCGAGCCGAGCGCTCGCGATCGGCCCGGCCCGGCCCGGGTAGATGAGCACGAACTCGCCCGTCCCGATCGACCTGAAGGGGTTCGCTTTCGAGTACGTCGTCGTTCCCTGTCCGTAGAGGACACCATCGATTCCCTCGAGCGCGTTCCAGAGCATGAAGAGACGCGCGTTCGAGAGCCGCCCGGTGGCGGAGAAGCCCGGCGTGCCCGGTCCCGTGTAGGTGTACGACCAGACCATCTTCCCGCGCGCACGCACCTTGTTGATCATCTTCAGGTACCCCCTCGCCCGGTTCCTCCCAGCTCGCGCGAACCTTCCGTAGTACCGGCGGGATTGGACCGTCCAGATGTCGAGGTCGTTACCGGCCTTGCCGTCCCGAAGGAACGCGTTCGCCCGCGAAGGGTTGCCGGTCATGAGCTGCCTCCCCTCGGGAAAGCACCGGTGAAGAGTTGCCGCCTGACGCGCCACCAAGCGCTGTCCGGCGCGTCCCGGTTCGTCGAACCCGTAGAGGTAGGCGATCGAATCGGCGCGGAGTGCGTCATGCCTCGCCCAGAACGTGCGCACCCGACGGAGATAGCCGCACCAGGTCTGTGGCTCGAAGGGGCTGAGGCCGGCGATGTAGTTGCGCTCCGACGTGTGGTTGTTCGAGATGGGAATGCGCATTGCGGAGAACCCCGGAGTCGATCGGAGCTGGCCGACGAAGTTCGCCGCCGAGTCGCGCCACCATTTCGGGCTCGACCTGTAGCCTCGCGGTCCCCTTGGCTCGCCGAAGCCCCAGGACGACGGCGAAAGCCGATATGACCCGAGGAGCGCAAAGAGGGAGCGGTTCGCGCGGATCCGCTGCTCGTGGTTCGTGAAGCCGTAGAGCTTGTCGGCCTTGGACACGTACGACTGCGGGCTCACATAGAACGACGTGAGGAGATTTCCGATTCGCGTGCCCGGACGAGGGAGTGTCACGGGGAAGACCTGGACCTTGAGGCCAAGCCTCGTCGCCCGGCCGTCAGCCGTCACCGTTAGCGCCCCGACGTAGCTCCCAGGCGGCGTGCCGTATGGCACTTCGACTTGGACGAGAACAGGCTGGTTCGTCTCCCCCGCTGCACGGCGTGGACCCATCCCACGGCTCGAGCGCATCGGCCACCGGCCGCCTTCCGGCAGCAACGAAGCGGGCGAAGAACAGGCGCACTGGAAGGTTGACCGCGCTCGGGCTCTCGACGGCGACTGAGATCCTCCTGGCGGCCCTGACGACGAGAAGCGCGCCCTCACGCTCACCGATGGCTGCGTTGTAGACGAGCTCTCTTCTTCCGCCGGGCGGCAACCGCCCGGACGCCGTGATCGACTGAGAGGAGGGGTAAACGACGACGGCCGGCGCGCCCTGGGCGGGGGCCTGGGCAGCCCACGGGAGCGCGGCGACACCCACGAGGACAGCACCGAACAGGCAGCGAAGTGAACTAGGCGCGGCTCGTCTCCCCTTCTTGCAGCGCCAAAGATCGTAGCGGCGCCTTCTAACATCGACCTCTGTGAAGGGTGAGGGCATGCGGGACGTCATGCGGCGATTCCCCGCGGGGGTCGCCGTCATCACCGTCGACCTGGACGGCGAACGCCTCGGGCTGACACTCGGAACGCTCGTCTCGCTGTCGCTCGACCCGCCGCTCGTCGGCTTCGCCGTCAAGCGGGAGGCGGCGCTCCACGAGCTCCTACGCCGCGCCGGAGACTTCGGCGTCAGCCTGCTCGCCGCCGGGCAGGAAGGGATCGCGCAGCACTTCGCCCGCGGCGTTCCGCCGATCGGCCTCTGGGAGGGCATCGAGCGTTCTCGACGAGGGCGGCGCCGCCGCTGCTGGCCGGCGCGGTGGGCTGGCTGCGCGGGCGGGTGCTCGCCGAGCATCCGGCCGGGCTCGCACACGTTCTTCGTCGGCGAGATCGACTCCGCCGATCCGGGTGCAGCCGACCGCCCGCTCGCGTACTTCGGCCAGGCCTATCACGGCCTGTGATCGACGCCGTCGTCTTCGACCTCGACGGCCTGCTGCTCGACACGGAGCAGGTCTGGGACGAGGTGCGCGAGAGTCTCGTCCGCGAGCGAGGCGGCCGCTGGCACGACCGCGCCCAGGCGGACATGATGGGCATGAGCTCGACCGAATGGTCGCGCTACCTCCACGAGGAGCTTGGCCTCGCCGAGCCGCCCGAGGAACTGAACCGCCTCGTCGTCGAGCGGATGCAGGACCGGTACCGCGAGCAACTGCCGCTCATGGACGGAGCCGTCGATGCCGTTCGCCGGCTGGCGGAGCGCTGGCCGCTCGGGCTCGCGTCGTCGTCGAACCGCCCGCTGATCGATCTCGCACTGGACGAGATGGGCGTTACCGAGCTCTTCCGCGCGACCGTGTCGTCCGAGGAGGTCGCGCGAGGGAAGCCGGCGCCCGACGTCTACCTGGAGGCCGCGCGCCGGCTCGGAATCAGACCGGAGGATGTCGTCGCCGTGGAGGACTCGGCGAGCGGAATCCAGTCAGCGAAGGCGGCTGGAATGGGCGTGATCGCGATCCCGAACGCACACTTTCCTCCGCCGGCGGATGTCCTGAAGCTCGCCGACGTGCGGCTCGAGTCGCTCGACGACCTTACGCCGGACGCCGTCGAATCAGCGTCATCCCGTCGCGGACCGTGAGCATCAGGCACTCGACGCGCTCGTCCGCTGCGACGTGGTCGTTGAAGGCCTTGATCGCCTGCGTGCTCTCCTCGCCGTCGTCCTCCACCACCCGGCCCGACCAGAGGACGTTGTCGGCGACGATGAAGCCGTCGTCGGCGAGCTCCGGCAGCACAGCCTCGTAGTAGCTCACGTAGTTCGGCTTGTCGGCGTCGATGAAGACCAGGTCCCAGGAGCCGTCCAGTTCCGCGAGCGTGTCGAGCGCCGGCCCGACCCGGTAGTCGATCCGGTCGGCAACGCCTGCCTCCTCGGCATAGCGCCGTGCCACCGCGGTCGTCTCCTCGTTGACGTCGAGGCTCGTGATGCTGCCGCCCTCGCGCAGCGCGAGTGCCATCGAAATCGACGAGTAGCCGGTGAAGGTGCCGATCTCGAGCACGTTCCTCGAGTCCGAGATCCGCACGAGCCAGCCGAGGAGCTGCCCCTCGAGCGGCCCGACCATCATCTGCGGGAGCTCGGAGATCGCGCGCGTCTCCTCTTCCAGCCGCCGGAAGAAGTCCGGGTCCGGCGTCGAGTGCTCTGCGGCGTAGCGCTCGACGTCCTCGTTGACGATGTAGCTCAATCGACCCTCCCGAGGAGAACGCACGCGTTATGGCCGCCGAGGCCCATCGCATTCGACAGCGCCACCTCGACGTCTGCGTCCCGCGCCTCGTTCGGGACGTAGTCGAGGTCACAGACGGGATCGGGGTGCTCGTAGTTGATCGTGGGCGGCAGCTTGCCGTGATGGACGGCGAGGGCCGCCATCTGGGCCTCGATCGCGCCGGCCGCGCCGAAGCAATGTCCCATCATCGACTTCGTCGACGAGACCGCGAGCTTGTAGGCGTGGTCGCCGAAGACGTCCTTGATCGCCTTCGTCTCGGCGGCATCGCCGAGGGGCGTGGAGGTTCCGTGCGCGTTGATGTAGCCGACGCGCTCAGGCTCGACGCCTGCGCGCTGGATCGCCGCGCGCATCATCTCGGCGACGCCGATCGCCTCCGGCTCGGGCGCCGCGAGGTGGTAGCCGTCGTTCGAGGTGCCGTACGCGAGCACCTCCGCGTAGATCGTCGCTCCCCGCGACTTCGCCGCTTCCAGCTCCTCGAGCAGGAGCGCCCCGGCGCCCTCGCCGATCACGAAGCCGGCCCGCGTCGCGTCGAACGGGCGTGACGCGCGAGGCGGGTATTCCTCCTCGGCGGCGAGCCCGCGCATCGCGCAGAAGCCGGCGAGGATCAGTGGGTGCATGCAGGCCTCGGTGCCGCCGGCGAGCATCGCGTCGGCGTCGCCTCGCCGGATGATCTCGGCACCTTCCCCCACCGCATGCGAGCCGGTCGCGCAGGCGGAGACCGGCGCGTAGTTCGGTCCCTTGAGCCCGAGCGAGATCGCGAGCTGCCCGCTCGCCGAGTCCACGAGCACGCTGGGCAGGAAGTGCGGCGAGACGCGCGTCGGCCCACGCTCCTGCAAGATCTCGTGCTGCTCCATGATCCCGTGGAAGCCGCCGATCGCAGAGCCGAACGCGATCCCGACACGGGCCGGCTCGTACTGGGAGTCGAGGCCGGCGTCGTCCAGTGCCTGCCGTCCCGCCTCGACCGCGAGCAGGACGTTGCGGTCGAGCCGGCGCGCCTCCTTCGGCGAGACGACGTCGGGCGGCTCGAAGCCCTTCACCTCGGCAGCAACGCGGACCGGGAACTCGCTGGCGTCGAACGACTGGATGAAGTCGATGCCGCTCTCGCCGGCGAGCGCGGCGTTCCACGTGGACTGCGTGTCGAGCCCGAGCGGGCTGACGGTCCCCATCCCGGTGATCACGACACGTCGCATCGGGCAAGCTTAGGCAAGTGCCGGGCCCTAACGTTCCGTTTCCGCCGATGGAGGCGGAGTCCGTCTCCGAGCTCCCTGAGGGCGACGGCTGGCAGTACGAGCCGAAATGGGACGGCTTCCGCGGGATCCTGGAGAACGACGGCGGCGAGCTCGCGCTCTGGTCGCGGAAGGAGCGGCCGCTGCTGCGCTACTTCCCCGAGCTGCGCCCGCTCGGCGAGCTGCTTCCGCCCCACTCGGCGCTCGACGGCGAGATCGTGATCGCCCGGGACGGAGTCCTCGACTTCGACTCCATGCAGATGCGGCTCCACCCGGCGGAGAGCCGCGTCAACAGGCTGGCCGCCGAAATCCCGGCCGAGTTCATCGCCTTCGACGTCCTGCTCTGGAAGGGCAAGCCGCTGCACGAGCTCCCGCTGAAGAAGCGGCGTGCGCAGCTCGAGAAGCTCGCGAAGGGCTTCCGGCTCTCGCCGTGCACCGTCGACCCGGAGGCTGCGCGCGAGTGGCTGGACACCTTCGAAGCGGCGGGTTTGGACGGCGTGATCGCGAAGCGGCTCGACCAGCCCTACCGGGCGGGCTCACGGGAGGCCGTGACGAAGGTGAAGCCGTACAAGACGGCCGACGCGGTCATCGTCGGCCTACGCTGGAAGAACAAGCCGGAAAAGATCGCGACGCTCCTCCTCGGCCTCTACCGCGACGACGGCGGGCTGGACTACGTCGGCTCGGCGGCCGTCGCCGCGTCGAAGCACGACGCGATCGCCGAGCTCGTGGTGCCGCTGATCGACCAGAAGTCGGACCGCCGCTTCTCGGAGCCGAACCGCTGGGGCACGGGCGACCTCGAGGAGCAGGCGGTCAAGCCCAAGCTCGTGGCGGAGGTGCGGTACGACAAGGTCCAGGGCAATCGCTTCCGCCACGGCACCCGCTTCCTCCGCTTCCGCGACGACAAGGCTCCGAAGGACTGCACGTGGCGCGAGCTGCGCCCGCCGCGCAACCCGAACGATCCGACGTTCGAGAGCCTCCTCGCCGGCTAGGACCGCCAGCGAAGGAACGCGAGCGAGGCGACGTATGCCACACCCGCGAGTGCGCCGAGCTGCGTGTACGGCGTTCCGTCCCGGCCGTGCGCCCACTCCCAGACGCACATCACAATCACAGGCCGATCAGGAAATGCCGGCGATCGCGGTCGCGACGAGTGAGGACCGATCGGACTGGCCCGCCGGGATGTGCCCCGGTGCCAGGCACCAGGACCGGTCCTGGAGGGACGGCTAGCGCTTCCGCGTCGACCGCTTCCGGGCGGCGGCGCGCTTCGGCTTTGGCTTCGGCTCGGGCTCCTCCGCCCTCGCCCGCGACGGCTGGACGCGCTTCGGCTCGCCCGGCATCTTCGGGAACTGCGGCGGGTACGGCGCCTCGCCGACCCCCTCCTTCTCGTCCCGCTCGACCCACTCGAAGAGCTTCCGCAGGTCGCAGACTGCGTCGTCGATCCCGGCCTGGACGTCGCCGAGCTTCGCGAACCGCTTCGGCACCGTGCGAAGGTCGAAGTCCTCGGTCTCGACATCGGGGAGCTCGTCCCAGGTGACCGGCGTCGACACCGTCGCGTCGGGGCGGGCGCGCACCGAGTAGGCAGACGCGATCGTCCGGTCGCGCGCGTTCTGGTTGTAGTCGATGAAGACGCGGCGGCCACGCTCCTCCTTCCACCACGCCGTCGTGACCTTCTTCGGCATCCGCCGCTCGACCTCACGGGCGAACGCGAGCGCGCAGCGGCGAACCTCCGGGAAGCTCCAGTTCGGCTCGATCCGGCAGGCGATGTGGATGCCGCGGTTGCCGGACGTCTTCGGCCAGCCGGTGAAGCCGAGCTCGTCCAGGACCTCGCGGACGACGAGCGCGACCTTCTTCGCGTCCTTGAACGTCGTGCCGGGCTGCGGGTCGACGTCGATCCGGAGCTCGTCCGGATTGTCCACGTGCGCCCGCCGCGACGGCCACGGATGGAAGTCGATCGTCGCGAGGTTCGCCGCCCACGCGACCTGCGCCACCTCGGTCACGCAGAGCTCGTCGGCATGCCGGCCCGACGGGAAGGTGACTCGCGCCGTCTCGATCCAGTCGGGCCGCTTCTCCGGCACGCGCTTCTGGTAGATCGCCTCGCCCTCGGCCCCGTCCGGGTGCCGCTTCAATTGCGTGGGGCGCTCGTACAGCGCTCGGACGATCCCCTCGGCGACGGACACGTAGTACTGAACGTGGTCGAGCTTGGTCGCTTTCAGCTTGCGGTAGAACGGCTTGTCGGGATTCGTCACCTTGACGGTGCGACCGCCGATCTCGAGCTCCACGAACGGGGACGCCATGCCGGTATTTCACCCTTCCGAGGCATGCCCGTGCTCGCGAGACCTGCCTCGAAGCGGATTCCGCGTTTCTGGGGGCGGATCACGGAGGGGGAGGGATTTGAACCCTCGAGAGGCTTGCACCCCTAACGGTTTTCGAGACCGCCCCGTTCGACCGCTCCGGCACCCCTCCTAGCGGAGAAGGAGGGATTCGAACCCTCGAGGCAGGGATTTCCCCACCTAACGCCTTAGCAGGGCGCCGCCTTCAGCCACTCGGCCACTTCTCCGTGAGCCGCAGGATAGCCGCGCAGTTCGGCGATCCTCGGAGATACCCTGTTCGCTCTCGGAGAGGTGTCCGAGCGGTCTAAGGAGCGCGACTGGAAATCGCGTATGGGCTGAAAGGTCCGTCGCGGGTTCAAATCCCGCCCTCTCCGCCTCACAGCACGGCGCGAGCATCCCGGCCCGGGATGCTCGCTCGCGCCGGGCTAGCCCTGCGTCACGAACGCGACCAGATCGTTGACCTGGTCGGGTGAGAGCTGATCGAAGGAGGACATGACGCCCGGCCCGTACCCCTCGGCGATGTCAGCGTCCGGGTTGAGAATCGCCCGCCGGACGTACTCGGGGTCCTTGCCCTCGAGCGACTCATCGAGATTGGGCCCGACCGCGCCGGTGCTGCCCGCGGCCTCGTAGGTGTGGCACCCGCCGCAGCCGTTCGAGGCGAAGAGCGCTTTGCCGGCCTCGGGGTCGCCCGCGGGCGCCTCTTCTGGAGCGGTCGTCGCCGGCGGCGTCGTCTCGGTCGGCCCTGTCCCAGTCTCGGTCTCGGCCTGGTCCGTCTCGCCGTGAGCAGCCTCGGCCCCCTCGTCCTCGGCGGCGAAGACGACAACCGCGCCGAGCATCGCCACCGTCAGCAGCAAGGTCACGACGACGAAGAGCCCGACGCCCTTCCTGCCGGGAAAGTCCGGCTTGTACCGCGGGATCAGGAGCGCCGTCACGAGCGCAAAGGCGATGAAGACCGCCGCCGTTCCGCCGAGCCCCAGCTTCTGGTCGGTCGTCAGCCCGAGGAGCACGCGCGGAACCTACCGAACGGATTCAATTGACGGGTGCTCCGCCTCCGCCAGGTGCTGACGACTCTCGCCTCTGCGGGCCGAAATCCGGACATCCGTCGAGTCCAGCTCGCCTGGGGCGCAGCCATCGCCGCGGAGTGGGCCCACTTCGTCGCACTCGGGGTCTTCGCCTACGAGGAGGGCGGCGCGTCGGCGGTCGGCGTCGCCGGGCTCGTCCGCCTGCTGCCTGCAGCGCTGGTCGCCCCGTTCGCCGCGTCGCTGGGCGACCGCTTCCCGCGGGAGCGGTTCCTGCTGGCGATGATGCTCGTCGGAGCCGTTGCGCTCGGCGGGTCGGCCGCCGCCTTCGCCGTTGGCGCCGAGTACCTCGTCTTCGCGTTCGCGGCGCTGCTCGGCCTTGCCGTCACGCTGATCAGGCCCGCTCTTCAGGCCCTCCTGCCGTCACTCGCGAGGACCCCCGAAGAGCTGATCGCCTCGAACGGTGCGACGTCCACGATCGAGAGCCTCGGGACGCTTGTCGGCCCGTTGCTGGCCGGCGTGCTCGTCTCGCTGGCTGACGCCGGGCTCGTGTTCGCCGTCGGGGCCGGCGCCTGTCTCCTCGCCGCGGTGAGCCTCTGGCGCGTCAGGGTCGAGGGGCGCATCGATCTTGCCGCAGACGACGAAGGCGGCGTCCGTCGCCGAGTGGGCGCAGGGATTCGAACCCTCGCCCGCGCTCCCCGAGCTCGGCTCGTGGTCGGGCTGATCTTCGCGCAGACCTTCGTCCGCGGTTGCCTCAACGTCCTGATCGTCGTCGCGGCGTTCGACGTGCTCGACTCCGGCGGCGAGGCGGTCGGCTACATGACGGCCGCCATCGGGGTCGGGGGCCTGATCGGCGGCCTCGGAGCGATGACGCTCGGGGGGAAGCGGCTCGCTGTGTCCTTCGGGCTCGCCCTCGTGTTCTGGGGAGTGCCGCTCGTGTTGATCGGCCCCTGGCCCGAGCTCGCGGTGGCGGTCGTCCTGCTCGCGGTCGTCGGAGCGGCCAACAGCGTCGAAGACGTGGCCGGCTTCACCCTGCTGCAGCGGCTCGTTTCCGACCAGGTCCTGACGCGCGTTCTCGGCGTCACCTGGAGTCTCGCCATGGGCGGGGTTGCCCTCGGCTCGATCGCGGCGCCGCTCGTGGTCGAGGCGGTGGGGCCGGGGACGGCCTTCGTCGTCGTCGGCTCGATTCTGCCGCTGGTGACGCTGGCGGCCTACCGGCGGCTCACCGAGATCGACAGCGCGGTCGCTCCGGCTCCCGAGCTGGAGCTCGTCGAGCGGGTGCCGATGTTCGGGCCGCTCTCGGTGGCGGCGAAGGAGCGAGTGGCCGCGAACCTCGTCCCGCTGTCGGCCGACGCGGGCCAGGTCGTGATCCGCGCCGGGGAGGTCGGAGACCGCTTCTACATCGTCGCCGAGGGCGAGCTCGAGGTCTCCGCGGAGGGGTTACAGGCAACCGCCGCCGAGGCGGACTACTTCGGCGAGATCGCGCTGCTCCGCGATGTGCCGCGGACGGCGACGGTCACGGCGCTCGTCGACAGCCGGCTGTACGCCCTCCAGCGCGAGGACTTCCTCGCAGCGGTCACGGGACACGAAGCCGCGCACGCGGCCGGCCACGCGGTCGTCGACGAGCGGCTGGCGCGGAGCATCGGCTAGCGGCGGAGGAGCGAGTGGCGGCAGGGACCGGGACGCCGAGGAGCTAAGCGCCCGGCGCTCGGTACCCGACCTGCTGAGCCTTGCGCAGGGCATCCATCGTCTCGTCGACGGTCAGCAGCACTGTCGTCTCGAGCGAGCTAAGCGCGCCGCCGCCGGCAATCGCCAGCGCAACCGCGGCCATGGACACGTTGTCAGGGGCCTCCCAGAGGGTGTAGCCGTCGTGCTCGCCGAAGGCGTACCAGAACCCGTGAAGATTCCCGCCGGCCGACTCGATGTACTCTTGAGCGGCCTTCCGGCGGTCCTCCGGGTTGCCGACCAGCCTGGCCCACGTTTCCGGCGTGTAGCTGAACTTGGTCAGATAGAGCGGCATCGTCGCCTCCTCTCGTTTCGCCGACATGTGTCACGCGAGGCACAGTTGACTGCCGCATAGCGCCAGCCTCAGTGGGCGTGACTGGGATCGAACCAGTGACCTCCCGCGTGTGAAGCGGGCGCTCTCCCGCTGAGCTACACGCCCCGAAGCGCCACAGTAGCGCGTAATCGGAAGGACTCGGGCGCCGTTGATGAGCAGCAGTAGGTTGTCGGGCGAGAGCGCTGCGCTCGAGCTTATTCGCGGCCAATTCTGAACGTGGAGTCGACGATTGGATCGGCAAGGCGCATGCCGTTCCGGGCTCGGAACGCAGGCCGGACGGTCCAGCGGTAATCGCCTGGCGTGAACCGAACGCGGCGTGGGAGGGTCACACGGGCGGAGCGAGTCCGCCTCTGGTAGAAGCGCCTGCCGTTTCGGAAGAAGGCGACCTGGTAGTAGGCCGCACGCGCCTGAGACACCCAGGCGAACGTCCGAGCGGGTTTGAATCGCGGCAGCTTGCGCGCTCCGGACGGCGAAGCTGCGGGCTGGATCCGTTGGCCTTCGGCGGCAAACGTCGGCTGGTCTCTCGAGGGAAGCAGGCTAACGCCGAGGATCCCGACAAGTGCAGCGAAACTCAGGAACGAAAGGATTGCCGCGACCGGGATTCTGCGCTGCAGGGTGGGCGTCGGAGATTGGATTCGGGCCGGAGCAGGCCAGGGATGATCCGGCAGAGCGGCGCGGGCCCCTGCAGCGAGATCGGGGTCTACGAGGACGAGCTCCGGACTGATCGGCCCGGTGGCGGGCTCTCTGGTCTCCACGATGGCTCCGACCGAGGGTAACGTCGAGGGCGGTCGGGATGAGTCAGAAGCGCGAGCAGCGGAACCAATACAGAGAGAGTCGGCCTCCTAGCCTTGTAATGGCCCAGCTGACGGCGGATGACTCATGCCTCTGATGACCGGCCGGGTCTTTGCTCTGGTGCTGGTCACTGCGGTCGTTGGACTGAATGCTCGGAACGCGGTGGCCGTCCCAAGCGACTTTTTCCACGTGGACATCCGTCAGGTCACGTACTACGGAGGGCTCTTCCACGTCACTGGCGATGCAAGGTTCAACCTCCGTGGTTGCTCGACCGTCCAACCCGAGATGTCGGCCCGTCGTGCGGGCCCGAGTCGAGCTCAGGCGCCGACGCCTAGCCGTTGCGCCGCGCCGGCTGCGTGGGTGTTCCGAGGACGGCCGCGAGCGACGCAACCTCCAGGAAGACGCTCCGCAGCTCCTCGACGCCATGTTCCTTGCGCAGGAACGCCGTCGCACCGGCCTCTGCGGCCTCCTCCGCGCCCACCGGAGTCTGCGTACCGGTCAGGACGAGGATCTGGACGGGCAGGCCGGTTGCTCGAATTCGCCGAGTAGCCTCGAGCCCGTCCATGACCGGCATCATCAAGTCCATCAGGATCACGTCTGGCCGAAGCTCGGCCGCAAGCCTGACGGCCTCCTCACCGTCGGCCGCGATCCCCACGACTTCGACCCGCTCGTCCTCCGAGAGCACCGCCATCAACGACTCCGCGTAGAGTTTGTGGTCGTCGGCCAGGAGGACCCGGACGGCCGGCCCGGACGGTGGATTCGAGGGCATGAAGGTGACCTTACCGCGGCTCATCCGGCTAGCGAGTCCAGGCCGAAGGCTTTTCGCCCACCCGGAAGGGGAGTAAGGCGGTTTGCGGGAAGGCAATCTGTGGAAGGCGGGCAAGTGCCTTCACAGCTCCGGGTGGGAGCCTTGAAAAATGGTGAAACCTCACCTATACCTTTCAACAGTCCAATTGCGGCTATGGACATAGAGAAGCTGACACTTGATCCGCTCGACGCGGTCGTCCTGGATCCACACCCGATCTGGCTCGACGCCGTCGAGATGGTCCTGGCGCGGATCGGTGCGAGCGTGGTTCTGAAGACCTCGTCCGCTCGCGAAGCCCTCGCGGCGATCGAGCGCGACCAGCCGCGGCTGCTGACGCTCGAGCTCGACACTCAGCCGGGTGAGCCCGACGGCTTCGAGGTGATACGCCGAGCCACGGCCCTGTCGCGGTCGCTGCGCGCGATCGTCCTCTCGACGCATAACGACGCGGCGCACATCGACGGGGCGCTAGCCGCCGGTGCGGCTGCATATGTCGTCAAGACGGCGCATCCTGACGACGTCGCCTCGGCGGTGCGCCAGGCGTTCGACCATTCGGTCTACCTCCCGGGCGGGCCACTCGCCGTCGGCGAGCCGCTCGCCCCCGAAGTGCAAGATGCCCGCGCAGAGCGCCCCGGGGGGCTCACCCGTCGCGAGCTCGAGATCCTCCGTCTCGTCGCGGAAGGCCATTCCAACTCGCAGCTGGCCCGCATGCTCTGGGTCACCGAGCAGACGGTGAAGTTCCACCTCTCGAACATCTATCGGAAGCTCGAGGTCACGAACCGCACGGAAGCGAGCCGGTGGGCGCAAGTGAACGGCCTGCTCGACGACGAGCTGAGCCTCGCCTAAGACGGGCGCCGCGGTCACGGGCTAGCTGCTAGAGCAGCGACGGGCGTTGGACCTAGTCCACCGGAGAGCTCGACCAGGACGATGCGCGCAGCCACCAAGAAGACGCTCCGGCCGCCTCGAAGCCCGTCGACCAGCTTGCGCAAGTCCCGGATCGCCCGAGGCAAGCCGCTGGGCCCAGGTAAACGGCTTACTCGGCGACGAGCTAACCGTCGCGTATCCGAGAAACGGGAAGCGCTAGGAAGGTTGCGCGGGCAAGCGCTCCGCGGGCAAGCGCTCCGAGCCTTGGAGGGCGACGGGTGCCCGCACCGAAGCGAGCACTCTCTTCAGACCCTCGTCGAGCTCGATCGACGGCGACCACCCGAGGACCTGACGTGCTTTGGTGATGTCGGGCTCGCCGGACCTGGGGGTCGTCGATCGGAAGTGCCTCGAAGATGATCTCGCTCGGCGACCCCGAGAGACGAATGACGGCTCTCCGCGAGCTCCAGCAACGTGAACTCGTTCGGATTACCCAATGTTCACGGGCAGGTGCTCCTCGCTCATCGCGAGCAGGTAGAGCCCCTCAATCAAGTCGTCGACGTAACAGAAGCTCCGCGTCTGTGAGCCGTCGCCGAAGACCGTCAAGGGTTTGCCGTCGAGCGCCTGCCGCATGAAGTTGGGATGGCGCGGCCATCGTGGGCGCATCCGCGGGCCGTAGGTATTGAAAATGCGTGCGATGCAGGTGTCCACGCCTGCTGGCGGTGGTAGGCCATCGTCATTGCTTCCGCGTAGCGCTTCGCCTCGTCATAGACGCCTCGCGGTCCGACCGGGTTTACGTTCCCCCAGTACCCCTCGGGCTGCGGGTGGATCTGCGGATCGCCGTAGACCTCGCTCGTGGATGCAAGCAGGAACCGTGCACGCTTGAACTTCGCGAGCCCGAGCGCGTTGTGGGTTCCGTACGAGCCGACCTTGAGTGTGTGCAGCGGAAGCCGTAGATAGTCGATCGGGCTCGCAGGGCTCGCGAGGTGAAAGATGAGGTCGACCGGCTCGGCAATGTCGATGTGCTCGACCAGGTCGTGGTTGATGAACAGGAAGTCGCCGTCGCGAATGTGCTCGATGTTCTGGAGCGTGCTCGTGTCGAGGTTGTCGACGCATAGGACGCGATGCCCCCGCTCGAGCAAGTACTCGCACAAGTGTGAGCCGAGAAAGCCCGCTCCGCCGGTTACGACTGAAGTCGACACGCTGATAATGCTGCTCCGTGCCGGCCCGAAGGGGAACCGGCCAGGCGGATGGGTTCGCCTCCCCGAAGCGGGGGTCCTGCTTCAGGCGACCGCTTGCCGCTGGTCTCGACGGCTTCACCGGCACCGACCCCGCGGCTAGGGGCGGGGCTCGGTGCATGGTCGAGGCAGACACAGCGCGTTCGCCGCAACATCCCAGCGTCGGCCGGGGCGTGATAGCGGTCCCGGTGAGCGTGACGATCCACCCGCCGCCGTCGCAGCTGCATTTCTGGACCCTCGGCGGCGCCGCAGCGGTCCCGCGAGCGCTACGAAGCCCATTCACGCGGGCACCGCCTCGCGGACGCCTGTTCTACCTCGATCCCGCGGCCGTCGCTTCCCGGTGGGGTGTCGACGACCATGGTTGGCCAGCCGGCGCCACTCGTAGACCTCAGCCGCACGCCTCTCCTCCTTGCGACCTGCATTGGTGAGCCCAGTTCGCAAACGAGGGTACGACGCGCCGGCTGCCACGAACAGACCAGAAACGCAGGCCCCGCGCCCAGGGGGCTAGCCGGACGGGGGGTTCCCACAGCCTCACCGCGGAGCAAGCAGGTGCGGCGGCCTTGCCCGCGGCGCGTAGCCACGCCGAGTGCCTGCCTGGGCCTCGCCACTCCGCAGTCGCGGTGAGCGGTCGATCGACTCTCGACCACGTTCTCGGTAGATCAATTCTCCTCTTCCGTCAGTGTCGTGCAGGTAGTCGTCGAAGCCTGTTGCAACCGACACCGGTGAATCACGGGCAGTGCGTCTCGGTCGGCCCGACGGTGAACGTCTTCGTTGCCCGCCAACCGCCGAGCCGTGCTGCGATC
Source organism: uncultured Actinomycetes bacterium (assembly GCA_963798935.1). Lineage (GTDB taxonomy): Bacteria > Actinomycetota > Thermoleophilia > Gaiellales > Gaiellaceae > JACDAN01. Next base: position 68,445 of record CAWCVG010000030.1, read on the forward strand.
GCGACAGCGACGTCGCAATCCCTTTCTACTCTCGACGGACTTACGGTGTGATGGTGAACGTCCTCGGAGCGAACGGATTTCCGAGTGTTGCGGCGGCGTCCGTCGAACGGCGCGCGGACGACGTACGAGCCGGCGGCCGGAAAGCTCGGTCCGGGAAGGCGTACCGCCGACGAGAGGCAGAGTCCCTGCACATAAACCTCGGTCGCGGCTCGTGAACGCCGTGCCGTCCCAGTAGCTTCCCGTCGCCTGCTGCAACGATCGAGCTCGACTGCGCGAGCCCGGAACCCCCAGCTCGGACGCCGAGCCGCAGATTGCGCTCGTGCAGCCGCCGTTCCAGGTCGTGTCGGTGTAGTTCCCGTTGGCGGCCGGAGGTTCAGGGTCGCCGTCGGCAACGCCGCGTCGTATCGGTACGTCGATGACGACGGGCTTTGCACGTTTCCGGCGTTGTCTGTCGCGCGGACCCGGATCGTGTACTGCCCATTGACGGTATAGCCCGACGCGGGCAAGGCAAGCTCCAGTCGGTCGTCCCCGTGCACCGTGTGGAAGACCTCTGAGCTACTCGCGAAGGACGTGCCGTTCCAGTAGCGGCTCGGGCTCACCTGCCGGATCGAGATTTCGACCTTCTGGACGCCGGAGCGGCATCAGGAGCCGTGCCACACACACCCGGAGGGCAGCTGGAGCTCGCCCAGCCCCAGGCGTTGTACGCGGCCGCCGCAACGGGGAACGTCAGCGCAGACGACGGGGCCGCCCCGTCGTAGTTGAACGTCCTCGAATTAGGCGCTTCGATGTTCCCCGCAGTGTCCGTCGCACGGACACTGACGGTGTAGTTCCCGGCGAGGGTGAAGCGCGACGCGGCGAACGCCAGGTTCCAAGCTGGTGGTGCCGGTCGCGTTCACCCAGACTTCGCCGGCGCTCCCGAGCTCGTTCCGTTCCAGTAGTTACCTGCGCCCTGGTGGACCCACAGCTGCACCCTCTGGACGCCGTAGGTCGTAGGTCGGCTGCCGTACCGCAGAAGCCCGCGGTCGGGCAACCCGGAGTCCACGTGGTGGGACCTGGAGGCCGGCGTCGGCCGGGAAGGAGATGCTCGACGTCGCGACGAGCGCGTCGAACCTGAACGTTCGCAAAGCGGGGTCAGGGTCGTGTTCCCGAGTCACGTCGACCGCCCGCACCCGAATCGTGTACTGATCGTCTGCCGGGAAGTGCTCGCGGGAGGCTAGTTCCATGCCGACGTGCCGGTCGCCGGCACAAAGACCTCGGACGCGCTCACAAACCAGTCCCGTCCAGTAGTTCCTCGGCGCCCTTCCGGATCGACAGAAGCTCGACACGCTGCATGCCGGAGGTCGGGTCCGGACGCGGTACCACAGAAACCGGCGGGGACACAGCCGGCGGCCCAAGACACGAGGCTGTAGTTGCCGCCGGCGGCCGGGAAGGTCGCCGTAACAGTCGGGCCGTTCCCGTCGTAGGTGAAGGCCCTGAGACGCAGGCGTTCTGGACATTTCCGGCGTTGTCCTCTCGCCCGGGCCGGATCGTGTACGAGCCGTCCGCGGGAAGCTCGTCGGCGGCAAGGCGTAGCTCCACGCCGACGTGCCCGCCGCGGCCAGGAAGACCTCGGTCGTGCTGGCGAAGGCACTCCCGTTCCAGTAGTTCCCGCTGCCCCGTCGAATCGAGAGCTCCACATTCCGGACCGACCCGACGCGAGATCCGAGGCGGTTCCGCAGACGCCGGGCGTTGCACAGCCGGCGTTCCACCCCGCGGCGCTATAGGCGGTGGAGGCGGCAGGGAATGTCGCGCTCGAGCTCGGCGCTGTGGCGTCGTAGGTGAACAACCGCGCGACGGGCGTCTCGACGTTGCCGGCGAGATCCGTAGACCGCACACGCACGGTGTACTCGCCATCCGCCGGGAAGCTCGTTCGCGCAAAGGCATAGCTCCACGGCGTCGTGCCTGTCGCCGCCAGGAAGACCTCGGATGTGCTGGCGAAGGCGCTCCCGTTCCAGTAGTTCCCGCTGCCCCGCCGAATCGAGAGCTCCACCTTCTGGAGACCCGATCCGAGATCCGACGCAGTTCCGCAGAAGCCAGGCGTTGCGCAGCCGGCGTTCCAGCCTGCGATGTTGTAGGAGGCCGAGGAGGCCGGGAACGTCGCCGTCGAGGTCGGGCTCGTCGTGTCGGCAGGACTCGTATCGAAGACGACGTTGACCCAGTAGTCGTGCTCGCCTGCGAGCTGCTGTTCGGGAAGCCCGAGCCCAACGCGTGGTAGACGCCGTTCCCGCCGCCGGCGCCGTCTTCCGGCGCGTGCAGCGGCGCGTTGTCGTGGCCCGCGTTGAAGTAGGGCGGTCGAGGGCGTATTGGCCGACCGGCGCATAATAGGAAGCCACGTACGTCGTGTTCGCCGTGGATCGCCACGGGCGTGGCGAAGTTCACCTGCTGCCACCCCGTGGCCGTCTCGTTGGTGAACGTCGCCGTCGCGAGCAGTGCGCCCGTCGCGCTCCACAGGTGGCCGACGTGGTGCCGGTGTTTCCAGTGCCCTTGTAGAAGCGGATCCCGTTTACGTAGCCGGCGATGTCCGACTGGAAGCGTACGCCGAGCCGAATGGCGTCGCGTCCGCGACGGCAGCCGTCGCCGGGACGACACTCCGCTCCACAACGAGCACGGGCATGGCGGCGAGCGGCGCAGTCGTGAACGACCATGAGTGGTCGGCTGCGAGCGCGTTGCCCTCTTGGTCCTTGACGCCGCCCGAGCCACCCTTCAGCGTGGCGGTGTACGCGGTTGAGGGAGTGAGCGTCGCACTCGGGTCGAGCGTGGCTGTGGAACCGCTTCCCGAGACGGCAGCCGGAACCACAGCGCCGCCGGCGTCGCGCAGCTCGAAGCTGCTCGCCGTCACACTCGCCGGGTCGATCGCCTCGCTCAGGACCGCGCGCACGTTCACGCTCGCTCCGACGCCCGTCGCTCCCGAAGCAGGCGCGACGCTGGTGACCGTCGGCGGCGTCGTATCGCCGGGCAGCGTGGTCTCGAATACGACGTCAACCCAGTAGTTGCTCGCCATCGAGCTCTCCGTGGGGAAGCCGCCGCCGAAGGCGTAGACGCCGTTACCACCGCCGGCCCCGTCGGCGAAGCGCGTGCAGGGGCGCACTGTCGTAGGTCTCGGTGAAGATACGGCCGGTCGAGCGCGTAGTGGCCCGCCGGCGCGTGGTAGGAGGCGACGTAGGTCGTACCTGCGGCGATCGCGACGGGCGTGGCGAAGCTCACCTGCTGCCAGCCCGTCTCAGTCTCGTTCGTGAACGTCGCGGTCGCGAGCTGCGCGCCGCTCGCGCTCCAGAGGCGACCCAGATGCGTGCCTGTGTTGCCCGGGCCCTTGTAGAAGCGGATCCCGGTGACGTAACCCGCCACATCTGACTGGAAGCGGACGCCCAGCTCGAGCGGGCTGGCATCAAGTGTCGCCGGCGTGACGGGGGTCGTGCTCGGCGCCCAGAGCGAGCAGGTGCAGATCGCCGGCGCGCCCGTTGTGAACGACCAGGAGTGATCGGCGGCCAGTGCGTTGCCCGCCTGGTCCTTGACCCCCGCAGAGCCGCCCTTAAGGGTCGCCGTGTAAATGGTCGAGGCGGTCAGCGCCGCGCTCGGGTCGAGCGTAGCCGTCGCCCCCGAGGCCGAGACCGCCGCCGGCACTAGCGCCCCCCCGGGGCCGCGCAGCTCGAAGCTCGCCGTCGTCACGCTAGCCGGGTCGAGCGCCTCGCTCATTACGGCTCGGACATTCGCATTCACGCCGACTCCCGTCGCGCCCGAAGCCGGCGCCACGTTGGTCACCGTCGGCGGCGTCGTGTCGGGGGGCAGCGTGCGCTCGAACACGACGTCCACCCAGTAGTTGCTCGCCATTGACGTCCCAGTTGGGAAGCCGCCGCCGAAGGCGTAGACCCCATTGCCGCCGCCGCCCGCGCCGTCCGCCAGCGCATGCAGCGGCGCGTTGTCGTAGCCGTTCGTGAAGTACGGCCGGTCGAGCGCATAGTGGCCGGCCGGCGCGAAGTACGAGGCGACGTACGTCGTGTTCGCCGCGATCGCAACCGGCGAGGCGAAGCTGACCTGCTGCCAGCCTGTCTGCGTCTCATTCGTGAACGTCGCGTTCGCGAGCTGCGTCCCGCTCTCGCTCCACAGCCGACCCAGGTGCGTGCCGGCGTTGCCGGCGCCCTTGTAGAACCGGATCCCGGTGATGTAACCCGACTCGTCCGCCCGGAAGCGAACGCCGAGCTCGAACGGAGTGCTGTCGAGTGACGCCGGCGTAGCGGGGGTCGTGCCCGCGTCCCAGAGCGAGCACGGGCATGCGGCAGGCAGCGTCGTCGTGAACGACCATGAGTGGTCGCCGGCGAGCGCGTTACCGGCCTCGTCCTTCACACGGAGGAGCCGCCCTTGACGGTCGCTGTATATGTCGTCTCGTACGCGAGTGCGGCGTTCGGTGAGAGCGTCGCACTCGTGCTGCCGGCCGACACAACCGCAGGCACCAAGGCCCCGCCGGGCCCGCGCAGCTCGAAGTGGCGGACGAAACACTCGCCGGGTCGAGCCCTTCGCTGAACTGAGCCGTAACCGCACCGTTGCGCGAGACCGCAGTCGCTCCTGCCGCGGGCGCGACGCTCGTCACCGTTGGCGGCGTCGTGTCGGCAGCGCCCGTCGTAAACGACCACTGGTGATTGCTCGCGAGCGGATTGCCAGAGACGTCTTTGACCCCGGCGGAGCCGCCCCTCAGCGTCGCCGTATACGTGCTCGAGGCGGCAAGCGCGCTACTCGGGTTGAGAGTCGCGCTCGAGCCGGTGGCCGAGACCGCCGACGGCACGAGTGCACCTCCGGAATCTCGCAGCTCGAAGCTGCTCGCCGTCACGCTCGCCGGCTCGATCGGCTCACTGAACTGGGCCGTGAGATTGCTGTTCGATCCGACCCCGGTCGCGCCAGAGGAGGGCGCGACACTCGTGACCGTAGGCGGCGTCGTATCACCGGGCAGGCCGCGCTCGAACACGACGTCGACCCAGTAGTTGCTCGCCATTGACGTCCCAGTTGGGAAGCCGCCGCCGAAGGCGTAGACCCCATTGGCGCCGCCGCCCGCGCCGTCCGCCAGCGCATGCAGCGGCGCGTTGTCGTAGCCGTTCGTGAAGTACGGCCGGTCGAGCGCATAGTGGCCGGCCGGCGCGAAGTAGGAGGCGACGTACGTCGTGTTCGCCGCGATCGCAACCGGCGAGGCGAAGCTGACCTGCTGCCAGCCTGTCCCCGTCTCATTCGTGAACGTCGCGTTCGCGAGCTGCGTCCCGCTCTCACTCCACAGCCGACCCAGGTGCGTGCCGGTGTTGCCGGCGCCCTTGTAGAACCGGATCCCGGTGATGTAACCCGACTCGTCCGCCCGGAAGCGAACGCCGAGCTCGAACGGAGTGCTGTCGAGTGACGCCGCCGTTCCGGGCACCGTGTTCGGCCCCCAGAGCGAGCACGGGCAGGTCCTTGGCGTGACCGTAATCGGAACCCCGCCGGACGGCGTCTCGAGGTTCACGCTGTCGTCGACCGCGCGGCTCTTGATCGTGGTCGAGGCGGAAGGCCCGCTAGTCCATGTGTAGGTCCAGTTCTCCCGACCGATAGCCGGATGCCAGGTGGCGCCGCCGTCGACGGAGACCTCGACGCCGGCGACGACGCCGCCCACGTCACTTGCGGTGCCAGTGATAGTCAGCGGCTCACCGGTCGGGAAGTTCGCTCCCGACGCTGGAGACGTGATCGTCGAGGTTGGCGGGGTCGCGTCGGACGAGGCTGTTGCTGGGATAAGGCCTGACTCGATAGTCGAGGGCTGGACACTCATGTCGGCGAAGAGGTTCACCGTTCCCTGCTTCATCCGCTGGTCGGTTGGGGTGCCGGGAAAATCGTGCGTGGGATCGAGGCCGAACGCCCACTGAACGGTTCCGGCTCCGAAGACGAGCGCACCGCTCGGCGCACGGTAGAGCGTTAGGTTGTGCGTCGCCCTTCCATTCGTTGTCTGCGCGCCGTAGTCGGTGACGAAGGTCTGAACATCGAACGTGCTCGACGAGAGCCTCACTACACCGGCCGGACGGAAGCCGTTGTCGAGGTCCTCGTCCCACTCGTGCCCGAGCGTTCCCGCCGGGAATGTCGCGCGCTGGCCCGTCGCAAGGGTGGCGATATCGGTGTTTCGCCAGAAGCGCATCGCGCCGTATTCGGCCGGGACGTACATCGGATCGTCCCGGTGACCATTCACCATGAAGATCGTGCCCGTCAGGGCGTTCTCGGGACGCCCGCCGTCGGACGGGGGGCTGAAGCGCGGATCGCGCCAAGTTCCCGTCCAGAGTGGGCTGGGTCGATCTTCGCGCCGTTCCGCGTCTCCTTGTACGAAACGAGGGTTCGATGACTAGTGGACGTCCCGTCGATGCTCGGCTCCCACCTGTGCTTCCAGAAGACCTCGTTGCCGCTGAAGAACGCCAGGTTGACGCCGGCGGCGCGTGCCGCCTCGACATTCGAGCGCTGGTCGCCGGACCAGTACTCGTCGTGGCCGACGAAAGGAAGAGGCGGTGCTCGAGGAGCTCTGCGGCGCGCCGGTCTGTCTCGACGCCAGTGGTGTAGCTCGTGTCGTACCCGTTGCGCTCGAGCCAACGCACCATCGGGTACTCGGCGCTGAAGAAGTTGCTGCGCGGGCCCTCATCGTTGAATCTCGTGCGCAGGGGACGGTTGTAGCTGACCTTGTAGGCCCGTCCTGCCGGCTGGCCGCGGTAAAGGCTGTTCCCCCCGTAGTCGTTGTAGGCTTGCCACGTGGTATCGGATGTCGAAAAAGGACGTCCGAGCGGCCGTCGTCGTCGCGTACGACGAACAGGATGTGGCTCGCGGCGCTCGTGTCGAGCCGAACAGGCCTAGCGACGTAGACGCCCGACACGGCGTCGGCTGGAACGTTCCAGGTCGCGGAGACCGCCCAGTTGCCGCAGTCGATCAGGCCAGTCGATGCCTCGGGCAGGCAAGCCGGTTGGTTCTGAGGAAGCACGACGGACGGAACCACCGTCGCGACGTTCCGAGCGCCATTGCCCCCGTAATAACCGAGCCGGTAGATGTCGACTCGGTAGTCGGACGCGGTAGTCTTGATCTTGAAGTGGACCGTCTCGCCCGATCGACGCTCATGTCCGTTGCAAAGCCGATGATCGGCGACCCTCTATCGGCGGAACGTTCCACTCTCTCCATCGGGCCAGCCCGGCTCTCCCGAGTCCTCACAGGCGACCTGCATTCGGCGCACCGGACGCTCGCAGACTCCCCGCCGGGCTCGCAAGGCGCCGTGGCGAATAGGTACACGCTTAAGGAGTGCAAGCCCGCGAAGTGCCGAGCCGGGGCCGGTACCACGAGGAACTCGCCTGCGCGCTGGCTCGGCGAGATGCGTTCGAATGCGCAGTAATCTTCCGACTCACTCCCTTTCCGCCGCCGCCTTCGCCGGGGGTTCGCAGTGGGCATCGGAGATGGAATCCTGATGTACTAGTCGGCGCGGGCAGCCGGGGCCACCTGGCGATGCGGCGAGGTCCGCACGCGGGCTGCCGAGGGACCCGGGCTCTGGGCCGTCGGGCGGCGCGGCGTTACTCTCACGGGATCACGTGTGGCTTCTTATCCCGTGCACGCGATCACGAACGTAACTCGCTGGGCTCGCCCCCGCGGGGCCATGGTGAACCCATGCTCCTTCAAGAAACTGTGATGCGCCCGCGTTCGGACCAGGGTCCTCTACCCGCAAGAAAATCATGACAGGCGACGCAAAGATTGCATCGGTTCTTTCAATCATTTTCCGCATCCCCTGTAGAGCAAGCGTTTCCGCCCCCTCGATGTTCATCTTGAGGAAACTCACGCCGTCTACGCCGAAGCGTTGACAGATGTCGTCGAGCGACGCGCCCTCGACTGCTCCTCGCCGGCGCGAAGGAGCCCATTCCGTGCTGACAGTGTTCTCTTCGTGCGTCGCTCGGTCATCGACATAGACGGGTCGGGCGAAATCGAGGATGGCGCAGTGGCACAGCGCCACGTTCGTCAAGTTATTCCAACGACAATGCTGCGTCGAGCACCTCGAACGTTTCGGGATGCGCTTCGATCGCAAGACGCGCCCGCTCTACCGACCGCTCGCGAAAACACGAGTGTTTCGGAGCCGATGCCAGCGCCGACGTCGACGATAGTGTCGCCAACGGCGGGGCGATACACGTGGAACCAGAAGTCGGCGCAATCATCGAATTGTGCTTCATAGCGCTTCCGTGCTTGAAGGTGAACCGCTTTCCCACCGCCACGAAATCGTCGCCGGATTGCTGTATCCAGGCGGCATCGTCAAAGAACATTCTGGCACGCCTATCGCCGGTCTCCCGGCGCAGGATCGTCGTCCCTACCGCTGCGAGGAACCAGCGCCCTCCCGGGCGGTCGAGACCACGGACTGCCAGCTTCCCGATTTTGCGGGACCTGTCCCATCTCAGAACGAACGCACGGAGCAGCGATCCAACCGTGAGAAGGGGTGTGGAGGGGGCGACATCCACACAGCAGCTCATTCCCGGCTCAGGATAACCGCGCTCGAAGCGTGGTCGCCAGGCCAGAAACGCAGGACCCCGCGCGCGAGTGGGGAGCTAGCCGGACGGGGAACCTCACGACGAGCTAACTTGCGACGAAGTAGCGACGTTCGCTTACCGCAGGCCGGCGAGCTGCCCGCCTTGGACAGACCGCTCACCTGAACCTCTGGCTGGTTGTACCTAAGCCCCCTGCGCCTGATAATCGAGGCGTTGCACGGATTTGCGGGTACAGCACTGCTTCGTACCGGCGCGTTGATCCTTATTGCGGCTTCGGCGTTTATTGCCCCCGCGGTGAGCGCGCCGCCTGCCAGCGCGGGCACGGTCCCGACCAACTTCCAGGACGTGACGGTCTTCACCGGTCTGACGGAACCCACCGCGGTCCGGTTCGCCTCGGACGGCCGGGTCTTCGTCGCCGAGAAAAGAGGCCTGATCAAGGTGTTCGACAACCTGTCGACACCACGCCGACGGTCTTCGTGGACCTCAACGCGAGGTCTACAACGCCTGGGACCGCGGCCTGCTCGGCCTGGCCTCGCGCCGAACTTCCCGGCTCGATCCGTACGTGTACGTCATGTACACGTACGACGGCGCCATCGGCGCGACGGCGCCGCGCTGGGGGACGCGCTGGCGTCTACTGGCGACCCGCTGCCCAATCCGCCGGGGGCCACGGGTGACGGCTGCGTCGTCAGCGGCCGGATCTGTCGCGATCTGACCGCGTCCGGCAACGTCACCGTCCGGGCCGGAACAGGTGCTCGTCAAAGAGTGGCGCCAGCAGTATCCCAGCCACTCGATCGGGTCGGTGGCACTTCGGGGCCGACGGAGCAGCTGTACGCAACAGCCGGTGACGGCGCAAGCTTCAACTTCGCCGATTGGGGGCAGGACGGCAACCCGCGGAACCCCTGCGGCGACCCGCCCGGCGGCGTCGGCGCCGCCCTCGCCGCCGCCGACGGCTGAGGGCGGCGCGCTGCGGAGCCAGGACATTCGGACGACCCGGCGACCCGACCACGCTGGACGGCTCGGTCATCCGGGTGACCCGAACACCGGTGCCGGGCTGCCGGACAACCCGTGTACCGCTCAGCTACGACGTCAACTCCAGGCGGATCGTCGCCCAGGGACTGCGCAACCCGTTCCGGTTCACGATCCGCCCCGGCACGAATGAGCTCTGGATCGGTGACGTGGGGTGGAACACCTGGGAGGAGATCAACCGCGTCGGCAGACCCCATGGACTCCGTGCCGAGAACTTCGGCTGGCCGTGCTACGAGGGCGTCGGCCCGCAGCCCGGCTACGACGAGCCGGACCTCACCTCTGGAGAACCTGTACTCGGCGGGCGGCGCTACGGCGCCGGTACTTACACGTACCAGCACAGCCAAGAGGTCGTGCCGGCGAGAATCCTGCACGACGGGCAGCTCCTCCATCTCGGGCATGGCGTTCTACAACGGGGGGAACATACCCGGCCAGCTACACAAAAGCGCTGTTCTTCTCCGACTACTCTCGAAACTGCATCTGGGCGATGCTCGCCGGCGGCGACGGGTTTCCCAATCCGAGCAACCGAATCACCTTCGACGCGGGCGCGGCGGGATCCGGTCGACCTCCAGATCGGCCCCGGTGGCGACGTGTTCTACGTCGATTTCGGTGGAGCGATTCGCCGCATCGGTACCTCGGGTCGAGCAACAACGCGCCGGTCGCGCGCGTGACGGCCTCACCGACGACCGGCGGCGCTCCCCTCACCGTCCAGTTCGATGCGACGACCTCCAGTGATCCGGATCCTGGGGACACCCTGGCGTACACCTGGGACCTCGACGGCGACGGCACCTACGGCGACGCGACCATTGCAACGCCATCGCGCACCTACGGGCCGGGCACCTACACCGTCCGTGTTCGCGTCTCCGACGCCCAAGGCGCCTTCGATACGGCGTCGATCCTGATCAGCGCGAACGGGAATCCTCCGGTACCGACGATCGACCTGCCTGCGGTCGGGGGCGACGTGGAAGGTCGGCGACGAGATCTCGTTCTCCGGCCACGCATCAGATCCGGAGGACGGATCGCTTCCGCCGGCCGCACTGAGCTGGTCGGTCACCCTCCAACACTGCCCGTCGGACTGCCACCCGCATCCGCTGGGGGAGTTCCCCGGGGTCGCGTTCGGGAAGTTCGACAGCATCGACCATGAGTATCCCTCGCACATCGAGCTCAAGCTCACTGCCCAAGATTCCACGGGCTTGACGGCGTCCACGACCTTGCGGCTCGACCCGAAGACGGTCGACCTCACGTTCGCCTCGGCACCGACCGGCTTGCGGCTGGTCGTCGGCAGCACGGCGGGAACGACGCCGTTTACGCGGCGAGTGATGGTGGGCTCCAACAACTCGCTCATCGCCGACACCCAGTCGGCCAACGGTCGCAGGTACGCGTTCAACTCCTGGTCCGACGGCGGCGCGGCGAGTCACAACGTCATCGCCGGCGAAACGCCAGCCAGCTATACGGCAACCTTCGACGACATCGGGCCCGCCGGAGCGCCCGGCCTGGTCGGGTCGTACAGCTTCGACGAGGGGTCGGGAACGACGTCGCCGGACCTCTCGGGCCAAGGCAACACGGGGCGCTGACGAACGGCCCGACCTGGGCCGCCGCCGGCAAGTACGGCGGCGCGATCTCCTTCGACGGCGTCAACGACATGGTCACGATCGCCGACAGCGCCTCACTCGACCTCACCACCGGCATGACCCTCCAAGCCTGGGTCCGCCCGGCCGTGCTCGGCTGGCCCTATCGGACCGTGCTCTTGAAAGAGACGCCGGAAGCCTTGTCTATACGCTGTACTTGAACGAAACGACGAGGCCGCTCGGGAGCATCTTCGCCGGTGGCTTCGAGAGGATCGCGACCGGTAGCGCCGCGCTGGCCGCGAACACGTGGACGCACCTGGCCACGACCTACGACGGGACGAACCTGAGGCTGTACGTAAACGGCACGCTCGTGACGACGACTGCCGCATCGGGCGCGATCTCGACCTCAACGGGCGCGCTGCGGATCGGAGCGAACACGATCTGGCCCGAGGAGGCCTTCCAAGGCCTGATCGACGAAGTGCGCGTCTACAACCGCGCACTCACCACGGCCGAGCTCACGCAGGACATGAACACGCCGCTTGGGCTCGCGGACGATGTTCTGCGCCACCCAGCCGACTGGTTTCGTGTCGAACAGGTTCGAGCGCGACGTCGATTGCGACGGGTTGGTCGGCGTCGTCGGATAACGTCGGTGTGGCCGGCTACCGGCTGTTCTTGGACGGTGCGCAGGCGGGGCCGCCGACCCAGCAGACGAGCTTCACGTTCACCGGCCTCGTCTGCGGAAGCGCGCACACGCTCGGGGTCGAGGCCTACGACCTCGCCGGCAACACGTCCGGCCGGGCGACGCTCGAGGCGACGGCCGGTGCCTGCGACACGACCCCGCCGACGGTCTCGATCACCGCCCCGGCCGCCGGCGCAACCGTCGCGAACACGGTCTCGGTAACCGCGAACGCGGCCGACAACGACCAGGTCTCCGGCGTCCAGTTCCGCCTCGACGGCGCCAACCTCGGCGCCGAGGACACGGCTAGCCCCTACGCCGTCTCCTGGGACACACGCGCGGTCGCCAACGGCGCGCACACGCTGACCGCGGTCGCCCGCGATCCCTCCGGGAACATCACCACTTCGGCCAACGTCGGCGTCACCGTGACGAACACGGCGCAGCCGCCGGGACTGGTCGCCGCCTACAGCTTCGACCAGGGCAGCGGCACTGCCGCCCCCGACGCCTCCGGCACCGGCAACAACGGGACGCTCACCAACGGCCCGACCTGGGCCGCCGCCGGCAAGTACGGCGGCGCGATCTCCTTCGACGGCGTCAACGACATGGTCACGATCGCCGACAGCGCCTCACTCGACCTCACCACCGGCATGACCCTCCAAGCCTGGGTGCAGGCCGACCACGCTGGGGACGACTTGGCGGACGGTGGTGTTCAAGCAGCGTTCGGGCGGCCTCGTGTACGGGCTATATGCGAACCGCAACACGCAGCGGCCGAACGCGCAGGTGTTCTCCGCCAACGCGGCTCGCAGGTGGATGGAACTGCTGCGTTGCCGCTGAACGAGTGGACGCATCTCGCTGCCACCTAGGCGGAGGCGCACTCCGGCTCTACGTCAACGGCACCCAGGTCGGCCAGCTGCTGTACACGGGCTCGATCACGACGTCGAACGCGGTGTTGCGGATCGGCGGCAACTCGGTCCGCGCAGAGTGGTTCCAGGGCCTGATCGACGAGGTACGTATCTACAACCGCGCACTCTCGGCAGCCGAGGTCCAGAGCGACCTGACCCGCTCCGTCGGTGTGGTCGACACGACGCCGCCCTCCGCTCCGGCGAATCTCGCCGGAACCGGCTCGACGTCGTCCGTGCTCCTGAACTGGAATGCGTCGAGCGACGCCGTCGGCGTCGCCCACTACAACGTCCACCGTTCGAACGCCCCCGACTTCACGCCGGCGGCCGTCAATCGGATCGCTCAGCCGACCGGCCTCTCCTACACTGACACTGGGCTCTCCTCCGGCTTCTACTACTACAAGGTCACGCCCAGGACGCCGCAGGCAACATCGGCGCCGCCTCGAACGAGCTCAGGATCTTCGTCACCGGCGACACCCAACCCCGACGCAGCCGAGCAACTTCGCCACGACCACCATCACGAGGACCTCGATTGCGACGGGTTGGTCGGCGTCGTCGGATAACGTCGGTGTGGCCGGCTACCGGCTGTTCTTGGACGGTGCGCAGGCGGGGCCGCCGACCCAGCAGACGAGCTTCACGTTCACCGGCCTCGCCTGCGGAAGCGCGCACACGCTCGGGGTCGAGGCCTACGACCTCGCCGGCAACACTTCCGGCCGCGCGACGCTCGAGGCGACGCCGGTGCCTGCGACACGACCCCGCCGACGGTCTCGATCACCGCCCCAGCCGCCGGCGCAACCGTCGCGAACACGGTCTCGGTAACCGCGAACGCGGCCGACAACGACCAGGTCTCCGGCGTCCAGTTCCGCCTCGACGGCGCCAACCTCGGCGCCGAGGACACGACCAGCCCCTACGCCGTCTCCTGGGACACGCGCCGGTCGCCAACGGCGCGCACACGCTGACCGCGGTCGCCCGCGATCCCTCCGGGAACATCACCACTTCGGCCAACGTCGGCGTCACCGTGACGAACACGGCGCAGCCGCCGGGGCTGGTCGCCGCCTACAGCTTCGACCAGGGCAGCGGCACCGCCGCCCCCGACGCCTCCGGCACCGGCAACAACGGGACGCTCACCAACGGCCCGACCTGGGCCGCGCCGGCAAGTACGGCGGCGCGATCTCCTTCGACGGCGTCAACGACATGGTCACGATCGCCGACAGCGCCTCGCTCGACCTCACCACCGGCATGACCCTCCAAGCCTGGGTCCGCCCGGCCGTGCTCGGCTGGCCCTATCGGACCGTGCTCTTGAAGGAGACGCCTGGAAGCCTCGTCTATGCGCTGTACTTGACACGAACCGACGAGGCCGCTCGGGAGCATCTTCGCCGGTGGCTTCGAGAGGATCGCGACCGGAGCGCCGCGCTGGCCGCGAACACGTGGACGCACCTGGCCACGACCTACGACGGGACGAACCTAGGCTGTACGTAAACGGGACGCTCGTGACGACGACTGCCGCATCGGGCACGATCTCGACCTCAACGGGCGCGCTGCGAATCGGAGCGAACACGATCTGGCCCGAGGAGGCCTTCCAAGGCCTGATCGACGAAGTGCGCGTCTACAACCGCGCACTCACCACGGCCGAGCTCACGCAGGACATGAACCGCTCCGTCGACATCACGCCATAGTCGCGGCCTCAATGGACACTTCCGCGTAGAGCTCCCACTGGCGCGGCGACCGCAGCGGCCGTAGTCGGGACTGCTCGCCCTGGTCACGCGACCCGACCCTGGCCGGCCTGTGAACCGAGTTTGGCCACTTCCAGAGCGGCCGGAGCGATCGGGCCGGTTGATCCCGACCGAACGGACGGCTGGGCATTCCAGAGCCTAGGATGCGTGGCCGAGCATTTTTGGGGGCGCGGTATGCGGCCGATCCGAGGTGGCGTATCAGCGTCGGACAACCGCGCTCGCGGCCGAGCGGCACGCCTCGCCGAAGTCGTTGCGCGCGCTCGAGTGTCGCCTTTTTGCGCGAGCGCACGTTGAGGCGGCTAGTTCTCCCGCCTATAGAGGTTGTGAACGCTGAGGTAGTCGTCCGGCCCTTCATCGAGGCTGTCGGTCATCCCGGATCTACGCTCGAAGGAGGTCGCGGATCTTCCGCCGCTACCGCCAAAGGCTCGGTCTGGCTGGTCGTTTCGCCCTGGTGAAGTCGGTCGAGGGGAAATGGGCATGAATCCGGCCGCGGCCGCGTATCAGCGTCTCGCCGGCGAACTGCGCATCGCGGGGTGGCATCTTGGAGGGTGAGGCCGATGAGGAGCCACGACGCAAGCTCCGTGCCTGTTCGAGCCATCCCCGCCGCTCGCCGCGCCAGCTCGGCCCCGGAGCGGGATAGGCAATCTGCGCCTGCCAGCGTGAGACCGGCTGGGGACCGCAGCGAGTGGCCGGCGCGACCAGCTTTGCGCACTCGACAGTGTGGAAAACTGCTCCGCCGTGCCCGCTCTCCCGCCCCGACGCGAGGGTCAAGAGCCGGCCAACAGCTATACGAGCGGCCCTATCCGGGGCGATCTGCTGCACATGGACGTCTCTCGCTACGCGCGCTTCCTGCGTCCCGGTCACCGCGTCAGCGGCGACCGCTCGCAGCGCTCCGCCACTGGATGCACCGCGAGACGAGGTGGGCTACGACCACGCACATGCTGTCGTCGACGACCACTCGCGGAGAGGACCGCTGCGCCTAGGGCGACTGCTATTCGTCTGGTGGGCGGGAGGATTCGTATGTGAGGGGGACATCACCGTCCCCGCGGCGGGCGGGCGGCGCGTACCGGTAGAAGTGGGTGTACGCGTCGCCTGCCTCGGCGTCCGTGAGGATGAAGCCGAGCTTTTGCGCGGGCGTCGAGGCGAGCGTACGGCGGAGGTCATCGAACGCCGACGAGCGGAGGCCGTTGTTTCGGACTACGAGAACGAGAGCATCCACGTGCGCGCTCAACGCGATCGCGTCGCCAACCGGAAGGAGCGGCGCAGCATCGATCAGCACTAGGTCGACGCGGTCTCGGAGGCTTTCGGCGATCCTGGCGATCGTCTGCTCCACTCCGAGCTCGTCGGCGGCTTCGAACGAGTGACCTGCTGTGAGAACCTCGAGTGTTCCCTGCCGGCGAGGGACCGGTCCGTTTCCGTTCGCCATCGAAGTCCGCTGGGTGAAGGGAACGGACTGCAACGCTTCCGCGAGCCCGACGTGACCTAGTTCGACATCGATCAGGCCCGGGCGTTGATCCAGGTCAAAGAAGCGGTGGAGAGAAGGACGTCGAAGGTCCGAATCGATCAGCACGACGCGCCGACCGGCGCGCGCCAGCGCGACGGCGAGATTGGCAGCTGTCGTCGACTTGCCCTCTCCGCCGACAGCGCTCGTAACCATGATCGTCCGGGCCTGATAGTCGGCGTTTGCGTAGTCAAAGCTCGCCCGCAGGACGCGGAACGCTTCGGCATCATGGCCCAGGGGCGCCGCCAGCATCACGAGGCGATCATCCTTTCGGAGCTTCCGGTCGGGCGACGGGAGCCGGCCGAGTAGCCGAAGCCCGAGGCCGTTGCGGAGCGTCTCGACAGACCGAATCCGTGTGTCCAGCGCGTCCCACAGGAACGCCAGTGCGAGGCCGAGTACGAGACCCAGCGCGAGCCCGATCATCTCGTTGCGGATGAGCTTCGGCCCCAGCTTCGTCGCCTGGTCGGCCGGGCGAACGACCTTCGCCGTCGGCGTGTCCAGCGCCTCTAGGGTCGCCAGCCTCCGCTCCTCACGGACGAGGCTTCGGTACTCGGCTGAACCTTGCAGCCCCGCCCTTTCGAGCCGCCCGAGCTGGCGTCGTACGCTGGCCCGTGCCCCCTTGAGCGCCTGCATGTCGAGGTCCCGCCGGTAATCCACATACGAGCCCGCGTACGCGGTCGCGAGACGCTTGGCGAACTCCGGATCCGAGCTCGTCACTGAAAACGTCAGGAAGTCGCTCCCCAGCGTCGCGGTCACCGCGGAAGAGTCCAAGAACTCGGATGGGGTCACGTTTTTCACCCGCGAGGCGAGGATCGCCCGCTCGGCCACCGCCGGGACGCGCGCAAGCTCCGCTTGCGTCTGCGCTTCGCGCGCAGGATCGGTTGCCGGGGCCTGGCTTCCCGTCACATTCTGCCGATCCAGGAGGACCTGCGCGGACGCCGAGTAGGAGGCCGACTGCAGCATCGTGAGGACGACGGCGATCGCAGGAACGAGAACGACGACCGACAGAAACATCCACCGGCGCCGGCGGAGAACCTGCAAGTAGTCCACGAGCGAAGGCACAACCCGCTGCCCCTCGGGTGCCACGAGTTGGTCAGTCTTGTCACTGTTTGCCGCCGCAAGTTCGTAGGAAAGTCCGCAGTAGACCCTGATCAGAGAATAGTCAGCCGCCGTCGGAAGTAAAGGGGCCTCGTCGACCCGCCTGTTACGGTCGCGCTGGAGCAAGCAGCACCCCCCGGGCTTGCTTGTACGACCTCTGGAGAACGAGGCTGGAGCGCCGCTCCTGCACGGCTCGCATCGCAAGCAGCAGCGCAGCCGAAATCCACCCGTACCGCGAGTAGAGCACCGGCGCGCTCATCGCGAAGGCGACGAATGCGACGAACGAGCACAGGAGCGCAACCGGAGATCATCTGCTCGTCCTCCGACCGCGAAGCGAGAATCGCGATCCATCCACGTCGCAGGACCGCAAACAGCGCGATCAAGATCCCCGCGAGGCCCAGAAGTCCGGTCTTGTACCAGGTACCGATGACGAGGTTATGGACCTCGTGTTCGTAGCTCACGATTCCGAAGGGCTTCGTGACGCTGACGAGATCGAGGCCCACGCCGACGAAGGGATGCTCCTTGATCTCATCCGCCGCGACGCGATATGTCGCAATGCGCGAATCGAGCGATCCGGCTCCCTCGAACGCCCCCGAGGAGCTGTCACGCGGTCGAACCGCTCGAGCGGCGTCGGCGCGCCGCGCAGCGCCTGAACGGTCACGCCGCCGATCACGCAGACGCCGACTGCTGCGAAGACGACGATCGACTCCGGGGATGTCCGCTGGAAGGCGAACCAGACGAAGGTCGCGGCCGCGGCCGCAAACAGGGCTCCCACGGATCCGGAAAGGATCAATCCGGCCCCGACGAGGAGAAGACAGACGTACGACAGCAGGCGCTGAGGAGCAGTGATGCCGCTGCGGGCAGCCAGCATAAGCGCTGGGATGAAGGCAACGGCCGTCAGCCCACCGAGGTCGTTCGGGTGTGTCGTGAATCCGGTGACTCGGCCGTACAGGACGTTCCCGGCCAACGGCAGGACGTACTCGCCGAGAAGCTGGAGCGCTCCTGCGCCGCCACACACGGCGGCGGATGCAACCCAGACCATGACGGCCTTCGTCACGTGCTCTCGACTGTCAGCACGACGGACCCGAGCCAGAACCAGAAGACGGTCAGAAAGATCAGCCGGACGATGATGGCCGTGGACTTCAGCGCTTCGTAGGCGTAAAACGTGGAGAGAAGCCCCCCGAGCGAGAACACCGCCATGCCGAGCAGAAGCAGGAACGGAACCATCATCGGCACGCGGCGTCGCGCGACTACGAGCTCCGCGCAGGCTAAGGCGAAGCTGAAGAGGAAGAGGACATCGGAGTAGGTCACCTGCCCCCCGGCCCTGAAGGTCAGCAGGGCGAGGAAGAAGAGGCCTACGTAGTACAGACCCCTCGAAACCCGGAACTCGGCGCCGGATCCGGAAGACGGGTCGACGTCGCGGTCGTACCGTGAAAAACGCTCGCGCGCCAGGCGAACGCGCAGCGAGTGCGCCTTCTCGCGGAGAGCGACCGTCCAAAGGAAAAGAAGAGCGCGGCCGAGAGCACTGCGAGCGCGAAGAGAGCTGTCCGGGGCGGGAGGAGTGCGACCGCAATGCCCGCCGCCGAGGCCGACGCGAGCGCGACGGCGATCCCGATCAGCCCGTGTCGGGTGATCGGACGAGGTCGGGCCTTGAGGCTCCCCTCGGATCCGGCCGCCCCGCGGGACGGCAAGCCAGCCGAGCCTCGCCCATGCCGACCAAGACGAGGAGAAGCAGCAGGCTCGCGCCCCAGGAGAAGGTCAGCGCGAGCGCTATCCCTTCCACGCCAAAGCGCGGGAGCAGGATCGCCACGGAGGGAATCGAGCAGGACCCAGGAGGTCACCTCCCGAGCGTCCCCAGACCGGGATGCCCGAGCCCGTTGACGCCGTCAGTCAGGACGCGGCGGGCGGCCATGAAGAGCGTTCCGAGGAGCAGGATCCGAGCGATCGACGTCGCTTCGCCGAACTCGCTGCCGAAGAACACCGTTACGAGCTCGCCGGCGGCAACTCCAAGAGCCACGGTGACCAACGCAGCGAGCGCGACGCCGATGAAGAAGTACCGCCACAGGACCCGGCGAGCTGCGGTAGGATCCTTGTGCGCTGCGACCTGCGGGTAGGCGACCGCCCCGATGCTGTACGCGACGATGCGGGGGAGGTTCGTGAAGGCCTGCGCGACGACGTAAAAACCGAGAGCGACCGGCGTCAGCAACAGGCCGACGATGGCCTGATCGAGACGGAGTGCGTCGATGGGAGAGACCGAGCCGAAGAGGCTCTTCAGGCCGAAGCGCCTCATCTCCGAAACGGTCGGGGGCGACGCTTTCCGTACTGGCTACCGGCAGCCCTCGCACGGCGACACCAAGGGCGAGGAACCCGCCGATGAAATTGGCGCTGGCCCAGATGGTCATGATGCGGACGAGGTCGGCCGCATCGAGCAGGACGACCACGAGGACCGCCGCGACGTAGATCGCCGTCGGGAAGATTCGAAGGACGTTGAAGGCGGTGAAGCGCTGCTGACCCTGGAGGATCGCCGCTCCGAACGCAAAGGCGAGGAGCCCCGGCGCCATGACCAGCGAGATCAGCGCTGCAGCCTTGACTCGCCCAGGCTCGTTCAGGACCACGACCGCGAGGACTGCCGTCTGAAGGGCAAGCGTGGCCGCCACCTGGAAGACGGAGAAGCGGAGAAGGGACGAAATGATCTGCCGCGAGTGCCCGCGGTCCCGCGCGATGTAGTAGGTCGCGGCCAGGTGAAGCCCCATGGTCCCGATCAAGATGCAGACGCCCGAGACGACGATTAGCAACGCCAGGTACCCGCGGTCCTCGGGGCCGAGGCTTCGCGCGACCAGTACCCCGCTGACGATCAGGAGCAGCTGTGCGAGCCCCGAGGCGACCAGCGAGCCGCCCATCGCACGGGCCGCGGTCGAACGAAAGCGTGACGCTCGTGCCATCAGCTCGCCGGGTCGGGCAGCTGGAGCGGTGCCAGGATCGCGGACGTGCGGGAAAGCGCCTCAGCCATGAGTCCGCAGGTCCGGCAATCGACAATCATCTGCTCTATCCCGTCCGCTGCAACGTGCCGCTAATAGGTGCCGCTAATAGGTGCCGCTAATCCCCACCTCGTCCCACAGTAGCGCCGTCCAGGACCGGCCGAACCTGGCCAAACGGCTAGCTTTCAGCGCCGAATTTACGGCCTAGTATGAGGCCCAGCTTCGCGTAAGCCCGGGAGCTGACGGCAGGCACCGGGAACTGGACCATCCATGCCGGCGGCCGGCGGCGGAATAGAAGAGGTATAGGCGAGTGAGTGTTGCGGTCATCACCGGCTCGAGCGGGCTGATCGGCTCCGAGGCGGCTATCTACTTCGGAGCGCTCGGGCTCGACGTCGTCGGGATCGACAACGACATGCGCCGTGTGTTCTTCGGCGCCGAGGCGTCGACGGACTGGAATCGGCGGCGAGTGCAGGAGACGCTCGGGCAAGAGCGTACATCCACCACGACCTCGACATCCGCGACCGCGACGCGATCCTCGGGATCTTCCGCCGCTACGGCGAGCGATCGAGCTCGTCATCCACGCCGCCGCGCAGCCGTCGCACGACTGGGCGGCCCGCGAGCCGTTCGCCGACTTCGACATCAACGCGGTCGGCACGCTCAACCTGCTCGAGGCGGCCCGGCTGCACGCCGCGAGGCGACGTTCATCTTCACCTCGACGAACAAGGTCTACGGCGACCGGCCGAACTCGCTGCCGCTGCGCGAGCTGGAGACGCGCTGGGAGATCGATCCCGACCACACCTACTGGAACGGCATCCGAGAGGACATGTCGATCGACGACTCGCCTGCACAGCCTCTTCGGCGCCTCGAAGGTGGCCGCCGACGTCCTGGTGCAGGAGTACGGTCGCTACTTCGGCCTGCGGACGGCGTGCTTCCGCGGCGGGACGCTCACGGGCCCGCACCACTCGGCCGCGGAGCTGCACGGATTCCTCGCTTACGTCATGCGCTGCGTGATGACCGGGACGCCGTACACCGTCTACGGCTACAAGGGCAAGCAGGTCCGCGATGCGATCCACAGCGAGGACCTCATCCGCGCGTTCCACGAGTTCTTCAAGGCGCCGCGAGTCGCCGAGGTCTACAACATCGGCGGCGGCCGCTTCAGCAACGCCTCGGTGATCGAGGCGATCGCGCTGGCGCAGGAGATCGACGGCGAGGAGCTCGACTGGACATACGAGGACGCGAACCGCATCGGCGACCACATCTGGTGGATCGGCGACAACGGCCGCTTCGAGTCGCACTACCCCGAGTGGAAGCTCGAGTACGACGTCCGGCGCATCCTCGAGGAGATTCGCGAGGCGAATCGCGATCGGTGGCGCCGCGCTCCGGTTCGTTCGGCCGCGACGAAGCGGCTAGGGTCCGGTCGTTCGATCCTCACTTCTGCCAGACCCTCACCCAATCGACCTCGGTGTGCAGCTCGGCCGGGGTGCCGACGTTCGGTGCCTCACGTCCAGCCGCCGATCCACATGTCGAACATGAGGAACATGTCTTGATCGGTGGTGTCGAACACCGGCGCGTCCATCGAGCTTGCGGCGGTCGAAGTACCAGATCATCGGACGTGGATCCAGTAGCGCCGAATAGGAGTGGAAGCCCGGCGGTCAGGTCGCCCACTGCGGCTGCGAGTTGTTGGCGTATCCGATTCGGCATCACCGCAGCCGTTCGAGCGTGTTGCGGTGCACGGTTCCGTAGAAGATCGTCGGCTCGCTTCCTTGACCCTCGAACACGTCGATCTCGGGCGACGGAACATTGCCGGTGGCGCGCGCGACGGTGAACAGCCAGAAAGCCGGCCAGGAGCCGTTCCCCTTCGTCCAGCGCAGCCGTGCCTCGAAGTACCCGCTGCCGGAAGTGGCGCTTGCCAAGCGACGAGACCGTGATGTTCTCGTAGTTCGTGACCGGCGAGAGACGAGGTGCAGAACGCCATTCCGGGTATAGATGTCGCCGGCGGCCGCCAGAAGGTGCCAGATCGACCGTGACCTCGCCGCGTGCTGAACGATCGAAGTTGTCTGCGAACGCCCGGCGGTAGCCCTGGCCGGCGATGGGCGCAGGGCGACGGCGGCGGCGGCGACTCAAGCTCGTGCGTGATCAGAGTGCCGCCGTTCGGAGCCGTGTCGCCGCAGACCCGGTACCGGTGCCGGCACCGCAGCCTGCGAAAGCAAACCAGCGATAGCGCCGGATACCGGGGCGTAACAGGGAACGGGCGAACAGCACGACGACGCTGTGGCGACTGGCTCGCTCGACTCGTGCGGCGCCGACGAGCCGCCCTCGCTGGTCCTTCATCACCGCGGCGAGCCGCCCTCGCGCGTAGCCGACGTCGAGCCGCCGCTCGAGCCCAGAGTCGTCGTCCGTGTCGAAGTAGAAGGAGATCTGAGCGCCGTTGACGAGGAGCTTGTTTTCCAGGGCCGGTAGGTGGTCAACCGATGAGCGAGGAACCTCGCCCGGTGGCCGTCGCGGACGGAGGCGATGTCGAGGACGGTGCTCGCCCTTCACGTCGCCCCGTGGTTCGCGAACCAGCGTGCCGTTCGCGAACGTGGTCGGGGCGGCGACGAAGCAGCTGGCAAGAACGGCCAGAGGTAGGAGAAGGCGATTCACCACGCGGAGTATGTCGAATCCCTGGATCGCGGGACGTTCTTGAGACCAGGCGTCCTTAGCAACGAGCGGCCGCTGCTCCCTCGCCTATACGTTTGTGCAGAGTTTGAGTACCTTCGTGCAGGGTTTCGGGCGGCGGCCTTGTGGCGCATCTCCGGCGCTGTTATCACGGACGTATCCTCGCCGTGTGGCGAGCGATAGACCTGCGGAGTTTCTCCATTGCGGCCATGACTACCACTCTCGAAAGCGCGAGCGACGTTCAGCTAGCGCACGCTCGCCAAGGTTCCCTGCCGGCGCCGCGGGTTCGGCGAGGCAGGGCTTCCTGGGCCCACATGTGGCTCGCCGCCGATGTAGCGACGCTCACTACGGCTCTCATTCTCGCTGAGGTATCCGCGGCCAGCGGTGTCTCCACCACGCCGCTTCTTTGGCTGGTCGCCTTCCCGGTCCTCGTGCTCGGGTTCCTCTACACACGCGGGATGTATCGGCTGGCGCCGCTTCATCTCGGGGTGCTGGACGGGATCCGCGCAATCATCACCGCGACTGGTCTTGCCGCCGCAATCGTCATCTCGTTTCGGGTGGTCGTTGCGGATTCCTCTTCCGTCGCGACCCAGAGCGCGCGGATGTGGATCTTCGCAACGGTCCTCCTCTTCGCTGTGCGCATCTCGCTTGCATTGTCGCAATCGCGGGCGAGGAAAGCCGGTGAAGCAGGGCACACGACCTTGATCGTCGGCGCCGGAGACGTGGGGCGCCTCGCTGCGACGAGGCTGCGAGCAGCACCCTGAGCTCGGGCTTCGCCCGGTGGGCTTCGTCGACGAGGAGGCTCTCTACTCGGGCGACGAAACGCTCGACTTTCCCGTTCTCGGAGGGACCTGGGATCTCGACCGGATCATCGAACAGCACCAGATCGAGCATGTCGTCGTGACGCCCTCGACCGCTCAGGACGAAGTCCTCCTCGGGGTGCTGAAGCGGTGCGAGGAGCTCGGCGTCCGCACGTCCTTGGTGCCGCGGCTGTACGAGAAGGCGACCGAGCAGTCCACGGTCGTGCGGCTCGGCGGCCTCCCACTGGTCTCGAGTCACGCTCCCGATCCGAAGGGCTGGCAGTTCGCCGTGAAGTACGCGGTCGATCGCGGTGCGGCGGCCGTCGCCTCGCGCTCCTCGCGCCGGTGATGGGCGCTCTTGCACTCGCGGTCTGGGTCTCCTCGGGGCGGCCGATCCTCTACCGGCAGGAGCGCATCGGGCGCGACGGGAAGAGGTTCGACATGCTGAAGTTCCGCTCGATGCGTCCGGCCGGCGCTCAGACAAGGCTCGATATCGTCCTCGCAGGCGACACGGCGCCGGGCGGTGTCGAAGGTGACGATCGTCGGACACGAATCGGGACGTTCATGCGCCGCACGTCGCTTGACGAGCTCCCCCAGCTCCTCAACGTCGTCAGAGGCGAGATGAGCTTCATCGGGCCCCGTCCCGAGCGCCCTGAGTTCGTCGAGATCTTCGAGGAGAAGGTTTACCGGTACGGCGAGCGCCATCGAGTGAAGTCGGGGATTACCGGCTGGGCGCAGGTCAGCGGCCTGCGCGGGAAGACCTCGGTCGCGGACCGGATCGAGTGGGACAACTACTACATCGAGAACTGGTCGCTCTGGTTCGACCTCAAGATCCTGCTCATGACCCTCGCCGTCGTCGCCCGGCCGGGAGCCGTCGAGTAGTCACCGCCTGCTCGAGCGCCGGCGGCAAACCTGTGAGCCCGTCCCCGCCGGAGAGATGCAGGGGAGCGCGTCGCCCCTCAACGCACCCGATCAGGACGCGCTGAACGCGTTGCTGATGAGGAGATCCCGCGCGACTCGCTGGCTTTGTTTCCGGAGAGCGACGGGCCTTCGGTGGCGACGCCAAGGTCGAGGACTTCGACGAGTTAACGTGCAATCGGAGGCGGGGTCGGCGAAGATCCTTCACTTGATTGACAGCCCGAAACCGTGGGAGTCGTCCGGATGGCTTCGGCTCGCCGGGACCGGCTACGTGCGGCTCATGCGTCGTCTCCTTTTCGCCACCGACGTTCCCCTTCGCCTCGATCCGGAGCTGGCGCCCCTGTGGCTCCGGCCGAGTCTTGGTGGAGCACTTCGGGCCCTCGGGTCCACGAACCAGGCTGTCGTGCGGGCCTCATGCCTGCTTCCGGACTCGCTCAAAACGCAGCTCCGGCAAGTGCGCCGCTGGTTCGCCTACGGAAGGTCGCATCGAAGAAAAGTCGTTCCGGTGACGACTGCTCTCGACTTGATCTCGTCGCCGGCGGTCGTCACGCACAGCATGCACCTCGACCGCGACTGACGGCATGTCTGAGACGCCCGTCACGTACTACACGATCTCGGATCACAACTTCTTCCTCGGAACCGTCGCGTTCCTGAATTCCCTGCATGTGACCGGAAACCGGGGAGAGCTCGTTGTTCTCGACGCAGGCCTCACCACGAGGGAACGTGAGCTCCTCAGCATGCACGCAACGATCTTCCCTGCTCCAAAGAGATCGAGGTCACCCCCTTGGTCATGAAGGCGTACCCCTCCCTTTTGAAGCCTTCCGGCACCGTGGTCCTGATCGACAGCGACATCGTCGTGACGGACTCGCTCGCTCCGGTCGCCACTCTCGCTCGAGAAGGAAAGATCTGCGTCCTGCCCCGCGTGGACGCCCGAGGTCCCCCAGTAGGCGTTGGTTCCAGGAGTGGGAGAAGACACTCGAGCTTCGGTCTCCGCTTCGCCGCGAGCCGTGGGCGCACGCCGGCTTCGTCGCTTTCTCGATCGAGCATTGGCCCAATCTGCTCGAGCGCTATTGGGAGGTGTGCGAGCTGGTTCCGGCCAACGAGGCGTTCACGAGTGGAAAGCCGTTCAACGCCGGCGATGCGGATGCTCTCAACGCGCTGCTCATGAGCGAGATCCCGCACGGCGCATCGGCGCTCCTGCCCGAGGGCGCCGAGGTCTTCGGCGGAGACGTAGTCGTCGACGATCTCCAGACGCTCGCGTCCAGCGTGAACGGGCGTCGGACGACGATGCTGCACTACCTGGATCGTCCGAAACCTTGGGAGCGATCGGGATGGCTGCGGATTGGTAAGCCCGGTTACATCACAATCATGCGGCGCCTTCTGTTTGCCGACGACGTGCCCCTTCCGCTCGATCCTCGCCGCGTCACTCTGGCTCCGTCCGACTCTCGCCGGCGCGATGACGCTTCGTGCCGTCGGGGCGGTGAACCGTGCGATCGTGTGGTCGGCGTACAGAATTCCGGATCCGCTTCGCGATCGCGCCCGTCGGTTGCGTCGCCGGTTGGGATAGGAACGAACTTCGCCGGCATGACATCCCCTTGAAGGCGTCCAGCGAGCGTAGAATCGACTGTAGTCGCGGCCGACGTAAAAGATGTTCTCGACCTCCGGGCAGGCGAGCGCGTTGAGGTTAAGAAGCCAAGGAGGAAATTTTCGCACGCTCGAACTCGAATGACGCATGTACGACAAGCACTTCCGTTCATGCCCGAGTGCATGAGT
Organism: uncultured Actinomycetes bacterium; assembly: GCA_963798935.1. GTDB lineage: Bacteria > Actinomycetota > Thermoleophilia > Gaiellales > Gaiellaceae > JACDAN01. The sequence goes on from CAWCVG010000030.1 coordinate 94,607, forward strand.
TCTGCGACGTCGAATTTCGCGTGTATAAACGCGTTGACAAGGCGTGCGAGACCTTGAATGGAAGACACTCCGACGGATGCAGAACGCGGTGCATCTCGGCGAGCTGTGCTGCAACGGCGCCGCGCACGGCGGCTGCCGGGCCTACTGGACGGAGGCCTGGCTGAAGCGGGTCGACGAGCCTTCGGCCGAGACCGTCGCAGTCACCCCGACCGACGGAGAGCGCGGCGTCGCCACAGTGGAAACCCTCACGCGGGCGACGCGGCGAGGTACCACGGAAACCGGTGAGCGGGTTGAGCAGCCCGAGGGCTGCTCAACCGCGCAGCTCAGGCTACGACCAGTAGTCGCTCCTCGAGCCAGGTCTCGCCACGGAAGTGGCGGTACTGCTCGGCGCGCAGGCTGTCGGCGAGCCGGCCGGCGGCAGCTCGACGTCGTCGTAGGTGAGGACCTGGTCCTTGGCGACGTCGCGACGCAGACGGCAGCCCTCGACGAGGCCCTCGGGCAGGTAGCGGCCGGCGCTCATCTCCTCGACGTTCGCCGCCTCGCCGTACGTCATGTACATGCCGTACTCGTCGAGCACCTCGCCCGCCTTCAGGTCGCGCTTGGCCACGGCACAGACCTCCACGACCGGACCGCCGAGCGGCGGCGCGAGGTTGTCGCCGAACAGCACGACGCGCGCGATCGCGTTCGGCGTCTCGAAGTGCGGCAGGTGGTAGGGGATCCAGAACGGGTACAGCGGGCCCTCGCCCATCTTGTAGAGGCTCAGGTAGTGCCGCTGCTTCGGGTCCGGGTGCTCGGCGAGGCACGAAGACCTTCACCGCCGCCGGGCCGACGGTGTAGTCGATGATGCCGCCGAGCTCACGCACCTCGTCGACGTCGTAGAGCGACGGCAGGTCCATGCGGCGAGCCGTCGAACTCGACCCCGCGCGACATCCCCCGCCGCAGGACCTTGAACCCGGTGGCGTTCGCGACGATCGTCTGCTCGAAGCTGATCTTGGACCCGTCGGCGAACGACGTGACCATCGCCGGGTTCTGGCCCCACTTCTCGGCCAAGGCCTGCTGCGTCGTCGGGTTGCGGTACGGATCCTGGAGGCCCTTGACGTTGCCGACGACGCGCGGCGTCAGCCCGAGGCCCTGCGACCCAGCGGACGAGGTTCATCTGCAGGCCCGGCTCGTCGCCGTCGCAGGCCGACATGATGACGCCGGCTTGCTCGGCGTAGACGTGCAGGATCGGGCCGATCGTCGCGTCGACCTCGGCGTTCATCGGCGACGACGTGCTTGCCGTGCGCGAACGCCTCCAGCACGACGCTGGGCGCCGAACTCGACCGATCCGGTCACGTCGACGATCACGTCGATGTGCTCCGAACGGCAGAGCAGCGAACGGGTCGTCGGTGACCACCGGACGCGTCCGGCGCGGACGGCGTCCTCGAACTCGGCCTGCGTCGTCGACGCGATGACGACGTCCTCGAGCTGCCGGCGTAGCGGAAGACGTCCACGGCCCGCTCGCGGCGGCGGCCGTAGATCGCCGCCATCTCGCATCCCGGGGACGCTGTTGGCGATCTGGTTGGTCAGGCCCTGGGCCATGAAGCCGGCGCCGATCATGCCGACGCGGATCGGGCGCCCTTCGGCCTCGCGCGCGCGCAGTGCGTTGTCGACGATGATCATCGCGCAGCCCTGCCGCCTCGTGCGGCCGCATCCGACGGTCATCTTGTCGCGCGAGCTCGGCCTCGACCTCGTCGAGCAGCGTCCACGCGCGGTCCTTCGTCGGACATCTCGGTCACCGGCAGCGGCCACGTGAGCCCGAGGCCGGGTCGTCGTAGCGCAGGCCGCCTTCGCGTCGGGCGTGTAGAACTCGCCGACCTGGTAGCTCGTCTCGGTCGCGTCCTCGAGCACCTGGTACCCGTGGGCGAAGCGCTCGGGCACGTAGAGCGCTCGGTAGTTGTCGGCGGTCAGCTCGACGGCGACGTGCTCGAGGTACGTCGGGCTCTCCGGACGGAGGTCGACGATGATGTCGAGGATCGCGCCGCGCGTGCAGCGGACGAGCTTCGTCTCGGCCGCCGGCGGGATACTGGAAGTGCATCCCGCGCAACGTGCCCTTGCGCCGGTTGAACGCGAGGTTCGCCTGGGCGATGATGGGCTTCAGCCCGTGCTCGTCGAACTCGTGCTGGCAGAACGCGCGGGCGAAGAAGCCGCGGTAGTCCTCTCTGCGCTCGAGGTCGATGATGAACGCTCCCGCGAGCTTGGTCTCCTTGAAGATCACTGCACCACTCCTGTGATCGATGACCTGTCTCTCTCTGCGTAATCCCCACTTCTCCGGCTTCGGCGGTGTTCGACGGCGAGCGCGCAACCGCGGATGAAGCCGTCTACTCCTCGGTCGATCGAGCAGGCGGCAAGCAACTCGTCGGATCGCTTTGTCGCACCTTGCCATTGCTCTGGCGGACCACGCCGCCGCCGCCTGCATAGCCTCGGCGAACGCCTCCCCGAGCCCGCCGGCACGACATAGCCGTTCGTGCCTGACTCGATCAGGTCGTCGCCGGCCCCGACCTGGTCGGTGGTGATCACCGGCAGGCCGTGAGCAAGCCCCTCGTGGACCACCAGCCCCACGGCTCGTAGAGCGAGGGAACCAAGAGGATGTGGGCGTCTCGGTAGGCCTGCGCGAGGGCCTCGCCGTCACGGTGCCCGAGGAGGCGAATCCGCCGGTCTCGCGACGCCGCCGCCTCCACCGCCTCGCGCATGGGCCCGTCGCCGACGATCCAGAGCTCGCCACCGTCGACACGGCAAAAGGCCTCGAGCAGCACGTCGATGCCCTTGCGCTCGATGAGTCTGCCGACGAACAGGTAGCGCCGCTCCTCGCCGACAAGCGGAGGGTGCGGTTCTACCGGAGGCTCGGGAGCGAGCGCGGTGATCGGCGCGATCACGGTTCGGTCGGGATCTGCGCCGAGCGCGACGACGTCACGCACGTGCCGGGTTCCATACACCAGCCACGCGTCAGCCGAGCGCATGAACGTCCTGACCCACGGCTCGGCGAGGCGTCGGGGCAACGTCGGCTTCTCGCGGCTGAAGCTTCCCCACCAGGGCACGATGGCCCAGTCGCGGCGCCGCCGCGCGGCGAGGGCGGCGATGTTCGCGGGCGAGGACAACCCCCCCGCCGCTGACCACGACGACGTCCGGCGAAAAGCGGTATAGCGGCGCGAGCGGTCGCTTCGGCACGTAGAGATACGTGTCGAACCTTGTCTTGAACCCGGAGCCGACGGCGAGCCAGGCGAGGTCGAGCGTCCACGAGTCGAGCAGCACGTGCTCGAACGGAAGCTCCCTCTCCGGCGCCCAGTGCCGGTCTCGCTCCATCGGCGTCTCCGAGACGAGGAGCAGCTCGCAGTTCTCGCGCTCCGCAAGACCGGTGAAGAGGGGCTCGGCGTAGGGCGCGACCATGTAGACGATGATCGCGATGCGCATGGGCGCCGAGGATCCGCGGGGGCCGGTCATGCTCGTGTCTCCCCGAGCCAGCGCCGAAGGGCGCGCGGATCCATCATCTGCGTGGCCTTCGCCGCTCGTCTCTTCCGAAGCGTTTCCCGAAGATTTTGAGGGTGAGCGGAACCGCGACGAGCGCTCGGGGCGCGAACAGGAGGTTGTGAACGACGACAATCGCCTCGCGCGCGAGGATGAACGGGAAGTCCCGCACGAAGTTGTACCGATCCTCGTTCTTCAACAGCATCAGCCACTGGTTCTTCATGGCGTGAATACGACGTGGTCCGACTTCTCGCGTTCGTTCCGGTGGAACGCACGGATCCCCGACAGGTAGCCCGTGAAGCCGAGACCGCGGGTCGTTCGCCCGTGGAAGGCGACGGCGCTCGGATTGCACCAGCACTCCCAGCCTGCGAGCCTGAGGCGCCAGGACACGTCGTGGTCTTCCTTGTGGGTGACGAAGTTCTCGTCGAGATACTCACCCCCCACGCTGATCGCCTCGAGCGCCGTCCTCCGAAGAATGGGGGCCGCACCGTCGATCGCGAAGATCTCGTTCGCTTCATCGAATTGGCCCGTATCTCGCTCGCCCTCACCGCGGGTCATGAGCCGGCGCTGGCGCGTCAACACCAACCCGGCCGTGTCGATCACGTCGGTTTGCTGCTCGCTGGCGAGATCGAAGCGCAGAAGCTTCCCGATTGCCGCACCGGCATTCGGGTGCTCGTCGAAGAACTCGATCATCTCCGAGAGATAGGTCGCCGACGGAAAGAGGTCGGCGTTGCAGAGCATGACGAGCCTGCCCGCGCTCTCGCGAATCCCGCGGTTGATCGCGCGAGAGAAGTCGCCCTCGAAGCCCATCTCCACGACGGCGACCCTCGAGTCGTCGGCACTCTCGCCGATCGAGCCGCGAACATCCTGCGAAGGGTCGTTGTTCACGATCAGGATCTCGATCTCGTCGGGCGGATTCCCGAGGAGCACCGGTAGCGATCTCTGCAAGAGATATGCATCGGAATGCGTGGGAATGAGCACGCTCACCGACGGCTTCGAATGCGCGCTGCCGCTCATCGTGGGACTTTGTTCAAGAACGCTCGCTCGAGCCAACCGGCGTCGACCGGTTCACCTCCACCCGCCTCAGCCAGCTCTCACGCCACCATGCGTAGACACTGCGAGGGCAGGCGCGGTGGTAGTCGCCGGTACAAAAGAATTCCTCGATGATGATCGCGTCGGACTTGATCGGAATCATCGTTCCGGTTTTCTCATTGATGATCCTGTCGACTCTGTGTGAGACCCTTCCGCGTCGGCCGCAGTACTTCAACAGCTCGGAATCGAACCGGAGACCGCGAGTTCGATCTCGCTCGTCGAGCGTCTCGAAGATCTCTTCCTTGCTCTTGACTTCGACGAGGTCGCCGGGCTGCAGGTTCAGCGGAACCGAAGGCGGCGCGCCCGTTGCCTTCGGGTCCAAGTACGGATACGTCCGGGCACCGTGGATCAACCCGAATTCGGGAGCGACTCGGGCATTTGCCTTCTGAAACTTGTTGAAGACGGCGATGACCAGGCTGCGAAGAACCCGCCGAACGCTCGCATTGCCCGACCGAACGTCGCGAACGTACTGCCCGGGCCTCCACCAGGGCATCCGAGTCGTCGCCCGATCCAGCTCGGTCGCCTGGCAGGAGTAGACCTCTTCCCCGTCAGCGGTGTTCTCGCGGCGGGTCGCCTTCATGAGCGTTTCCCTGGTGCTGGCGCCTGAGGCTTGGGCGCGCTCGAGCGCCGTCGACCCGTTCGAAGAGTCGGCCACGCGCTTCAGCCAAGCCTCCTTCCAGTGCATCAAACAGCCCGGCTTTGCAGCCGCCGTGGGCCGCGCCGTTGCAGCGCAGGCCCTCGAGGTGCACGGCGTTCTTCATGCGCCGTAGCGTCCCCCAGTCGATCGAGTCACATACTTTGTCAGCCCGCTTGGAGACCCGGAATCGCTTCCCGCAGAACTCGAGCATCTCCGGCATGAAGGGAAGCGAGTCCAGTTCGCCGCGCGAGTCGAGCGTGCGAAGGATCTCTTCTTCGCTCCGCACCTCGACGATGTCGCCGACACGCAGGTCGAGAACTGTATTCGTGGCGGTTTTGGTCACGAGATGCGTCCTCCGATCACTGAGGCAGGAGAGAGAGTTTGCGACAGGTGAACGCCTCCGCGTAGCGCGTCGCAGACTCCATTCCGCGGATCCGGAGCAGCCCGCGAAAGAGCTCTTCGTCGAACCAGTGCTCGATCCGCCTGGCTGGAAAGTGCTCGGCGAGCAGGCGAAGCTTCTCGTCGACGATGTCGTCGTCGAGCGGGACGAAGACGTTCGGCGACACCGAGGTCGCCGTCGTACTTCGGGATCTCGTACTCGAGGACGAGGTGGTCTCGGAACGTGTTCCAGGTGAGCTCGCACGCGAGCCGGTGGTCCTGGTGCAGGTCGTGGCGGCGTGCGTGAAGACGAGGTCGGGCGCGACGTCCTTCAGCGCCTCGAACGCCTCCTTCACGTCGCCTCCGTGGTAGGGCAGGAAGCTCTCGCGGATCGAGCCGAGGACCCGGACGTCGGCGTCGCCCGTGCCGACAGGAAGCCGCAGCGCTCGCGCGCGCCTCGTCCGCTCGGACGCCGGCGCGGCGAGAACGACCCAGGTCACGTGGAGATCCGGCCGGCCGCGAGTCAGCGACGAGCAACGTCCCGCCGCAGCCGATCTCGATGTCGTCCGCGTGGCAGCCGATCGCGAGCACGCGCTGCGACCGAGGGCGCGGCCGCGGACAACGAGAACTGCGATCATGAGCCGCGCTCCGATCCCGATGTAGCGGGCGACGCGTCGCGGTTCCAGCATCCGCCTACCGTCGACGAACGACCGGGGACGGCTCCCGACCGGCGAGGAGCGACGGTAGCGACCGGTAGTCGTCCCACCTCGTGACAAGCACGATCGCGTCCGCGTCGGCAAGCGCAGCCTCGAGGTCGCGAGCTCAGCTCGACGTCGAGAGCCGCGCAGCGGTGTCGGGGAGCTCCGCACCACGGGATCGTGGAGCGTGACGACGCGCCCCGCGAAGACAAGTCGCTCGACGATCGGGATGGCTGGCGACTCGCGCACGTCGTCGGTGTCCGGCTTGAAGGCGACGCCGAGCACGGTCACGCGCGACCGTCGAGGCTCGCCGTGGCCGCTCGAGCAGCCGGATCACCTCGTCCGGGCGCGCCTCGTTCGTCTCGAGCGCCGCACGCAGCACCGGCATCGAGCGACCCCGCCGCTCGCCCTCCGCGACGAGCGCGCTGCATGTCCTTCGGCAGGCAGCTGCCACCGAACCCGCACCCGGCCTCGAGGAAGGAGGTGATCGGCGCCTGCACGCGTCCGCCTCCGGGTGCGACAGGGCTCAGGTAGTCGGACGCGTGCACGCCGCGCATCACGTCGACGACGTCGACCCCCGACCGCCGAGCAGAGATCGGCGATCTCGTTCGCGAACGAGATCATCGTCGCGAGCAACGCGTTCGACGCGTACTTGATCGTCTCCGCCGTCCGCGTGTTCGTGAGCAGCCGCGGGACGCTGGCGTCCACGGGCTCGTAGAGCTCGCTCGAGCGCCGCATGCGTACGCGGCGTCGTTCGCACCGAGGACGAGCCGGTCCGGCGCCATGAAGTCGGCGACGGCCCGACCTTCGGTGAGGAACTCCGGGTTCATGCCCACGCCCGAGATCCGTCGCCCGCGCGACGTCCCGAGGCGTCCTCGAGCGTCGACGTGACGATCCCGTCCGTCGTCCCGGGAACGACCGTGCTCTTGACCACGACCGCGTGGTAGTTCGCCCTTGCCGGCGAGCGCCTCGCCGACCGGCGCGCATGCCGGCGACGATCGCCGGAGAGGTCGATGCCCGCCGAGGTCGACGGGGTCCCCACCGCGACGAGCGTGAGCTCGGAGCCGCGCACCGCCTCGCCGACGTCGGTGGTCGCGCGAAGCCGCTCGCCCGCGTTGCGCGTCGAGCAGCTCGGCGAGACCGGCCTCGTGGATCGGGCTCGTCGCCGCGCGTTGATGGCGTCGACCTTCGTCGGGATCGACGTCGGCGACGCACGACCTCGTGCCCCGACTCCGCCAGGCACGCGCCGGTGACGAGGCCGACATAGCCGGCGCCGACGATCGACGACGCGCACTACGCGTCCTCTCCGCCGCGGTTCTCGGCGTACCAGACGAGCGATGCGCTCGAGGCCCTCGTCGAGCGTCACCGTCGGGTCGTAGCCGAGCTCGTCCCGCGCCTTGTCGATGAGCGGGCGGCGACGCGCGGGATTGTCGACGAGGTAGTCCGCGTCGTCGCTCTTGCGCGTGACGACTGCGCCCCGGTAGCCGAAGAGCTCCCGCGCCAGCGCGGCGATGCGCTCCGCGAGCTCGCCCATGCGAGACCTCGGGCGCCTCCGTGCCGATGTTGTACGGCTCGCCCGGCCGTCCGCGGACGAGGACCTTGTAGTAGCCGACGATCGCGTCGGCGACGTAGCAGAACGTCCGCGTCGCCGATCCGTCGCGAGAGCAGCGTGAGGTCGCGACCATCGAGGACATCGCGGGCGAGGTCGGGAATGACCCGGCGATCGGTGAGCTTCAGGCCCGGGCCGTAGTTGTTGAACGGGCGGGCGATCGTCGACGGGAAGGCCGTGCTGGCGCGCGAAGTTGACGCAGAGCGTCTCGCCGTACCGCTTCGACTCGTCGTAGCAGGCCCGCGGGCCGGTGCAGGAGACGTTGCCCGCGATACGTCTCCGGGGTCGGGATGTGCTCGGGTGGCGGGTCGCCGTAGATCTCGCTGCTCGAGAAGAAGAGAAACCCTTCGGTTCGGCTCGCCCTCGCGCTCGGCCTCGACCGCCCGATCGAGAAGCTGGCGAAGCCCCGTGATGTTGGCGTCCATCGTCTCGATCGGGTGGAGCCGGTAGTACGTCGGCGATGCGATGCCGGCCGCATGGATCACGTACTCGAAGTGACCGAGCGACTCGGCAGCGGCTGCCGGATGTCGTGCTCGAGGAGCGTCAGGCCTCGCGTCGATGCCGTCGAGCCAGTCGGGAACCCCTCGCGTGAAGCTGTCCAGAACCGTGAGCGAGATCCGTCGCGCGGGCTCCGCCGCCGCGTTCCAGGCGAGCACGCGCCTGCACGAGGTAGTAGCCCGAGGAATCCGGCGCCGCCGGTGACGAGGAGGCGCTTGCCCGCCATCGCCGCGAACTCGTCGCCCGCGCCGTCGAGGATGCGGCTTGCAGATCCGAGCGAACGACGTCCGCCGCCGTCGCGCGCGCCGGAGCCGATGCCCGGCAGCTCATGGCGGCGCCAGCTCCGACGTGCGCGACTCGCGGCCGTGCGAGACGATCGCGTCTCCAGGGCGCGCGAGCCGCTGTCGTGCAGCGCGTCCAGCTTCTGCTTGTCCTTGATCGTGTCCATGGGCTCCCAGAAGCCCTCGTGAGGGTACGCGAGCAGCTTGCCCGTCTCGATCAGCCGTGCGAAGGGCTCGATTGACGAGATCCTCCCCGGGCTGGATCGCGTCGAAGATCTCCGGGCGAAAGACGAAGAAGCCGCCGTTGATCCGAACGTCTGCGTGGCCGAGATGCTCGACGGAGCTCACGATGCCGTCCTCGTCCGCGCGGACGACGTGGTACTCGACACTCGGGCGGACAGAGATGAACAGCCCGGTCTTGCCGCTGCGCTCGAGCGTGGCGACCATGTCGTCGAGCGGCGCATCGGTGAGGCCGTCGCCGTACGTCGCGAGGAAGTACTCGGACTCCTCGAGATGCGGTGCC
>CAWCVG010000031.1:0-172383 GCA_963798935.1 uncultured Actinomycetes bacterium
CGAGACCAGCCCGCCTGTCCGAACTACACAGCTGGATAGCCACGAGGGCACAGATGCATCATCGATGCAAAGCGCGTCAGAGTTCGTGTACGTGTACGCCTGAGGAGTCACTGCGCGGTGGTGGGGAGCCGTGCATAGCCGACGAGGTGCCTCTTGCTGCGGCGGCCTCGGTCGGCAACGGCTGACTATGGACTAAGGATCCGCGGGCGGCGATCATCCTGGCATGCGGCGCCAGCTCCCGAGCGCGACCGTCACCTTCCTGTTCACGGACGTCGAGGGGTCGACGCGGCTGCTGCACGAGCTCGGGGCGGAGGCGTACGCGGAGGCGCTGGCAGAGCATCGGCGAGTGCTTCGCAAGGTCTTCGCCGCCGAGGGCGGTGTCGAGGTGGACACGCAGGGTGATGCGTTCTTCTACGTGTTCGCCGATGCGCGGGCGGCAGTCGCTGCTGCGGCGGCGGCGAATGTGGCGCTCGAGCCGGGTCTGATCCGGATCCGAATGGGGCTGCACACCGGCGAGGCGCTTCTGACGGGGGAGGGTTACGTCGGCGAGGACGTCCATCTCGGTGCGCGGATCGCGGCCGCCGGGCACGGTGGGCAGGTGTTGTTGTCGGCGGCCACGCGGGCGTTGCTGGACGGCGGCGTGACCGACCTCGGCGAGCATCGGCTGAAGGACTTCGCCGGGCCGGTGGCGATCTTCCAGCTCGGCGAGGAGCGCTTCCCGCCCCTCAAGACGATCTCCAATACGAACCTGCCGCGGCCGGCGTCCTCGTTCGTCGGGCGTGAGCGGGAGACGGCTGAGGTGGCGGAGCTGGTGCGCGGGCATCGGCTCGTCACGCTGAGCGGGCCGGGCGGGTCGGGCAAGACGCGGCTCTCGATCGAGGCGGCTTCGGAGCTGGTCGGAGAGTTCAAGGCCGGCGTGTTCTGGGTCAGCCTTGCGGCGGTGCGTGACCCGACACTTGTCCTCGAAACGGTCGGGCAGACCCTCGGGGCGAAGGACGGCCTCGCCGACCACATCGGCGAGCGGGAGCTGCTGCTCCTGCTCGACAACCTGGAGCAGGTCATCGAAGTCGCACCCGAGCTCGCCTCGCTCGTCGAGGTCTGCCCGAACCTCCATCTGCTCGTGACCAGCCGCGAGCTGCTGCGTGTGCGCGGCGAAGTCGAGTACCCCGTGCCGCCGCTCGCCGAGCCGGAGGCTGTGACGCTTTTCTGCGAGCGGAGCGGGCTCGAGCCGGACGAGACGACCGCCGAGCTCTGTCGCCGCCTCGACAACCTCCCCCTCGCGGTCGAGCTCGCCGCGGCTCGCACCGGTGTGCTCACGCCGCCGCAGATCCTCGACCGGCTCGCCCAGCGCCTCGATCTCCTGAAAGGCGGCCGCGATGCGGAAGCGCGCCAGCACACGCTTCGCGCGACGATCGAGTGGTCGCACGACCTCCTCGCCGACGACGAGAAGCAGCTGTTCGCGCGGCTGTCGGTCTTCGCTGGCGGCTCTACGCTGGACGCGGCCGAGGAGGTCGTCGAGGCAGACGTCGAAGCGCTGCAGTCGCTGGTCGACAAGAGCCTCGTGCGGCGGACCGGTGAACGGTTCTGGATGCTGGAGACGATCGGGGACTTCGCCCGCGAGCGCCTCACGGCCTCGGACGACAGCCGACGCGATCGGCCGCCGGCACGCGGAGTGGTTCCTCGCGCTCGCCGAGGAGGCCGAGCCGTTCCTGAAAGGAGCCGAGCAGCCTGTCTGGCTGCAACGCCTGGAGGACGAGCACGACAACCTCCGCACGAGCCTCGACTGGTTCTTCGACCACGGCGATGTCGACGGCGCGGTGAGGCTCGCGGGGACGCTGTGGCTGTTCTGGTACATGCACGGCCACGTCACAGAGGCTCGCCGTTGGTTGCGGCGCGCGCTCGACGTTGCCCCGGACGAGCCGTCGGAGGCCCGCGCCAAGCTGCTCTACGGCGCCGGCTACCTCGCCTGCGAGCAGAACGAGAACGAGGAGGGACTCGCTCTGCTCGAGGCGAGCTTCGCGTGCGCGAAGGAGGTCGGAGCCACCGCGACGGCCGCGATCGCCGCCGCCGTCCTCTGCCCCATGCGGGCCCAGACCGCCAGTAGCACGCCCGATCGTCGAGCGGCAGTAGCCGTGGGCGAGGAAGCGGTCGCTCTCGCGCGCGCGGCAGGAGACGACTTCGTGCTCGCGATCGCGTTCAACAACCTCGGCGGGGTGATGGCGATGCTCGGAGAGAACGAGCGGGCGGCGGCCTACTTCGAGGAGAGCCTGGAGGTGCGCCGCCGGATCGGCGATCTCTCGCGGATCGCCCTATCGCTGGGCAACGTCGCCGAGATGGCGCTCCAGGAGGGGAAGACAGACAAGGCTGCCAGCCATGTTCGCCGAGGCGGCCGAGATCGCCACCGCGATCGGCGACAAACGGCACATCCACTTCGCGCTCGCAGGGCTCGGCAGGGTCGCGTACCGCGAAGAGCGATGGGAGGAGGCAGGCACGCACGCACGGGAAAGCCTGCGCCTCGCACAAGAACTCGGCATGAAGCTACCCGCGGCGGACGAGATCTTCTGCCTCGCCGGGATCGCCGCAGCCACGGGAGACACGGCGCGGGCTGTTCGGCTCGCAGCCGCAGCCGCATTCCACCTCTCGCTTCTTGCACCCCACGAGGCCGACAATCCCGACTACCAGGAGATCATCGAGAGCGTGAAAGCGAGCCTGCGACCCGGAAACCTGGGAGCGAGCCTCGGCGGAGGGCCGGGCAATGACCCTCGACGAGGTCGCAGACTACGCACTCTCCTCCGCCTGACCGCCTCCGCAGGCAACGCGGTGCTCGAGGAGACGAAACGCCTGCTCAGCGCCGAACGGCAGGCCCGGTTTCGGAGCCGCCGCCCCGAAACCCGCGATTTGGCTGTGTCGTCAGTACACCTAAGACAGCGCCGCGCAGATGTCGAATTGCGTGCCGGTTTGGCTGACGATGTCGAGGAAACCGTTCGGGAATTGGGTGTACTCGCCGTGTCCGTAGTTGACGGTCGCGCTCGGAACCTGCCCGCCGACTCCCACGCGGAACACCACCTGTGCCCCGGAGGTTTCTATCGACGTAAACCCGTCTGTATGGAAGACGAGGGTGGCTTTCGCGGAGGTATTGAGGACGATCGACTTGCCGGTGTCGACGTTCGTGAATCGCCCAAGCAGGTGGCCACTGACAATCTGCCGCACGTCCCCGTTCGCCTCGGCCGGAAAGGTGAGCGAGTATTGGTTATTCACGACCGGTTCGGCATGCAGTCTGAACGCGCATACCCGCCCCGCGCGGAAGGTCGCCGTAACGGCCGAGTCGGGCAGCGCCTCGCGTGTCGGCTTGCCGTCCGCCGCCGAAATCGTCGCGGGGAAGACGAACAGCGCGACCGCCGAACCGCTTGCCGCCAGTAGCAAGAAAGACTTGCGTCTCTTCATTCCTGTCTCCTCCGATGGAGTTGCCGCAAGACACCGATCGGCGGCCCTGCCCGAGCTTGCCCGTCGCCGGCCTTCTCGGCCAAGGCTGTCACGTTCTCGCGAAGCGGTCAACCCGCCTCGCCCGACAGGCTCAGCGAGGCCCGAACAGAGGGTTGGTCGCGACCGCGAAGGCCAACGAGGCTCCGTTCGCCGCCCCGTTGATCGACGCTGCCCGCGCTCGAGGCTTCACGCCAGTCATGTGCACTCGACAAGGGTTACGACCACGCCTCTTTGTGCGACTCACTTGAGGAGCGCGGCTGTCGACCGATCATCCCCCTCCGCGAGACACCAGATGTCAAACGTGGTGAGGCCGATCCGTCCGTTTGCGCTCACGGCCCGTGGAGATTTGCAGGAGGACCTTCCAGGGTCAACTGACAGGGCACCCGCCAGAACGCGATTCTTCGGTTCGCTCGACGTACGTAAAACTGTGTTACATGGCGATTGAGATCGACCTGACGGGGCGCGTCGCCCTCGTCACCGGCGGGTCGCGCGGGCTCGGCCGGGCCGACGCGCTGACGCTGGCGCGCGCCGGCGCGGACGTCGTCATCGCCGACATCCTGGTCGAGTCGGACGAGTCGGCGGCCGAGCGATACGGGCCGCTCGCGCAGGCGGCTGTCGCGCGCGGGCTCGTGCAGACGGAGAGCACTGCTGAGGAGATCCGGGAGCTCGGGCGCCGGTCTCTGGCGCTCAAGTGCGACGTCACCGATCCGGAGCAGGTCGGCGTCGCCGTCGAGCGCGCGGTCGAGGAGCTCGGCTCGGTCGACATCCTCGTCAACAACGCCGGCACGCTCGACCATCTCGGCCAGATCGAGAACCAGGTGCCCGAGCTGTGGGAGCGCGACCTGCGCGTCAACCTGACCGGCGCCTTCAACTGCTCGCGAGCCGTCTGGCCGCACATGAAGGAGCGCGGGTGGGGGCGGATCGTGAACATGGCCTCGGTCGCCGGGACGCTCGGCGGGTTCGGCCAGGCGAGCTACTCGACGACGAAGGCGGGGCTGATCGGCCTCACGAAGACGCTCGCGCTCGAGGGCGCCCGCCACGGGATCACGGCCAACGCCGTCGTCCCGGGCATCATCGGCACGGAGGCGTTCCATTTCGGGAATCCGGAGATGAACGAGCGCATGGTCAAGCGGACGGCACTGAGGCGCGCCGGCGATCCGCAGGACATCGCGAACGCGATCGCGTTCCTCTGCTCCGATCTCGCCGGGTACATCACCGGCGTGGAGCTGAACGTGTCGGGCGGAATCGAGCTCTTCACGTTTTGAGGTTGTGGGCGGCCACAGGCGACGCGATCGCCCGGCTGGACGAGGCGAACGGCGCCTGGGACGTCTCCGTGTCGCTCGAGGGGAGCGGCGCCCAGTGCCTCGCGGTCGACCCGTCGGATCCGGACACTGCGTTCGCCGGTCTGCGCGAGCAGGGTCTCCGGCGGACGCGGGACGGCGGCGAGACGTGGGAGGACGTCGAGCTGCCCGAGTCCGGTGTCTTCTCGCTGGCGGTCTCCGCCGCCGACGGCGCGGTGTACGCAGGGTGCGAGCCGAGCCGCCTCTTCCGCAGCGACGACGGCGGCGACTCCTGGCGGGCGCTCGACGCGCTGCTCGAGCTTCCGTCGAGGCCGACGTGGAGCTTCCCACCGCGGCCCTGGACGTCGCACGTCCGGTGGATCGCCCCGAGCCCCCACGACGCCGACCTCCTCTTGGTCGGGATCGAGCTGGGCGGGCTCATGCGCTCGACCGACGGCGGCGAGACCTGGCAGGACCACCGCCCCGGCGCGCAGCCCGACGTCCACTCGATCGCCTGGCACCCGCGCGAGCCGGGGCGTGCCTACGAAGCAGGCGGCGGCGGATCGGCCTGGAGCGACGACGGGGGTGAGAGCTGGCACCCGGCCGACGACGGCCGAGACCGGAACTACACGTGGTCGGTGGCGCCCGATCCCGCGGATGCCGACGTCTGGTTCCTGAGCGCGAGCACGGGCCCATTCGCCGCGCACGGCGGGAGGGACGCCCAGGCGAGGATCTATCGGCGCGAGGGTGACAGGCCGTGGGAGGAGGTTGCCGATCCCGGACGGGCGATGCCGTACGCGGTCGCGTTCGGTCCCGACGGCCGCCTCTTCGCCGCGCTCTCGGACGGGCGCATCCTCCAGGGCGGTGAGTGGCAGGCGCTCGAGCTTCGCGGGGACCGGATCTCCGAGCTGCACGCGCTCGTCACGGCCCCGTGATGTGAGCAAATCGCAAGCTGAGCCGACCTAGGGCGTCGGTACACTCGTGACCTTGTACGCCGAGGCCGGGACGAGGGCGGTGTATCTCCGCCGCAAGCGTGCTGCCCGGAGGCGGCTCGCCTTCCAGTGGTCCCTCGTCGGGGTCGGGACGCTCGTTCTCGGCACGCTCGCTCTCGGGCTGATCTTCGCCGGTTCGACGCAGAAGCTCCCGGCCGGCGCCACGGTTTCGGGCCTCCCGGTGGGCGGGTTGACGACCGCCGAGGCCGTCCGCCAGCTCGAGGAGCGCTACGCGGAGATGAAGGGGGTGCCGGTCACCTTCACCGCCGGGCCGCGGCAGTACCGGGTGCGACCGAACGAGGTCGTGCTCGCCGTCGACTGGCAGGCGGCCGTCGAGACCGCACGGGACCAGGGCGACGGCTTCGCTCCGGTCCGCGGGCTTCGCCGGCTCGGGCACCGATTCTTTGGCGGCGACATCACGCCGCCTGCCCGGGCGTACGACGCGCTGCTGAGCCACAAGCTCTCCGTGCTGGCTCGGCGGATCGACCGGCCGGAGCGTCAGGCCGCCGTCCGCCTGAAGGGGCTCCAGCCGGTGGTCGTTCGCGGCGCCACGGGCCGGACGCTCGAACGGGAGGCAGCAGCCCGCGTGATGATGGCCTCGCTGATCGCCTTCGACCGCGTGCCGGTCGCGCTTCCCGTCGAGATCACCCAGCCCGAGGTGACCGCGGCCGACCTGGCGCCGGTCGTCTCGCAGGTCGAGACGGCCGTGTCCGCCCCGGTGCGTCTCGTCCGCGGCGAGACCCGCTGGCGCGTGCCGCGCTGGCGGATCGCACGCCTGCTCCAGCTCCCGCGCAACGGCGCGACGACGCTCGCGATCGGCGGCCCGCGGGCAGACGCCTATTTCGCTCGGTTCCGCAGGAACGTCGACCGGCCGCCGCGCGACGCCGCCTTCGTGATCTCCGGCAGCTCCGTTGCGGTCAGGCCTTCGCTCCCCGGCCTCGGCCTGGACGTCGCCGCTGCGCGGAAGGCAGTCCTGGCCGCCGCGCTGTCGGAGACCGAGCGGACGGCGCGCCTGGTCGTCGCGAAGACCGCACCCGAGCGGACGACCCGTGAGGCGCGCGCGATGGGGATCACCGGACTGGTCGGCGGGTACACGACCACGTACGGCGGCGAGGCGAACCGCCTCCACAACGTCCGGCTCGTCGCGCAGCTCGTGGACGGCGCGCTGATCGCGCCCGGCGCGGAGTTCTCGTTCAACAAGACGACGGGCGAGCGCTCACCCGAGCGCGGGTTCCTTGAAGCGCCCGTGATCATCAACGGCGAGCTGCAGAACGGGATCGGCGGCGGCGTCTGCCAGGTCTCGACGACCGTCTTCAACGCGGCATTCGAGTCCGGTCTCTCGATCACCTCCCGGACGAACCACGCGCTCTACATCGACCACTACCCGCAGGGTCGCGACGCCACCGTGAACTACCCGGACCTCGACCTGAGGTTCCAGAACGACACGAACAAGTGGCTCCTCCTGCGGACGTTCGTCGGCGCCTCCGAGCTGACCGTGAACCTGTACGGGAAGCCGGTCGACAGGCGCGTCGAGGTCGAGACCGCGCCGCTCGACGTCACCGGGCCACCGGGCGAGAAGCGCATCCCGGATCCGGCGATCTGGGAAGGCGAGCAGGTGACGCAGCAGGCCGGCCAGCCCTCGCGCAGGACGGCGGTCACGCGCCGCGTCTACACCGCGGACGGCAGGAAGCTCTACGACACGACCTGGTCGTCGTCCTACCGGTCGGAGCCGTCGATCGTCAAGTACGGGACGAAGGAGCGGCCGAAGCCGCCACCGCCTCCTCCTAAGGACCCGCCGCCTCCGCCGAAGGATCCGCCGCCGCCGCCCCCGCCGCCGCCGGATCCGCCTCCGCCTCCGCCCGCGTAATCGCCTCTACGAGCCAGGCCGGCACGCGGGTTGGCCGCATGGTCTTGGCGTCGACGCAGGCATGTCCAGTCCAGCCCTCGGCGACGAGCTCGCCGTCCCGCTCGACCACGTACTCGTACTTGAAGCGGGCGCCGCGCATCTCGGAGCAGCGCGTGTGGATCACGAGCCGGTCGTCGAAGGCGACGGGCCGGATGTAGCGGGCGTGGACCTCGGAGGTCGTGGCCTCGACGCCCGTGTCCCGGAGAGCCTGGTAGCCGCCGGCGAACTTCCTGAGGTACTCGACGCGCGCGGTCTCGAACCAGACGAGGTAGGCGGCGTGGTGGGCGACGCCCTGCGCATCGGTCTCGGCGAAACGCACGGTGATCTCGAGCTCGAAGGGCATGAGGTGCAACTCTAGGTTCTTGGCGGCGTCCGCTCCGACGTGCCATCGTTCGCCTATCGACAAGGCTCCGGAAGAGCGATTCGCGGAGATCGCCGCCGCGCTCGAGCGGCTCGAGCGGCGGGTCGAACGGCTGGAGGCGTCCAGACCTGCGCCGGCGGCGGTCGTGCCGCGCGTGCCCGCCGGACAGGCCGGTCGGACGGAGCCGTCGTCGGCCCCGGTCGGGCGGCCGGAGCCCAAGAGGCGAGATGTCGACCTCGAGGAGCTGCTTGGCGGGCGGCTGCTCGCGTGGGTCGGAGGCCTCGCCGATCCTGCTCGGGATCGTGTTCTTCGTCGCGATGGCTCTCCGGCGGGGATGGATCGGCGAAGAGATGCGCGTCGTGCTCGCCTTTCTCGGCTCGGGCGCGCTCGTGGGCGCCGGGCTGTACCTGTTCATCAGCCAGGGGCGCACGCAGGCGTCGCTCGCGGCCGTCGCAAGCGGGCTGGCGGGGCTGTATGCCTCGGATGTCGCGGCGACCCGGCTGTACGACCTCGTGTCGCCCGTCGTCGGTCTCGCGTGTGCCGGGCTGATCGGCGCGCTCGGCACGGCGATCGCGATCCGCTGGGAGACGCGGCTGGTCGGAGCGATCGGGATCCTGGGGGCGCTGGCTTCGCCGATTCTCGTGCAGGCAGAAACGTCGGGCACGACGCTCGCGTTCATGGCGATCGCCCTCGTCGCCGCTGTCGGCGTGCTCCTTTGGCAGCGCTGGGACTGGCTCGCCGCCGGCGCGTTCCTCCTGAGCGCGCCGCAGCTGGCGGTCTGGCTCGAGGACACGTACGAGGACCGGCTGGGCCTGGCGCTCGGGGTCCTCGCTCTGTTCTGGGTGCTCTACGTCGTGGCGGCGATCGGGTACGAGCTTCGAGTTCCCGTTGCGACGCTGCGGGCGTCCTCCGCGATGTTGCTGCTCGCGAACGCACTGCTCTTCGCCGGCGGCGGCTGGGTGATGCTGCACGACTCGGATCACGAGAACGGGGCGACGGCCTGGGTGATCGTGGCCGCCGCGGCGCACGTGCTGCTCGGGGGCTTCGGGTTCCGTCAGCGAATGAGCCGCGAGATCGCAGGCGTGGTCGCCGCCGTGGGGATCGGGCTCTCGGCGGTCGCGCTCGGCCTGGCCCTGGACGGCCCGGCGCTCGTCATCGGATGGTCCGTCGAGGCTGCCGTCCTCGCGTGGGTGGCGTCCGTGACGCGCGAGCGACGGGCGGTGATCGGGACGGTGGCGTTCCTCGCGCTCGCCGCCGCCCACATCCTCACGATCGAGGCCCCGCCCGACTCGCTCTACCGCGGCGTCGACGATCTGGCGGACGCGGTGATCGCCCTGGTCGCCTTCGCTGCTGCCGCTCTCGTGTCGGTGAGGTTCGTGCCCGAGAAGACGTCCGTCGGAGCGCTGGTCGATCTCCGGCCGCTCCTCGAGGCGGCCGCGGCCGCCGCCCTCGTCTACCTCGGCTCGGTTGCGATCGTGGATCTGACTCGCGAAGCGGAGACGGCCGCCGAGCCGGGACAGACGCCGCAGGTGTTGCTGAGCGCCTTCTGGGCGCTCCTCGGCTTCGGCTCGCTGCTGTTCGGGCTCCTCCGGGACGACCGGAGATTCCGGATCGCGGGCCTTGCGCTCCTGACGGCGGCAATCGCGAAGGTCTTCCTCTTCGACCTGTCCACGCTCGAGTCCATCTACCGCGTGCTCTCCTTCATCGCGCTCGGGCTGCTGCTTCTGGCTGCCGCGTTTGCCTACCAGCGGATCCGGGCGCGGATCGTCGAGGAGACTCCGTGAAGCTGGTTCTGGTCGTCGTCGCCGCGGCGCTCGCTGCGCCCGCCGCAGTCGACGAGTCGGACTTCCGCTGGGAGCGCACGGTCCAGGCGGCCGGCGGGGGGCTCGCGACCTTCGTCGCCGACGGTCCGCTCTTTGCGCATACCAAGCCGGAGCTCGCCGACCTGCGGGTCGTGGACTCGGGCGGTCGCCAGGTTCCGTGGCGAGGGCTGCCGGACCCCGCACCGCAGGCTTCGAAGGAGGTCGAGCTGCTGAACGCAGGTGTCCAGGGCGGGGCGTTCGTGGGCCTCCTCGACCTCGGCCCCACGAGGGCGGTCCGGAACCGAGCCGAGCTCGTGATGGCCAACGAGCGGGACTTCGTCGGGCGGGTGACGGTCTTCGGAAGCGACGACCGCCGGACGTTCACGCGGCTCTCGACGACGAAGGTGTTCGACCTTCGAGGAGCCACGGCAGCGACGAGCACGACGCTCGTCTTCCCGCCGACCGATCACCGCTTCCTGCAGCTTCGCGGAGTCGGCGTTCCGCTCCCTGTCGCCGCCCGCGTCTACAACGCGCCGCGGCGGCCTCTGCTCGCGCCCGTCGAGGCGGACGTCTCGATCGACCAGCGTGAGCGAGCAACCAACGTTCGCCTGGACGTCGGCTACGAACGTCGGCCGGTCGATCTCGTTCGGATCAGCACGGCGACCCCCCGGTTCGACCGGCCGGTGGTCATCAGCGGCTCGAACCGAGAACGCGTCTTCCGCGTCCTGCAGCGCGGACGGATCGTCCGTCGCGAGGGAGTCGTCCAGCTCGATGTGCCCGTGAGCGCGGCGCACCGGATGCTCAGCGTCGTGATCCAGAACGGCGACGACGCGCCGCTCCGCTCGTTGCGCGTCGAGGCCCGGGCGCGGCCAAGGACGGTCGTCCTCGCCGAGGGCTTCGCGCCGCCGTTCCGCCTGCTCTACGGCAACCCCTCGGCGCGCGCGCCGACGTACGACTTCGCGCGGCTCCCCGCCGGCGAGCTCACGCCACTCGCGGCGGGGCAACTCGGGCCCGAGCGCGCAAACCCGGCCTGGGAGCCGCCTGACGACACGCGGTCGTTCCTCGAGCGCAACCCACGGGTCGTCGAGGGATCGCTCGCGCTCGTCGCCATCGCGCTGGGCGTGGGCGGGTTCATCGCCCTTCGGCGGCGTGCCTGAGGTCTCGCGGCTCGCCGAGCTCTTTCGCGCGCGGGGCCCGGCGGTCGTCCTCACCGGTGCGGGCATCTCGACCGAGAGCGGGATTCCGGACTTCCGCTCGCCGACCGGGATCTGGGCGCAGTACGACCCTGCGGAGTACGCGACGATCGAGGCGTTTCGCGCTGATCCCGTCAAGGTCTGGAGCTTCTATTCGCTGCGGCTCCGCGTGCTCGTCGAAGCGGAGCCCAACGCCGGCCACCTCGCGCTGGCGGAGCTCGAGCGCGCCGGCCACGTCTCCGCGGTCGTGACGCAGAACATCGACGGCCTGCACCAGCGGGCCGGGAGTGGCGACGTCACCGAGGTGCACGGATCGATCCGGAGCTCGACGTGCCTCCGGTGCGGCGCGTCGTACACGCTCGACGAGCTGCTCCGGCTGCTCGAGGACGCGGATGCGCCGGCCTGCACGCAGTGCGGCGAGATCGTGAAGCCGGACGTCGTGATGTTCGGCGAGCTCATGCCCGAGGCGGCGATCGACCGGGCCTACGAGCTCGCGCGCTCGACCGGGCTGCTGCTGGTCGTGGGCTCGACGCTCGAGGTCTGGCCGGTCTCCCAGCTGCCCGACGAGACGCGCGCAGCCGGAGGGGCAGTCGCGATCGTCAACAGAGGGCCGACGTCCTATGACGGCCGAGCGGCCGTCAAATGCGATGGCGCTGCCGGCGAGACGCTCGGAGCGCTCGTTGCGGGCTTGAGCTAAGCCGCTGCGCGGCGGAGCGAGCGCTCAGCGATCACCGTTCGGCAATCGCGACAGACACGCTGCTCGACCTCGTACGGCACGCCCGCCCGCTGCCGGATCACGTGGGTGGTGACCTCGTGATGCCGGTGCGTTGATGTTCTGCGGAGCATGTTCACTTTGCCTTCACTCGGCTGTTCGGCCAAATCGCTTAAATGGATGTCCCCGAAATGGCGGTTGAAACTCGGTGCTGACATTCCATCTACCTGCGACGGTAGGGATAGCAGCTTGTTTGTCCCTGTGCGGCGTGTTCACTGAATCCATACAAGCTTCCGAAACCGGTCGGACGGCACGCGGGTGCGCCAAGAGCACGAGCCTCGTGACGCCGAACCGGTCGTACGCGGTCGACGTCCGCGGGCTCGTCCACGTCCACCGGGCTCCCGGCGGGAAGGCGTTCGCGCGCTTCGGCCGGCTCAACATCAACAACGTGCCGACGGTGTTCGCGGCGCTCGAGGCTGTGCCCGGCGCTCGCTGCAGGGCCGCCTGGTACCGGGTGATGATCCCGCTGAAGCCGCACGGCCAGACCGGCTACGTGCGGGCTCGAGAAGTCAGGCTTCGTCCGCTGCGGACGCGCATCGTCGTCGACCTCTCGACCCGGAGGCTGACCGTGTTCGATCGCGGCAAGCGCGTGTTGGGAACGAGAATTGCGATCGGCGCGCGCTCGACGCCGACCCCGATCGGCAGCTTCTACGTCAACCAGCGGTTCCGGGACGACCCGCAGGGCCCGTATGGCTGGGCCGCGATCGGCATCTCCGCATTTTCTGAGGTCCTGCACGGTTGGCCCCAGGGCGGGCCTGTCGCGATCCACGGCACCAACCGTCCGTCCCTGCTCGGCCTGCCGATTTCCAACGGCTGCATTCGCGTCAGCAACGAAACCGTGAAGCGCCTCTGGCTCCTGGCTCCGACCGGGACTCCGGTGCAGGTGCAGGCGTAGGCCGCGCCGACCCTGGGTAAGGTTCTCACGATGGCGGACAACAAGGATTTCCTGAGCAAGCTCGCCGACAGGGGCGAGGGGGCGCTCACGCGCGTGGCGGGGTCTCAGACGACCAGCCGTTTCGTCGAGAGCGTCACGGGTCTCCGTGAGCGGATCGAGGACCTCCAGAAGAAGGTTCGCGGCCTCGACGAGCTCGAGAAGCGGGTCGCCAAGCTCGAGAAGCAGCTTGCGGACCTCCAGAAGCCGAAGACGACCCGGTCGCGCTCGGCGAGCAAGAGCTCCTCGAGCTCCTCGAGCGCCAAGAAGTCGTCTAGCTAGTTTAGAGGCCTGATGTGAAATTCCGCCGGGCCGGATGACGCCCCAGACACGGCGCCGGATCAGCGCGTTCGCCCGCGACACGTAGCGCTGCTACGCGCCACGAACGACCGCACTGCCCGGCTTGGTCTGGAGCGCCCCCGACCGCGGCCGAATTTCCCACCAACCCTCTAGCCGGGAACTCTGAGGCGGATCGCGCCCGGCGCGATCTCGAAGCGGACCGGTGCCGTGCCCGGCTGCTCGCCGTCGAGCTGGACCGGCAGCGGCTGGTCCGACCGGACTTCGACGACCCGGCCGCGCAGCACTTCGGCCTTGGGGTGGGGGAGGAATGTCCCGCTGTAGAGCCGGGGGATCTCCCGGGCGACCTCGAGCTTCGTCGCATCTTTGATCAGCAGCACGTCGAAGAGGCCGTCGTCGGGCTCCGCGTCCGGCGTCGTCATCATCCCGCCGCCCTGATACCGGCCGATCGCGACGATCACGTCCTCCATCAGCCCGGTTCGCGTCTCACCGTCCACCTGTACCTCGAGCTCGACGTTCTTCCAGCGGGTGAAGACCGCGCCGAGCGCGATCAGGTACGACGCCTTGCCGCCGAGCGTCTTGGTCGTGCGGTTTGCCTTGGCCGCGACGGCGCCGCTCATCCCGACGCTGCCGGCGTTCGCGAACCAGGCCGAGCCGTCGTGCTCGCCGACCCGGTAAGTGGCGCTGCCGAGGTCGAACGGCCGAGCCGTGCCGTCCCGGGCGATCGCCAGGGCGTCGGCGAGGCGCTTCGGGATCTCGTGCGTGCGCGCGAAGTCCCAGCCGGTGCCCCGAGGGACGACGGCGAGCTCGACGTCCTCACGGCCGGCGATCCCCTGTACGACCTCGTGCATCGTCCCGTCGCCGCCGAAGATCACGAGCAGCTCCGCGCCGTCGTCCGCCGCCTCCCGCGCCAGGTCGCCGAGCTGGCCCGGCCGCTCGGAGAAGATCGCCTCGCCGCGGAGGCCCGCCGCATGCGCGGCGCGCGCGAGCTCGGGCCAGCGGCGGCCCGTCTTCCCGTTCGCGGACGCCGGGTTGACGAGGAGCGCGGTCTTCAGTGCTTGTCCGCGGTGATCGTCCGCAGCGCGAGCTCGGTCATCTGGTCGACCGCGGCCTTCATCTCGTCGTCCGAGATCCGGACGAACTCGCCCTCGACGACGACGTCGCTGACGGTCAGCAGGCAGCCGGCGGCGACCTTCCGCAGGGCGCCGATCGTGAACAGGACGGCGGCCTCCATCTCGACGGCGAGAATCCCGCGCTCGGACCAGCGGGCGTACTGCCCGTCGTCGGGGTTGTAGAAGAGGTCGCTGGAGACGATCGGCCCGACGCGAACGCTCTTCCCCGTCTCCTTGGCGGCGTGGACGGCGCCGTGGACGAGGCCGAAGTCCGCCGTCGGCACGTGGGGCTCGAAGTTCACGAGCTTGTCGACCGTGCGGTCGGACGGGACGGCGGTGACGGCGATGATGAGGTCGCCGAGCTGCATGTCGGGCTGGAGGCCTCCACAGGTGCCGACGCGCAGGAAGCGCTTGACGCCGAGCTGGACGAGCTCTTCCATGACGATCGCGGCGGTCGGACAGCCCATGCCGGTCGACTGCACGGAGACCGGCTTACCGTCGAACGTCCCGGTGTAGCCGAGCATCCCGCGCTCCTCGTTGCGCTGGACGGGGTCGTCGAAGAAGGTCTCGGCGATGTACTTCGCGCGGAGCGGGTCGCCCGGGAGGAGGCAGGCCTCGGCGTAGTCGCCGGGCTCGGCGCGGACGTGGATCGGCATGCGCGGAGGTTATTCGGTGCGAAGAGCGCGCTGCGCGAGGTAGCGGCGGTGGGCTCGGCGGTCGCGGATCGCGCGCCAGACGAAGAACCCGATGACGAACGCGATGCCGCCGCCGATGATCGCACCCGGGAGGACGAAGTACGCGTGGCTCAGCCGGCTGCGCGCTCCGGTCGGG
Source organism: uncultured Actinomycetes bacterium (assembly GCA_963798935.1). Lineage (GTDB taxonomy): Bacteria > Actinomycetota > Thermoleophilia > Gaiellales > Gaiellaceae > JACDAN01. The sequence continues at coordinate 14,961 of CAWCVG010000031.1, forward strand.
CGCGCGCCCGCCGCCGCCGGAACGAGGTCATACGTCGAGATGACCGGGCCGCGGTTGCCCTGCGGCGGAATCGGCGCGAAGGTCGCGATCGGGAAGATCCCGTCGACGAGCCACTTCTCCCGGAACCTTCGGAGATCGATCGTCAGTGCGACCGGCCCGAGCTTCGCGCGGTTCCGGGACGGCATGACGAGCAGGTCGACGTTCAGGTGGTTCCGGTGCGAGTAGTTGATCGTCCAGCCGTGGAACTTCTTGCCGAGCGCGGGATAGGGGTAGACGGGAATGTCGCCGCGGCGCCACTCGGCCCGCGTTGCCTGGCTCCGGAGATTCGGAGTGACGATGCCGTAGACCTCTGAGGGGTTCTGCCGCTTGACGCCGTCGTTCATCACCACGTCGATCGTCTCGTTGACGACCTTCCTGTCGGCGCGCGTCAGGCGGACGGGTTTCTCGCCGGCGGCGATGTTGTACGCCTGCTCCTGGCTGAAGACCTCCGGCGGATTCTCCTCGGCCTCGGGCAGGAGCATCACACCGGCCACGACCAGCCCGAGGAGGGCGAGCGGTATCGCCACCGCGTACGCGAGGCGCTTCCTCTTCCGCGGCGAGCGAAGGATTCCCCTCATCGCGTGACCGCCTTGGCGCGGAACCGCTTCGTCTTCGTCCGGCTGCCGCACACGGACATCGCGCACCAGCGGGACGACGAGTTGCGCGATCGGTCATAGAAGATCCAGCCGCAGACATCGCGCGGGCAGGCCTTCAGACGTGACCAGTTGCCGGCCACCATCGCCGAGTAGACGATCGCGAGGATCCGGCCGAGCGCCCCGTCGAGCGTCGATCCGTCGGCGGTCAGGTGGGCGACGCCGTCGCGCGCGAACCGGACGGAGAGCCCGCCCGTCGCGCCGGTGCGATCGAGCAGCTCGAGCGCGGCAGCATCGACCGGCAGGCCGACGTTTGCGTGGAGGACGGTGCGAAGCGCCTCGCGCACAGCGAGGGCCCGGCGCAGGTCGGCCTGAGTCAGTGCCGGGGCATCGGTGTCGAGCGCGCCGATGCGGGTGAGCACCTCGTGGAGGCTGCCCGCATCCGTCAGCTCCTCGATGCCGTTCTCCACATCGACGGTGTTCACGAACGCCTGCACCATCCGGAGTGGCTCCGGGGCCGGCTCCCTGTCTCCAGGATCGGGCAGCATGCGGCGCAGAGTAGCGAAGTTTGAAACCACTGTAAAGCGTTAGGTGGTTGTGAAGGAAAAGGTACTGATCGAGCCGGATCTAGGCCGGGTCCTCGAGTTCTGCTCCGAGGATCCGGTGGAGCGCGTGTACCTCGAGGAGGTGGCGAGGCGCGGCCCCGGCCGGCTGGTCGCGACGGTCGAGGGCGAGCGCTTGACCGCCCTGTGCCACGTCGGCGCCAATCTCGTCCCGTCCGGCTCGGGGTGCGAGGCGTTCGCCGATGTCGCCGTTGCAGCGCGGCCGAAGATGTTCATCGGCAACGAGCAGGCGGTCTCGGATCTGTGGGCTGCGGCGCGACCGCGGCTGCAGGAGCCGCGGGAGGACAGGCCCGGCCAGCCGGTCTTCTCGATCGCACAGCGGCCGGAGCCGGGCGACACCGGGATCCGGGAGGCCACGCGGGCCGACTTCGACCTCCTGCTCCCGGCCTGCGTCGCGACGCACGAGGGCGAGCTCGGCCTCGATCCGATGGCGGCCGACGCCGCGGGGTTTCGCCGGCGCACGCTCCAGCAGATCGAGGAGGGGCGCTCGTGGATCTGGGCCGACGGCGGGACGATCCTCTTCAAGGCGGAGGCGTCGGCGTGGACGCCGCACGCCGTCCAGCTCCAGCAGGTCTGGGTCGACCCGGAGGCGCGTGGCCAGGGATACGGGCAGCGAGGGCTGCGCGATCTGATCCGGCTGCTGCTCGGGCGCGTCCCTCGCGTCTGTCTCTTCGTGCGAGCCGACAACCCGACGGCGATCCGCCTGTACGACGCGGTCGGGATGGATCGGGCAGGGACCTACCGGTCGGTCCTGTTCTAAGTGGAGCGCGCCATCTTCGTCCGCCACGGCGAGAGCGAGTACTCCGCCCGGGCCCTCGTCAACGGCGACCCGTCCGTCGTCGTCGGGCTGACGGAGGAGGGAAAGCAGCAGGCGCGCTGGCTCTACGACCGCCTTGCGAGCGAGCCCATCGACCTCTGCGTCGTGACCGAGTTCGGCCGCACCCGTGAGACCGCCGACCTGGCGCTGGGCGACCGGCAGGTGCCGCGGATCGTCCTCCGCGACCTCAACGACCCGTTCTACGGCGCGTTCGAGGGCAAGCCGCTCGCCGACTACCGCAAGTGGGCCGGGACGCACGGGCCGCTCGACGTCCCGCCGGGGGAGGGCGAGGCGCGAGTCGCGATCGCGGAGCGCTACGCGCGCGGCTTCCGCACACTCCTCGAGCGGGACGGAGGAGACGATCCTCGTCGTCTGCCACTCACTTCCGATCGCCTTCGCGCTCGCCGCGGCCGACGGCCGCCGGCCCTCCGCGAAGATGCCGCTCGTGACGCCGGCGGAGCCGCACATCCTCTACGAGCCGAGCCTGCGCGACGCCGTGGAGCGGATCGAGAAGTGGGTTCGGGACCCGGTGTATCCATGAAGCGGTTGCTGATCCTCGTCGTCGTCTTCTTGGTGGCGAGGTGGGCGGTGCTCATGGCCGCCTCGTACCTCGAGCACCGGCGGCCACAATAGGGCGATGGACTTCCTCGAGCGCGTCGAGGAGCAGATCCGCCGGCACGAGCTGATCGCACCCGGCGGCGAGGTCACCTGCCTCGTCTCCGGCGGTGCGGACTCGACCGCGCTGTGGCATTCGCTTCGGAAGCTCGGCTACGCCGTCTCCGCCCTGCACGTCAACCACCACCTGCGCGGCGACGAGTCGGAGGAGGACGCCCGCTTCTGCGCCGAGGTGCTCGGCGCCGAGGTCGTCGACGCGCCCGGTGCGACCGAGGCCGACCTGCGCGAGCTCCGCTACTCGTTTGCGACCGACCGGCTCCGGGCCACCGGCCACACCTCCTCCGACCAGGTCGAGACCGTCCTCTACCGGCTGGTGTCCAGCGGGAAGCCCGGCGGGATCAAGCCGAAGCGGGAGGACGGGGTCGTCCGGCCGCTGCTCGGGGTCTGGCGGGAGGAGACGGAGGCGTACTGCCGGGCGGTCGGGGTGCCGTTCCGAACCGACTCCACCAACCCGGGGACGAAGCGCGGCCTGATCCGCGAGCAGATCCTGCCGCTGCTCCGGCAGCTGGACGAGCGGGCCGAGAAGAACCTCCTCGCACTGGCGGAAGGACGCCCAAGCCCGTTCACGGAGCTCTTCGCGAGCACGATCGGCTCGGCGCGCATCGACCTCGGCGGCGGCGTCCAGGCGGTGCGGGAGTACGACCGCGTCTGGGTCGAGCGCGGTCCGGTCGCGCTCGAGGGCGAGGTGCGCTGGGGGCCGTGGCGAATCCGCTCCGACCGGCCGGGGCTTCGGGTCCGCGGCTGGCGTGCGGGCGATCGCCTCGCAGGCCGCCGCAAGAAGCTTCAGGATGTGTTCGTGGACGCCAAGGTTCCGCGCTCGCAACGGGAGGCCTGGCCGCTCGTCGTGCGCGGTGACGAGGTCGTCGCGGTGCCCGGAATCGTCGAGGCGGAGGGGGTGCACGCTGAGTACGTTCAAGACTGAGGTCGAGCAGGGCGTCGCCGAGGTCCTCATCGAGGAAGACGCCCTGAAGGAGCGGATCGCCGAGCTCGGCGCCGAGATCTCGGCCGACTACGCCGGCAAGGACCTGCTGCTGGTGGGCGTCCTCAAGGGCGCCGTCTTCTTCATGGCCGACCTGATGCGCCACATCACGGTGCCGTGCGAGGTCGACTTCATGGCGATCTCGAGCTACGGCGCCTCGACGGACTCCTCCGGTGTCGTCCGGATCCTCAAAGACCTCGACGAGACGATCGAGGAGCGGAACGTCCTCGTCGTCGAGGACATCATCGACTCCGGGCTGACGCTCTCGTACCTCACGCGGACGCTCGGCGCGCGCAACCCGGCCTCGCTCGAGGTCTGCGCGCTGCTGACGAAGCCGGAGCGCCGTGAGGTCGAGGTTCCGGTGCGGTACACGGGCTTCGAGATCCCGAACCGGTTCGTCGTCGGCTACGGGCTCGACTTCGCGGAGCGGTACCGGAACCTCCGTTACGTCGGAGTCCTCGCGGACGAGGCCGCGGCCGGGCTCTGATTCACCCCGTTTGGGGCAGGCTTTGCCGGTAATGCCGCTGCTACCCTGGCCGATATAAGGCCTATGAACAGGTTCTTCCGCTCTGCGCTCTTCCCCCTGATCGTCATCGTGCTGCTCGTCTACCTGGCGAGCCAGACCCTGATGGGCGGCGAGAAGCAGGAGAAGGTCACCTACTCGGAGCTCCAGACGGAGGTCGCGAACAACGCGGCTCAGTTCGAGTCGATCGTCGCGAACCCGAACAAGCAGCAGCTGACGGTCGAGTACCAGCCGCAGGGCGGCAAGGAGGAGGGCAAGAAGGTCAAGGTCGCCTACCCGAGCCCGGAGTCGCTCCGCGAGTTCGAGAAGGTGATGAAGGCCGAGGGCGTCAACTTCGACTCCAAGGCTGTCGGCGGCTCGCCGTGGTGGTCGCTCCTGACCGGGCTGCTCCCCTTCGTGATCCTGATCGCCTTCTGGATCTTCCTGATGAACCAGGTGCAGGGCGGCGGCTCGAAGGTGATGTCGTTCGGGAAGTCGCGCGCGAAGCGGATGACGCCCGACTCGCCGAAGATCGGGTTCAAGGACGTGGCCGGCGTGGACGAGGCCGTCGAGGAGCTGCACGAGATCAAGGAGTTCCTCGAGAACCCGAAGAAGTTCCAGGCGCTCGGCGCGCGGATCCCGAAGGGCGTCCTGCTCTACGGGCCGCCCGGCACCGGCAAGACGCTGCTCGCACGCGCAGTCGCGGGTGAGGCGGGCGTTCCGTTCTTCTCGATCTCCGGCTCGGACTTCGTCGAGATGTTCGTCGGCGTCGGCGCCTCGCGCGTCCGCGACCTCTTCGAGCAGGCGAAGCAGGCCTCGCCGTGCATCGTCTTCATGGACGAGATCGACGCGGTCGGCCGCCATCGCGGCGCCGGGCTCGGCGGCGGCCACGACGAGCGCGAGCAGACGCTGAACCAGCTCCTCGTCGAGATGGACGGGTTCGAGCTGAAGGACAACATCATCCTGATCGCGGCCACGAACCGGCCCGACATCCTCGACCCGGCGCTGCTGCGCCCGGGGCGCTTCGACCGGCAGATCGTCGTCGACCGGCCGGACCGGGCAGGCCGGAAGAAGATCCTCGAGGTGCACGTGAAGGGCAAGCCGCTCGCGTCGGAGGTCGACCTCGACACGATGGCGGCCGGGACGCCCGGCTTCACGGGGGCCGATCTCGCCAACCTCGTCAACGAGGCTGCGCTGCTGGCGGCGCGCCGCGGCAAGAAGACGATCGAGCAGGAGGAGCTCGAGGAGGGGATCATGCGCGTGATCGCCGGCCCCGAGAAGAAGACTCGCCTGCTCTCGGAAGAGGAGCGGAAGGTCACGGCGTACCACGAGATGGGCCACGCCCTCGTCGGCCACTACCTCGACCAGGACACCGACGTCCACAAGATCTCGGTCATCTCACGCGGCCAGGCGCTCGGCTACACGATCTCGCTCCCACGCGAGGACCGGTACCTGACCCGGAAGTCCACGCTGATGGATCAGCTGGCGGCGACGCTCGGCGGCCGCGCGGCGGAGGAGGTCGTCTTCAACGAGGTCACGACCGGTGCCGCGAACGACCTCGAGAAGGTCACGAGCACCGCGAAGCAGATGATCATGCGCTTCGGGATGAGCGAGAAGCTCGGCCCGCGCGTGCTGGGTCGCAATCACGACATGCCGTTCCTCGGCCGCGAGATGAGCGCGGAGCCGGACTACTCCGAGGAGGTCGCGCGCGAGATCGACGAGGAGATCCGCCGCGTGATCGAGGAGGCGCACCAGCGGGCGCACCAGGTCCTGAAGGACCACATGGACGAGCTGCACCGCCTTTCGGCGATCCTCATCGAGCGCGAGACGATCGACAAGGATCAGTTCCTGCGGCTGCTCGAAGGCGCTTCCGAGGAAGAGGTCTTCCCGGAGGAGGCGCCGGCGGCCGAGGCGGAGGAGACGCCGAGCCGCGAGCGCAAGCCGGCGCCGACGCCGAAGCCGTTCCCGGTGCCGGGCGCGATGATGCAACCGCCCCCGCCCGACCCCGCGAAGCCCTAGCGTCGAGCTGCCCTAGAGGCCGCGGTGGTTCCCGAAGGGCCCGGAACCACGTAGGTTCACGCCGTTGCGGGTCGATCATTCACCCGAAGCCGGTACGTACATCCGCGAGCGGGGAGGCTCGCTCTACGTCTATCGCTCGCGCCTCGGCGGCTACCGCGTCTCGCTGAAGCCGCCTCGCCGTGAGATCTCGTTCGACGCAGCCGACGCCGGTGGCTTCACGTTCCACCTCGATCCTGAGGTCGAGCAGCCGGACAAGGTCGAGATCTCTCTGCGTCGACGGCCGTGGGGCCGGATCCGCGTGCGAGGCCTGAAGACCGAGTCGCAGGGCGCCGTTGGCGGCGGCGACGGCGGAGGCGCTGCCGTGATCTGGGACACCGGCGACAGCGGCGGCGGAGGCGGAGACGGCGGTGGTGACGGCGGCGGAGGCGGGAACGGAGGAGGAGCGGCTAGGCTCGGCATCGCGGCCTCTGGACGCCGGTTCGTTAGGAAAGCGTTCGGAACGTCTCGCAAAAAGTACGGATAGCCTGAAAGTCCTGCGTAACCCCTTGTAAGCGGGCCGCCACCGAGTAACGATCACCTCCTTCCACGGAGCGTCTCGCCGCCGACGCAGCGGACGCGGGAAAGGGGTCTCTCATGCACATGCTCTTCCATTCGCGTGGCCGCGCCTGGACCGCCGCAGCTGTGGCGGCGGCGCTGACGCTCATCGCCGGAGCCTCGGCCGGTGTGAACACACCGCACTCCGGCTGGTACTCGGGCAATCCGACGCTCGGACCGAACAACCTGACCGACCTGGTCTGCGGCGGATCGACGTGTTACGCAGCCGGCGCCTTCGGGACGCTGCTCAAGAGCACGAACGCCGGCTCGAGCTGGTCGGGCGTCGTGACCGGGCTCACCCTCGACCTCCGCCGGGTGCGCATGGCCGGCTCGCCGGACCGGATCGTGGTGGGCGGCGGCTGCTCGCTTCGCCGGTCCGATGACGGGGGTGCGACGTTCCAGCGGCTTCCGTTCTCTGCGAACGACCTGAGTTGTCCGGCGGGGGTCGGGGCCTTCTCGTTCCCGTCGTCGGCCGTCGGGTACCTCGTGCTCGGCAACAACGCCGTGCTCTCGACCGCAGACGGCGGCCAGACGTTCACCCGCCGCACCGCCGTGCCGGTCATCCCACAGGCCACGGACCTGCTCTGCACGAGCGACACGACCTGCTTCGCGACCTCCGGTGGGAGTGTCCAGCGCACGACGGACGGCGCAGTCACGTGGACGCAGGTCGCGGGCTTCAGTCAGCCGCTCTTCGGCCTCGAGCAGGCGGACGCCACGACGCTCTACGCGGTCGGTCAGTCGCTCCAGCTGCTCAAGAGCACGGACGGCGGCGCAACCTGGGAGCGGAAGACGGTGGCGGGTGTTCCCGGCGGGGACTTCGGCTCGATCCGCTGCTCCGACGCCGACAACTGCCTGCTCGCGATGCGGCAGGGAAACCGGATCGTGAAGACGACGGACGGTGGTGACACGTTCACCGCTACCACTCCGCCGGCCGAGTCGGCATTCGCGGTCGAGCTGGCGTCTGCGACACGTGGCCTCGCCGTGGGGAACTTCGGCAGCGCCGTGATCTCGGACGACGCGGGAGAAACCTGGCGCGTGGTCGGCGGCCGGCTGACGGACGACTTCACGGTTCTCGAAGGCGCGACGGACCGGATCGCCTACGCCGGCGGCCGCTCGGGTGCCCTCGCGCGGACGACCGACGCCGGGCAGACCTGGGCCAATGTCAGCCCGCCGACGTCTCTGGGAATCCGGGCCGTCGCCGCTCCGACCGCCTCGCGGCTCTTCGTCCTGGCGGACGACGGGACCGTCCAGCGGTCCGACAACGGCGGCGCGAGCTACCGGCTTCTCAACACCGGCACGCCGGTCGGGGCACGGGACCTCGTCGCGACCGACGCCGACCACGTGGTCGTGATCGGGACCGCGGGGTCCGCAGGTCGATCAACGGCGGCGAGACGTTCTCGGCCGTGTCCGACCGCGACCTCCGCGGAGCGGGCCTCCTCATGGCCGACACCGCAGGGTCGGGCATCGTCGCCGCCGGACGGCTTCGGCTGCTCTTCTCCCCGAACGGCGGGCTTCACGTGGCGGCGCCTCCCCCGGCCGACGAAGAGCCGCATTCACGACATCTCGTTCGTCTCGACGCAGACCGGCTATCTGGTCGACGTGAGCTTCCGGCTCTGGAAGACGACGAACGCGGGCCGAACGTGGACAGAGCTTCTTTCGACCGGAAGGCCGATGACCCAGGTCGACTTCGCGGATGCGCGGAACGGCTACGTCGTCGTCCCGAGGGTCGGCCGGGAGGCGCACGGCTTCGTGCTGCGGACGTCCGACGGCGGAGCCAGCTGGCGGCCGCAGCTCGTCAGCCCGGCGTTCGTCAGGGACGTCGATATGGCCGGCGGGACCGCGTACGCGCTTGCGGGCGCCAACTTCCTGTACGCGACCACGAGCGGCGGTGACGTCGGGACGGCGCGGGCGCTCCGGATCACGACGCGCGGAAGACGAATCTCGAAGCCCGCCACGATCACCGTCAGCGGCCGTCTCGCCTCGGCGGTCGCCGGCGAGCAGGCGGTCGTGTCGATGCGCGTCTCGGGACTGTGGCGCTCGCAGGTCGCGACCGTCGCCTCGAACGGCACGTTCGTCACGCGCTGGCGGGTCACCAAGCGGGCCGTGTTCGTCGCGCATGTGCTCGGCACCGCCGACCACGCCGGAGCGGGCACGAAGCCGCTCGTCGTCGAGGTTCGCATACCGAAGAAGAAGCGCTAGCGGGAGCCCAGGAGCGGCCGGTCGGCATGGCCGGCCGGCCGCTCCGTCGTTTCCGGGTAGCACCGACCGCGGGTAAGGATGCGTCATGCGCTTTCGGCGTGGAGCCAAGCTCGATCCCGGTCAGGTCACCGACGTCCGCGGACGCCGGATGGCGCCCGGCGGGCTGGCGGTGGGCGGCGGCGGCCTCGGCATCGCCGCGGTCGTCATCTACCTGCTGATCACCGTCCTTTCCGGCGGAGATGCGCTCGGCGAGCTCGCGCCTCTCGACCAGCAGCAGGTTCAGCAGGGCGACACGCCGAGCGAGGTCTCGCAGGAATGCCAGACGGCTGAGGACGCGAACGAACGGCAGGACTGCCGGATCGTCGGCGTCGTGAACTCGGTGCAGCGCTTCTGGGACCCGGTCTTCGAGCGCAGCAACCGCGAGTACCAGTTCGCGAACACGGTCTTCTTCACCGACCAGGTGCAGACGGGCTGCGGCTTCGCGAGCTCCCAGGTCGGGCCGTTCTACTGCCCGCGGGACCAGCGCGTCTACATCGACCTCGGCTTCTTCGACGAGCTGCAGTCGCGCTTCGGCGCGGGCGGCGGGCCCTTCGCGCAGGCGTACGTGATCGCGCACGAGTACGGCCATCACGTCCAGAACCTGACCGGGTGTCCTCGACCGGATCGGCAACGACCGGCAGGGGCCGGAGAGCCGTGCCGTCCGCTCGGAGCTGCAGGCGGACTGCTACGCCGGCGTGTGGGCGGCCAACGCCGTGGAGACGCAGCTGTTGGAGCCGCTCACCCAGGCGGACATCAACGAGGCGCTGGACGCGGCCGCCGCGATCGGCGACGACCGCATCCAGGAGCAGACGCAGGGGCAGGTGAGCCCCGAGAGCTGGACGCACGGCTCGTCTGAGCAGCGGCGGCGCTGGTTCTCGCGCGGCTACGAGCAGAAGCAGCCCGGGGCCTGCGACACGTTCAGCGGCTCGATCTAGCAGACGCAAGGACCGGGGGTCAGACCCCGAAACGAAACAGTCGCATCCCTTCCACAGGAAGGACATGTCCCATCGCGGAGCCAGGCCGCTCCTCGGCCCGAGCAGCCGTGTCCCTCGGCACAGTTTCGTCACGAAGTTGGCCCTGATTCATGGTGGGGTCTGACCCCACCTGCGGCCGGAGTACGGTTTCGCCATGCGACCCATCGACGAGCGGTTCCCTCGCCCATCGGTGATGGGGGTCGTCAACGTCACGCCCGACTCGTTCTCCGACGGCGGCGTCAACTTCCGCGCGGACGGACGCGGTCGCCTCGGCGCGACGGATGGTCGAGGAGGGAGCGGCGATCGTCGACGTCGGCGGCGAGTCGACCCGGCCCGGCGCCGAGCCCGTGTCCGCCGAGGAGGAACTGCGCCGGACAGAGCCGGTACTGGAGCAGCTCCAAGGCGTTCCGGTCTCGATCGACACGGCGAAGGCGGAGGTTGCCCGTCGAGCGCTCGAGCTCGGAGCCGAGCTCGTCAACGACGTGACCGCCCTCCGTGGGGATCCGGGTCTCGCGGGTGTCGTCGCCGAGTCCGACGCCTACCTCTGCCTGATGCACATGCAGGGCGAGCCGCGCTCGATGCAGGCGAGCCCGACCTACGACGACGTCGTCTCCGACGTCAAGGCGTTCCTCGAGGAGCGGCTGCGCTTCGCCGTCGACGCCGGGATCGCGGAGGAGCGGATCTGCGTCGATCCGGGCATCGGCTTCGGGAAGACGGTCGAGCACAACTTCGAGCTCGTCCGCCGTCTCGACGAGATCGCCACGCTCGGACGCCCGGTGGTCGTCGGGTTCTCGCGCAAGAGCTCGCTCGGCAGGATCCTCGGCGACCCGGAGGCGACGACCGGCCCGCTCTCGGCCAGCATCGCCGCCGCCGTGACCGCCTACGAGCGGGGTGCGACGATCCTCCGCGTGCACGACGTGAAGGAGCACGTGGAGGCGCTGACCGCCGCGCGGGCGGTGGTCGGATGATCGTCGAGCTCGTCGGCCTGGAGGTCTTCGGCCGGCACGGCGTCGACGACGACGAGCGGGAGACCGGCCGAACGTTCTTCTACGACGTCGAGCTGACCGTCGACGAGCCGTCGCAAGACCGCCTCGAGTCGACCGTGGACTACCGCGCCGTCGCGGCCTGCGTGCGCGAGGTGTCGGACGGCGGCGAGTACCGGCTGATCGAGAAGCTGGCCGCCGCCGTCGCGGACGAGCTCGCCGCGCGCTTCCCTGCTACGCGCGTCCAGGTGCGCGTGCGCAAGCCGGGCATCGCGCCGGCCGGCCTGAAGGTCGAGTACTCCGCCGCTACCGCAGTGCGCGAGAGCTGATCTGGAGCGTGTACCGGGCGGAGCGCGCAGCCTTGGCCGGGAAGACATCGAGGTACGCGTAGAACCCGCTGCTGCGCGTGTTCTCGATCCGAACGGTCTCCGTCCGGCCGCCGCGCCGCGCGCTCGCCGCGATCAGGTCGCGGGCGCGGGCCCGGCCGCGCTCGTAGATGCTTCGCGTGCCTCCGGCCCACACGGCCACGGACACGTCGGCAGTCGGGCGCACGGTCGCCGTCACCTCACGCCCCGCGGGAACCCAGAAGCGGTAGACGTCGTCCGGATCCTCGCTGGCGTGGACGCGCGCCGTGAGCGAGGCTCGCCGGCGCCCGGGTGCGGTCAGGGGGCGGGCCGCGGCGCGAAAGATCCCGTGCGCCTTGACGTGATCCACGTCGTCGTTCGGCTCCAGCGGGTCGACCGGCGGGAGCGCCCGGCTGAGCGCGGTAGGAATGTCGAGGATGCCAAAGCCGGTGCGCCTGTCGAAGCCGGCGGGCGGGACGTCGCGCGTCGAGCGGCGCATCAGGTCGAAGAGCTGCGTCTTCTCGATCCCGGGCCGTGCCGTCCACACCCACGCCGTGGCAGCCGCCACCTGCGGCGCCGAGAAGCTCGTCCCGTTGATCGTCTTCCACATGGCAGGGTTGACAGGGTCCTGCCACGGGATCTGCTCCCCCGGCGCGGCGAGGTCGACCGCCGGGCTCGTGCTGGAGAAAAGCGAGGGCTGATCCCTGATGTCCGTCGAGCCGACGGTCAGGACGTGGGGAAAGCCGGCCGGGTAGATCGGCGGGTCCTCGCGCAACCGCTCGTTCCCCGCAGCCGCCACGACGATCGAGCCGCGGCCGAACGCGTTGACGATCGCCTCGTACATCGCTCGTGAGGGCTCGTCCCCGCCGAGGCTCAGGTTGATGACGCCGGCCCTCGCCGCCACCGCCCGGCTGATCCCCTGGACGATCAGCGACTCGGAGAGGAACCAGAGGTCGTACGCCTGGAGGACCGCCTGCGGGTAGACCCCGATCGCGCCGACGTTGTCGATCGGCGCCGCGGCCGTCGAGGCGACGATCGTTCCGTGGTACTCGTCGGGCGTGAGGTTGACCTGCTGCTCGTTCAGCACCGTCGTGTTCGGCCTGGCGCGGAACTCCATGTGGTTCAGGTCGAGGCCGGAGTCGACGATCGTGAGCGGCACGCCGGGGCCCGGCGGCTCAGCCCGGTCCGCGCCGATCCGGTAGAGGTGCCAGCCGATCGGGGGCGCCGCGAGCGGGTCCGCGCCGGGGAGATGGGACTCGCGCGCGACAGGCCGGTCCGGCTCGGCGAAGCGCAGGGCGCCCAGCCGCCGAAGCCGCGGGATCAGTCGCTGCGCCGCGTCGCTCGGAAGCCGCCAGATGTGGAGGTCGGGGGCGACGATCGTGCCGCGGTTCGCGGCGATCAGACGCTCGGCGGCGGCGTCCGCGCGAACGCCGAGCATGGTGTGCCCGAAGTCCCCGAGCGCCGCAACCTCGCGGTTGGTCGGAACCTGCGCAGCGGGAGCCGCCTGCGCCGGTGCCGGCGCAGCTACGAAGAGCAACGCCAAGACGACCCCAAGCCAGCGCATTAAGAGACACCATAGCGAGGGTATGCCGCTTGTCTACGTCGGGCTCGGCGCGAACCTGGGCGACCGCGAGGCGACGATCCGGCTCGCTCTTTCGCGCCTGGACGCCCACGAAGCGATCGACGTTCAGCGCGTCTCGCGGCTCCGCGAGACGGATCCCGTCGGCTACACGGACCAGCCGCGGTTCCTGAACGGCGTCGCGCGCCTCCAGACGAGCCTCGAGCCGCGCGACCTCCTGTCGGTGCTGCTCGATCTGGAGCGGGATCTGGGCCGGACGCGCGACGGCCCACCCCTCGGGCCGAGGACGATCGACCTGGACATCCTCCTGTACGACAGCCGGATCGTGGACGAGCCGGATCTCCGGATCCCGCACCCGCGCATGGCCGAGCGCCGGTTCGTGCTCGAGCCGCTGGCCGAGGTCGACCCTGGGCTGGAGGTGCCCGGCCGGGGCTCGGTGCAGTCCTTACTCGCCGCACTACAATGACCCGCATGTCGCATCTCGACGAGCTTGACGAGTTCGAGGCAGAGCTCGAGCTCCAGCTGAAGAAGGAGTACACGGCCGTTTTCGGCCTGTTCCGCTACTGCGTCCTCACCCAGGACGCGACCTACCTCTGCAACACGCTCGACCTGCGCTACGTCCCACAGCCGAGCTACCCGTTCTTCCACCTGCGCATGGAGGACGTCTGGGTCTGGGACAAGAACCGTCCGACGCGGATGATCCCGCGCGCCGAGGTCTACACCTCGAGCGACGTCACGGTGGAGGAGCTGCGCGGCGAGGGCGAGGAGCCGAAGCTGACCGCTGAGGCGCTGGCGGAGCGGCTCGGCGAGCCCATGCGCGACGACGAATAGTCGTTGCTTCTTGCTGTAGACGCGGGCAATACGCAGACCGTCTTCGGGCTCTTCCGGGACGGCGTGCTCGGGGAGCACTGGCGCGTCGCGACCGAGCGGGACCGCACGGGCGACGAGCTCGGCGTCCTGCTCTCGGGGTTGCTCGACCTCGACGCGGTGGACGGGATCTGCCTCAGCTCGACGGTCCCGCCGCTCGTCCAGGCGTACGAGGACTTCGCTGCGCGCTGGGCGAATGCGCGGTTCCTCGCCGTCGGCCCCGGCGCGAAGACGGGCATCCCGATCCGGTACGACGACCCGCGCGAGGTCGGCCCTGACCGGATCGCCAACGCCGTGGCTGTGCTCGAGCGATACGGCGCCCCGTCGATCGTCGTGGACTTCGGCACCTCGACGAACTTCGACGTCGTCTCGCCGGAGGGCGAGTACGTCGGCGGCGTCCTGGCTCCGGGGATCGAGGTCTCGATGGACGCGCTCTTCGCGCGCGCCGCGCGGCTCTTTCGCATCGACTTCTCCGCCCCGGAGACGGTGATCGGGAAGACGACCGGCACGGCCCTTCAGTCGGGTCTCGTCTACGGCTTCACCGGCCAGGTGGACGAGATCGTGACGCGGATCCGGGGCGAGCTCGGGGTGGAGGCTCCCGCGATCGCGACCGGCGGTCTCGCGGACCTGATCGTTCCGCACTCGCGGACGATCGAGAAGGTCGACCCCTACCTCACGCTCGAGGGGCTCAGGATCCTCTGGGACCGGAATCAGTAGGGGCGGCTCGCGCCGCCCCTACTTCGTGCCGCAGACTCGTGCTAGTCCCGCTTCCGGTCGTACGCCGCCGGCGCAGGCACGTCGCCGTCGTCGTGCGAGACCCGGTCGTCCGTCCGGTTCGTCCGGTCGTACGCCGCCGGTGCAGGCGCAGCCGCGTCCTCGTGCGAGACCCGGTCGTCCGTCCGGTAATCGGTGCTGACCGTCGACCGGCGCGTGTCGGCGATCGTGGCGTCGGCGCGGCGGTGGTACCGCTCGCCCCACATGCCTCCGAGGATGCCGCCGACGAACATCGCCACGATTGCGCCGATGCCGCTGGCGATCGCGGCCGTCGTCAGAGCGTCGCTGTCGAACCACTGCGGCAGGTCGACGTTCTCGAACACGTCGTACTCCGCGCCGGCCCAGGCACCGAGCCCAGCGAGGATCGCCGCGAAGATCAGCGTCCAGACGCCGGTCGCGAAGCCGTTACGCGCTCCGTCGTACCGCGCGATCCGCCCGGCCGCCCAGCCGCCGATCAGGTAAGCGACGAAGAGGACGGCGACTCCGCCGATCAGACTGCCGATCGAGAGGTCCTCGGCGTTCTCCTCGAGCCCGGTCTGGTAGCCGACGACGCCGAAGGCGGCACCGACCAGCCCGGCGAGGATGATCACGGTCGAGAGCGCCGTCAGCATGCCGACGAGGCTCGCGGGGATGTCGATCCCGCCGAAGCGCTCACGCGCTGCGTGGATCCCGGCGTACGGGTCCGCGCTCGTCTCGCGCTCGGTGCGGGCCTCGACCGGTCTTGCGCGGTCGACCCTTTCGTCGACTCGTGTTTCTTGCGTTTCCCTGGTTTCAGTTGCCATCTCGTGCACTCCTTTCGTGCGGTCGAGATGGGTTGTTCCCGGTAAGGGCCTGCCCGAACCTCGGGGTCAGCCGCCGCCGTAGATCGAGATCGGGAGGTCGAGCTCGACCTCGTCGAGGCGCGGGTGCTCCTCCTCGAGTCTCGCGAGGACGAAGTGTGCGCCCGGCGCCGCGGCGAAGAGGCGCTCCTCGACGTGGGCGACCGTTTCGAGCTCCACGAGCTCCTGCTTGAACGCGCGGGGGAAACGGCCGCGGCCGAGGTACCAGCCGTAGAACTTCTTCAGGAAGCCCGTTGCCTTGCGCTCGCCGAGCTCACGCACGGTCTCGCGCATGAAGAGCACGAGCTCGGCGACGACCTCCTCGCGCGTCGGCTCCTCGTCCGAGTCTCCGACGATCTCGCGGATCGCCCAGGGGTTCCCCTGCGCCGCCCGGCCGACCATCACCGCGGCGGCGCCGGTGGTCGCCAGAAGCGTCTGCGCACGTGCGCGTGACGTCACGTCGCCGGAAGCGATCACAGGAACATCCACGAGCTCGACCAGCTCGGCGGTCAGGGAGTGGTCGGCCTCGCCGGTGTACATCTGCTTCGCCGACCGCGGGTGCAGCGTGAGCGTGGCCGCGCCGGCGTCCACGAGCCGCGGGCCGAGCTCGAGGCAGGCGCGCGAGCCGTTCTCGAGGCCGCGCCGCATCTTCACGGAGACCGGCACCGAGACGGCCTCGGCCACGGCCCGCACGATCGCCGCTGCGCGCTCTGGCTCGCCGAGGCAGGTCGCGCCGGCGCCGGTCTTCGTCACCTTTCGGACCGGGCAGCCGAAGTTGATGTCGACCAGGTCGGCTCCGGCGGCCTCCACCATCCGGGCCGCCTCCGCCATCGTCGCCGGGTCGCCGCCGAAGATCTGGATCGCCAGCGGATGCTCGTCGGAGGCGATCCTGAGATAGCCGAGCGTCCGCTCGTTCCGGTGCTCGAGCCCGGCGCAGCTGACCATCTCCGAGCACACGAGCCCGGCCCCGTACCGGCGCCCCTGGCGGCGAAATGCCTGCACGCTCACGCCCGCCATCGGTGCCAGCACGACGCGCGTGGGGATCTCGACGTCCCGGATCCGCCAGGGTGTCCGCAGATTTACCTGCACAGAGCGGGAAAAGGTAGCGAATTGCCTGTTGACGCCGTCCCTCGCCGTCGCTACCATGCGCGCCTTCCGCGACGGCCTCTCTTGGGCCGCGCGTTTTTTTGGGTCAAGGAGGCCATTGACGTGAGAGAAGTGATCCTCACTCCCGAGGGTTACAAGAAGCTGAAGGACGAGATCCAGTATCTCTCGACCGACAAGCGCAGGGAGGTCGCCGACCGCATCCGCATCGCGCGCGAGTTCGGCGACATCAGCGAGAACGCCGAGTACGACCACGCGAAGAACGAGCAGGCCATGCTCGAGCACAGGATCGCCCAGCTCGAGGAGCGCCTGATCGCGGCCCGCGTGATCGACAAGAAGGAGATCTCGAAGGACGTCGTCAGCGTCGGCTCGAAGGTCCGACTGCGCGACGTCGCCGCCAAGGAGACCGTCGAGTACCACATCGTCGGCTCCGCGGAGGCGAACCCGCTCGAGCAGAAGCTCTCGAACGAGTCGCCGGTCGGCCGCGCCATTCTCGGCAAGAAGAAGGGCGAGACCGTCGAGGTCTCGACGCCGAAGGGCAAGGCTCTGAAGTACAAGATCCTCGAGATCAAGGCCGCCTGATCCCGAAATTGTGACGCCGGGGCCAGCCGGTCTCGGCGTTACGCTCGACCGATGTTCGAGCGGTTCACCGAGAG
Organism: uncultured Actinomycetes bacterium; assembly: GCA_963798935.1. Classification (GTDB taxonomy): domain Bacteria; phylum Actinomycetota; class Thermoleophilia; order Gaiellales; family Gaiellaceae; genus JACDAN01. The sequence goes on from CAWCVG010000031.1 coordinate 32,139, forward strand.
CGCTCGGCAGGTCGTCGTGCTCGCGCAGGAGGAGGCGCGGAGTCTCAAGCACGGCTACATCGGGACCGAGCATCTGCTGCTCGGGCTGATTCGCGAGAACGGACGGGCGACGACGACGCTGCGTGCGCACAATGTCGAGCTCCAGCCGGCGCGCGACTGGGTCGTCGAGCACGTCGGCGAAGGCGACGAGGAGCCGCCTGCGGGCCAGCTTCCCGCTCACGCCACGGATGAAGAAGATCTTCGAGCTCGCGCTCGAGGACGCGCAGGCTCTCGGCCACAACGCAATCGGCACGCAGCACCTGCTGATCGCGCTGCTGCACGAGGGGCAGGGTGCCGCGCTGGACGCACTTCGTGCGCTCGGGGCGCCGCCCGAGGACGTCTGGGTCTCGGCGTACCGGCAGCTCGGGGTCGACCCGCCGCCGTACGTCCAGGCCGGATTGCCGAGCCTTGCACGGCCCCGCGAGCGCCGTGAGTGGGCAAGGTCGGTTCGCGAGATTACGGCGGCCTGCCGCCGGAGGATGGTTCCTCGTCGGCCTGTTCCTCGGCTGGCTGATCTGGGGCTAGACCGCCGCGTAGACTCGGCCGCCATGAGCGGGCTGCCGAAGCGGTTTCCCGACCGCGTCGAGATTGCCTCGGTTCGCGCAGGAGGCCGAGCCGCTCGAGGCCGGGCAGGAGGCCGAGGAGACACGGCGCGTCGCCGGCCGGGTCATGGCCAGGCGGGACATGGGCAAGCTCGTCTTCCTGGACCTCGTCGACCGGTCCGGGCCGGATCCAGCTGCTCTGCGCGCAGGAGCGAACCGGGGCCATCGACCTCGACCTCGGCGACATCGTCGGCGCCGAGGGCCGGCCGACGAAGACGCGGCGGGGAGAGCCCTCGCTCGCCGTCGACGAGCTGACGCTCCTCGCGAAGATCAAGCGGCCGCTGCCCGACACCTTCCACGGCGTCCAGGACACGGAGACGCGCTACCGGCAGCGCTACCTCGATCTCCTGACGAACGAGGAGTCGCGCGAGCTCGCGCTCACGCGAGCGCGGATCGTCGCGGAAGCCCGACGCTGGCTCGACTCGGAGGGCTTCGTCGAGGTCGAGACGCCGATCCTCCAGCCTCGGTACGGCGGCGGCTTCGCCGAGCCGTTCGTCACCCACTACAACCACCTCGACCAGGACTACTACCTCCGGATCGCCGACGAGCTCTACCTCAAGCGCCTGATCGTCGGCGGCCTCGACAAGGTCTACGAGCTCGGCAAGGACTTCCGGAACGAGGGCATCTCCTACAAGCACCAGCCCGAGTTCACGCAGCTCGAGTGGTACGAGGCGTACGCCGACTACCGCGACACGATGGAGCGGATCGAGCGCCTCGTCGAGCACCTCGCGCAGGCCATCAACGGCACCACGAAGGTCACGTACCGGGGACACGAGGTCGATCTCGCGCGGCCGTGGCGGCGGGTGAAGCTCGTCGACGCCCTCGAGGAGCACGGGCTCTGGACGCGCGACCCCGACGATCTGCGCGCCCGGCTCGAGGAGCGCGAAATCGACACGAAGGCCGACCGGACCTGGGCGCAGCTCGTCGACCACGCGCTGACCTCGTTCGTCGAGCCGGCCCTGATCGAGCCGTCGATCCTCCACGACTACCCGATCGAGCTCTCGCCGTTCGCACGCGCCACCGACGACGACCCGACGCTCGTCGAGCGCTTCGAGTTCTTCGTCGGAGGCACGGAGCTCGGCAACGCCTTCAGCGAGCTGAACGACCCGGACGAGCAGGCCGAGCGGTTCGCGCAGCAGGCGTCCGAGGTCGGCGGCGAGCAGGATGACCCGGACTACGTGGAGGCGCTCGCGTACGGAATGCCTCCGACGGGCGGCCTCGGGGTCGGGATCGACCGGCTGACGATGGTGCTGACCGGCCGGGACACGATCCGCGACGTGATCCTGTTCCCGGCGCTGCGAGAGCGCGGCTGAAGGCGGGGTTCGAGCGCTCGACCGACCGGTTCAGAGCCCGAGCTGCCGCCTGAGGCTATCGACGATGGAGTCGACGTCCGATATCGAGGTGCCGTCGTCATCGTGGTTCGGGATGCGCGCGATGTCGTCGATCTCCTCGGTCGCAGTAACCAGGTACCGCCCGCCTCGGCGCACGACGGTGTAAGCCTTGATCAACCCGCTCTGCTGGGCGACGTAGAGTCGCGCGTCCGGCCCCAACTGGAGGACGGTCGGGTTGGACGAGGAGCTTCCTTCGACCGTGACTTGCCGGAAGCGCGGCATCAACGGGTTGCGCTCGCCGCCGGCAGCGGATTGCGGCCCACAGCCGTTCGCACCTGGCGGCCGATAGACCTCCATGACGTCGCTCGGGTCGTCGCCGCCCGTGGTCGTGCCCCCTGCGGCGACGTAGATGGCGCCCCCGCACACGGCCGCCTGAATTCCGTGTCGTGGGGTTGGGAGCGGCTCCAGCGCCCGCCAGCTGTTGGTTCTCGTGTCGTAGGCCTCGACCTCGGCATGTGCGCCGTCGGCGTCCTCACCGCCGAGGACGACGATCTCGGAGCCGAGGACGGCCACCCCGAACCCGCCACGAACCGTTGGGACGGGGGCGAGGCCTGCCCGCCAGGTTCCGGCCTCGATGTCGTAGACGTCGGTCTCGGCGATCTCTCGCCCGATCTCCGTGTCCCGTCCGCCGATCGCGTAGAGCTTTCCGTCGACGACCGCAGCATGGAAGTGGTCGCGCGGGCGAGGAAGGTCGGGCAAGCGAAACCAGGAGTCGGCCCGAGGGTCGTAGACGTCGAACCAGGGAACTGCTCGGCCATCGTGAAGACCACCGGCGTAGTAGATGCGACCCTCGTACACTGCCACGCCGCCGCTGCCCCGACCGCGCGGCATCGCGGCGCCGGTCGTGAACGTGTCGGTCTGCGGGTCGTAGATGTAGACCGAATCGGCGTGCGGCCGCGGCCACCCGGCCAGTCCGCCGATGTAGTAGATCTTTCCGCCGACCTCGACTCCCTGGATGTGGTCCAGCCGACGTGGAAGGTCCGTGACAGTCTTCCAGGCGTCAGTGCGCGGGTCGTACGCCTCGTGCGCGGTTGATCCACCGGCGAGATAAAGACGCCCCGCTGCCTCGACGAAGCTGACCTCTTGGCGTGGAGATCCGGTGCTCGCGAGAGAGTCCCAGCCGGTGTGCCGCTCACCCCGCGGTTCGAAAACGAGCAGGTTCGGTTGCGAACCGTCCATTGTCCCGTCGTGCTGCGCCACCCAGATCGTTCCCGTAAAGGGTTCGCCGTCTCCCTGCGCCGTGACGTCCAGCGGCGCTGCGAGACGGAAGAGCCGCTCCTTGGCGACGACTCGGTCGCCGGCCTCGTTCAGGCGCACGCGGTAGACGCTCGTGTCGAAGCTTGCTGCGAGGAGATCGCCCTGCATGGCGCGGCCGAAGGCCGAGCCAGTGTATTCAGCCAACCCGTTGGTCGACGTGGGAAAGAGGGTTAGCGCGCGGCGCTGGTTCGGTCGCCGATAGTCGCACTCGACAGGGTTCGCGCGCGGGACCGGGGACTGGCGGTCGTCGTTGAACGTGTTGGCCCGGTTCCCACGAGTTGGATTCGGGTGGCCGGCGAACACGCCGCGACGCACGAGGTGAAGCGAATCTCCGTCGTAATGCCCCGGTTCGCGGACTGCGTTGGTGCACGCGCCGGACGGGCCTTCATTCTCCGGTGCGTCGCCCCAGTCCCGGGAGGCGCCGTTCTGGCTGGTGTAGAGCCGTCCCGACTTCGTCAGCACGAGATCGTAGGCGTTCCGGTATCCCGGCGCATAGACAGTGACGGGACCCCCGGGTTCCAGTCGGGCTTGGTTGCGCCCGTCGTTGCCACCGAAGGGGTCGCCTGCGTCCCGCTCGCCGTCGCGCGAGTCGTCATCCAGCGTCGGAAGGTCATGCGGTCGCTCCTCGACTTGTGCGAGGTCGACGGCGAGGATTGCGCCCGACAGTGCGTACTCCGGAAGGAAGCCCAGGTACTTTGACGGCGCGCCCTGATTGGTGTTCGCTCCCTGCGCGACGAAGAGCGTGTTCGAGCCCGGGTCGAGAGCGAGCCCGTTCGTCGCGTGGTTCTCCTTGCTTCGGGGCAGGCCGCGGACGAGGTCGAGTCGCTCCCACTCGGACCCGTTCCACCTGAGCCGGGAAATCACGCCCGAGTTGGTGTCGACGTCCTTGGTGATGCCCTCGGGCCCGGCAGCGATGCGCGGATCGCTCGAGCTGACATAGAGCGCCGGCCGCTCGGCCGTGCCGGTGACCAGCATTCCCGTCACGAGCCGCTCGGCGGCGGGCTGGTAGCCGAGGTTCCCGAGCCACGCCTCCGGCGCGATCGCCAAAGCGGCGATCGCCAGTACAGGCAGGAAAAGGAGGACGGCAAGAGCCGCCGCCGCGAAGCGCCCCACCCTCATCCGCCCACGTTACCGTCTCCAGCTCTAACGGTCGACGGCGCTCCATGAAAGATCGGGTCGCTCAGCGGGCTGCCGGCGCGGCGATGCCGTCGAACCAACGCCTGAGCGCGTAGAGCGACCAGGGCCGAAGCCAGTTCTGGCCCGTCTCGTCGAACGAGCGCCAGATCCTCGCGACCGCGTCGGCGTCGAGCTGCTCGCGGAGCTCCCCAGGCAGGTCCGTCAGAGAGCGCTCGACCTCCGAGTGCCAATCCTCCCGCAACCAGTCAGCTAGCGGCAGGACGAACCCCATCTTCGGCCGGGTGAGGATCTCGGGCGGGAGGACGTCCTTCGTGGCTGCGAGGAGCAGCGCCTTGCCCTTCCCGCGCTTGAGCTCCGGTGGCAGGCGCAGCACCCACTCGACGAGCGGCTGGTCGAGGAACGGAACGCGAACCTCGAGGCTGTTCGCCATGCTCACCGCGTCCGTATCGCGCAGCAGAACGTTCTTCATGTATCCGGTCAGCTCCAGCACCGAGAGCTGTGCGTAAAGGTCTCGGCCGCGGTCGAGCCGCTTGTGCGTCGCACCGTTCGTGGCCGCGCGGGAGAGGCCGCTGACTTCGCGCGGAAGGAAGAGGCGGCGTAGAAGCTCGTAGGACGACCAGCCGTTGCGCTCGGCCCGGAGGAACTCCACGGCCTTCTCACGGCGCTGGCCCTTCCAGACGAGCGGCGTGGCGCCCGCGAGGAGCGACCGGACCGGTCTCGGGACTCGGGCCATCCGCTCGAGCGCCACGACCCGTCGTCCATGACCGTAGCCGTCGAAGAGCTCGTCCGCCCCCAGGCCCGACAAAGCGACCTTGAGGCCGGACTCGCTCGCCGCGCGAGACACCACGTAGGTGTTGATCGCGTCGAACGAGGGCTGGTCCATGGCCCTGAACGCCTCGTCCGACCAGGCCAGCAGATCCTCTGGCGTGAGGCTGACGCGCAGGTGCTCGCTGCCGATCTGCTCGGTAACGGCGTCAATCCAGCGGTCCTCGGAGAGCTCCGACTGCTCGAAGACGACCGAGATCGTGCGCAGCCGCGAGGTCTCGTGGGCTGCGAGGCAGGCCAAGATCGACGAGTCGACGCCGCCGGACAGGAAGACGCCGAGCGGGGCGTCGGTAACAAGGTGGAGCCGCAGCGACTCGTCGAGGCGATGGCGCAGCTCGGCCACCGCCTCGGCCTCGGAGACCTGGAGCGCCGGCTCGGTCTCCGGAGTCCAATAGCGCTCGACGACGAGTCGACCGTTGGCATACACGGCGCGATGACCGGCAGGGAGCGAGAGGACGCCGTCGATCGCCGTCAGTGGCTCGGTCACGGCTCCGAAGGACAGGTAGCTCGCGATCCCGGCGGACGAGAGCTTCCGCTCGACCAGCCCGGACGCGAGCAGCGCTTTCACCTCCGAGGCGAAGAGCATGCGCGCGTCTTGCTCAGCGTAGTAGAGCGGCTTGATCCCGAGCGGATCCCGGCCCAGCAGCAGCCGGTTCTCGCGCGCGTCCCAGATCGCAAACGCGAACATCCCGCGAAGGCGCCGCACGCAGTCGTCGCCCCAGCGCCCGTAGGCCTTGAGGATCACCTCGGTGTCGCAGCGAGAGGCAAACGCCACGCCCTCGCGGATCAGCTCCTCCCGGAGCTCCGCGAAGTTGTAGATCATCCCGTTGAACGCGATCGTCGTACCGCGCTCGGGGTCGTGCATCGGCTGGTGGCCGAGTGGGGAGGGGTCGATGATCGCGAGGCGGCGAGATGCGAGTCCGACCTTGAAACCGGGGGCGTCGAAGACCTCGAGGCCGTCATCGTCGGGGCCGCGATGGACCATATGGAGGCTCATCGCCTCCAGCGGGCCGCGCGGTTCGAGGTCACGCGCCCAGAGGCCGGCTAACCCGCAGATACGGCGACCTCCTGTCCAAACTCGGCCGCCTGCTCGGCACGCCGCCCGTCATAGCGGCGGCCTTCGGGGAGCTCGACGTCGGCGTAGGCCGGCACCCGATCCTCCGTCCGCTCGGCCGCCCGAATGACCCCGATCGTGCGCACACTCGCACTCTAGGGACGCCGAGCGCGGGGGTACAGGACGACCGAGTCCGTCGCTCGCTGCGGTGATAGCCGCGACGATTTGCGGCCAAGCTCCGCCTCGCCGAGACAAACTACCTGGGTGCAGATCGCAATCGCTCACGACTGGCTGGTCGGCTACGCAGGGTCAGAACGGGTCGTCGAGCAGCTTGTCGCGACGTTTCCCGGCGCACGGCTTCTGACGACGTTCGTCGAGCCAGACGCGCTTCCGCAGTCTCTGCGACGCGCAGAGCCCTCGTTCCTCCAGCGGATTCCCGGTGCAGCCGACCGGCACGAGTGGTTCGTTCCGTTGATGCCACTGGCGTGGCGGCTTCGCGGCGAGCTCGGAGGCGTCGAGGCAGTCGTCTCGAGCAGCCACGCCTGCGCGAAGGCCATTCGCACAGCCCCAGGCGTGCCGCACGTCTGCTATTGCCACACGCCGATGCGGTACGCGTGGCGCTTCGAGGACGAGCGGATGCGCTTTCCTGCTGCTCTACGTCCGCTCGTCGGGCCGGGCATGTCGTGGTTCCGACGCTGGGACCGGAAGACCGCGGAGCGGGTCACGCAGTTCGTTGCGAACTCGACTTACGTAGCCGGCCAGATCCGGGACTTCTACGGACGGGACTCCCTGGTCGTCCATCCGCCCGTCGACACGGACTTCTTCACACCGGGCGGCCGCGGGCAGCGCGAGGACTTCCTCTACGTGGGACGTCTCGTCAGCTACAAGCGCGCGGACCTCGTCGTCGAGGCCTTTGCGGATCTTCCGCACCGCCTGGCTGTCGTCGGTGACGGTCACCTACGGGCGGGCCTACAGGCTAGGGCCACGCCCAACGTGCGCTTCCTTGGCAACGTCGGCGGCGAACAACTCCGCTCGCTGTACCGGAGTGCGCGGGCGCTTGTCTATCCGGCCGAGGAGGACTTCGGGATTGCGATGGCGGAGGCCCAGGCATGCGGGACCGCCGTCATCTCAGTCGCCAGAGGGGGGCGCTCGACATCGTCGCGCCGGGGAAACCGGGTGGCTGCTGGCCGAGCCGAGCGTCCACGCCGTCGGAGCCGCCGTCAGGGAGGCGGCGGCGTCGCCGCTCGATCCGATGAGGATCCGCCGCCGGGCGGAGCGCTTCTCCGCCGAGGCGTTCCGCACGAGGATGCGCCGCGTCGTCGAGGACGTCGTCCCTACCTGAGAGCCCCACGGAGTACGGCCACGTGCTCGTCGAGCCAGCGCCGACGTCGTCTACCGGATGCGGCGACCCGGCCCGGTCCACGGCGTCCTGTGCTGCGCCTTCATCCAGTAGACGCTCGGCTGCTTCGACGAGACCGGCGGGACCGGCTCGATCGGGATCGTGCCGGCAGGAGCTCGGCTGCCTCTGCGAGCCTCCGCGGTCGACACGAGCGTCGGGCGGCCGGCCGACAGCCACTCGACGAGAGCATGCGTCGGGGCGCCGGGCTCCTCCCAGGTGGACGGGATGATCCGACATCAGCTGCGGCGAGAAACCGAAGCTTGGCGTCGCCGCTGACGAGGCCGTCGTACCGCCACCCCGGCGAGCGCGCGGCCGCCTCGACGTCCGCCTGCATAGGCCCGCGCCCCGCGATGTGCACCTGATACCCCATCGGTTGAGCTCGGCACGGCGTCGAGCAGCGCCCCGAGGCCCTTGATCGACGCGAGATCCCAAGGTAGCCGATGGTCCCAGGCGGAACGCTGGTCGTCGAAGCGAGTCAAGATCCAGGCGCGGAAACGGGTTTCGGATCACGTGCGTCGCGGCGTGGGGAAGGACGCCCGAATGGCGGTCGACCAGGTGCCGGGAAACCGCAATGACCCTGGAGACCGCGCCGGCCCACCGCGCCAGCCCGCCGCTGGCGCAGCCTGCAGAGGAGCGGATGCGGCCGGCACGGTCGCCGTCGGGCCGCGTCGAGCGTCACGCGCGGGCAGAGGAGGTGATAGTCGTGGAGGCTGTGCACGATCGGGATGCCGAGCCGCCGGCAGGCTTCCCAGATCCCGGTGCTGATGCCCGGCAGGTTGTGTGTATGGACGACGTCCGGGTCGTGCGCGGCGACCGCTTCCACGAGAGCCCGCGTCGGCCGGGAGATGACATCACCGCGTCGTTCCGCCAGCGACGGACCGGATCCTCCTGCCAGTGCATCTTGTGAAGGACTCCCACGCGGGAGAACGGTACGTCCGTCGTTGATGGAAACGCGCTGAGCAGGCTCACGTCGAACCCGTGCGCCGGAGCCCTTCGCCCAGCATCTCCACGTGCTTTTCCGTTCCACCGTGGTGCGTGTCCCGCCGTGCGCGTTCACTTCGAGGACGCGAATGGTCACCGCCGCGGGGGATCAGCCGCCGAGATAGCCCTTCAGCGAACCGCGAAGACTGGCCGCGGCGTCCCGGTTGCCGACAAGGCGATGGAAGAGCCATCGGGCCGCCAGGCCGAGCCCGAGGAGCCAGAGCGTGATCTTGGCCTTCGCCGGCGAGAGGTGCTCGCGGAGCATCGCCGCCTCGGCGCGGCCGATTCGTTCTGCTCGCTCGGCCGAGAAGAGCAAGCGCGTTGATCCCATCCCGACGTGGATGAACTCCGCGTCGCGCACGAACCGGATCCGCCAGCCTGCACGGCGAATCCGGAGCCGCAGCTCGAGATCTTCCGCGTACATGAACTCGCGTTCCGTGTAGCCGCCGAGCTCGTGCCACAGCGAGCCGCGCACCAGGTGAACCTGCCCATCAGCGCTCTCGATGTCCCGCGTCGTTTCGTGGTCCCAGTGTGTGCTCCACGTGTCTGCCAGCGGTTCGGGATGAAACGGCTGAGGCCCGAGGCGCGGACGAGCGCCGACGCCCGGGGAATTGGGCGGCATTGCGTTCGGCTGAAGGTCAGGTCTTCGTTCAGCGGACGGGGGACGGCGAGACCCGACACCGGGATCGTCGAGCGCGCTGTGTCAGCGCGCGAACCGGCGACGGCGCTGGACGAAGGCGTCGTTGTTGACCATCAGGTCAGCGCGTCACCCGAAGAGCAGCGGCTCGCGCCGCGGTTCGCCGCCCGCCCGTAGCCGACGTTCTCCTCGATGCGCTCGAGTCGGCACCCAGGAGCTCCGCCTCGATGCGCACGAAGCTCCCGTCGGTGGGGCCGTTGTCGACGGCTCACGACGCGGTCGCGGGGACCGTCCTCGATCAGCGCCTGCAGGCGCGCAGCGTGTAGTCGGACGTCTCGTAGTCGATGACGACCGCAGTCGTTGTCTCGAGCCACGCTAAGTATGGGCCACGCACTTTGCAGCCGTGACGAACTGGCTGCGAACTCGGCAATGCGATCGGGCGTCCGGAAGACGGCGGATCCGCCTCCGCGGCACGGTCTACGGCGGCCGCGAGTTCGGCCTCGTTCGTCGGCCAAAACGTCCGGCAGCCCATGGGTCGCCTCGGCAACGACCCGCCGTTGCTCGCAGCGACGGGAGGCCGCAGCAGGATCGCCTCCCACGCCGGCAGCCCGAACCCCTCCTCCAGCGAAGGCACGACGAGCAGTCGGAACATCGCATAGCTCCTCGAGGGCGGTTCTGGGAGACGGGCCCTCGACGACGGTCCCGTGTCCACGGGCGCGCAGCGCGTCCGCACGGGGGGACGCCTCACCGACCAATGGAGCCGGCCGCCGTTGCGGGCGAACTCAGTCTGGCCGAAGGGATCGATCAGCCGCTGAGAGTTCTTCTGTGGCGCGAAGCTGCCGACGTACGAGCGCAACATCCCTCGGCTCGAGTCGTGCGCAAAGCTCTCGGACTCGGGCGGCAAGCTGCCGTCGCGTGGGTAAGTGACGACGTTGATCTTGTCGGGCATGACGCCGAGATCGGCCACAATCGACTCCTTCGCATAGCGCGGAACTCGTGGGATCCCGGTCAAGAGGCGAGCGCTCGCCTCGAGAGAACGCTGGCTTCAGGAGTCGCGTCGGCGCCGAGCCTCCGTACCGAAGCGGAATCGTGTCGTGGATTACGGTGAGCGACGCGCCCGGTCGCAGCGGCCGGATCTGGTGCAGGTCGTCGCGACGTCGTTGTGCGGAACCCGGCGCAGCTCGGCCTGTCCCGCCAGCCGGCGAGGATCGGCCTCGGGCGGGCACGTGCTCGCCCCAGCCGATGGAGGCGGCGAGCTCGCTTCCCCGAGCAGCCACCGGCCCGGCGGCTGCGCCTCGGCCAGGCCGCGGAGGAGGAGCTCGGTGGCGCGGCCCGCGCCTCCAGTTCCAGCCACCGGCAATCCAGGAGAACCATGCGGCCCTCGAGGACGTCGCGACTAATCTCGCCGCCTTGCCGTACGCGGACTGGCATCAGCGGCCAGGGTACTGGGGCGATCTCACGAGGCACTCGCGCCGGGCACCCGTCTGCTGGACATCGGTTGTGGCCCGGGTGGCTCGCGGACCACTTCAGCGAGTACACAGGCGTCGAGATGGACCGGCCGCTGTCGAGCACGCGACCTCGCTCGGCCGCAAGGTCCTTCACTCCGACGTGAGCGCGAGCCACTGCCTTTCAGCGACGGACCTTCGAGGGGATCGTCCTCAAGGACGTCCTCGAGCACGTACACGATCGGCGGCGCTGGTGCAGAGGCGCGCCGCGTCCTCACGGAGGGCAGACAGCTCTACGCGTCGTCCCGACGCCCAGCGTTGGGTCGGGACGACTCGCGCGCGTCCGGCCCTTCACACTTCGCGGCTACAAGCGTCTCTTCACGGGTCACGGATCAGCATCGAGCAAGCGGGCTACGAGTCGGTCATCGGGGAGCGAGCACTCTCGGCGCTGCTCGGAGGAACCGCCGTCCGCCCGTCCTCGACCTCCTTGCCCGGCTCCACGTCGGAAAGCGAACGTCTGGGTCCTTGGCCGGTCCTAGGTCCGACTCGAGCAAGAGCTCGCAGAGCCGCCGGGCTGTCTCGTCCCAGGGTACCGGCTGCCGTCTCCCAGCCCTCGGCGCGCGAGATCCGCCCGAAGCGCCCCGTCGGAGGCGATGCGGCGGATCCCTCCGACCAGACCGAGCTCGTCATCGAGTGGAAGGATGAGCGCGCCGTCGCCCGAGACCTCGCGGAGCGGCGGAATGTCGCTTGCGACCACCGGACATCCGCGCGTCATCGCTTCCAGCGGCGTGAAGCCGAAGCCTTCGTAACGGGAAGGGTGCAGGAGGGCGAGCGCGCCGCGGTAGAGCCCGTTAAGGCTCCGGTTGGAGACGTCCTCGACGAGCCGGACCGGTCGCGTGAGCCGCCGCGCCGATCGTCGACTCGAGCTCGTCGAAGGCGCTCCCCCGACGCCCCGCGAGCACCAGGTCGGCGTCTGCGCCGGATCGGTCGAATGCCGGACGACGAACGGGAGGCTTGTTGTCGGCGAGCATCCCCACGAAGAGCAGATCCGGACGAGCTGGCCTGCGATCGGCGCATCGTCCTCGTCGGCCTCAATGAGGCCAGGCCCCAGTGGATGACCCGAGTCCGCGCTGCCTCGCCGCCGAGCGGCCGGACGGCCTCGTCGCGGGCGAACGCGGACGCCGCGACGACGGCCTCCGCCCGGCGAAGGCCCACGGCTGGACGCCGCGCTTCTATGTCCGCCGCAGCCGCGAGAGCTCGAAGCCGTGCGCGATCAGGCGTCATCGAGCGTGGGCACGACCGTTCGTCACGCGGAAGCACGGGTCCGAGCAGGACGAAGAAGTGCAGCAGATCGATGCGCGCGCCGCGCGACGGCCTGCTCGAGCAGGAGCCTCACCGACCACGCCCTTCGGCTCCGAGCGGCAGCCCAGCAGCGTGACCGCGATGTTCTCGAAGGTCGACGTCTCGCGGTTGGCGCGTGGTCACGGCCTCGAGCGTAGCTCGGGGAAGGCGGTACGACGCGATCCAGGCTCTCGTCGGCGCGTCGGTCCCGCGAGACCCCGCTCGGCCTCCGGCGAGCATTGCCATGAGCCGAACGTCAGCTTGTACCAGCTGCCTGGTGCGGCGCCTGCTCCGGCGCGGATCGACACCTCGCCAGGTCGCCGCCGGGCCGCGCTCTGTCAGCTCTCGGACGACGTCACCACCGACGCGCGCAGCGACGAGCTCAGACGCCTCCCGCAGATGCGCCGCGCCGGCGGACGCCGTCGGCGTGGCTGCCCAGCAGTCGACCGGTGACGTCTCGACGAGCTGCCACGCGGTCGAAGCCGCGCCGCGAGGCCAGCGGCCCAGCAGGCTCGGCGCGACGACCTGGAGGTGCGCCCCAGCCGACGATGTCGTCCACGAGGGGAGGTCGCGTCCGACGTCCGCCGAGCGCTCAGGGTGCGCGAAGATCGGCTCAGCCCCGCCTCTTCCAGCCGGACGAAGCATGTCTCGAGCGCCGCCGCGGGCGTCTCCGGCAGGGCCTCCACGAGGACGAAACGGCCGAGATGCTCCGGCGGATGATCTCGTCCAGCGGCGACCGAGTGCCGCGCGGGCCCGATTCGGCCGCCAGCTCGAGCTCCATGGAACGCCGAGCCGGGCGAGCTCGACTCGGAGTTCCTCGAGCACCGGACGGCGTCTTCTGGCGCGTAGGGAACATCCGTGAGAAGTGGGCGTGCGGGCACGCGTCCGATGCCGTCGTCGTCGAGCCGATGGACGAGTTCGATGGCGTCGCCGTTCGTACGAGGGCCGTCGTCGAGACCGGGAGGAGGTGACAGTGGGTGTCGATCACGGGGCGACGCTGCGGCCGCGCTCGACGGTGGGCGCCGCGGCGGCGAGGGCGAGCCCCAGGAGCAGGAACCCGAGAGACGCGTCGGGTAGGACGTGAAGCTCTCGCGCGTCAGCGCGTCGATCAGCATGATCGCGAGATGATCGCCACTGCCATCCATCCGACCGCGGCCCATGTTGTATCCCTCGCCGCGCAAGGGCCAGTATGCGTGCGAAGAGCAGTAGGAGTCGCGCGAGTCCGAGCGAGGCCGATGTCGGCCACCGTCGCCAGGTACCCGGAGTCGACCGCGGTCCCGTCGCTGTCGTCCTCTGGCGCGTGAGTGTGAAGGACGCTGGCTCCGGCGGCCGTTCCCACCTCGCCGACCCCCTTGCCGGCGGGAAGGTTTCGCGCTGCGAACGGAAGCTCCAGCCCCATCGTGCGCTCGTTGATCGTGAGTTCGATCGAGCCCTGTGAGGTCCGGACTTGTCGGGTCTAGGTACCCCTGAGGCGACGGGGAGAGGATGGCGCCGACCAGTGACACTCCGCCGACAAGGTTGCGCCCGCGGTCGCCGTCTCCCGCCCTCTGTGCGAGCCAGAGCCGGGAGCGCGACAGCACGATCGCATCCTTCCCCGCGAAGGACGCCGCAAGGCCCGCCACGATCGGCGTGCCGGCCAGGTCGCGCGAAAGCCACACCACATCCAGAAGGTCACCGCGGCAAGAGCAAAGAGAGAAAGGTCGCGTCGACGAAGGGATGGTCCAGCGTCCGAAGCTCAAAGGCGGATCACCGATCGTGCGCAGCTGCTGGTCGAACTCGAATCCGAGCTGATTCAGGCGGACTCGATGCCGATTGCTTCTACGCCAGGCCGACTCGAGCCACGAAGCGGTCATCAGCGACGAGGAGCTGAGCGCCCGGTGAACGTGGGTCGGGAGTCGGCCGAGTGCCAGGCCTCGCAGCAGCAGCAGCCGCAGGATACCGGGACGGGCCGAACGCAGTGCGCCAGGCGACGCTCCGCTCCGAGCTGCCGCGAGGACTGCGCGTGCCGCGTCCGGATCGGCGCGGCGAGGCCGTGCGGAGTTCACCGCGCAGGCGCTCACGTGGACTGTTCGCCTTGATCACGATGGCGCCTTGCGGCCGCGATCTCGCCGCGGACCGCGACGAGGCCTCGAGACCGAGTACGGGTTCCACGAGGACTTCAGCGTCGGAAGCGGCGCGAAGAGACGGATGACGAGCGCCGACCGTCACAGGCGGGCCGCGACGAAGCCGACGACGAACGCGCCAAAGACGAGCCAGCCCGCCGAGGAGCGCCAGGTCGGCATCTCGCGGTTCGCTGCGCAGGCCAGACGGATGCGCAGATGAGGCCGGCTCCGAGGCCGGGCCCGCGAGTTCCTCTCTCAGGATGCGGAATGCGGCCGCTGGCTGGTGCGTGCGATCCGATCGCAGGTCCCGGCCCGCGAGCTGGGTGCAGCCCACGCACTGGGCCGCCCACCTGTCGGGCGTGGAAAAGCAGGAGCGGCAAGGACGGGTCCGAGCACACGTTGGAGCGCGCGCGGTCTTCTCGCCGACCATCTAGGGCGCATGGTCGTCGTCGTCCCGTCCTCCTCGGCGAGCAGATACCGTCAGGACCACTCCGGCGATCTCAGCCTGCCATCCCTCTGCCCTGACGGTTCGAGTCTGGGGATGCTCCAGCGGCTGACCTGCCCGTGACGACAACGACGAGCACGGTCGACGTTCGAGACGGCTCCGCCATGCAACGATCACCAGCGCGGCGGAGTGTCGAGGATCGTCACATCAGCAATCTCGCCGAGCTGCTCCAAGAGCCCCCCGGTCTGCAGGGACCGGGCGGACCGCGCCCACGTTGGTCCCGCCGGAGGGAGAAACGGAGCGAGCCGGTCCTTACGATGCTCGCCAGCGACGCCGCCGTTTCCCGAGTCAAGCGTCCACGCTCAGCTGCGGCGCCGACGGGCCGGTGCCGTTCAGCGAAACGCTCCAGAGCGCATCGGCGATGTCCGCCCCTCCGTCGACGAGCTGAATAACACCCGGGCTCTGCGGGATGCGGAACAGCCGGTTCAGCGAGGGCTTGCGCAGGTCGAAGTCGACGAGCGCGACCCGCTGGCCGCGGAGCGCCATGGCGACGGCAAGGTTCGCCGCGGTCGTTGTCTTGCCCTCGCTCGGGATCGAACTCGTGACGGCGAGCGTCGAGCGGGCCATTCTGGCGGTGGAGCTGCATGATGTTGGCCGCGAGGAGGGCGTAGATGTCCCCGAAGCGCGCGCCGTGGGGGCCGAGCGTGACGACGTCTGCCCGCTTCGGCAGCGTGTGGATCGACGCGCCAGCACCGGCTTGCCGAGCGCTTCCTCGACGTCCGCTTCGGGCCGAACCCTGGTATTGAGCGCCTCGCGTGCAGCCGAGAGAAGAATGGCGACCACGAGGCCGAGCGCGATGCCGAGCGCTGTGTCCCGCGGCGGGTTCGGGCTCACTTTCGACGCGCTCGTGGCCCTGTCGACGACGGTCGCGCCGCCGGAGTTCAGCGTGTCCATAACGCGCAGCCGCTCGAGCTGTTCCTGCAGCACCGCACGACTGCTCGGGGAGGTGCGGAGCCGCGCCTGGATTTGCTCGATGGCGCGCCGGATCGCCGCACTCGAGATGTCCGCGCCGCCAGGCGGCGTACGCATCGGCAACAGCGTTGGCCGTACGCACAGCCCCATTCGGGTCGGCCGACGTCACCTCGAAGTCGATGATGTCCCGCTCCTTGTCGCCCGTGACCTTGGTCATGTCACGGACAGCTTCTCCTTCTCCGTCCTGGCCGATGCTTTTCGCGGCCCGCTCATACACCTCGGAGGAGCTCGCAAGCGCGAGGGCGGTGTCCGCTGCCCGCTCGGGGTCGGTGAAGTCGGGCTCGACGCCGGACACGGCCGACGCCAAGTCGCTCACCGAGAGGACGATCCGCGAATCGGCACTGAACTTGTCACCGGCGAGCGCTTTCTGTACGTTCACCGCGATCACGCCCAGCGCTACCAGGACTGCCGTCAACGGAAGCGCGCGCCGGATCGCGGCCTTGAGGGCTTCAGCTGCGCTCGGTCTCATGGCATCGCTCCGGCCACACCTTAGCGTCATGCACCGTTGTTCCTGACAATCTCGCCCGAATGGGTACACCCCAACTGAGGGATGCGCCGATCCACATGACACCGCGCCCTCGCTCCCAAGGAAGGTGTCGTAAAAGTCCGTGCGCATCACGACTGCCGCAGAACCGCGGGGCGCATCGCCGTCTATGCGCTCGCCGGGGCGATCGCGCTCGGTCTCAGCTCGCGGGCCGCATCGGCCGTGCACGACGGCACCGCGAAGGGAACCGCCGCGCATCTCCAGACCTCCACGGCAAAGGCGAAGCAGAAGCCTCGGTCGCGCCCCTACCGGGGCCGGGTCGGAGCGGCCTCAGCGATGATCTGGTACCACCCGGCTGAGCAGCTCGTCTACCTGAAGCGGGCGCGTCGAGGTGGACTGGAGCTGGGTGCGCGAAGACTTCCCCTGGGGCGCGTTCGAGCGGCGCCCGGGCGTCTGGGACTGGAGCATCGGAGACAGGTTTATGCGGAACCTGTCGAAAGCCGCCGTCGACGTGCTGCCTGTGATCGCCTACTCGCCCGGGTTGGGCTGCGTCCGGACAGCACTCGATCTACCACCCGCCTCGGGACTTCGGCGGCTACGCGAACTTTTGCAAGCGGCTCGTACAGCGCTACGGCGTCGGGGGCAGCTTCTGGGCCGCGACGCCCCCGCCCGACTCCGCGCCCGATCCGCGCCATCGAGATCTGGAATGAGCCATGGCACGAGCGGTTCTGGCGCCCGCTTCCCGATCCCCGCGCGTATGCCCGGCTCGTGCGAGCCTCGGCCGAAGCCGTTCGCCGTGTCAGGCCAGGCGTCAAGATCATCGCGTCGGGCGACATCGCCCAGTACGTGAACGGCCAGACCCTGGACCTGGTTCGAGCCGTCGCTCGCGGCTGACTCGTGGACCCTTCCGCACGCTCGTCGACGCCTATCCGGTCGAATCTCTACGTCGAGTCGTGAAGCCTGCGCGATGCCGTCATAACTCAGCGTCGGGGGGTCGACCTGTTTCTCCTCACCCGCGCAGTCCCCCGTGCGCGCGCAGGCCAGTCGTACCTGCTTCTGGACGACCGAGCTCCGGGCTGGAGCACCTTCCCTGGCAGCCCGGACTCGGTCAGCGAAGACGTAGGAGGGCTCGGGACGTGGGGCAGCACGCGCTGCGCGTCGGACAGCATGAGTGGGCGCGGCCGCGTGAAGCCCAGCTTCGTCTTCTCCCGGGGCAAGGCGACTCGCGGACCACGGGGGTGGCTTCGGACCCTCGCTGAACAACAAACGTGGAGCGGCTCTTCCACACCATGAAAACACAGACCCGCCAGGTCGTGCCAACCCGGTACTCCGAGGCTCGCGGCGGTAGCTGGCTGAACTGGAACCCGGTAGCCACGAAAGGCGCCCATGGACGTCCTTCTCTGGGTGAAGCCGTGGGAGAAGCGACGAGGACTGGCTGGTCAGCGCCTCAGCAGCCAGCGGAGGCAAGCCGGGCCCCTCCTCGGCGCACCCGTCCTGGAAGGAGCGTAAAGTCGTGGGTGGAGTGGTTCGCCTCCTTGAACGTGTCAACTTAGGCCGCGTTGCAACTGTAGTGGAGACGAGAGCTCCGGGACTAACTCAAGCTTCACCCGGCCCGCCGCACCGGGATGCAGTAAAGTTGGTGTCGGCGGTCGTCGTGGATGCTCTTGTCTAATCCCTCGAGAGCCCCGCGGACTGCCGTGAAGAACGCCCATCCCTGCGGTTGGACCGATCGTGATGTCGGGTGAGAAGTTAAGCAGCATCAGGCCCTCGAGGCACGCGCAAGGGTCGCGGGCCCTCCAGGACCTGACTGCTCGTTGAGCTCGTCGACGGGTGTGCTTGCTCGTGACGAGCTTGCCGCGACTTGGCGCGGCGGCGATTGCCTGAATCCGTATGCCGGTGCGACCTTGTCGTTCTGGCGCCGCAGAAGAGGAGCCGATCGTCGTGGGCGCCCTGCAGACCCGCCGCGATGCTCCAGGCGTGCGCCTGGCGCAGGCGCTGGTCCTGCGTGCCTCGACGACCTGAATCCTCTCCCTCCTGCTCTCGCAAGGTCTAGAGCCACCTCCAGCGTCTGATCGGCGGCAGCCGTTGTCAGCGACGATGAGCTCCTAGGGCTCGATCCACCTGCTGGCGGGCGAGGCGCCTTGAGCTGAACGGCGACGGTCGCCCTTCATACGAGGAATGGCTATGACGACGCTCATCCGACTGGCAACTGGTCACGGTCGGCTCCGGCAAGATACGAACCGGCAACAGTCTGCTGCATCAGCTCGCTGTGCATGAAACGCGGCGGACGGTTCTCCGGCATGGTGACGACGAGCGCAGAAGTAGACCGCCGCGGCGTTAACGATGACGACGAGGGTCGGTGAGGAAGAAGGACGGCATGGTACTGGCCGCGGCGACGCGCAAGGAAGCACGGCGGGGGCGCAGTTGAAGCTGCCCAGGCGGGCCCGGACCTCTTCGCGACTGCCCTGATGACGACGAAGACGGACGCCTGGGAACGGCGACGAACAGGACCGTGGCCGCCTTAGAGCCGTCCCCCGGGACCAGCAGCAGGTCGAGTGCGACGTCGAGGATGAGGACCGAGACGGCGATCGAAAGCAGGTGCTCAAGCCACGCCTGACGGCGATCAGGACTCGCGAAGAAATCTGGTCGGCGTAGGCGAGCACGGCGTAGGGGCTAGGTAGCTGAAGCGCGATCGCCTCGTGGTCGAGTCGCCGCCGGTGGTGAGGACGATGATCGCTGGCGAAGGCGATCATGAAGAGCGCGAGCGCGGCGGACCCGGCGAGCAGGACGTCGAACGTGCTCCTGGAAATGCAGCCCGCGCGCCCGTCCGACGACCGAGGACAGGAACCGGCGCGAGCGGTGAAAGTATACCCAGATGGCGAGAGTGGGCTTATGACGATCTGGGAGAGTTCTCGAGAAAACGGCAACGCGAACCCCCGGTGCCCTAAGGAGCCCGCCATCTTCCTCCTCGTAAGCGAAGCATCGCGAGCAGGACGGTGTCGATCCGGAAGTAGATCTGCGGAGCCCGATCGCCGCGCCGACGACAAGGCCCCACGCAGGAGAGCTCGCAGCCGGCCCAGTCGAGGCTCGGCGTGAGCGGGAAAGTCGTGCCACGATCGTGAGGTAAGCAGGAACGTGACGGCGACGCCGATGAACTCGCCATGACCACGCTGTTGAACCCGAGGTCGGCCGCGAAGACGCAAGTGTCGCCGGCGAGCGTGACGAGCCGTCCGGAGACGTTCGCCACGACAACCCAGTGGAGCTTGAGCCGTGCCTGGAGAACCGGCTGTAGTGCCGAGGTCATGAGTGTGAGGAAGGCGCCGGCGGCGCCGATCAGGACCGCTGTCTTCGTCTGCTCGTTGAACGGAAGCAGCAGGCCGACCGCGAGCCCGGCGAGGACGGCGAGCGCCGAGATCCACGTGCGGAGAGAGACGAGACGCGCATGAGCTCCGGTGTCCGCTCGGGTCGGGCGGAGATTCGCGTAGGACAGCCGCCGAAAGCCCTACGTCGGCGAGCACCACCGGGATGAACAGGGAAACCATCGCGGCGGTGAAGTCGCCGAAGGCGTCCGGCCGACCCCGCGAGTGATCGCGACGAACGTGAAGAAGCTGATCGCGGAGGCGAGTCGATGCCCGCGATCTGGATTGTTGAGTTCGCGGCGAGGCGGGCGACGAGAAGGTCTTCGCGCGTAGGGGTCGACCTCGGCCATCTACTACGGCGGGTGCACCCCGCGGTTCAGACGACCCGGTCGAGCTTGTGGCTCTGGACGTCTTCGATCACTTCGGCGAGGATCCCGTCGAGGTCGACGGTCGGCTCCCACCCGAGGTCGGCGCGGATCCTGTCGGTGGACGGGACGCGCTGGAACATCTCCTCGACGCCGTGGCCGTAGACCTGCTCGTACGGGACGAAGACCAGCTCGGACGAGCTTCCGGTGGCGCGGAGGACCCGCTCGGCCAGCTCGAGGATCGTCACGACCTCGGTCGAGCCGACGTTGTAGATCTTTCCGGTCGTGTCCGGCGCGGACATCATCCGCTCCAGCCCGCGCACGACGTCACGGACGTGACAGAAGCAGCGCGTCTGCGAGCCGTCGCCGTGCACCTCGAGGGGCTCGCCGGCCAGCGCCGCCTGCACGAACCGTGGGATCACGTTGCCGTACTGGCCGCTCTGCCTCGGCCCAACGGTGTTGAAGAGCCTTGCGATCACGCAGCGCAGGCCCTCCTCCTCGTGCCGCGCCAGCGCGAGGAACTCGTCCATCGCCTTGGAGTCCGCGTACGCCCAGCGCTTGGCTGTCGTCGGCCCGTAGATCCGGCGCGCGTCCTCCCGGAGCGGAAGGTCCTCCCCCGGATGGTCGCCGTAGACCTCCGAGCTGGAGGCGATCAGAACCGGCTTGCCGAACCGGCCCGCGTACTCGAGGACGTTCTCCGTCCCGCGTACGTTGGTGAGGAGCGTGTGCCCAGGCCGCTCGACGATCAGCCGCACGCCGACGGCGGCGGCGAGGTGGAAGACGACGTCGGCCTTGTGAACCAACTCACTGACCACCGAAGATGATAAAACCGACTCGACACTGAGATGAAAGTGAAGATTTCGGTAGATATGGAAGAGATTGGCCTCCGATCCCGTCGAGAGATCGTCTAATGCGTAGACCTCCCAACCGTCGTCGAGCAGCAGCTCGGCGAGATGCGAGCCGATGAACCCAGCGCCACCCGTGACGAGAGCCGTGCCAGCCATCGACGCCAGCGTAGTTGCTCGGCCCGTCGGCGTTCGCACTGCAAGATCACTCGAAAGGAGTACCCCTATGGCGTATCCATAAGGATTGTCCAGACGTTTTCCGGTCGAGAAGAGATGTACGCGCTCAACGGAGCGGCTTAGGGACTGCGGACTGCGGACTGCGGAGGTAGGAATGGCACGTAACGGGCGACTCGTGGCGGTCGCCGCGGTAACACTTCTCGCACTTTTGTGCGCGGGCTCGGCGTTTGCGGCGACGCCTCAAAAGATCTACCGCGATCTGGCGGACAACGGCCGGCTCGACGGCCGCTACACACGGGCCGAGATCGAGCGCGCCTTCAACCTTCCACCGGTCGTAGGCACCGACGCGCAACTCCCGAGGAAGCCCATCCGTGTCCCTCAGTCCAGCGAGGCGACGCCTGCGCCGCGAGCGACCGGCAATACGGATCGGCGCATCCCCTTCACCGCTCTCGACGCCGCCTTGCTGGTGGCCGGGGGCGTTCCGCTGCTCCTCATCGGAGCAGGACTGCGGCGACGGCTCGCTGAGCCGAGCAAGGCTCAAGTAGTCGGCGGATGATCGAGCCGACAGCCACGTCTGCGCCCCCACGGGCGCTACCGCCCCAACCGCTGGACCGGGTTTCGCTTCGCCGTCGCGCTCTCGGGATGCGGCCCGAGGTCGCCTGGACGCTCGCCCGGCTCGGGATCGACACTGCGATGCTGGCGGCTGCGGCGGTCGCGGCGACCTTCGGTTCGGACGCCGCCGGCATCAACGCCACGCCCGCCGGCTGGCTTCTCCTCTTCGCGGTCCTGGTCGTCGCCACCAGCGCGGCGCGCGGGCTGTACCGGCCGCGTCTCCGCGCCGACATCCTGGACGAGCTCCGCGGCGTCGTGACCTCGACTTTGCTCGCTGCCATGGCGGTGCTCACCCTGCGCGAGCTGCTGACCGACCCGGCCGACCTCTCGGCGCAGACCCTCCGGCCCTGGGCCTTCGCGACCGCCTACGTGGCCGCAGGGCGTGTCGCCCTCCACTGGTCGCGGACGAAGGCGATGCAGAACGGCGAGGCCCTTCGCCCGACGCTCATCGTCGGCGCGGGACAGATCGGCCGCCTGATGGCGAAGCGCCTCCAGTCGCAGCCCGAGCTGGGCCTGAAGCCGATCGGATTCCTCGACGGCGACGCGATGGCGGCCGCCGACGACGATGACGCGCGGCTGCCGGTGCTCGGCGCGAGCTGGGACCTCGAGCGCGTCGTCTCTGATTACGGGGTCCAGCAGGTGATTGTGACCTTCTCGACCGCGCCGCACGAAGTCCTGCTCCGCCTCGCCCAGCGCTGTGAGGAGCTAGGCGTCCAGGTCGCCTTCGTCCCCCGCCTCTTCGAGCGGATGAGCCAGCGCCTCACGATCGACTACCTGGGCGGTGTTCCGCTCGTCGTAGCGCACCGTCCGAACCCGCGAGGCATCCAGTTCGGGATCAAGTACGCGGCCGACCGCCTGCTCGCTGCGGTCCTGCTCATGATTGTGTCGCCGCTGATGGTGGGCGCCGCGCTCGCTGTCTGGCTGTCACTCGGCCGGCCGCTGTTCTTCAAGCAGCGCCGCGTGGGGCGCGACGGGCGCGAGTTCGACATGCTCAAGTTCCGGACGATGCGGGCAGCCGAACGGGAGCGAGGGCGCCGAGTTCGAGCTCGAGGAGGGCACGGCGCCCGGCGGAGTCGAAGGCGTCGACCGCCGCACGCCTGTGACCGCCTTCCTGCGCCGTTCGTCCATCGACGAGCTCCCACAGCTCCTGAACGTGCTCGTCGGCCACATGTCGATCGTCGGCCCGAGACCGGAGCGGAGCCACTACGTCCGGCTCTTCGAGGAGAGCATCTACCGGTACGGCGACCGCCACCGCGTCAAGTCGGGGATCACGGGCTGGTCTCAGGTGAACGGCCTTCGCGGCAAGACCTCGCTGGCCGACCGGGTCGAGTGGGACAACCACTACATCGAGAACTGGTCCTTCTGGCTCGACTTCAAGATCCTGCTGCTCACGTTTGCCTCGGTCCTCCGTCCTTCGCGGCAGGCCGAGTAGCCCGCCGCAGAACCGGCTCCGGACGACGGGCTAAACCGCTGCGGCCTTTCTGCCGAAAGCCCTTTGAGGAAGATGCAGTTACGCAGTCGTAAAGACTTTTCACAAGCCCCCCCGCGCTCGACGTGGGCTCCGACTACTGAGCTACGATGGCCCGGCCTTCGATCTGTGGCCGGCAGCCCCGGCCGTTCAGAGGAAACGTCGTGGAAGGGGGCATCGAAGGTTGTTTGAGCGATTCACCGAGCGGGCCCGTCAGGTCGTAGTCCTCGCCCAGGACGAGGCGCGGGCGCTGAAGCACAACTACATCGGAACCGAGCACATCCTGCTCGGCCTCCTCCGCGAGGAGGAAGGCCTCGCCGCCCGGGTGCTCGAGTCTCTCGACATCACGGTCGAGGAGGTTCGCGCCCAGGTCGCCCGCATCGTCGGGCAAGGCGACGAGGTCACGACCGGTCAGATCCCGTTCACGCCGCGCGCGAAGAAGGTGCTCGAGCTCGCGCTGCGCGAGGCGCTCTCCCTGGGTCACAACTACATCGGCACCGAGCACATCCTGCTCGGCCTCGTCCGCGAGAACGAGGGCGTCGCGGCGCGCATCCTGCTCGACTTCGACGCCGACGCCGAGAAGATTCGCAACGAGATCATCCGCATGCTCTCCGGCCCTGGCCGCCGGCAGCAGGGCGGAGGCGCCGCCGGCGAGAAGGCGAAGAGCTCCAAGCTCCTCGACCAGTTCGGGCGCAACCTGACGAAGCTCGCCGCCGAGGCGAAGCTCGACCCCGTGGTCGGGCGCCAGAACGAGATCGAGCGCGTGATGCAGATCCTGTCGCGCCGCACGAAGAACAATCCGGTCCTGATCGGCGAGCCCGGCGTCGGCAAGACGGCCGTCGTCGAGGGCCTCGCGGCCCGCATCTCCGGGAACCAGGTGCCGGAGCTCCTGAAGGGCAAGCAGATCTACACGCTCGACCTCGCCGCGCTCGTCGCCGGCTCGAAGTACCGCGGTGAGTTCGAGGAGCGCCTGAAGAAGGTGATGAAGGAGATCACCCAGCGCGGCGACATCATCCTGTTCATCGACGAGCTCCACAACCTCGTCGGCGCCGGCGCCGCCGAGGGCGCGATCGACGCGGCCTCGATCCTGAAGCCGGCCCTCGCCCGGGGCGAGCTCCAGACGATCGGCGCGACGACGCTCGACGAGTACCGCAAGTACCTGGAGCGGGACGCCGCGCTCGAGCGCCGCTTCCAGCAGATCCGCGTCGACGAGCCGTCCGTGGACGACACCGTCGAGATCCTGCGCGGCCTGCGCGACCGGTACGAGGCGCACCACCGCTGCACGATCGCGGACGAGGCGCTCCGTGCCTCGGCGATCCTCGCCGACCGGTACATCCAGGACCGCCACCTGCCCGACAAGGCGATCGACCTCATCGACGAAGCGGCCTCGCGCATGCGCATCAAGACGATGAGCGCGCCGCCGCGGCACCGCGAGCTCGAGGAGGAGATCGAGAAGGTCCGCTCCGAGAAGGAGGCGTCGATCGAGGCGCAGGAGTTCGAGAAGGCCGCGAGCCTCCGCGACAAGGAGCGCAAGCTCACGCAGAAGAAGCGCGACCTCGAGGAGGACTGGCGCAACGAGGAGACCTCCGAGAAGCCGCTGATCGGCGAGGACGAGATCGCCGACATCGTCTCGATGTGGACGGGCATCCC
This sequence comes from uncultured Actinomycetes bacterium, assembly GCA_963798935.1. Classification (GTDB taxonomy): domain Bacteria; phylum Actinomycetota; class Thermoleophilia; order Gaiellales; family Gaiellaceae; genus JACDAN01. The sequence continues at coordinate 56,786 of CAWCVG010000031.1, forward strand.
GGTCTTCAAGCTCACCGAAGCCGAGACGCAGAAGCTGATCCGCATGGAGGACGAGCTCCACAAGCGCGTCATCGGCCAGGAGGAGGCGATCGTCGCCGTCTCGAAGTCGATCCGCCGCGCCCGGGCCGGAATCAAGGATCCGAAGCGCCCGACCGGCTCGTTCATCTTCCTCGGCCCGTCAGGCGTCGGGAAGACCGAGCTGGCGCGCACGCTCGCCGAGTTCCTGTTCGGCGACGAGGACGCGATGATCCAGGTCGACATGTCGGAGTACATGGAGAAGCACTCCGTGTCCCGGCTCGTCGGCTCGCCCCCCGGCTACATCGGCTACGACGAGGGCGGCCAGCTCACCGAGGCCGTGCGCCGCAAGCCGTACTCGGTCGTCCTGCTGGACGAGATCGAGAAGGCCCACCCGGACGTCTTCAACATCCTGCTCCAGATCCTGGAGGACGGGAAGCTGACCGACGCCCAGGGGCGCAAGGTCGACTTCCGGAACACGATCGTGATCATGACGTCGAACATCGGCGCCGGCACGATCTCGAAGAACCAGACGCTCGGGTTCTCGCTCGGCGACGAGTCCGGCCTCTCCTACGAGGAGATGAAGGACCGGATCATGGGCGAGCTGAAGAAGGTCTTCCGGCCAGAGCTCCTGAACAGGATCGACGAGGTCATCGTCTTCCACAAGCTGACCCGCGACGAGATCCTCACGATCGTCGACCTGCAGATGCACCGCCTCGAGGCGCAGATGGCCGAGCACCAGGCCGAGATCAAGCTCACCGAGGAGGCCAAGGAGCTGCTCGTCGACAAGGGCTACGACCCGACGATGGGCGCCCGGCCGCTGCGCCGCGCGATCCAGCGCTTCATCGAGGATCCGCTTGCAGACTTCGTCCTCGGCCGGAACATCGAGCCGGGCTCGACGGTCCTCGTCAACCGGCACCCGGAGAACGAGGAAGAGGTCGACATCACCGTCATCCCCGGCGCCCCGCCGGTGGAGGCGGAGAAGGTCACGGTTCCGCCCGAGGAGCCGAAGGCCGAGGACTCGCCCGACGAGTCCTCCGACGAGAGCTAGCTCGCTGCTCTGACGACGTGCCCTCGCCCGAGCTCGTCGGGTGAGGCGCAGCCGAGCAGGGCGAGCGCGAGCTCCAGCTCCGCGCGCAGCAGCTCGAGGACATGGCGCACGCCCTCCTCGCCGTTCGCGGCGAGGCCCCAGACGACCGGCCGGCCGATGCAGACGGCGCGGGCGCCGAGCGCAAGCGCGATCGCGACCTCCGCGCCTCGGCGGATCCCGCCGTCCATCAGCACCTCGGCCCGGTCACCGACGGCCTCGACCACTTCCGGGAGGGCGTCCAGCGAGGCGACCGCGCGGTCAAGCTGGCGGCCGCCGTGGTTCGACACGACCACTGCAGCGCACCCGTGGGAGACGGCGAGCTCGGCGTCTTCCGCGGTGAGGACGCCTTTCACGATCACCGGCAGCCCCGCCGTCTCGTGAAGCCACTCGAGGTCGCGCCAGGTCAGGCGCGGATCCACGAGCTCGGCGGCCGTCGCGGGCGTGAGCGTCCCGAGGTCACCCTGTTCCGAGCCGTACACGCCCATCCGATAGTCGGGATCGAGCGTGAAGCCGGTTCGGAGGTCACGCTCGCGGCGACCGAGCTTCGGCAGGTCGACGGTGAAGACGATCGCCGAGCATCCGGCCTCGCGGGCCTGATCGAGGATCGACCTGGTGACCTCACGGTCGGGGTGCCAGTAGAGCTGGTACCAGCGCGGGGCGTCGGGCGCCTCCGCAGCGATCTCGGCTGGGGTCGCCATCGCGAAGGTCGGGACGCACATGATCGTTCCCGCGGCGGCCGCAGCCCGGGCCACCGCGAGCTCCCCGTCGGGATGCGCCATGCGCAGGTGGGCGACGGGCGAGGCGAGCACCGGCATCGAGGCCTCCTGGCCGAGCACGCTCGTCGCAGTGCTGACGGAGCCGACGTCCACGAGCACCCGGGGTCGCAATCGCCACCGGTCGAACGCCTCCAGATTGTGGCGGAGCGTGTGCTCGTCCCCGGCCCCGCCGGCGAAGTAGCCGAAGGAGCCCTCGTCGAGCACCTCGCGGGCGAGCTCCTCGTAGTCGCCGATGTTGACCGGGCCGTCCGTTGCGTCCATGGGCGGAAGCTTGCCCGATGGACAAGTAACACAGTGTCACTAGCTCCCCGTCGCCTTTGAGTCTCCGCTTTCAGAGCGGCAGCGCCGGGCGGTCGGGAGCCTAGTAACACTGTGTTACTAGCCCTTTTCCGAGGCTCGGGGCTCGCTGCCGGCTGCGCCTACGGACGGACGATCGCCGAGACCCGTCCCGTCCGCGAGTCGATCCGGACGATGCGGCGACCGTCGAACTCGCTGGCGTAGACGTACCTGCCCGCGCGGTCGACGACGACCGAGCTCGGCAGCTGGAGCGCGCGACCGAGCTGCGTGCGGCTTCCGTCGGGGGCGATGCGCACGATGTGGTCGAGCCTCGCGTCCGCGACATAGATCGACCCGTCGGGCCTCGCGTCGACGCCGACCGGGGCCGAGAAGCCCCGAGCGATCGTCGTGACGATCCGCGTCGCGCCGTCGATCCGCCGGATCACGCCGTTATGGCTGTCGGCGACGACGACGGTCCCGTCGGCAAGAGCATCGAGGCCGTGCGGGGCTCCGAAGGCGGCAAGCCTCGCGGGGCCGCCGTCGCCCGAGTAGCCCTCGCGGCCGATTCCGCCGAGCGTGTCGATCCGTCCGTCGGGCGTCACGACCCGGACGCCGTTGTCGTACTCCGCGATGTAGAGGTTCCCGGAGGCATCGAAGGCGAAGTCGCCGTGCCCACCGAGCTGCGCCGAGGTCGCCGGCCCGCCGTCGCCTGCGAGCCCCCTTGTCCCGTTGCCGGCGATCGGCGTCTTGCCGCCGTCGGGCTCGAACCGCCAGATCCGCCCCTCGTCCGCGACGTAGAGAAAGCCGCCGGGGCCGAAGTTCAGGAACATCGGATGGTCGAATCCGCGGCCGACGAGCGTCTTCGCGCGCGTGCGGAGCGAGACCTCGAAGAACCCTGTTCCGGCCATGTCCGGGACGAGCAGGTCGCCGTGCTCCTCGGCCAGCTCGAAGCCGTGCGGGCGCGAGATGCGCGGACCGGTGCCTTTGACGTCGACCCTGAGCAGCCGGAACGTTCGCCCGCCGGCGCGGGCGCTCACTACCCATTCGCCGCCGGCCGGGAAGACGATCCGAGCGCGGTAGCGGCCGGCCCGGTTCGTCCGCCGGGCAGAGAAGGTGCGTCGCCCGGCCTCACCGGTGACGACGAGGCCGACCCGGCCGGAAAACGCCCGCTTGCCGTCCCTGACGACGAGGGTCGCCGTCCACGGTTGGTTAGCTGTGCCCGCCACCTCGCCGGGCTGGAGTCGAGCGACGATTCGTCCCCCAGTGGCGGCCGACACCCCCGAGGCCAGCGCGAGCGCGATCAGAGCGGCGGCGGCCAGGCGCGGCATATCCATTCCTACACCGCACGAGGAGTTCGCGTTCCGGCGCTACCAGTCGGGATCGCCGTTCGTGCCCCACGCGGCCCGGGTGGCGTAACGGATACCCGTGCCGCCCGCGCTCATCGTGAGCACCTGGCCGCCTCGCTCGAAGGCGATCTGCCGGCCGTCGCGAGACCATGCCGGGTTGTAGGCGCTGCGAGGAACGCCGGTGGGCAGCAGGCGGGTGCCCCTCCCGTCGGCGCGGACGACCGCGATCCTCCCCTGAGTCGCATAGGCGATCCGCGTGCCGTCGGGTGACCAGTCCGGCTGGAAGGAGGCAGCACCGCGTGTCAACCGGCGAACCCCATGCGTCCTCAGAGTCAAGATCCAGACCTGGATGTCGCCGCCGCGATTGCCCTGAAACGCGATCTGCCGTCCGTCCGGCGACCAGTCGGGTGTGAGCTCGCTCGTGACGCGCCCGCCGAAGAGGCGCCGTGCGCTTCCGCCCGCCGCCGGCACGACCCAGAGGTCGAACGAAGCTCCCTGGTCGCGCCGGAAGGCGATGCGCTTGCCGTCGGGCGACCAGGTCGGCTCGCCGTCCCCCGCACGATTGGTGAGCCTCCGCTGGCCGCGGCCGTCCGCCCTCATCACCCAGATCCCCTGGCGGCCCAGGCCGGCGCCTGCGAACGCGATGCGCGTGCGAGACGGAGACAGCGCCGCCTGATCGGCTCCGCGAGCGAGCAGCCGGCGACCTGCTCCCGACGCCCGCACCGAGTACAGCGCCGGCGGAATCTGGGGGTTGGCGAGCCGCACGCTGCGATAGATGATCCGGGACTCCGGCGGCGCCGCGGCAGCCGCGGTCCACGACAGCGCCGAGGCCACGGCCAGCCCGGCGATCGCAATCGGGAGCATTCGCTTCACGAGGGTAATTCTCGCTGGGACTTGTTGCGATTCCTGGCATGACTTGTTACGGAATCGGCACGAAGTACGTCCGTTTCGCGGCCTAGAGTGGGCGCGCGATGGCCCAACCCGCTCTCAAGTTCGCCTGCTCGGAGTGCGGTCAGTCGACCGGGCGCTGGCTCGGCCGCTGTCCCGGCTGCGGCAGCTTCGGGACGCTGGTGGAGGAGGCCGCCACGACGGCGTCGAGAGGGAAGGGCGCCGCGCCTCGTCCGGTGCTGCGGCTCGTCGACGTGGAGGTCGAGGAGGCCGAGCGGATCCCGACCGGTGTCGCGGAGCTGGACCGCGTCCTCGGCGGCGGGCTCGTCCCGGCGTCGCTCGTGCTCGTCGGGGGAGAGCCGGGAGTCGGGAAGTCGACGCTCCTGCTGATGGCGCTCGCGTCCATCTCCCGCGACCGCCGCGCGCTCCTCGTGACCGGCGAGGAGTCGACGGCGCAGGTGAAGCTTCGCGCGGCCAGGCTCGGCGGCGCCGATCGGGTCGAGATCCTCGCCGAGACCGACCTGGACGCCATCTGCGCGACGCTCGAGCGCGAGCGGCCGGCGGTCTGCGTGATCGACTCCGTGCAGACGCTCTACTCGCCCGACGTCGGGTCCGCTCCTGGCTCGGTCTCGCAGGTGCGCGAGGCGGCTGCTCGACTGCTTCGCGTCGGAAAGGAGTCGGGCGTGGCCTTGTTCCTGGTCGGTCACGTGACGAAGGACGGGTCGGTGGCCGGGCCGCGCGTGCTCGAGCACCTGGTCGACTGCGTGCTCCAGTTCGAGGGCGACCGGTACCACGCGCATCGGGTCCTCCGCGCGGCGAAGAACCGGTTCGGCTCGACGAACGAGCTCGGCATCTTCGAGATGACCGGAGCCGGGCTCGTCGGGATTCCCGACCCCTCGCAGCTCTTCGGCGCCGCCCGCGAGGAGGAGATCGGCTCCGCTGTGGCGTGCGCCCTCGAGGGAACGAGACCAATACTGCTGGAGATCCAGGCGCTTGTCTCGCCGACGGATCTGGCGATGCCGCGGCGAGTGGCGACCGGCGTCGATCCGAAGCGCCTGGCCATGATCGTCGCCGTGCTCTCGCGACATGCGGGCGTCTCGCTCGGCCAGGCCGACGTCTTCGTCAACGTTGCCGGCGGAGTGCGAATCGACGAGCCCGGAGCCGATCTCGGGATCGCGCTGGCGATCGCCTCGGCGGCGCGCAGCGCGCCCGTTCCGGCCGGTGTCGCCGCCTTCGGAGAGATCGGCCTGACCGGTCGTCTCCGTCCGGCGTCCCAGGCCGACCGCCGCCTCGAGGAGTGCGCGAAGCTCGGGCTCCGAACCGTCGTCGTGCCGGCCGGCACGAAGGGCCGCCGCGGCGTGGACGCGAAAGCGGTCGAGTCGCTCCGTCTCGCGGTCGCCGCGGCCCTGGCCGGAAAGGCGGCCGCCGCGGAACCTGGCCGCTAGCAGGGATTTTCCGCTCGACCTCGCAAAATCCCTGGAAAAGCTGGCTTTTTTACCAGCCTTTAGCTATACTTGGGCCTGCTTGCCGGCGGAACGTCACCCGCCGGCAGTTTGACGTAATCGATGCGGAGTGGGGAGGTCGGGCTTGTACAAGGTCGGCGACAAGGTGGTGTATCCGCACCACGGGGCGGGCACCGTCGTGAAGAAGGAGACCCGTGAGGTGCTCGGGGAGAAGCGCGAGTATCTGACGATCCAGATCCTTCACAACGACATGACCGTGAACGTGCCAGCCGAGAACGCCGAGGCCGTCGGCTTGCGCAAGGTCATCAACGAGGACACGGTCAAGGAAGTCGTCAAGGCGCTGACCGGCAACGGCACCACGATGCCGAAGAACTGGAACCGCCGCTTCAAGCACAACCGCGACAAGATGAAGACCGGCGACATCTTCGAGCTCGCCGAGGTCGTGCGGAATCTCTCCCTGCGCGACCGGGACAAGGGGCTCTCGACAGGCGAGAAGCAGATGTTCGTCAAGGCGAAGAAGATCCTCATCAGCGAGCTCATGTACGCGAAGGGGATGGACGAGGAGGAGACCGCCGAGTGGCTCGACGCAGTGCTCGTCTCCGACCTCACGGCCAAGAAGAAGCCGCGCGCGAAGGCCGGCGCGGCCGCGTAGGACAAAGCTCATGAGCGTCTGGGCCGTCATCGCCGCGGCGGGGAGCGGCGACAGACTCGGCCTGGACCGGCCGAAGGCGTTCGCCAACCTGCGTGAGCGCCCGCTGCTGGCCGAGAGCCTGGAGCGGCTCGAGCGCTCGGACTGGATCGACTCCATCGTGGTCGCCGCGCCGCCCGGCTGGGAGGAGCCCGTCATCCTGCTTGCCGAGGAGCTGGGCTGCGGGAAGGTGGTCGAGTCGGTGACGGGCGGCGAGTCGCGCGCAGCTTCCGTGGCCGCGGCAGTTGCGGTCGTGCCGGAGGATGCAGCTGTCGTCGCTCGTCCACGACGCGGCCCGGCCCGTTCTGCCGGAGGAAGTCATCGAGCGCGTGCTGACCGCGCTGAACGAGGGCTGGGACGGCGCGATCCCCGTCCTGCCGCTCGCGGACACCGTCAAGCGCGTCGAGTCCGACCGCGTCGTCGAGACCCTCGAGCGCGAAAGCCTCGCCGTGGCGCAGACGCCGCAGGCGTTCCTCGCGCCGGTCCTGCGCGGTGCGCTCGGGGACGCCCAGGCGACCGACTGCTCCGCCCTCGTCGAGGCCCGCGGCGGCCGGATCAAGGCGGTGCCGGGCGACCCCCGGCTGGTCAAGGTGACCGAGCCGGCCGACCTCGAGCTGGTCGAGGGCCTGGCTCGAAGCCGTCGAAGAGTGATCGTCGACTACCACATGCACCTGCGAGCGCCGTACGGGTCGCTCGACCATATGGTCGAGGGCATCGAGCGCTTCGTCGAGTGGCGGCCGAGCGCGGAATCGACGAGATGGGATTCACCGAGCACGTCTACTACTTCAGCGGGACCCGCGAGCTCTCGAGCGTCCCTGACTGGCTCGACCGCTGCCGGCACGACCTGGAGCCGTACGTCGAGGCGACGTCGAGGCCCAGCGGCAGGGCATGCCTGAAGCTCGGCTTGGAGTGGATTACGTCCCGGGTCGCGAAGAAGGCGCGCGGAGGACTCGAGCCGTATCCCTGGGACTTCCGTGCTCGGCTCGATCCACTAGGAAGGCGTTGCGCTCGACAGGCGCCGGGCTGGCCGCCGTCGGTAACACGCCGGACCGCGCCTGAAGCGATGCTCCGAAACCGCCTCGAGAGTGCTCGCCCGCTGCGGGCTCTTCGAACACTGGCGCGTCGCGAAGCCGCAGCCCGAGTTCTTCGACCGGATCGGGTCTCTGGGACTACGTACCGTCTACCGGCTCCTGAACGGCATCTGCATCGATGTCGGGGACCGGGCTCGACAAGCCGACGGCCGCATGTACCCCGAGCTCGATCTGCTCACCGCAGCGAAGCGCGCGGGACGGGATCGCCTTGCCATCCGACGCGGCCACCTGGGGATGTGGGTCGCGACCTCGACCGCCTGCTGATAGCGCTCGAGCCGGCGGGTGCGAGACGGTCACCGTCTTCGAGCGGCGGCAGGCGCGGCGGAGCCGTCTGAGTGGGCCTCGGTGTGGACGCGCACGGGTTCGACGCGAGCGTGCCGCTCGTCCTCGGCGGCGTCGAGTTCCCCGACGAGCCCGGGCTCTCGGGGCACTCGGACGGCGACGTCGTAACGCATGCGCTGATCGACGCGCTGCTCGGCGCGGCGAATCTCGGCGACATCGGCGCGATGTTCCCCTCGGACGACGACGAGCTCGCCGGGATCTCCTCGCTCCTGCTCCTGAGCCGCGCCTACCGGCGTGTGCACGAGGCGGGGTACGACCTCGTCAATGCGAGCTGTGTCCTGATCGGCGAGCGCCCGAAGGTCGCAGACCGCCGGGCCGAGATGGTCGTGCGCCTGGCCGAGACCCTCGGCGTGGAGCCGGACCGGGTCGCAGTGTCCGGCACGACCACCGACCGGCTCGGCTTCACCGGTCGCGGCGAAGGGCTCGCGGCGCAGGCGGTTGCGCTACTGCGGAAGCGCGACTGAGCCGCCGTCGTCGACGACGAGCCCGTCCCGGATCAGCGACTCGACCGCCTCCCGATCGAGCCCGCTAGAGCGTCCACCGGCCACGAGGCGCAGGGTCTCCGCGCGCCGCTGGCTGAACGAGCCCTCGAAGCGGGACTGCTTGCGTAGCGGCTCGTAGCGCCGGCCGCGCGAAGGACAACCCTCGGCAAGCGGACACACGCCGCATCGAGGGACGCGTGCCAGGCACACCTCACGCCCGAGATCCATCAAGGCCTCGGCCGACGCCGGGCCAAACTCGGCGCCGCTGCGCTCGATCACGCGCACGACGTTGGTGTCCATCGGAAGGATGGGCTCGTTCCACGCGAACCGGCGAACCGCCGCCGCCGTGTACTCGCCGACGCCGGGAAGCTCCGTCAGATCCTCCGGCCAGCCGTCCTCGGCCACGATCTGCGCGGCGCGGTGGAGGTTCACCGCCCGACGGTTGTACCCGAGCCCCTGCCAGGCGCGGATGAGCTCGTCGAGCCCGGCACCGGCGAGCGCCTCGACCGTGGGCCAACGCTCCAGCCAGGCCTCGAAGCGCGGCACCACCCGGCCGACCTGCGTCTGCTGGAGCATCACCTCCGAGACGAGCACCGCGTATGCGTCCCGCCGGCGCCGCCAAGGAAGGTCGCGGCGGTTCTCCGCGAACCAGGCCAACAGGTTGGCTTCCACGGAACGGATGGTGCCTACTGCTGCGGTCGCTGAACCTCGAAGAAGAGCAGCCCGTGGTCGGACATCTCCCGGACCCACTCGAGCTGCTTGTCCGGCTCGGCGATCTTCGGCCACCCGCGGACGGACACCTCGGAGCCGCCGAACTTCTTGAACGGGATGTGGTCGCGCGCGACGACGAAGTCGAGGTTCGATGGAGCGAGCTTGCCGCCGCCCCACCAGGTGTTCGGCTCGTCCTTGTCGAGCACCTTCATCTTCTTCCGCTTCGCGCCATGCTCGAGCTTGCGTAGCTCCTGTGTCGCGATGATGTCGCGCTCACGGACGTACCTGTACTGCATCCCCATGATGTTGAAGTCGCCGAGAAAGATGTAGTTGACAGGGCCGTCCGTAGCACGGCGCTGGAGCGTGGTGGCGAAGTCGAGCGCCCGCTCGAGCATGTCGTCGCGCAGCCCGAGACCTCGTGGGTCGGTGCCGCTCTTCGTGTGCAGGAAGAGCATCGTGTAGTCGACGCCGTCGATCTTCACGGTCAGCAGCGCTCCCGGGCGAAGGAGCGAGACGCCGGACCGGAACTCGGTCTTCTGGGTGAAGAACGCCGTGATGCGCGTCCGCACCCCGAGCAGGATCTGCTGCACCTGCTGCCCCTCCGTGATGTGGAACGTGTACTCCGGCATCAGCGTCGTCAGCGCGTCGAAGACCTCCTTCCCCTCCACCTCGTAGAGCGCGAAGACGTCGGGTTTCTGCTCCGCCAGGAACGCCACCACGTCCTCGACCCGTGAGGACACGCCCTGGCTCCTGAAGTGCTCGACGTTCCAGGAAGCGACCGAGAACGCCTTGGCCATCAGGACGCCGTGCCGAAGACGCGGGCAACCGCAGCCGTTCTCGTGCTCACGCCGAGCTTCGCGTAGACGTTCTCCAGGTGCTTGCGCACCGTGCTCGGCGCGAGCCAGAGGATCTGCGCGACCTCGGCATTCGTCTTGCCACGGGCGACCCAGGCGAGGACTTCCTGCTCGCGCGGGGTCAGCTCATTCACGACGCGCGGCGCACGGGTCCGCTCGAGCTCCTCCAGAGCAGCGGCGAGCCGGCGGCGCAACCGCGCCATCGCTGCGAGCCTGGCCAGATGCGGCTGGAGCGTGTCAAGGACCGCCGGTCGCCTTCGGTGAAGTCGCGTCCCTCTGCCCGATCGAAAAGGATCGTGTGCGTGCGGTTCGGCTTCGAGCGGATTGTGAGGTCGAGCGAGCGCTCGCACTCGTACGTTCGCATCTACTCGTTGTAGAACCGCGAGCGCCTAAGCGCAACCCCTCCGCCGAAGTCCGAAGCGCGTAGCGCTCCGACAATGACCCTGCAGTGCCACCCGACGAATCGGGTGGACCTGCTGATCCTCACCGTGGCTCTCGGCATCGGCAACGAACTGAAGCATGCGCTCCGCATCGCCGGTGGCGAGGGGGGACATCAGGACGCTTCGGCCTCGAGCAGCCCGAGGAAGCTGGCGACGGCCGCGGTGCGGGTGTTGACACCCAGCTTGGCGTAGACGTTCTCGAGGTGCTTCCGGACCGTGCTCGGGGCGAGCCAGAGCAGCTCCGCGATCTCCGCGTTCGTCTTCCCCCGAGCTAGCCAAGAGACCACCTCCTGCTCCCGCTTTGTGAGCGCGATGCCACTCGGCCGCTCCTCGAGGAAGAGCTTTTCGCCGACCCGCCGGACGATGACCCGCCCGGTTTCTGTGCGGCGAACGAGCGGCGTAGCCGACTTCGACTCGAGCCAGTCGACGAGTGGAGCGGGGAGCCGTCCTGCGGTCGCAGGAGGAAAAGCCTCGCGCAGGAGACGGCCGGCCGGCAGGCGACGCAAACTCCACCTCGCCGCCGGCACCGAGGAGAACGATTCCCCGGGCTTCGGTCTCCGGCGCCGAGTCGAGGGCCCCCAGCGCGGAGCCGAGCAACCGACGGGTCCTCGCCTCTTGCCAGAGGCGGGTTAGGTGGGGCGTCAAGAGCTCGAGGACGAGCCGGTCTCGCTTCGTGAAGTCGCGACCCTGCATCCGGTTGAACATGAACGTCTTCGCGTGCCACGGCGGCGAGGCGAAACGGACTTTGAGCTCGTGCGCGACTCCCCACCGTGTGAAGTACTCCGCGTAGAAGCGGTTTCGACGCAATTCGCGTTGTGTGATCACATCAGAAAGCCGCAATGGGCTGAAACGTCCGTCCCTTCGCCAGCGCTCACAGACCGGGTGCTCACTCATCAGCTCCCAGTCCCGGTCGTCGAGGTCGTCGAGGTCGTCATCCTCGTCGCCCGGCCTCGGCAGGTACACCAGGGAGCGCCGGTGGACGTGGTCCACCTCCGTGTAGGTGACCCAGTCCGCCTCGATCAACCGACCGAGCTCGACCAGGAGATCCTCGGTGAAGGGTTCGTCGCCGCCGACGGTTCCGGCCTCGGCGACGAAGCCGAGCAGCCGCTCGGCGTCGCTTCTGGAAAGGGCTGCCACAGCCGTCCCAAGGATACGACGAATGACGAATGGACTCCAACTCCCCGAAGGTCGAGCCTGTGGAAACCGGAGGAAGAGGTTGGATTCCATGCTCAGACGAAGGCCTCACCGAGGGGCACCGACCGAGGTGGCCGCGGCATCGACAGGGCGGATGGCACGTTCGGCCCGGCGTCGCTCGTGAGCGAGCTCGGCGGAATGACCGCGGCGGCGACAGCGGCCAATGACATCCAGCCGAACGTCCGGAAGGACGGCCGAGAGATGGTGTTCTCCTCGGACCGCTCGGGCACGCTGGGCGGCCAGGACGTCTACGTCGCGACGCGGGACAGCACCGCAGATCCGTGGTCTGCATCGGTCAACCTGGGCACTGCCGTCAACTCGGGCGCGGGCGAAACCCGACCCTCGCTCTCCTGGCACGGCGAGCAGCTCCTCTTCGGTCGGGCCGGCCCAGTCGGCACTGCCGAAGGCGGGACCGGTGCTAGCGACATCTACGTCACGACGCGCGAGAAGAACGGCGACTGATCGAAGCGCGAGGCGGCGCGGGCTCTCCCGCGCCGCCTCTATCTCTCGTCGTCCTCGCTGCGCTCGACAGTGATCCGACGGACAGCGTCGGCTCTCGTGAGGTCAGGCACGGCTCTCAAAGATACGACGAATGACGAATGGACTCCAGCCCGGCTCCGCGGGACGCTCCATGGACACTCACGGCCTGTCCTCAGGCCACGCCAAGTGGCTGTGCTGCGGGCAGTCGAAGGACAGACAGAGAGGAGCATGGGATGAAGAGGCATTTAGCAGGCGAAACGAGGCGCCGGGGGAACATCCGGGCGACTCTGGCGATCGTGGTCGGTTCCGGCCTGCTGCTTGTCGGCGGCGCACTCGCGACACCCGGCGTCGGGGTTCTCGCGCCGGTGCATGCACGGGGGACGCTCGAGGAGCACCAGGTCGTCAACAGCAAGGCGGGCGTCCATCTGAAGACCAAGGGCTCCGTCGACGTCGCGACACAACAGCTCACGATCGCTGGAAGCGGCTCCACGGGCTGGCACAGCCATCCTGGCCCCGTTCTGGTGACGGTGAAGTCAGGCGCGCTCAGGGTCATCTACGCCGACGACCCGACGTGCACAGGCACCGTCTACGAGGCAGGCGACAGCTTCATCGACCGTGGTGATTCCAACACGCACATCGCGAGAAACGTGTCACCGATCGACCCGGTCGAGCTCTGGGCGACCTATCTGGTCCCCGGCACTCCAGGAACAACCGCCTTCAGAAACGACGTCTCACCCGCACCGAGCGACTGCTGACCGAGCGGGCGCAGTGCATCGCCGGGATTCATCGCCTGGCGGTGCCTGCGCCGTTTGGTCAGCCGCTTCATTGCGTTTGAAGCCGAACTTGTCGGCGTCGCGACGACTTCGATCCCTACGCGTTCTGCAGCAGCGTCGAGGAGCCGCCGGCGGACGGCGGCCGTTGCGTGGCTTTTCTGCCAATAGTGGGGGTGCAACTCAATTCTTGGCCGCATTCGTAGCCGGGCGGCCGTTACATTCGCCGGATGAAACGTGTCCGGTTCGCGCCCGAGCCCGACGGGCTCGCTCCACGTCGGCAACGCGCTCAGCGCGGTGATCAATCGCCGTGAGGGCGACCACTTCCTGCTCCGGATCGACGACACGGATCCGGCGCGGAACGTCGCAGGCGGGGAGGAGGCGATCCTCGCGGACCTCGAATGGCTCGGCCTCTCCTGGGACGACGGGCCTCTACGCCAGAGCGAGCGGCAGGAGCTCTACCGCGCCGCCGCCGAGCGCCTCGGCGGTGACCGCTTCGGCCGGACGACGATTCTCCGCGAGGACGGGACGGCCACGTACCACCTCGCGAGCGTCGTCGACGACGCCGAGCTCGGGATCACGCACGTGTACCGCGGCAACGACCACCGGCCGAACGAGGAGCTCCACCAGCAGCTCCACGAGGCGCTTGGCACGCCGCCGCCCGAGTACGTCCACCACGGCCTGATCCTCGGCGATGACGGAAAGAAGCTCTCGAAGCGCGCCGAGGGCTCGACGGTGGTGTCCCTGCGCGAGCTCGGCATCCCGGCGGAGGCCGTGCGGCGGTATCTCGACGAGCTCGGGCTGCCGCGCCACGACGTCCACTACGACCTGCCGCGCATCCGCCGCCTGTCGGTCGACGCGATCGAGGCAATGAGCGACGAGGAGCTGGCGGAGCGCGCAGAGATCCCCCTCACTGCCGTGCCGGTCGCGCGCGGCGCCCGCGACCTCGCCGAGGCCCGCGACTATGCCGACCAGGTGCTCCGAGCACCCGAACCGCGCCAGACCGATGCTCCGGAAACGCTGGAGCGCTTCCGAGAGCTGGGGGACGCCGAGCCTCGCGCTGTCGTACGCGAGCTGAAGGCGGTCGGCGGCAACCTGCGCGCGCTTCGCCTCGCACTGACCGGCCGCGACAGAGGGCCGGAGCTAGCGGCGATACTGGCCGCCCTGCCCAGGGAGGAAGCGCTGCGCCGTGTCGATCAGGCTCTACAACACACTCACTCGTAGGCTCGATCCGCTCCCCGAGCCGCCTGGGCCGGTGCGCATGTACTTCTGCGGCCCGACCGTCAACGCGCGAGCCCACATCGGGAACGCACGACCGTTCGTGGTCGGGATGTGGCTCCGGAACTGGCTGCGAGAGCGCGGGTACGAGGCGACGCTCGTCCACAACATCACCGACATCAACGACAAGATCTACGAGGCTGCTCCCGGCGCGAGCGCCGAGCTCGCCGAGCGGGTCACGGCCTGGTACCTCGAGGACACGGGCGGCTTCGGCCTCGGGATGCCGGACCACCAGCCGAAGGCGAGCGAGATGGTTCCGGAGATCGTCCGCTTCATCGAGCAGCTGGTCGAGCAGGGCTCGGCGTACGCGGTCGAGGGCGACGTGTACTTCCGCGTCGCCGGGGATCCGCTCTACGGGCGGCTGTCGGGCCAGAAGCCGGATCAGGTGGAGGAACAGGAACCGAACCCGCTCAAGGAGGATCCGCGCGACTTCGCGCTCTGGAAGGCGAACAAGCCCGGCGAGGACACCTCGTGGGAGTCGCCGTGGGGCCGTGGCCGGCCCGGTTGGCACATCGAGTGCTCGGTCATGGCGGAGGAGCTGCTCGGGCCCGTGTTCGAGATCCACGGCGGCGGGCTCGACCTCGTCTTCCCACACCACGAGAACGAGCTCGCGCAGTCGAGCGCGCTCGGACACGAGTTCGCTCGGATCTGGACGCACAACGGCATGCTCCGCTTCACCGACGAGAAGATGTCGAAGTCGCTCGGGAACGTAGTGACGATGGACAAGGCGCTCGAGGAGTGGGGGCGCGAGACGCTGCTGATGCTGTTCCTCGGCGCGCACTGGCGGAAGCCGATGGACTTCTCGGAGGAGACGCTCCAGCAGGCCACCGCACGGGCCGACGGCTTCCGCGAGGTCTTCCGGAACCCGTCGGAGCCGGCCGGCGACGGCGAGTGGGACCGCCTGACGGCTGCGCTCGACGATGACTTCAACACCCCCGAGGGGCTCGCGGTCATGCACGGCTGGCGCGACCACGAGCTCGTCCGGCGCGGGCTGGAGCTGTTCGGGCTCGGCGCGCTTGCGGAGGCCACCGACGCGCCGGCCGAGGTCGCCGACCTCGCGCAGCGGCGGCAGCAGGCCCGCGCGGAGCGCGATTTCGGTGAGGCCGACCGCCTCCGTGAGGAGATCGAGGCAGCGGGCTGGATCGTCCGGGACGTCGAGGACGGCTTTCGGCTCGTCCCGAGATGACGACCGAGCAGGTCTACGGCCGGAATGCTGTGCGCGAGGCGCTGCGGGGCCCGCGGGGAGTCCGCGAGCTCTGGGCCACCGAGCGCGCACTGACGGCCGAGCTCTGGCTGAAGGAGCAGAACGGCGTCCGCGTCCAGGTCAAGCCGGAGCGGGAGCTGACCGAGGCGGTCGGGAACCGCGACCACCAGGGAGTCATCGCCCGGTGCGAGCCCTACCGCTATGCAGACGCCTACGAGCTCGCCGCCACGGAGCGCGCGCTCCTCGTCTGCCTCGACCAGGTGACCGACCCGCACAACCTCGGCGCGGTGATCCGGAGCGCCGAGGGCGCCGGCGCCACCGGGATCGTCGTTCCGGCGCACGGCGCGGCGCGAGTGACCCCGGCCGTTTGCCGCGCGTCCGCCGGCGCGGTCGAGCACGTGCGAGTCGCCGTGGTCCCGAACCTCGCCCGCTACCTGAACGACGTCAAGGGCCCCGCTCTCTGGGTCTGGGGCGCGGCGGCCGACGGCGACGTCGGGCTCTGGGACGCCGACTTCGGCGAAGGCGGAGCAGCGTTCGTGCTCGGGGCGGAGGGGAAGGGACTGCGGCCGCTCGTGCGGCGGACGT
Organism: uncultured Actinomycetes bacterium; assembly: GCA_963798935.1. Classification (GTDB taxonomy): domain Bacteria; phylum Actinomycetota; class Thermoleophilia; order Gaiellales; family Gaiellaceae; genus JACDAN01. The sequence goes on from CAWCVG010000031.1 coordinate 72,759, forward strand.
GCGACGAGATCGTCTCGATCCCACTGCTGGGCCGCGTGAGCTCGCTCAACGTCAGCGTCGCGGCGGCACTGCTCGTCTACGAGGCGAGAAGGCGACGTGCCTGAGCCCACCCTCTACCTCTTCGACGGCTACAACGTGCTGCGCGCCGCTGGGCTCGAGGAACGCCACGAGCTGGTCGACTCGCTGGCGAGCTTCGTCGCCGTCCGGGGAGCGCGCGGCGTAGTCGTCTTCGACGGGGTCGGGTCGGATCAGCAGTACGGCCCGCTGGAGGTGCTGTTCGCGCGGAATGCCGACGCCGTCCTGGAGCGGCTCGCGGCCGAGCACCGCGATCGCGAGCGAGTGTGCCTCGTGTCCTCCGATGCTGCGGTTCGGGGGACCTCGGGCCAGCAGGTCGCCAAGATCAGCTCGCGCGAGTTCGCCTCGACGCTCGGATCCGTCGAGCACAGCGAGGACCAGCCGAGCAGGGTACGAGACCGACTCGATCCCGAGACGCGCGACCGGCTCGAGCGTCTCCGCCGCGCCGAAGACGCTTCCTAGGACCGGGCGCTTCGGGTCCGGCGCAAGGGTCCGGTTGGACCAGGACCACTGCAATAGCCTTGTAATGTCGCCAACCGACTGCTACCTTCCGGGTCACGTTGAGGGTGAGACTCGCTCACCCGAGCGAATCCGACATGGCCGCCAGACCAGTCACTCGCACGTACTCCGCCCAGAGGGCCGAGCGGGAGCTCGAAGACCTCCAGCTCGTGATCAGGGCGCGAAACGGCGACACCAAGGCGATGGACACGCTGATCCGGCGGTACACCGGCTTCGTCCGGCTCAAGTCCAGCTCGTACTTCCTCGCGGGCGGCGACTCCGAGGATCTGATCCAGGAAGGGCTGATCGGGCTCTACAAGGCGGTTCGGGACTTCCGGTCCGACAAGGAGACGTCCTTCCGCAGCTTCGCCGAGCTCTGCATCACGCGGCAGATCATCACGGCGATCAAGACGGCGACCCGCTTCAAGCACTCGCCGCTGAACACCTACGTCTCGTTCTCGCAGACGCCGGCCGGGCAGGAGTCCGAGGGCGATTGCACCCTGGGCGACGCGCTTCCCGGCCCGAGCGTGGACGAGCCGTCGATCATGGTCATCTCGACCGAGGAGCTCCAGAGCCTCGTGTTCTGCCTCGGAACCGGGCTCTCGCAGCTCGAGTCGGACGCGCTCCGTCTGTACCTGGAGGGCTCGTCCTACGAGGAGATGGCCGAGAGCCTGAGCGTGGACACGAAGACGATCGACAACGCGCTCCAGCGCGTCAAGCGCAAGATCCTCCAGCACCAGGACTCGCGCCAGGTCCTGCAGTAGCGGTCAGATGCTCAGCGCGGCCGTGACCGGGTCTTCGTCGAGCCTCTGAAGCCCGTCCACTTCGGACGCGGCTCCGGAACCGGCCACCGCCACACGCGTCTTGCGGCCGAGCTCGGTGAGGGCGTCGACGAGTGGCGTGAGCCTCCGCTTCGAGGTCGCGGTGACGACCACGAGGTCCGGTTCGAGCCGGCCGGCGGTGTCGACGAGGCTCTCCACCGGCGTATCGGGTCCGAGGTAGGTGATGCGCCAGCCGCGGCGGCTCAGCGTCAGGGCGAACGCGATCAGGCCGAGGTCGTGGAGCTCCCCAGGCGCGCAGGCGAGGACGGCGCGCGGTCCCTCGCCGGCATCCCAGCCGCGTCCGATCCCCAGCAGCCGCCCGCGGATCAAGTTGCTGGCGAAGTGCTCCTGGGCAACCGTCGCGTCACCGCTCGACCACCGCTCGCCGAGCTCGACGAGGTAGGGGAGGATGACCGCCGACAGCACAGTTTCGACCGTGAACGTCGCGAAGAGGTCGTCCAACGCTGCTTGTGCGCCCGCTTCGTCGAACTCGTCGAGCGCCCCGCGTAGGCGTCGCGCGCCCGCCTCGAGCTCAGGCTTCCCCTGCTCGGAGGCCGACAGATCCGCCCGGCGGGCACCGTCGACCGCCAGGCGGGCCGCCTCGGCGGCAGCGAGCCCGGACCGGAGGTGCTGCCGCATCAGCGCGACCCGCTCCTCGTCCGCTTCGGAGTAGAGCCGAAAGCCGCCCTCCGAGCGCGCCGGCCGGAGCAGGCCGTAGCGGCGCTCCCAGGCACGCAGGAGCTCCGGCGCGACGCCGGTACGCCGACTCAGCTCGCCGATCCGTAGCTGTCCCGTTCCAGCTTCCACGTTAAGCATTGTACGGAAACTGTACAGACTCTTGACAGACTGGGAGCGAACTCTGTACAGTCCTTGTACAAGGTTAGTCCAGAAAGGAGGAACAGTGAAAGCACTCGATCTGATCACCGGCGCCCTACTCGTCGTCGGCGGCCTCAACTGGGGCCTCGTTGCCATCGCCGAGTTCGATCTCGTCGCAACGATCGTCGGCCTGGAGTTCGGCGAGACGAACGCGCTCAGCCGGATCGTCTACGGGCTCGTCGGCCTCTCGGCCGTCTACCAGGCAACCAGGCTTCCGGCGCTCGCCTCCCGCGAGCGGCATGACACGCGCACGGCCGCTGCCTAGGCCCCGCGTGAACCCTCGACAGAAAAGGAGAAACATCATGAAAGCAAATCGTCTTCGCTACTCGATCGCGGCGCTCGGCGCCGCGGCTCTGGCCTCCGTCGCCGTGGTCGGCGGTGCCGGCGCCACGGCCGAGCAGGCCTCGCCCGACAAGAACATCGTCCAGACGGCGGCGGCCGCCGGTCAGTTCAATACCCTCATCGCCCTCGCCAAGCGGGCGGGCCTGGCCGGTGCGCTCTCGGCACCGGGCAAGATGACCGTGTTCGCGCCGACCGACAAGGCGTTCGCGAAGGTGCCCAAGGCGACCCTGCAGAAGCTGCAGCGCAACAAGGCCCAGCTCCGCGCGGTGCTGCTGTACCACGTGGTGAAGGGGAACGTGAAGGCGGCGCAGGTCGTCAAGCTCCGCCGCGCCAAGACCCTGAACGGCGCCTACGTCCGGATCGGCGTCAAGGGCAGCCGCGTCTACCTCAACCGCACCACGCGCGTCACGAAGACGGACATCGGAGCCACCAACGGCACGATCCACGTCATCGACGGCGTGCTCATTCCGCCGGCGAGCTAGCCGGCACGCCCAGGCGCCCGGCCGGCTCATCCCGCCGCCGGCCGGGCGCCCTTCCTCTTCGGCTCTACGATGTGGAGGCGCCGGAGTAGCTCAGCTGGTAGAGCAGCTGATTTGTAATCAGCAGGCCGTCGGTTCGAGTCCGACCTCCGGCTCTCGAGCCGCTGCTAGTCGCTCGCGTACGCGCGCACCGCGACCGCGCCGACCCTCCTTCCGAGTGTAAGCCCCGCCTCGTTGTCGCTCCGGAAGTGGATTCCGCCGTAAAGCCGAGACACGGCCGCTTCCTCGGCCATGGCTCGCAGCTCGGCCGCCGATGCCGGGAAGAACGCCGCCAGCACGGTCGAGGCGGCCCCGGACGTGGTCGAGTCCCCGGAGACGTATGACGGGAACGGCGGCGTGACGATGTACGAGTTCCACGTTGACTCGATCAGGCGGCGGATCGCCGTGATCGGGCGCAGCGACCAGTACGTGTACTTCGCGTCCCAGCAGGCGATGAAGGCATCGGCCTGCCCCGTGTTCAGGGCGGCGAAGACGTGCGATCTGGCGGGTCGACCGGCCCGTCGGGGCCACGAAGGTCGATCGCGATCTGGTTCCAGTGCCCGGGTGGCGTCACGGTGCCTGCTCCATCGGCCCAGAAATCCGCGATTGCCTTCTGCTCCGGAGTGAGGTGCTTGGAGACGAGGTACACCTCGAGAAGCTCGAGGGTGAATGCCAGGCTTCCGCAGACCGGAGGCGGGCCGGGCGGGTACCACCGCGCCGCGAACGTCCAACCGGAGGCTAACGCGCCTTGGCCGGGCTCGGCGATGTGCTGTCGAGTGCGAGAGCGACCGACTGATCAAGTGGTAGGGCTTGTCCCTCCGCGTGCGCGGACGAGTAGGCATCGTCGCCGAGTGCGTCCTTCAGGTGCTCGACGGTTCGGTCGTATGTCGCCACCTCACTTGCTTCGACGTGGGCTCCGAGCTCGAGGAAGAGCTGATCGGAGGCGCCGAGGAGTCGGGCGGCCGACGCGCCTTCTCCGCGAGCCGCCAGCACTTCGCCGATGCCCTTGAGGCAGTACGCGACCATCTCCCTGTAGCCGAGCTCTCGGGCCGCCTCGAGCGCGCGCTCGAACCATCCGGCGGCGGCCTCGTGACGGCCCTCGAGCATCGAGACCCGCCCGAGGTTGAACAGCGAGATGATGAGCTGCTCGTCGCGTCCGGATGCGCGACAGAGCTCGACGGCTTCCTGGTACAGCTTCGCGGCCTCCTCCAGCCGACCCTGGCTCATCAAGCAGACGCCGAGGTTCGAGACGACCGTGCCCAACTCGTACTCGAGCCCGAGCCGGCGAAGGAGGTCTGCGCTCTCCCCGTAGAGAGGGATCGCCCGGTCCGCATCGCCTTCGAGGTCGTAGACGCTGGCGAGATCGCCGAGGGAGCGAGCGACGCCCTCGTTCTCTCCCAGGCTGCGCCAGATGTCGAGCCCTTCCTGCCACAACTCCTTGGCCGATGCGTAGTCGCCGCGGCGTTGCGCGAGCGCCCCTGCAGCTTCGAGCGCTCTCGCACGGCCCGGCGTGGCCTCGGGGTCGTGCGCAAGCGCGCTTTCCAGCCACCTGCGCCCCTCGTCGAGGTGGCCGCGAACTCGCCAGAAGAGCTTGAGCAGGCCCGCGATCTGGAGCATCAGCTCGGGTGCTGCGGAATCCGCCCAACCAAGCGCGCCACGGATGTTGTCGAGGTCGGACTCGAGCCGCCCGTAGACCTCGGCGCTCGGCGTCCCGGCGCGGAGCGCCGCTGCGGACCTCATGGCGAGCTCTCGGAAGTGCTCGGCATGGCGCCTGCGTAGCTCCGCTTCCTTGCCACGCTCGTGGAGGCGCTCGAGTGCGTACTCGCGGATCGTCTCGAGCATGCGGAAGCGCTGCTCATCCGCCTCGTCCCGGCGAAGCAGACTGTTGTCGGCGAGCGAGGTGAGCGTGGCGAGGACGGCGTCGCAGACGATCTCGGCGGCTTCGACGGTGCAACCACCCGAGAAGACGGCGAGGCTCGCGAGGAGCCGCTGCTCGTCGTCGTCGAGCAGCTCAAAGCTCCAGTCCAGCGTGGCGCGGAGGGTTCGCTGCCGCGCTGGGGCGTCGCGTGGCCCGGCGGTCAGCAGCTCGAGGCGGCTCTCGAGGCGCTCGAGCATCGCTTCCGGTGCGAGCAGCCTGGTTCGGGCGGCAGCGAGCTCGATCCCGAGCGGGAGACCGTCGAGTGCGACGCAGATCGCCGCGACGATCCGGGCATTCGCCGTGGTGAGCCGGAACGCGGGACCGACCGCGCGAGCGCGAGCGGCGAAGAGCTCCACGGCCTCGTTCCGAGCGAGCGCCTGCGCGCTGTCGTGCTCGAGGTCGGGAAGGGCGAGTGGAGGAACCGGGTACTCATGCTCACCGGTCAGATGGAGCACGACGCGGCTCGTGACGAGCGCTTTCAGCTCCGGTGCGGCCGCGAGCAGCTCGGTGACGAGCGGGCCGGCGTCGACGACGCCTTCGAAGTTGTCGAGTAGCAGCAGCAGTTGCCGATCGCGTAGCGCCTGCTTCAGCGTCTCGACGATCGGACGACCTGGCTGCTCGTCGACGTCGAGCGCTCCCAGGACCTGAGCGGCGACCAGCTCCGGGTCGGCGATCGGAGCGAGGTCGACGAAGAACACGCCGTCGCGAAAATCGGAGATCAGCTCCCAGGCGCACTCGAGCGCAAGCCGGGTCTTGCCGGTTCCGCCGGGGCCGGTCAGCGTCAGGAGGCGAGCCTCGCCGTTTCGCAGGAGCGACGTGAGTGCGGCCAGCTCGAGCCGGCGACCGACGAGGGGCGTGAGCGACGCAGGGATGTTGCTCCTGGCGCGCGCCGTGGGCAGCGCGAGCTCCGGATCCTGGCGCAGGATCGCCCGCTCGAGCTCCTGCAGCTCGGCGCCCGGCTCGATCCCGAGCTCGTCGACGAGCGTGCGGCGAGCCTGCTGGTAGGCCTCCAGCGCTTCCGCCTGGCGCCCGGACCGATAGAGCGCGAGCATCTGCTCACGCCGGAGCCGCTCGCGGTACGGATGTCCCGCAACGAGCGCCTCGAGCTCGGGGATCAACTCCGCGTGCCGGCCGGCCGCGAGCTCGGCCGCGATCCGATCCTCGAGTGCGGCGAGGTGGAGAGCCTCGAGGCGCCCGCGCTCGGCGGCCGCGAACGGCGTGTCGCCGAGATCCGACAGCGGCGTCCCGCTCCAGAGTGCGAGCCCTTCGCGAAGCGTCTCCGCAGCCGCCTCCGGCGCCTCCGCCCGGGCGCGTTCGACGAGCTTCTCGAACCGCTGAAGATCGAGCTCTCCGGCTTCGACGCGAAGGAGGTAGCCCGCGCCGCGGGTGAGGATCCGATCGGCGCCGAGCACCTTACGGAGTGCATGCACGGCCACCTGCAGGGAGTTGGCGGCCTTCTCCGGCGGATGCTCTCCCCAGAGGGCGTCGACGAGGCGCTCCCGAAGGACGACGGTGTTGGCCTGGAGGAGCAGGATCACGAGCAAGGCCCGTTGACGCCGCCCGCCGACGGCTTGCGCGCGGCCGTCCTGCTCGACCTCGAGCGGGCCGAGCAGCCTGAACTCGACGCGCCCCAAGCCTCCCTGCCCCATCGCGCTTAAGCCTGCCGTAAGCGGTTCGTAAGCGCGACCGCCGATCGTCTGGGTCTCAACCTACGAGAAAAGGAGCAAGCACATGATTCACGCAGGAGACGTCATCGAGAACCCGGTCACCGGGGAGCGGCTCGTCTTTCGCAAGACCTCGCGGGAGACGAACGGCGAGGCGGTCGTGCTGGAGGCGTTCCTCAAGCCGAACAGCGTCGTCGCCGCAGCCCACGTGCATCCCACCCAGGAGGAGCGGTTCCAGGTGCTGCGAGGGACGGTCGGCTTCCGGCTCGGACGCAAGAAGATCCTCGCCGGCCCCGGTCAGCGGATCACGGTTCCCGCCGGCACCGCGCACAAGTTCTGGAATGCGGGCGAGGACGAGGCGCACTTCGTGTGCGAGGTGAGGCCGGCGCAGCAGTTCGAGCAGCTGATCGAGACGATGTTCGGGCTCGCCGCCGACGGCAAGACCAACCGCAAGGGCATGCCGAATCCGCTCCGTCTGGCCGTGATCGCGAACCATCACTTCGACGACGTGCGTCTTCCCGTCCTGCCGGCCTGGATGCAGCGGACGGCGCTCGCTCTCGGCGCCCCTGTGGGCCGTGTGCTCGGCTACGAGGCGCAGTACGTGCCCGCCGAGGCCGAGGTTGCGCTCGAGGCAACCGCTTAAGCGGAGCTGCGGGCGTTGAGAAGGCAGAAGCTCAAGTGGGGGCTGTTCTGGACGGTGCTCTTGCTTGCGCTTCTGCTTCTCGCGCTCGGCGGGATGATCGTTCGGGCGGCGACCGCCCTTACGAGCTCCCGAGCGCCTGCTCCAGGTCGGCCCAGATCTCGTCGACGTCCTCGAGCCCGACGCTCAGGCGGACGAGGTTCTCGGGGACCCGGTCGCCTTCCCAGCGGGCGCGCGTCTCCAGCACCGAGCGCGTCCCTCCGAGGCTCGTCGCGTTCTTGATCGTGCGCACCGAGGTCTCGACGCGCTGCGCGGCCTCTGCTCCGCCGGCGACGTCGAAGCTCATCAGCCCGCCGAAGCCCGGGTAGCGGACTCGCTCGACGGCTGGGTGCGCCTCGAGCCTTCGGGCAATCTTGGTCGCATTCTCGGTGTGCCGGTGCATCCGGAGCTCGAGCGTCTCCAGGCTCCGCCGCAGGAGCCAGGCGGCGTCCGGCGCGGCGACGATCCCGGAGCGGCTGCGGAACTCTTTCAACTGCTCGTAGTCCTCCTTCGACTTGCACACGACCGCGCCGAGGAGCACGTCGTGATGACCGCCGAGGAACTTGGTCGCGCTGTGCAGCGCGAAGTCGCTGCCGTGCTCCAGCGGCCGGAGGTAGACCGGAGTCGACGCCGTCGAATCGACGACCACAGGCGCAGGATGCGCAATCGCGGCGTCCAGGTCGGGCACGGTGAGCATCGGGTTCGAGGGCGACTCGACCCAGACGAGGTCTGCGCCCTCAGGCGGCGGCCCGGTCTGGTCGAACTCGACCATCTCGAGCCCCCAGCGCTCGAGCGCCCGCATCAGCGTCGGAGTCCCGTAGTAGGCGTCCTTCGCGATCGCAACCGTCTTGCCGGTCTCGAGGACGGTTAGGAGGAGAGCCGTCGTCGCGCCCGACCCGGACGGAAACAGGAGCGCGTGCCCTCCCTCCAGCTCGCCGAGCTTGCGCTCGGCCTCGGCTCCGGCCGGGTGCGCGTAGCGCTGGTAGTAGAACTCGCCGGGCTCGCCGTCCTCGTAGGGCCAGATCGTCGAGCGGTCGAGCATGGCCGCGATGCTAGTGCTCCTTCGGGTGATGCCGCCCCGCTTCCGGCGTGCGAGCAGCAAGCCAGGCTAGGACGCAGGGAGCGTCCATACCTGAAGGTATGGGCGCGACTGAGGACGACGCATGGCGCAGTCTGATCGCGCGCCGGAAGCGATCGCCTGCATTGCCCGAAGGGGCACTCGTTAGGCTCACGCGCATGGCGGCGACCGACGATCGAACCGACTCGACTCAGGGCAAGCTCGAACGGCTTCAGCAGCTGCGCGACGAGGCGCTGCACCCTGCGAGCGAGAAAGCGGTCGAGAAGCACCGGAGCCAGGGCAAGCTCCTCGCGCACGAGCGCATCGAGAAGCTGCTCGACCCGGGCTCGTTCGTCGAGCTCGACCGCTTCGTGCGCCACCGCAATCCCCACTTCGGGATGATGGAGCGGCGGCCCTACGGCGACGCCGTCGTCACCGGCTACGGGACGATCTTCGGGCGCAAGGTCTTCGTCTTCTCGCAGGACTTCACGATCTTCGGCGGGAGCCTCTCGGAGGCGTTCGCCGAGAAGATCTGCAAGGTCATGGACCTGGCCCTGAAGCTCGGCTGCCCGCTGATCGGGATCAACGACTCGGGTGGAGCGCGCATCCAGGAGGGCGTCGTCTCGCTCGCCGGCTACGCGGAGATCTTCTGGCGCAACGTTCAGTCCTCAGGGGTGATCCCGCAGATCTCGCTCGTGATGGGCCCCACAGCGGGCGGCGCCGTGTACTCGCCGGCCATGACGGATTTCGTCCTGATGGTCGAGGACAGCTCGTACATGTTCATCACCGGCCCCGACGTCGTGAAGACAGTGACCGGCGAGGAGGTGACGTTCGAGGAGCTGGGCGGCGCCGCGACCCACGCCTCGAAGTCCGGCGTCGCGCATTTCACCGCGGCGGACGAGGAGAGCGTCCTCGAAGACGCCCGCTACCTGCTCTCGTACCTCCCGCAGAACAACGTCGACCCGCCTCAGCACTTCCCTTCGGTCGATCCGGCCGATCGTGAGGATCCGGAGCTCGACACGCTGATCCCCGACGAGCCGACGAAGCCGTACGACATGAAGGACGTCGTTCGGCGAGTGGTGGACGACGGCGAGTTCCTGGAGGTGCACGCCCGTTTCGCCGAGAACATCGTCTGCGGATTCGCCCGGCTCGGCGGCCACTCCGTGGGAATCGTCGGGAACCAGCCGCACTCGATCGCAGGTGTCCTCGACATCGACTCCTCGGTGAAGGCCGCGCGGTTTGTCCGTACCTGCGACGCCTTCAACATCCCGCTCGTGACGTTCGTCGACGTGCCGGGGTTCCTCCCGGGCACGGACCAGGAGTGGCGCGGGATCATCCGCCACGGCGCGAAGCTCCTCTACGCGTACTGCGAGGCCACGGTGCCGAAGCTGACCGTGATCACGCGAAAGGCGTACGGCGGCGCGTACGACGTCATGAGCTCGAAGCACATCCGCGCCGACTTCAACTTCGCGTGGCCGACGGCGGAGGTCGCGGTGATGGGGCCGGAGGGCGCCGTGAACATCGTCTTCCGGAAGGAGCTCGAGGAAGCCGACGATCCCGACGAGCGGCGCCGGGAGCTGATCGCGGACTACCGCGAGCAGTTCGCGAACCCGTTCGTGGCCGCCGAGCGGGGCTACGTCGACGACGTGATCGAGCCGCGCCGCACCCGCCCTGTGCTGATCGACGCGCTCGGGACGTCACTTACCAAGCGCGAGCCGCGCCCGCGCCGCAAGCACGGGAATATCCCCTTGTAGGGATTAGCCGGCGGCCGCGGCGGCGGCCGGCGTGCGGTCGCGGAGCTCCTGGGCGAAGGCGGCGACGATCGCCGGATCGAACTGCGTGCCGGAGCAGTGCTCCAGCTCTTCGATCGCCTCGCGCGGCGTCAGCCGCCCGCGGTAGGCGCGCTCCGAGGTCATGGCGTCGTAGGCGTCGGCGACGAAGATGATCCGGGCGCCGAGCGGGATCTCTTCCCCCCGGAGGCGCTCGGGGTAGCCGGTCCCGTCCCAGCGCTCGTGGTGGTGGAGCACCCAGTCGGCGACGGGGTCGACGCCGAGGCTCTCGAGCATCCGGTGACCGATCTCAGGATGACGCTGGAGCACGAGGCGTTCGGGTTCCGTCAGCGGGCCGGGCTTGCGGAGGATCTCCTCCGGGATCGCGAGCTTGCCCAGGTCGTGGAGGCTGGCCGCGAGGCGTGTCAGCTCGATGTGCTCCTGGTCGAAGCCGAGGCGGTGCGCGATCCAGGAGCTGAGCTCGGCGACGCGTGCCGAGTGGCTGCCCGTGTACGTGTCTCGTGCGTCCACGGCCTTGGCGAGGCTGGCCGCGGCGCGGAACCGGGCGGCGCGGTCGGGCCCGTGTGCAAGCCGGCGGAGCTCTGTGAGCTCGACGACGTCCGGGCGGTAGACGTGAACGCGGTTCTTGCCGTGCTCCTTCGCCCAGTAGAGGGCGCTGTCGGCGAGTCGGATCAGCTCGTCCCGGTCGAACGCCTGTTGCGGGAAGCCGGCGATGCCGGCGCTTGCGGTGACCGAGCCGACCTCGGCCACCTCGAGCGAACCGATGCGGTCGAGCACCGCTGCGGCCGCCGCGAGCGACTCGTCCGCGGTCACGCCTGGAAGCAGCAGCGCGAACTCGTCGCCGCCCAGCCGGAAGGCCTCGCCGTTCTGCCGGAGCCGGCTCCCGACCTGGGCGAGCACGCGGTCTCCGACCGGATGGCCGTAGAGATCGTTGATCCGCTTGAAGTCGTCGACGTCGATCATGCAGAGCGTGACCGGCTCGTCGTCAGCCTCCGCGCGAAGAAGCTGGTGCTTGAGCCGCTCCTGGAAGCTGCGGTGGTTGCCGAGCCCTGTGAGCGGATCGGTCAGCGCGAGCCGCATCGCGCGGAGCGCCTGGTACGCCGAGCGCTGGTAGAGCGAGATCGCGAGAAGCGGTCCGACGAGCGCCGCCGAGAGCAACGGCGAGCGCTGCCAGAGAACGACGAGCATCAGGGCCGCCGAGCCCATCAGGGCGAACGGAACCGCGGTGGCGCGTGCCGACGAGACGACGAGCTCGACAAACGGCCGCCGCGCCATGCCGGCGACCGCGGCCGAGACGAGGAGGAGATTCAGCGCATACTGGCTGGTCGCCGAGACCACGACCTGGGCGACGATCGCAGCGGTTCCAGAGCCGTCGATCAGGGAGACGAGCACCGCCGCGGCGCCCGCGCCGATAGCGAACACCGAGGCGTTGAACGCGATGCGCTCGAGCGGGCGGTGCTCGAGCAGCTGCACGATCGCCGGCGCAGCCAGCGCGATCAGCACGCCGGCTTCCCAGCCGAAGAGGACGATTCCGCTCGCGCCGAAGACGAACGAAAGGGTGACGCCGCCGCTCTCGGCGCCCTCGATCGGCACCGGGTAGCGGCTGGCGAGTGTCGAGGCGAGCAGGAACGCGAGCGGCCCGGCTATCTCGGCGAGATCGTGAGGCGTGGTCGCGAACGACACCGCCGCGGCGGTCGCGACGGCAAGCCCGGCGGCCCAGATGGGCGCTAGGAGAACGAGGACGCGCGGCGGCAGACGTCGCATGTAGCAGTCGCTACCAGTTCCAGTTGTATCCGCTGACGAATCCGTCCGCCGCAGTGACGAATGCGACCAGCATTGTCAGCACACGTACTTTCCACTCGAGCATCGAGCCTCCCTTCCCTGTCGTGGAACGCGATTGTCGCCTGCCGCGCGAGCGCTGCCATCACCCGTTCGGGTTATTTGCTCTTTGCGGGAGTTTTTCTTTACAAGAGGCCCCGTGGGCCAAGCGGCAGGCGAACCCAGGCGAAGCGCTTCTCGGAGCCGCCCAGGGCCTTTAGGCTGGGGACGTGCCCTGGAGCGTCCAGCCCGAGCCGGCCGACGAAAACGAGCGAGAGGCCCTGCTCGCCGCGCTGGAGCGAGCGCTCGCGGAGGAGGAAGCCGCCGCCTCAGGATTGATCAGCGCGTGGTGGCGCTCGGGGTTCGACGACCTAGGCGGTGGCGCTGCGGAGAAGCCGTGGAGCGAGCCGCGCGTTGTCGAGCCTTGACAGGTCACGACGAGGGCCACACGATCAGCGGCTCCGCGGCCATGCGTGCGACCGCCAGCTGATCGGCCGGCGCCAGACCGACACAATATGTCGGTCGTGGCCGGCTTCTCGAAGGTGCTCGTCGCCAACCGTGGCGAAATCGCGATCCGGATCTTCCGGACGCTGCGGGAGCTGGGGATCTCGCCCGTTGCCGTCTACTCGGAGGCGGACCGCGACTCGCTCCATGTTCGCGCAGCCGACGAGGCCTATCTGCTCGGGCCGGGACCGCCGGGGGAGAGCTACCTGGCCCAGGAGCGTGTGATCGACGCTGCGAAGCGCTCCGGGTCCGAGGCCATCCATCCCGGCTACGGCTTCCTGGCGGAGAACGCGACCTTCGCTCGCGCGGTCGAGGACGCCGGGCTGACCTGGATCGGCCCGCCGCCCGAGGCGATCGACGTGATGGGCTCGAAGGTTGCCGCCCGCGAGCGGATGCAGGCCGCCGGCGTCCCGATCATCCCCGGGACGACGAAGCCGGTCTCGACGGCCGACGAGGTTCGCGCGCTGGGCGACGAGCTCGGCTGGCCGATCGCGATCAAGGCGTCCGCGGGCGGTGGCGGAAAGGGCCTGAAGGTCGTCGGCTCGGCGGACGAGGTCGAGCGCGCCTTCGAGTCTGCCCGACGGGAAGGCGAGGCGTACTTCTCCGACCCGGCGGTCTACGTCGAGCGCTACCTCGAGGATCCGCGCCATGTCGAGGTCCAGGTGCTCGCCGACGCACACGGTGCCGTCATCCACCTCGGCGAGCGCGACTGCACGATCCAGCGCCGCCACCAGAAGCTCGTCGAAGAGACGCCGTCCCCGGCCGTGTCCGAGGAGCTCCGCGAGCGGATCGGGCAGATCGCCGTCGACGCGGCCCGGGCCGTCGGCTATCGCTCCGCAGGGACGATCGAGGGTCTTCTCTCCAGCGAAGGCGAGTACTTCTTCCTCGAGATGAACACCAGGATCCAGGTGGAGCACACGGTCACCGAGCTGGTCACGGGGCTCGACTTGATCCGCGAGCAGGTGTTGATCGCGGCCGGTGAGCCGCTATGGCTGCGCCAGGAGGACGTCCGGCTGAACGGGCACGCAATCGAGTGCCGGATCAATGCCGAGGATCCGTCCAACGGCTTCTTGCCTGCGCCCGGGAGGATCACGGGCTACCGCGAGCCGGGCGGGCCGGGAGTGCGGGTGGACTCGGGTGTCGAAGCGGGCAGCGAGATCGTCGGTCTTTACGACCCACTGGTCGCGAAGCTCTGCGTCCAGGGAGTCGACCGGGAGCACGCGAGGCGCCGGATGCTTCGCGCGCTCGGCGAGTACCGGATCGAGGGCGTCACTTCGCTGCTCGGCTTTCATCAGGCGCTGCTCGAGCATCCCTGCTTCGCCCAGGGCGCGACGTGCCACGGCATCGTGGAGTCGGAGGAGCTTGCGGAGCGTGCCGAGGAGTTTTCTCATCAGGCAACAACCTTAGCGGGACGGGCGGACGGCGCCGGCACCCACGAACGCGTCGTCAATGCCGAGCTGGACGGGCGCCGGTACGAGGTCAAGCTCCACGTCCCAGAGCCCCCGCACGCCGAGCTCGTGAGACGCCGCCGGGAGCGCGTCGCCGCCGCTACCCACCACGGCGCGGCGCGTGACGCCGTCGTCAGCCCGATGCAGGGCACCGTGCTCGCGGTCGAAGTCGCCGAGGGAGATGAGGTACAGCCGGGCCAGGTGCTCTGCGTCGTGGAGGCAATGAAGATGGAGAACGAGATCACGGCGCACCGCGCGGGCCGTGTGACCGAGCTGTCGGTCGATGTCGGCCAGGCGGTGAAGACCGGCCAGGTGATCTGCGTCGTCCAGAGTGAGTAGCGGCCAGGCCGACCGGCCGTTCTGCTCGGAGATCGCGCGGGAGAACGAGGAGCCGCTCGGCGCGACCGCCAGCCGTATAGACCACTGGCTACTCGTCGAGTACCGCGGCCTCTGGAGCCATGACGCCCTCGCCGGCAGCGGGCTTTCCGATCAAGTCAAAGCGAGACTTCGGGAGCTCACCGCGGCCCGGCCACGTACCCGCCTCCTTTTCATCCGGCGCCCGGACCGCCGCCACCACCAGGGCGTCGCGGTGTACGTGGCTGACTCCCGTCCGGGGCACGAACGGCTCGCAAGGCTCGACGTGGAGGAGCACGAGGAGATCCGCCGGATCGATCCGTTCGAGACGGCGGAGGCGCTCGAGCAGCCGCTCTTCCTCGTCTGCACCCACGGCAAGCACGACCGCTGCTGCGCCAGGTACGGCCGGCCGCTCTGGGAGGGGATCAGCGAGCAGCTGGACGAGTCCTCCGCGTGGCAATGCACGCACATCGGGGGCGACAGATTCGCGGGCAATCTCGTCGCGCTTCCGCACGGCATCTACTACGGGCGCGTCGATCGCGGCGACGTCGGAGACGTTCTCGATCACCACTTCTCCGGCCGGCTCGCACTCGACCTGTACCGCGGCCGCTCGTGCTGGCCCTTCAACGTCCAGGCGGCCGAGCGGCGCGTGCGCGCCGAGGAAGGGCTGACCGGCGTGGCGGAGCTTTCGCTCGCCGGCGTGACCCGGGAAGGCGAGAACCGCTGGACGGTGCGCTTCGAAACCCGTGTTGGGCCGCGAGAGGTCGAAGTGGTCGAGGAGCTCGGCGAGCTCACGCTGCTCACCTGCAGCTCGCCCGTCCCGCGCCGACCCCGCCGCTTCGTCGCTATGCCGCGCTGATTCGGAGCAGGCCTTCGCGGACGAGGCGGCGGACGAGCACCAGCCGGCTCTCGTCGTCCAGGTTGCCGGGAAGCTCGGCTGCAGTGAACGTGTCCTCACGCTCCAGCACCCAAGAGAGCTCGTCCCGGATTCGGGCCGGGAACGCAAGATTCTTCCCGTCGAAGGTCAGCACGACGGAGCCGTCTTCGCTCGGACGAGTGGACGAGCGCGGTCCCCCTGCGCTCGACCTCCGTGTCGCCGTCGAGCTCCTCGAGGGCCCGCAGCTGCGAGAGCTGGCCGTCGCGGATCGGCCGCCGCGTCCGAGCAAGCTTCTCCGCAGCGCGCCGCTCGACCGCCTCGGGCGTCAGGCGGCTTCTCAGGACCTCGACGAGCTCGTCCGGGTCGCCGGATCGGAGCGAGCGCCGGAAGCCGAGCTCGCCGCCACACTCCTCCAGCGCCGCCTTGAAGGCGTCCAGCCAGGTGACGACGTTGACGCCGACCGTGAGGTGGAGCGAGTCGGTGTCCGAGGTGAGCGCCTCGTGAAGCCAGCCTCGCGGCAGGTAGAGCATGTCCCCCGGCCGAAGCACGAGGTCCTGAACGGGCTCACCGGGGCCGCCCATCTCCGCCGAGTACTTCTGGTTCTTCAACGGGAGCTCGAGCGCGGGCTCGTAGACGAGCCAGCGCTTCCGGCCGGAGACCTGCAGCACGAAGACGTCGTGGGTGTCGTGGTGGACCGGTAACCCCTGCGCCGCCCGAGGCGTGTAGTACGCGTTCACCTGGGCGGGGTGGCCCAGGGTTCGCTCGAGCGAGCGGCAGAAGGCGCCGAGCTCCGGCCGGTGCAGGTGCAGGCCCTGGAGGACGATCGTCGCCCCGCGCTCCCACTCGGCGAGCACGCTGTCGACGTCGGCTGTGCCGGTGAAGCCGGTGGGACGCCAGGGAATGTCCGTCGTGTAGTCGCGGACGGCGAGCTGCTCGCCCGCCTTGACGAGTCGGAATCCGGGAAAGCGCAGTCCGCCCGAGGTGACGAGCCGCTCGACCTCGGACTCTGAGAGGAGGTCGTCGTACCGCCCCGGATCGTCGCGCTCGACGACGAGCGGCCTGCGCTCCCAGTGCTCGGCGAGGAACGCGTCCTCGCCGAGCGGCTCGACGCAGCGCTCGAGGGCGCTACGAGTCCGTGTCGTCGGAGTCGCTGTCAGTGTCGTCCGAATCGCTGTCGGTGGTGTCTGCGTCGTCCATGTCCGCGTCGGCCGTCTCGCTGCGGATCTCCTGCGCGACGTCCGTGCGGATCTCCTCGTCGGTGAGCGGTGACCGTGGGGTGTCGTCCATCGTTCCTCCTCGAGGTCGGCGGCTGAAGGGCCGAGTCTAGAGGCGTGCCGAGTGATCGGTGCCGCGGTGGATACACTCGCGCCCCCGTCATGGATCTCTACGAGTACCAGGGCAAGGAGCTCTTCAAGCGCTTCGGCATTCCCGTGTCCGAGGGGCGTGTCGCTACCTCGCCCGAGGAGGCCCGCAAGGCGGCCGAGGAGCTCGGCGGCCAGGTCGTCGTCAAGGCGCAGGTACTGACGGGCGGCCGCGGCAAGGCGGGCGGGATCAAGCTCGCCGACGGGCCCGAAGACGCGGAGCGGCACGCGCAGGACATCCTCGGGATGGACATCAACGGCCACGTCGTCCGCAAGCTCTGGATCGAGTCGGCTTCGGACATCGAGCGCGAGTACTACCTCTCGCTCACCTTCGACCGAGGGGAGAAGCAGGCCCTGTTCATGTTCACCAAGGAGGGCGGAATCGACATCGAGGAGGTTGCGGCCGAGCGGCCGGAGGCGCTCGCGAAGCTCCATGTCGACCCGCTCGAGGGCTACCAGGCGTATCAGGGTCGCCGACTGATCTACGGCGCCGGGATCGAGGACGAGAGCGAGCAGAAGCAGATCGCGAAGATCGCCGAGCGGCTGTACGCGGCGTTCGTCGGGGCCGATGCGATGCTCTGCGAGATCAACCCGCTGATCGTGACGCCGGACGGCGAGGTGAAGGCGCTCGACTCGAAGTTCACGGTCGACGACAACGCGCTCTACAAGCACGCGGACATCGCGGAGATGCGCGACCTCGAGGCGTATCCGCCCGAGGAGCGGCAGGCGCGCGAGAAGGACGTCACCTACGTGAAGCTCGACGGCGAGGTCGGAGTACTCGGCAACGGCGCCGGTCTCGTCATGTCCACGCTGGACGTTGTGGCGCTGGCCGGCGGACGGCCCGCGAACTTCTGCGACCTCGGCGGCGGGGGAGACGCCCAAGGCGTGGTCGATGCGCTCGAGATCATCAGCGCCGACCCGCAGGTCAAGTCGATCCTCTTCAACATCTTCGGTGGGATCACGCGCTGCGACGAGGTGGCGCGCGGGATCCTCCAGGCGCTCGAGCAGCTGACGATCGAGGAGTCGATCGTCGTGCGACTGGACGGCACCAATGCGGAAGAGGGGAGAGAGCTCCTGCGCCAGGCCGCACCGGAGAACCTCCATGTCGAGCCGACGATGCTCGACGCAGCGAAGCGGGCCGTGGAGCTGGCTGCGTGACCGACGTCTGGTCCAGCCGCGCGCAGGCGATGCGCGAGAGCCCGACGCACCGCGAGGGCCCCGACCTCGACCTGGTCGTCGAGTGGTGCGAGCCCGGCGAGGGCGTGCAGGCGCTCGATGTCGCCACCGGCGGCCAGCACGTGGCCCGCCGGCTGCGCGAGGCGGGTGCGTCCGTCGTGACCCTCGATCCCGCGCCCGGGATGGAGCCGGACGTCGTCGCGCACGCCGAGGACCTGCCGTTCACCGACGGAAGCTTCGACGTCGTGGCCTGTCGGATCGCAGCGCACCACTTCGACGACGTCGCCGCCGCTATCCGCGAGATGGCGCGCGTCTCGAAGGACCGCGTGGTCGTCCAGGACAACCTCTTCCAGGGTGAGCGGATGGAAGAAGCGGAGAAGATCCGCGACCCGACCCACGTTCGTCGCTACAGCGAAGACGAGTGGCGCAGCTTCTTCGAGGAGGCAGGGCTCGAGATCGACCGGCTGGAGGTCATGAGCCGCCGGATGCCGGTCGACCCGTGGCTCGCCCGCGTCCCGGTGACCCCGGAGGTGGCGGCGCGCGTGAAGGAGTTCATCGCGGACACGCTCGAAGACGGCCTCGTCCGCCACGAGGCGATCATCCTGCGCGGGAGGAAGAGCTAGTGGCGATCATCGTCGACAACGACACGCGGCTCGTCGTCCAGGGGCTCACCGGCCGGGAGGGCTCGTTCCACGGGATTCGCAACCGCGACTACGGCACGAACGTCGTCGCAGGCGTCACGCCCGGGAAGGGCGGTGCGGACGTCCACGGCGTGCCGGTCTTCGACACTGTCGCCGAGGCAGTGGACGAGGCCGGCGCGAACACGGCCATGGTCTTCGTCCCCGCGCGCTTCGCGACGGATGCCGTCTACGAGGCCGTTGACGCCGGGATCGGGACCGTGATCTGCATCGCGGAGGGGCTCCCGGCCCACGAGATGCTGCGGGTTTACAACTACATCCGGCCGAAGGGAATCACGATGCTCGGCCCCAACTGCCCCGGCGCGCTCTCGCCGGGGAAGGCAAACGTCGGGATCATCCCGGCCGAGATCTTCCGCGAGGGCAGGATCGGGCTCGTCGAGCCGATCGGGCACGCTCACGTACCAGATCGGCCACGAGCTCACCCAACTGGGCCTCGGCAACTCGACGATCGTCGGCATCGGCGGCGACCCCGTCGTCGGGTCCGGCTTCATCGACGTGCTCTCGAAGTTCGAGGCCGACGACGAGACGGAGACCGTCGTGATGGTCGGGGAGATCGGCGGTGCCGAGGAGGAGAAGGCAGCCGAGTTCATCCAGGCGGAGATGACGAAGCCGGTCGTCGCCTACATCGCCGGCTTCACGGCGCCGCCGGGCAAGACGATGGGCCACGCCGGCGCGATCATCTCCGGCACCTCCGGCACCGCGCAGGCGAAGAAGGAAGCCCTCGAGGCCTGCGGCGTCCGGGTCGGCACGACGCCGACCGAGGTCGCGCAACTGGCGGCCGACGTCGTCGGCGCCCGCGCCTGACCGCGCGGCTCGCTGACATCCGACGACCGTCCTACAGTCGGCGCATGGAGACGATCTCGCTCGCCCGGGGGGTTCCGGCGCCGGAATGCGTGCCCGCCGAGGAGCTTGCCGAGTGCGCCCGGGCTGCGGTGCAGGCGGACGGCGCGACGATCCTCTCTTACGGGGCGGCCGGGGGCTACGCGCCGCTGCGCCGGTGGATCGCCGAGCAGCACGGGGTTTCTCCGGCGCGCGTCGTCCTCACGAACGGGTCGCTCCAGGGATTCGCGCTGCTCGCGCAGGTGCTCGCCGGCGGCGGCGAGCGTGTGCTGGTGGAGGCGCCGACCTATGACCGGCCGCTGCGGATCCTCGGCTCGCTCGGCGCGGAGGTCGCGCCGGTGCGGTGCGACGAGGACGGGCTCGATGTCGACGCGCTCGAAAGCGAGCTCCGGCGTGGCCGGCGTCCTGCGTTCCTCTACGTGATCCCGACGTTCCAGAACCCGACCGGTCGCACGCTGACAGTCGACCGGCGGCGGCGGCTCGTCGAACTGGCCGCGGAGCACGACTTGCTCGTCCTCGAGGACGACCCGTACGGCGCGATCAGGTTCGAGGGCGAGGCGCCGCAGACCCTCTTCGAGCTCGACGGCGGCACGCGCGTCGCGTTCTCGGGCTCGTTCTCGAAGACCGTCGCGCCCGGAATCCGCGTCGGCTACCTCGTCCTGCCCGAGCGGCTCGCCCAGGCCGTGGAGTCGGCTGCGGCCTCGACGTACATCACACCTGCGCTGCTGCCCCAGGCGACGGTGCACGAGTTCCTGCGACGCGGGCACCTGGACCGGAACGTGCAGGTCGTCTGCTCGCTCCTCGGGGCAAGGCGAGATGCGCTGCTGGCGGCGCTCGCAGAGCACCTCGGCGGCACCGGAGCGCGCTGGAGCAGGCCCGAGGGCGGCTACTTCCTCTGGCTCGACCTGCCGGGCGACCGGAATGCGCGGGCAGTTCTCCACGCCGCGCGGGGAATCGGCGTCTCGTTCATCGCGGGGCCGGACTTCTACCCCTGGGCCGGCGGCGGGCGGAGCTCCGCCCGGCTCGCGTACAGCTTTGCGTCGCCGGTGCAGCTACGCGAGGCTGTCAGGCGCCTTGCCGGGCTTCTCTCCCCGGCGCCGGCGGTAGACCTGCGACAGCAGCACGCCGCCTAGCACGCCGAACGCGACCATCAGCACCATCGCCCAGATCAGCGAGACGGTCGCCGTGAAGAAGACGAAATCGATCTGGATCTGGTCGTCGTTCATCACGATGAACGCGAGCAGGTAGAGGAACATCGCCAGCAGCCCGACCAGGATCAGCCAGAGGCGGGGCTGAAACGGTTCGAGGCGGTCGCCCCTCGCCCGACGGAACGGCATGGGCCGAGTCTAGGCGGGGGAGACGACCGCGTCGGGTGGACGCGGCACGAGCCGAGGCTGTTGCGGCGGCCGCAGTGCACGGGGCTTTGCGGGCCGGAACGTTGGACAGGGGGAGTCCAGGGGGAGGGCGCAAAGTCCTGCCCTGCGGAAATAGCAGTCGTCGCAACTCGCCTCGGCTCGTTTGGTCACGCCGCGCTCGAACCTCCTGAAGGGTGCCGCTTCCTGGCGGGGCATCTTGGGACCTCGCGCGACGCGTTACAAGGGGGTCGGCCACGAAATCTCTGCAATTTCCGCACGGTACGAAAACCGCCGAATTCCGGGGATTTCTACGCCTTTGGCGGCAGGGTTGCCAGCGCGCGCAACGCCTGTTGAAAGCTGTCCACAGGCACGACGCGCAGGCCTTCCGCGTAGCGGCGCGCCTCGCGGGCGTTATCCCCAGGGACGAGGAAGAGATCCATGCCGGAACGCCTCGCGCCGATCGTCTTCTGCTTGATCCCGCCCACACGGGAGACCGAGCCGTCGAGGAAGATCTCTCCCGTCGCCGCCAGCTGGTAGCCGCGGTCGACGCCCTCGCCGAGCTCCTCCATGAGCTGGAGCGCGAACGCGAGCCCCGCCGACGGACCGCCCACCTGGCCGAGGTCGATCTTCACGTCGACGGGGGGCTGCGCAACGTCGAAGACGTCGGTGACAGAGATGCCCACAAAGGCGCGCTTGCGCTGGCGCGGGTCGCGGGCGGCTCGAAGGACGACCGTGAACCGCTTCCCGTCACGCTCGACCAGGAGCCTCACGCGGTCGCCGGGCTTCTTCGCGGCGAGCGCGCCGGTGACCTGCTGCGCCAGGCGCACGGGCTTGCCGTCGACCGCCCTGATCCAGTCGCAGGCCCGGAGCTTCCCGGAGGCCGGATAGCCGGGGAAGGTTCCCTCCACGGCGACGCCGAGCCGCTTCGCCGGCATCCGGTAGTCGAGCTCGCGGAACGCGACTGCCGTCGCGTACTCCTGGCTCCGCCGCATGGCCGCGAGCTCGCAGCGGCGGCGCGCCTGCTCGTCCTGGCCCTCGGCCAGCACACTGGAGACAGGCTCGAGCGTCGCGCCTTCGTAGAGGCTGGGAAACATCTTCTCGATCAGCGACGCCTTCCGGATGTCGACGGCGACGTAGTAGATGCCCCCGCCGTTCGGATCGGGCTTCTCGCCTTCGACCTCCACACGCGGCGCCAGCGGGCGCGCCTCGTCGGGGAGGAAGATGTAGCGATCCGACGGCACGACGTAGAGCGCCGCGGCGACAGCGAGGACCGCGACGCCGGCGCCGATCAGCCAGGCCGGCCACGAGAGGCGCTTCACTGGAGGCTGCGGATCAGGCCGCCGTCGACCTGGATCACCGAGCCGGTGACGTATGACGCGGCATCCGAGGCGAGGAAGCAGACGACGGAGGCGATCTCGTCGGGTCGGCCGAGGCGCCGGAGCGGGATGGCCTTCAGGTCCTCGGCGCTCGGCCCGTCCGGGTAGACCTCCTTGAGCCGCTCGGTGTCGATCCGGCCGGGGGCGATCGTGTTGACGGTGATGCCGTCGGGCCCGACCTCGCGCGAGAGCGTCTTCGCCCACCCGACGACTCCAGGGCGGACGGCGTTCGAGAGCGCGAGGTTGTCCGCCGGCTCCTTGACCGTGCTCGACTCGATGTTGATCACACGACCGGCCCCGCTCCGCCGCAGGTGGGGGAGGCACAGGTTCGTCAGTCGGACTGCAGAGACCAGGAGGAGGGCAACCGCGGCTTCGAGCGACTCGTCGTCGAGGTCGACCGCCGGCCCGCGCGGCGGCCCGCCGCTGTTGTTGATCAGGACGTCCACGCCGCCGAACGCCTCGACCGTCTGCTCGACGAGCCGCTGGCAGTCCTGCGGGTTCGTCACGTCGCCCTGGATGGCCAGGGCCCCGAGCCGCTCGGCCTCCGTCGCGACGACCTTCCGCCGGCGCGCGAACATGGCGACGTTCATCTCCTCGGCGGCGAAGGCGTCGGCGATCGCGAGGCCCATGCCCTGCGAGGCCCCGCACACGATCGCCGTGCGGCCCTTCAGCCCAAGATCCACAGCAGCACCACGATCCCAACGGGCACGACGGCGAAGATCGCGCCGACCACTATCGGCGAGAGCCCGAACGGCCAGGCCTGGTTGCCTTTACGGGCCCAGAACGGCCGTCCGCCTTTGCTTCCCCAGCAGTCCGCGCAGACGCCCTGGACGGTCTTGGAGTTCCGGCCGCAGTGCGGGCAGCGCGACGACGGAGCCAGCGCGAGCCGGATGGCGCTCGCGGAGGTTCGCGGCGCGCGCGGGATGCGCCTCGCCCGTGGGCGCCTGCCCGGAGCGCGAGGGACTGTCCCTCGGACCCGGCTGGCGCGGCCGGGTCCCTTGTGCCGAGAGTGCGTCACTTGCGTCGCAGGAAGTGTTGCTTGGGCGGAGGTTCGGGCGCGCACGGCTCAATGATGTCGGAGAGGACCGGGTCTCGGCCCGCTTCCGTCGCAGCCTGGACGGTTCCGCGGGCCGCCGGCCCCTGCCTCCAAACCCGAACCTACGTCGTCAGGACGCCGACGACCTCGCGAACTGCCTCCGCCGACGCTTGCAGCTGCTGCCGCTCCTCGTCGGTGAGGTCGAGCTCGTAGATCTCCTCGATCCCGTCCTCACCGAGCTTCACCGGCACGCCCATGTAGAGGTCGTCGATGCCGTACTCGCCCTCCAGGTACGCAGTGCAGGGGAGGACGCGCTTCTCGTCGAGCATGATCGAGTCGACCATCTGCGCGGCCGCCGCGCCGGGTGCGTACCAGGCTGAGGTGCCGAGGAGCGAGACGAGCTCGCCGCCGCCCTTCGCGGTGCGCTCGACCAGCTTCTGGATCGTGTCGTCGGCGAGCAGCTTGCGGAGCGGCACTCCGCCCACCGTCGTCGCCGAGACGACCGAGACCATCTGGTCGCCGTGGCCGCCGAGCACCATCGCCGTCACGTCCTTGATCGACGCGCCGGTCGCCCAGGCGATGGACGCGGAGAACCGTGCGGTGTCGAGGATGCCCGCCATGCCGAAGACGCGGTTCTTGGGCCAGTCGGAGACGTTCTTCGCGACGTGGCACATCGCGTCGAGCGGGTTCGAGACGACGATCAGGATCGCGTCGGGCGACTCGCCGACGATCGACTGCGTCACGGACCCGACGATCTTCTCGTTGGTCGAGACGAGGTCGTCGCGGCTCATGTCGCCCGTGCGGGGGACCCCGGCGGTGAGCACGACGACGTCGGAGCCCGCCGTGATGTTGTACTCCGTCGAGCCGACGACGCGGGGCTCGTAGCCCAGCACTGCGCCGGCCTGGTTGATGTCGAGCGCTTTGCCCTCGGCGAGGCCGTCCTTGATGTCGACGAGGGCGATGTCGCAGTAGTCGCCTCGCGCCAGCTCCTGTGCGCAGGTCGCGCCGACGTTCCCGGCGCCGACGACGGTCACCTTCCTACGCAACTCGGACCCCAAGCTTCTCGATGATCGCGTCGGCCACCTCGCTCGTGCCGACCGCGGTCGGGTCGTCTCGACTCGGCTTCATGTCGTAGGTCACGCTCTTGCCCTCGCGGATCACCTCGGCGATCGCGCTCTCGACCCGGTCCGCCGCCTCGTGCTCCTCGAGATGCCGGAGCATCATCACGCCGGAGAGCATCTGTGCCATCGGGTTGGCCTTGTTCTGGCCCGCGTACTTCGGCGCAGAGCCGTGCGTGGGCTCGAAGATCGCCGCCTGCTCGCCGAAGTTCCCGCCCGGCGCCATCCCCAGCCCGCCGATCATCCCGGCGGCGAGGTCGGAGACGATGTCGCCGTAGAGGTTCGGGCAGACGAGCACGTCGTACTCCTCGGGCCGCTGGACGAGCTGCATGCACATGTTGTCCACGATCCGGTCGTCGAACTCGATGTCTGCGTTCTCGGCGGCGACCTCCTGGGCGACACGCAGGTAGAGGCCGTCGGTGAACTTCATGATGTTCGCCTTGTGGACGGCCGTGACCTTGCGGCGGCCGTTTTCGGCGCGCGTAGTCAAAGGCGAACTGGACGATCCGCCGTGTGCCGGTCACCGACAGCGGCTTGATTGAGATGCCTGCGTCGCGATGTCGGAGCTTCCCGCCGTGGTCCTCGATCCAGCCGATCAGCTCCTCGGCCTCGGCGCTGCCCTGCTCGTACTCGATGCCGGCGTAGAGATCCTCGGTGTTCTCGCGGATGAGGACGAGGTCGACGTCGTCGAACCGGGACCGCACGCCCTCGTAGCTCTTGCAGGGCCGAACCTGGCCGTAGAGGTCGAGCGCCTTGCGCAGGCCGACGTTCACGGAGCGGAAGCCGCTGCCGACCGGGGTCGTGATCGGCCCCTTCAGCGCGACACCCGTCTCGCGGATCGCATCCAGGACCCGATCAGGGAGCGGGTTTCCGTCGTTCTGCTCCATGACGTCCGTGCCCGCGTACTGGACGTCCCACTCGAACTCGACGCCGCTCGCCTCGAGAACCCGGCGGGTCGCCTCCGTCAGCTCCGGACCGATTCCGTCGCCGGGAATGAGAGTGACTCGGTGAGCCATGCGGCGGCGACTCTACCGATTCGTCACCGGGCCTTCGGGGTACGCTCTGCGCCGTATGAGCGACTTCAAGCCGGGCCTCGAGGGCGTCGTCGCCGTCGAGACGGAAATCGCCGAGCCCGACCGCGAGGGCGGGCAGCTTCGCTACCGCGGCATCGATATCGAGGAGCTGGTCGGCCAGTACCCGTACGAGAACGTCTGGGGCCTGCTCGTCGACAACGACCTGGACTCGAAGATGCCGGAGCCGGAGCCCTACGAGCCGGCCGAGCTCTCCGGTAACGCGCCGTCCGACCTTCAGGCCGAGACGGCGCGGCTCTCCGGCCACTGGGGCCTCGGCAAGCTGAACGAGATCTCGGACGAGCAGGCGCGGACCGACCTCGCACGGATCTCCGCCCAGATGATGGGGATCGTCGCGCGCTCGGCCGCGGTCGCCGACGGACGGGAGCCGGCGCCGGACGACGTCGTCGCACAGGGCGAGACCGCCGCCGAGCGGTTCCTCCTGCTGTGGCGCGGCGAGGCGAATCCCGACCACGTCAAGGCGATCGACACCTACTGGATCTGCACCGCCGAGCACGGCCTGAACGCCTCCACCTTCGCCGCGAGAGTGACGGCGTCCACGGGAGCCGACTGCGGCGCGGCCCTGTCGTCGGCGGTCGGCGCGCTCTCGGGCCCCCTCCACGGCGGGGCGCCGGCGTACGTGAAGCCGATGCTGGAGGAGGTCCAGGCGATGGGCGACCCGGAGCGCTGGGTGCGGGAGGCGATCGAGAGCGGCAAGCGGATCATGGGCTTCGGCCACCGGATCTACCGCGCCGAGGATCCCCGGTCGCGCATCCTCAAGCGGACGGCAAAGGAGCTCAACGCACCGCAGGTCGAGGTCGCGGAGCAGCTCGAGGAAGTGGCGCTCAAGGCGCTCCAGGAGAAGTCTCCCGACCGCGTGCTGGCGACGAACGTCGAGTACTACTCGGCGATCGTCCTCGACGTCGCCGAGATCCCGCCGCCGCTCGCTCCGGCAATGTTCGCCTGCTCGCGCGTGGCGGGCTGGTCGGCGCACATCCTCGAGCAAAAGCGGACGGGCCGACTGTTCCGGCCGTCGGCGAAGTACGTCGGCCCGGCCCCCCGCTCGCTCTCCACTGTCTGATCTCGCCTCAGCGGCTGCCGAGGCGGCCGAGCTGGCCGAGCGTGGCGACGAGCGCGAGCTGGCCGCGCACCGGACGAAGTGGCAGGACGAGATCGAGGGCGCGGCCCGCAGCCCGGACTTCCGCGAGCGTGCGCTCGCGTACCGCGCGATCGGGCAGTTCCGCTACCGGCAGAAGCTCGTGCTGCTGCGGCGCGGGCTCGAGGACGAGAGCCCGGCGAGCCGGGGCTCGGCGCTCCTCTCGTTGGAGCTGCTCTCGCGGGACCATCCCGGAGACGTCAACGCAGACCGCTCGCTGCTCCATACGCTGGCGGCGAGCGACCCGAACGCGGCCGTCCGACGCCTCGCCATCCTGGTGCTCAAGAACGGGTCGCCGCATCGGGACACGATCGTGATGCTGGAGGGCATCGCCGACGACGACGAGCACGACAAGGAGCTTCGCGAGACCGCCAAGCGGGCGGCCGCGGTGCTGACGAAGAAGTCGCGCGCTAGGAGTTAGTGCAGGGACAAACGGGGCGGTGGAGCGGCTTTCCGCAGCCCGCGCAGGTCCGCTGGCTTCGGCGCCACTCGAGCATCTTCTTCTCGATGCCCGCCTTCATCATCAGCACGCCCACGCCGGTGCTCGAGGCGAGGAGGAGAGCCGTTTCGTTCGTCATCTCGATCATTTCGTCCTTCGCTTCGCGTGCGGATGCGCTTGGAAATACAACTCCCGGCGCCGCCGGTCGGTTACGTGGGTGTAGAGCTCCGTGGTAGCTAGATCGGCATGTCCGAGCATTTCCTGAACGCTCCTTAAGTCTGCTCCTCCCTCGAGGAGGTGAGTTGCAAACGTGTGGCGCAGCAGATGGGGGTGCACGCGCTCGGGCTCGAGCCCCGCCTTCACCGCCAGCTTGCGGAGGATCAAGAAGGCGCCGGCCCGCGTCAGTCCGCCGCCCTGGGCGTTCAGGAAGAGCTCCGGGCGGTGGCGGCGATCGAGGTGGGGGCGTCCCCTCGCCAGGTAACGGCGAAGTGCCTCGACGGCCTCCCGCCCGACCGGAACGACGCGTTCCTTGCCGCCTTTTCCGACCGTTCGAACGAGCCGCTGGTCGAGGTCGACGCCGCCCTTGTCGAGGCCCACCGCCTCGCTGACCCGGAGACCTGCGCCGTAAAGGAGCTCGACCAGGGCGCGGTCGCGAAGGTGGCGCGGCGTCGTCCCGGCGGCGGCGTCGATCAACCGCTCGGCCTCGGAGGGGGACAGCGCGCGCGGGAGGCGTCGGGTCCTGCGCGGCAGCTCGAGCTCCGCCGCGGGATTCGTGTCGGTCGCGCCGATCAGGACCAGGTGGCGGAAGAAGGAGCGGAGCGACGCGACTCGTCGCGCGATCGTCGAGCCCGAGAGGCCCCGCGCCCGGAGCTCGGCGAGGTAGCGCTCGAGCTCTTCCGTCGTGACGGTCGAGGGCGAGTGGCCGAGCCAGCCGGCAAGGGCCTCGAGGTCTCGCCGGTACGCCTCGACGGTGCGTGGCGCGAGCCGGGCCGTCGAAAGGGCGAGAAAGCCCTCGAGCTCGGGGTCGGCGGGCGGGGGCTTGTGTTTCATGCCACTAGTCGCCATTCGAGGGTCCGTCTCGTCCGGTTCAAACCCCGAGATCGCCGCGAGTCCGCTCGTCACATGGAACACAAGCACTCACGAGCGAGGGTGGGCGCGGTCGTAGACCTTCCTCAGGCGCTTCGCGTCGACGTGGCTGTACATCTGGGTCGTCGAGAGCGAGCTGTGGCCGAGGAGCTCCTGGATCGTCCTCAGGTCGGCGCCGCCCTCCAACAGGTGGGTCGCGAACGCGTGCCGCAGGCGGTGTGGATGGGGGAAGAGCCTGCGGAGCGTGCTCGTGTCGAGCCGCCGGCCGCGGGCCGAGATGAAGAGCGCGTCTTGCGCGCCGCGCGCGAGCTTCGGGCGCTCTTGGAGCCAGAGGCCGACCCAGTACGCGGCCTCCTCGCCCAGTGGGACGACGCGCTCCTTGCCGCCCTTACCGCGGACCCGGACCGCCTCCTGGTCGAACTCGACGTCCCCGAGGTTCAGGTCGACGGCCTCCTGGCTTCGGAGCCCGGCCGAGTAGACGAGCTCGGCGAGGGCGCGGTTCCGGATGGCGAGCGGGTCGTCCGAACCGAAGCGCTCGAGCTCGGTCTCGATCTCCTGTTGCTTCGGGGCGTCGGGCAGCCGGCGCGGCCGCCGCGGCGCCAGGCGGGCGTCGGGAACCTTCGAGGCGCCGAGCGTGAACCGGAGGAAGGCGCGGACGGCGGCGAGCTTGCGCGCGATCGTCGCCGGCGCGAGCTTGGTCGGCTGCCGGCCGCGCCGAGCCGCTCCGAGCTCGGCGACGTAGTCGGCGAGCAGGCGGGCATCGACGTCTTCGACGGACGCCTTCCGCGTCCGGAGCCAGGCGCCAAACTCGGCCAGGTCGACGCCGTAGGCGCGCCGTGTCGCATCGGACAGGGCCGGACTGGCCAGGAAGCGGTCGATCGCCGCGCGAGTCTCCATCCAGGCAGGATTCGCCTGTTGCGCGTCCTCGCGAGCGGACTTCGGAACCCCTACGGCCTCGCCGCGGATCCGGTGACCGGGCGCATCTACGCGTCCGTGAACGAGCGCGACGAGCTCGGGGAGAACGAGCCGGCCGAGACGATCGTGGAGGTCAGGGACGGCCGCGACTTCGGCTGGCCGCGCTGCTGGCCGAGCCACAGGACGAAGAGCCTTCGGGGTGACTGCCGGAGGCGTCACGCGGCCCGTCGCGTACCTGGAGCCGCACTCGGCGCCCGGCGGCATGGCGTTCTGGAACGGCGCGCTCTACGTCGCCGAGTGGGGCGAGTACCTGAAGCGCGACCACGGCGGAAGCTGACGCGCGTCCTCCTCCGCCCAGGGCGCTCGGCGTCGGTCTCGACCTTCGCCACCGGTTTCGAGCACCCACTCGCCGTCGTCCGTGGACGCGCGAAGGGCGGTCTCCTCGTGGCCGATCACGGACGGGCGTGTCACAGGATCACTGAGTGATGAGAGAGCTGGCCCTCTACCTCGTCGCGGCGGTGTCCTGTACATCGCCCTCGGCGTCGCCTTTCCCGCGCTGCTCCTGTCATGGGTGGAGGGCACCGCGTTCCTGCTGCTCGTCGTGTGGATCCTGCCGTCGCTCGTCCGGCGGCTGCGATGAGCTGGGCGGCGCACGACCTCGAGCCCTACGCCATCCAGCGTCACCTCGGCCGGAAGGTGGCGATCATCCCGCTGCTGATCGGCTCGTACTCGCCGGACATGTTCAGCAAGTGGTTCGTGTACGGGATCGACGTGCTCGGGATCGAGCTCAAGGCGGACGACCCGGTGCAGTTCCACCGCGGCTGGCCCGGAGTCGGCTTCACGCACTCGCTGGCGTTCGGCCTCGCGGTCGCAGGGCTGCTCCTGCTGCTCACCCGGAGCCGGGTCTGGGCGTTCAGCTTCCTGTTAGGACACTGGGCCCACGTCTTCACAGACGTGGGCGACACGATCGGGACGATGCTGCTGTTCCCGCTCTCCACAGAGACGTTCGGCATCGGCGCCTGGGCCTACGCCGGCCAGACCGACCGGCTCACGGACGCGGGCGCGTACTTCAGCGGGCTCGGGTTCGTCTGGGACGGGGTCTGGGTCGTCTACGGCCTGCTGTCGTGGCGGATTCTCAGGAAGGCGTACTTCCGCGCCACGATCGTCCCGGCCGACCCGGTCTGGGGCTGGATGGGCCGCTGGCTACCGGAGACGGCGCTGCTGGCGCTCTACCGCGCGAGCTTCTTCTACGGCACGACACGCTGGACGGCCTGGCTGATCTGGGCCCACGTCGTCAACGACTACCCCTTCGACCTGTCGTGGGGCGGGCCAGACTGGGTGGACGCCGCCTACGACTGACGCAGCTCGCCCGGGAGCAGCGAGTACATGACGAAGTCGACGCGGCGGCCGAGCCGCGCGTTGTAGCGGCTCGAGCGGAGCACTCCCTCGCGTGTGAAGCCCGCGTTCTCCGCCACCTTCTTCGACGCCGCGTTCTCCTCGTCCGCTCTCAGCTGGATCCGCATGACGCCGTGCTCCTTCAGCAGCCAGCCGGAGACGAGGCGCAGCGCCCGTGTGCAGAGGCCCTGTCCGCGCGCCTGCGCCGCGACCCAGTAGCCGACCTCGACCCCGTCCTCCGGCTCTGGGAGCCAGCGGGCGCCGATCGACCCGATCGGTGGTCCGTGCGTCACGACGGCGAAGTTCGATGTCGTGCCCGACGCCCACCCCTCCCTGGTACTGGCGATGTAGGCGAGCGCGTCGGTCTTCGTGTACGGCTGCGGAATGATGTCGAGGAACTCGGCGATCGCCCGGTCGTTGCAGGCGTCGACCAGTGCCTCGACGTCGCCTTCCTCGCCCCAGGGCCTGAGCGTCACCAGGCCGTCCGTCAGCGGCGGGTCGGGCGGTCGCACAGCCATTGCCATACGATAAGCAGCCCGTTTGAGACCGGCCCAAGCCCGGGAACTCAAGGAGAGCCATGGCCATCATCGAGGACCTGCGCGGACAAGTCGACCTGAACGAGCACGGCATCGAGGCCGGCGGGACGGTTCACCACAACCCGACGGTCGCGCTCCTCTACACGCATGCGCTCAGGCGCGGCGACGGAACGCTCGCCGAGGGCGGGCCGCTCGTCGTCGACACCGGCGAGCACACGGGGCGGTCGCCGAACGACAAGTTCGTCGTGCGCGAGCCGGGCACGGAAGACCGGATCTGGTGGGGGAAGGTCAACAAGGAGCTGCCCGAGGACGCATTCGAGGGCCTGCGCGACAAAGTGACCTCCTTCCTGTCGGATCAGGACGTCTACGTCGTGGACGCATTCGCGGGAGCCGACCCGGAGCACCGGCTCGCGCTCCGCGTCATCACCTACAGCCCCTGGCATGCGCTCTTCGCAAAGACGCTCTTCATCGATCCGACCGAGGAGGAGCTCGCCGACCACGAGCCTCAGGCGCTCGTTCTGCACGCGCCCGAGGTCGGGGCCGATCCCGAAGAGGATGAGACCCGGAGCAAGACCTTCGTCGTCCTCCATCCGGGCCGGATGGAGGTGCTGATCGGCGGCACCTTCTACGCCGGCGAGATCAAGAAGTCGATCTTCACGCTCATGAACGACCGGCTGCCCCTCGAAGGCATCCTGCCGATGCACTGCTCGGCCAACGTCGACGACGACGGTCGAGTCGCGGTCTTCTTCGGCCTGTCTGGGACCGGCAAGACCACGCTTTCGGCCGATCCCGAGCGGCACCTGATCGGCGACGACGAGCACGGCTGGAGCGAGGAAGGGATCTTCAACATCGAGGGAGGCTGCTACGCGAAGGTGATCCGCCTCTCGCCCGAGGCCGAGCCGCAGATCTACAGGACCACGCGCAGCTGGGGCACGGTGCTCGAGAACGTGGTCGTGGACGAGCGCGGCCTGCTCGACCTGGACGACGACTCGAAGACGGAGAACACGAGAGCCGCCTACAAGCTCGAGCAGATCTCCAACGCGCTCCCGGCCAAGCGGGCCGGCCACCCGAGCGCCGTCGTCTTCCTGACCGCAGACGCCTTCGGGATCCTCCCGCCGATCGCGCGCCTGTCGCGCGAGCAGGCGATGTTCTACTTCCTGTCCGGCTTCACGGCCAAGCTCGCCGGGACCGAGATCGGCGTCACCGAGCCGCAGCCGACCTTCTCCGCTTGCTTCGGCGCGCCGTTCCTCCCGCAGCCGCCGTCCGTCTACGCGCACATGCTCGGCGACAAGCTCGACCAGCATCCGCACGTCACGGTCTGGCTCGTGAACACCGGCTGGACGGGCGGTGCGTTCGGCGAGGGCGAGCGGATGCCGATCAAGGCGACCCGCGCGCTGCTGAAGGCGGCGCTCTCGGGCGAGCTGGACGGCGTGGAGTACCGGACGGACGAGCTCTTCGGCTTCGAGGTTCCCGTCGCAGTGCCGGGCGTGGACTCGAGCCTGCTGGACCCGGCCTCCACGTGGGCGGACCGGGCGGCCTACGGCCGCGAGGCGCGGGAGCTGGCGCGGATGTTCCGCGACAACTTCAAGCAGTTCGAGGACGACGCCGGCAAGGCCGTGGCGGCCGCCGGCCCGCGGGTCTAGGCGCCGTCCCTCGGAAGGATCGCCGACAGGTCCCAGACCCGCGGGTTGTCCGGCACCAGACGGAGGAGCACGCCCGGCTTGGACTTCCGCGCCTCAGCGAAACGCCTGCCTGGCTCCGCTCCGAGATAGCGCCCTACGATCTCGATCCGCTCGGGCGTTGCGTCGCCCCTGATGAGCTGCGGCTCGCCGCGGGCCTCGACGCCCCGGAAAGGCGGCACGGCTTCGAAGACCACGAGGACGCAGCGAGGGTCACGGGCCAGGTGGCCGAGCTTCACGTCGCCCTCCGCGATCACCACGTGGAAGGCGCCGTCGGCCCACCGGAACCAGACGGGAGACACATGGGCGCTCCCGTCCTTCCTGTATGTCGTCAGCACCGCAGGCGACGGAGCGTCCAGCAGGGAACGGACGCGTTCGACCCAGTCCTGGGCCATCTCTAGCCGGCGAAGCCGGTCGGCGCCAGAGCGAGGAAGAGCGCGGTAGGCGTCCCTCCCGGACGCACCTCACGGATGAGCTCCAGCCTGTGGCCCGCCTCGGGCACGGCCAGATGATGCCTGCTCGAGCGAGGGCTTGAAGCCGCCCGGATCCCGCACTACAGTCCGACCCTCGAGGACGCTAGGGGATCTGATGAAACTGGTCGTACGAACGTTGACCATCTCTGCGCTCGCGGCGATTGCCGCGATACCCGCCGCTGCGGCGCCGCCCTCGACTCCCACTGTTCGAGTGACGTACGGCAAGCCTGCCGTCTCCTGGACGCTTGCGCCCGGCTCGACCGCCGACATGATCCAGTTCGCCCGCTCGGTCCCCGCGAATCCGAACACCTTCTGGCGGGATGCAGACGAGCAGTCGTCGCTCAACCCTCGGCAGACGTCCTGGAAGGCCGGCGACCGCTTCGCGCCCGGCGCGTGGTACGTCCACGTTGCGTCGGTGACGCCGGCTCCGCCCTGCCCGCCCGAGGCCGACGAGTGCCCGGACGACGCGACTGAGTGGTCGCCGGCGACCCGCTTCGTCGTTCCGTCCACGCCGGGAATCGTGGCGGGTAAGGGCGTCGACTTCGCCAGGCTCGGGATGAAGACGGGCGAGGTGCGCAGCATTCTCGGTCAGCCGCCGAGCCTGGACGGCACCCGCGCTGCCCCGGTCTACGAGTACTACGGCGGCTCGCTGCGCGTCCTCTTCGCGCGCGGCCGTGTCACCCGCTTCGAGGTGCTCAACGGCCGCTACAAGGTCGACGGCACGACCGTCGGCGTCGGCTCGAGTGAGCGGGCGCTGCGGGCGGCCGTCCGCGGCGTCCGCTGCCTGACGTGGCGAACGCCGTCGCCCTACCCGTGGCAGCGAACGCCGCATCGCTACTGCTACCTCGGATCGCGCGCCAAGGGCGCGGTGATGACGTACTTCGGGATCCGGGGTGGCCGGGTCTCGAACGTGAAGCTCGGCCGGGTCGTGTTCGCCCGGTACGACCCGTTCTTCGGCCGCATCCTCTAGCGGCGTCTGTCACGAGGCGGTGGTCGGCCGCCATTCGATAGCGTCCGGTCAGTGGAGGCGACGCACGACGTGCTCGTCGTCGGCGCGGGCTGCGCTGGGATGCGCGCCGCGATCGAGGCGTTCGACGAGGGAGCCGATGTCGCGCTCCTGTCGAAGATCCACCCGGTTCGAAGCCACTCCGGCGCGGCCGAGGGCGGGATCAACGCGGCGCTCGGCAACGCGTCCGAGGACGATCCGGAGAAGCACGCGTTCGACACGGTCAAGGGCTCCGACTACCTCGGCGACCAGGACGCGATCCAGGTGCTCTGCGACGAGGCGCCCGACGACGTCTACCAGCTCGAGAACTGGGGCGCCGTGTTCTCGCGCACCGACGACGGCCGGATCGCCCAGCGACCGTTCGGCGCCGCCGGCGAGCCCCGCACCGCCTACGCGGCGGACATCACGGGCCATGTCCTCGTCCACGTCCTCTACGAGCAGGTGATGAAGCGCGACATCCCGACCTACGAGGAGTTCTTCGCCTGGAAGCTCGTGATCGACGACGACCGCTGCCAGGGCGTGATCGCCTGGGATCTCCTCAACGGCGGGCTGAAGACGATCGGCGCGAAGACGGTGATCCTCGCACCGGCGGCGCGGGCCGGCTCTACGTGGGCACGACGAACGCCTATTCCTGCACCGGCGACGCGATGTCCATGGCCCTGCGGGTCGGTGTACCGCTGAAGGACATGGAGATGATGCAGTTCCACCCGACGACCCTCGCGCCGACCGGGATCCTGATCACCGAGGGCTGCCGCGGCGAAGGCGCCTACCTTCTCAACTCCGAGGGCAAGCGGTTTCTCGAGCGCTATGCGCCGAACGCGATGGAGCTCGCGAGCCGCGACGTGATCTCCAGGGCGGAGCAGACCGAGATCGACGAGGGCCGCGGGATCGACGGCAACGTCCTGCTCGACCTGCGCCACCTCGGCGCCGACAAGATCAACGAGCGGCTGCACGGGACGCGCGAGCTCTCGCTCACCTACGCCGGCGTGGATCCGATCACCGAGCCGATCCCGGTCCGGCCGGGCGCCCACTACCACATGGGCGGCGTGGACACGGATCTCGACGGGCTGACGTCGGTGACCGGGCTCTACGCGGCCGGCGAGTGCGCCTGCGTGTCTGTCCACGGCGCGAACCGGCTGGGCGGGAACGCGCTGATGGAGACGATCACTTTCGGCAAGCGAGCCGGGCGTGCCGCGGCCGAGTGGGCGCTGACGCATACGACGATCAGCGTGCCGCCGGCGGTGGAGGCCGACACCCAGCGCGAGCTGAAAGAGCTCCTGGCCCGCAGCGACGGGGAGCGCCCGTGGTCGATCCGCGACGAGCTCGCGACGACGATGCACGAGAACTTCGGCGTCTTCCGGCGCGAGGAGCAGATGCTCGAGCAGGGCCGGATCATCGAAGGGCTCCGGGAGCGGTACAAGCGCGTCGTCGTCGACGACAAGGGCGAGATCTTCAACAGCGACCTCACGCAGGCGATCGAGCTCGGCTTCATGCTCGACCTCGCGCAGACCATGATCGTCGCCGGCCTCGCGCGCAAGGAGAGCCGCGGCGCCCATGCGCGGCCGCACGACTACCCGGACCGGGACGACGAGAACTTCCTCAGGCACACGATGACGACGTTCGATGCGCGAGGGCCAGGTTCAGCTCGACTGGAAACCGGTCACGATGACCAAGTGGCAGCCGAAGGAGAGGACGTACTAGTGGCGACGGAGTCCCTCGTCCGCAGCGAGTACGCGACCATGACGGTCGCGCTCAAGATCTGGCGCTTCGACGCCTCCACCGGCGAGCGCGAGCTCCGCGACTACGAGGTCGAGGCGCCCGAGTGGGCCTGCCTCCTCGACGTCCTCGACCTGATCAAGGACAAGGTCGACGGCTCGCTCGCCTACCGGAAGAGCTGCCGGATGATGATCTGCGGCTCCTGCGGGATGCGGATGGACGGCGCGGCGGTGCTCGCCTGCAAGGAGCGAATGAAGCCGATCGTCGACCGCGGCCATGTCCCGGTGATCTCGGCGATGGGGAACCTGCCGATCGTCCGCGACCTCGTGGTCGACATGGGCCCGTTCTGGAACAAGATCCGCGCGGTCAAGCCCTGGCTCGACCCGGGCTACGACGAGGTCGCCGAGAAGGAGCGGATCGTCTCCCAGCAGGCGATGAACGTGATCCACAAGGAGGCGCTCTGCATCATGTGCGGCTGCTGCGTCTCCGAGTGCAACTCGATGGAGTCCGACCCGGACTTCCTCGGGCCGGCGGCGCTCGCCAAGGGGTTCCGGTTCGTCGGCGACCCGCGTGAGCGCGACCAGGTTCCGCGGCTCAACGACCTGAACCAGGAGCACGGGATCTGGGATTGCACGCGGTGCTACTTCTGCAACGAGCGCTGCCCGAAGGGGGTCGACCCGCGCGACGCGATCGCCAAGCTCGGCGCCGAGTCGATGAAGGAGGGCATCGACCACGACATGGGCGCGAAGCACGCGCGCTGGTTCGTCATCTCCGCGAAGACGACCGGCTGGCTCCGCGAGACCGAGCTCGTGCCGAAGACGCAGGGCGTCGTCTCCGCGATCAAGGAGACGAAGTTCGCGCTCAAGCTCTTCCGGCACGGGAAGGTCCCGCTGCCGTTCCCGCCGCACGTCGCCGACCGGATCCACGAGGCGCGCGGCCTCTACGACATCGTGCGCAACGAGGGACGGCGCGGCGCGCTCGGCATCGTCCAGTCCGAGCGGGCGCTGGCGAAGATCGACCAGGAGCATCCCGAGGGCAGCGGCGAGGGCTGGGGCAGCCGCACGCAGGCCGACATCACCCCCGGCAAGCGGCCGACGGCCGGAAAGGGAGGCGAAGCGTGAAGGTCGCGTACTACAAGGGCTGCCTCGCGGCGCTGTCGGCGAAGGAGCTGGACACGTCCACGAAGGCGCTGGCCCCTCGGCTCGGCCTCGAGCTCGAGGAGCTCGACTCGGTCACCTGCTGCGGCGCAGGCGACATCCACGAGGCGGAGCCGGACTACTACCTCCACCTGAACGCGCGGATCCTGGCGTACGGCGAGGCGACCGGCGCCGACACGCTGATGACGGTCTGCAACGTCTGCACGCTGAACCTGCGCCAGGCGAACGTGGCGCTCCAGAAGGACGACGAGCTGCGTGAGCGCGTCAACAAGAACCTCGAGGCGGTCGGCGTGCCGGCGTACTCCGGCAACATCGAGGTCAAGCACCTCCTCTGGTTGATCGCCGAGGGCGAGGGCTACGAGCGGCTCCAGGCGACCGCGCACAAGGGGCTGAAAGGGCTGAAGATCGCGCCGTTCTACGGCTGTCAGATCCTCCGCCCGTCCAAGCTCCTCGGCTTCGAGAACCCGGATCGGCCGTGGTCGCTCGAGGCGATCATCCAGGCCTGCGGCGGCGAGCCGGTCGACTACCCGGCGAAGATCAAGTGCTGCGGCTTCCCGATCATCCAGGCGCGCGAGGAGACGGCTCTGGGCGAGCTGATCCAGCCGATCGAGCAGGCGATGGAGGCCGGCGCCGACGCGATGGTCACGCCGTGCCCGCTCTGCCACCTCTCCCTCGACGCGTGGCAGCAGAAGCTCGAGGCGACGACCGGCCGGGCGTTCCAGATGCCGATCCTGCACCTGTCGCAGCTGATCGGCGTCGCGGCCGGGCTCGAGGCGTCCGAGCTCAAGTTCAAGCGTCACGTCGTCCCGGTGACGCCCGTGCTCGAGAAGCTCGAAGCGTAGGCGGCGCCCTGTGATTCCCGCGGCGCTGCTGGGCCTGGCCGGCGCCGGTGCCGCCGCCGCGGCCTGGGGATGGTTCGAGGCCGGCTGGGTCCGGCTGGAGGTGGAGGCGGTTCGGCTCCGGCGGCTCCCGGCCGAGCTCGACGGGCTACGGATCGCGCATCTCTCGGACTTCCACCTGGGGCTTCCGTCGCGCGGGACGCGCGCGGTCGAGCGGGCCGTGGCGTGGGTCGAGGCGCGCCGGCCCGACCTGACGCTGATCTCGGGCGACCTTCTGGCTCGGCCGAGCGGCGAGGCGAAGCTCCGCGAGCTCGTCGCGCGCCTGCCCAACGCCTACGCCGTGCTGGGGAACCACGACTACGCGGTCTCGAAGGATCCGTTCTCGCGGCCGGCCGAGCTGGAGGAGCTCGGTCCGGCGCGCCTGCTCGCCGACGGGGCCGAGACAGTGGAGATTCGCGGCCGGCGGGTGCAGATCGTCGGCGTCGATCCTCGCTCGTACCGGCGGGGTACCGCGCGGCCGGACCGGCTTGCGGACGAGTCCGCCGACCTCCGGATCCTCTTGTGCCACTTCCCGCAGGTGATCGACCGGCTTCGGCCCGGCGTCTTCGACCTGGTCCTGTCCGGCCACCTTCATGCCGGACAGATCAGCGTGCCGTACCCGGGCGGGCGCGTCCGGCTCGCGCACCGGCGGTGGACGTACGTCGAGGGCGTCTACGAGCAGCCGGGCGGCGTGCTGCACCTCTCGGCCGGTCTCGGGACGACGTTCGTCCCCTTCCGGTTCTTCGCAAGGCCGGCCGCCTATGAGCTGGTCTTGAGGAGGGCACTTCAGCACGAGGACTGAGCCGCAGGAACGCGCTAAAGCGCCCTCCTACAATCCGGGGAGTGACCACTCGGCTTCAAGGCCTGACCGGGGCGACGCTGCCCAGCGCGCCGACCGTCTGCCACGACTGCGTCTTCTGGCAGTCGCGGCCCGGAAGGACGACCTCCAAGCGCAAGTGGATCGAGCGGGCAGAGGACGACTGGGGCGCGTGGGGCACCGTGTACGCGGACGACGACGGGCGGGTGCTCGGCTCGATGCAGTACGGCCCCTCGGAGCTCTTCCCGCGGGCGGACACGCTGCCGGCGGGGCCTCCGGACGAGGACGCGGTGCTGATCACCTGCGCCTACCTCGTCGAAGGCTCGGCGCAGTGGGTGATGCAGTCGCTCTTCCTCGCCGCGATCGCGGACGTCCGTGAGCGGGGCGGCAGGGCGATCGAGGCGTTCGGTTACCGGTACGCCGAGGGCGAGTCCACCGAGGAGCGCTTCCTCGTTCACCGGACCGTGTTCCCGAGCGACTTCCTGGCCGACTTCGGCTTCCGGTCTGTCAGACGGCAGGGTCGCGTCGAGTTGGCGCGCCTCGAGCTCGGCGGCCTCGTACTGGTCGAGGAGAAGGCCCCGGCCAAGCTGCTCCGCCGGGTCAGGGAAGTGCTCGAGCCGGAGCCGGCGCCGGTCCCGCGCCGGCCCTAGGCTCTTCCCGGACCGGCGTGCCGCGTAGCATTCGCGCCGGGATGAGATCGAGCCGCCAGAGGTGAGCCCGCAGCACGACTCGATCGACGTCATCGTGCTCGCCGGAGGCCGGGGCACGAGGCTCGCGCCGTACACGACGGTCCTCCCGAAGCCGCTGCTGCCGATCGGGGAGATGCCCGTGCTGGAGATCCTGCTCCGGCGGCTCGCGGCGGCGGGATTCCAGCGGGTCCACCTCGCGGTGGGCTATCTCGCGGAGCTGATCGAAGCGTACTTCCGGGACGGGGAACGGTTCGGGGTCCAGCTCGAGTACCTGCGGGAGGAAACGCCGCTCGGTACCGCCGGCCCGCTCGCCGCGCTCGCGGATCCGTCGGAGCGGCTGCTCGTGATGAACGGAGACCTCTTCACGGCGCTCGACTTCCGGGAGCTCGTGCGCTTTCACGAGTCGAGCGGCGCCACCGCGACGGTCGCGACGCTCGAGCGCGAGGTGCCGATCGAGTTCGGGGTGATCGGGCTCGACGGGACGCGGATCGTCGGCTACGACGAGAAACCGACGATCTCGTACGACGTCAGCATGGGCGTCTATGTCTTCGAGCGAGAGGTCGTGGACCTGATCCCGAGCGGCGAGCACTTCGACTTCCCGGACGTCGTGCACGTCCTGCTCGAGCGAGGCCTGCCGGTCGCCGCCTACCGCTCGTCCGATTTCTGGCTCGACATCGGGCGGCGCGAGGACTACGAGCTGGCGCAGGAGCGCTTCGACGAGCTCCGCGGCGAGCTTCTCCCCGACGAGGAACGGGTCTAGGCCATGGAGCCCTGGGTCGTGCCGCTTTCCGACGTGGACGTCTCGGACGAGCTGGCGGAAGCGGTTCGCGACACGGTGGCGTCGGGCTGGTGGAGCATGGGGCCGAAGGTGGCCGAGCTCGAGCGGGAGTTCGCGTCGCTCTGCGCGACCGCGCACGCGCTCGCAGTCGCCAACGGGACTGTCGCGCTCCACGCGGCCCTGGTCGCCTGCGGCTGCGGGCCGGGAGACGAGGTCGTGCTGCCGTCGCTGAACTTCGTCGCCGCCGCCAACGTCGTCGTCCACACGGGCGCCACGCCGGTCTTCTGCGACATCCTCGGGGAGGAGGACCTGAACCTCGACCCGCGCGATCTCGAAGCTGCTCTCTCGCCGGCCACGAAGGCCGTGATCGCCCTCCACTACGGGGGACACCCGTGCGCGATGGACGAGGTGCTCTCGCTGGCGGCGGACCGCGGCTTCGTGGTCGTGGAGGACGCTGCCCACGCGCCGGGGGCAACGCTCGACGGCCGACCGTGCGGCTCGATCGGAGCGATCGGCTGCTTCAGCTTCTTCTCGAACAAGAACCTGCCGGTCGGTGAGGGCGGCATGATCGTCACGAACGACGACGAGCTCTCCGAGCGCCTCCGCCTGCTCCGGTCGCATGGGATGACGACGCTGACCTGGGACCGGCACCGCGGACACGCGCACTCGTACGACGTCGTCACGCACGGCTTCAACTACCGGCTGGACGAGATTCGGGCGGCGATGGCGCTCGTGCAGCTTCGACCGTCTCGCGGAGGGAAATGCGGCGAGGGCGCGCATCGTCGAGCGCTACCGGACGCTCCTGGACGGCGTCGAGGGAATCTCCATGCCGTTCGGCCGGCAGCCGGAGGGCACGTCGTCCTCCCACCATCTTGCCGTCGTGCTGCTCCCGCCGAGCGTTCTTCGCGGCGAGGTGCGCGAGGCGCTGGCGGCGCGCCGGATCCAGACGAGCGTCCACTATCCGCCGATCCACTCGTTCACGGCCTTCCGCGAGCTCTCGCGCCGTCCGCTGCCGCGCACCGATGCACTCGCAGAGCGGATCCTCACGTTGCCGCTCTACCCGCACCTGGCCGACGAGCAGGTCGAGCTGGTCGCCCAGGAGTTGGTGGCGGCAGTTCGCGCTTCCAGTCCCCGCGCCCGAGCGGCGGGCTGAGCGTGCACGTCCTGGTCACCGGTGCGGCCGGCTACGTCGGCTCCGTGCTCGTGGACGTGCTGCTTCGCGCCGGTCACGAGGTGAGGGGCGTGGACGCGCTCGCACACGGGCCGGCGCCGTCCCTGCTGCTCGCCTGGGGCGAGGACCAGTTCGAGTTCGTTCGCGCGGATGTGACCGACGCCGACGCGATGGGAAGCGCGGTCGAGGACGTCGACGCGATCGTCCACCTGGCGGCGATCGTCGGCGACCCGGCCTGCGCCCGCCAGCCGGAGCTCGCGAAGGCGATCAACGTCGGTGCTACGCGCGACCTCGTCCGTGCCGCGAGGGACCGGGACGTCGGCCGGTTCGTGCTCGCTTCCACGTGCAGCAATTACGGAAAGCTCGACGATCCGAACGCCTTCGCCACCGAGGATTGGCCACTGCGCCCCGTCTCCCTCTATGCCGAGACCAAGGTCGAGGCGGAGGTCGACGTCCTCGAGCAGTCCGCCGACGGCTTCGAGACCTGCTGCCTCAGATTCGCCACGGTCTACGGTGTCTCGCCCCGGATGCGCTTCGACCTGACGGTCAACGAGTTCACGCGCGACGTCCTGCTGGCGGGCGACCTCGTCGTCTACGGGGAGCAGTTCTGGCGCCCGTATGTCCATGTGCGGGACGCGGCCGCTGCGGTGCTAGCCGCGCTCGAGGCGCCTCGAGAGCAGGTGGCCGGACAGGTCTACAACGTCGGGGCGAACGAGGAGAACTACCGCAAGCTCGACCTCGTCGAGCTTCTCCGCGAGCGCATTCCGACAGCGGAGATCCAGTTCGTCAAGAAGGACGAAGATCCCCGCGACTACCGCGTCTCTTTCGACCGGATCGAGGAGCGGCTCGGCTTCCGCGCCCTGCGCACGGTCCCGGAGGGGATCGACGAGGTGATCGCCCTCCTGCGCAGCGGGTTGCTCGACGACCCGTACGCCGGCGTCTACCGGAACTAGAGTCGGGCTAGGCCGAAACCGGCTCGCGGGCCAGGATCAGCTCCGCGATCTGCATCGCGTTCAGCGCCGCGCCCTTGCGGAGGTTGTCGTTCACGGCCCAGAGCGCGAGCTCGTTCGGGTTCGACCCGGGGCGAATCCGCCCCACGAGCACCTCGTCCCGCCCGGCCGCCGTGCGGGGGGTGGGGAAGTCTTCGAGCGCCACGTGGGGTGCAGCGCCAAGGATCGAGCGAGCCTGCACCGGCGAGATCGGCTCCTCGGTCTCGACCCAGAGCGCCTGGCCGTGGCCGACGAGCACCGGTGTGCGGATGCAGGTCGCCTGGATCGGCAGGTCCGGCTGCGCCAGGATCTTCCGCGTCTCCTCGCGCAGCTTCAACTCCTCGTCGAACTCGTCGCCGACGAGGTCCCAGTCCATCGAGAGATCGGCCTGCATCGGCTCGACGGCCCGCAGGCGCTCGACGCCGGCGTCCCCCGCACCCGACATCGACTGATAGGTCGCCAGCCGTACCTGCCGGAGTCCCGCTGCGTCGTGGAGCGGCTTGAGGACGCAGGAGAGCTGGATCGCGGAGCAGTTCGGGTTCGCGACGATCGTCCCACCGTCGATCGCGTCGTCGTTCACGCCGGCAACGACGAGCGGGATGCCCTCGGCGAGCCGGAACGCATCGGACTTGTCGATGCAGGTGGTGCCGGCTTCGGCCGTCGGCGGCACGAGCTCGGAGCTCGGGCCGGTCCCGACCGAGAAGAAGCAGAGGTCGAGCTCGTCACCGGCGAGCCGCTCCGGCGTCGCCTCCTCGACGCGAAGCGAACGGCCGCCGTACTGCACCTCGGAGCCGGCCGACCGGGAGGACGCGTACGCCCACACGTCGGAGAACCCGCGCTCGGCCAGCAGCTCCAGCGCAACCGTTCCGACGACGCCGGTGGCGCCGACGACGCCGATCCGGGCCTCACTCGTGGGCACGGACGGCCTCCTCGGCGTCCAGCTCGAAGGCGCTGTGAAGCGCGCGCACCGCGTCCTCGACCCGATCGCGGTCGATGAAGCAGGCGATCTTGATCGGCGATGTGTTCACGATCTCGGGCTCGATTCCGAGTTCCCCGAGGGTCGCGAACGTCCTGCCGGCGACGCCCGGGTGCGTCTTCATCCCCGCGCCGATGACGCTGACCTGGCCGAGGTCGTCGCGCGACGACCAGGAGACACCGAGCCGGTCGAGTGCCGCCGAGGTATCCGCGGAGTCGGACATCGGCCCGGAGAAGACGATCTCCGCGCCGGTCTGGAGGATGGTGTCGACGCTCAGTCCCGCATCGGAAAGCGCCTCGAACAGCCGTGAGGGCGCCGCGCCGTCGACGCGATACACCGCCTCCTCCAGCGAATGCGTGACGCCGGAGATGATCGCCTTCTCGAGCATCCGTTCGTCCTCCTCCCGGATCCAGGTGCCCTCCGCGCCGCTGAAGCTGGAGCGGACGTGGAGCTTGACGCCGTGGTTGCGCGCGAGCTCGACCGAGCGTAGCTGGAGCACCTTCGCGCCCGACGCGGCCATCTCCAGCATCTCCTCGTAGCTGACCGCATGGAGCTTGCGGGCGCTCGGGACGATCCGCGGGTCCGCTGTGAAGACGCCTTCGACGTCCGTGTACATCTCGCAGGCGTCGGCCCCGAGCGCCGCGGCGAGCGCGACCGCGGTCAGGTTCGAGCCGCCCCGGCCGAGGGTCGTCACGTCGTGCGCAGTCGAGACGCCCTGGAAGCCGGCGACGAGGACGATCCGGTCGGCGTCCAGCGCCTCGTGGATCCGGCGCGCGCGGACGTCCACGATCTTGGCGCGGCCGTGCACGGTGTCTGTGACGATCCCCGCCTGCGAGCCGGTCAGTGAGATCGCCTCGTGGCCGAGGTCGTGGATCGCCATCGCCGCCAGCGCGCAGGAGACACGTTCGCCGACGGAGATCAGCATGTCGACCTCCCGCGGCACGGGCGTCGGCGAGACCTCATTGGCGAGGCGCAGCAGCTCGTCAGTCGTGTTGCCCATCGCGGAGAGAACGGCGACGACGCGGTTGCCGGCCTCGCGCGCGGCGACCAGGCGCTGCGCGACCGCCTTGATGCGTGCGGTGTCCGCGACCGACGTCCCGCCGAACTTCATGACGACGGTTCCCGACGGCCCCGGCGCCTCGCCCGGCGACCGCCGGGACGCCCTCGTACTGCGTCGTCGCCATCAAACCTCCCGCCGGCCCGAGAGCGCCCGGCCGAGCGTCACCTCGTCCGCGTACTCGAGGTCGCCGCCGACGGGGAGACCGCTCGCGAGGCGCGTGACCCGCACGCGGCCGCGAAGCCGGTCGGCGATGAAGGACGCCGTCGCCTCGCCGGTCGTGTTCGGGTTCGTGGCCAGGACGACCTCGACGACGCCGTCGGAGTCGACGCGGCGGAAGAGCTCGTCGATCCGCAGATCCTCGGGATCGACGCCGTCGAGCGGCGACAGGGCTCCGCCGAGCACGTGGTAGAGGCCGCGGTACTCGTGCGTCCGCTCCAGGGACATGACGTCCGCCGGCTGCTCGACGACACAGATGAGTGCCCGGTCGCGCCTGGCGTCGCGGCAGATCTCGCAGGTCTCGTCCTCGGTCCAGTTTCCGCACTCGTCGCAGAACCGCACGCGCTCCTTGGCCTCCTGGAGCGCGCCGGCGAGCGCGAGCGCCTCGTCCGTCGGCGTCCGGAGGAGGTGGAATGCGAGCCGGTGCGCAGTCCGGGCGCCCACGCCCGGAAGCCGCGTCAACTGCGCGACGAGATTCT
Organism: uncultured Actinomycetes bacterium; assembly: GCA_963798935.1. Lineage (GTDB taxonomy): Bacteria > Actinomycetota > Thermoleophilia > Gaiellales > Gaiellaceae > JACDAN01. Next base: position 117,639 of record CAWCVG010000031.1, read on the forward strand.
CGATCGCCGGGCTGAGCACGCGGCCATTGTGCCTGTCCGGATCGGACCCGATAGGTGACGAAAACCGTGCAGCCTCCCGGACGACAACCGCGCGAGCGGAGACGACGAGTACGAGTGCCCGAGCTGCGGCGCCCGCCTCGTCGTCTCCGACGCCTAGATTCCTACGCCGTCGCCGTGAGCAGCGCCGGTGCGGTTCCGTTTGTGCCGCGTCCGTCGAGCAGCCCGTGGAGCTGGGCCCACCTGCTCGCCTCGGTCCGGTTCGCGACGTCGAGCTTCCGGTAGATGTTCGACAGGTGGAACTTGACCGTCTGCTCGGTCACCCAGAGCATCCGAGCGAGCTGGGCGTTGGAGTGCCCCTCGGCCACGAGCCGCAGGATCTCGAGCTCGCGCCGCGTCAGGCCCGGCTCGTCCGCCGCCTCGGTGATCGCCCCGACCGGCGCCGGCGCAAGGTTGGCCCGGCCGGCGAGGTAAACCGAATGCGAGAACGCCTGCCGCACCGCTGAGGCGAGGTCCTCGGGATGCGCCGTCTTGACGACGTACGCCGACGCGCCGGCGACGAGCGCCGCGTCGATGATCTGGGACTCCTGGTGGATCGAGAGCACGATCGGGCGGACCGACGGCACGGCGGCCCGCGAGCGCTCGATCAGCGCCAGGCCGCTCAGGTCGCCGTTCACGCCCTCGAGCTCGGTGATCAGGAGGTCCGGGCGGTGTGTCTCGACCAGCGAGAGTGCCTCGGACGTGGACGTCGTCTTGCCGACGACGCGAATCGCGATGCGACGAAGGACTTGCTCGACTGCGTCGAGCCACATGGGATGGGAGTCGCAGATGACTCCGACCTGCTCAGAAGTGCCGTTCACCGAAAGGGCCGCCTTTCGTGTTGGTGGAGAAAACCCGTCGGATGGTTGATAACGCACTTCGAGTAGTTTGGGAAGGGTTTTCTCCTATCAAAAGGTCTAGTTTTCGAAGATAGCGGTAGGATTTTCGGCTTCGCGGCGCCCCCAAGGTGTGGGAAACGCGCCTGTTGAGAGCCTGTGGGCGACGGTGGGTCAGGCCGAACCCTGTTCGCCCACTCGACTTTCGTCGCATGGGATGCGGAGCCGCGCGAGGTTACGCTAGACGCTGCGCTGCGGGCTGGCCGCGGCCCGCACCGCGAGGGGCGAGCCAACAGCTCCGCTCCTGGGTAGGCGGGCAGCCCCGGAGACCAAGCGGGGAGGCCCGCCTACCCGTTTCGGGATCGGCACGCTGTCGATGCGCAGGCTGTGACATGCCGCCCGCCGGCACCCGATTCTCCCCCAAACGGCCAGCGATAGGCCAGGCGGGCGCCGCGTTTCTAGCCTTGGAAACGACACGCCACCTCCTTAGTGTCCGTTCGTGGAAGGGGCGAGCAGATGGCGCGGCGGAAGCGAGAGGGCACACGGAGCGGCGAGACGCCGACGGCCACCCGGCTGCCTGGAGCTGAGACCGAGGAGTCCACGCGGACGGCGGTCATGTGGCTAGAGCTGGCGGAGGGTGCCATGCGCGAAGCCCTCGTTGAGCGGCTCGCGCAGGCACACATGAGCGGGGTGCTCCTCGCGGCCCCCATCGAGACGCCTACACAGAACGGTCAAGGAAGCGTGAGTCCCCCGCCGCCGGCAGATTGCGAGCTGACACCGGTGGACGTTGCCTCGGGTCTCGTCCTCGGATTCGGTCCACCCGAGCCCGCCCCCAGCTCGGACGACGTCGAAGCAGGCACGCCCCTGGCTGCGCTCGAGCGTGCCATCCTCCCGGCGCTCCTTCGCCCTCCCTGCGTGATGAGCTTCACGGGCGGAAGGGGCTCGTCGCTCGTGCTTGCCGCTGCCGTCCAGCTCGCACGAAGCGAAGGGCTGGAGCTGCCCGTCCCGGCAACCATCCAAGTGCCGTAGCTCGGCGAATGCCGACGAGTTGGCGTCTCAGGAGCGCGTGGTCATCCGTCTCGGGCTGACGGAGTGGATCCGATTGCAGGTCGGGGAGGAGTGCGACCTCGTGGGCCCCATGGCGACGGCTGCTCTCCGCCGCCACGGTTTCCTCTGGCCACCCGATGCGCACCTCTGGACGCCGTTGCTCGACTGGGCGTTCGGTGGTTCTCTGCTCACCGGCGTCGGGTACAGCAGGGCAGGTGGTGAAGCACCCGCCTTCGTCTCCAGGGACTTCCGGCCCTTGTCGTGGCTCTGGCCGTCTGCCAAGCGTGAGGTGCGGACACTCTGGATGGCGGACTCCGTGCGTCGACGGAGGGCCCAGCGCGACCTTGGATGGTGGTTGAGGCTTCGTCAGGTCCGTGTTCGGACCGACCTTCTCCGGCGGCTCGGCGCGCCGCGACGGGTCGAAGTGTGCAATCCACTTCTCGACCCGGGAGTCGTCGCGGCTCTCGCGGCGCAACCGAAGCGCTTTGAGATCGAGCCCGTGCTCCTGGAGGGTCTACGATCGCCGCCGTCCACGCCCACGGCATGGGCTGCCGCGCTCTGGGGCGCCGCGAGCCGGGAGCTCGCCGCCGGTTGGCGTGGGGAAGATGTCGACCAGGATCTGGTGGACATCGACGCGCTCGCGCGCGACTGGTCGCTCCCGCAGCCCGATCCACGAACGTACCTGCTGCTGCAGTCGATCGCGCTCGCGCGAGAGCGTCGTGTCGCCGGCGATGTCGCGGCTACGGGCCCGATGTAGGCGACTCAGAGGCCGGGCAGCCCCAAGCCGCCCGTGAGCCCGCCGAGGCGGGACTGCGCCAGGTCGTTCGCGGCGCGAAGCGCTTCGTTGACGGCGCCGGTGACCATGTCGGCGAGCAGCTCCGGGTCGTCGGGGTCGATTGCCTCAGGCGCGATCTCGATCCTCTCGATCTCGCCTGAGCCGTTCGCCGTGACCTTGACGGCGCCGCCGCCCGCGGACGCCTCGACGGTCTGCGTCGCGAGCTCTTCCTGGACGCGGGCCATCTCGGTCTGCATCTGCTGCACCTGCTGCATCATCTTGTTGATGTCCATGCCGCCGGGGCCGCTCATTCGGGCGTCACCTCCCGGGCGTCGAACGTGTGCTTGATCTCCTCCACAAGCTCCTCCTCGCTCAGCGTGCGCTCCCGTACGGGCTCGGTTTCCCCCTTCTCCCCGACCTCGAACTCGAGGGCGAACTTGCGGCCCGTCACCTCGTAGAGCGCATCGACGAGCAGCGTGGCGTTCTTCGGCTCCTCGGCCATCTGGCGGTGGAACGAGGCTGCGGCCGGAAACTCGACGGTCAGTGTGTCGCCGGCGATTCCCGCCGGCTGGGCCTCGCGCAGCACGGACGCCGTGGGCACCGACCGCTCCTCGACCGCCGGGATCACCGAGCGCTGCCAGGCAGCCTTCAGCTGGTCGAGCTCGAGCGGCGGCGGCGCGGGCACTTCCGGCCGCGGCGCGGGAACCTCCGGTGTCGGCGACGGCGACCGTCGCCGGGCCGCGCTGCTCCAGTTGCTCGATCCGGAAGGAAAGCGACTCGCGGTCGAGATCCGCCCCGGGGCGGGTCACCTTGATCAGCGCGAGCTCGAGCGGAAGTCGGGGATCGCCGCCCTGGCGCATGTCGTCCACGGCGACCGCGAGCAGGTCGCAGAGCCGGATCACGGTCGGGCCGGGCAGCTGGTTGGCCTGCGCCCGGAGACGCTCTCGGGTCTCCTCGGTCACCGGCAGCGAGTCCGGCACCTCGCCCATGTGCTGGACGAGGAGCAGGTGGCGCAGGTGCTCGAGCAGGTCGGTCACGAGCCGGCCGAGGTCCTGGCCCTGCTCGGCGAGATCCTCGAGGAACTGCAGCGCGCCGGCCGTGTCCTTGTCGACCACGAGGTCGCAGAGCCGGAACAGCGCTTCCTCCTCGACGGCGCCGAGGAGCTGGAGCACCGACTGGACGGTCACCTGGTTGCCCGTGGCCGCGGCGAGCTGGTCGAGCGTCGACTCGGCGTCGCGGTACGCGCCCCGCGCGCCGCGGGCGACCAGCGCGAGCGCCGCGTCGGGCGCCTCGATGCCCTCGGCGTCGGCGATGCGCCGCAGCTTCCGGATCAGGTCGGGAAGCCGAGGGCGCGAGAAGACGAAGGTCTGGCACCTCGAGCGGACGGTCGGGAGCATCTTCGACACGTCGGTTGTGCAGAAGACGAAGACGAGGTGGGGCGGAGGCTCCTCGATCAGCTTCAGCAACGCGTTGAAGGCCGCATCCGTGAGCTGGTGCGCCTCGTCGAGGATGTAGACCTTGTAGCGACCCTCGACCGGCTGGAGCACGACGCGCTCGCGGATCTCGCGAATGTCGTCGATTCCGCGCTGGGACGCGGCGTCCATCTCGATCACGTCCAGCGACGTCCCGTTGGCGATCGCGACGCACGAGTGGCAGGTGCCGTCGGGCGTCGTGCGTCGGCCCCTGCGCGCAGTTGAGCGCCTTGGCGAGGATGCGCGCCAGCGAGGTCTTCCCGGTCCCACGCGGCCCGGCGAACAGGTACGCCTGCCGGATCTGTTCGGTCTCGATCGCGTTGCGCAGCGTCTGGACGACGGCCTCCTGGCCGACGACCTCGTCGAACGTCTGCGGGCGATATTTGCGATAGAGCGCGGTCACGACGGGCTGACCCCGATTAGATCAGACACACCCTGTGGATAACCCGGCCGCGCACCTTCCGTTGTGGGCTCGTTCGAGCCGGTGCAGGGAGTGCTCGCTCGAGTCAGGCTGTCCGCGGCACCTGCAAGGAACTCCTTAGCGCTGCTTCCTCCCGGACCTGACGCGGTTCGGAGGCTCACAGTGCGCGGGACCTGACCGTCAACGCTCGCACCCGAAGCCCGTGTCTCGGACGCGACCCCCTCGGGAGGGGATTCAGCCCCGCTAAAGCGGATCGCGGGTTCAGGGAACCGCTAGCTCCCCACCTAGCGCGGCCGGGCACGGAGCATGGTAGCGGCGTTTCGAGGCCGCGTTGACGGTTTTCGGCTAGTTGGCCGAAGGGGGCGACAGCGTTGGCGCGCTCTGGCGCATTCCCTCAGCCTGGAACCACTCGACGGTGGCCGACAGGCCGTCTTCGAGCGACGTTCGAGGCTGCCAGCCGAGTCGCTTGCGGGTCTGTTCGACGTTTGCGGCGCGCACCGTCTCCAGCGGGCGGTCCGGCAGCGTCCCGAACTGGGGCTGTACGGCGGTCCCCATCGTCTCGGCGATTTGCTCGACGAGCGACCGGACGGTTACGAGCTCCCCCGAGCCGACGTCGATCGTCTCCCCAGCGAGATCCGGGCGTTGGGCGGCGGTGACGAAAGCGTCCGCGACGTCCTCGACATACACCCAGTCGACCGGACGACTGCCGCTCGAGAGCTTGGGGGACTCTCCGCGCAACAGGGACCTGACAACGTAGGGCACCAGCTTCGTCTGGTCCTTCTGGCCCGGTCCGTAGACCATGAACACACGCAGATTCACGACAGCCATCTCGTGTAGGGCCACGAACATTCGACCAAAGGAGCCGGCCGCGTGCTTTGCCGCCGCGTATGGCGACGTGGGAACGGGCTCTCCAGGGGCCGACTCGGGCTCCTCCAACGAGCCGGTGAGCAGAACCAGTCGGCATTCGCTCTTTGCGGCTGCGATGAGGACGTTTACAGCCGCCACGAGGTTGTAGTGAAGCGACGGAAGAACGGCGTCGAGGTCTCTGGAGCCGGAAGCATGTCCGGCAAGGTGGTGGATCGCCTCGGGCCGGATTCGACCGACTAGACGAGCCACCGCGTCGGCATCGGTCAGGTCCGTCTGCCACCAGCGGATCCCAGGCTCCTCCCGGACGGCACGAGACACTCCGTGAACCTCGGCTCCCTCGTCGCGGAGCCGCCGGCAGACGTGACTTCCGATGAAGCCCGAAGCCCCTGTGACCAGTACTCCGCTCAGCGTGACTCCGCGAGAAGGCCCGCTTCGACGAGCGCTTCGGCCGCGCGGTGGGTCTCGGCGAAGGGGAGCTGCGACTGCTCCGCGATGTCGAGCAGTGAGTGCGTGCCGTCAGACTGGTTGAGTACCCAGAGCAGCGCCAGCTGCTCCACCGAGGGACCCGAGCCGCCAACGCCCCGGTACAAGCCGCGCTTCCCGAGCTGAGGTTCCCCCTTGGGCGAGAGGTTGAGGTATACGCGGTCGCGCTCGAGGATCTCAACGATCCCCAGCGCCGCGTGCAGTGAACTCTCGAGGTGCTCAGGACGGATGAAGTCGAGATTGTCAGCCGAAGAGTGGTACTCGGCAAACTCCCCCTCGAGCGATCGCGTCAGGCAGCCAATGGGCAGGTCGAAGCCGGGTGAGTTGAACTGGCGCTCGTCCCATCCCCAGGGCTTGAAGTCGATGACGCGCCCACGGTCTTGGTGCATGGCAACGTGCGCACCGGCGCGATCCACGAGCGAGTGACCTCGGCGGCTGCGCTTGTACGTGATCGGCGCTGGATCGCCCACGCAAGCAACCACGAGGCCGGCGACAATCCTCGAGAGATCGTTCTCGTTGCGTGCGAGCCAAGCGATCGAACCGATCGTCGCCGGAATGAACAGGAAGCGGTACGAGAGGCGGCGCGGTTGATCGGCGAGCGCCGTCGCAAGCTCGGTCAGAAGCGCGATCCCCGAAAGGTTGTCATTGGCCAGCGACGGGTGGCAGACGTGGGTCACGAGCAGCACTTCTTCCTCGGATTCGCCTCGAAGGAGGTACTCGCCGTAGGTGAGCGAGCCAGCCGCGAGGGAGCTGTCGATCACAACCTCGTACCGCTCGTCCTCGTCGAGCTCATCGAGCCGTCGCTGCGGCAGGCAGAAACCCCAGGTCTTCTTGTAGTACGAGGTTCGGTACGGGATCAGGTCCGGCTGCTCGGGGAGCGTGTGGAGATGTGGGCGGAGCTCAGCGAGGGTCATCTCGGCGCGAACCGGCTCGCTGTAGCCGACGACGTGCAAGTTTGACGCGCGGAAGTCGACGAGTCGCCGGCCGTCGGCCGTCGCGATATACGCATCTCGGATGTTCCACTCGTCCGGGACCGTCCAGTCGAGAACCGGCGTCCCGCTCGGCACCTCGTGAGTGGTGAGCCGTATGCGTTTCTCGATCTCCCGCAACGTGCCCCTGACGCCGTCGCCCGTCAGACTCCGGCAGAGGGGATAGAGCTCGGATGCGAACGCGTGCATCCGTTCACCGGCTTCAGTCGAGCGTGGGATCAGAGGAGCGACGGTCACTTGGGCGGCGGGTCAGTGTCTCAGAACGCCTAGCCGCCGGGTTCGGGCGGGGCGATCATCCAGGCAGGAGGGAAAGCTTGCGGCACGTGAACGCCTCCGCGTACCGGGTCGCGCATTCCATGCCGCGGAGCCGCATCAAAGCCCGAAGGAGCTCTTTGTCGAACCAGTGTTTCCCAACCTGGCTCGGGAAGTGCCGGCCGATCAAGTCGACCTTCGCATCGACGAGCTCGTCTTCGAGCGGGACGAAGACGTTCGGCACGCCTATGTCACCGTCGTACTTCGGGATTTCGTACTCGAGGATCAGGTGATCGCGGAATGTGTTCCAGGTGAGCTCGCAAGCGAGCCGGTGGTCTTGATGGAGATCGTGACGCGTGTGCGTAAGGATGAGATCGGGCTCGACGTCCTTCAAGGTTTCGAACGCCTCCTTCACCTCACCCCCGATGTAGGGAAGAAAGCTCTCACGGAACCCGAGCACTCGTATGTCGGTGTCAGTGGCGTCCGTGAGGAAGGCGTTCGCGCTCTCTCGCGCCTCCTCCGCGCGAGAGCCAGACGCAGCGATCACGACCCACGTCACATGGAGAGCCGGCCTCTGTCGCGTCAACGCGAGCAACGTTCCGCCGCAGCCGATCTCGATGTCGTCGGCGTGACAGCCGATTGCGAGCACGCGTTCGACCTGCCCTGCAGCAGTCGACAGCGAGAATGCGAGCATTAGCCCGCTCCGATACCAACGTAGTTGGAAATGCTTTCCCCCTCGAGCATGCGCCGGCCATCGATGAACGGCACAGAGGGATTCACGGCGGCAAGGAGCGCCGGCACTTCGAGGTACTGCTGCCAGCGGGTGACGAGCACGATCGCGTCCGCGTCCCGGAGAGCGCTCTCGAGGTCGGAGGACAACGCGACGTCCAGGCCCCCGAGCTGCTCCGGGAGGCTACGCACCACCGGGTCGTGGATCGTGACCTGCGCTCCCCGCGCGATGAGTCGCTGCACGATCGGAACCGTGGGAGTCTCTCGCACATCGTCGGTGTCGGGCTTGAACGCCAAGCCGAGTACCGTGACACGCCTGGTCTGAAGGTTGTCGACGGCAGTCTCGACCAGTTGCACGAGCTTGTCGGGCTGCTCCTCGTTCGTCTCGATCACGGCTCGAAGGACACTCATCGGCTGCGCTCGCCTTTCGCCTTCGGCGATGAGGGCACGGACATCCTTTGGCAGACAGCTACCACCAAAGCCGCACCCGGCCTCGAGGTACGCGGTAATCGGAGCGCGGACCCTCTTGCCGTCGGGCGCGTAGGGGCTGAGGTAGTGAGAAAGGTGCACGCCGCTCATGACGTCGGCGACGTCCACGTCTCCAACCGCCGCGCAGAGGTTGCCGATCTCGTTGGCGAACGAGATCATCGTCGCGAGCAGTGCATTCGAGGCGTACTTGATCATCTCCGCCGTCCGGGTGTCGGTCCGGAGCCGCGGTACGCTCCTCGCAAATCCCGTGTAGAGCTCCTCCAGAGCGGCGTGAGTGCGGTCGTCGATCCCGCCCAGGACCAGGCGGTCCGACGCCATGAAGTCTGCGACGGCCTGCCCCTCCGTGAGGAATTCCGGGTTGACGCCGACGCCGAACCCCTCGCCCGCGCGCTTTCCGGACGACTCCTCCAGCAGCGGCAGAACGACTTCATCCGTCGTACCCGGAACGACAGTGCTCTTCACCGCCACGACGTGATAGCCGGGCTTGCCGGCCAGCGCCGAGCCGATCCCACGCGTCGCCGAGACGACGGCCCCGAGGTCGATGCTGCCGTTTTCCGAAGGCGTTCCGACCGCTATGAGGGTGACGTCGGAGTTCGTGACGGCTTCCGCAACGTCCGTCGTCGCCCGTAGCTTCACTCCCGCATTGCGCGCCAGAAGTTCCTCGAGGCCGGGTTCGTGGATCGGAGCCGCACCCGCCCTGATCCGGTCGACCTTGGTCTGGTCGACGTCGACGCAAACGACGTCGTGACCCTGCTCAGCGAGGCAGGCGCCGGTTACGAGGCCGACGTATCCGGCCCCGACGATCGACACGCGCACTTAAGCGTCCGCTCCGCCGCGGTTCTCGCTGTACCAAACGAGGGAGCGCTCGAGTCCGTCGTCGAGGGTCACGGTCGGACGGTAGCCCAACTCGTCCCGCGCCTTGGCGATGAGCGGTCGGCGCCGCGACGGATTGTCGACGAGGTAGTCCGCCTCATCACTCGAGCGATGGACGGTTTTCCCGTTGTACCCGAAGAGATCCCGCGCCAGGGCGGTGATCCGCTCCGCGAGCTCCCCGACAGAGATCTCAGGCTCTTCGGTGCCGATGTTGTAGGGCTCTCCGGGCCGGCCGTTGACGAGGACTTTGTAATAGCCGCTGACGGCGTCGGTGACGTAGCAGAACGTCCTCGTTGCCGAGCCGTCCGAGAGCAGCGTGAGGTCTCGTCCCTCGAGAACATCGCGTACGAGATCCGGGATGACTCGACGATCGGTCAGCTTGAGCCCGGGGCCGTAGTTGTTGAACGGCCGAGCGATCGTCACGGGGACCCCATGCTGACGCGCAAAGTTGACGCAGAGAGTCTCGCCGTAGCGCTTGGACTCGTCGTAGCAAGCGCGCGGCCCCGTGCATGAGACGTTGCCGCGATACGTCTCTGGAGTCGGGATCTGATCCGGAGGCGGGTCGCCGTAGATCTCACTGCTCGAGAAGAAGAGGAACCCGTCCGTGCGCCGGTCGCGAGCCTGCCCCTCGACCACGCGGTCGAGCAACTGGCGGAGACCCGTGACATTGGCGTCCATCGTCTCGAGGGGGTACTGCCTGTAGTACGTGGGTGAGGCAATGCCGGCGGCGTGAACGACGTACTCGAAATGGCCGAAGTCCTCGGGGAGCGGCTGGCGGATATCGTGCTCGACGAGGTTCAACCCGTCGGCACTCGATAGTCGCGAGAGCCAATCGGGGACTCCGCGGACGTAGCTATCAAGCACCGTCAGGTCGATCTGGTCGGATGCGTCCGCCTGCCGGTTCCAAGCGAGCGGCGCTTGGACCATGTAGTAGCCAAGGAAACCTGCCCCGCCCGTGATGAGTAACTTCTTCCCAGCGATCTCGGCGAGTTCAGGTCCGATGGCGTCCAGAATCGAGTCCAGGTCCGACTGGACGACGTCAGACGCCGTGGCGACGGTGCGATGGCTTGCAAGGGTCACGGCACAGGCTTCCCCGAAGCGACTTTCACGATCGAGCGATTATCGTCGCTCCGCCACGGGGCTCTGCCGCTCTCGTAAAGCGCGTCGAGCTTCTGCTTGTCCTTGATCGTGTCCATCGGCTCCCAGAAGCCCTCGTAGCGGTAGGCGATCAGCTCTTCTTGCTCGATCAGGCGCTGGAAGGGCTCCTCCACGAGCTCCTCGCCGGGGTTGATGTAGTCGAGGACGTTCCGCCGAAAGACGAAGAAACCGCCGTTGATCCAGACGTTCGCCTTCTGGATGTCCTCAACCCCGTCAACAATCCCGTTCTCCTGAACCTGCACAACGTGTGCGCTGAACATCGGGCGCACGGACAGGAACAGGCCGGTCCTTCCCGACGATCTGAAGCTGCTCGATCATGTCCGGAAGCGGGGCATCGGTGAGGCCGTCACCGTAGGTGGCGAGGAAGTAGTCGGAATCCTCGAGATGCGGTGCGACCGCCAGGAGCCGCTCGCCGATCGTTGCCTGCGCGCCCGTGTCCACGAAGGTGATGCGCCAGTTGGAGATGTCACTGCCGAGGAGCTGCACATCGCGGCCGCCGTTGGAGAGAATGAAGTCGTTGGAGAGCGCCTCGCTGTACGAAAGGAAGTACTCCTTGATGCGCTCGGCCTTGTAGCCGAGGCAGACGACGAAATCGTCGAAGCCCCACGACGCGTACCACTTCATGATGTGCCAAAGGATCGGCCGGCTGCCGACCGTGATCATGGGCTTCGGAATCTTCTGGGTCTGCTCGCCCATTCGGACGCCCAAGCCGCCGCAAAAGAGGACGACCTTCATCGCGCCGGCCCCACATCGCGAACTGTCGCGTACGGGAGCGGCATGATCAGCCGGCCGCCCCATTCGGCTACATACGCGAGCTGCTCCGCAATCTCGTCGATCAGGTTCCAGGGCAGGACAAGGATGTAGTCGGGCTTCGTCTCGGCGATCTTCTCCGGCGGGAAGATCGGGATGTGCGTCCCGGGGGTGTACAGGCCGTGCTTGTACGGGTTGCGGTCGACCGTGTAGTCGAGGAGGTCTGTGCGGATCCCGCAGTAGTTGAGCAGCGTGTTCCCCTTCCCTGGTGCTCCGTAGCCGACGACCTGCTTCCCTTCGCGACGAAGTCGGATCAGGAGGTCGAGCAACGCCCGCTTCGACTCCTTCACGTCCTCCGCGAACCTCGCGTAGCGCTCCGGTGAGCGAAGCTCCTCGCGCCGCTTCACGGGCGAGCATGTCGTGCACGGCGTCGTCGTCTCATGCGGGCCCTCTGCGTGCTGCGCGTAGACCCGCAGCGAGCCGCCGTGCGTCCACACTTCCTCGACGTCATAAGCGGCGAGACCGTGCGCGCGCGAGTATGTCCGCGATCGTCGCGAGCGAGAAGTACGAGAAATGCTCGTGGTAGATCGTGTCGTACAGAAGCCCTTCGAAGAGGCGGAGCAGGTGCGGGAACTCGAACGTCGCCGTCCCGCTTGTCGCGGAGCAGCACCTTCACGCCGGCAAGGAAATCGTTCAAGTCGGGGACCTGCGCCAGCACGTTGTTGCCCACGATCAGGCTGGCGCGCTTGCCGTCCTCGACCAAGCGCTCCGCCGTGGTACGACCGAAGAAGTCCACGAGCGTTGGCACTCCCCGCTGCTCTGCGGCCTTCGCAACGTTGGCTGCCGGATCGATCCCGAGAATCGGTATGTCCGTTCCGACGAAGTGCTGGAGCAGGTAGCCGTCGTTCGAAGCGAGCTCGACGACTAGGTCGTCCGAGCCCAGTCGAAGACGCTTGATGATCATCTCCACGTACTGGCGTGCATGCTCGACGAAGGCCGTCGAATACGCCGAGAAGTACGCGTACTCGGTGAAGATCTCGTCCGGAGGCACGAACGCCTCTAGCTGGACGAGGTAGCACCGCTCGCAGGCGAAGACATGAAGCGGGAAGAACGGCTCCATGTGCCGGATCTGCTCCGCACTGACGAAGCTCTCGCAGAGCGGCGACATGCCAAGGTCGACGACCGTCAGGTCGAGCGGTGCGCCGCAGAAGCGGCACGACGCCTGGTCGTGGGCGGCGCTCGGAGAGTCCGGACGCACGGCCTCGGCGTCTCCAGGATGCAGCGAGACGCTAATACGCGGCCCTCGCCCGAGCCAGCGCGGGCAATGTGAGCATGATCAATCTCAAGTCCTCGCGGAGCGACCAGTTCGTCACGTACAGGTAGTCGAGCTTGGTCATCTCGTCGAACGGGATGTCGCTCGCTCCCAGCACCTGCCACAGACCGGTCATGCCCGGCTTGAGCTTCAGCCGGCATCTGGCCCAGCGCACGACGTACTGATCCTCGTCCAGGATCAGCGGGCGCGGCCCGACCAGGGACATCTCGCCGCTGATGACGTTGAAGAGCTGCGGCAGTTCGTCGATCCGCGTGCGGCGCAGGAATGCGCCCACACGGGTGACTCGAGGATCGTTCGGCACCTTGAACATCCGCGGGTCGTCCTTCACGTGCATGTTGAGGTGCGCGACCTCGCTCTTCATGGTCTCGGCATCGGCGACCATGGTCCGGAACTTGAAGACGCGGAATGGCCGCTCTCCCGCGCCCATGCGTACCTGCCGGAAGAAGACAGGCCCTCGTGAGTCCAGCTTGATCCACACTGCCGTGATCGCAAGGAGCGGTGCGAGCAGGATGAGCCCAGCGATCGCGCCGACCAGGTCGAGCGACCGCTTGAGGAACTTGGCGGAGTGTGAGAGTCGCGGGGCCGGCAGCCCGACGAGCGGGACGCCCTCGATCGTGTGGAGCTGCGCGTTCGTTCCGAGGACCTCGAACAGCCGCGGGACGATGTCGATCTGGACGTTGGAGTCCTGTAGCTCGCGGATGACCTCGAGGGTCTGCTCGTCGGAGTCAGCCGAGAACGCGATCACGACGCGATGCGCGGAGTGGGCGCGCACGAGCTCGGGAAGATTCTCGGTCGCGCCGAGGAGCTCGAGTTGACCCGTGCCGTTGGAGGATCCGCCGCCGCTGCTGTCGACGAAGCCGACGACCTCGAGGCGGTATTCGGGGTGTTGGCGGATCTTGCTGTCGAGGAGCTGCGCCACGTCGCCCGAGCCGACGATGATCACGTTCTGGACGTAGGCCGGGTGCCGTCGGCCGACGATGCGGACGGCCGCCCGGAGGAGAGGGACGAGCAGGACCGCGGTTAGCCAGAAGATGACGAGCCGCGGCACCGTCGGGTGCGGCAAGTCGGCGAGATGCGTGATCGCGAGGAAGGACCAGGTTCCGATCGTGACGACCTGGAAGACGCCGAAGATGTCGTCAACCGTGGAGTGGTCGCTTCGCTCCTCGTCCCGGTCGTAGAGGGAATGTGCGCGTGCGAGAAAAACCCACAACGGGAGGCTGGCGGCGAACAGCGCGATCTCCCATCGAACGTCGACTCGGTCGGCGACGGCCGTGGCCGGACCGACTGCGAGGGCTAGCAGGAACGCCGACATCAGCCCGATGACGTCGGCCGCAAGGAGGAGGCGCCGCATGAGCCAGCCCCGAGGCATGTCGATCGGCGCTCGAGAAGCGTACGCGCGATCGCCGACCAGCGCCTCCGGCGCGATCGGAGCAATCGCCTCTTGTGGGACAGTACTCACCGCAACCTTCCGTCCTGGTGCGAGGCCTCATTCCTCGCGCAAATTCGAGCTTCCCCGACGGTTCGACCGTAGTTCCCCGTGAGTTCCGCTTGGAAGGCCAGACGAGCGATTCTGTACTTTCGGGCGCGGGATTCCGTACTTTCAGTCAGGAAGCGGCCCTCGAACCGGTCCGGAGTCACACCGATACTGGGAAGCGTGAACAGCACATGACCGCATCCGTCGCCTTCGTCACCAAGTCCTACGAGCCCGACCGCGAGCGCTGCGAGCTGCTCTGCCAGAGCATCGAGCTGCTGGCGCCGGAAACTCGCCACTGGATCATCGTCGACTCACGTGATCTCGCTGCGTTCCGCGGGCTCGAGAACGCGAGGACGCGGATCGTGACGACCGAAGAACTGCTGCCGCGGCGTGTCCGAAGGCTCGAGGTCTACGGAGTCGGCAAGAACATTTGGCTAGGTGCGGGCACCACCCCGATGCGAGGGTGGCTCGTGCAGCAGCTGACCAAGCTTGCGATCACCTCCGTCGCGCGTGAGGACGTGCTGATCCACGCTGATTCGGACGTGGTGTTGATCCGACCGTTTCGGAAGGACGCGCTGACTGACGCGCGCGGCTCGCTTCGGCTGTTCCGGATTCCTGCGGCGATCGACGAGGGGCTTCCGGATCACGTTCGCTGGCATCGAACGGCCGAGCGCCTTCTCGGCATCCCGCGTCGTCCCTTGCCGCTCCCCGACTACGTGGGCGGGCTCATTCCGTGGCGTCGCGAGGTTGTGATCTCGCTCCTCGAGCAGATCGAAGCTCGCTCGGGCCGTGACTGGATGCGCACGCTCGCGAGTGCGCGGCATGTGTCCGAGTACATCCTGTACGGCCGCTTCGTCGAGGACGCGCTCTCCCGGTCGAATGGCCGACCGGGTGACAGCCTTTCGCTCTGCCGGTGCTACTGGGCAACAGAGCCGCTGACGAACCGAGAGCTCGAGAGGTTCATCGGAGACGTATCGCCGGAGGAAGTCGCAGTAATGATCTCTGCGAAGGCCGGAATGAAGCCAGCAGACTACGGCGAGGTACTGGAGCAGCGGTGGGCAGCAGTTCAGGAGTGACGGAGCGGGCCAGCCGTTCTCGTGCCGACACGAGCCGCGCAAGAGTGCGGATCGGTCAGCTCGAGATCGACGCAGTCACGTTTCCTGAAGCAGTGGAGACGATCGCCGCCTTGATCGAACGGCGAGAAGGAGGAGCCGTTTTCACCCCCAACGTCGATCACATCGTCAAGGCGGAAAATCACGCGGACTTCCGCCGGGCGTACTCGCGCGCCGACCTGTGCCTCGCAGACGGGATGCCGCTCCTCTGGGCTTCGCGGCTCCTGGGCTCGCCACTGCCGGAGAAGGTCTCGGGCTCGGATCTGTTGCTCCCGTTGATGCGAGTGGCGGCGGAGCGCCGGTGGCGCGTCTACCTCTTGGGAGGTGGGCCTGGCGTTGCCGAAGAGGCCGGCGAGAAACTGACGCACGAGCATCGGTGTCACCATCGTCGGTACCGACTCCCCGATAGTGGGCCCGGATGGAACCAGTGACAGCTCCGAGGAGACACTGAAACGCTTGCGAGCAGCCAGCCCAGATCTGTTGCTCGTTGCCTTCGGCGCTCCCAAGCAGGAGCTCTGGATCGATCGTTTCGCCGACCAGCTTGGCCCGGTCGTGGCGATCGGGGTGGGCGGAAGCCTCGATTTCATCGTCGGCCGGATTCGGCGCGCGCCGGCCTGGATGTCCCGTTCAGGGCTCGAGTGGCTGTTCCGCCTGCTGCAGGAGCCGCGGCGCATGTGGCGGCGCTACTTGGTGGAAGACCCGGCGTTCATCGCGATCGTGGCCCGGACACGGCGCCGGGCTCGTCGAGAACCGGCGCTCTGATGGGCGCGCGTGGCATGGGACTGACGTACGCGATCATCACTCCGGCCCGGAACGAGGCGGACATGCTGCCGCACCTCGCGGGCGCGCTCCGACGGCAGACGCGGCTCCCCGTCCGCTGGGTGATCGTCGAGAACGGTTCGAGCGATCAGACGGCACAGCTTGCCGAGAGGATCGTCGCCGAGTCCAGCTGGGCGAGGCTGGTGGTTCTGAGCGAGGCCGGTCAGCGGGAGCGCGGTGCTCCAATCGTCCGGGCGCTCCATGCGGGACTCGATGGTCTCGACCTCGAGCCAGATGTCATCGTCAACGTCGACGCGGACGTGACGATGGAGCCCGACTACTTCGAGCGGCTGCTCGAAGCGTTCGCGCGGGATCCGAGTCTCGGCATCGCCAGCGGCAGTGCTTGGGAGCCGGTCAACGGGGCTTGGCGCCAGCGTTTCGTGACAGGTGGCACGGTCTGGGGCGCGACCCGCGCCTATCGATGGGCGTGTCTGCAGGACGTGCTGCCGCTCGAGGAACGCCACGGCTGGGACGGGGTCGACCAGCTCGTAGCCCGGGCACGAGGCTGGACCACGAGGACGTTTACTGATCTTCCGTTCCGCCATCATCGTCCGGAGGGCCAGCTCGACGGTTCGACGTGGGCGCACTGGTACGCCAACGGCGATACCGCCTACTTCATGGGTTATCGGCCGTGGTATCTGCTCGCCCGCGCATTGCATCGCATGCGTCGGAACCCAGCCGCATTCGGCCTTGCCTACGGGTATCTGTCCGCTGCTGTTCGCCGCTTGCCGCGGTTGCAGGATCCGGAGGCGCGCGCAATTCTGCGGAAAGACCAGAGCTTTAGGAACATCATTCGCCGCAGACGCGAGGCCCTCGGTTACTCGGATAACTCCGGGGATGGCCGGTCAGGGATGAGTCGCCCAATCGCATGAAGGCCGTCAAGCGGGGCTCGGCCACAGAAGCGGCCGGGCGGCCTCTACGTCACCTGACGTCAGCCCGCAGGTGGATCCGCCGTCGATGCGGTAGATGTGGACGGCGTTGCCGTCGGCGAAGGAGTCGCTGAACGATCCTGCGCTGACCGGGATGGTGCGGTTTTCGCCGAGGACGGTCGCGGTGGCGTTGCCGACGCAGGGAATGGAGAAGGTGCTCTGGAAGGGCCCGCCGTTTTCGGCGGAGCCGGCGATGACGTAGAGGTTCTGGCCGTCCCATTTCGCCGTCGCCCTGACGTGTCGAGCTGGCGGAGAACCCCGAGGTGAGCCTGGGCCCGTTCAGCGCCGGTGCGATCGACCTGATTTGGGCGTCGACGGAGGTGATCGTGGTCGATCATCGCCTGGTAGCAGCCGTTGTCACGGAGCGCGTGGTGGTTGACGCAGGGGCCGCTGAACGAATGCTGGAAGTAGATGATCCCCCTCGCTCCGGCGATCAGCGAGTGCCATGCTGCCGCCCTGGCTTGCGCCGGGGTGATGCAGTGCAAGCACCGTTTCCGAACGGGCAGCCGACCTCGACGAAGTTCCAGATCGGATGCCGCGGTGAGCCGTTGAGCGCATCGAGCCGGCGCATGTCCTCGACCACGTCCCCGTAGTTTCTGGCCCGCCGACACTCGGCCTGGGTCAGCGCCCGGACATTTTCGAGCCCGTAGAATCGTGGCCCCTCAGACCGGCTTGTGCAGACGTTCGGGTCGGTGAACCAGTAGATGTCCACCGAGTTGACGTCGTCGTAGTTGACGAAACACGCGGCCTGCGCGTCGGTCTGCCAGAAGATGACGCCCTTGCCGTAGTTGTCGTAGTAGAACCTCCCGCCAGGGCTCGAGATGCTGGTCTTGTAGCTGTTCAGCGTCCCTGGGCAAGCTGACGGGCCGGCTGTCATGTCGATCTCGTCCGCGAGCACCCAGCCGGCGGTTTCACCACCGAGATTCGCCTGGCGCTCACGGTCCTGGATCACCCGCTGCCCGGCGTTTCGAATGTTGTTCATGAAGCTGACGCTCGGGTCAGCCACCCAGACATAGGTGTTGATCCCGACCGCCTTGTCCTCGGCAACGTTCGCAACCTCGTGCGCGTAGCTCCCCCACACAGCGATCGGGAAGAACGTTGGAGCCGACGAGAGCGGGTTCGAGAACTGCGCGTAGTAGCTCGGCCCGCCATCGACAGCCTGTAGCTGCGGCTGACCAGCAGGCGGAGGCGGCGGCGGAGGAGGAGGCGGCGGAGGAGGAGGAGGAGGCGGCGGCGGCGGCGCCTCTCTTTGGGGACGGTGGCGGTGGGGCGGCGCGCGATTCCGACCCGTTACTGGCTCGCTATGGCGTTGCTAGCCATCTGGGGACGGCGTCGCTCTCGGGGCAACGGCGACCTTCGGAGGTGATCCGAACGGAGGTGCTGTGAGCCCGAGTAGGACGGACAGCGCAGCGCGCGACTCGGAACGTCGCCCCGCCGCGACTTCCTGATCCCGTCGGGGAGCAAGCGCGCGCACTGCGTAGCCGAGGGCGAGAGCGCCGAGGTAAGCGCTGCGATGCGCGGGAGAGAAGTGCTTTCGGCTGTATTGCTTCCGAGAGAACGCGTCCTGCGCCGCCATCCTCGGATTGAAGCCTGCTTTGTCGGCGTGGTGGAGGACGGTCATGGTCGGAAGGTGCCGAATATCCCATCCGGCCGCCTTGATCCGAAGGCAGAGATCCGTCTCCTCCGAGTAGATGAAGAAGCGCTCGTCGAAGAAACCGGCGCTCTCGAGTGCTTCGCGCCTGGCGAGCAGGAACGAGCCCGGAGGTCCAGTCGCAATCGAACTCGGTCTCGTAGCGGCTCAGATCGAGCTCGCGCTCCCCGAGCCATGATGCTCGGACTGGATACCGCTCCGAGCCCATGGCCTGGAAGAGCGCGCGAAGGGCATTCGGAAAGCGGCAGATCGTAGGAAAGAGGCGCCCGTCCGGCGTGATCTGTTTCACGCCCGCGAGGCCGAGCCGGGCGGGACGCATCCATCCGGGCCACGAGCACCTCGAATGACCCCTCCCGAATCTCTGTGTCGGGATTCAGGAAGACGACGTACCGAGCGTTCGTCGTCAGGAGCGCTCGGTTGTTTGCGTGACCGAAGCCGTAGTTGTCACAGGTCACGACCCGGGCTGCCGCAAACTCACTCTCGACCAGCTCGCGAGTGCCGTCGGTCGAACGGTTGTCCGCGACCACGATGTCGGCCCGGAGCGCCCCGAGGTGTGCGAAAAGAGTCGAGAGGCACGGCCGAAGCCAGCGAGCCTCGTTGGTCGAAACGATGATTACCGCGAGGTCGTCCATCTGCGGGGCGCAGCGTGTCCCGAGTCGATCTTCTACCTCGCAAGTCCGCGCTCGACCAGCTCCTGCGTCGCTGCTTCCACCCGGTCGTCGGCGTCGCGGCCGGCGAGCCAGACGGCGAGATCCTTCAAACCATCCTCGAGCGTCACCTTCGCACGGAACCCAAGAACGCTCTCGGCTCGCTCGGTCGGCGAAGCAGTGCCGGATGTCGCCTGCGCGGTACTGCTCAGGGCGTTCGGGTTCGACGGTGACGCCTAGGCCGCCGCCCAACGCCGCTGCGATCTCGTCCACGGTCACGGCCGTCCGGTGCCGAGATTGAGGGCAATGTCCGCAACGCGCCTCGGAGTCCAGCGCGAGGCTGATGCCTTCGGACGATGTCGGAGACGTGGATGAAGTCACGCGACTGCTTGCCGTCCTCGAAGATCACCGGCGGTCGCGGCCGTTGAGGAGCCGCGAAGCAAAGATCGCCGCCACTCCCGTGTACGGATTCGACAGGGCTTGCCCTGGGCCGTACACATTGAAGAAGCGGAGCGCGACGGTTCGGATGCCGTATGCCCGCCGACGACCAGACAGAGCTCCTCGTGATCTCGCTTCGTCACGGCGTAGACCGAGGTCGGGATCGAGAGGTTTGGTCTCCTCGGTGCCCAGGGGTGTGAGCTCGACGCCGCAGCTCGGGCACTTGCACTCCCACTCACGCGCCACCAGCTGCGCTTCTGGGCGCGGGCCCGGCGCAATTGAGCCGTGTGTCGGACACTGGTACCCGCCCTCCCCGTAGATCGACATCGATGATGCGACGACGAGAGTGCGCGGTGGCGGCCGACGAGCGACGAGTCGCTCGAGAAACGTCGCGGTGGCCATCGTGTTCTTCCGGACGTATCGGTCGATCTCGTACATCGACTGGCCGACTCCGACCGCAGCGGCAAGATGAACGACCCGATCGACGCCTTCGAGCGCCGTGTCGACGAGCTCGGCGTCGCCGACGTCTCCTTCGACAAACGCGATCCCGTCCGGGAGCGCCGGCGCGTCACCGCCATGCACCTGCGTTCTCGAAGCTGTCGAGGACGACGACGTCGTCCCCGGCTGTGAGGAGACGCTCGACCAAGTGGGTGCCGATGAACCCGGCCCCTCCCGTTACCAATGTACGCATTGACTCACCTTCATGATTTCTAATGGACGCATGGTTCTACTTCGAACCGACGCCTGCTGGCCAGGGCTCGACTTCCAAGCCTCTTCGCGACACCGCGGAAGGCCTAAAGTAGTTCCGCTGTCGCATGCCGTCTAGATCTGATGGGCGCCAGTTCTTAGGGTCTAGTCTATCGGGGGGTCACCTTCTCTACGTTTCGGCTGAGTCCACTACGTGAGTCAGCGAGGGTGCGTCATCTGTTGATTCGTCCAGATCGGCGGAACCGTTACGCCAGGTTCGTCCGGCGACAAGTCCTCGATGCCATGACGGGACATCATGACTCACGGGCGGCCGAACGACCGCGGCACGCACGCTGCGTCCACATCTCCCTGGCGTGCGCCCACTTATTGGATCGTGATCCGCGAGGGCCTAAGGTGGTCGGATGCCCTATCGTGGCGTGATCTCACCCTAGGCCACATCCGCAACGGTGTAGATCGAGCCACGATATGCGAAGAGGGAAGCGCTCCGACCCGAGCGCCTCGAACAGCGAGCGGAAGGCATTCGGGAACCGACGAATCGTGGGAAACACCCGGCCGTCGACGTAAGCTGGCGAACGCCGACGAGGCCCAGTGTGGGGCGGGAGTCGAGCCGGTCGATGAGATCGGAGAACGAGCCCTCGAGGATCTCCGTGTCCGGGTTGAGCAGGAGAACCCAGTCGGCGTCGACCGTACGCAGCGCGCGGTTGTTGGCGTAGGCAAAGCCGCGGTTTGCGCACGAGATCGTTCTCGCCTCGGGAAACTCCCGCTCCACGAGCGGCACGGTCTCATCGGAGCAACCCGCCGCCACGACGACCACGTCCAACTCCACCTCTCCCGCGCGCTCGAACACAGTCGTCAGGCATGGGCGAAGCCAGCCTGCGCTATTCGCCGAGACGATGATCACTGAAAGTCGCTTCCTGCGTTTCGCCATCTCTCGTGATCTACAACACGTCTCGACAAAGAGGGAGCGCCCGTACGCGCGGAGGCGCCGAGACCGGAGGTAGGGGACTAGAGCGCCCCGCCGGCAGAACGGCAGGGCGCTCTTTCTGTCGCTAATTCAAACCGCAGGTGGATCCGCCGTCGATGCGGTAGATGTGGACGGTGTTGCCGTCGGCGAAGGAGTCGCTGAACGATCCTGCGCTGACCGGGATGGTGCGGTTTTCGCCGAGGACGGTGGCGGTGGCGTTGCCGACGCAGGGAATGGAGAAGGTGCTCTGGAACGGCCCGCCGTTTTCGGCTGAGCCGGCGATGACGTAGAGGTTCTGGCCGTCCCATTTCGCCGTCGCCCTCGACGGTCGAGCTGGCGGAGAACCCCGAGGTGAGGCCTGGGCCCGTTCAACGCCGGGGCGATCGACCTGATTTGGGCGTCGACGGAGGTGATCGTGTCGATCATCGCCTGGTAGCAGCCGTTGTCCCGGAGCGCGTGGTGGTTGACGCAGGGGCCACTGAACGAATGCTGGAAGTAGATGATCCCCCGAGCTCCGGCGATCAGCGAGTGCCAGACCGCCGCCCTCGCCTGCCGGGGTGATGCAGTTGCCGGCACCGTTTCCTGTGAACGGGCAGCCGACCTCGACGAAGTTCCAGATCGGATGCCGCGCTGAGCCGTTGAGCGCATCGAGCCGGCGCATGTCTTGAACCACATCCCCGTAGTTCCTGGCTCTGCGGCACTCGGCCTGGGTTAGCGCCCTGACACTCTCGAGCCCATAGAAGCGCGGGGCCCTCGGACGCGGAGTGTACAGACGTTTCCGTCGGTCATCCAGTAGATGTCCACCGAGTTCACGTCGTCGTAGTTGACGAAACACGCGGCCTGGGCGTCCGTCTGCCAGAAAATGACGCCCTTGCCGTAGTTGTCGTAGTAGAACCGGCCACCCGGATTGCTGATCGACGCCTTGTTGCTGTTCAGCGTCCCGGGGCAGGCAGACGGCCCCTGGGTCATGTCGATCTCGTCAGCGAGCACCCAGCCGGCGGTCTCACCACCAGATTCTCCGGGCGCTCACGGGCCTGAATCACCCGCTGCCCGGCGTTTCGAATGTTGTTCATGAAGCCGACGCTCGGGTCAGCCACCCAAACATAGGTGTTGATCCCGACCGCCTTGTCCTCGGCCACGTTCGCAACCTCGTGTGCGTAGCTCCCCCACACAGCGATCGGGAAGAACGTTGGAGCGACCGAGAGCGGGTTCGAGAACTGCGCGTAGTAGTTCGGCCCCCCATCGACAGCCTGTAGCTGCGGCTGACCAGGCGGCGGCGGCGGCGGCGGCGGGGGAGGCGGAGGCGGCGGAGGGGGGGGGGAGGGGGAGGCGGGGGAGGCGGCGGAGGCGGCGGCGGAGGAGGAGGAGGAGGCGGCGGACAGGCGAGTGTCGACGTCGTCATCGACGGCCGCGGGGACACGTTGCCGGCGACGTCGTACGCCTCGACGGCGACCGTGTACGTGGTACCGCAGGTGAGACCAAGGTACGTATGGGTCGTGCCGATCGTCGGCCAGACGTTGATGTCGTCGAGGTAGACGTTGTAGCCGGTGACGCCGACGTTGTCCGTCGAGGCGTCCCACGCGAGTCCGATGCTTGTTGTCGTCGTTGACGCTGTCGCGCGCAGGTTCGACGGCGGGCTCGGCGGCTCAGTGTCCACCGGCGGGGGCGGAGGAGGTGAGCCGCCGCCGATCCTGGTGGTCATGTCGCCCTGGATCTGCGCGGCTGTCAATGCTCGGCCGTAGATACTGGACCTCATCGAGGCGGCCGTGGAAGTGCTGCCCGTAGAGTGCGTCTCCGCCGATCGTCAGGGCGCTAGTGGACGTCGAGATGCTGCCTGTACGCGCTCGGCTCGCTACCTCCGTGCCGTTTACGTACAGGCGAATGTACGAGCCGTCGTACGTTCCTGCGAGATGCGACCACGCGTTTGGTGGAAGCGTGGCCGTCCCCTTTAGCTCACCGAAGGAGATCCCACCGACGGCCGGCGGTCCCGAGTCTGAGCTCGCCTCGAGGTAGTAGATGTCATTCCATCCCTTGTCGACCACATCGCGCCAGGCGCGGTTCGAAAGCGGGTAGACCCACGCCTCGAGCGTCATCCCAGTCGTCAGGTCGAGCGAGTTCGAGTCCGGCACCGTCACACGCGCGTTGGTGCCGTTGAAAGAGAGCGCGTTGCCGAACTTGGACTGACTCGTCCAGGCGGCAGAGCCAATCGACCCGGCGTTGCCCTTGCCCGATGCGTCGGCAACGGTCATGCCTGAACCCTCATCGAACGAGTAGGCGGCGACGAGCTCCTCGCTGGGCGATGGGGGCGGTAGTGGTGGTGGAGGAGGTGGTGGTGGAGGAGGTGGCGGAGGAGGCGGTGGCGGGGGTGGCGGCGGCGGCGCTGGCGGCGGCGGTGGTGGGCACGCGGCGGTCGAGACGGAGATCCGAGGCCGCGCGTGATTCGTTGTCGGCCGCGTCGTACGCAGTGACAGTGACCCTGTAGGTCGTTGCGCAAGCAAGGGACGTGATCGTGTATGTCGTCTGAGTCGTCCGGAAGGTGGGTCCCCCGGCGTACACGTTGTAGCCTGTAACCCCCACGTTGTCGTACGAGCGCCTCCATGCGAGCGTCACGCTCGTTGAGGTCGCACCGGCGAGCCTGACGTATCTAGGCCTCCTCGGGGGCGTCGTGTCGTCGGCCGCCGCCGCGCTTGCCATTGGGAGTGTGCTGTGACCGCCTAGGGCGACGCCGACGGCGCCTGCGGTCAACATCACGGCTGCGACGAGCAGTGCCGGAATGCGTACGAAGATCGAGGAGCGGGGGGACTTCGAATGCTTCGGGCGATGCGGGACGCATGGTGTCGAAATGACGGCTCACCTCCGGGTCACCGATAGCGCCCTGGCAGAGCCTCATGGCACAAGCATGTAATAGTCAGTTCCAAGAAGGACGGCCGGACGAGCTCGGGTGACGTTCTTGGTGGGTGGTACCTGGCCGGGGCACTCTAACGAACCACGCGGATGGAGGTGGGCAGAACTTTCGGAGGTCTAGAGTCCTCTCGAGCCTTCGTCCTCGCGCGTCGTGAGGCTCGTCGTGGCTTAGGACCGTCGGCTCAGACCGCAGGCCGAGCCACCGTCGATGCGATAGATGTGAATCGCGTTGCCGTCGGCGAACGAGTCGCTGAACCGTCCTCTGCGAACCTGGATCCGGCGCTTCTCCCCGACGACGGTGGCGGTGGCGTTCCCGACGCAGGGAATCGAGAACGAGCCCGTGGAGGACGCATTCTCTGCCGAACCGGCGAACACATAGAAATGGCCGCCCGCCCACTTCGCCATGGCCTTCGTCGCGGGACTGTGGGTCCAACGAGACGTAACGAAGTGAGCGTTGAGGACAGGCGCGAGCGCCTTGATCTGCCTGTTCGTTGCCTTGACTGTCGCCCGCGCACGCGCGTAGCACGGGTCCCGCAGCGCGTGTTGGGTCCGGCACGCCCCGCCGAAGGAGTGGTTGAAGTACGTGATTCCACGGGCCCCAGCGATGAGGCTGTGCCAGACGGCGGCGCGGATCTGCGGCGGCGTAATGCTGGGCCAGTGATCCTCAGAAGCCGGGTGTCCGATCTCGATGAACGTCCAGACCGGCTTGCTGCCACGCGGCGAGACGAGCCTCCTTACGCGGCGTACCTGCGCCCCGTAGTTCGAGGCCCGGTGACACTGGGCGTCCGTCAGCGCCCGCGTTCCACCCGTCAACAGACGACCGCCCTCGTTGTGGTCGCAGACGTTGTTGTCTGAGAACCAGTAGATGTCGGTCGAGGGGATATCGACGGCGTTGACGTAACGGGCGGCTTCGGCGTTCGATTCCCAAAACATGACGCCTTTGCCGAAGTTGTTGTAGCGCAAACGGCCGTCTACCGGAAGGGCGCGCTTGAGACGCAGCAACTTCGCGTAGCCGGCGGTGGGAGTCATCTGCATGTCGATCTCGTCATGGAGTTCCCAGCCGGCGCTCTGCGAGCCGGCGGCCGCGCTCGGCCGCCATTGTTCCTGTTGCAGAACCGCCCTCATGCCGTTCCTTCGCAGAAGCGACAGGTTGCTATTCGTGGTCAGGACGACGTACGTGTTCAGGCCGACGTCCTTGTCCAAGTTGATGTCGCGTTGCGAGACGACGCTCTCGAACCACACTCCGATGGGGAAGTACGACCGTTTGGTGGGCAATGCATTCGAGAACCGGCCGTAGTAGCCCGGCCCTCCGTCCGCCTGGCGAAGCCTCGGAGCTGATCGCCGCGGCGCCCCCACGCCGACCTTCGCCACCGCGGCGTCCGAGACGGAAGGCAATCGCGAGTCCTCGGAAGGCGCTCCCGACGCCACGCCTACGGCAAGAAGGAATGGGCCAATGAGCCCTACGAACGCGAAGCTGATCGATTGACGCCTGCCACGACGCCAACGATGGAAGACCGCCATTTCACCTCCGAGCCGACCGCGCCAACAGCGCGAGCCAGCAGTCTGATGCGACGCGCGACGGTACGTGCTTATCGACGGAAATGCAAATCCACCGCGAACGTGTGTCCCGCTGATTCGGCCCGGCGGGCGCCATCCGCCTACACGGCTCGAGTCGCGGTGTTACGGCCGAGAACGCGCTTGATGAGACCGAATGCCCGTCGACTGGTCTCGGGCGCGAAGAGCGAGAGAGCGACCGGATAAACGACTGCGCCCAATGCGATGGTCAGCAGAGCGCGTCCCGCCATGCCCAGGCCGAGTGCCGAAAGTCCGAGGCGCGTGCCGAGGCAGGCGGTAGCCATGATCACGGTCGCCGCAGCGATGCCAGATAGCTGTGAGGCGACCTTCTTCGCCGTCACTCGAAGTTCCGACAGAACGAATACGAACGACGGGATCTCGACCGCAACTAGTTGGGCCAGGACGAAGCAGACCGCGACAGCCTCGATACTCCATTGCGCGCCGAGGATGACCGCAACGGGCGCCAAGGCGAGAGCGGCGAGCTGGGTCCACAGCGTAACCTGTGGCCTGCCTGCGGCGTCGAGGACGACCGAGTTCAACGACTGCAGGCTCCGGATGGCCACGTAGATGCTGAGGATCTGAATGATCGTGACCGAGACGCGCCACTGCTGCCCGAACACGAGCGGTATCAGATCGGGAGCGACGACGACGAGTCCAATGAGGAGCGGAAGAACGACTGCGGCCTGAAGGCCGATGCTGTCGAGCCAGAGGGCCGCGATGCGATCACGGTCGCCCCTCAGTCGCGAGAACGCAGAGAAGAGCACCTCGGCAATCGGGATCGCGATCACGATCAACGGCAGGATGACGGTGCTCAGCGCGAAGGTCCAGGCGCCGAGCCCGGACAAGCTGACGAGCTTTCCGATCAGCAGCGACAGGACGAGGAGCTCGATCAACCGCGCCCAGCGCCCGCCTGCGATCTGCACGGCAAATCCGCTCAGCTGCCGGAACGTCGCGCCTGAGAACTCGAAAGTCGGATGCCAACCGGCGCGCCACCAAAGGGCAGCTACGAACGTCGTGATCAGAACGATTTGTTGCAGCACGAGCGCCCATGCACCTAGCCCCGTGGCCGCCGCGATGATCGACAGAACGCCTGCGACGACGAGGGCGAGCATGAAGCGCAACTCGATCGCGCGAAAGTTCATCGCCCGCGTGAACGTGGCATGACTCGTCGAACCGAGCGAATAGATCGCGAACGTGAGAGCTCCCGCGGCCACCATCGTCCCGATTCGAGGATCGTCGAGGAAGTGTCCGACCGGGGCTGCGAAAACGACGAAAAGCGCCGAGATGCTCGCGCCGAACGCAAGCGACCCCCAAAACGCCGTCGAGCGGACCCTTCGCGTCGCTCGGTCGGTTTGAACGAGAGCGGCGCCCATTCCCATGTCGCCCACGGTGGGCGCGAACGTCGCGAGGATGACCGCAACTGCAGCGGCGCCGTAGTCGGCAGGCTCGAGGAGTCGTGCGAGAACGGCGACCGTGACGAAGCGGGTGCCCTGTATCCCGAGCTGACCGACGAACTTCCAAAGCACCCCGGTGCGCACCGAGCGCTCGACGTGAAGCGCGCCTTCGGGTTGGAAGCCGGCCTCGGATGGGGGGGTGTCAGCCACCCAAAAGTCTAGGTTCTCGCGGCCTCGTCCGCCCCTTTAGTGGCGGATTCGTGATTCACCCTTCGGTAGGCCTTTCAGGAGGATTGAATTTCAGCCCGACCCCGGTACGATCCGAACACTTATCCCCTCTCGAGGCGGAAGTCAAGCGAGGGTCCAGGGAAGTCCCACAGGAGCTCAGAAATCGATCTCGGACTGTATATCGGCGTCTTGCGGCGGCATCGCTTGCTCGTAATGAGCGGGTTCGTGGTCGCGCTCGCATTGGCATTGCTCTCGTACGTCCGGGTCTCCGGAGATGGACTCACGTACCGGAGTCCCGAAATCTGGTCGAACGAGGCGACGCTACAGCTTTCCGACCCCAGCCACCCTGAATGGCGATCCAGGCTTTCGCCGACGGCAGACCCGAATAGGTTCACGAGCCTCGTCGACCAGTACGCCGAGTTCGCGACGAGTGATGCCGTCATAGGCGCGTTGAGAAAGCAGGGGTTCCTGAGCCGGACGGCAGTGAAGAGCGGAGTAGCCGGGCTGACCGCGACCTCTGTGGCCTCGCCCATCAACGGCTCGATCACTCCCCTCCTGAAGATCGCAGGCCTCGGCGCCTCGCCGATCGAGGCGACGCGGTTGACTCTCCGCGCCACGGATGCGTTCATCAGAGTTGCCAGGGCTCGCCAAGTGCAGGCGAAGATTCCGCCGAGTCAGAGGGTGGAACTCCGGATTGTGAAGCGCGCAAGCGTCCCACAGCTCGTCGGACCGAGAAGCAAGACGACCTTCATCATCCTCCTCTTGGCGGGCCTCACCGTGACGGTGGCGGCCGCGTTCATCCGCGACAATCTCCAGAGGGCAGCGGACCGGAAGGGTGACCTGGACGCGGCCGCCGTTTTCGGCATGGAAGCACAGCCGGCAACCTCGACCGGTTCGGAATCTGTGCGCCCTGCCGCCGAGAACGGGTCACGCCCTGTGACCACCGAAGCCGAGGACAGCGAGCCCGAGGCCCCATCCGTCATCCACACGGACCGACGGGCGAGTTCGTCCGGATAATCATGCGGAAGGTCCGCGAGCAGCGCCCGTTCGTCAACCGCACATGACGCACATGCGGGCCGCGACGCGACGCGTCGAGTTCGACCGAGCGACGGTCGTCATGGGCGGCGGCTTCGCACTCATCGCCGCTTCGCTGGTCATGGGAAGACAAACGGCGATGCTCGCGGCAGTCGTCGCCGTCGCCACGATGCTCGCGGCCTGGAATCAGACGCTCCTGCGCTGGCCGGCAATCGTCGGGCTGCTCATCACGATCATGCTCTTCGTTCCGATCGGGCGATATTCGATTCCCGTCGACCTCCCGTTCGGTCTCGAGCTGTACCGGGTCGCGGTTGCACTCGTCCTCGCCGCGTGGGTAGCGGCTCTCCTCGTCGACCCAAGCGTTCGGCTGCGTCGGAGTCCTTTCCAGGTTCCGCTTCTCGTCATCACGTGGGCGACGTTCGGGTCACTGGCGGTAAATGCCGGTCGCGTCGAGCCGCTCAGCTCGGCGGTGCTGAAGGCCATGACGTTCTTCCTCAGCTTCGTCCTCGTTCACTACTTGCTCATCTCCGTCGTGCGGAGCAAACGCACCGTGGAGAACCTGACGAAGCTCCTCGTCGCGGGAACGGCGGTAGTGGCCGCCTTTTCGATTGTCGAGCAGCGAGCCGGCCTCAACGTTTTCGACCACGTCGGGAGAGTTCTCCCATTTCTTCAATTCAACGGCCCGGTCGAGGCCGACCGTGCTGGTCTGATTCGTGCGGTTGGATCCTCGGCCCATCCAATCGAGCTCGGCGTCGTGCTCGCTTTGGCTCTGCCGTTGGGCCTCGCGCTTGTCTTCGGATCGGGTCGACGTTGGTGGATCCCGACAACGGTCCTCGCGATCGGCGTCATGTCGGCCGTCTCACGCACACCGATCCTCGTCCTTTTCGCCGCCGGGCTCGTCCTGCTCTGGTTGCGGCCCCGCGACGTCAAACGGCTGTTACCGCTGGTCATACCCCTGGTCATCGTGATCAAGCTTGCAGTGCCTGGCTCCATTGCAACCCTGAAGAACGCGTTCTTCCCCGTCGGCGGTCTCGTGGAGGAACAATCGGCGTACTACCGGGAGGCGGACCCGCTGCTAGCCGGAGGACGTCTTCGTCAGCTCGGCCCGATGCTCAACGAAGCGAGTCGCACTCCGGTGCTTGGCCAGGGATTCGCGACGCGCCAAACCGGGTTCAACAACCCATTGAGAAATGCACCGATCCTGGATAACCAATGGCTCGGCCTGCTGCTCGAGCTCGGCGTTGTCGGAGTAGTTGGTTGGGCAGCGCTGTTTGTCGGCTCGGCTCGTCGCCTCGGTCGGGCTGCGCGACGACGGGCGGGGCCGGACGGGTGGCTGGCTGCTGGACTGGCGGCGTCTATTGTCGGCTTTGGCGTCGCGATGTTCACATTCGATGGCTTCGCGTTCATCCAGGCGACTTTTGTGTTCTGGATCTTGATCTCGCTGTCCGGGTCGCTACTCCTCAGTGAGCCTGAGGAGGCTCTCTCGTGAAGGACGTGGCGCCGACACTCTCTGTCGGCCTTGCCGTACGAAACCGCGTTGATGTCGTCGGGCGGTGCATCGAGTCGATCATCTCGCAGGACTTCACCGATCTCGAGCTTGTCATTTCGGACAACGCTTCCGATGACGGGACTGAGGCACTCCTCCAGGAGTACGCCCGTGCAGATCGGCGTATCAGGCTGAGCGTCAACGAGGTCAACATCGGCTTGCACGAAAACATGAACCGAGTGCTCGAGCTTTCCCGAGGCGAGTTTTTCCGGTGGATCAGTTCTGACGACTGGCTGGAGCCGGGTTGCCTGGCCGAGTGTGTGCGCAGTCTTCGAGCACGGGCGGATGCGATCGGCGTGACTACCTATTTCACCATCCATACGGTGGACGGGCTAACCAGGTACGAGGAGTACGGGGGGCAATTCCCGGCTTCTTCCGACCCTGCGCGGCGATTCGAGCGCATGCTCTGGTTCTTCCATGCTGGAGACGCAAAATACGATCCGATCTACGGCGTGTACCGGCGGGACGCGCTTATGCGCACACATCGCCTCCGCCCCTCAGAGCAGACCGACTGGCTCATTTGCGCCGAGCTCGCGCTCACGGGTCCGATCATCCACCTGGACAGGCGGCTGGCGAACCGGACGCGCAGCTACCCCGTAAACGTCGATCGAGCCGCATACAGGCGCCGTCTCGATTCCATCCGGGGCGAGCACCTGAAGTCGTCCACCCAACGCCTGCATAACGATCTCCTCGAACTCGTGATGGCGGCCGACCTGACTGAGGAGCAGGTGCGCCGGTGCAGACGGGCTCTGCTTCGCTTCTCGGTCCAAGAGATGGCGCGACGGGGCCGCGCACAGGTCTCGCAAGCGCGGCATCGGCTCGCTCGGCGATAACCCCCCCGATCGGCGCGGGTCTCGCTGACGGGCGCAGGGTAACAGGCTGGTTGCGGCGCCGTGGCAACAGAAATGGCAACGTTGAGCCGCGGAACCGCTACGCGGCCACTCACGGCGCATGCAGAAGCCCGAAAACCATGATCGGCCGTGGACCCTCGCGCCGCTCGCCGGCTCTGTCCAGTCGTTCAGCCGCAAAACCTAGCCTTGAACGGGCACGGGCGCGGTGGAATGCTGTTTTTGCGGTGAACCTTGCGGCCGGCCTGCTTGGCTGCCCTACAGCGCGTCGACGCGCTTGGGCGGTCCGTACTGCGCTCCTCGTAGCGCTGATGCAAGCGGCCGCCCTTGGTATTCCCGGCGCCGGCCAGGCGCACGACGTCAACACTCCGGCGGGTCATCAGGCCGAAGACACGGTCGTCCACGGCGCAGCGGGCGAGGCGGTGCTCGACAACGGCACCCGGCTCCAATCTGCATGGGCGTCGCTGGCGACTGCCGAGGTCGTCGCGGCCGATGCCGGGCAAGTCGGGGAATGGGGCCCAGTCGCCCCCTGGCCCGTCGTCGGCATTCATGTGGCGCTGCTTCCGAACGGCAAAGTGCTCGCCTGGGACACCGTCGGCGATGCGGCGACGGAGACCTTTCCTGTTCACAACTTTACGAGAGCCACCATCTACGACCCCGTCACGGGTACCCACACACCCGCCACGGTCGATCAGGGTCACAACATCTTCTGCGCCGGTTTCGCGCACCTCTTCGACGGTTCGTTGTTCATCGCCGGCGGCAACAGGAGCGCGCAACTCGACGGCATCGTCCAGACGCATCTGTTCAACCCTGTGACCAACGGCTGGAGCCTCGGTCCCAATATGGCGGCCGGCCGCTGGTATCCGTCCGTGACACCGCTGACGAACGGCGAGATGCTGATCACGGAAGGCGGTCCCGATACTCCGGAGGTTCGGAGGACCGATGGGACGCTGCGGGCACTGAGCACTGCTGCGCTCAACCTGCCGCTCTATCCCTGGATGGATGTCGCGCCCGATGGTCGCGTCTTCTACTCGGGGCCAAATCAGACGATGCGGAAGCTCAACACCGCGGGCGGGGGCTCCTGGCAGACCTTCGGCCAGCGCGACGGAATCAACCGCGGCTACGGGAGCCGCGCGGTCTATGACATCGGAAAGACGCTCGTGGCCGGCGGCGGGTCTTCAACGAACTCCGCGGTTGTGATCGACACCAACGTCGCCACGCCCCAAGTCGCCGCTACCTCGCCAATGGCCTTTGGTCGTCGCCAGCACAACCTCACGATGCTTGCCGACGGGAGCGTCTTGGCGACCGGTGGCAACTCGACCGGGGCATCGCTCATCGATATGAACGGCGGCGTCTACAACGCGGAGCGGTGGGACCCCGCGACGGGCCAATGGACCACCCTCGCGGCGCAGGCTGTGACACGCCAGTATCACTCGACCGCGGTGCTGCTCCCGGACGGCCGCGTGCTCTCGTCGGGCGGCGGCATCTGCGGCACCTGCGACCAGGTTGGCTACTTGGCGAAGAACGCCGAGGTCTTCACACCGCCGTACCTGTTCAAGAAGGACGGCTCCGGGCAGCTTGCACCGCGTCCCGAGATCACGAGCGCGCCTGGCTCGGTCAGCCACGGTGCGTCCTTCCAGATCACCACGCCGGACGCCGCTTCGATCAACAAGGTCGGGCTGATCCGGCTGGGGTCGCAAACGCACTCGGTCGAGATGGAGCAGCGTTACGTCCCGCTGTCCTTCACCACCGGCGCCGGCACGCTCACGGCGAGCGTCCCCGCAAACGTGCACACGGCCGTCCCGGGCATCTACATGCTCTTCATCGTCGATTCCACCGGCGTACCGTCGGTGGCGAGCATGGTCGGACTCGGCACCGAGGCACCACCGCCGCCACCGCCGCCGCCACCTCCTCCACCGCCCCCGCCGCCGCCACCACCGCCGCCGCCACCCGTGAGCGGTCTGGCCGCCGCCTACTCCTTCAACGAGGGCAGCGGGACGAGCGCTGCGGACTCGTCCGGGAACAGCAACACAGGCGCAATCGGGAGCGCGAGCTGGATCACGACGGGCAAGTACGGGAACGCGCTCTCCTTCAACGGTTCGAGTGCGAGGGTCACCGTCCCCGATTCGCCTTCGCTCGATTTGACGACGGGGATGACGTTGGAGGCGTGGGTCTTCCCCACCGCTTCGGGGGGTTGGCGGGATGTGATCTATAAGGGCCCGGACGACATCTATTACTTGATGGGCTCGTCGGACTCGGGTGCGCCGGCGACCGGGGGTACGTTCACTGCTCCGCTCCCGGCGAGCTCGGCGTTGCCTTCGAGTGTGTGGTCGCACTTGGCTGCCACGTTCGACGGTGCGACCTTGCGTCTGTTTGTGAACGGGGTGGAGGTGGCGAGCCGGCCGGTGCTGGCGCAGATCGCGACCTCGACGGGGGCGCTGACGATCGGCGGCGATGCGCTCTATGGGCAGTACTTCGCCGGCCGGATCGATGAGGTGCGCGTCTATGGGAGGGCGTTGAGCGCGAACGAGTTGCAGACGGATATGAACACGCCTGTGGGCGGCTCCGGCCCTGCTGATACGACCCCGCCGACGGACCCGACGGGTCTTTCGGCGACGGCTGTTTCGCAGAGTCAGGTCAACCTGGCCTGGACGGGTTCGACCGACAACGTTGCGGTCACGGGCTACCGGGTTGAGCGCTGCCTGGGCGCGGCCTGTACGACCTTCGTCCAGGTGGGAGCTCCGACCGGGACGAGCTTCAACGACACCGGCCTCGGCGCGGCGGCGACCTATCGCTACCGGGTGCGTGCGGCCGATGCGGCCGGCAATTTCAGCGGCTACACGGCGATCCAGAACGCGACGACGCCGGACACGCAGGCGCCGACTGACCCGTCGGGTCTTTCGGCGGCGGCTGTGTCGCAGGGTCAGGTCAACCTGGCCTGGACGGGTTCGACCGACAACGTTGCAGTGGCGAACTACCGGGTCGAGCGCTGCCTGGGCGCGGCGTGTACGAACTTCGTCCAGGTCGGGGCCCCGACCGGCACTACGTATAACGACACTGGCCTGAGCGCGGCGACGTCCTATCGCTACCGGGTGCGTGCGGCCGATGCGGCCGGCAATTTCAGCGGCTACACGGCGATCCAGAACGCGACGACGCCGGACACGCAGGCGCCGACTGACCCGTCGGGTCTTTCGGCGACGGTTGTTTCGCAGGGTCAGGTCAACCTGGCCTGGTCGGGTTCGACCGATAACGTCGGGGTCAGCGGCTACCGGGTGGAGCGTTGCCTGGGCGCGGCCTGTGCGAACTTCGCACAAGTCGCGACACCGACTGGCACCACCTACAACGACACTGGCCTCAATGCGGCGACGACCTACCGTTACCGCGTGCGTGCGGCTGATGCGGCCGGCAATTTCAGCGGCTACACGGCGATCGAGAGCGCGACGACGCCGGACACGCAGGCGCCGACCGATCCGACCGGGCTAGGCGCGACGGCGGTCTCTGCGAGCCAGATCGACCTTGCCTGGACGGCGTCGACGGACAATGTGGCGGTCACGGGCTACCGGGTCGAGCGCTGCGAGGGCGCCGGATGTGCGACCTTCCTCGAGGTCGGAACCCCGCCCGGGCCGGCGTTCTCGGACAGTGGGCTTGCGGAGGCGACGACGTATCGCTACCGCGTCCGGGCTGTCGACGCCGCCGGCAACCTGAGCAGCTACTCGGCGATCCAGAACGCGGCGACGACGGACACGCAGGCGCCGACAGACCCGACGGGGCTTTCGGCGACGGCGGTGTCCGGAACCCGGATCGACCTCGCGTGGACGGGCTCAACCGACAACGTCGCGGTCGCCAACTACCGGGTCGAGCGCTGCCAGGGCGCCGGCTGCACGGTCTTCGTCCAGGTCGGAACCCCGACCGGCACCACCTACAACGACATCGGACTCACGACGGCGACGAGCTACCGCTACCGGGTGCGCGCCGCCGATGCGGCCGGCAACCTGAGCGGCTACACGGCGGAGCAGAGCGCGACGACGGCGGACACGCAGGCGCCGACGGCGCCGACCGGCCTTTCGGCGACCGCCGCCTCCCAGAGCCAGATCGACCTCGCCTGGACGGCGTCGACCGACAACGTCGCGCTCACGGGCTACCGGGTCGAGCGCTGCCAGGGAGCGACGTGTACGAACTTCGTCCAGGTGGCAACCCCGACCGCGACGAGCTACAGCGACGCCAGCCTGGTGGCGGCGACGACCTATCGCTACCGCGTGCGCGCCGAGGACACGGCCGGCAACCTGGGCGGCTACTCCTCGATCGAGAGCGCGACGACGCCGGACACGCAGGCGCCGACGGTGCCGTCGGGCTTGGCGGCGACGGCGGTGTCGGCGAGCCAGATCAATCTTGGCTGGGCGGCGTCGACGGACAACACCGGCGTGAGCGGCTACCGGGTTGAGCGCTGTCTGGGTGCGGGCTGTTCGGACTTCGTCCAGGTCGCGACGCCGACGGGTCCCGCCTTGAGCGACACCGGTTTGCAGGCGGCGACCAGCTACAGCTACCGGGTGCGGGCGGCCGACGCGGCCGGCAACCTGACCGACTACTCGAGCGTGGAGAGCGCGACCACGCAGGCGGCCGGACTCTGTTTGCGCTCCTCGCCCGTCTGGCTGACGGGGATCGAGCACGGCGTGGTCTCGACGGCGGGCGGGGGCATCTTCTCGAGCGTGACGGGTACCCCCACGGCCGACAACACGATCGCCCGCAGCGGCGCGTACTCGTTGCGGATCGCCGATGCGAGCAATGGGTCGACGGTGCGGGCGTTGCGGTCGGTCACGGCGTCGAGTGTCGTCGTCACTCGCTTCGCCGTGCGCCTCAGCTCGCTGCCCACAGTGACCTCGAACCTGGCCTACATCGACTCGGCCACCGACCTCGTCTTCAGATACAACGCCACGTCCCAGCGGCTCCAACTGACGCTCGGCGGCTCGACCGTGACCGCGACGACCCCGGTTAGCGCCGCGACCTGGTACACGATCGACCTTCGTTACGACCTCAGCGCTAGCCCACATCTCGGTGATTGGCGCGTCAACGGTGAGACGCAGACGCAAGTCTCACGGATTGCAGCCGCGACGAGCGCCAACGGGTTCGGGATGGGCGCGACCGCAAACGCGAGCGTCTACACCGCAAACTACGACGACATCGTCGTCGCTCGGCAGCCGGCCGCATACCCCCTGGCGGATAGCCGCATCGTGCGGCTCCTCCCCGACTCGCTGGGGACGTCGTCCGGCGCCAACAACTTCCGCAACAACGACGGAACGGCGATCAGCAGCAACTCATGGCAACGACTCGACGACGTACCGATGACCTCGACCGCCGATTACGTCCGCCAGCAGGCAAACAGCGGCACCAGCTACGTCGAGTTCGGCCTCCAGGACACGCCCGAGACGTGCATCTACGAGGTCTCGGTGGTATTGGCCTATCACGCCGCGGGAAACTCCGCCGACAACGGCAAGACGAGCATCTTCGACGGAGCGACCGAGACAGTCGTCTTCAGCGGTGACATGAGCCAAACAGCGCTCCAGTACAAGACCTCAGTCGTCACCCCCGCGGTGTTCCCCTGGAACCAAGCGGCCGTCAACGGCCTCGTTGCCCGGGTGGGCTACTCGACCGACTCAAGCCCAAACCCGTACTGGGACTCGATCATGCTCGAGGCCGCGGTCCCCTGATCTAGTCGTCCAGCATTCCATGGGACTGACCTCACGCTCCCTGCCCGCATTCGCTGTGAGCGGATCTCGCAAATACCGGTCACTCCTACGCGCTGGCGTGGCGCGCGCGGCGTGGGGCCCTGACTCCCCGCGCGAACTAGCCAAACGCGGCCGCGGCCACGGTCGCGATCACCAGCAGAAGGAGCTCAAGCGCCAGCAGCAGGCGCAGCTGGTGCGTGCGTCGGCGAGCGAAGTCGGCAAGTTATTCCTCGTTTGCGTCGCGGACAAACAGTCCATCCCGCAACCTCTCGATGCGGTCGAGCAGCCATTCTGGCTCTGCGAGGCTGCTTGGCGCCTTCGTTGTCGAGTCGACCGAGCGCTGACGATTGGCGGCGACGCGCTCTACGGGCAGCACTTCAGCGGCCGCATCGACGAAGTGCGGATCTTCAACACGGTGCGGAACGCGGCTGAGATTCAGAGCGACATGAACACGCCAATCGGCTCTGGCGCGTAGCCGAGCGTTCCCAGTCGGGACCGTCCTCAGGAGCCCCCGTGTTGAATCGGTGGAAGGGGCGGCTCGGATTCCGCGGCTTCGGGCGGCTCTTCCACCTCTTCCACACGACGAAGCCACGCTTCTCGCCAGTAGGGGTAGACCTCGCGCGGACAGAACCAGCGCCCATGACTGCGCTCGCCTGAGCAGACGACACCGCGGAGGATGAGGCAGTCGGTAGAGATCTCGATCATACGACCGGTGCGGTCATCGATGAGCCGCTCGACCCTGTCGTGGACGCGGTACGTGCCACCACAATAGGGCAGCATCTCCCGGTCGAAAGACAGCCCGCGGAGCAGGCCGTTCTCGTCTAGCGTGGCGGCTATCTCCTTGGGCTCCCGCACCTGCACGAGGTCACCGGGTTGTAGCTGAAGCGGCTCTGGCCGTCCGTGCGTTCCAGGCCCCTTGAGCGAGGTGGCTCCTTCGACTAGGTGCAGGTGGGCTGCGACCTCAAACACGAATCCGGGGATGGCGACGCGGAGGAAGTGCAGCAGACCAAGGTTGCGGCTCCGGAGCTCGCGCCAGTATTGTCGAACGTCGCGCAGCTTCAACGGCTCAGTCGCGTTCAAGGCTTCAGTTGCCTGGCAGCGCCAAACCTCTTCCCGGTCGCCCTGGATCTCGCGAACGACTCGGGTCCCTTTAACCGCGATGTACTCGAGCTCGAGTTTGCCGTCGTCCTGTCTGTCGCCAGCGTCGGAGGCGCCGTCGACGCGGCGGAGCCACGCCTCTTTCCAGTAGATACGGCAGCCTGCCTGGCAACCTCCATGGCCCGACCCATCGCAGCGAAGATCCTCCAGGTAGACGGCGTCGTGCATGCGACGACTCCCGCTGGCCGCGATCGTGTCGCAGATCTTCTCCACGCGCTTCGAGACCGTGAAGCGGCGGCCAACGTACTGAAGCATCTCGGGCATGAACGGCATATCGTCGTACGCGCCGTTCTCGTCCAGGGTGGCCAGAATCTCGGCAGCCGGCCGAACCTCGACGATGTCGTCCCGCCGCAGCGGTCGATTGGTCCCCAGAGCCATGACGGCTTGATGATGGGGGCCTCGGCCGCCGCAGTCAAATACCACCGCTGAAGGGGAGAAGCGGCCTGGCAATTCGTCTAGTTTCGCTGGGGCGCTCAAGAGCTCGGCGCTGCGACGACGGCCATGTGGCCCGATACTCGTATCGAGGCGACGCGGGCAGGCCGCGGCTCGCGGTGCGGGGGCGCGTTCAGGCGAGTCCAGAGCCATCGAAGCCCCCTTTGGCTGGCGGGCTGCTCCGCGGGGCGGCCCGCTTGCTCCGCGGTGACGTCACGACCTCGCGGAGACCCCAATCCGGCTAGCTCCCCATCGCGCGTGGGGTTTTGCGTTCCTGGTCTGTCCGCCGGCGTCGGGTAGTCCTACGCTCAGCGTCTACGGACCGGGCTGACACAGCGGGTCGCGAAGGAGGACTTGAAGTGCGGCTGAAGTCGATGAGTGGCGCCGGCGGGCCAATGACGGTCGAAGCGGCCGATGCCTCGCTGAGACGCGACTGCCGCGGAATCGAGGTAGAGGCAAGCGCCCGCGAGGCGGTACCCGCGTGAACGCGCTGCATAGCGCTCGCGGGACCGTGGCGGCGCCGCCGAGGGTCCAGAAATGCAGCTGCGACGGCGGCGGGTGGATCGTTACGCTCGACCGGGACCGCTACCAGGCTCCGGCCAATGCTGGGATGCTGCGGTTCACGCGTTGTATCTGCCTCGACTACGCATCGCGCCCCGCCCGGTCGGGCGGGGCCGGTGCCGTTTAGAAGGACGGTCTCCATGACCGGGGGGTCTTCGAGCGAGTCGCTCGGCACAGTCATCTCCGCTCGCGACCTGACACGTCGGTTCGGACGGAAGGTCGCACTCGACGACGTACGTTTCGAGGTCCGAGCGGGAGAGCTTCACGCGCTGCTCGGGCCAAACGGCGCGGGCAAGACGACGCTGATCAGAATCCTGCTCGGCCTCCTCGAACCCACCGAGGGCTCGGTCGAGCTGCTCGGTCGTGAAGTTCGGCGGCATGCGGCCGAGCTGCGCCATTTGGTCGGTTTCGTTCCCTCGGGAGACCGCTCGTTCTACCTGCGGATCAGCGGGCTCGAGAATCTCGTGTTCTTTGCCCGTCTACACGGAATGCGTCGCCGCGAAGCGAAGGCGCGTTCGCTGGAGGTGCTCGAACATGTCGGGCTCGCGGAGGCCGCCGGCGAAAGCGTCGGCGCGTATTCGCACGGTATGCAGAAGCGCCTCTCGATCGCTCGGGGCCTGCTTGCGAACCCAACTGTGCTGCTCGTCGACGAGGCAACGCATGACCTCGACCCGGAAGGAGCAGAACGCGTGCGGAATCTCGTCCGGCTCGCCTGCGCCCAGGGGGCCGCTGTCGTCTGGGCGACACAGCGGCTGGAAGAGATCCGCGGACTTGCTGACCGCGTGACGCTCCTCCACAGAGGCCGCGTCGAGTTCGCCGGCGGCGTTCACGAACTGTCGGCCCTTGCTCGTCCTCGCGACCACGTCGTCCGATTGACGAACGGCCGACCATCGGACGCTGCTGTGCGAGCGGCCGCCGAGGCGGCGCTTCGCGGTCGCGGAGGGGTGATGCCCGTAGGCGGGAGCGACCCCGGGCACTACGTCCTTTCGCTCGCCGACAGCGTTGTGCTCGGTGACGCGCTGGCGGCGCTCGCCGCCGCGGGTCTCCAGGTTCACTCTTGCCGCGAACGGCGCTCGGAGATCGAAGATGCCTTCCGGTTTCTGACCGAGGACGGTCTCTGATGACGGCGCTGGCCGGAGAGCTCCTCAAGCTGCCCGCCTTCGTGCGGCGCGATTTCCTCGTCGCCTGGAGCTATCGCATGTCGTTCGCGACGGATTTGATCAGCCTGGCCGGCCAGGCGCTCGTCTTCGCCTTCATCGGCAAGATGATCGACCCCTCTGAGCTCCCCACCTTTCAGGGAAAGGAAGTGACGTACCTCGAGTTCGCCGCGATCGGGATCGCCCTGGGCGTATTCGTCACCTTCGGCCTTCAGCGCGTCTCCACCGTGATTCGGAACGAACAGCTGATGGGCACCCTCGAGTCTCTGCTTGTTACACCGACGAGAACGGCGACGGTCCAGATCGGATCGGTGTTCTTCGATCTCATCTATATCCCGCTGCAGACCGCGCTCTTCCTGACCGCGGTCGCGGTCGGCTTCGGACTTCACATGGAGCCGTCGGGCATTTTCCCGGCGACTGTTGTCCTGCTTGTCTTCATCCCGTTCGTCTGGGGGCTCGGAGTGCTCAGCGCCGCGGCGACGCTCACCTTCCGGAGGGGAGCGAATGCGGTCGCTCTGGGGACGCTCTTGCTGGCGCTTGCCTCCGGCCTCTACTTTCCGGTCGACCTTCTACCTGACTGGGTCGGAACCGCCGCCGAGCTCAACCCCATCGCTCTCGCGGTCGATGGAATGCGGAATGCGCTGCTTGGTGGATCCGGGTGGTCCGAGATAGCCGGTGTCGTCGGCAAACTCGCTCCGCTGTCTGCGCTGTCGCTCGTCATCGGCGTTACGGCGTTCAAGCTGGCGTTGCGACGGGAGCAGCGCCTCGGCACGCTGGGTCTTTACTGAGGTCGATCATGGATTCATACGAGGACGCAATTACCGAAAGCGACCCTGACCGGCAGGTCGCGGACGACGCGCTTTGGCGGGCCGTGGACCAGGCCGTCGATCGTTCGCCGAGCTCGGTCGACCTCCGAGCGCATCGCCTCCACCTGCTCGCCGCTCGGCGCTTTCGCTCCGTCGGCCGCCCCGTCCCCAACGATTTCGCCGCCGACGAACGTCTCGCCGCGGCGGTGACACTTGCCGCGGAGATCACATTGGAACGGGCGCGCGCCGCGTACGACGGCACGCTGGTCCTGATGAAGGGACTCGAGGTGGCGCGCCGGTACCCGAGCCCGACGTTGCGTCCCTTCCGCGACGTCGACCTGCTCGTCGATCGCCCAGAGGAGGCTCAGCGGGCGCTCGTCACGGCCGGCTTCGCGCCCCTCGGCAGGGATGACCGCATCTACGACGATAAGCACCACCTCCGCCCGCTCTGCCTCCCCGGGCTTCCCGTCCTGGTGGAGCTGCACCGGCGTCCGGTCTGGGTCTCGTGGGCGCCTCCGCCGTCCACGCCCGAGCTGTTCTCGGACGCGGTCGAATCGGCGACGGGAATCACCGGCGTTCTCGCCCTGTCGCCGGCTCACCACACGCTCGTGTTGGCCGCTCACTCCTGGGAGGGCACGCCGCTCCGACGGATCCTCGATCTCATCGACGTCACGTTGGTTGCGCGGGAGGCCGATCCGGCCGAGCTTTGGGACGCCGCTCGGCGCTGGCGGATGGACGGCGTCTTGCGGACGACAACCGCGGCAGCCGACGCTGTCCTCTTCGGCGCGCCTGCGCTTCCCTGGCCCGTTCGGCTCTGGGCGGGGGGACTCGATGCCACCCGCGATCGGTCCATGGTTCGCGACCATCTCGCCCGGCTGATTGCACCATTCTCGGTTCTTCCTCTGAAGCACGCGTTCCCGGTCGCCGCTGAGGCCTTGGCTCGCGAAATCAGACCGGCCGAAGGAGAGGCCTGGCGCGTCAAAGTCGCGCGTATGCGGCGGGCTGTGAGACACGCATTCGAGCGAGTCTCGGTCCACAATGAGACGTTGAGAAGGGATCAGCTGTGACGACGACGATCCGACTCCGTAGCGACGCGGTCCGCTGGCGCGAGATCGATCGAGAAGTCGTCGCCGTCGACCTGGGCCGATCGGACTACGTCAGCACGAACGAAAGCGGCCTGCTCCTTTGGCGCCGTCTCGCCGAGGGGACGACGAGAGAGCAGTTGGTCGACGAGCTCGTAGGCGCTTTTGGGATCGAGCCGCACCGGGCGGCTGCCGATGTCGGTCGCTTCCTGGACGAGCTCGACGCTCGCAATCTGCTGGAGCGAGCGTGAGAGTCAACCGTCACGTGGTTCGTGCCGCTTTCTGGGCGCAGCTTGCGCTGCTCCGCGCCCGTTGGGGCTTGCGGCGCCGCGGGATCGAGCGTGTTGTCGTGAATCGGCCACCGGAAGGATTGCCGCGCAGCGCCGAACGCGGGGTCTACGCTCTACTGCGTCGGCGGCCGCATACATGCCTCGAGCGGGCGCTCGTGCTCCAGGCCTGGGAGAGCGCGCACGGAAACGCTCGAGATGTCGTCATCGGCGTCGACCCGCGCGGCGCCGAGTTCGCCGCCCACGCCTGGCTCGCCGGCGAGCTCGATGCAGGGGACGCGCGCTTCTGGGAGCTGATGCGCCTGCCCGCGCCGTGAACGCGAGCACGCGACTCTCACATCTCGAAGTTGCCTGCGGGCTCGTCTTCGGCGAGGAGGCCGGTGCCCTCCCGTTGCCGACTCCTGAAGGCTCGCCGCGGCAGGCCCTGGAGGAGGCTGTCAGGGAGGCTTTGTCTCGCCCGCCGTGTCTCGTCAGCTTCTCCGGTGGACGCGACTCGGCAGCGGTTCTCGCGACCGCATCGCACGTGGCGCGTCGAGAAGGCTTGGAAGCGCCGATCCCCGCAACA
This sequence comes from uncultured Actinomycetes bacterium, assembly GCA_963798935.1. Taxonomy (GTDB): domain Bacteria; phylum Actinomycetota; class Thermoleophilia; order Gaiellales; family Gaiellaceae; genus JACDAN01. Next base: position 160,192 of record CAWCVG010000031.1, read on the forward strand.
AACTGCTTCCCGGAGGTGGCCGCGAGTGATGAGGGCGAATGGCAGGAGCGGGTCGTACGTCACCTCGACCTCGATGATTGGGAGCGAATCTCGTTCACCGACGAGCTGGACTGTGTTGGACCGATCGCCCGCGAGACTTTGACGAGGCATGGCTTGCAGTGGCCGTTCAACGCCTACTTCCACGTGCCGCTCCTGCGGAGGGCTGCGGGTGGAGCGCTATTGACCGGCGTCGGCGGTGACGAGGCCTTCTCGTCTTCGCAATGGTCTCGGACGCTCTTGCTCCTTTCCGGGGCAGCAAGACCGGAACCTCGTGACCTGTTCCGGGTGGGCTTCGCCCTCGCGCCGCGTCCTGTGAGGGCGCGCGTCCTGCGCCGCCGTGTTCCGAAGGACGTGTTCACTTGGCTCCGCGATGGGGCCAGGCGGTCCGTGGAACACGCGGCCGCTGCGGAGGCGGCGGGCGAGCCGCTTCGCTGGAGTCGGCGGCTCGAGTGGATGCGAGGCCTCCGGCACATGGAAATCAGTGTCGCGAGCCTGGACGCGCTCGCTGCCGGCGAGGGAGCGGCTGCTCACCACCCGCTTTCAGACCGCCGATTCTGGGCCGCTCTCGCTGCCCTGCCCCGACCGAACCGGTTCCACAGCCGAACTGACGCGATGCGCCTGTTCTTCGGCGATCTCCTCCCGGAGCCGGTACTCGCCCGCAGCACCAAGGCGACGTTCGACGAAGCCTTCTGGAACCGCCCGAGCCGAGCCTTCGCTGCCTCGTGGCTGGGAGAGGGGGTCGACGCGGACCTCGTCGACGTCGACGCACTCAGGCGTGAGTGGACGTCTCCGGCGCCGAATCCACGCTCGTATCTGCTTCTGCAGGCGGCCTGGCTCGCCGGCACTCGTTCAAGTGGAGCTGCCCACGAGCTCGAGCAGCGCGTCGGTCGCAGTGTCCAGCCGGTCCCAATGCGACGGTCGCCGAAGCTCCCAGGCCGGTAGGGCCGCAAGATCCAGGAGTCGCGCAGGATCGCGCGGAGCCATCCGCAACCCACGCTGAGCGCCGAGCCTTGCAACGCGCTCGTGGGGAACGACCTCCAACGTCTCGACGCGATCGCCCCACGAGAGGAAGATCCAACCTCGCAGAGGGGCCGATTTCACCATCGGTGCCAGACGGAGACGCCACCGCTCCCTCATCCCCACGATGCCGAGCGGCTCACCCACGCCGAAGTGCCGGGCAGCTGATGGGCGCAGGTCGATCGACCGCGGAGCTGGGAACGCGACGTTGCCGTCCATGATCAGCATGTCGTCCGTGAGGATGGCGATCCCGCGCAACGCCAGACTGGCCAGTAGCGTGCTCTTCCCGGCCTCGCGCTCTCCGAGGACGCCCCATGCCCCGCTGTCCACTACGAACGCGCCCGCATGGAAGCTTTCGCGATCGAACCAGTAAGCCGCGACAGCAGCGACCGGGGCGAGGTACGGGTGGATCAACTCCGACTCACTCAACGGACGCCGCATCCTGAAGACGACGAGGCCGGGCTCGCGTTCGATCCGGATCTCGCCGCCGGTCTGGAGGCGCAGCACCGCAGCGGAGCCCGTGACTACGTCCGAGTCACGCCACGGTGGCGCGTGGACCTCGGAACGAATGTGGAACCGCGGCCACTGAGGATCCGCTGGAACCAGGAGTGAATGCGAACCTTCGACGCCTTCCAGTCGCAGCCCATACGCGCCGATCGGCTCTTCCGGCGACGATCTCGGCAGCCCCATCGACCGCGAAACCCTAATCGCCTGGCCAGTGGCGAACGTCTGTCCTCAAATCTATTCTCTGCTGCATGACCACCGGTCGCACGAGCGAACCGACCCCGCAGGAGTACGAGGCTCCGAAACTCGTCGAGATCGGCGGGGTCTACGAACTTACCCTCCGCGGCTGCTTCTTCGACAAGAAGTGGGGGGGCTCCGACGGGCTGAGTTTCGGCCCGATCACCATCCCGGTTTCTAGCTGCTAGCGCGTGCTCTCGGTCTTCCCTCGCGGATAGACCGAATGCTCAGCTGGCCACGTCGTCCGGGTGCGCGGTATGAACGATGTACGCAGAGATGCCCGCAGCCAACGCGGCCGTCGAAAGCGTGGCCTTCAGACGCAGATCCTGATCCTAACGGGCACGGATGCGCCGATCAGCTCGGAGGATGCCGCCGAGGCGGGAGCAGGCGGCTACCTGCGAAAGGAGCAAGGCATCGAGGAGCTACGCAGCGTCGCCTCGAGGCCGCTTCGCTTGCAGCGATCCTCGGCCCGCCCGGCCCTTCGTAACCCCGCGTCTAGTAGATCAGGTCAGGGTGCGGTGGCCACGGCGAGCAGGTGCTCCCTATAGCGCGGTATTCGTCGGAGAGGAGCGCCCAACGTCGCGAGCACCCGGTCCAGTCGCTCATGCGGCACGTGCCTGAAGTCGTGGAGTTCAACGACAAAGTCCTCGAATTCGGCCCGTTGGAGCTGCCAGGCAAGGTGCTCGGCCGAATACTCGAGCACGTGACCGTAGCCTCTCTCTCCAGGCAAGTCGAAGTGGTCGAACAGCGGCCGGCCTCGGAGCAGGAAGACGACGTTGCGCAGCCGATAGAGGTTCGGCGTCGAACAGATCAGCAGACCTCCGCTATGCAGGAGCGTACGGAGGCGCCTAAGCGCAATGTGGCCCGGGATGGGCAGGTGTTCGATGACTTCGGAGAAGAAGATCGCGTCGAAGCGCAGGTCGGTTGGAGCATCGTCCCGGGCAAGATCCCACTGGAATGCGTCCATGCCGTTCGCCCGCACAGCGGCGAAACAACTGTCGTCGACATCGGCGACATAGCCACGATCGCGCCAGAGCGCGGCCGCCAGGTAGGCCAGTTGACCACCACCGATATCGAGTACGTCGAGAGGGTGCTCCGGCGCCTGCTCGGCGAAGCGCCGGACGATCGCTTCGTACCTGGTCCGGTAACGGGGATAGTACTCCCGTTCCTCCTGCCACTCGATCCCGGCCATGTCGGTGAAAGCGTGGGCGAAGGCGAACTCGTCGAAAACGCGCACAGTCCCCTCCGAAGCCGAACGTCAACGAACGGCTGAACTCTGACGGAGTCCAGCGGGCGGCCCCTCCAAGTTACCACTTGATCGCGGACCGTTCAATCCGCGAACGAAGCCGTCGGATCGCGCCCACCACCAAGCCGACTCCGCTGGCTCCGGATCACGCGGCGAGCTTCGAGTTGCCGCTGCCGCATCCGACGATCAAACGCGATCGCAGCTGGGCTGCTCGAGACCCGCCGACCGCACCATCGGCCCAGTCGGTCGCAGTCGAGGGTCGCCACAACTCCGGCTTTCCATCCAGAGCTTTAGCCGAATGGCCAGTTGTGCTCATAGCGAGAAGAGCGACACTTCCTTCAGCTAAGTAGATGGAACTGCGGCATCCGCGCACGGGGGTGTACGGGTGAGGTTGGCCAGACGAGCGATAGAGAGCGAAGTGCCCGCGCCAAGAGCTCGACGATTTGGTGGCCACAAGGCGGACGCATCGTCGTTGCGCTGTTGACGCTCGGGCTGATGTTCGTCACCCCGGGAGTGGCTGCCCCACCCCTCGAGTTCCAGACCTCGGTCGTGGTCGGTGACGGGGAAGGGCTGAACGGCCCCTCGGGCTTCGAGATCGCCCCGGACGGCCGGATCTTCATCCTCGAGCGCGCCGGAAAGGTCAAGATCGTGAAGAACGGGCAGCTGCTGCCGACGCCGTTCGCCGACCTGCCGTCCGAGGACACCGGGGATCGCGGCCTGATCGGGATCGCGTTTGATCCCGACTTCGGCGTCGCCAACCACTACGTCTACTTCTACTACACGGGCCACGACCTGCTGAACCACCTGGTCCGGTTCAGCGCGCATGAGGACATCGGCACCGATGGACCATTCGAGCTGTTCCGGACGGCCTCGCCTTCACTGGAGTTGCACGTGGGCGGGAGCATCCGGTTCGGCCCCGACGGCAAGCTCTACTTCGCAGTCGGTGACAACGGCTACGGCCCGCACGCTCAGGACCTGAACAGTCCGCACGGGAAGATCCTGCGGATCAACAAGGACGGCTCCATCCCAGCCGACAACCCGTTCGCCGGCCAACCCGGCAAGCTGGGAGAGATCTGGGCGTACGGATTCCGCAACCCCTGGCGCTTCCAATTCGACAGCGTCACCGGGCACCTCTACGGCGGCGACGTGGGCGACTTCAGCTGGGAGGAGGTCAATCGGATCGTCAAGGGCGGCAACTACGGGTGGCCGCTGAAGGAGGGGATGTGCACGTCGGCCTGCGCCGGTTTCATCAACCCGATCCATACCTACCCGCACGCCGGTGAGAGCGCGGCCGTCACCGGTGGCCCGGTGTACCGCGGCAGCTCGTTCCCGCCCGAGTACACAGGAGACCTGTTCTTCGGCGACTACGCCAAGGGATTCATCAGGCATGCGGACCTCGACGCGAACGGCGACATCACCGCGGTGCACGAGTTCGACGACCAGGCCGGAAGCGTGGTCGACCTCAAGGTCGCTCCAGATGGCTCGCTGTACTACATCACCTACTACCCTGGAGCGCTGTATCGCGTCGCTCACGATCCGACCTCCAGTGCGCCGGTGGCCGCGGCTTCCGCTGACGTCACCAAGGGGCTCGAGCCGCTCACGGTGCACTTTTCCAGCGTGGGGAGCAGCGATCCGGACGGCGATCCGCTCAGCTACCAGTGGACGTTCGGCGATGGGACGAGCAGCACGGACGCGAACCCGACGAAGACGTACACCGAGAAGGGGGTTTACACCGCGCGCCTGGTCGTGTCGGCGGGCGGGGAGCAGAGGAACGCCCAGCCAATCGTCATCCAGGTTGGGGGCGCACCCGAATTGAACGTTTCAGCACCGACGGAAGGCCAGCTGTACCAGGCGGGCGATACGATCACGTACAACGCGTTCGCTCGTGACGCGGCTGGCTTCGACCTCGACGACGGGAGGATCAAGACCGAGGTCCGGCTGCATCACGGGACGCACTTTCACCCATTCGTCGGCCCGCTCACGGGACGAGCGCGATCGTTCACCATCCCGAGAACCGGTGAGGCGTCGGCGGACACCTCCTTACGAGATCAAGGTCACGGCCACCGACAGCAACGGGCTGTCCACCAGCAAGATCGTGAACATCTTCCCGCGCAGGTCGCAGCTGGTGCTGGCCACCTCTCCTGCCGGGGTGGGCTTGAAGCTCGACGGCGTGCCGATCAGCACGCCGCTCACATTGGACGGCGTGGAGGGTTTCCAGCGAGAGCTGTCGGCGCCGAGCAACGCGGTCGCTCCGGACGGCACGCCGCTCCAGTTCGCCGGCTGGTCGGACGGAAAGAACATCCGGCACGTGATCACCACGCCGCAGGACGACACCACGTACACCGCGACCTACCGGCCGTTGGAACCGTTCACCGCCAAGTACTACGACAACACGACCTTCTCGGGAACCCCGGTCTTGACGAGGGCGGACCCGAGAATCAACTTCGCCTGGGGCGAAGGCTCCCCGGACGCAGCAGTGCCCGTCGACAATTTCTCGGTCCGCTGGACCACGACTCAGTGGTTCGGGGCGGGCCGCTACAAGTTCACCGCCGTCGCGGACGACGGGATTCGGGTCTACATCGACGGAAAACGAGTGATCCGGCAATGGCAGGGCCCCGCGAACACCGAGTTCGACTACATCGCCGAGCTCGCCACAGGGAACCACACGATTAAGGTCGAATACGTCGAGCACGGCGGCCATGCATTGGCTTCGCTCACCTGGGACAGCGCGCCCGACCAGCCAACGGATGCCTACCGCGCGAACTACTGGAGCGCCCCGGTGGGCGTCAACGTGATTCCGAGTACCTCACCGGAGCTCGTGCGCGACGAGGATGCGATCGATCACGACTGGGGCGAGGGGTCGCCCGGCGCAGGCCTCGCCGTCAACCGGTTCGTAGCCAGGTGGACGCGGACGATGACCTTCACCCCGGGGGACTACGAGTTCGCCGTCACGGCTGACGACGGCGTGCGGCTGTACGTCGACGGCGTCCAGGTGATCGACAGGTGGATCGACCAGGCTCCGACCACCTACCGCAAGACGCTGCCGCTGGACGGCGGCCCACACGAGATCGTGATGGAGTACTACGAGAACACCGGCGGCGCGGTGGCCCGCATGGCTTACACCTTGGTCGGAGAACCCGCCGTCGATACCGCCTACCACGCCGAGTACTGGAACACACCGGATGTCATCGGCGCCCCCACGATTCCAACCGGCGCAGCCGACCTCCAGCGCAACGACGAGACCCTCGACTTCGACTGGGGCGAGGGGTCGCCGGGCGCCGGGATCGCTGCCGACCGGTTCGTGGCGCGCTGGACCAAGTCGGTGGTGCTGTCGGCGGGTGTCTACCGATTCTCCGGTGCGCGTGACGACGGGCTGCGCGTGTATCTCGACAACGTGCCGGTGATCGATGCGTGGGCCAACGGGAACGCCGAGTACAGCGTCGACAAGGTGGTGACCGGCGGCGTACACGACCTGCGCGTTGAGTACTTCGAGGCATTCGGTGGCGCTCGCGCCGAACTCACCTACGATCGGATAGGAAACGTCGTCCCTGACGACGGGGGATATTCCGGCGAGTACTTTGCCAACCGAAATTTGGCGGGTTCCCCCGCGCTCACCCGCGCGGATGCCGCCGTCGACTTCGAGTGGGGCGACGGAGCTCCGGGCGACGGCGTCGCCGCGGACAACTTCTCAGCCCGGTGGACCAAGAACCTGCCGGTGGCCGAGGACGCTACGTACAAGTTCACCGCGACCGCTGACGACGGCGTACGGCTGTACGTGGATGGGCAGAAGGTGCTGGACAAGTGGACCACACAGAGTCGAACCGCTCTAAGCGTCACGCGCCAGCTGACTGCAGGATCACACCAGATCGTGCTGGAGTACTTCGAGGCGACCGGGGACGCGGTCGCGAAGCTGAGCTACGAACGAACCTCCGAGCCGCCTCCGCCTCCTCCACCCCCACCCGAGCCGTTCGCCGCGGAGTACTTCGACAACAGCCTGTTCCTGGGTGCTCCCAGCGTGACGCGCAGCGACAACACGATCGACTTCGACTGGGCTGAGGGCTCACCCGACCCCCTGATCCCTGCCGATCGCTTCTCTGCGCGCTGGACGAGGACGAAGGTCTACCCGGCGGGTACCTACCGGTTCAGCGTGACCGGCGACGACGGGATCCGGGTCCTGGTGGACGGCACACAGGTCGTCAACGGCTGGTTCTATCAGGCGCCAACCACGTATACCGCCGACGTCGAGTTGTTCGAGGGGCAGCACGCCGTCGTCGTCGAGTACTTCGAGCACACCGGCGGCGCGGTCGCCAGGTTCACCGAGGTCAAGCTCGCCGACCCTTCGCCATAGGGCCAGTGCTCAGCCGGTGCTGCGCCTGTCATAACGAGTTCGACGTAGCGCCGCGCTGCGCGGTCTCCCTCGCTCGCACTAGGGTGCGGAAGCTGGCGCGTGTAGCTCAGCGGGAGAGCGCCCGCTTCACACTCGGGAGATCACTGGTTCGATCCCCAGTCACACCCATCGTGGACTGATCGTCCGCGAGGCAGACCATTCGAGCGCCTGGCCTTGGTCTAAAGCTCGCGTCCAAACTGCCGATGACAGGACCATTTTTTGTCCGAGTGGCACAGGAGCACCCTTGTGACCGCGTCGGTCGCATTCGTCACTGCGAGCGCCCAGCGCGTGGTCACGAAGAGACACCGGCTGCTACCTGACTGCTATCGACCGGATTAGGCGAGGCTCAGCTCGTCGTCGAGCAGGCCGTGCACTTGCGCCCACCGGCTCGCTTCCGTGCGATTCGTGACCTCGAGCTTGCGGTAGACGTTCGAGAGGTGGAACTTCACAGTCTGCTCGGTAACCCAGAGCATCCGCGCCAGGGCCGCGTTCGAATGTCCCTCGGCCACGAGCTTGAGAATCTCGAGCTCGCGGCGGGTGAGCCCCCCGGCCCGCTCCCCGCGGGCATGTTGTGCTTCGGGGGCGAACGGCTCGCCGACGGCGAGTGGCCCGCCCGGGAGGTAGACCGAATGGTCGAACGCCTGGCGCACCGCCGAGGCGACGTCGTCAGGATGCGCCGTCTTGACGACATATGCAGCCGCACCGGCGCCTAGCGCCCCGTCGATGTGCGCCGTGTCGTGATGCGTCGAGAGGACGATCGCGCGCAGCGACCCCGACAGGGCCGTGGCTCGGCGTATCACCTCGAAGCCGTCGGGCTCACCCGGCTGAGTGTCGAGCTCGAGCGTCAGCAGCCGCGGCTGGTCGCGCTCGATAGCCGCGAGGGCTTCGCGAGCGGACGAGGTCTTCAGAACGACGCTCGCACCGATCCGCGCCAGGACCATCTCGACGGCGTCGAGCCAGATCGGGTGTGGATCCAGGACGACCGCGTCGAGCGGATCAAGTGTCGGCGTGTCTATGTCCATAGCCGCAATAGGACTGTTGAAAGGTATAGGTGAGGTTTCACCTTTTTTCAAGGGCTCGCACGCGGATCTGTGCAGGGCCTTTCCCCATTCCACAGATTGCCTTCCCCACACCGGCTTAACCCCCCGTCCGGGTGGGGGAACGCCTTTCGGCCTGGTCTCGCCAGCCGAAGGAGCCCGGGTAAGGTCACCTCATGCCCTCGAAGCCGCCGTCCGGGCCGGCCGTCCGGGTACTCCTGGCCGATGACCACAGACTCTTCGCGGAGTCGTTGATGGCGGTGCTCTCGGAGGACGATCGGGTCGAAGTCGTGGGGATCGCGGCCGACGGTGAGCAGGCCGTCAGGCTTGCGGCCGAGCTTCGGCCCGACGTGATCCTGATGGACTTGATGATGCCGGTGATGGACGGGCTCGAGGCTACTCGGCGAATTCGAGGAGCCGGTCTGCCCGCCCAGATCCTCGTCCTAACCGGGACGCAGACTCCGGTGGGGGCGGAAGAGGCTGCCGAAGCCGGTGCGACGGCGTTCCTGCGCAAGGAGCAGGGCGTGGAGGAGCTGCGGAGCGTCTTCCTGGAAGTTGCCTCGCTCGCGGCCGTCCTCGGAACGCCCACGCAGCCGGCGCGGCGCAACGACTAGGCGTCGGGCAGGACGGCATGCTCGCCTGCGGTCTGTCGTCTGCGGCCGCCCATCGCCAGTGAGGCAGAACAGAGGCCCGGCCGGTCGTCAGAGGCCTGAGTAACCACCGTTAGGTGGCCATTCCAAGGTCCGGAAGGGCCGCTACTCTCGGTCGGAGCCATCATGGAGAGCAGAGAGCCCGCCAACGGGCCGATCAGTCCGGAGCTCGTCCTCGTGGACCCCGATCTCGCTGCAGGGGCCCGCGCCGCTCTTCCCGATCGCCCCTGGCCGGCTTCGGTCCGAATCGAACCTCCGACGCCCACGCCCGATCGGAGGATCCCGGTCGCGGAAATCCTGTCCATCCTGAGTTTGGCCGCACTTGTCGGGATCCTCGGCGTTAGCCTCCTGCCCGCGAGGGACCAGCCGACGTTTGCCGCCGAAGGCCAACGGATCCAGCCCGCGGCTCCGTCTCCTACCACCGGGGCGAGTACGCAGCCGACCACGCCCCAGGGAACGAATTCGAGCACGAAGCGAACGGGCGGCGCACCGAGAAAACCGGCCGTGAAGCCGTCCGGAGCGCGCAAGCTGCCGCGATTCAAACCCACTCGGACGTTCGCCTGGGTGTCTCAGGTGCGTACGGCCTACTACCAGGTCGCCTTCTTCCGAAACGGCAGGCGCTTCTACCAGACGCGGACTCGCTCCGCCCGTGTGGCCCTCCCACGCCGCGTTCGGTTCACGCCGGGCGATTACCGCTGGAGCGTCCGGCCGGCCTTCCGAGTCAAGAACGGCACGCGCCTCGCCGATCCAATCGTCGACTCCACGTTCAGAATTGGCCGCAAGTAGGCTCGAGCTGGCGTTGTCGCTCTTCTGACGACCTCCGCTACTGTGGCGCTCCTGGGCGTGTAGCTCAGCGGGAGAGCGCCCGCTTCACACGCGGGAGGTCACTGGTTCGATCCCAGTCACGCCCACTGAATCTGGCGCCGTGCGAGCTTTGCGGGCGAGTCATACTTCGACGCCCCCGCCGACGGCACATGTCGGCGAACGAGAGGAGGCGGCGATGCCGTTCTATCTGACCAAGTTCAGCTACACGCCGGAGACATGGGCCAGGCTGATCGGCAACCCGGAGGACCGCCGGAAGGCCGCTCAGGAGTACATCGAGTCGGCCGGCGGGAAGCTTCACGGGTTCTGGTACGCCTTCGGCGAGCACGACGGCTACACCCTCTGGGAGGCCCCGACAATGTGTCCATGGCCGCGGTTGCGCTGGCGATTTCCGGCGGCGGCGCGCTTAGCTCGCTCGAGACGACGGTGCTGCTGACCGTCGACGAGACGATGGATGCCCTGCGCAAGGCTCAACAGGTCGGGTACCGAGCGCCGGGCGCCTAGCTGCTCAGGTTCCGGCCACTGGGAAACGCCATCCGGCGAGTAGCCCGGCGGTTCCCAACCGAAGGGATGGGAATGGCCGCCGGCCCTTGACAGGCACGAGGGCGGTGGGATGCTGGGAGCGGTGGACTCTGCGGCTCCTTTTGTCCGCCGCTATGCACGGCGCCTTCGCGTCCGGGCTAGCGGCTGCACCTTGCGGACAGCGCTCATCCTGGCGTTGGCGAACGCGGTTGCCCTCGGTGCCCCGGGGGCCGTGCTCGCGCACAACGTCGACACCGCGGCGGGGCATCAGGCCGAGGACGCCGTCATCCACAGCCGAGCGTTCGAGACGCAGCTCAACCGGGAGACGCGGCTCCGGTCCGGCTGGGCGTCGCAGGCCGCTGCCGCCGAAATCGTCCCTGATCCCGCTCAGGTTGGACAGTGGGGACCGGTCGTCGACTGGCCCGTCGTTGGCATTCACGTGGCCCTGCTTCCGAACGGCAAGGTGCTCGCGTTCGACACCGTCGGCGATGCCGCGACCGAGACCTTCCCCGTTCACAACTTTACGAGAGCCACCGTCTACGACCCCGTCACGGGTACCCATACACCCGCCACGGTCGATCAGGGTCACAACATCTTCTGTGCCGGTTTCGCCCATCTCTTCGACGGTTCGCTCTTCATCGCCGGCGGCAACAAGAACGCGCAACTCGAGGGCATCACCCAGACGCATCTGTTCAACCCTGTAACCAACGGCTGGAGTCTCGGGCCGAACATGGCCGCCGGCCGCTGGTATCCGTCGGTCACTCCGCTGACGAACGGCGAGATGCTGATCACGGAGGGCGGTCCCGACATTCCGGAGGTGCGCAAGACCGACGGCACCCTGCGAGCACTGAGCACTGCTGCGCTGAACCTGCCGCTCTATCCCTGGCTGGACGTCGCGCCCGATGGTCGCGTTTTCTACTCGGGGCCTGATCAGACAATGCGCAAGCTCGACCCCACCGGCGGCGGCGCGTGGCAGAGCTTCGGCCCGCGCGATGCGATCAACCGCGGTTACGGGAGCCACGCCGTCTACGACGTCGGCAAGACGCTCGTCGCCGGCGGCGGCCCGTCATCGAAGGACGCACGCGTGATCGACACCAACAACACCGACGGGGCTCCACCGGAGGTCGAGGTCTCCGCCACCTCGCCGATGGCCTTCGGCCGTCGCCAGCACAACCTCACCTTGCTCGCCGACGGGAGCGTGCTCGCGACAGGCGGCAACTCGACCGGGGCGGGGCTCATCGACATGAACGGCGGTGTCTACAACGCGGAGCGGTGGGGACCCGGCGACCGGTCAGTGGACCACCCTCGCGGCGCAGGCCGTGACACGCCAATACCACTCGACTGCCCTGCTTCTTCCGGACGGCCGCGTGCTCTCTTCGGGCGGCGGCATCTGCGGCACCTGTGACCAGGTCCATTATCTGGCGAAGAACGCCGAAATCTTCACACCGCCGTATCTGTTCAAGCAGGACGGCTCCGGCGAGCTCGCATTGCGCCCTGAGATCACGGGTGCGCCGGGCAGCGTCAGCCACGGCACCTCTTTCCAGATCAGCACGCCGAATGCCGCGTCGATTCAGAAAGTCGGCCTGATCCGTTTGGGATCCCAGACGCACTCGGTCGAGATGGAGCAGCGCTATCTCCCACTTTCCTTCACGGCCGGCGCCGGCACGCTGTCCGCGAACGTTCCCGCGAACATGCACACCGCGGTCCCAGGCCCGTACATGCTCTTCATCG
>CAWCVG010000032.1:0-415887 GCA_963798935.1 uncultured Actinomycetes bacterium
CGCAGCCATGATCAGCGGTACGTGGCTGAACGCCTGAGGGAAGTTGCCGACCTGCCGCTGCGTTTCGGGGTCGTACTCCTCGGCCAGGAGGCCTACGTCGTTTCGAAGCGACAGCAGGCGCTCGAAGAGCGCTCTCGCCTCCGCCAAGCGGCCCGAGAGAGCGTAATTGGCGGCAAGCCAGAAGCTGCAGGCCAGGAAGGTGCCCTCGCCCTCGGGAAGCCCGTCGACGGACTCCGCGTCATCGGACGTCGAGTAGCGGTGGACGAGCCCGCCATGGCAGAGCTCACGCTCGATGGCAGCCACCGTGCCGAGCATGCGCTCGTCGGTCGGTGGAAGAAAGCCCACGAGCGGCATCAGAAGGGCGGAGGCGTCGAGCTCTGTGGAGCCGTACGACTGCGTGAAGGTGCCACGATCCGCGTCGTAGCCCTCCGACAGGACCTCGCGAGAGATCTCGCCGCGCAGCGTCTGCCAGCGGGCGACTGGAGCAGGGAGACCGAACTCCTCCGCGTCGCGGAGCGCACGGTCGACGGCGACCCAGCACATCACCTTCGAGTTGACGAAGTGCCGGCGCGGGCCGCGGCCCTCCCAGATCCCCTCGTCGGGGAGCCGCCAGCTCGCCTCGACGACGTCGACGAGCGAGCGCGTCAGCGCCCAGGCATCACCGTTGTCCTCCAGGCCCGCGCGTCTGGCGTGGTGGATGCTGTTCACGACCTGGCCGTAGACGTCGAGCTGGAGCTGCTCGGTCGCCTCGTTGCCGATCCGCACCGGCTTCGCGCCCTCGTAGCCGGACAACCACGGCAGCTCGACCTCCGTCAGACGCCGCTCCCCTGCGACCCCGTACATGATCTGCACGTCCGTCGGGTCGCCTGCAACCGTCCGGACGAGCCACCGGTTCCAGGCCTCCGCCTCGTGCCGGTAGCCCGAGCGCGTGAGCGCAAGCAGAGTGAACGCGGCGTCGCGGAGCCAGCAGTAGCGGTAGTCCCAGTTGCGAACTCCGCCGAGCTGTTCGGGGAGCGAGGTCGTTGGCGCAGCAACGATTCCGCCGGTCGGAGCGTAGGTGAGCGCCTTCAGCGTGATCAGCGACCGGACGACAGCCTCGGGCCACTCGCCGCTGTACGTGCACGCGTAGACCCACTCGGTCCAGTACGACTCGGTGTCGGCGAGCGCTCGCATCGGGTCGACCGGATGCGGTGCGGGCTCGTGTGACGGACGCCAGGTGAGGACGAACGGGACGAGCTCCCCCGCCGTGACCGAAAAGTCGGCTCGCAGGACGCCGTCTTCGTCACGTGTTTCGACCGGCGTGCGTAGCCAGATGCTGTCCGGGCCGGCGAACGCCACGTCCGCTCCGTCGATGCGGCGGATGACGGGCCGGATCCGCCCGTAGTCGAAACGAGGCTTGAGCTCCATCTGCACCCGCACCCGTCCGCGGACGCCCTCGACCAAGCGCACGACTTCCGCCGCCTCGCCGCGTGCCGGCATGAAGTCGACGAGCCGGATCGACCCTTCGGGGGTCTCGAAGTCGGTCTCGAGCACGAGCGTGTCGCCGCGGTACCGTCGGCGACTGGCCGATATCTGCCCGTCTGGAGCGATCTGCCAGCGACCGTTCTCCTCGTCGCCGAGGAGGGCGGCGAAGGCGGCTGCCGAGTCGAACCGTGGGAAGCAGAGCCAGTCGATGGATCCTTCGTTGCTGACGAGCGCGGCTGTGTGCGTGTCTCCCAGCAGCGCGTAGTCCTCGATTCGTGGCGTCATGGCGCTCAGCTCCTTCCGGTGTCCTAGGCGGCTCGGTCGGCTTCGACGACCATGCTCACGGGGGTCTCGGCCGCGTCCAACTCGGACGCTGGCTCGCGCGCCGGCAGGAAGCGGACGACGACCGCTGCCGCCAGGGCGGCGAGCACGGCGCCGACCAGGAGCCCGGCGCCCATCGCCTGGGTGAAGGCCTCGCCGGTCGTCGCGAGGACGCCCGAAGCGACGTCCGGTGGCAGTTGCGCCGCGATCGCATTGGCGGCGCCGATCGAGTCCTCTGCGGCCGCCTGCGCCTCCGGCGGCAGGCCGCCGAGCGAGCCTTCGACGTCGCTCGAGTAGAGCGAGCTGACGAGCGACCCGATGACCGCCACTCCGAGAGCTCCGGAGACCATGCGCGCGACGGTGTTGGTGGCCGAGGCGACGCCCGACTTGGCCGGCGCCACCGCCCCGACGACCGCCTCGGTGGCCGGCGCCATGATCCAGCCCATCGACAGGGCCAGGAAGAAGAACCAGGCGACCAGCACGAGCGCGCCGGTGTCCGGCTCGAAGAATGTCGTCAGCGCGAGCAGGATCGCGAGGCCGCTGAGTCCCGCCGCGACGACGCGGGAGATGCCGAGTCGCCCGACGGCCTTGCTCGACGAGCCGGCCCCCATCATCAGGCCGAGCGCGAGCGGGCTCATGATCGCGCCCGCCTCGATCGCGCTGTAGCCGTGCGCAAACTGCAGGTATTGCGTCAGCGCGAAGATTCCACCGAGCAGGGCGAAGAAGGCGACGCTAACCGCCGCCGTGCCGACGCTGAAGCGGGCACTACGGAAGAAGCCGAGGTCGAGCATCGGCTCGGCAGTCCGCCGCTCCCACCAGAGGAAGGCGCCCAGGAGCGCCACGCTCGCCGTGAGCAATCCGAGGGTGGCGCCGCTCAGCCAACCCTGCTCGGGCGCCTCGATGATCGCGAAGACGAGAACGCTGAAGCCGGCCGTGGAGAGCGCCGCTCCAAGTACGTCGAACGACCCCGGCCGTGGATCTCGGCTTTCGGGGACGTAGCGGATGCCGAGCAGCAGCGCGGCAGCGGCGAAGGGCACGTTGACGAGGAAGACAGACGCCCAGCCGAACCACTCGAGCAGCAGCCCGCCGGCCAGCGGTCCTAGCCCGATGCCAACCGCGGCCAGCGCCGCCCAGATCGCGATCGCCTTCCCGCGTTCCGTACCCGTGAACACGTTGGCGATGATCGAGAGGGTGGCGGGCATGATCAGCGCCGCGCCGACTCCCATCGCGGCGCGCACGGCGATCACCTCGTCGGCGGAGTCGGCGATGAGGGCGCCGAGGCTGGCGAGCCCGAAGATCGACACCCCCGCCTGGAGCGCGAGCTTGCGCCCGAAGCGATCTCCGAGCGTGCCGAAGACGAGCAGCAGGCCCGCGAACACGAGCAGGTAGGAATCGACCATCCACTGCAGCTTCGAAGGCGAAGCGTCGAATTCGTCCTGCAGCGTCGGCAGTGCGACGTTGAGGATCGTGTTGTCGAGCCCGATGATCACCAGGCTCAGAGAGAGCACGGCGAGCGTCTTCCAACGCCGTGCGTACTGAAGGGGGTCGGCGGTCATCAGGCTGCCTTCCTTTCGAGGTTCCAAGTTCATTGCCATCGGTCTCCAGCCTCGCGAGGTCTGCCCGCCGTCGCGCCGGTGATTTCGCCGGGTTTGCAAGAAAAGCGGCGTACGATCAGGCCAGTGCTCTACGGGCGAGACCCAGAGCGCTCCCGTATCCGTGAGCTTCTGGAGGGCGCTCGCGCGTCGCGTAGCGCCGTCCTGGTCGTCTCCGGTGAGCCGGGAGTCGGCAAGTCAGCCCTCCTGGAGGACGCGCGCGATCAGGCCGGCGACATGCTCGTGCTCAGCAGCGCGGGGGTGGAATCCGAGGCACAGCTCCCGTTCGCGGCTTTGCACCAGATCGTCCGCCCGGTCCTCGGGCATGTGGAGAGCCTTCCGCAGCCGCAGGCCGCCGCCCTCCGCGGAGCGCTCGGCCTGGCGGAAGGAGGAAGCGGTGACCGCTTTCTCGTCTCGCTGGCAGTCTTGAGCCTGCTCGCCGAGGCAGCCGAAGATCGTCCGCTCCTGTGCCTCGTCGACGATGCGCAGTGGCTCGACGAGGCCTCTGCCGGCGCGCTCGTGTTCGTCGCCAGGCGGATCGAGGTCGAGGGCATCGTCCTGCTCTTCGGCGCTCGCGAGGGCGAGATCAGGCGGTTCGAGGCACCCGGGCTGCCCGAGCTCCGGCTGGGCGGGCTCGAGCCGGCGGCGGCGGGCGAGCTGGTCGACCGCGGCGCAGGCGTCGCGCTCTCACCGGAGCTCCGCCGGCGGCTGGTGCAAGAGACGGGAGGCAACCCGCTCGCCCTGCTCGAGCTGTCGTCGTCCTTGAGTGAGGAGCAGCTTTCAGGCGCCGAGTCGGTGCTCGCTCCGATCCCGGTGAGCGCCCGCGTCGAGCGAGCATTCCTCGCGCGCGTGCATCAGCTGCCGGAGGAGACGCAGACGCTGATGCTCGTCGCTGCCGCCGACGACAGCGGCGAGATCGCGACCGTGCTTCGCGCCGCGGCGCAACTCGGAGCGGCGGCGGAGGCGCTCGACGACGCCGAACAGGCCGGGCTCGTGCACGTCGGCGGAGACCGGCTCGAGTTTCGCCACCCACTCGTCCGGTCCGCGGTCTACCAGGCGGCGCCGCTCTCCAAGCGCCAGGCCGCCCACGGCGCGCTCGCGAGCGTCCTCGAAGGCGAGGCCGAGGCCGATCGCCGCGCCTGGCATCGCGCCGCGGCCAGCATCGAGCCGGACCCGTCCGTCGGCGAGGAGCTCGAGCAGGCGGCGCAGCGGGCGCGGCAGCGGAGTGGATTCGCCGCCGCCTCGCTCGCCTACGAACGGGCTGCGTCCCTGACGGCGGACGAGCAGCACCGGGCGCGCCGGCTGACCGCGGCTGCGGAGAACGCCTGGCTCGCGGGGAGCATCGAGCGGGCCCTGATGCTGCTCGAAGGGGCACGGCCGCTGGTCTCCGAGCCGATCCAGCGCGCGGACATCGACCGCGACCTCGGTCTGATCGAGATGACCCGCGGCGTGCCGGCCGACGCGTGCCGGCTGCTCTTACGCGCGGCCGCCGAGGTCGCGCCGAGCGATGGCGAGCGCGCGCTCCAGCTGCTCAACATCGCCGGCGTCGCCGCGGCCTACGCCGGCGACCAGGAGGCGGCTGTCGCGATCGGCGAAGCGGCCCAAGGCCTCGCCACGGAGGAACCGCCATTCCTCCGCATGCTCGCCGAGCTCCTGATCGGGCTCGGAGCTCACGCCGAAGGCGACTTCGCCGGCGGCGCCGCGAGGCTCCGCGTCGCGCTCGAGCTGGCGGAAGAGCTCGACGACGATGCGGCCACCGAGGAGCCTGTCGCACTGTTGTTCGCGGGGCGGGCAGCCCTCTACCTCGGTGACGATCGCATTGCGCACCGAACCCACCACGAGGCGGCGGCGAGAGCGCGCGCGAGCGGCGCCCTCAGCATCGTGACGCAACTCCTGGCCCGCCTCGCGATTACCGAGCTCTGGGCCGGCCGCTGGCCCTCCGCAGCCGCCAATGCGAAGGAAGGCGTCCAGCTTGCGCGGCAGATCGGCCAGCACGATCTGGTCGCGCAGCAGCTGGTCATGCTCGCCGTGATCGCTGCCGTGCGGGGGTCCGAGGACGAGAGCCGGACGCTTGCAGCTGAAAGTCGTGAGCTCGCCTCCGCCCGCCGGCTCGGGATCGTCCTCGAGCTCGCGCACTGGGCGCTGGCATTGCTGGAGCTCGGTCTCGGTCGTGCGGAGGAGGCGCTCAGGCACTGCCGAGAAATTTCCAGCACGATGGCGGTCTTCTGGGGCGCGCTCGATCGGATCGAAGCTGCGATCCGCGCAGGCGAACCGGACACGGCGCGCTCCTGGCTGGAGGTCTTCGAGTCGTGGGCGGAGAGCAGCGGCGCCGACTGGGCACGTGCAGTGGCGCTGCACTGCCGCGCCCTCCTCTCGGAGGAAGAGGGCGAAGCCGAACGCCTCTTCCGGGCGGCTCTGGAGGCCCACGCCCAGGCCGCCCGTCCCTTCGAGCGGGCGCGCAGCGAGCTCGCCTACGGCGAGTTTCTTCGCCGAGCCGGGCGCCGAGTCGAGGCTCGCGAGCACCTGCAAGCGGCTCTCGACCGCTTCGAGGGGCTCGGAGCGGCGCTCTGGGCCGAGCGTGCGCGGGTCGAGCTACGGGCGAGCGGCCAGACGGCTCGGAAGCGCGACCCGAGCACGAGGGCTGACCTCACTCCGCAGGAGCTTCAGGTCGCCCGTTTCGTGGCGGAGGGCCTCACAAATCGAGAGGTAGCTGCCCAGCTCTTCCTGAGCCCGCGCACGATCGACTTCCACCTCCGCAACGTCTACCGGAAGCTCGGCATCAGCTCCCGAACCGCGCTCGCACGCCTCGATTTCGACTCCGAGAGCTTGAGCGCCCGCGTCGCAAGCCTTCCTCCGGTGCGGACCTAGTTCAAGCCTTCAATCGGCGGTGCAGCCGCGTAGTCCTCGTCGCTGACGTGGTCGCCCCAGGTCGCGGGGTTGCCTTCGTCGTCGACCTCGAGCATCGCGATGTGCGTCATGAACCGGTTCGGAGCGGCGCCGTGCCAGTGGTCCTCGCCGGGCTCGAAGAAGACGCGGTCGCCGGGCCGGATGACCTCGATCGGGCCGCCGCGCCGCTGCGCAAGGCCGACGCCCTCGAGCACCCAGATCGTCTGGCCGTTCGGGTGCGTGTGCCACGCGGTGCGTGCACCGGGCGTGAAGTGGACGCTGCTCGCGGTCAGGCGCGATCCGGCTGACGGCGCTGCGACGGTGTCGATGTAGACCGAGCCGGTGAACCAGTCTTCAGGCCCCGCTGCGGTGTCGAGGCTGTTCCTCGTGATCTGCATGGGTCTCCTCCTCAGTCGTCCCAACGGACGACGATTTGGCCACTCAGGCCGGGCAGCGGTAGGGATTCCGCCTCTGCCTCGACGGCTTGGCGTTCCGCGGTGGAGAGGCGTCGCCACGTTTGGATCGCCACGACTGCGTTCGCTCGTCGCCAGGTCCCGACGACTTCGCCCCCGACCAGCACCGCGCCGGGCCAGACGCGCGGGGTCCACAGCTCGCGACGCTGGTTTTCGTCGGGGACCAGAAGCTCGCGATCGACTCCGTGGAGCAGGAAGTAGGGGTCGCCGCTCGGGAGGAGCCGAGCCGGCGCTGCGGGGGAGGGCTTGGCCCGGAAGCTCGGCTCGTCGCTCGTCAGGATCCACCCATCGCCGACCGGCGTTCGCACGGCCATGACCTCCTCGGCGAGCGAGTCGAACGCCGCGCGGCCCTCAGCAGCGCCGATCCCGGCCCACTTGGCGAAGGCCGCGGGCGTGGTCGGCCCGAAGACATGCAGGTACCTGCGCGCGAGCTCCAGTCGAGCCTCATGTGGATCGATCTCGGGCCGCGGAACGGTCCAGATCACCGGCAGTCGTGCGCCCTCCCAACGGATCAGGACGGTGCCTGTCGGTGCGGCATACCGCAACGCATTCGGATGGACTCCGACCCCTAGGCCCGCCTCGTCGTATCTCATCCGCCGGCCGTCGAGGAACGCGTGGAGGCGAGCGGCGGTGTCCTCGGCGCGGCGCAGGCCCTTCCCGCCGGCCGGGAGCCGACCGAGCGTGAAGACCGCTCGATCACGCGCGGCGATGACGTACGCGCTGAACCGCGGCCCCCACACCTGGACGAGCGACGAGTCCTCCCAGGTCGACGGCTCGGTCCCCTCCACGCGGGCGTGGATCGAGAGAACAGCGGCGCGCGGCATGCTGTCCTGCAGGCCGGCCCACGCCGCGCGCTCGAGCGAGGATCTGCCCGGCGGCAGCCGCTCGTCGAGCGCGCCCGCCCTGCGTCGGTGCGCCAGGACTTGCTCCCGCGAGAGGTCGAGCCGAGGCGTCGTCACGTGTACGAGTTTCCCAGAGGGGGCCCGCCGGTACCTTGATCAGCGGGGTCGGTCGGACGCAGGGCGCGCCGGTTCCGCAGGCCCGAGTTCTGAGGCGTCTTACCGCAGTGCGTCGGCCCGCACACCGAGCGCTGCGAGCGCTGCGGTGCGGCTGGATACGCCGAGCTTGCGGTAGACGTGCTCGAGATGCTTGCTGACGGTCGCCGGCGTGACCCACAGCTCGCGCGCGATCTCCGCCGTCGACTTGCCTGCCGCCAGGCCGCGGAGGACGTCGACCTCTCGCGCCGTCAGCGGCGGTCGCGCTCGCTCCTCGGCGATGACCAAGCCGTCTCGCCCGGGTGCTTCGACGACGAGCCTCGTGCCGTTGCTCTCGACTTGCAGGGGATGGTCGCGCGCCCCCGACGCGAGCCAGTCGCCGATGGGCGCGGGCAGTCGATCGCCGAAACCGTGGCCGAACCACGCCGTGAGGAGCCTCTGCGCAGGGGGAGATGCGTACTCGATGACCTCGGAGCCTTGGAGAATGAGGAAGCCACGGGTGTCGCCTTCGTCGGCGGAATCGACCGCCGCCTGGAGAGCCGCGAGGAGGCGGCGGCTGCGTGCTTGCCGCACTAGCGAAGCAGCGTGCGGGCGGAGCGCCTGGCCGATCAAGCATTCGCGCGCCGTGAAGTCGCGCTCTTGCCGGGATAGGACGAGCACGGCGGGCCGCATTCGGATGCTGAGGCTGTCGACGAGCCCGTAGAACTTTGCCCACGGGACTGATTCGAACCGCATCCTGGATGGCCGATCGATGTGATCGGACAAGGTGAGGATGTCGTCTTTGGCGTATGTCCGACCGAAGTCGGACTGCACCTCCCATTCGTCGCTCGGAGGCGTCGGGAAGCGCGCCTCGTACGAGCAGGGCAGGTACGAGCCCTTGGCTACACGGCCGGCGTCGTGCTCCATGTAGGTCGCAAAGTCGCTCTCGGTGACCGCCGCGAGACGGTCGAGCAGGTCCGTGGTGAAGGGCTCCGGGCCCTCGACCGCCTGCGCGTCCGCGACGAACTCGAGCAGACGCGCCGCATCTGCTCGTCGAAGCTGCACCACCGTCAAGGAAAAGATTCGCATAAATGCGCATTTACACAAGCGCGGCGGCCGCGGATCCTCGTCTCGAGGATCCGTTTCGAGAGGAGGAAGCGATGAAGAGACTCCGCCAAGCCGTCGTTGCGATGGTTGTCGTCGTCGCGGCCGGCGTGCTCGCCGTGGGTGCGGCCGCAGACCGGTCGCACAACCACGGCAAGCGCCTCCAGATCACGTTCGAGGAGACGCGCCTGTCGATCCAAGAGCCGCCCGGCCTCGGCATGCGCCAGACGATTTTGTCGGGTACCGGGACGTTCGCGGGCTTCGGCGCCGCGACCGAGCTGGCCGCGGTGAGCATCGACCTGTCGGTGACACCCTGCGGCGCTGGCAGCAGCACGTCGACGATCCTGCGGCGCGTGGTCGTCCCGCAGGGCGTGCTCGTCCTGAAGTCGCTGGCACACAGGTGCCCGGCGCCGTTCGGGATCAGCGTGATCGGCCGCTACGTCGTCGACGGGGACGCCAGCACCGGCATCTTCGCCGGCGCGCGCGGACGCGGCAGCGACACGGTCGAGGCTCCGCCACCACCGGGCGCACCCGTCGTCACGATCTCCGGCAAGCTCCACCTTGCGAAGCAGGGAGACGACGACGATTAGCGCCGGCGACTAGCGCACGGAGACCTCGGAACGACGAAAGGCCCCGCTCAGCGGGGCCTTTCCACGTAGCGGGGGCCCCCGCTATCAACGACTTCCTGCGAGCAGCTTTCGGGTCGCCGAAATGCGCTGTTTGACCTCCAGTGTCGGACACCGAGGCGTGTCAAGAGCGGAATGTCCCAAAAGCGTGACAAACAGGAGAGACCCCGGTCTCCAAGGCCTTTCCAGTAGCGGGGGCGCTCGGTGGGCGATGAGGGACGTGCGTTCCGGCTGCGTGCGCAGACCGACTGCGGGCACTTGGGAGTCGAACACGAGGGGCGGCCTCGTGCCGATCTCGACGAGCCCGACACGCACGCCCTGCGCTAACGAAGGGACTACTTCTTGCAGGCGGCCGCGAGGTCGAGCTCATACCCGTGGAGTGAGCTGAAGCAGCCGAAGCTTCGTGAGACGAGGATCAGTGAAGTGACGTCGGCGTACACAGCCACCGGCGGGTCGTTGCGCATGAGATCGGTCTCGAGGTCGGCCCACGACTTGGCTCGTGCGGCACCCGTCACACGGTTCGCCGCGTTGATCCGTGCCTCGTATCTCGTGCCGCGGAGCAGGGGGAGGACGGCGCCGGCCGGGTCGGCGTACCAGGCGCCCCACGGGAGCCACGCGACATCCCATGGCTCCCCTTTGGTATTGAGCTTCGTGCTGAGGGTGCCGAAGTCGAAGTACTTCACCGTGACCTCGATGCCGAGTTGCTTCAGGTTGGCGGCGAGCACATGGGCAATGGGGACGGCGAACCCGAAGTTCGCCGTGTAGAGGGTGAGCGTCTGTGGCCGATGCGCAGCACGCGCGAGCCACCTTTGCGCGGTGATGGGATCCGGCCCGCCGAGCGGATAGAGCGGTCGGCTCCGGCTGAGCGGCGCCGGCAGCAGGCGGTCGGTGCGTCTGACTGAGAGGTAACTGTGGGCTTTGACCAGGGCCGGCCTGTCGAGGGCGTAGTTGATCGCCTTCCTGAGCGGAGCCTGGCGGGCTCCCCTGAACACGGGTCGATCGTGGTTGAACGCGAAGAGATAGTTGGAGAGGCTCGGCAAGCGGATGAACCGACCTCCGGGCCGGTTGAGACCGTACTTGTCTGCGAGGTTGCGGACGACCGCGTCGGAGACGTCGAACACCCCCACGAAGTCATTCGCGTCCTGCTCGGTTGCCCGGAGTCGCTCGCCCCGGTCGGGCTCGATCGTCCACACGATGCGGTCGGGATTGGCGACGCGACCGCCGCGGTAGTAGGGATTTCGTTCCAGGACGATGCGACGGTTCGTGACGCGCTCAGCGACGTAGTACGGCCCCGATCCGGGCGGCTTGTCCATTCCTCTCGGGTCGAGCGGCGCTCCGGGCAAGATCGGGCAGAAGGACGCCATCGTCAAGCGAGCGACGAGATCCCCCGCTGCACGCTTCAGCCGTACTCGCAGGCGGTAGCGGCCCAGTACCTGCACGCCCGAGATGGTCGTGGCCTTTCCAGAGATGACGGCGTCGGCGCCGACGATCTCCTCCAGGAAGCCCCGGCGGGTCACGAAGGAGGCCAGCTTGAACTTGGCGTTGCGGTTGAACGCGTCGGCGAAGCTTTGCGCGGTCACCGGTGCGCCTGTGTGGAAACGGAACGTTCGCTTCAGCTTGAAGGTGTAGATCAGACCGTTACGCGAGATGGTCGGGAACCCCTGAGCAACCTCGGGAGCGACGCGCGCCCGGCCGGTGTCCGGGTCTTGCAGCGTGTTGAACAGCTTTGCGCAGGTCGCGAACAGCAGCGTCCACGACCCTCTCGTGCCGGTGGCGAGGGCAGGGTCGACGTACTCGGGATCGACCCCCCACATCAACCGGAGCGTGCCTCCGCGCCTCGACTCCGCGTTCGGGCCAGCGGAGGCGGCGGAGACGAGCAGGGCGACACCTGCGCCGAAGGCCAGCAACGAGAGCCCGAATCTTCGGCGCACTCACCGATCCTAGATCGGTCTGCTGGAAAACGGAATCGCGCAGCTAGCCGGCTGCTGTTCCTGGGCTTGTCCAGATCCGGCCGAAACCTGAGACGAGGCCGAGTGAGGTTGCACCCACCTCGACGCTCTCGACGTCGTTGGAGGGTTTCAGGCGAGCAAGCGAGGTGAGCTCGCTGCTCGCGACCCACACGGCCCCGTCCTCGTCGACGGCGACAGCGCTCGGGCTTGCGCCGACCGGGTCGGAGTCCACGACCAACACGCTTCGAGGATGAATGCGCCAGAGCCGCGTGCTCGATTCGCCGACGAACCAGACGGCGTCCTCGCCGACCGCGATCGAGGTGGTCCGCGATTCGCGCACCTGCTCCACGGACGTGCGTCCGAGCTCCTGCCCCGTGCTCGGATCGAGCTTCGCCACGCCGTCGGGACCTCCGAGCCAGACGGCATCGGAGGTGACCACGAGGGACGACGAGCCCCCGAGCCCGGCCGCGAGCAGCTTGTGCCCACCCGTCGCCGGATCGATGCGCACGAGTTCGCCCTGTCCTCGCTCGAGGGCCCAGACGGCACCGCCGCCCACGGCGAGCTCGACCGGGTCGGACGCGACTTGGAACACCGCATCCCTTCGTTCGAGGACGATCCGTCGGCGCAACTCTCCGAGCTCCGGCCCCACCTCGAGCACGCTGAGAACGCGTCCTTCGTTGACGGCGATCCAGATGGACCCCTCGCCCGCGGCCAGCCCGATCGGGCGCCCGTCGGCGGGAATGCCACGCGGCGGCGAGACGAGGGCGTTCGTCTCCGGGTCGATCCTCGCAAGCGTGCTCCCATTCGGATCGACCACCCAGACGGAGCCTTCGCCGGCGGCGATTAGAGGTGAGCTGAACCCGAGCGGGACGTCGGCGACGACCCGGCGGGTGATGGGATCGACGACGCCTACCGCTCCCGGTCTTACTTGCGCAGCGCTTCCCGAGCCCGAACGAAGGACGGCAAGGCCCGTACCGAGCGCGAGCGCAGCGAAGCCCGCGATGCACGCTGCGATCACTGCCCGTCGCGAAAGGCGACCCGCCGGCGGAGGCTGTTCGGCTTCGGGCTCGGGCTCCGCCGGGACAGGTCGAGCGACAGACAGCGCCTCGTCCTGGCGCAGGATCGCCGCCTCGAGGTCGCGCAGTTCCTTGCCGGGCTCCAACCCGAGATCGTCCTGGAGGGCGCGGCGACCCGCCCGGTACGCGTCGAGTGCGCCCGCCTGTCGGCCGGAGCGGTAGAGGCTGAGCATCAGCTGAGCACGGAGCCGCTCGCGGTAGGGATGCTCCGCGACCAGCGCCTCGAGCTCTGTCACGAGCGTGGCATCGCGGCCAAGTGCGAGATCGGCATCGATTCGCTCCTCGAGCGCACCCAGTCGCAGCTGATCGAGCTGTGCGACGGCGGCGCTCGAGAACGGTTCGGTCCGCAGCTCCGGCAGCGGCTCATCCCGCCAGAGCTCGAGAGCTTCCTGCAACAAGGCGGCGCGACGCTCAGGGTGGGGAGACGCATGCGCCTCAGCGCATAGCCGGGCAAAGCGATCCAGGTCGAGCGCGCCATCCTCGACGTCGAGTACGTATCCCGGTGCTCGCGTGCGCAGGGTTGCCCCGTCGGTACCCAGCGCCTTGCGCAGCCCCGCCACGTAGACCTGGAGCGCCGCGCGCGCCGTGCTGGGAGGCGAGTCGCCCCAGAGGTCGTCGATCAGTCGCTCCGTCGACACGACGCGGTTCGCGTTCAGCAGCAGCAGCGCCAGCACCGCGCGCTGCTTGCGCGGGCCGAGGTCGAGCTCGACCCCGTCGCAGTACGCCTCGAGTCGCCCGAGCAGGTGGAAGCTCAGCCCACCGGGGCTGCTCGGCACGACATGCAGCCTCGGAGCCGCGTCCACCGGCGGATTTTACGCCGCATTTGGCGATTCTTTGGCCCTTTCTAAGGCGGCTCGTCCACGGTCGAGGCGCCATGTCGAGTCCTGTCGATCGCCGAAGACGCCTCGCCAGCGGGCTGCTGCTCGCGTTTGCCGTCGCGGCGGGCGGCGCGGCTGCCGCGCTTCCTGCTTCGGCGTCGGAGTCAGTTTCCGAGCTCGAGCCGCAGTCGCTTGTGTGGGCGAAGGCGATTCGAACGCACGTGAACGCCCGCTATCGGCGGCTGTCGGGTCGCCAGCTCGCCGTCACGGAGGTCACGTCCATGGGCGTCGTCGACTCGGTCAGCCTCATGACGGATCCGCTCGAGCCAATGCACGTCGTTCCCGCGGACAACGGGATCTACTTCGCGCTCTGTTCCCTGCGGGCGAAGTGCCCATACCCGGCTCGGTCGGCCGCGTGGCCCGCCGCCGCGTTCCGGCCTCGGCGCCAGGCGCTCGAGCTCGCAGTCCGAGCGTTCTCGCGGACGACCGCGGACCTCGTCGTCGTGGCGCTATCGACGAGATCGCCGACCTGGATCGTCTTCGAGCGGGCTGACCTCTCCGCCGAAGTCGGAGCGCCGTTGCTCGACCAGCTCGCCGCGAATCCGGGCTTCGTCGACGCCGGGCTTCGAGCGATCGTCGATCGACTGACACGGGGGCGAACCTTCGTTCCGCTCGAGATCCTGCCGGTTGGTCCGGGACGGGAGACGTTCGTGGCCGTGGCCCTCTTTGGCAAATGAACACGAGACAGAAGGGAGTGGAAATGACCCGAAAGCCAGTAGTAGTCGCGATCCTCGTCGCGGTCGCGCTGACGATCATGGTTGCCGCGGGCGCGGCGATCACGCCCGCCGGTACTGCTTCGAACGGACACGCATCCGCAAGGGGGCTTGTCGGAACGTGGACCCAGACGGTGAACCTCCCGGCGCCGGCCCCGCCGCTGCGGTCGCTCCAGGTCTTCAACCGGGGCGGCACGGCGGTCGAGACGTCGAACGAGCCCCCGGGCACGCGGACGCCGATGTTCTCGACCTGGAAGCACATGGGCGGCCGGCTGTACGCGGCCACGGGCGAGCACTTCATCTTCAATCCCGCGACGGGCCAGTTCCAGGGCACCCGGAAGATCAATCGCGCGATCGAGCTGGCACAAGACGGGCAGTCCTACGAGACCGTCGCGAGGGTGACGACGTTCGACCCGTCGGGCAACGTCGTCGCGACGTTCACCGCGAGAGCATCGGCCGAGCGGATGCAGCTCGAGCCGATTCCAGATCGGCCGTAGAGACCGAAGCCGCAATCGAGAGACGAAAGGCCCCGCCAAAGCGGGGCCTTTCTGACTAGCGGGCAGAACTTGAACCTGCGACCTCCGGGTTATGAGAGATCGTGACAAGAGCAAGCAGCGCCTCACGCCGTCACGTCTCGACGGCGCGGACGATGCGGACGCGTCCGAGACCCGCACGGCGACAGAGCTCGTTGATCGCCGCTGGGGACGGCGCCTCGAAGAGATAGAAGGACGTGTCGTCGTCGGCCAGGAAGGTCGTGCGACGATGCTCGACTCGGATCCCCTCGCGTCCGAGCGCGGCGGCGGCACATGCGAGGCGGTCCGCTCGTGTCCGCGTGGTTCGCTCGGGATGGCGGCGTGTAGGCCTCGACCAGGTAGGTCGGCAATGGCGCTCCTGTCCGCGGAGGGTGAGCCGAGGCCCACCCTCCGCTCCTCTTCGGCCTCGACGAGACCGGCTACGTGCAGGTGACCTCGGGGCTCCAGTGGGCGAGGATCCCTGCTGGGTTCGTGCTCCAGACCCAGAAATGCCGGGTGTACCAGCCCACCGCCGGGACGAGAATCACCATCTCCTGACCGAGCACGGTCGGCGGCTCGGACACCCCGGGCGGGTTGGAGCCGGCACCAGGGACGACGTACTCGACGGCGACGAGCTTGAGCCGCCCGTTCCGAAGCCGGCGCGTAGACCAGTCCCTCCGGCTTCGAGACGTCCACCACCAGATCGTCGATCAGCTCCTTGTTGAAGTAGTGGTAGCCCATCGCGCCGGCCGTGGGGTGCGCGATGCAGCCGGTGATGATCCTGTTCCCCGCGCCGTTCACGTACCCGAGCTCGTAGCCGGCCGCCTTCGCCGCGTCGACGTTGTGGAACTTGGCCGTCACACGACGTACCTCTGCCAGCTCGGACTGACCACCGCTCGCGGCTGCGTAGCCGGCGATCGCCAGCAGCGGCAGCGCCGCGGTGATGGCGATGACGATTCGCTTTCGCATGCTCCCTCCCTGCTCGAGTCGTAACTCGTCTCGAGCACAGGCTCGGGTACCGTGCGCCGCGGCGAAAGCGGGGAACCTCAGGTGTTTGCAGCGCGCAGGTGCGCAAGCTCGGAGCGCGAGCGGACGCCGAGCTTGCGGTAGACACGGGTGAGCGCCGTCTCGACCGAGCGCTCCGTAATGAAGAGGGCCGCCGCAACCTCCCGGTTGGTCTTGCCTTCGGCGACGAGGGCTGCGATCCGCCGCTCGGCCTCGGTGAGCTCGTCGCGCGAGGGCGCGCGGCCGCCGATGCGGGCGAGCTCGGCGCGGGCCTGGTCGGCCCAGAGCGGTGCGTCGAGGCGCTCGAACTCGGCCAATGCGCTCTCGAGGGTCACCCGGGCGGCGCCGCGTTTCTTTGCACGCCGCTGCGTGCGCCCCTGGGCGAGCAGCGTCCGTGCGCGTGAGAACGGGTCGACGTCGCGGGCATGCTCGGCGATCGAGCGTTCGAAGCACGCGAGGGCGCCGTCGAGGTCGCCACGGGCCGCGAGCAGCAGCGCGCGACAGCGGGCGAGGATGGCGAGTCGCCCAGGCGCGGTCGAGCGCTCCCGCGCGGGGCTCCCAGGTCGCGAGGATGGCGTCGGCCTCGTGGAGCTCGCCGGTGGCGACGAGCGCCTCGAGCAGGTCGCCGAGCTCGACGCGCATCCCCGGCTCGTGCATGAACGCGTTGCGAAGGTCGAACGACCGTCGCAGGTGCGGGAGCGCTGCCGTGGCATCGCCAAGCGAGAGGTCCACGAAGCCGAGCACCCACTCGTGCCCCGACTGCGCGATCCGGATCCCCGCCGCCTCCGCCCGCGCGGAGGCGCCCTGCGAGCGGGTGCGCGCCTCGTCGATCCGACCCAGGTGGGCGGCGATGATGGCGAGTGGAAACTCGTCGTGCGGCATCGCGCGACCAAGCTGCGCCCGGATCTCCAACGAGCTTGCCGCATATCGCTGTCCCTTGCCCCAGTTGCCCGCCCGCCATTCGAGGAGCCCCAGCTCCCAGAGCGCAAACGACTCGGCCCACGCGTCGTCTCGGGCCGCGAAAGCCCCCGGAGCTCAAGGGCGAGCGTCCGGGCCGCGTCGAGCTCGACCGACCACACGAGCTGATGACAGTAGACCCAGGACGGCCCTTCCCTGAGCGGAGCGTCCGGAAGTGTCCGCTCGAGTGCGACGGCCTCGTCCATCTCGGCGCGCGCGATGCCGCGGCCGGCCCGGAGCTGCCAGTCACCGTAGACCGCGAGCGCGCAGCACCGGAGTGCGACGTCGTCGGTTCTCGAGGCGGCGCTGGCGGCTTGCTCGCTGTGGGCGAGGCCGCGCTCGACCCCGGCACCCCACTGCATCAGGGCGGCGAGCCTGAGGTGCGTCGTTGCCTCCAGGGCGTCGTCGCCCTCCGACTCGGCGAGCGCCTCGTGGTACAGCGCTTCCGCATCGTGGGGATCCGCCTGCACGGCGGCAAGCTGGACGAGGACCGAGGCGCGCTCGACACCCGGCGCGGCCTCTGCTCTCGCGCCCGCGAGCAGGACGATCGCGCGGTCGGAGTCGCCCGCGACATGATGACTTGCGGCGGCGAGGAAGAGACGTCGTCGCGCGCCGCTGACGTCAGCTCCGGTGTGAGCCTGAACGCGTGCTCCGCCAGCTCGGCGGCGGTCGCCGGCGCGCCGCGAGCTTGGGCGGACCGTGCCGCATCCTCGAGAGTCGCAGCGATCTCGCCGTCGGGCTCGGTCGTCGCAAGCGCGAGGTGCCGCGCCCGTTCTTCGGCGGTCGGAACGACCGTCGCGAGCCGCGTGTGCAGCGACCGGCGGTGCGCGGAGGTCTGGCGTGCTGCGACCGCGGAGCCGAGCAGCGGATGCGTGAACCGCAGGTGCGCGCCGTCGCGCTCCAGGATCTTCGCGTCGAGCGCCTCGGCCAGCGCGGCCTCGCACCGATCGCCGAGCACGCCCTCGACGACGTCGACAGTCGCCTCGCCGACCGCGGCCACGACGCGCGCCACCTCGATCGCTGACGTCCCGAGGCCCCGGAGTCGCTCGCCGAGGAGCTCGTCCACCGTCGAAGGAATCGGCAGGGCCTCGCCTGGAGCGAGCGCGCTGCCTCGTCGCCGCAGCGCGTCGGCCAGCTCGAGCGCGAAGAGCGGGTTTCCACCGGAAGTCTCCGAGAGCCTGACCAGCGTCGGCCGCGGGAAGCTCACGTCGAGGCGCGTGCGGAACAGCTCGTGCAGGGCGCCGATGCTGAGACCGTCGAGCTCGACCGTCACAAGCCTCGTCTCTGGCAGCTGCGCCGGAGCCAGGCCGGCGGCTCGCCTCGCACGGTCAGAAGCGTTGCGATCGGCTCGTCGTCGAGACGCGACAGCGCGAAGCGAACGGCGGCGAGCGACGCAGCGTCGAGCCACTGGACGTCGTCGACGGCGAGGAAGAGGGTCTCGTCGGCAGCAACGAGTCGAAGGGCCGCGAGGAACGCGGCCGCCACCGCGCGTTCATCGACCTGCGTCTCGGACTCACCGATCAGCAGCGCCGCCTCGAGCGCGCGTCGCTGGATCGGAGGCAGCTCGGAAAGGACGGCGTCCGCGACGGCGCCGAGGAGGTCTGCCAACCCGGCATAGGAGAAGGTCGTCTCGGACTCGAATGTGCGGCACGACAACGTTCTGCAGCCGCGGGAGGACGCCATATCGATCCCGGCGAGCCACAGCGAGGTCTTGCCGATTCCCGCCTGGCCGTGCAGGACGATAGTGCCCGGAAGCAGGTCGCGCCGGTCCAGGAGTCGGCGATCGACGCGAGCTCCTCCTCCCTCCCGATGAGCTGTTGGGGCATGGGCAGCCTATGGTGCGCTGGTTCTGCCGAAATGCAAGCTCAAGGCAGATCGTCACCGCAGGCGGCGCAATCAGTCGTCGCGGAGCGCGAGCTCGACGGCGTCGTCGAAGGCGAGCGCGCGCCCCTCGGCACGGATGGCGTCGTACTCGTCCCCGAGCGACGCACTCGCAGGAGCGAGGTACCGCTCGAGCAGCGCGTCCCAGAACGCAATCGAAATAGACACGCCAAGCGATTCCCAGAGCGCTTCGACCGACCCGGCGAGGACGAGCGCGAAGTGGGTATTGCCCGCCGCGGCCTCCGACATCGCCACACCCTGCACCTCGAAGCTCGTCTCGACGACGTCGCCGAGCGGAAGGGCGGCCCGCAGACTCTGGCGGTAGCGGACTCCCGCCTCCTCGGTGTCACCGCGGATGAGCGCGCAGTCGGCGAGGAAGTGGTGCGCGAAGTGCTCGGTGCGCGCATCGCCGGCCGCTCTGTCGAGCAGGTCGTGCGCGATCGCTTCTGCACGCTCCGTCTCGCCTTTGGCGACCAGCACCTGAGCGATGCCGACGAGGGCACGAGTCACTCCGGCGGCGTCGCCGAGCTCCCGGCGAAGCTCGAGACTCTGCTCGAACGCCTCCAGCGCGCGCGTGTTGTCCGTGGAGTCGTAGACGAGTGGCCAGCCGCGGCTGTCGAGCGCCGATGCGAGCTCGTCAACGTCGCCGAGCTCGCGCCACATCGCCACAGCGGCGTCGAGCTGCGCGATCCCTGCAGCCGCTTCACCCGCCCGCGCGACCAGCGCGCCGGAGGCCGTGAGCGCGCGGGCGCGGGGCCGACCGGTCATGCCGGAGGCGGCGAGCGCCGCGGCGAGGCGCCCGCATCCCTCGCGCATCAGCCCGCGCGAGAGCCAGAACCAACCGAGTGCCCCCGCGAGCTCGAGCGCGCGGTCGGGGTCCCTTTCCGTCAGCCAGTCGAGCGCCGACCGGAGGTCGTCGTGGTCCCTCTCGAGCCGTGCAGACCACTCGGCCTCTGCGTCGAAGCGATGTGCGTAGGCCTGTTCGGCAACTGCGGAGAAGAAGCCGGCGTGGCGCCGGCGCAGCTCCTCCTCCTCGTTCCCCTCCCGGAGCTTCTCGAGGGCGTACTCGCCGATGGTCTCGAGCATGAAGAACCGGTCGTCGCCGATCGGCTTGACGAGGCTGTAGTCGACGAGCGTGCCAAGATCGTCGAGCTCCGCACCGCAGACCTCCTCGGCTGCCTCCAGTGGGAACGTGCCGGAGAAGACCGAGAGGCGGGCGAACAGTTCACGGGTGCGCGGTTCGAGGAGGTCGTCGCTCCATTCGATCGTCGCACGCAGATGTCTGGTGGCGCTCGGGCGCGTCGCGGGCACCGCTCGTCAGGACAGCGAGCGCCGAGTCGAGCCGCTCGAGAAGCCGCTCGGGCGCGAGCAGCTTCGTCCGCGCCGCGGCGAGCTCGACCGCGAGTGGGAGGCCGTCGAGGCGGCGGCAGATCTCCTCCACGGTCACGTCGGGAGCGACATCGCGCCCGACGGCGCGGGCTCGCTCGACGAAGAGTGCGGCCGCCTGCTTCTGCGGAAGCGGCTCGAGCCGGTACTCGTGCTCCCCCGCCACACGGAGCGGCGCTCGGCTCGTGACGAGCACCCGTAGCTGGGAGCAGGCGCCGAGGACCTCGCTGACGACGGGAGCGCCGGTGAGGAGGTGCTCGAAGTTGTCGAGGAGGAGCAGGAGCTCCCTCCCGCGGAGGAATCCCGTGAGGTCGTCGGGGGCCCCGATGGTCTGGGCGACCTCCGAGGGCAGGAGCTCGGGATCCGTGAGACCCGCGAGCGACACCCAGAAGACGCCGTCGTGGAGCTTCCCGACGAATTCCGCCGCGAGCTGGAGAGCGAGCCGTGTCTTGCCCGTGCCGCCCGGGCCCGTGATGGTGATGAGGCGCGTCCCGTTCGAGAGCATCGCGACGAGCTCCTCGAGCTCGCGCTCGCGGCCGACGAGCGGGATCGAGACGACCGGCAGGTTGGTTGCGTCGAGCGTCCGGAGGGGCGGGAACTCGCCCTCGCCGAGCTGGAAGAGGCGCTCGGCGCCGATCAGGTCCTTCAGGCGGTGCTCGCCGAGGTCGCGGATCGGAGCCTCTGCCTCGAGAAGGCGGCGCGTCGTCCCGGAGACGACGATCTGGCCGCCGTGCGCCGAGGCTGCGATCCGCGCCGCGCGGTGGACGTCCATGCCGACGTAGCCGTCTTGGGTCACGAGCGGCTCGCCGGTGTGGATGCCCATCCGGACCCGGATCGGCCCGGCTCCGAGCGCCCTCTGCGCCTCCGCCGCGGCGGCGACGGCGTCGGCCGCCCGTGAGAACGCGACGAAGAACGCGTCGCCCTGGGTGTCCACCTCGACCCCGTCGTGTCGCCCGAAGGCCTCGCGGATCACCCGCCGATGCTCTTCGAGGAGAACGGCGTAGGCGGGCCCGTGCTCTTGAAGGAGACGCGTCGATCCTTCGACGTCGGTGAAGAGGAACGTGACCGTGCCGGATGGCAAAGGCCTTGCGCCCACGGAGCGATCATCTCGCACAGACCGGCGGAAAGGCCGACTCGCGGCGTTATCGTCCCTGACCTCGTGAAGAAGCACGTCGTGATCCTTGGGGCCGGTTTTGGGGGCTTGGAGCTGGCTACGCGACTCTCCGAGTCGCTTGTGGAGGACGTCCGCGTCACGCTCATCGACCAGAGCGATTCGTTCAGCTTCGGGTTCTCGAAGCTGGACGTTCTGCTCGGCCGCAAGACCGCGGCCGAGGTGATGCTGCACTACCGCGACATCTCCAAGGAGGGAGTCGAGTTTCGCCAAGAACGGGTCGAGTCGATCGACCCGGAGCGGCGACGGGTGACGACGGACAGCGGTTCGTACGACGCCGACGTGCTCGCCGTCGCGCTTGGGGCGGACTATGACTTTGCAGCGACGCCCGGATTCGAGGAGGGTGGCTTGGAGTACTACTCGGTCCCGGGTGCTGAGCGAATGCGCGACGCCCTCCCAGGCTTCGATTCAGGGACGATTCTGATCGGGATCCTGGGCCACCCGTTCAAGTGCCCGCCCGCTCCATTCGAAGGCGCGCTGCTTGCTGCACGACCACCTCGTCGAGCGGGGAATCAGAGCTGATGCGGAGATCCGTGTAATCGGCCCGATGGCGGCTCCCGTCCCGATCACGAAGGAGCTCTCGAAGAGCATCCTCGATGCCCTCCACGAGCGACGGATCGAGTACGTGCCCAGGCAGCGCGTGGTCGAGCTCGACCCAGGCAGCAAGCGGGCTCGACTCGAAAGCGGCGGAACGGTCTCATACGACCTTTTCGTCGGGATCCCTGTCCACCGGGTGCCTGCTGCGGTCGAGAGCTCCGGACTCGCCGTTGATGGGTGGGTGCCCGTGGACCACGCGAACCTCGCAACCCGATTTCCGGGTGTGTACGCACTTGGCGATGTTTCCGCGTTGCCCATGGCCAAGGCCGGTGTGTTCGCCGAGGCCGCGGCCGCGGTCGTGGCCGACGACATCGCTGCTCGTCTGCGCGGCGAGGAGCTTCAGCAGCCATACGAGGGCGCCGGCAGCTGCTACATCGAATTCGGAGGCGGGATGGTCGGCAAGGTCGAGGCGAACTTCCTCGGCGGTCCGGCTCCGACAGCACGCCTCGTAGGCCCGTCTCAGGAACTTGCCCGGGACAAGGAGACGTTTGCCTCGACCCGGCGTGCGCGCTGGTTTGGATCCTGATCTCAGCCACAGAGACGCCCGCTCAACGCGGGCCGTTCGCCTCAGCGCAGCGGACGGAAGAACTCGCGGATGTCCCCAAGCAGCAGGTCCGGCGCATCGTGCGGTGAGAAATGGCTGCCGCGGTCGTAGTGGTTCCAGCTGACGATGTTGGCGTGATCGCGCTCTGAAAACCGCCGGACGGACTGGAAGTCCTCGGCGAAGATGGCCACGCCGGTCGGGGTGGTGGTCGGTTCTGTGGGCGCGTCTGTGCGGGGATGCGCCTCCTCGTAGTAGCGCCGGATTGACGACCCGATCGTGTTGGTGAGCCAGTAGATCGCGGCGTTCGTGATGATGTAGTCGGGGTCCACCCAGCGTTGGAAGAGCTGGGTCACCCAGGCGAGCCAGCCGGCGGGCGAGTCCTGCAGCGCGTAGGCGAGCGTCTGTGGCTGAGCCGACTGGTAGGCGTTGTACGCGAGGCCACCGCCGGCGGTGAACCCCTCGAGGAACCTCATCGCCGCCATGTCCTCCTCGCTCATGCCCTCGAACTCGCTCGGATCCCCCGACGGGA
The DNA here is from genome assembly GCA_963798935.1 of uncultured Actinomycetes bacterium. GTDB lineage: Bacteria > Actinomycetota > Thermoleophilia > Gaiellales > Gaiellaceae > JACDAN01. The sequence continues at coordinate 22,639 of CAWCVG010000032.1, forward strand.
ACGAGAACAGCTGCGTCACGTGCACCCCGACCACGCGGTCCGGGTCCTCGCGGCCGACCTCCGGGGAGATCTGCGAGCCGCCGTCGTTGCCGTGCGCGCCGTAGCGCTCGTACCCGAGCCGGGCCATCAGCTCGACCCACGCGCCGGCGATGCGGCGCGTGTCCCAGCCTGGCTCGTGCGTCGGCCCCGAGAAGCCGACGCCGGGGACAGACGGGACCACGAGGTGGAAGGCGTCGCCGGGATCGCCCCCGTGGGCGCGTGGGTCGGTCAGCGGTCCGATCAAGTCGAGGTACTCGACCACCGACATCGGCCAGCCGTGCGTGGCAATCAGCGGCAGGGCATTCGGCTCGGGCGAGGGCACGTGCAGGAAATGGACTTGCTGGCCGGAGATCGTCGTGAGGAACTGCGGGTGCGCGTTGATGCGCGCCTCCTGCGCGCGCCAGTCGTAGCCGTTCAGCCAGTAGTCGACGAGCTCGCGGACGTACTCCATCGGGACGCCGTAGGTCCAGTCGACGCCCGAGAGCTCGTCAGGGAAGCGGGTGCGGGCGAGGCGATCGGCGAGATCGTTGAGGTCATCCTGGGGGATCTCGACGCGGTACGGACGCAGCTCAGTGCTCGTCGTCGTGGAGGCGCTCATCAGTCGGACCCTTTCTGGTCGAACAGAACGGACTACTTCGTTCCACTGTATAGGAAAGGTCGAGTACGCTCGCGATCATGCGTGAACCGGGGCTGAGCGGGCGTCGAGGCCAGGCGGCGCGGAACGACGAAACGATCCTTGCATCCGCCCGTGAGGTGTTCGTCGCGGACCCGGACGCGCCCGTGTCCGCGGTCGCCGAGCACGCCGGAGTCGGCATCAGCTCGCTGTACCGCCGCTACGCGAGCAAGGAGGAGCTCCTGCGCAAGCTGTGTGGTGACGGGCTCCAGCTCTACATCGACATCGCTCGCGCCGGAGTCGAGGACGACAGCGGCGACGCCTGGGAGGTCTTCGCGACGTTCATGAAGCGAATCGTCGAGGCCGATACCCACGCCCTGACGCGCAACCTCGCCGGCCGCTTCACTCCAACCGAGGAGCTCGGGCGCGCCGCGTTCGTGGCCGACGAGCTCAATGAACGGCTCGTGGCCGGCGCCCAGACCGCCGGCGTGCTGCGAGAGGACCTCACCCACGACGACCTCACCCACGTGTTCGAGCAAATCTCGAGCCTGCATGGCGCGACTCCCGAGCGGACCGCGCAGCTGCGCGCCCGCTACCTGACGCTCCATCTGGATGCGCTGCGCGCGCCCGGCCGCACGCCGCTGCCGGGCCCGCCCCCAACCAGTGACGAGCAACACGCTCGTTGGGGCTGACCAACGCCCTCCGGGCGCTCAGGGCTCGATGTTCTGGTTGAGCCTGAAGAAGTTGGTCGGGTCGTAGGCGCGCTTGAGCTGGACCAGCCGCTCGTAGTTTCGCGCGCCATAGGCCTGCCGCACCCGGTCGCCGCCCTCTTCGCCGAGGAAGTTCACGTACACGCGCCCCCCGGCGTGCGGTTGCAACGCGTCGTAGAAGTCCCGCGCCCAGGCGATGTGGCGTTCTGCGTCCGGATCCTCCTCGGTCCAGACCGCGTTGATGGCGACGTTGTGGGCGGTATCGCGCTGACTGAAGGCCGTCTCGTCCTCACCCACGCGGGCCAGCGCCCCGCCGAGCTGGAGGACGATGCAGTAGGACTTGGGCGAGGTTTGAACTGATGCGTGCTCGACGAGCGTCTCGATCGCATCATCGGTAAGGGGCGGTAGCTCGACCGACTTCCAGTAGCGGTGCCAGCCGTGCGGCACAAAGGGGTCGAACATCGACTGCAAGGCCGTGTAGGGCTTCGGCTCGAGCAGGTCGCCGATCGGGCGGCCGAACTGCTTGAGTGGGCGGACGACCTCGGCGCCCTCGTCCGGAGACCCCGCGTAACAGGCGCCCACCATCAGGATCGGCTTTCCGTGCACCTCCTCCGGCAGGAATGGGACCGGCGGCGCCATCTCCAGCTCGAAGATCGTGGTCAGCTCGTCCGGGGCCGCGGCGATGAACTCGCGGTAGAAGCGCAGGACCTCCGGGGCGTCCTCCATGAGGTGGAAGACCGGTCCCGCGAGGACGATCGGGCCGACCGGGTGTAGTCGGTACTCGAACGAGGTGACGATGCCGAAGTTGCCGCCGCCGCCGCGGATCGCCCAGAAGAGATCGGGGTTCTCGTCCTCGCTCGCGGTGACGATCTCGCCCTGCGCGGTCACCACGTCCGCGGAGACGAGGTTGTCGACCGCGGCGCCGTGCTTTCGCATCAGCCAGCCGATCCCCCCGCCGAGCGTCAGGCCCGCGATCCCCGTGTGGGTGACGATCCCGCCCACCGTCGCCAGCCCGAAGAGCTGCGTCTCGCGGTCGAGCTCGCCCCAGAGCACGCCGGCCTCAGCGCGCGCCGTGCGCGTAGCCGGATCGACTCGGATTCCCTTCATCGGCGAGAGGTCGATCACGAGCCCGCCGTCACAGAGCGCGTGGCCGCCGACGCCATGGCCACCGGAGCGCACGCCAACCAGCAGATCACGCTCGCGGGCGAAGCCGACCGCGGCGACGACGTCTGCGACGCCGGTGCAGCGGACGATGCAGGCCGGGCGGCGGTCGATCGCGCCGTTCCAGATCGAGCGCGCCTCGTCGTAGCCTTCGTCTTCGGGGCCGATCGCCGGGCCGTGGACCGCGTTGCGTAGACGCTCGAGGTCGGTGGTCGCCGCAGCCAGTGTTGTCGAAGTCATGTCGCCGACGCTACGCGGGTGTCGTGCCACGGACTAGACCGAGTTTCGGACCAACTAGTTCGAATTCCGAACCTGACGCGGATCCGGGGCTAGCATTGCCCGGAGGATGCGGAGCTACGCGCAGTACTGCCCGATCGCCAAGGCGAGCGAGATCCTCGGCGACCGCTGGACGCTCTTGATCGTGCGCGAGCTGCTGGGCGGTGCAAGCGGGTTCAACGAGCTCCAGCGCGGCCTCCCTGGGATCTCGCGCTCGGTCCTCACGGACCGCCTGCGCTCGCTCGAGCGGGCCGAGATCATCGAGCGGCGCACCGGTCCCAAGGGCAGGACGCTCGAGTATCGCCTGACGCTCGCCGGCCGCGATCTGGAGGCGGTCGTGCAGGCGCTTGGGGAGTGGGGCGTTACCTGGTCGTTCACCGATCCCCGCCCCGAGGAGCTCGACCCCGACCTCCTGATCGTCTGGATGGCCCGACACGTCGATCGCGAGCAGCTTCCCCCGGATCGGACCGTCGTCCAGTTCGACTTTCGCGATCCTGCGAAGCGCTACTGGATGGTGCTCGAGCGCTCGGAGGTCTCTGTTTGTCTCCAGCATCCCGGGTTCGACGTCGACCTCAAGGTCAGGGTCGACACCGCCACCCTCTACCGCGTTTACCTTGGGCGCACCGAGCTGGGCGGCGCGATGCGGGCGCGCAAGCTGACGCTGAGCGGCCCGAGGGTGCTCCAGCGCGCCTTCGGTCGTTGGTTCGCCTGGAGCGCGTTCGCCCCGGCCAGCCGCCAGGCCGACGAGCGTCGGATGGCGGCGGCGCGACTGGCGCACCCCGGGAGGGTGCGGGTCGAACAGGGCCCGTAATAGAAGGCCTGCCTGCGACCTCCGGGTTATGAGCCCGTCCCATGGGGTTGGTGGGTGGGATTTGGCTTGAACAAGCCGCGGCGCGAGCGCGTCGACGCGGCTGCCGCTCGGGACGGACGAACTCGGCGCTATCTCACACGCGTCACATCGCCCACTGACGGCGCTCGGGGTCCCACGTGCCCGCGGCGCTTCCATCGAGCAGCGGGTCGAGAAAAGGCGTGACCGTCGCGAGGGCATCGTCGAGCGTGTGCGCGACCGGCAGGAGAGAGCGGCCCGCCTCGGCGGCGTACCCCCGCTCCCAGAGTGCGCGATCGGGAACGCCGAAGCCCCTCGGCAGCGTGATGCCCCGCCGGTCCGCTTCGGACCTCAGCGCCTTCAGCTGCGGTCCGGCGTCGACGGAGGCGCTGATGACGATGGCCACGAGATCGACGAGATCCTTGAACCGTGTCGAGGGCGCACCCGTACCACCGTGAAGCTCGAACATCGCGGCGACCTTGTCGGCGACGTGATCGACGAGCGGGTACGCCCGGTAGCCGTGCTGCTCGATGTCGGGCATCACGACGCGCGCGAGCGGCGGCACGGCCTCGGGTGCGCCGGTCATCCTTCGATCGGAGCCGACTAGATCGACACTGAACGACGCCCAGACAGTCGTGCCGATGGAAGCAGTAACCGGAAGGCGAAGGCCAGCAGCTGCATCGGCAACGGAGCGAGCAGCACCGATCTCGAAGGCGAACCAATCACCGATGTCGTTGGCTACTGCGGCGCGGAGCTCGGCCTCGGCAATGTCTCGTGCCGCCTCGCGATAGATGTCGATGTCGATCGTCTCTCGAACGCCGATATCGCGCGCAAGCAGGGCAGTGGCGCCCTTCACCACCCACTCTTCATCGACCAGATAGAGGCGTTCGAGCAGGCGGTCATACGCCAGCTGGCGCCGGAGCTGCGACGGCGACCATCGGCTTGTCTCCGCCTTTGCCCTCAGCCTGTCCGTGAGCGCGCGACGGAATGCGGCCGGACTCCCATACCCGCGGTCGTTGCCCATCAGGCAGAGCTCACAGCGGCTCGATCTACATGAGCCCGAGCCTCCGCCATCCATTCGGATGTCTGCGGGTCGCCGGCCAGATCCAGCAGCCAGCGTAGGAGACCGAGGCCGTCCCGCCGCCGGAGTCCGAACTTCGCGGCGTGCGGAGCGAGCGCGTCCGCGAACGTGCCGGGGTAATCGGAGGCGCCGCGAATCGCGTCCGCGACGACGTGGCCAACTGCCTCGGGGTCCTCGCGGTCGGCGAGCAGGTCAGCCGCGATGCGAGGCGGCCGTGTGACGAGCAGGCCGCGGAGAGAGATCCACTCGTCGTCCGCCACCTGGCGGTGATGGAGACGCACGTCGGGCCGACGAGACTGCCGCCGGGTGGGCAGGGTGAATTCATGCCGGTCAGCCGGCAGGTGGCCGAGGCCGTACACAGCCGCGGCCGACCGGTGCGAGACGACACCCTGGGCGTGAATGCGCTCCCAGCCGAGAACATCGGGTGCGAGCTGGAGCCAGGTCGCGCGGAGCTCGAGGTGGTCTGGCGTTGGCGCAGCCGCGAGGTGGTACACACCCTGAGCCACCCGCTCCAGGACTGATTCAGAAGCCAGGCGCTGGAGGGTGGCCGGAGAGATCCCCGCTCGTTCAGCCTGGCGGCGAGTCACGAGCCCCCACTGGTCCTGAGCGACCTCCGCGAGGCGGTTGAGGGTGTTGTATCGAGCCATTACTGCATTTTACCTCATTTCTGAGCTATTTCGTAGTACTGCTGTTAAATAATGCTGCAAACTTGCTCAGACATGACCCATACTGCAGTGTGGCGCTGCGCTGTCGCTCTTGCTCATTGCGACAACGACGATGCTCGGCCCGCTCCCATGTGGGTGCATCTGGCACGACGCCGGCGCGCGCCAGCTCCCGATGTGCGTTAGGGGATCGCCGAATGGCACGCTGCGCTGGATGCCGCTGGTGGCGCAGTGGCGATGACTTCGCGACTCGGGTGGGGTCTAGAGCACATGAGCACAAACACGCTCTGCAGCAGGCGTCCATCCTGCGCGCCCGCCCGAAGGCGGCGCGTGGTTGATCTGGGTGATCCTCAAGCCGCCCGCCGGTGCGAGGATCTGAAGCCATGCTGATCTACTCGATGAGCGTCTCGGTGGACGGCTTTATCGCCGACCGCGAGGGTGCATTCGGGTGGTCGGCCCCGAGCGAGGAGCTGTTTCGTTTCCACACCGCGCTGGTAAGCGAGCTCGGCGGTTGTCTGCTCGGCCGCAGGCTCTACGAGACGATGCTGGTGTGGGAGACGGATCCGTCGTTGCGCGAGAACGAGCTCGGGGCCGCGTTCGCAGATGTCTGGAGCGCGATCCCGAAGGTCGTCTTCAGCCGCACGCTCGACAGCGTCCAGGGCAACGCCCGACTGGCCGAGGCGCCATTGCCCGAGGAGATCGCCGCGGCGCTCGACGCGACTGACAAGGCCGTCGAGATCGGCGGCGCCGGCTGGCCGCGCAGGCGATCGAGCTCGGCCTCGTCGACGAGCTGTGCATGTTCCGCTATCCGGTCGTCGTCGGTGGCGGCACGCCGTTCCTGCCACCCGTCACCGACGACATCGCCCTGGACCTGATCGAGACCAGGACGTTCGGCTCGCGCGTGATCTACGAGCGCTACGGGCGCGCCCGCGATGAGTCGGAGTGACACCGCCGGCCTCTTCTGTTCGGCGGTTGCAACCACCTACCCGGCGCTAGTCAGACCACCAGTCGCGCTGGCCCTCGACGTCTTCGCGCGGAGCGTCGCCGAGATTGGGCGCGCCGATGACGATGATCTCGAGTCCCCCGGGCCCGGCCTCGTAGCCTCGCCAGGTGCCGGGCGGGACGCGCACCGCGTCCCACTCCTTGAGCTCGACGATCTCGTCGTCGAGCTTCATCCGCCCGCTCCCGCGCAGGACCACGTACACCTCCTCCTGCTTCTTGTGCGTGTGGCCGTACGGAAAGCGATAGCCGGGCGGGACGCGCTGGTAGCCCAGGCCGGATTGCTCGAGCTCGAGCGCCTTGGTCGCCAAGCGGAATTCAAGGTCCGGCGCGCCATCGAACCTGGATCCGACGTCCTCCAGGTCCTCCTTGAGGTTCCTGAGCGTGAACGGCACGGTCGCAATCGTATGGTGCCCTTGCGGGGGTCGCCGATCTGATGCGTCAAGAGCCGCGGTGCCAGGGTCCTTCGCGGCGGCGCTCCGGGTCAGACAGTGGGTTCTGCTGTCCATGTGAGGGGCGGTCCCGGCTCGAGTGCTGCTTCGCGGAGGAGCGAGCGTCTCCGCCACGGGCCAGCTCGCGGTAATCGCGCCCGTCGCGCCTATCCTGTAAACAAAAGGCCCCGCTTAGCAGGGCCTTTGTAGTAGCGGGGGCAGGATTTGAACCTGCGACCTCCGGGTTATGAGCCCGGCGAGCTACCTGACTGCTCCACCCCGCGTCGCTGGTGCCGATTGTAGCGCAGCTTACGCCGTGCGAACGAGGCCGACTGGGCAGCTGACGCCCGTCCCGCCCAGGCCGCAGTAGCCGTTCGGGTTCTTCGCCAGGTACTGCTGGTGATAGTCCTCGGCGTAGTAGAACGGCCCGGCGGGCGCGACCTCCGTCGTGATCTCGCCGTAGCCCGCTCCGCGCAGCTCGCCCTGGTACATGTCGCGTGAGCGTTCCGCAGCCTCGCGCTGCTCGTCGTTGTCGTAGAGGATCGCCGAGCGGTACTGGGTTCCGACGTCGTTGCCCTGGCGCATGCCCTGCGTCGGGTCGTGGTTCTCCCAGAAGAGGCGCAGGAGCTCGTCGTAGCTCGTCTTCTTCGGGTCGAAGACGACGAGGACGGCCTCGGTGTGACCGGTCTGGCCGCTGCAGGTCTCCTGGTAGGTGGGGTTCGGCGTGTAGCCGCCGGCATAGCCGACCGCGGTCGTGTAGACGCCGGGCGCCTGCCAGAAGACGCGCTCGGCGCCCCAGAAGCAGCCGAGCGCGAACACGGCCCGCTCGAGCCCTTCGGGGAACGGCGGGTGGAGCGGCGTCCCGAGCACCTCGTGGCGCGCAGGCACGCGCATCGGCTCGTCGCGGCCCGGAAGGGCGCGATCCGGCTCGACCATGGAGACGTCTTTCTCGCGGAAGAGGAACATGCGGCTAGCGTAGCCGCCGCCATGCGCGTCGCCGCGATCGACCAGGGGACGAACACGACGCGGCTGCTCGTCGCAGACGTCGACGACGGCGCAGTCGAGGACGTGGTCGCGCGCACCGAGATCACGCGGCTCGGCGAGGGGGTCGACGCGCGCCGCCGCCTCCTTCCCCTCCCCATCGCGCGCGTCCGAAACGTGCTCACGGACTACCGCCGCGAGGCCGAGCAACTCGGCGCCGAACGTGCCCTCCTGATCGCGACGAGCGCCGTCAGGGACTCCGAGAACGGCGAGGCATTCCTGGGAGAGATCGAGTGGAGCTACGGCTTCACGACGCGGCTGCTCGACGGCGAGGAGGAGGCTGACCTCACCTTCCGCGGAGTGACGAGCGACAGGCAGCTCGACCGGCCGACACTCGTCCTCGACATCGGCGGCGGCTCGACCGAGTTCGTCGTCGCCGGGCCGGACGGCGTGCACTCGGGACAGAGCGTCGACATCGGCTCCGTCCGGCTGACGGAGAGGTTCCTGCGCAGCGATCCGCCCTCCGCGAGCGAGCTCGGCGCCTGCGCCGAGCACGTCGCGGCGTCGATCCCGGACGATCTCGTCGTCGACGGCGCGATCGGTGTCGCAGGGACGGTGACCAGTCTCGCGGCGATCGAGCTCGGAATGCACGAGTACGACCGCGCTCGGATCCACGGGCACCGCCTGACGCTCGAGGCGATCGAGCGCGAAGTCGATCGCCTGGCGCAGATGCCGCTCTCGGAGCGAGCGCAGGTGACCGGTCTCCATCCCGACCGGGCGCCGGTGATCGTCGCCGGCGGGATCATCGTGCGCGAGACGCTGAGCCGGCTCGGCCTCGACGCATTGACGGTCAGCGAGCGCGACATCCTCCACGGCATCGCGCTCGAGGCGGCGCAGCTGCCGGAGCCGGTCGAGGGCGACGCGCCGCCGGGCGCATACACCTGCTGCTAGACCAGCTCGGACTCGGCCTGCGGGGGATCGTCCTCAGCCAGCCGGCGCTGGAGCCCGCTCCGCGACAACACGCCGACGAGGCGCTCTCCCTCCACCACCGGGATCCGCTCCGCGTCCTTCTCCTCCATGAACCGGAAGGCCTCCTCGACGGGCGCCTCCGCGTCGACGGTCCAGTGCGGCTCCTCCGCGATCTCCCCGACCGGCGTCTCGCGAGGGCTTCGGCCCGTCGCGACCACCTCTCGGACGAGCGTCTTCCGCGTGACGACACCGACGAAGCGGTCCGCGTCGCAGACGAAGACAGCCCGGACCTCGGGCCTCGCCAGCGCCTGCCCCGCGTCCTGCGCGCTGTCGCCTACCTCGAGCGTCGGCGGGTCGGACACCATCGCTTCGCGGACGATGGTCACGGATAGATGCCGCGCGCCGTCAGCGCCCCGGCCACCTCGCGGATGGCCGCAACCAGCGCGGCTTGCCGCAGGGTGATGCCGAGCTGGTCGGACAGGTCCCAGACCCGGTCGAATGCGTCTTCGAGCTTCTCGGCGAGCTTGTCCCGGATCTCGTCCCGGCCCCAGAACAACCGTCCGAGATCCTGGACCCACTCGAAATAGGAGACGGTGACGCCGCCGGCGTTCGTGAGGATGTCCGGCAGGACGACGATCCCGCGCTCGGCGAGGATCGCGTCGGCCTCGACGGTCGTCGGGCCGTTCGCACCCTCCGCGACCATCTTCGCCTCGATCCGACCCACGTTGTCGGCCGTGACCTGATCCTCGAGCGCGGCGAGGACGAGGACGTCGCACGGGAGCTCGAGGAGGTCGGAGTTCGAGACGTGCTGGGCGTCGGGGTAGCCGTCGAGCGACCCCTGCTCCTCGATCCAGGCGTCCACTGCGGCCAGGTCCAGTCCGGCCTCGGAGTGGACCCCTCCGGAGATGTCCGAAACGGCCATCACCCGGGCACCGCGGGCCGCGAGCTCGTGCGCGGCGACACCGCCGACGTTTCCGTAACCCTGGACGACGCAGCGTTGCTCGGCGAGGTCCCAGCCGAGGCGTGCGCACGCGCGCTCGACGACCATCACGACGCCGGCGCCCGTCGCCTCGCGGCGGAAGACGGAGCCGCCGATCGAGACCGGCTTTCCGGTCACGATCTCGGGCACCGCATAGCCCTCGACCATCGAGTACGTGTCCATGATCCAGGCCATGGTCTTCTCGTTCGTGGCCATGTCCGGAGCGGGGATGTCCTCCTCGGGCCCGATGACGGGCCGGAGCTCGATCGTGTAGCGGCGGGTCATCCGCTCGAGCTCACCCATGGACAGCTCTCGCGGGTTGCAGCGAATCCCACCCTTCGCGCCGCCGTAGGGGATCCGCAGCAGCGCGCACTTCCAGGTCATCCACATCGCGAGCGCCGTGCACTCGCCGAGCGACACGTGGGGGTCGTAGCGGAGGCCGCCCTTCGTCGGCCCCAGCACGGTCGAGTGCTGCACGCGATAGCCGGGGAGCACGTGCAGCGAGCCGTCGTCACGGCGGACTGGCACTGACATCATCACCGCGCGCTCGGGGTACCGCAGGCGCTCTGCGACGTCCTCCTCGACGTCCGCGTGCTCGAGCCCCTGCTCGAACTGCGCGACCGCCATGCGGAAGAGCGGCGAATCCCACTCGAGTGCAGCCTGTTCGACGTCGAGCGCCACGGGCATCAGAGTCTAGGAGGGTTTCCTCACGACCAGCGTGAGCTCCGGGTCGAGCCGTTCGACCACGACCTCGTCGCCCGGGTCGGCGCCCTCCTCGCAGCGCGCCCGCCACAGCTCCCCGGCGACGCGGACCTGGCCTTCCGGCCGGCAGGCGACGACGACGACCCCGCGTGAACCGGGCAGCGCTTCGGCGCCGGTCACCGCCTTCCGTCGCTTCGAGAGCCAGAACCAAAAGCCGGTCTCCGCCACCTCGAAGACCAGCGCAGCAGCTACGAGCGCGATCCCCCAGCCCGTCGGCAGCCACAGGACGGCGACGACGATGGCCAGGACGAGGAGCAACGGATCAGTGAGGTGCCGGGGGCGGGACTCGAACCCGCACGCCCCCGTAGGGGACAGGTGATTTTAAGTCACCCGCGTATAGCCAGTTTCGCCACCCCGGCCGGCCAAGGATAGGCGCTACTGGTTGCCGGGCTCGAGGTTCTCGCGGCGGAAGCAGCCCTGCTCGATGTCGTCCTTGCACGACTCGGGCCCGGCGAAGCCGAACTCCTCGATGAACGTGTCGAAGACCTCCTCGTCGAAGGTCTGGCCCTTCGCGATGTGCGTCCATGCAGTGAGCACGATCTGGTCGCCGAGGCGGTCGTCGGGAGCCATGATGAGGCCCCTGGGATCCCGGTTGTAGTAGTCCTGCATCCGGGCGATCTTGTCCGCCGACACGTCCGGCCCGTAGAACATCCCGATCGCGCCGTGCTCGAGGTTGTGGACGTAGTTGATCTCGGAGACCTGCTGGTCGTAGACCCCGTAGACGACCGTCTGGTTCGAGTGCGGGCCGCTCGTGCCGGGCACGGTGTTGTACTTGAAGCTCGCCTCGAGCTCGGGCACATGGTCCCGTCCCTGGCCCGTCGTCTTCTGATACGTCCACCCGGCACGCCTGATCGTCGCCGCCGCGCCCTCGGCGCTCTCGGTGTCGTCGCCGCCCCCCATCAGCGCGAAGATCCCGATGACGAGCGCGAGCATGACGAAGCCGGAGGCACCGATCACGTACAGGAGCTTCTTGTTCCGCGAATCGTCGCGCGGAGTTGCCCGCTGCTTGGGTGCCTGAACCGCGCGCTTCGGCGGTGGCGGTGTCTTGACTTTCCTGGCCATCTCGCGCGGGGATGGTAGCTACCGCGACCGTAGACTCGGGGCCGTGACCGTCCGTCTCGAGCCGTGGGACAAGGACGACTTTCCGCTGCTGGAACGGCTGCTCGGCGACCCGCGGATGACCGAGCATCTCGGCGGGCCGGAGAGCCACGAGAAGCTGGTCGACCGGCAGGGCCGCTACGAACGGCTCGCCGGCTCCGGCAAGGGCCGGATGCTGAAGATCGTCGACGAGGGCTCCGGCGAGCCGGCCGGCTCCGTGGGCTACTGGGAGCGCGAGTGGAACGGCGGCGAGGTCTACGAGACGGGCTGGTCGGTGCTGCCCGAGTTCCAGGGCCGCGGCATCGCCGGCGCGGGAACTGCCCTGGCGATCGAGCTGGCCCGCGCGGAGCGGAAGCATCGGTTCCTGCACGCGTTTCCGTCCGTGGAGAACCTCCCGTCGAACGCGATCTGCCGGAAGCTCGGCTTCACGCATCTCGGCGAGTGCGACTTCGAGTACCCGAAGGGCAACCCGCTGCGGTGCAACGACTGGCGTCTCGACCTGTTCGCGGGCGAGTAGCCGCCGCATCACCCATACTCTCCGGCTGCCGCAACGATTGGAGGAGAGATGAGCTTTCTCGACAAGCTGCTCGGCCGGAGCAAGCAGGCTGCCGGCGACATGAAGGACGACCCGGAGATGCGCGCGGAAGGGATGCACCAGGAGGCGGAAGCTGCCGCCGAGGATCGTGCGGAACAGGCGGAGGACATGGCGCAGGAGGCGCGCGACGACGCCGCCGCGCACCGGACGGAGCGCGAAGACCCGATGTAGAGCGACGGTCGGGGCGGCGCGGTTGCGTCGCCCCGATGTCGTCCGACCACATCTCTAGCGTTTCCAAGTCCGATGGGGACTGTCTTGCTAACCCTTGGTTTGGCCGCGGCCGTCGCGATCGCCGGCACCGTGGTCGTACGGACGATCCGCGAGCTGATCGAGAGCCGCCTCGGCACCGTCGAGGAGCGCTTCGACCGCCGCCTCTCCGAAGTGCACGAGGGCTTCGACCGCCGGCTCGAAAGCCTCGACGGCCGGCTGCTCTCGAGCCAGCAGACCGCCGGGCAGACGGCGAGCGACATCGTCGAGCGGCTCGGCAAGTTGGACGGCGCGGCAGCGCAGATGATCCAGCGCGCCACTGACCTTGCGCGCCTCGACCAGGCACTACGGCCGCCCAAGGCGCGCGGAGGCGTCGGCGAGATCCTGCTGGCGAACCTCCTGCGGGACATGCTCCCCGCGGACGCCTACAAGCTGCAGCACACCTTCCGCTCCGGCGAGCGGGTTGACGCGCTGATCCGGGTCGACAAGCTGCTCCCGGTTGACGCGAAGTTCCCGCTGGACAACTTCGAGCGCCTCGTCAACGCTCAGGACGACGTGGAGCGTGAGCTCCACGAGAAGGCGTTCGGGCGCGACGTCAAGCTCCAGGTGGACGCGATCGCAACCAAATACATCCGGCCCGAGGAGGGGACGTTCGACTTCGCGTTCATGTACGTGCCGTCGGAGTCGATCTACTACGAGGTCGTCTGCGGCAAGACGGGATCGCTGTCGGCATATGCGCTCTCCAAGCGGGTCTTCCCCGTGTCGCCGAACACGTTCCATGCCTACCTCGTGATGGTCACGCAGGGCCTCCGGGCGCTGCAGATCGAGCGTCACGCCGAGGACGTGATGGCGTTCTGCACGACGCTCGGCAAGGACTTCGAGCGGTTCCACGACGAGTTCCGCAAGCTCGGTACCCACATCGGGAACGCTCAGACGAAATACGCCGAGGCGGACCGGCGCGCCGCGCGTCTCGGCGCGAACCTCGAGCGGGCAACCGAGTGGGAGACTGACGAGCTCGAAGTCGCGGAGGCGAAGGAGCTTCCGCGCGCTCTCGACGCCGCGTAGCGGTCCATAGAATCGTGGTGTGGCCGCCGCCGATGCCTTCGGAGCTCGCTCGACGCTCGACGTCGGGGGTCAGAGCTACGAGATCCATCGGCTGGCTCCGCTCCAGGATCGCTTCGACGTCGAGCGCCTCCCGTACACGCTGAAGATCCTGCTCGAGAACGTCCTGCGCACCTCGACGGAGGAGCACATCCAGGCGATCGCCGAGTGGGTCGCGAAGGACGATCCGTCGCGGGAGATCTCCTTCACGCCGGGACGCGTGATCCACCAGGACTTCACCGGCGTGCCGGCGATCGTCGACCTCGCCGCGATGCGGCACGCGATGCACGACCTCGGCGGCGACGCGACGAGGACGAACCCGCAGCTTCCCGCCGAGCTCGTGATCGACCACTCGGTGCAGGTCGACGCATTCGCGAACCGGATGGCGATCAACGTCAACATCGACCGCGAGTACGAGCGGAACGGCGAGCGCTATGCGTTCCTCCGCTGGGGCCAGCAGGCGTTCGACGACCTCAAAGTCGTCCCGCCGGGGACGGGGATCGTCCACCAGGTGAACCTCGAGTACCTCGGCCGCGTCGTCGAGTCGCGCAACGGCGAGGCCTACCCCGACACGCTGCTCGGCACGGACTCGCACACGACGATGATCAACGGGCTCGGCGTCCTCGGCTGGGGCGTCGGCGGGATCGAGGCCGAGGCGGCGATGCTCGGCGAGTCCGTCTCGATGCTCGTGCCTCAGGTCGTCGGCTTCCGCCTCGCCGGCGCGCTCCGCGAAGGCGCGACGGCGACCGACCTCGTCCTCACCGTCACGCAGATCCTGCGCCAGACCGGCGTCGTGGGGAAGTTCGTGGAGTATTTCGGCGCGGGCGTCTCGAACCTCCCGCTCGCCGACCGGGCGACGATCGGGAACATGTCGCCGGAGTACGGGGCGACGTGCGGGTTCTTCCCTGTCGACCAGATCACGCTCGACTACCTCAGGCTGACGGGCCGGCCCGAGGACCGGATTGCGCTCGTCGAGGCCTACTGCAAGGAGAACCTGCTCTGGCACGACCCGGAGCACGAGCCGACCTACTCGGAGGTCGTCGAGCTCGACCTGGCCGACGTGGAGCCGAGCCTCGCCGGCCCACGGCGCCCGCAGGACCGTGTCCCGCTCACGGATGCGAAGCGATCCTTCCTCGGCGGCGCTGGAGACCTTCGGCGTGGACTACGGGAACGAGCACGACCGCGCGGTGGCCGAGTCGTTCCCCGCCAGCGACCCGGCGGCGGACAGCACGCCCGGCCATGATCCGGTCGTCCTGCCCGAGCCGGTTGCGGTGCCCGATGTCGTCGTCGCCGAGCGCGCGCGGGCCGTACCGGTGGAACTCGACGGCGAGCGGTTCGAGCTCGAGCACGGCGCCGTGGTGATCGCGGCGATCACGAGCTGCACGAACACGTCCAATCCGAGCGTGATGATCGCCGCGGGCCTCGTTGCCAAGAAGGCCGTGGAGCGCGGGCTCGAGCGGAAGCCGTGGGTGAAGTCCAGCCTTGCCCCGGGCTCGAAGGTCGTCACCGAGTACTACGAGCGCTCCGGACTCACCCGGTATCTCGAGGAGCTCGGCTTCCACACCGTCGGCTACGGCTGCACGACCTGCATCGGGAACTCCGGGCCGCTGCCCGAGCCGATCTCCGAGGCCGTCGCCGAGGGCGACCTCGTCGTGTGCTCGGTGCTGTCTGGGAACCGGAACTTCGAGGCCCGGATCCATCCAGAGGTCAAGGCCAACTACCTCGCCTCTCCCCCGCTCGTCGTCGCCTACGCGCTGGCCGGGCAGATGGACCTCGACCTCACAACAGAGCCGATCGGGCAGGGGTCCGACGGCGAGGACGTCTACCTCACCGACCTCTGGCCGAGCGCCGAAGAAGTCGCCGAGACCATCGCATCCTCGGTCGACGGGGAGATGTTCACGCGCACGTACGCCGACGTCTTCAAGGGCGACGAGCGGTGGAGCTCGCTCGAGATCCCCGAGGGCGACCTCTACGACTGGCGCGAGGAGTCGACCTACGTCCGGCGGCCGCCGTACTTCGACGGCATGGCGCCTGAGCCCGGCACGGTCGACGACATCCACGGAGCCCGCTGCCTGGTGCGTGTCGGCGACTCGGTCACGACCGACCACATCTCCCCCGCCGGCGCCATCAAGCCCGACAGCCCGGCCGGGAAGTACCTGATCGAACACGGCGTCGAGCGCAAGGACTTCAACTCCTACGGGTCGCGGCGCGGAAACCACGAAGTGATGGTGCGGGGGACGTTCGCCAACGTCCGCTTCAAGAACCTGCTCGTGCCGGGCAGCGAGGGCACGTGGACCGTGCATGTCCCGAGCGGCGAGGAGATGACCATCTACGACGCGTCCGTGAAGTACCAGGCCGAGGACACGCCGCTGATCGTGATCGCCGGCAAGGAGTACGGCTCGGGCTCCTCACGCGACTGGGCCGCGAAGGGCCCGAAGCTGCTCGGCGTTCGGGCGGTGCTGGCCGAGAGCTACGAGCGGATCCATCGCTCGAACCTCCTGATGATGGGAATCCTCCCGATCCAGTTCCTGGACGGCGAGAGCCCCGACACGCTGGGCCTGACCGGCCGCGAGGAGTTCTCCGTCGAGGGCGTCGAGAACGGCGAGGCCCGGGAGGTAACAGTCCGGGCCGACGACAAGGAGTTCAAGGCGCGCCTGCGGCTGGACACCCCGCGCGAGCGCGAGTACGTCCGCCACGGCGGCATCCTCCCGTACGTCCTGCGCCGTTTGCTCGCGAGCTAGCCCGGAGCTTCGCGGCGCTCGCGGCGGAGCTGCTCCCGCCGCCGCTCGTGAAACTCAAGCCGTTCCTGGAGCTGGCGCCTGAGCTCCTCGCTCTGCGCCTTGAGCTCCGGGTCTAGCTCATATTTCTTCTTCTTCCTCTTCATCATCGTCCTCGAGCAAGGTCCTGATGGACACGACGTGTTCACGAATCTCGACGACCTTCGCGTCGAGATTCATCAGCGTCTTGATGATAAGCGTGAGGTCGTCTGCCGGCTCCCACGACTCCATGCGCCAATCGTCGTGCGCGCAGCCAACCGGGGCAAGATGGCCAAAGTAGCCTCGTCCGAATCGACGCTAGAGCTCGAGAACCCAGTTGTCCCCGCGCCGGACCTCGCGCATGCCCACGCGCTCGTAGAGCCGGAGCGCACCGGTCACGTTCTCGGCGTCGACCCCGAGGCCGACCTTGCGAAGGCCGCGGTCGTGCAATCGCGCGATTCCCGTGCGGAGGAGCGCCTCACCGAGGCCCTGACGGCGCCAGCCCGAGCGAACACCGAGTGCCTCGATCCAGCCGAGATCGGTCTGACCGGCCCGTTCGGAAAGCCCGAGCACGAAGCCGGCAAGCTCGTCTCGGTCCCAGGCGAGAAGCCAGAGCGACGGGTCGAAGCCTCGGGCCCCGAGATAGAACTCGCGGAAGTGCGACGGCGTGGCCTCGTCGAAGAACGGATCCTCGGCAAACGACTCGTTCAGCGCCGCTCGGAGAGCATCGGTCGCTGCGGGCTCGTACGTGCGCACCTCGATCCCGGGTGGCAGCGCCGGCGCTGAGGGCCGTTTCTCCCCGAGGTCGACCTGCATCGTGAAGGCGGAGCGCCAGAGTCGATAGCCGCGATCGGACAGGACCTCCGCAGGCTCGAGCCCCGCCGGGAAAAAGACGCGGACTAGCGACGCGTCGCGGGCGCGCGCCTCGTCTTCCGCCCACTCGAGGAACACGTCCCAATGGTCGGGAGCGGCAAGGTCGACCGCGACGGTGTCCCCGCTGACGACGATGTCGCCGTAGCCGAGGACCCGGCCGTCCTGCTCGAGCACGCGGAGCCAGTCAGGCTGCAGCTCCGTGTTCCGGCACCAGGACACGATCTCCTGAGCGTCGATCGGCCGCTCGTCGCCGTACGCGGCGCGATAGAGCGCGACGACCGCCTCGGCGTCGCTCTCGCGGAGTTCCCGCAGCGTGGTCAGTAGCGCAGGATCGCGGCGATGCCGCCGACCGGCTGGAGAGCCGGCTGGTCGCGGAGCGCGAGCACCTGGCCGCCGTGTGCGAGGACCTGGTGGACGGCGAGGTCGAGACCTTCGTCGCGCTGCTCCATCTCCATCCCGTCGAGCGGGCACCGCCCGCCCTTGACGCTCACCCGGCCGCATGACGGGCACTGGAACGCCGACTGCTCGACGCCCTCCTCGAACAGGAGGCACTCGACCCGCCCGTCCGACGCCGACTCGAGCGTCGGCTCCCAGCCGGAGGCGGCGCGCCCGCTGCGGCCGGCCTCCTCCTCCCACCGCTCGACGAGCTCCGACTCGCGCTTGCGGTGCCACGTCTCGAGCACGGGCAGCGAGACCTCGTAGAGGTCGGTCGGCGACGCGTGCGCCTCGGCGGTCGTCCAGCCGACGATCGCGTTCCGCGCATCGGCGGCGAGAGCGTCGGCGAACTCGCTCTTCAACTCCTCCGGGCAGAGGACGACCACGCGCGGGAACTGCAGCCGGCGCAGCTGCCGCTCCAGCTCCGCGGCGACCGTCTTCAAATGCTTGTTTGCGAGCTCCTCGATGTGCCGCTGGTACCGAGACTGCGACCAGCCGCCCTGATCGTGCTGGCCCGGCTGTTCCTCCGAGAGGTCGGCGATCTGCTCCAGCCTTCCGGCGCGGAGCCGGTAGAGGAGCCCGAGCTCCCGTCCCACGTGGGCCACGACCGCGCCCTCGCCGCGCCCAACCAGCGGGACGAGCGGCGCGAGGTAGAGCTCACGGCCGACCTTGATGTCGTCGGGCACGGGCTCGCTGAGCGGCAGCGCCTCCCAGACGTTGTCGAGCCCCGCGCAGAAGACCGCGAAGCCGTGGGCGCCGTCCCGATCGAACTCCTCGTCGAAGAAGTGCTTGATCCGCTCGAAGTCCTCACGCAGGCCGACCCGCTGCTCGTGCGTCTGCTCGCCGCGGTTCGCGCCGTTCGACTTGGCGCCCTGGTCCACGAGGGAGTTGACGCGCGTTGCGGCGTCGCCCGCCGTCGGCGAGTTGCTCGGGTCGAGGTCGAGGTAGAGGCTGATCGCGCAGCCCTTCGCAGCTCGGAAACCGGCGAGCTGCCGCAGCGTGTCCCAGGTCACGGAGCTGGCCACGGACCGCGATTCTAGGGGTAATGAGGGTGTGGACTGTGGGACACGGGACGAGGCCTGCCGAGGCGCTCGTAGAGATGCTCGCACGAGCCGGAGTTCAAACGCTCGTGGACGTCCGGCGGTACCCCGGATCACGGCGCAATCCG
Source organism: uncultured Actinomycetes bacterium (assembly GCA_963798935.1). Taxonomy (GTDB): domain Bacteria; phylum Actinomycetota; class Thermoleophilia; order Gaiellales; family Gaiellaceae; genus JACDAN01. The sequence continues at coordinate 41,361 of CAWCVG010000032.1, forward strand.
CAGTACAACCGCGGCGCGCTCGAGCGGACGCTCGCCGAGTCCGGGATCACATACCGCCACGCCGAGGCGCTCGGCGGACGCCTGAGCGGCGAGCCTGGCGAGGAACGCTTCGCCTGCATCCGCCAGCCCGCCTTCCGGAGCTACGCCGCCCGGATGGGGACCGACGAGTGGCAGGAGGTGCTCTCTTCGGCGCTCGGCGAGCCCGAGCCGTGCTTCATGTGCGCCGAGACCCCGTGGACGAAGTGCCACCGGCGCTTCATTGCCGACCTCCTGGTCGCGCGCCGCCACGACGTGCTGCACCTCTCGCCCGACGGCGTCGAGCCGCACCGCCTCCCCGAGGAGGCCGCAGGCCCGCGACGGCCGCCTGTACCTCTGCGGCGAGCTCGTCGCCTAGGTGGAACGTACCCGCGTGAAGGTCAGCGTCCAGCGGACGCGCTCGACGACCCTGCCCTCGTAGTCGCCCTCGATCGTGGTCTCCTGCGTGGTGTTGCCGCTGATGAAGAAGCGCGGCACGTTGCGGGCGAACACGTCCGCCGCAGAGAGCGGGGCGTCTGCGAGCCTGAGATCCGTGCGCAGCGCGCGGATGTCGTCCGGTTCCTCGGGGCACGCACCGGGGAAGGCACGCGCGGCGGAGGCGCCCTGGAGCCGGGCGAAGCGAGCGAGGCCGGCGCGAGGCGTGGTCAGTCGGACGGTCGCCCCGCGGAAGGATGCGCTCCGCTGGGCACAGCGCTGCGGCTTGATCGACCGGGTGCAGCGCGGCCCGCGGAAATCGATCCGGAACGAGCCGCTCTGGCTCGCGCTTCCGGCGATCGCCCGGACCAGCGACGGCGAGACGGCGAGGGGCCTACCGCGGCCTCGCGAGGTGAAGGCGATCCGCGACTGCCGGCGGGTTCCGAGCGTCATTCGCCACTGCCCGTTGTGGGTCGTCACCTGGGTGCACTCGCCCTCGACCGTGCGCGTGATCGTCCAGTCCTTCGTCAGCGTCCCCGTGAGCGTGACCTTGAACACGGCACGCTGTGGCGTCGCTGCGCCCGCGGCTCCCCATCCGAGCGAGACCACACAGATCAGAAGAATCCAAACCCCGTAGAACCGCAGCACTACGCGCTGGAGATAAGCACAGGCATTGCCCAAAAGGAAGTTTCGAGTCGTCCGCTTCGTTCAATACTGTTGACGAGCCCTGTGCGGGCTCGGCGCATGTCTGGAGGAGTAAATGACTGAGAACGGGGTCCGCGATCTGATCATCATCGGAGGAGGCCCGGCCGGGTACACGGCCGCGCTCTACGCCGGCCGCGCGAACCTGGAGCCGCTTGTGATCGAGGGCTTCCAGTGGGGCGGCCAGCTGATGATCACGAGCGACGTCGAGAACTACCCGGGCTACGCGGAAGGCGTGCTGGGCCCGGAGATGATGAAGGACTTCCGGCGACAGGCCGAGCGGTTCGGCGCCGAGTTCCTCAGCGACGACGCTACGCGCGTCGACTTCTCGGAGCAGCCGTTCCGCGTCTACGTCGGCGACGACGAGTACCGGTCCGAGGCCGTGATCGTCTCGACGGGCGCGAACGCTCGCCAGCTGGGGCTCGAGTCCGAGGTCGCCCTGCAGGGGCGTGGCGTCTCCTACTGCGCCGTCTGCGACGCGGCCTTCTTCCGCGAGCGGAACGTCGTGGTGGTCGGCGGCGGCGACTCGGCAATGGAGGAGGCCACCTTCCTCACGAAGTTCGCCACCAAGGTGACCGTGGTGCACCGACGCGACGAGTTCCGGGCCTCCCAGATCATGGAGGACCGGGCGCGGGCCAACGACAAGATCGAGTTCATCACCAATGCGGTCGTCGAGGAGGTAATCGGCGAGGCAGGCGTCACGGCTGTGAAGATCCGCGACGTCAACACGGACGAGATCACCGAGTTGCCCGCCGACGGCCTCTTCGTCGCGGTCGGCCACGATCCAAACACGAAGCTCTTCGTCGACTGGCTCGATCTGGACGCCGGCGGCTACATCATCACGAAGCCGGGCTCGACCGAGACGAACATCGAAGGCGTCTTCGCGGTCGGCGACGTCGTCGACCACGTGTATCGCCAGGCGGTCACCGCAGCCGGGATGGGTTGCATGGGCGCACTCGACGCCGAGCGCTGGCTCGCCGCGCGCGAAGGGCATCTCGCCACCGCGCTCGCCGCCCCGCGCGAGTAGCTCAGACCCGGCTGCTCGGGCAGAGGTCGTTCAGCACGCAGGCTTCGCAGCGAGGGTTGCGCGCGTCGCAGACCCGGCGGCCGTGCCAGATCAGGAGGTGCGGAAAGATTCCCCAGTGCTCGCGCGGGACGAGCTTCTGCAGGTCGCGCTCGATCTTCACCGGGTCCTCCTGCTTCGTCAGGCCGAGACGTTGTGACAGCCGGCGGACGTGGGTGTCCACCACGACGCCCTGCGGCTCGCCCAGCTCCGCGGCGACGACGTTCGCCGTCTTGCGCGCGACGCCGGGCAGCCGCAGCAGGTCTTCCATGCGGTGAGGAACCTGCCCGTCGAACTCCTCGATGAGCACGCGCATCGTCCCTCGCAGCGACCTCGTCTTCTGCCGGTAGAAGCCGGTCGCGAAGATGTCGCGCTGGAGCTCCTCCTCGGGGACGGCCAGGTAGTCCTCGGGCGTCCGGTACTTCTCGAACAGCCGCTCGGTGACCCGGTTCACGTTCACATCCGTCGTCTGCGCGGAGAGCATCACGGAGACGAGCAGCTCGAGCGGGCTCCGAAACGTGAGCGCGATCGCGGCGTCCGCATGCTCGGCTGCCAGCCGCTCGACGATCGGAAGGATTCGTGCCCGCTTCGGCCCGACCCGCTTGCGCGCCTCGCGGACGTAGCTGCGGGGCACTACGCGAGGGCGGCGGCTGCTGCCGGCGGCCGTGCGTTCGGCAGCCGCGGGCCTGCGCAGACGAGATCGAGCGCCGGGCAGCCGTGGCAAACCTCTCCCGGCGTCGGGCGGAAGTCGCCGGCGTTGATCCTGGCGATCGCCTCGGAGAGCTCGGCCTCGAGCTCAGGCAGCTCGGAGCGGTCGAAGGTCCGCGAGACGACCGCGTCCGGCCGCTCGAGGAACTGGTAGACGACCTCGACCTCCTCCGCCCCGGCCCGGAAGCACGCGATCGCATAGACGAGGCGCTGGAGCGAGTAGCTCTCCTCGATGACCTCCTCGGGGCTCACGTCTTCGAGCACGTTGGTCTTGTAGTCGAGGACGAGGGCACGGTCCTCGTCGCGATGCAGCACGTCGAGCCGCCCGTGCAGGAGCACGCCGTCGTGCTCGAACGCGAACGGGCGCTCGACCTGCGCGCCGGGAAGCGCCGCGATTCGGCGGGCGAGCTCCGACTCGCAGTAGGCCTCGACGAAGCCCGCGATGCGCTCGAGCTCCTCGTCCGTCACTGCGGGGTACCACGAGCGCACGAGCTCGAGATCCGGCGGCGACGGCGCCGAGAGGTCGACGAGCTCGAGGAGCCGGTGCGCCGCGTCTCCGATCTCGGTCGCCGCGAGACCCGTCGAGCCCGGTACGCGGCCGCTCTCGTCGCTCGGCCGCATGCCGACGACCCGCTCGGCGTAGTAGCGGTACGAGCACCGGTCGAAGAGCGAAAGCGCCGTGTAGGAGAGCGAGCGAACCGCGTGGAGAGGCGGCGCCGGGATCTCCGCTAGCGGCGGAAGCCTCGGCGATGGAGGGGGAAGGGGTGCGGCGCCGTTGGCGGCGAAGAGCTCGAGCTGGCCGTCCTCGTCTGCGGGGAGGATCTCCTCGACGGCTTCCGGCTCGGGCGCAAACCGGTCGAGCCGGAGCAGTAGCCGGGCGTTCTCGCGCTCGAGCTCGAGCGGGCCGTCGGCGGCGGCCTCGAGCTCCTTGCCGGCCTCGAGCCGAGCGAGCGCCCACCCGAGCGGTGTCGACGCATCGGCCCTGCTGGCGGGATCAACGGCGCCCGAGACGATGAGCCGGTCGATCGCCCGGGTCATCGCGACGTAGTAGAGACGCAGCCGCTCCGCGCGATCCTCCTCCGCGCGCGTCCGCCGCACCTCGTCGTACCCGAAGACACCGCGCCGCTTGCTCGTGATCGGGTCGGCGACGCGGAACCCGAAGCGGCCGTCGGAGAGCGCGAGCAGCTCGTCGGGGCCGGGCGGCGGCCGGTCGCGACCGGCATCGGCCACGACCACGACCTTGAACTCGAGCCCCTTGGCCGAGTGGATGGTGAGGAGCCGGACGGCGTCGGCGCCCTCCTCCTCGGCGACAGCCTCGAGCTCCCTGGCGCCGACGGCCTCCTGGTCGCGCATGAAGCGGAGGAAGCCTTCGATGTCGCGCCCGCGCAGCTCCTCGTACGCCCGCGCCAGCCGCGCCAGCTTGCGGAGGTTCGCGTACCGCCGCCGGCCGTCCCAGTGGGCGAGCACCGCGAGGTCGTAGTCGTGCTCGACGAGGATCTGCTCGCAGAGCCGCTCCAGCGAGAGCCTCGACGACGCGGCCGCGAGGCGCTCGTACCGCTGCTTGAACGCGCGCAGCAGACGCTCGTCGTCCGCACCGACCTCTTCGGGGAAGGAACGCTCGAGCCCGGCGAAGATCGGGCGGCGTCCGGCGGCCCGCCGAAGCAGGAAGAGCGTGTCGTTCGAGACGCCGACGAACGGTGAGGCGAGCACGGAGACCAGCGCCTGGTCGTCGTACCGGTTCTGGAGCAGCCGCAGGTAGTTGAGGAGGTCGACGACCTGCTGCTGCCCGAAGTAGCCGCGGCCGGTGGCGCGGTAGGTCGGGACTGAGAGCGTGCGGAGCTCCTGCTCGTACCACTCGGCGTCCGTGCCGGCCGCGAAGAGCAGGACGATCTCGCCTGCGGTCGCGTCGCCGCCGTCGATCAGCTCGCGCACTCGTCCTGCGACATGCCGCGCTTCCGCGCGGCGCCAGTGCGTGCCGGTGCCGGCGTACGTCGACTTGTCGGTCACCAGCAGCTCGACGGGGTGGCCGAAGACCGGGTCCGGGAACTCACCGGACGCGGTCAGCTTCTGGAAGCCCTCGCCGAAGTCGCCGCGGAACAGGTAGTTGACGGCCTCGAGCACCTCGGGGCGGGAGCGGTAGTTCTGGACGAGCGGCAGGCCGCCGCCCGCCGCTTTGCGCCGCTCGCGGAAGACGGCGACGTCGGCATGGCGGAACCCGTAGATCGACTGGAACTCGTCGCCGACGAAGAACACGTCGCGCTCGCCCGGCGCGTCGGCGAGCAGGTCGATCAGGTCGCACTGGAGGCGATTCGTGTCCTGGAACTCGTCGACCATGATCGCCTTGAAGCGCAGCGCCTCGCGCTCGCGGATCTCCTGGTTGTCGCGCAGGAGCGCCCGGGCGGCGAGCTGGAGGTCCTCGAAGTCGAGCGCCGACTCGCGGCGCTTGGCCGCGGCGTACGCCTCCGCAAAGCCGTCCAGGAGTTGCTGGAGGAGGTCCCTGTCTCGCATTGCGAGCTGGTCGAGCGCGCCCTGCTCGACGGCGACGCGAGCCTCCTCGTACGTGGCCGAACGCTCTCCGTGAGCGCGATGGGCCGAGAGGTCGAGCAGGTCATCTGCCCGCGGCCGGCCGGCGACGGCGTGCAGGAGCGCCGCGGCGCTCCCCCGCTGGAGCTCGGTCGCCGACCCGTCGTCGACCAGGCAGCGGGCCGCCTCGCGCAGCGCCTCGAGCCGCTCGTCCATCGGCGGGCTCTCGCCGAGCTCCAGGACGAGGCCCCGTCCCGCCGAGCGAAGCGTCTCGTAGATCCCGGTGATCATCCGGCGGAGGCCGGCCGCCCCGTACGTCGTCAGCAGCCGCGCGCGCTCATCGTCTCCTGGTGCGCAGAACGCGTCCAGCGCCTCGTCGAAGGCCTCACTCGACAGGACGGAGGCCTGCGCCTCGTCGAGCTCGTGGAAGCGCGGGTCGAGCCCGGCCTCGAATGGCGACGTCTTCAGCAGTCGGTTGCAGAACCCGTGGATCGTCGAGATGTAGGCGCCGTCCAGGCTCCTCGCGAGGTCGGCCCGGCCGCGACGGCGGAGCTCGGCGCGGATCCGGGAGCGCAGCTCGCCCGCGGCCCGCTTCGTGTACGTGATGACGAGGATCGACTCGACGTCGAGCCCGCGGTCGCACACCGCCTCGACGAAGCGCTCGACGAGGACGGCGGTCTTGCCGGTCCCCGCGCCGGCCGAGACGAAGACCCGCCCGCGGGCGTCGATCGCAGCCTGCTGCTCCGTGTTGGGCGTCCAGCTCATGCGCGCCTCACCCGGCACATCGTCCAGAGGTCGCACCAAGAGGGGCATTCGCCCCCCTTGGGATCGTGGACGACGTCGCCCTCGCGGATCCGGCCGGCGAAGCGCCGGGCCGTCTCCTTCGCGCCCTCCACCTGCTTCCAGAACGCTTCCTCGTCGAGGTAGTCCGCCTTCGCGAACCCGGGGAGCGCGTCGTCCTTCGCCTCGGCGCGGAGCAGCCCGCGCGGCCCCCGGTCGCCGGACAGCGGCCGGTAGACGCCGCCGAGCGGCTCGATCCCGACGAGGTCGCGGAGCACGAGCATGTAGAGCGGGATCTGGAGGCGCAGCTCCTTGTCGATGTCGCGGGCGGACGGCGCGCTCTTCCCCGACTTGTAGTCCTGGACGATCCCGCGGGCGCTGAACGGGTCGACGTCGATCCGGTCGATCTTCCCGGAGAGCACGACACCGTCTTCGAGCTCGAGCCCGCGCTGGAGCTCCGGCACCGAGCGCTCGCTGCCGAACGAGACCTCGAACTTGCTCGGCTGAAGCGGCAGCTCGGTCTCCGCTTCGGCGCGCACCAGGCGCTCGAGGTCCCGCGCGAGTGTCTGCTGCAGCTCGCGCCGCTGCAGTTCGGTCATCTCGACCCGCACGCCGGCCAGAGCCTGCTCGAGGCAGGCGTGCATGAAGCGGACGGCGTCCTCGACTCGGTCGGGGACGACGCGGTCCGTGCCGAGCTCCTTCGGCAGGCCCTTGAAGAACCGGAAGAGCGCCGAGTGGGCGACCGAGCCGCGCAGGCGTGCGTCCACCTCCTGGTCGATCGTCTTCGGGTCGATCATGCGGTCGAAGAACCAGGCGGAAGAGCAGTCGGCGAAGCGCTCCAGCTCCGTCACGTTGAAGACGGATCGCGCGCGGAGCTCGCCGAGGACGAGGGGGTGCGTCAGGCGAGTGGGACGCTCGAAGGCCCGCCGGGCACGACCGAGGCGCCGGTCCCAGCCGTTCGCGCTCGCGAGCCCGTCTGCGTCGTCGCGGCGCGCCTCGTCCGCCCAGAGCCCGGCGACGGCGCGCAGCCGCTCGCGCTCGGTCGGCGCCGTCTCGAGGCTCCAGGTGAGTGCCGACAGCGGCCGCCGCGTCGTCCAGCGGTTCACGTCGTCCACCGGGAAGAGGGCGGCGACCTCCTCCCAGAACGGGCTCGCCTCCTTGGGGCTTCCCTCGTCCGATGCCGCCTCGCGGACGAGATAGAGCCGCTCGGTCGGGCGCGTGCAGGCCGTGTAGAAGAGGTACCGGTCACGCGCGACGGCGTCGCCCCGGCGGAGTCTTGTGCCGATCCTGCGCCGCTCGTCGTCGCCGAGGAACGGCGTCGCGGGGGCGCGGCGCGGGAGGCTACCCTCCTCGAGCCCGACGACGAAGACGTGCTCGAAGCGCCGCGTACGAGCCCTGGTCAGGTCGAGCACCGGGACGCGACCCGCCTCGTTGGCGGCCGGGACCCGCACCGATGCCCGCTCCAGCGCAGCAAGCACGTCGTCCCGGGAGACGGGCGCCGCGATCCGCTCCCAGCCCTCCAGGTCCTTGAGGACTCGGCGACACCCTTCGAACGCGCGCAGATCGTCCCGCGATGCCTCGCCCACCGGCGGTTGCTCCACCCCGTAGGCGTTTCCGATCATCGTGCGCGCGAGCTCGCGAACGGCCTCGACCGGCGACTCGGCCGCGCGAACGGCGTCCAGTGCCGGCAAGCGGGCCTCGCGCAGCGCCTCGAGCTCCTCCTCGACACGGTCGGCTCCCTCGATCGCCCGGCCGCGGAGCCGGCCCTCCACGAAGTCGACGCTGCCGCGCCGCAGGCCCGAGTACGGCGAGCGCAGGTAGCGAAAGAGCTCCGGCCGGCTCGCTCCCGACCAGGCGAACCGCAACAGCGAGAGGAGCGCCTGGCCGAACGGCGTCTGCGGCAGACGCGCCGGCGCGTCGATCGCGTACGGAATCCCGAGGGTCGAGAACGCGGTCGCGAGCGGCGCGCGCCAGCGCTCCTGCGACGGGACGACGACTCCGACCTGATCCGGCGTAGTGCCCTCACGCAGCAGCTGGAGGATCTCCTCTCCCACGAGCTCGAGCGCGCCACGGGTTCCGGCGCCCTCGAAGAACCGGATCGCTCCCTCCAGCGCAGGCGGGTCGCCCGTCGGGCTGCCGAACAGGCCGCGCTCGAGGTAGGCGAGGGCGGGGTGCGCGACCTCGGCGTAGCGAGGACCGAGCTCCGTGAGCGAGCCGTCGGCGAGGCCGGCGAGCTCCGTCGAGGTGTCGGTCAGCCACTCGAACGCCGGCCGGCCGGGCTCGTACGGGAGCGACACCGTGACGTCCGAGCGCCCGGCGAGCGCGCGGATCAACGCCCACTCGGTCTCGGTGAGGTCCTCGAAGCCGTACGCAAAGACCGGATGGCCCTCCCAGGCGTCCAGCTCGTTGCCGAGGCGGTGGGCCGCGGCCGCCCGAAGCTGGTGACGATCCCAGAGGCGCAGCCGGTCGAGCTCCTCGCGGTACGAGGCGTACAGGCGGGCGAGCGGCCCCTCGAGCTCCTCGGGCGCGACGAGACCGGACTCGACCTCGCCGATTGCATCGCGCAGCGCGTCGGCGAAGCCGGCGGATCGGGCCGACTCCCCGAGGCCGTTGAGGGCCGTCTTCGCGACCGCAGCCCTGAGCGCGAGCGTCTGCTGGACGTCGGCGGCGACCGGTCTCGTGTCGGAAACCCCGGCCGCGATCCGCTGGAAGACGCCGTCGAACGTCGTGATCGAGCCGCCCAGGAGCGCCGGCGAGCGCCGCAGCAGCTCCCGTTCCGCCCAGTCGACGTCCGGGCGGTTCGGCACGATGAGAACCGGATCCCGGTCGAGCACGGCCAGGTACCGATCGAGCAGCAACTCGACCTTGCCCGCGTTCGCCGGCCCGGCGAGCAGCGTCAACCCCATCGGCCTATCGTAGACCTGCCCTAAGACGGCTCCTTCGAGCCTGTGGAAAAGCCGGAGGGCGGGTTTCCCCGCCCTCTCTAAGAGCTACGCCGCGGCTGCAGACTTCGGCCGCCGGCCTCTGCGCGCTGCCGCCCTGCCCGGCATCTTGCTCGAGCAGTCGTCGCACAGATCGGCCTGCTTCGCGCCACGGCGCGCGTCGGAATAGGTCAGGCGCAGTGTCGCGCCCTTGCCTTCGCCGACTTCCTTTCCACAATTGTCACAGACGAGCACAGTCTTGCGAGCCACGTTGGGGGCCTCCTTTACGGTGAGGATTCGCGAAGCGTAATCGAAACGCGCAGAGGAATTCTAGGCTGCTGCTCGCGACCGTCGAATGCGCCAGGAACGGAGCAGTGAGACGAGCGCTTGCTCCTCCCTGTCGAGCTCGATATCGCGTGCACCGACGACACGCAAATGCCGTGGGCGAAAGTCGTCGATCGTGCGGCCGTCGAGATACTGCTCCACGACGGCCGGGCTGACGTACGACGAGCGCGCGACCGCCGGCGTGTTTCCGAGCCGCTCGCCGACGATGCGCATCACCTTCGCCACGCGCCGCTTGGCCTCCGTCTCGGTTTCCGGCAGATCGCGTTCGGCAAAGGCGACTGCAGCGATCAGGGTCCCGCCCCAGGTCCGGAAGTCCTTGGCGGTGAATTCCTCGCCCATGTGCTCACGGATGTACTCGTTCAGCTTGCGACTGCTCAGATTGCAGTAGGTGCCGTCCGGCAGCTCGTAGCGGAAGAGCCGGCGGCCTCCCTCGAGCGACCTGAGGGCCCTCATCGCCTCGGCGAGCTCGGCGTCCACGACCGCGGTACGGGCCCAGACCTTGTGCTTCCCGCGGATACTTGAACGAGACCCGGCTTCCCCGGACACTGACGTGGCTCTTGTTCAGGGTCGTGATTCCGTAGGTTCGGTGCTGCTTCGTGTAGCGATCGGCTCCCACGCGGAACCAGCCGAGATTGATCAGCTTCACAGCGAGCGCACAAGTCCACTCCGGCGTGAACTCCTCGCGGTCGAGGTCCTTGGACATCGCTTTGCGAATGTCCGGCAGATGCTCGGCGAAGCGCACGAGCTTGTCGTATTTCGCCTGCTCTTGCCGCGCACGGTATTCGGGGTGGTACAGGTACTGCCGCCGGCCGGCGGCGTCGATCCCGGTCGCCTGGAGCTTGGCATTCGGACGCGGCGAGATCCACACGTCCCGCCACGCCGGCGGAATCACGAGCTGCTCGATGCGCTGCGAGCTTCTCCGGGTCGGTGATCCGTTTGCCGCGCGAATCCTCGTAGCGGAATCGCCGCCGCGACCCGACTCTTCGCCATCCTCCCCGTCTCGCCATCGTCCAGCTTCTCTCTCCACCGACCGCCTCTTTGAATCACGCGTAGCATCCCGCGCCGATGGACGTCGACACGATCGCCGTGCTGGAGGGGGACGAGACCGGCCAGGAGCTGCTCGAGGAGTCCCTTCGGGTCCTCGCCCCCGACGTGATCGGCTTCGAGCTGGACCTCCCGCGCTTCGACCTCTCGCTCGAGTCGCGGCGGAGGACCGACAACGGCGTCGTCCACGAGGCCGCGGCCGCGATCAGGGAGCACGGGCTCGGGCTGAAGGCGGCGACGATCACGCCGGAGGGGAAGGACGACGTCGGCTCGCCGAACCGGCTGATCCGGGAGGAGATCGGCGGAAAGGTGATCGTCCGGACCGGCCGGCGCATTCCAGGCGTGGTCCCTCTGGGCGGTGTCCACGCGCCGATCTCGGTCGTGCGCATGGCGGTCGGCGACGCGTACGGCGCGAAGGAGTGGCGCGAGGGCGACGGCGAAGAGGAGGTCGCGTTCCGGACCGAGCGCATCGAACGGCGCATCTGCCGCTCGGTCGCCGAGTTTGCGTTCCGGCTCGCCGACCGGACGAGCGCCAAGGTGTTCGGCGGGCCGAAGTACACGGTCAGCCCGGTCTACGAAGGGATGCTGAAGGAGGAGATGGATGCGGCGTCCGAGCGGCATCCGGACGTGCCGTACGAGCCGCAGCTGATCGACGCGACCTTCGCCTACCTCGTCACGTCCAGCGGGGCGCCGCTCGTGATCCCGACGCTGAACCGGGACGGAGACGTGCTCTCCGACCTCGTGCTGCCGCTCTTCGGCTCGATCGCCGGCGCCGAGTCGCTGCTCGTGGCTTTCGACGACGACTACGTGCCCGACGCGGTGATGGCCGAAGCGGCGCACGGAACCGCGCCGGCGCTCTTGGGGAAGAACGTTGCGAACCCGATGGCGATGATCCTCGCGGCGGCGGCGCTGCTCGGCTACGGCGAGGAGCAGGCGCAGCAGGCGGGGCGGGCGATTCGCGAGGGCGCACTCGAAGCGGTCGCGGACGGCATCCGCACCGCCGACCTCGGCGGCCATTCCTCGACGAGCGAGTTCACGGACGAGGTGATCCGCCGGGCGAAGCAGAAGCTCGACGTCTGGTCGAGCCTCTGAGGCCAAGTAACACTGTGTTACAAGCCACGCGCGGCGGCTAACCGCACGGCTTCGGGGACTAAGTAACACTGTGTTACATGTGCTAGGCGGCGTGGATCTCGTCGAACGCTGCTCGGCCTAGCGGCGAGGAATGCGAGGACAACGGCGGGATCGAACTGCGTGCCCGCACCCTCGCGCATCTCGGCGAGGGCCGCGCCCGACCTGAGCGCGGCGCGGTACGGAGATCATCGCGTCGAACGCATCGGCGTCGGTGAAGATCCTGGCGGGCGAGTTGATCGGCTCCTAGGCACGCCGGCTCGGATAACGGGCGCCATCCCAACGCTCGTGGTGCGCGACAGCGCAGTGAGCACCACGCGTGGCTCGTTCAAGAGCGCCCCGTAGGATTCCTCCGCCAGTGAGGGTCGTCATTCCGAAAGAGACAGCGGCGGGGGAGCGCCGCGTCGCGCTCGTCCCCGAGATCGTCGAGAAGCTCGCAGCGGTCGGGTTCGAGGTTGCGGTCGAGCAGGGAGCCGGCGAAGGCGCGACGTTCTCGGATTCGGAGTACCGGGAGGCTGGGGCCCGCGTCGTCGGGCTCGAGGAGCTCTACGCCGACGCGGAGGGCGTGTTGAAGGTGCAGAAGCCGTCGGCGGAGGAGGTCGAGCGTCTTCCCGAGGGCTCGATCCTGATCGCGTTCCTCCAGCCGCTCACCGATCCGGACGGCATCGAGCGGCTGGCGCGTCGTGGCGTCACAGGTTTTGCGCTCGAGTCGATCCCGCGGATCACGCGCGCGCAGCCGATGGACGCGCTGTCCTCGCAGGCCACGGTCGTCTGGCTACAAGGCGGTGCTGCTCGCCGCCGACCGGCTGCCGAGGTTCTTCCCGATGCTGATGACCGCGGCAGGCACGGTTCCGCCTGCGAAGGTGCTCGTGGTCGGGGCCGGAGTCGCGGGGCTGCAGGCGATCGCGACGGCTCGCCGGCTCGGCGCGGTCGTGTCCGGGTTCGACGTGCGGCCGGTGGTGCGCGAGCAGGTCGAGAGCCTGGGCGCGACGTTCCTCGACCTCGGCGTCGTCGGCGAGGAGACGTCCGGCGGGTACGCGACCGAGCTCAGTGACGAGGAGCAGCGCCGCCAGCAGGTCGAGCTGGAGCGGCGCACGGCGGACTTCGACGTCGTCGTCACCACGGCGCTGATCCCCGGCCGGCCGGCGCCCAAGCTGATCCCGGCCTCCGCGGTCGAGGCGATGCGCGCGGGGTCGGTGATCGTCGACCTCGCCGCCGAGGCAGGCGGAAACTGCGAGCTGACCGAGCCGGGTGAGGAAGTCGAGCGGAACGGCGTGACGATCGTCGGCTACACGAACCTGCCGGCGACCGTCTCTGTGCACGCGAGCAAGCTCTATGCCCGAAACGTCCAGGCGCTGCTGACGCATCTCGCGCCGGACGGCGAGCTCAGCCTCGACTGGGACGACGAGATCACGGCCGGGGCATGTGTGACGCGGCGCGAGGAGGTGCCTGCGTGAGCACGCAGCTCGTCGCCGAGCTGACGATCTTCGCGCTCGCGGTCTTCATCGGCTTCGAGTTGATCTCGAAGGTGCCGACGATGCTGCACACGCCGCTGATGTCCGGCACGAACGCGATCCACGGGATCATCCTGATCGGCGCGATGTTGATCGTGGGCACCGCCGACTCGACGCTGGAGCAGGTCTTCGGGTTCGTCGCTGTCGTGTTCGGCACGATCAACATCGTCGGCGGCTTCCTGGTCACAGACCGGATGCTGGAGATGTTCAAGCGGCGGCCAGGCGAGGACACGGAGAAGCGTGAGTAGGACCTGGATCGACGTCGCGTACCTCGTGGCGGCGATCTGCCTCGTGATCGGGATCAAGCGGCTGTCGCACCCGCGCACGGCTCGCTCGGGCAACCTCATCGCCGCCGCGGGAATGGCGATCGCGGTCGGGTTCACCTTCGCGATCGAGGGACTCGAGCGCTACTGGCTGATCGTCGCCGGGATGGCGGTCGGAACCGTGATCGGCGTCGCTTCCGCCCGGATGGTGCGGATGACCGCGATGCCGCAGATGGTGGCGCTCTTCAACGGCGTCGGCGGCGGGGCGGCGGCGCTGATCGCGGCCGCCGAGTACCACCGCCACGCGGGCGATCCGGGGCGGCTTCCGGGAGAGTTGCTCGTCGGGATTCTCTTCTCGGCGGTTGTCGGATCGGTCAGCTTCTGGGGAAGCCTAGTGGCGTTCGGGAAGCTCCAGGAGCTCGTTCCCGGCCGGCCGATCCTGGCGCCGGCGCAGAACATCACGATCGCGGTTCTGGCGCTGACGCTCCTTGGTGCGATCGCGCTCACGGCCGTCACCGAGCAGGGGATCTGGCTCGCCTTGCTCATGCTCGGCGCGCTGATCCTCGGCTTCCTGTTCGTGCTGCCGATCGGCGGTGCGGACATGCCGGTCGTGATCTCGCTGCTGAACGCGTTCACCGGGCTGGCCGCCGCTTCGACGGGCTTTGTGCTCGACAACACGGCGCTGATCATCGGCGGAACGCTCGTCGGCGCCTCGGGAACGCTGCTGACAATCCTCATGGGCAAGGCTATGGGACGGCCGCTGCGGCTGACGCTGTTCGGAGCGTTCGGCGGGGCGCCCGCCGGTGCGGGAGCCGCGGTCGCGGCCGTCGACGGCGACGGGTCGGTGCGGACCGCGTCCGCCGACGACATCGCCTTCATGCTCGCCTACGCGCGTCGCGTCGTCTTCGTCCCGGGGTACGGGCTCGCCGTGGCGCAGGCGCAGCACGACGTCCGCAATCTCGGCGACCTCCTCGAGGAGAAGGGCGTCGACGTCCGCTACGCGATCCATCCGGTCGCCGGGCGCATGCCGGGGCACATGAACGTGCTGCTCGCGGAGGCGAACGTGCCGTACGACGAGCTCTTCGAGATGGACGAGATCAACCCCGAGTTTCCGCAGACGGACGTCGTCGTCATCGTCGGCGCGAACGACGTGGTCGAACCCGGCGGCGCGGAACTCGCCAGGAAACCCGATCTACGGGATGCCGATCCTCGACGTCGACCGCGCGCACAACGTCGTCGTGATCAAGCGGTCCTCTCGCCCGGCTTCGCGGGCGTGGACAACCCGCTGTTCTACGACCCGAAGACCGTGATGCTCTTCGACGACGCGAAGGCGGCGCTGGAGAAGCTTGTCACGTCCCTGAAGGCCGTTTGACCCCGGTTCCCGTGTTCGGCGCGGCGGTGGTCGAGGCCGCTGTGCCTCCCGCGCGGGCGGTCGAGGTCGTCCGGGACGCTTTTGTGGCGTATGCGCGAGGCGAGTGGTCGATGCCGCCGAAGGTCTACGTCCCTGCGTATCCGGCCGGGGACTTTCGCGCGATGCCGGCCCTCGGCGCTGGTTTCGCGCTTCTGAAATGGGTCACGTCTTTTCCGGGGAATCCCGCGTTGGGGCTGCCGACGGTAGCTGGGCTCGTCTTGCTGTCGGATGCGTCGAACGGGATGCCCGTCGCCGTCCTGGAAGCGGGCGCCGTCACGGCGCTGCGGACCGGCGCGGCCGCAGTGCTTGCGGCCGAGACGCTGGGACGGCCGGATGCCGGGCCTGCCGCGGTGATCGGCGCCGGCGTGAACGGGAGGGCGGTCGCGCGGACCTTCGTCGCCCGTGGCCGGGACGTGATCGTCTGGGACGTGGACCCAGAGCGAGCCCGAGCGACCGCGGAGGAGGTTGGCGGCCGGGTGGCGGCGAGCGCCGAGGAGGCGTTGAGCGCCGATCTCGTCGTGACGGTGACGCCCGGCCACGAGGTCGTCTTTCCGGACGGGAGTCTCCGGCCGGGGCAACACGCGAGCCTGATGGGCGCGGACGGGCCGGGAAAGTCCGAGATCGCGATCGGCGAGCTGGCCCGAGTCCGGATCTTCTGCGACGACTGGGAGCAGGCAAGCCACAACGGTGATCTCGCCCACGCGGTCGATGCGGGCGCGCTTGGTCGGGAGGACGTGACGCAGCTTGGTGACGTACTCACTGGGAAAGCGGCCGGGCGGCAGTCGAGTGACGACATCACGATCTTCGACTCGACCGGCCTCGCGATTCAGGATCTCGCGGTCGCTCTCACGGCAATGGAGCGCGCTGACGAGCTGGACTTGCCGATGATCGACCTCTAAGCCGGCTCGCGAATCTTCCGTGACCTCTGGGATCGCGCGCGATCGGTATTGAGGTGGTGAACCGCTTCCGGGCGGGGGCTAACGACGGTAGCTTCTCGGACGTCCAAGAAATCGATATCGGCTGAGTGGTCGAGAGGGAGGAAGCGGATGAGCAAGGTCGTGCATTTCGAGATTCCCGCTGACGACACGGGTCGCGCCAAGGAGTTCTGGTCGGGCCTCTTCGGCGTCCAGTTCCAGACCTACGACGGCCCGACCGAGTACCACATGTTCGCCAACGAGGACCAGCAGAGCGGCGGCGGGTTGATGCCTCGCGAGCAAGGTCAGGATGGGCTACGGGTGTACTTCGCAACCGAGGACATCGACGCCGCGCGGGAGAAGGCGTCGCAGCTCGGTGGGTCGGTGGAGGACAAGCAGACTGTCCCCGGGATGGGCTGGTTCGCCCATGCCAAGGACACCGAGGGCAACGAGTTCTCGTTCTGGCAGAACGACGAGAACGCGCCGATGCCGGACGAGGGCTAGAAGCTAGAGCAGCCGCCCAGGATCGAACAGCTCGAGCTCGGGCTCGCGCCGGCCGAGAATCGCTTTCGCGACGAGCTCGCCGGACGCGAGCCCGAGCACGTTTCCGTGGCCCGAGTAGCCACGGGCAACCCACACGCGGTCGCGCCCGGGAACCGCGCCCACGAGCGGACGGTCGTCGGGCGAGGTCCCGAAGATCCCGGACCAGCGGTGGGTGATCGCGGGCAGGTACCCGACGAGGTCTCGGAGGAACGACTCGAGTGCAGCCTGGACGGGCTCGGTCGTCACCTCGTCCGCCGTGAACTCGGCCTCGAGCGTGACGTCGCGCCGACCGCCGACGACGAGCCGGCCGTCCGGCAGCTGCTGCCAGTAATCGAACCCCCGCCGCGCGTAGTGCGGTCGCTCGTACAGGAGCTCGGGCAGCGGCTCGGTCGAGACGACCTGGCCGCGCGTGGGCTGCACGACTTGGTCGAGCTCCGCGACGAGGCCGCTCGGGTAGCCGTCCGAGGCGATCACCACGTGCTCGGCGTCGAGCTCGTCCAGGGACGCGACGCGTGCGCCCTCACGGATCTCCGCTCCGGCCTCGCCGGCCCGGGAAGCCAGGCGCCGGACCCAGCGCCCGGGTTGAAGCGCCCCGTCGTCCGGCTGGAGGATCGCGGCCAGGTAGGTGCCGGAGAGCCGCTCGGGCAGCTCGTCGACCCATTCCGCCGCGAAGCCGTCCGCGAGCAACGCGTCGTACTCCGCTCGCAGCTCATCTCTCTCTTGTTCGTCTGCGGCCAGCCGAAGGCTGCCGACGCGCCGAAACGCGTCGCCGGCGAGCTCGGCCATCCGATCAAGCGCGCGCTCGGTCAGTCGCCAGAACGCTGTTGCACGCTCTGGTCCGAACGTCGCCCGTGCGGCGTCGTAGCGCATGGCGCCGCCACGGAGGGCAAAGCCGCCGTTCCGCCCGCTGGCGCCGGAGGCGATCGTGCGCGCCTCGTACAGCCGAACACGCATGCCGGCCTCAGCCAGCGTGAGCGCGCAGGAGCAACCCGTGACGCCCCCACCGACGATCGCGACGTCGACAGAACCGTCGTGGTGCTCGCCGGCCAGGGGCTCGACGGGCTCGTCCAGCCAGTACGGCGTGTCCACCGGGCGATCGTAGACACCGTCATCGCACCGCCCTGTACACACCGTCGGCCGCCGCGACCAGGCCGGCGAGCTCCAGCTCGGTCAGCGCGACGCTGACCGCGCCGGCCTCCAGCGAGGCCTTGGCGACCAGCTCGTCCGCGGCAGACGGCGTGTCGCGAACGAGCACCAGCAAGCGCCTGGCGGCCTCGGAAACGTCCGGATCCTCCGTCGCCGCAGCGCGCTCGATGCCGAGCGCTTCGAGCACGTCTCCCGATTCGGTCAGCGGCGTGGCGCCGAGCCGCAGGAGCGCGTTCGACCCGATCGAGAGCGCGCTCGTGATCTCACCGGGCACGGCGAAGACCTCTCTGCCCTCCTCGAGCGCGAAGTCGGCCGTGATCAGCGCGCCGCTCCGATCCCTGGCCTCCACGACGACGACCGCCTCGCAGAGCCCCGCGATGATCCGATTCCTCGCCGGGAACCTCCACGGCGCCGGTTCCACCCCGGCCTCGTACTCCGAGATGACGAGACCGCCGTCCTCCATCCGTCGAGAGAGGGTTGCGTTCACGGCCGGGTAGTCGCGGTCGATGCCGCACCCCAGTACCCCGACAGTCGGCCCGCCGCTCTCGAGGGCGCCACGATGTGCCTCGCCGTCGATCCCTCGCGCAAGTCCGCTGACGACGACGAGGCCGGCAGCCGCGAGCTCACGGCCGAGCATCCGCGCGACCTGAGCGCCGTACGGTGAGCACGATCGCGCGCCCACGACGCCGACCGCTCTCCGCCCGAGCAGCTCCGGCTCACCCGAGCCGCGCAGATAGAGCGACGGAGGCGGATCGAAGATCGCCTTCAGCCGTGGCGGAAACCGTGCGTCGGAGCGCGCAAGCTTCACTGCACCAGCTCCCGCGGCGAGCGGTAGGCGAGCGCCTCGGCCACGTGCTCCTCCTCGACTGCCTCTGCGTCCGCGAGGGCGGCAACCGTCCGCGCGACGCGCGCCACCCGCGCCCGCCCGCGGCCCGAGAGCGGCAGCCGCTCGACTGCCCGGTCGAGCAGCGCCGTCGCCGGATCCGTGCGCTCGAGCGGACGACCCGCGAGTCGTCCGCGAGCCGCTGCCACCCGACCGGCGACGGCACTCGACGGCTCGCCCGGCGCGCCGCCCAGCTCCGCCGCGCGCGGGCGGGGCAGCGCAACGACGACGTCGAAGCGGTCGAGCAGCGCGCGCGAGAGCTTCTCGCGGAAGGAGGCCAGCCGCTGAGCCGAGCACTGGCAGTCCGCGCCCGCATCGCCGCGTCCGCCGCATGGGCACATGTTCATGCTCGCCACGAGCTGGAACCGAGCCGGGAAGACCGCTCTCCCGCCCACTCGGGCGACCGCGATCTCGCCGTCCTCGAGCGGCTGGCGCAGCGCCTCGAGAACCGGTCGCTGGAACTCCGGCAGCTCGTCCAGGAAGAGGACGCCTCGATGCGCGAGCGTGGCCTCACCCGGCCTCGGGCCCGGGCCGCCGCCGACGATCGCCGCCACCGACGCGCTGTGGTGCGGCGACCGAAAGGGCCGCCGGTCCACCAGGGGCCGATCCCGCGACAGCAGCCCGACCACGGAGTGGATCCGGGTGACCTCGAGCGCCTCGTCCCTCGTCATCGCCGGAAGCACACCGGGCAGGCGCCGCGCCAGCATCGACTTGCCGATCCCCGGCGGCCCCGCGAGAAGGAGATTGTGGCCGCCGGCCGCAGCCAGCTCGAGGGCTCTCCGCGCTCGCTCCTGACCCCGCACGTCCGCCAGGTCCGGCACGTCGGGTCTCACGTGACCGTTGGACGCTGCCTCGACCGGCGACGGCTCGTGCTCGCCGCGGAGGTAGCCGACGACCTCGGCCAGATGCTGGGCGGGGATCGGCTCGACGCCTGCCAGGGCCGCCTCCGCCGCCGACTCGGCGGCACACACCAGACGCCCGAGCCCGGCCCCGCGCGCACCCTCGGCGGCGGCGAGGACGCCGGCCACCGGCCGCAAACGCCCGTCGAGCGCCAGCTCGCCGATCGCCGCATGCCCTGCCAGGCGGTCTGGCGGGAACTGCCGAGACGCTGCCAGGATTGCGAGCGCGATCGGAAGGTCGAATCCCGATCCCTCCTTCCGGAGAGCCGCAGGTGCGAGGTTGACGGTGATTCTCCGCTGTGGCCACTCGAGCTCGGCGGACGCGATCCCGCTCCGGACTCGATGCTTCGCCTCCTGGCACGCCCGGTCGGCCAGGCCCACGATCGCGAGCCCCGGAACCCCGTTCTGGAGGTGCGCCTCGACCTCCACCTTGCGGGCCTCGAGCCCTACGAGAGCATGGGTAACCGTCCGTCCGAGCACACCCACCGACGGTACGGGTCAACGTCGTACGTGTCTGTGCCGACCTTGCGCCGAAACCGGCGCTAGCGGGCGATCAGGATGTCCTCGAAGAACTCGCCGGCCCGCCGCCCTGTGCGGCGGTTCACATGTCGGCGAAGACGTTCTTCGAGCCGCAGGCCCGCCCGATCGAGGATCTGCGGATAGAGCTCGCGCCGGTCGTGCACGACGATGACAACCGGTGCACGACCCCGGAGGGACTTCCCGGCGTGCGCGAGCACCGATGCGATTCCCTCGACGTACTCCGCGAGCGCCGCCGAGCTCGTCCCCCGTGCTGCCGCGCCGAGCTCGACCGCACGCCGATCCTCGAGCCCAAGCAGCTCGTAGGCGTACCGATGCTGCTCGTGGTAGTCGATCAACCCCGGATACGGCGGCGACGTCACGACCGCGTCGAACCGGCCGCCGTAGCCGATCTCCCGCGCGTCGCCGTGCAGCACCTCCGCTTCGCGCCCACGCGCGCGCACGCGCGAGAACTCCTTGATCCGCGCCAGCGTGTCGAGCGTGTACCGCCGCAGGAAGTGCTCTGCGCGCTCGACCGGCTGGCAGATCCGCTTGTGCTTGTGGCACCAGTACGGCTCCAGCTGCGGCGCGCGAGGGAAGTCGAGGTCGAAGTGGGTCGTGCGTCGCGCCGAACGGGCGGCGCGGGCAAGAATGACGCGGAGCACGTCCTGGTGCTCGTACTCGCCGATCAGCTCACGGAAGGCGAGCAGCTCCGAGGCCGCCCTCGGCGCGTACCACTCCGCCGCGTAGCCGGACGCGGCATGCCCACCCCCGTCGAACGCCTCCACGCGACGCACGACGTCACGCAGCTCCGACTCGAGCGAGAAGAGGTCGTAACGCCCCGTCTTGACGCGCATGAGCAGGCAATTGAACGCCGCGATGTCGACACCAACAGCGTCTCGTCCGCTCTCGAGCGATTGGACGAGTGTCGTCCCGGAGCCGGCGAACGGATCGAGCACCCGCCCGCCCACCGGGACATACCGGCCGAGCAGCGCCTCGACCAGCTGCGGAACGAACTTGCCGAGGTAGGGATGGAGCCGGTGGACATGCTTGGTGCGCTCGCGCTCGGGAAGGTCGCGCTCCGACCAGGAAAGCTCGAGGTCGATCTCCGCGTAGAGAGCATCCTGCGTCGGCGCCACGACGAACCTCCTTCGCCGGGCGGCGGAGGAGTCCTAGAACGCGTTCGCCACGCGCTGCACGCCGCGCGGCGTCACCGAGACGACGTCGAAGCGCACCTCCCACTCGCACGCTTCCGGATGCTCCGCCAGCCACGCCTCGGCGGCCCGCCTCAGACGCTCCTGCTTCTCGAGCCCGACCATCTCGGCCGGATCGCCGTATCGCTCGCCGAGCTTCGCCTTCACCTCGCAGAACACCAGACGACGCTGCCTCGCCGCAGAACCAGGTCGACCTCCACCCGGCCCGGCCGCGAGTTCCGCTCCAGCACCCGGTAGCCGCGCAGGAGGTAGAAGAGGCGCGCCCGCCGCTCGGCCCGCGCGCCCGTCCGGTTCATTCTTCCTCGAGCCTCGCGGCCAGCTCCTCCGGCGAGAGGTAGCAGAGCGCCTGGAACGACCGCCGGTGGATCGACGAAGGCCCCCGCTGCCGTACGACGGCCGAGTGCCGCGGCGTGATGTAGCCCACGTGGGACGAGAACCCATAGGCAGGGAACAGCGCGTCCATCCGCCGCATCGCGCGGTCGCGCACCACCTTCGCGATGATCGACGCAGCGGCGATCGCCGCCGACCGCTCGTCCCCGTCCACGACGGCCGTGTGCGCCGGCGCAGAAGGCCCCAGCCGGAACCCGTCCACCAGGCACGCCTCCGCCGGCGGCGCCAGCTCCCGCAGGCACGAGCGCATCCCCTCGAGGTTCGACCGATGCAGCCCGTTGCGGTCGATCTCGGACGACGAGACGACGCGCACGGTGAACGAGTTCGCGCAGGCCACCACGCCGTGGAACAGCGCTTCCCGCTCCTCAGCGGTCAGCTGCTTCGAGTCGTTCAGGCCCGCCAGCGGCCGGCAGCGGTGGTCTCGCAGGAGCTCGTAGTCGAAGAGGACCCCGGCGACGACCAGCGGTCCCGCCAAGGAGCCGCGGCCCGCCTCGTCCACGCCGGCCACGAACCGCCGTCCGAAACGGCGGTCGAACTCGAGGAGGCGCCTACCCCTCTTCTGAAGCTTCGGGCTCGAGCTCGGTCGGGGCCTCGACGGCCTCTTCCGGCCCGGAATCTTCGTCGGCAGGCTGTTGGGCGGCGACGGCTGCGGCACCGGCCGAGGATAGCCGCACCCCATCACGGCGCTCGCGCACGCGCGCCTTCTTGCCCACTTTCCCGCGCAAGTAGTAGAGCTTCGCGCGGTTCACGTCGCCGATGGCCATGACCTCGATCTTCTCGATCTTCGGCGAGTGCAGCGGGAACGTCCGCTCGACGCCGACGCCGAACGACTGCTTCCGCACCGTGAAGGTCTCACGGGAGCCCGAGCCCTGCCGCTTGAGGACGATGCCCTCGAAGACCTGGATCCGGCGGCGCTGTCCCTCGATGACCTGGAAGTGGACACGCACGGTGTCCCCGGCCTTGAACTCCGGACGGTCGGCGCGCAGCTGCTTGCGCTCGAGTGTCTCGATGGGATTGGCCATGGCAAAGGGTCGGGCGGGCACCCGACCGCGGGATGCTAGCGCAAGGCGATTCTGTTCGGCGGGAAATAGACGGCGAACACCTTGCCGATCAGGTTGTCTCGCGGCAGCGGCCCCCACCGGCGAGAGTCGCACGAGGACACACGGTTGTCGCCCATGACGAAGAGGTGTCCCTCAGGAATCCGTCGCGGCGGTTCCGTGTCCGAACCACGACGGTCAGGCTCGATGTACGGCTCCTCGAGCCGCCGGCCGTTGATGAAGACGAAGCCGTCCCGCAGCTCCCACGTCTCGCCCGACAACGCGACGATGCGCTTGACGAACGTCCCTCCGGCGTTGCATTCCCGCCGCGCTTGCTCCGGCGTCTCGAAGACGACGATCTCACTCCGCTCGGGATCCTTGAAGTGGTAGATGAACCTGTTGGCGAGGACGCGGTCGGAGATCCGCGCCGTACAGCCCGCCTCGACGCCGGCGCAGTGCAGCGTCGGCTCCATCGACGCCGTCGGGATCCGGTAGGGGTTGACCACCCACTGCTTGATCGCCAGGACGATCGCGACAGCGCCGACGATCGTCACGACCCAGTCGATCGCGACCCGCCACGGCCGAGGAAGCCGTCCAGTCAGCCGATCCACCGGATTCCTCATCCGGAACCCCTCTAGGGCAAGCCGATTCGTCTCGGCGGGAAATAGATCGCGAAAACCTTGCCGATCAGGTTCTCGCGTACCAGCGGGCCCCAGACGCGCGAATCGCACGACTGCGCCCGGTTGTCGCCCATCACGAAGTACTGGCCCGGCGGGATCTTCTCCGGCGGCCTCGTGTCGACGTCACGCCGGTCCTCCTTCACGTAGGGCTCGTTCAGGCGCCTGCCGTTGATGTAGACGAAGCCGTTGCGCATCTCCCACGTCTCGCCTGGGAGCCCGACGATCCGCTTGACGAACGTCCCGCCGGCGCCGCAGTCCTGCCGCGCCCGCTGCGGTGTCGTGAAGACGACGATGTCGCCCCGCTCCGGGTCCGTGAAGTGGTAGATGAAGCGATTCGCGAGCACCCGGTCGGAGAAGCGCGAGGTACACCCCAGCCCCGAGCCGGCGCAGTGAAGCGTCGGCTCCATGGACGAAGACGGGATCCGGTACGGGTTCACGACCCACTGCTTGATCGCGAGGACGATCGCGACGGCGCCGACGATCGTGACCACCCAGTCGATCGCGACCCTCCAGGGCCGCGGCAAGCGGTGCGTGAGACGGTCGACGGGGTTCCTCATGCCCGATCCGCAGTCCGCGTGCGGCTCTGCTCCCGCCGCCAGTCCGCGATCCGGGCATGGTCGCCCGACAGCAGGACGTCCGGCACCGTCCAGCCGCGGAACTCCGCCGGCCGCGTGTAGTGCGGGTACTCGAGCCCGCCCTCGAGCTCGACGGAGAAGCTCTCCTCCGAGCCGGAGCCCTCGCTGAGCGCCCCCGGCAGGCGCCGCGCAACGGCATCGACGACGACCATCGCCGGCAGCTCGCCGCCGGAGAGGACATACGGCCCGATCGAGATCGCGTCAGTCGCAAGGTGCTCCACGATCCGCTCGTCGAAGCCCTCGAACCGGGCCGAGAGCAGCGTCAAGTGCTCCTCCCCCGCAAGCTCGTCGACAACCCCCTGGTTGAGCTGCCGGCCCTGCGGAGTCAGCGCGACCACCCGGTGCCTCGGCAGACCGCCGTAGACACCCTCCAGCGCCGCCGTGACGACGTCCACCCGCAGGACCATGCCCGGCCCGCCGCCGTACGGGTCGTCGTCGACGTCGCCCCCGGGGGCCCATTCCCGGTAGTTGAAGAGGCGCAGGTCGAGCTCCCCACCGAGGACGGAGGCGACGGGGCGTTGTTCGGAGACGGCAGCGAAGACATGGGGAACCAGCGTGAAGACGTCGAGGCGCAGGGCTTGAGCAGGTTAGTTATTCCGGCGCGAAACCAGGCGCCACCAGGATTCGCCGCCCATCGAGGTCGACCTGTCGGACACAGGCCTCGACGAGGGGGAGCAGGATAGCCGTGTCGAGCTCCAAGGCGTCGTTCGCCGGCCCGGGAACGACATCGGTGACCACGCCCAGCTTCCGGCCGCCTTCCTCCTCGACCTCGAGTCCGACGAGCTCGAAGACGTAGTACTCGCCCGGCCCCGCATCCGGCAGCTCCGCACGGGGAACCTCGAGCCTCGTCCCCCGGGGAACCGGCCGGTCGAGCCGGATCACCAGTCGGCCGCCCGAATGCTTGCGCTCCTCGACGCTGACCTCCTCGCCGCCGGCGCGCATGACGGCGCCCGGCTCGAAGCGCTTCGGGTCGTCGCTCGCCTGCTCGACGACGAACGCGCCGTCCAGGCCGTGCGGCTTCCCCACCCGGCCGACGGTGACGAATTCCTGGTCGCTAATCGGCGATCTCGAGCACGAGCCGCCGACGTTGGCGCGCGCCGCCCGCGCGAACGATCGCCCGCAGCGCCCGCGCGATCCGCCCCTGGCGGCCGATCACCTTCCCGACGTCGTCCTTCGCGACATGGAGGCGGAGGACGAGCGCGTCGTCGCTTTCGACCTCCTCCACTCGGACCGCGTCCGGGTCGTCCACGAGCTGTCTCGCCAGGTACGCGAGCAGCTCAGCCAATGTTCTTGACTTTGAGCAGGCGGGAGACCGTGTTCGACGGCTGAGCGCCCTTGCCGAGCCACTCGCGAACCCTGTCCTCGTCGAACTCGATCGTCGACGGGTCGGTCTGCGGGTTGTAGCGCCCGACGATCTCGATGAACCTGCCGTCCCGCGGCGAGCGCGAGTCGGCGACCACGACGCGGTAGATCGGGTTCTTCTTCGACCCGACCCGCGTCAATCTCATGCGAACTGCCATTTCACCTCCGTTGTGCCTTCATCATCTCGGGTGGAAGCCCGGGCATCTTGCCCTTCCCCATCTGCTTCATCATCTTCTGCATCTGCTTCCGCGCCGCGAGCAGCTTGTTCACCTGCTGGATGTCGGTGCCGCTGCCCGCCGCGATCCGCTTACGCCTCGACCCGTCGATCAGGTGCGGCATCCGACGTTCCTGCGGCGTCATCGAGAGGACGATCGCCTCCACGCGTGAGAGCTCTGCCTCGTCGACGTCGAGCCCCTTGAGCTGCTTCCCGAGTCCCGGGACCATGCCGAGGACGCCCTTGAGCGGGCCCATCTTCCGCATCATCCGGAAGCTCGTGAGGAAGTCGTCGAAGCTGAACTCCCCGGCGCGCATCCGGGCCTCCATCGCCTCCTGGTCCTCCTCGGACGCGGCCTCCTCGGCCCTCTCGATCAGCGTCAGGACGTCGCCCATCCCGAGGATCCGCGAGGCCATCCGGTCGGGGTAGAAGTACTCGAGCTGGTCGAGCTTCTCGCCGACCGACGCGAGCTTGACCGGCTTTCCGGTCACGGCGTTCACGGACAGTGCGGCGCCGCCGCGCGCGTCACCGTCCAGCTTCGTGAGGACGACGCCGTCGAATGCGACCCGGTCCTGGAAGGCTTCCGCGACCGAGACCGCCTCCTGGCCGGTCATCGCGTCGAGGACGAGCAGGACGTTCGTCGGCTTGACGGCGTCGCGGATCCTGCCCAGCTCGTCCATCAGGTCCTCGTCGATCTGGAGCCGCCCGGCGGTGTCGACGATCACGACGTCGCGGCCCTGCGCCTTTGCCTGCTCGATGCCGTCCTTCGCAGCCTCGACCGGATCCGTGCCGGTGAAGACCGGGATCTGGATCTGGCGGCCGAGCTGCTGGAGCTGCTCGACGGCGGCCGGGCGCTGGAGGTCGGCGGCGACGAGCGCCGGTGCGCGATCCTCCTTGCGGAGCAGCAGCGCCAGCTTGGCCGCGGCGGTCGTCTTGCCCGAGCCCTGAAGCCCGGCGAGCAGGATCACAGTCGTGCCCTTGCCCGCGAACACCAGCTTGGAGTCACCGGTGCCCATCAAGGTCGTGAGCTCCTCGTGGACGATCTTCACGACCTGCTGCCCGGGTGTGAGGCTGCGCGCGACGTCCTGGCCGAGCGCGCGCTCCTTCACGCGGGCCACGAAGTCCTTGACGACGCGGAAGTTGACGTCCGCCTCGAGCAGCGCGAGACGGATCTCGCGCATCGAGCGCGAAATCACCTCTTCGTCGAGCTTTCCGCGGCTCCGAAGCGGGCCGAGGGCAGCGTTGAGCTTGTCACCGAGCGTGTCGAACACGGGCGGAACAGTCTAGAGACAGCCGGATTCGACCCCTGGCGAGGGCTTGGCGAAATCCGGCCGATCGAAATTCCGCCAAATCCTCCTAAAGTCTCCTTATGGCAGCACGCAAGACGGTGACCGTCGTCTTCTCGGACATCGCGAACTCCACGCCGCTCGGCGAGGCGCTGGATGCTGAGGTCCTGCGGCGGGTGATGGAGCAGTACTACGCCGTTGTCCGCCGGGAGCTGGAGCGGCACGGCGGCACCGTGGAGAAGTTCATCGGCGACGCGGTCATGGCTGTCTTCGGCATCCCGACCGTGCACGACGACGACGCTCTGCGAGCGATTCGGGCCGCGATCGACATGCGCACCGCGCTCGGATCGCTCAACCAGGACCTCGAGGAGATCCACGGCGTGCGGCTTGCGATCCGGACGGGCGTGAACACGGGCGAAGTCGTCGCGGGTGACCACTCCGACCGGCAGTCGTTCGCCACCGGCGCCGCCGTGGCCACCACGCAGCGGCTCGAGGCGGCGGCCCGGTCGGGCGAGATCCTGCTCGGCGACTCGACCTACCGGCTCGTCTCGAACGCGGTGCTCGTCGAGCCGATGGAGCCGCTCCAACTCAAGGGGAAGGCTGAACCGGTGCCCGCCTGGCGGCTGCTCGGCGTCGTAGAGGGCGCGCCGCCCTTCCCGCGGAGGCTGGACACACCGATGGTCGGGCGCGAGGACGAGCTGGCGGCGCTCGAGACCGAGCTGGACGCCGCCGATCGCGAACGACGGTGCCGTCTGGCGACGGTCGTCGGCCCGGCGGGAATCGGGAAGTCTCGGCTCGGCAATGAGGTCTTCTCGGCCACCCGCGGCCGTGCGACGACGCTCGTGGGGCGCTGTCTCGAGTACGGCGAGGGGATCACGTACTGGCCACTGCGCGGAATCGTCCTCTCCGCGACAGGGAGCCTGACCCAGGAGGGGATCGCGCAGTTCCTCGAGGGCGCGGAGGACGCGGACAGGATTGCAAACAGGCTCGCGGGCGCCGTCGGCTCAGAGGAGGCGCCGCCCGGCGGCGAGGAGACGTTCTGGGCCGTCCGCCGGTTTCTCGAGCACATGGCGCGAGAGCGCCCGATCATCCTCGGGATCGACGAGCTCCAGTGGGCCGAGCCGACGTTCCTGGACCTCCTCGAGTACCTCGTCGGCTGGACGACCGACGCACCGGTTCTCGTCCTGGGCCTCGCGCGGCCCGAGCTGCTGGAGCACCGGCCGACCTGGAACGCGACCAGCTCGCTCGTGGTCGCGCTGGAGCCGCTCTCCGAGGACGATTCCGAGCGCCTGGTCGAAGCACTCGGGGGCGAGATCGACGAGAGCGAGCGGAAGCGAATCCTGGCCGGCGCCGAGGGGAATCCGCTGTTCGTCGAGCAGATGCTCGCCCTTGCGGTCGAGGGATCGCCGGCAGCGGCGATCCCGCCCACGATCCAGGCGCTGCTCGAGGCGCGCCTCGACCGGCTGGCCCCGGAGGAGCGCGCTGTGGTGGAGCAGGCCGCGGTGATCGGGCGCGAGTTCACCGCCGGCGCCGTCAACTCGCTCTCCGGAGATCAGGCCGTGGGCTCGCTGCTCCTCTCACTCGTCCGACGGGACCTCATCGAGCCGGACCGCTCGCTGATCCCCGGCGACGACGGCTTCCGCTTCCGCCACATCCTGATCCGCGACGCGGCCTACCTCGGGGTCGCGAAGGCCAGCCGAGCCGAGCTCCACGAGCGGTACGCCGACTGGCTCGCACGTTCGGCGGGAGAGCTTGACGAGATCATCGGCTACCACCTGGAGCAGGCGTTTCGTTACCGGCAGGAGCTGAGCATCTCCGACGTCGAGCTGGGGACTCGCGCCGGCGACCTGCTCGCGCGGGCCGGCCGGCGTGCGATCCGTCGCGGCGATCTCCCCGCCGGCTCCGCACTCCTCACCCGCGCGGCGGCGCTGCTGCCCGACTCGAGCACCGAGCGACGCGAGATCCTTCCTCTCCTCGGAACCGCGCTCATGCGGACAGGGGACTTCCAGCGGGCCGAGCGCATCCTCAACGAGGCGCTCGAATCCGTCAGGGCCGCAGGCGACAAGCGGCTCGAGCTTCGCACCCTCATCGATCGCGAGTTCGTCCGGACGTTCACGCGCCCCGGTGACTCGGTCGAGCAGCTGGTCGCGGTCGCGGACACCGCGATCCCGCTCCTCGAGGAGCTCGGCGACGACTTCGGCCTGGCCCGGGCGTGGTGGCTCAAGAGCGAGGCCGACGTCTACGCCTGCCGGTGGGGTGCCAGGGCGGCGAAGATCGAGCGGGCTCTGGAACACGCAAAGCGGGCCGGTGATGTCGGTGAAGAGGCGGCGCTCAGCGGGCTGCTCGCCCAGGCCCTCTACTACGGGCCGACCCCCGTCTCCGAGGCATCGCGGCGCTGCGAGGAGATGCTCGTCACGCTCACGCACGACCGAACGATCGAGGCCGGACTGCACACCGCGATGGCCGGGCTCCGGGCGATGCAGGGAGATTTCGACGAGGCTCGACGGCTCTGGAATGCAGCGCGGACCGCCTACGAAGAGCTCGGGCTCCGGTCACGGCGTGCGGGCCGTTCCCTGAACGCGGCGGAGATCGAGTTGCTCGCCGGGAACCCGACCGAGGCGGTCGCGATCCTCCGCTGGGCGTGCGAGAAGCTGGATGAGCTCGGTATCCAAGGCCTTCGGGCCACTGTCGCCGCATTCCTCGCCGATGCGCTTTGCGTGACGGGGGACTTTGCGGAGGCAAAGCGCTTCGCGGACGTCGCCGTGCAGCGCGGCGCGCCGGACGACATCGTCACCCAGGTGATGTGGCGAGTCGCAGTCTCCAAGGCCGACGGGGACACCGCGCTCGCCGAGGAGGCGCGCAGGCTCGCCGAGCAGACGGACTACCCCGACCTGAAGGCACGGGCGCTCCTGGCGCTGGGAGAGGTGGACGAGGCGCGGCGGATCTACCAGGCGAAGGGCAATGTCGCCGCCGTCGCTCGCCTGTCCACCTATGCGCGTTCGTCGTAGGATCGGCGCCCTACTTCCAAAGGAGGTCTGCATGACGACCGAAGGAGAACAGCCCGCGGACGGTTGGTACTGGACGCTGCAAGAGGCGGCCACCGCGGCCCTGGCGCAGGACGACGTCGAGCTGAACGCGGAGCAAGAGATCGTCTTCATCGGGCGGAAGAGGAACCCGATCCACGAATTCGCCGTCGAGCTGCGGCAGCAGATAGAAGGAGGCCAGATGCCAGAAGGCACTTACAGAGGCGTCTCTTCGGGAGGCATTGGCAAGGGGTTCCGGAAGGCCGCGAAGGACGCGGAGGGACAGGCGCGGGCCGATCTCGAGCAGAAGGGCCAATGGCCGCCCGCGGAGCCCATCACCTACAAGGCCGACATGTACGTCAGGATCGGGAACCCGATCCACGAGTTCGTCGTCGAGCTCACACAGCAGCCCTAGCCGAAGGAGACGCATGGCAGACATCGCGAAAGTCATCACGATCATCGGCCAGTCGCCGGAGAGCTTCGCCAAGGCGGCCGACGCCGCCGTTCAGGAGGCGTCGAAGACCGTGCGCGCGATCCACGGAGTCGACGTGATCTCGATGAGCGCCCTCGTGGAGAACGACCACATCAGCATGTACCGAACGACCGTGAACATCGCGTTCGCGGTGGAGCGCTAGAGCAGAAGAGCGTTCGCGTAATCGCGGGCGTCGAACGGCCTGAGGTCGTCGAGCCCTTCGCCGACGCCCACGAGCTTGACCGGGAGACCGAGCTCGTGGGCGATCGCGAGCGCGACGCCGCCCTTCGCCGAGCCGTCGAGCTTGGTCAGGGCCACGCCGGACACGTCCACGGCCTCGCCGAAGAGGCGTGCCTGCTGGAGCCCGTTCTGGCCGGTCGTCGCGTCGACGACGAGTAGCGTCTCGTGCGGCGCGCCGGGCAGGCGGCGCTCGATCACCCTGCGGACCTTGGCGAGCTCCTCCATCAGGTTCGTCTGCGTGTGGAGCCGGCCGGCGGTGTCGACGATGACGACATCGTGGCCGCGCGCGGCCGCCGCTTCGATGGCGTCGTAGGCGACGGCGGCCGGGTCTCCCCCGCGCTCCGAGCCGACGAAGTCCGCGCCGGCCCGGCCCGCCCAGATCTCCAGCTGTTCCTCGGCCGCGGCGCGGAAGGTGTCCGCGGCGGCCAGGAGGACGGAGTGGTCGTGCTCGCGGAGCTTCTGCGCCAGCTTGCCGATCGTGGTCGTCTTGCCGGTGCCGTTGACGCCGACGACGAGGATCACCGTCGGACGCGCGCTCAGGTCGAGGCGCGGAGGCCCGCCGAGGAGCTCGGCGGCCTCGTCGCTGAGGGCGGCGCCCAGCTCGCCGGCGACCTCTCGGGCCTCCAGCCGCTGGACGAGCTCGGCCGTCGTCGGGACGCCGACGTCCGCGGCGATCAGCGCCTCCTCGAGCCGCTCCCAGGCCTCGTCGTCCGCCGGATCGAATGCGGCGGAGGCGATCTGCTCCGTCAGCGCCCGGCGGCTCTTGCCCAGCGAATCGCGCAGGCGAGCGAGGAAGCCTGACTGTTCGGCCTCGGTCTCGTCCGACGTGTCGGTGTCGCCGAGGAACTCGCCCCAACTGCGGCTCATCGCCGGAGGAGGCTAGCTGCGGGCACGGCGCTTTTTTTGACAACACCGATGGAAGTACGATTTCGATGCCCGTCCAAGCACGGCGAGCGAGGGGAACCTGTTGCGCGAGAGATGGAGACTGCCTGCGGCGGCCCTTGCCGTCGGCGTGGCCGGAGCTCTCGCGGTCGTCGCTTCATCGCACGCGGCGATCACGATCACGAGCCTGCAGGCGCGGGCGAGCGGTTCATCGATCACGTCCGGGCCAATGGGTGCCGGCTACGACATTCGGATCGTGCGCGAACGTCACGGCGGAACTAGGTGGGAATCGACTAGCTGGACGACGGGTGGCGTGACCCGATGCGTTAACCACAGCGATCAGGACGACGGCAGTCGAAACCGTCGACCTCGAATACGAATACGAGGCCAACGCGGCGATTAAGGCTGCTGAGCGCCCGGCCCGGGGGAACCTGCCCGACCCGGGCAAGGTCGGGCCCAGCGAGCACGTGTTCACGCCGCCGCCCGGTGGCGCCTCGACGCTGCGGGTCGAGCTATTCACGAACGACAATTGCTCCGGGAGCAGCCTCGCGAATCAGAGCATCGACCCTCACGACCGAACGTCCCCGCGACAAACAAGCCGCTCACCGCAGCGTGTCAGGGGCTGAAGGTCGCCGTCGTTCTGGACGAGTCGGGATCGATCGGGACCGCCGCACCACAGGTCAGGGACGCGACGAAAGCTCTCGCCCGGGGTCTCGTCGACACAGGCGCGAGGATGGCCGTCTTCAAGTTCTCGACAACGGCCAGACCCGAGCTTCATCGACCCTACAAGAAGATCACCCAGGCGTGCATCAACGGCACAACGGGCGATCTCGACTACTACCTGAACCGCTACAACCCGGGCGGGACGACGAACTGGGATGCCGGGCTGCGCCGAGGATCGCAGACCAAACAGCGACCCGGCGACAAGCCCGACCTCGTCGTGTTCCTCACTGACGGGAACCCGAACCGCTGGGCCGGAGGCGGCACCGGTGTGGAGGAGGGCTTCTACTCGGCAATGGACCCCGCGGCCAACGCCGCGAACCAGCTCAAGGCGAACTCGCACATGTTCGCGATCGGCGTCGGCGCAGGCGTGACGGACGCTCTCAGCGCGCTGCGGATCCAGGCGGTCTCGGGCACGAGGAGCTTCCCCGAGTACCCGATCGAGACGGCCGACTACACGCTCATCACCAACTTCAACGAGCTCGAGGATGCGCTCGCGGACCTCGCCTCCAACCTCTGCAATGTCACGGTGACGGTCAGGAAGGAGACGGACGAGGCGAACAGGGACGCCTGGGTCTCGAGGTCGGGCTGGCGGTTCAGCGGCCGGCGCCGATGCACCCCGCCGGACAGTTCAACTACAGGTGGTTCATGCCGAGCAGGGTCACCCTCCGTCAACTCAGGCAACGCGACCCAGTCGGGAAACACTGACGCCGGCGGGACGCTGGACTTCGTCTGGCGGCCGACCTCAGCCACCGCGCTGAGCAACATCACGATCTCGGAGACCCCCGTGCCCGCGGCGTTCAAGGCCAGTCGGTGAAGTGCACCTCCGCGGGTACAACCATCCTCGACAGCGACGTACCGGCCACGGTGGAGTCGTTCACTCTCTCGGGCCTGAAGGTGCGCGACCACGTCTACTGCGTCGTCCGCAACCGGTTCAAGCGCTCGACGGTCCGGGTGGTCAAGCAGTGGGTCGGCGACCCCAGCTCGACCACCATCTTCGTCGACGCCACCGGCGCCTCGCCGTACGACGCCTCGACCGTCGCGACTGTCGAGCGGAGCGAGCGCCTCCTTCGCCTACCCGGTCTCGACCGGGGTGAGGGTCGGCGAGACCCCGGTGCCGGCCGGCTACAGGGCCACGATCCAGTGCGGCGGCCAGGGGCTCCGCAGGCCTACACCGGCGGCGCGCACCCGGTCACGTCCCCCGCCGAGGACGGCGCGACCGTCACCTGCACGATCATCAACATCCAGAATCGCTCGACCGTCCAGGTGGTCAAGCAGTGGGAGGGCACGCCCTCCTCGGCGACGATCTTCGTCGACCGGAACGGCTCGTCGCCGTTCGACGCCTCGACCGTCGCGACCGCGAGCGGCCAGAGCGCCTCCTTCACGTACCCGACCTCGACCCCGGTCACGGTGGGCGAGGTTGCGGTGCCGGACGGATACAGCGCCACGATTCAGTGCGGCCAGGGTCCCAAACAGCCCTATACAGGCGGGCCGTTCGCGGTTACGGCGCCGGCCCTTCCGGATGTGACCCTCACCTGCACGATCACGAACAAGCTGAAGCGCTCGACGGTCCGCGTTGTGAAGCAGTGGGACGGCGCGCCTTCGTCGACCACGATCTTCGTCGACCAGGACGGCGCCGCTCCGTTCCAGGCGTCCACGCGTCGCGACCGCCGACGGGCACGAAGCATCCGTTCGCGTACCCGGTCGGGACCGCGACTACGGTCGGTGAGACCCCCATCCCGGCGGGCTACTCCGCGACGATCGACTGCGGCGGCCGGGACCCGCAGCCGTACAGCGGCGGCCCGTTCCCGGTCACCGCCCCGGACGTCGAGGACACCACTCTCACCTGCACGATCACGAACACGCAGCTGTTCTCGACCGTACGGGTGGTCAAGCACTGGGTCGGCGCGCCCGCCGCGACGACGATCTTCGTCGACCAGACCGGCGCGGCGCCCTTCGACGCTCAGGTCGTCAATCCCGCTCACGGCGCAAACGCCTCCTTCGTGTACCCCGTCTCGACAGGGGTGACGGTCGGTGAGACCACGGTGCCGGCGGGCTACTCGGCGACGATCCAGTGCGGCGGCAGCGGCCGCGCAGCCCTACACCGGCGGGCCCTTCGCGGTCACCTCCCCGTCCCAGGGCGGCGGCACCCTCAGCTGCACGATCACGAATACGCAGCTGTTCTCGACGGTGCGGGTCGTGAAGCAGTGGGTCGGTCCGGCTTCGTCGGCGACGATCTTCGTCGACCAGAACGGGACCGCACCGTTCGACGCCTCGAGGGTCGCCACCGCGAACGGCGACAGCGTCTCGTTCGACTATCCGCTCTCGACCGGAGCGTTCGTCGGCGAGACGGCGGTGCCGACCAACTACACGGCCACGATCCAGTGCGGCATCACGGCTCCGGCGCCATACACGGGCGGGCCGTTTGCGGTCACAGCGCCTGCAACCGCGGGCGCGGTGCTCATCTGCACGATCAAGAACAGCATCATCCCGGCGACCGTGCGAGTCGAGAAGCAGTGGGACGGCGCGCCCGCGTCGACCACGATCTTCGTCGACCAGAACGGGACGGCACCCTTCGACGCCTCTGATGGTCGCTGACTCCGACGGGCACAACACCTCGTTCGACTACCTCCCCGGGACGGCTGTCTTCGTCGGCGAGACGATGCCCGTGCCGGCCGGGTATGCGGCCACGATCCAGTGCGGCACCGCGACGCCGCAGCCCTACAGCGGCGGCCCGTTCGCAGTAACCGCCCCCGGCCCCGGAGCGACGCTCACCTGCACGATCACCAACACGCAACAGCTCTCGACCGTGCAGATCATCAAGCAGTGGGACGGCGCTCCCGCGTCGACGACGATCTTCGTCGACCAGAACGGGACCGCGCCCTTCGACGCCTCGACGGTCGCCACCACAAACGGCGCCAGCGCCTCGTTCAACTACCCGCTCTCGACCTCGGCCTTCGTCGGCGAGACGGCGGTACCGACCGGGTACACGGCCACGATCCAGTGCGGCGGCGCGACTCCGCAGCCCTACACGGGCGGACCGTTCGCCGTCACATCGCCTGCGGTGCACGGCGCGACGCTCACTTGCACGGTCAGAAACAGCGTGATTCCACCTCCCGCGACGGTGCGGGTCATCAAGCAGTGGGACGGCGCGCCCGCGTCGACGACGATCTTCGTCGACCAAGACGGGGTCGCGCCCTTCGACGCTCAAGTCGTCAATCCCGCTGACGGCGCCAACACCTCCTTCAACTACGTCGCCGGGACGGCCGTCTTCGTCGGCGAGACCGACCGTGCCGGGCGGGTACTGCGGCCACGATCCAGTGCGGCGGCGCGGCCTCGCAGCCGTACGCCGGCGGGCCGTTCGCGGTGACCGCCCCCGCCGCCGGAACGACGCTCACCTGCACGATCACGAATACGCAGCTGTTCTCGACGGTGCGGGTCGTGAAGCAGTGGGTCGGTCCGGCTTCGTCGGCGACGATCTTCGTCGACCAGAACGGGACCGCACCCTTCGACGCCTCGAGGGTCGCCACCGCCAACGGCGACAGCGCCTCGTTCGACTATCCGCTCTCGACCGGAGCGTTCGTCGGCGAGACGGCGGTGCCGACCGACTACACGGCCACGATCCAGTGCGGCACCGCGGCTCCGGCGCCATACACGGGCGGGCCGTTTGCGGTCACAGCGCCTGCAACCGCGGGCGCGACGCTGATCTGCACGATCAAGAACAGCATCAACCCGGCAACCGTGCGAGTCGAGAAGCAGTGGGACGGCGCGCCCGCGTCGACCACGATCTTCGTCGACCAGGACGGGACCGCACCCTTCGACGCCTCTGTGGTCGCTGACTCCGACGGTGACAACACCTCCTTCGACTACCTCCCCGGGACGGCCGTCTTCGTCGGCGAGACGATGCCCGTGCCGGCCGGGTATGCGGCCACGATCCAGTGCGGCACCGCGACGCCGCAGCCCTACAGCGGCGGCCCGTTCGCAGTAACCGCCCCCGGCCCCGGAGCGACGCTCACCTGCACGATCACCAACACGCAACAGCTCTCGACCGTGCGGGTCATCAAGCAGTGGGACGGCGCGCCCGCGTCGACGACGATCTTCGTCGACCAGGACGGTGCGGCTCCGTTCCAGGCGTCCACGGTCGCGACCGCCGACGGGCACGAAGCGTCCTTCGTGTACCCGGTCGGGACCGCGACCACGGTCGGTGAGACCCCCATCCCGGCGGGCTACTCCGCGACGATCGACTGCGGCGGAGGGACCGCAGCCGTACACCGGCGGCGGGTTCGCGGTCACCTCCCCGGCCCAGCACAACGCCACCCTCACCTGCACGATCACGAACAAACAGCAGTTCTCGACCGTGCGCGTCGTCAAGCAGTGGGAAGGCGCACCTTCCTCGGCAACGCTCTTCGTCGACCAGAACGGCGCAGCGCCATTCGACGCCTCGACGGTCGCTACCGCCGACGGGCAGAACACCTCGTTCGAGTATCCGGTCGGGACCCCGGTGACCGTGGGTGAGGTCGCGGTGCCGGCGGGCTACTCGGCGACGATTCACTGCGGCCCGACCCGAGAGGCCCCGCAGCCCTATGCCGGCGGGCCCTTCCCGGTCACCTCGCCGCCCGTCGATGGCGCCACGCTCACGTGCACGATCACGAACATTCAACTGTTCTCGACGGTGCGGGTAGTGAAGGCCTGGATCGGCGATCCCGCCTCGGCGACGATCTTCGTCGACCAGGACGGCGCAGCGCCGTTCGACGCCTCGACAGTCGCGACCGCGACCGGGGACAGCGCCTCGTTCGTCTATCCGGTCGGCACCCCGGTGACCGTGGGCGAGGTCGAGGTACCGGCGGGGTACTCGGCGTCGATCCATTGTGGCCCGACGCTGGAGCTCCCGCAGCCGTACAACGGCGGCCCGTTCCCGGTCACCTCACCGCTCGAAGGTGGAGCCACAGTCACCTGCACGATCATCAACACGCAGCTGCGCTCGACCGTGCGCGTCGTCAAGGAATGGGCCGGAGGGGACTCCTCGGCGACGCTCTTCGTCGACGCGAACGGGATGGCGCCCTACGACGCCTCCACCGTCGCGACTGCCAGCGGCCAGGGCACCTCCTTCGAGTACCCGGTCTCGACACCGGTCGCGGTCGGCGAGACCGCCGTGCCGGCCGGATTCACGGCGGCGATCGACTGCGGCGGCGGCCCGCAGGCGTATGCAGGCGGCCCGTTCCCGGTCACTTCCCCAGCAGTCGACGGCGCCACCATCACCTGCACGATCACGAACACGCCCGTGACG
This sequence comes from uncultured Actinomycetes bacterium, assembly GCA_963798935.1. Lineage (GTDB taxonomy): Bacteria > Actinomycetota > Thermoleophilia > Gaiellales > Gaiellaceae > JACDAN01. The sequence goes on from CAWCVG010000032.1 coordinate 78,556, forward strand.
ACCGTCCGTCTGCTCAAGGAATGGGGCGGCGCGGAGCGGTCGGCGACGATCTTCGTCGACGACGTCGGCCGTGCGCCGTTGGACGTTGCCTCGGTCACGACCGCGGACGGGCAGAGCGTGTCGTTCGACTACCCGCCGTCGACCCAGGTCACGATCGGTGAGATCCGCGTACCGCCGGGGTACCTCGCCGTCATCAACTGCGGCACGGGCCCGCGTGACCTCAGGCTCTACCGAGGCGGCCCCTTCACCGTCACGACGCCCGAGCACGCCCGGCGGTGTCCTGACGTGCACGGTCACGAATGTGCAGCGGCCCGGCCCGTTGGGCGTCCTGGTGCTCGACAAGGCCTCGAACCGCCGTGTCGTGAGCCCGAACCAGCGTGTCAACTTCCGGATCACGGTCAGGAACCGCGGCCGCGGAACCGCTCGAAACGTCGTCACCTGTGACCGGATGCCGGCCGGCCTGAGGGTCGTGAGCGCTCCCGGAGCGCGTCGATCGGGCCGGGATCCTGTGCTGGCGGGTCTCGAGCATGCGTCCGAACACCAGGAGGACGTTCAAGGTCGTCGCCCGAGTCGGCCCGTCGAGCCGTCGCCGCGCGATCGTGAACCCCGCCGACGTCTCGGGCTCGAACACGCTCAATTGCCGGCGCCCGGACTCTCCAGGCGGCTGCGGGTCTGTCGCGACCGGGTGCCGCTCGTGCTCCGCGTGCCGTCGGCCGGCCGGTCGTGCGCGTGCCGTTCACAGGCTAGGCGTCTAGGCCGCGGCTTCGGCGGCGGGCTCGCGCGGCAGCCTGCGCGAGACGACCTGCGAGACGCCGTCGTCGCCCATCGTCACGCCGTAGAGCACGTCGGCCGCCTCCATCGTCTTCTTCTGGTGCGTGATGACGATGAACTGCGCCCGGTCGGAGAAGCGCCGCAGCAGCTCGACGAAGCGGCCGATGTTGGCGTCGTCGAGCGCGGCCTCGACCTCGTCCAGGAGGTAGAACGGGCACGGGCGGGCGAGGAAGAGCGCGAAGAGGAACGAGATCGCGCCGAGCGCCTTCTCGCCGCCCGAGAGCAGCGAGAGCCGCGTCACGCGCTTGCCTGCCGGGCGGAGCTCGACCTCGATGCCCGGCGTCGCTTCGTCGTCGTCACCCTCGCTCTCGGCGGTCAGCCGAAGCCGGCCGTGCCCGCCCGGGAAGAGCGTCGACGCCACCTCCTCGAAGTGGCCGCTGACCGCTTCGAACGTCTCGGCGAACCGGCGCTCGACGGTGCGGTCGAGGTCGTCCCGCAGCTTGGCGAGCTCGTCGAGGCTGCGTTCGAGATCCTCCCGCTGCGCCGTCAGCTCGGCGAGCGATTCCTTCTCGCGCTCGTACTCCTCGGCGGCGAGCGGGTTCACGCGCCCGAGCTCCTCGCGGCGGCGCCCCAGCCGCTCCAGCCGCTCGGCGATCGCCTCGCGGTCGTCTCCGTCGGCCGGCTCGGCTCCGGCAGCCTCCAGCCGCCGCTGAGCCTCGTCGCGCTCGGCCTGGAGGCGCGCGAGCTCGACGTCGATCGCTCCGGACGCGGTCGCGGCCTCGCCTGCCTCTCGGCGGATCTCCGCCTCCGCACCGCCTAGGCGGCGGAGCTCGTCCGCAAGCTCGGCCGTACGGCTCGTCCCCGCGTCGACGCGCGCGCGGAGCGTCGGCTCCCACCGGTCGCTCAACAAGCCGGCGGCTGCGAGCACGCGCTCAAGGCGCTCTGCCGCGGCGATCTGCGAGCGGTACCGGCCGTCGTCCAGCGCGGATCCCGGAGCGGGCTCGTCGGCGACTGCCTCCGCCTGCCGCTCCAGCTCCTCGACCTCGGCGGCAACCGCCCGGCGGCGGGCCTCGAGCTCCAGCAAGACCGCTTCGGCAGCCTCGCCGAGGAACCAGACCTCCCGCGTCGACGGGTCGTAGCCGATGCCTTCGCGCGTGACGGCCACGGTCGACTGCCGCAGGAGCTCGTCGCGCTCGACGACGACGAACTCGTCCACAGTCTCCTCGACGACCACGTTCAGGCTTCCGAGCCCGCCCGCCCGAGCCTCGTCGACCAGCCTGAGTGCCGTCTGCTCGTCGGGCGCGACGACGGCGCCGCCGCGACCTCGCAGGGCTGCGATCACGGCGCGCTCGTCTCCCGGAGCCACCTCGAGCTTGGACAGCAGGAGCTCGTGGCCGGCTTCGGCGAGCGCCCGCGCCGCCGGCGGGACGCCCTCGCGCTCGGCAAGCGTCCGCTCGAGCGCCGCGAGCCGTTCCCGGGCGAGATCGGCCTCCTCGCGCAGCTTCAGGCGGCGCAGGTCGGCGGCCGAAGGGCCGGTCCGCAGCCGCGGTCGGCTCGCCGCGTGCCGGAGGGACTCGACGAGCGCCGCCGCACTCTCCCGGCGCAGCTCCAGCCGCTCGCCGGCGCTCTTCAGCCGGTAGAGCGCCGCCGTCGCCGACTCGCGCTTGCCGGCGGCGTCCGCCAGCTCCTCTTCCGCCCGGTGGCGCTCTGCGAGCAGCTCCTCGAGCTTCCCCTCCGTCCGCCGCTTCGCGTGGTCCGCGGCCGCTCGCCGTTCGGACGCCTCGCCGATCCGCTCGTCGACCGCAGCCAGATCGAGTGTGGCGACGGCGGCCTCCAGCGAGGCGATCTCGCCGCCGAGCTTCTCCGCGCGCTGCGCCGCGCTCGCCTGGAGAGCGAGCGGCCGGAGCCGCTTCTTGACCTCCGCCTCGATGTCGCGCGCCCGCGCCACGTCCTGTCCCACCCGCGCGAGCTTCAACTCCGCGCGGTGGCGGCGGCGCTTGAACTTCCCGAGCCCGGCCGCCTCCTCGACGAGCGCCCGGCGCTCCTCGGGCTTCGAGGCCAGGATCTGCTCGACCTTGCCCTGGGAGATGACCGAACCGGCGGCGCCTCCCAGACCGACGTCGGCCAGCAGCTCCACGAGGTCGGTGCGCCGAACCGCGGTCCCGTTGATCAGGTACTGGCCCTCGCCGCCGCGGTGCACGCGCCGCATGACGGAGACCTCCGCCGGGAGGTCGGCCAGCGTGTCGTCCTCGTTGTCCAGGACGAGCTCGACCTGGCAGTACGGCGCCGGCTGCCGGTCGCCCGAGCCCGCGAAGAGCACGTCGTCCGGCTTCTCCGCCCGGAGCTCGTTCGGGCTCAGGCTCCCCGAGGCCCAGAGCAGCGCGTCGGCCACGTTCGACTTCCCCGAGCCGTTCGGCCCCACGACCACGGCGACGCCCGGCTCGAGGCGGACCTCGACCGGTTCGGGGAAGGACTTGAAGCCGCGGATGCGGATGGCGCGGAGATGCACGCCGCCGGAACGCTAGTGGGACCGGCGGATGGTGTTCCTTATGCGGCGCGGACCTTCTCGAGCGCCTGCTTTGCGGCTTCCTGCTCCGCCGCTTTCTTCGAGGACCCCACGCCAACGCCGGCCTGGTCGCCGTCGATGACGGCTGCCGAGGTGAACTTCCGGTCGTGCGGCGGCCCCTCCACCTCGAGGACGGAGTAGCTGACCTGCTGCCCGAGAGCCGCCAGCTGCTCCTGCAGCTCCGTCTTGTAGTCGACGTGTGTGGTGGCTGCGTACTCGATCCGCCCGGCGAACGCCTCGACGACCGCGTCCTCGATCGGCTCGAAGCCGTGCTCGAGGAAGAGCGCCCCCAGAGCCGCTTCGAGCAGCGCGGCGAGCACGTTGCGATTGCGCGCCAGCCGCTCGAGCTCCTCCGGCGGAACGATGCCGTCACCCCGGTCCGCGAGCCGAGCGCCCAGACCCAGCTCGCGCGAGACCACCGCGCAGCTCGCACGGGAGACGACGTGTGACCGAATCTTCGCCAGCCGGCCCTCCGGAAGATCCGGAAACCGCTCGAAGAGCGCGTTGGCGACGGCGAGCTCGAGGACGCTGTCTCCGAGGAACTCCAGCCGCTCGTAGGAGGACGACCTGTCGGGCGCCCACGACGGGTGCGTGAAGGCGTTGTCCGCCCGCTTGGCGGGCAGCTCGTCGATCAGCCGCGCGAGACGGCCGGGCTCCCGGTTCGGAGCCTGGCTACTGGTGCGACGTGACGTATTCGACAGCCTGACCGACCGTCTGGATCTTCTGGGCGTCCTCGTCCGGGATCTTGATCCCGAACTGATCCTCGAGCTCCATGATCATCTCGACGAGGTCGAGCGAGTCGGCGCCAAGATCTTGCTGGAAGTTCGCTTCCTCCGTGATGTCCGCTTCTTCCACGGACAAGCGCTCTGCCAGGACCTCCCTGACGCGCTCATAGACTTCGTCGCGGGACGCTGCCATGTGACCTCGCTTACGTTCGATGGACTAGGAGGGCGCCGATTCTAGTGCTCCTTCAGGAGGGGCACTAGGGGACCGGCGTACGCAGCGGCTCGACTTCGCGTCCGCGGTAGGTCTTGCACGTCGGGCACATCTGATGCGGCCGCTTGGGCCGGTGGCAGACCGGGCACTCGTTGACCCTCGGGGCCTCGAGCTTGTGGGTCGCGCGGCGCTTGTCGCGGCGCGCTTTCGACGTTTTTCTCTTGGGGACTGCCATCGCAGCGCGCCACTATAGCTATCGTTCGACTCGAGCTCCTGGCTCGCCTTATGCGCGTCTGCTGATCGACACATCCTCGTTTCCGGCCCCCGCTGGGCCGTCTTGTCGATCAGGAGGACCCGATGCAACGCCCGAGCGGCGCGCTCGCCGCGTCCAACATCACGAAGAGCTACGGCGCCGAGACGATTCTCGAGCACGCCTCGCTGACGGTGCTGCCCGGCGCCCGAATTGGCGTGGTAGGGCCGAACGGAAGCGGAAAGACGACGCTCCTGCGGCTGCTCGCCGGGGTGGACGAGCCCGAGGAAGGCTCGGTCGAGCGTCGTCCGCCGTCGCTGACCGTCGGCTATCTCTCCCAGGAGGCCGACGCACGGCCCGACGAAACGCTCCTCGCATACCTCGAGCGGCGCACGGGCGTCGGTGCGGCCGCGCTCGAGCTGGACGCGCTGGCGGCGCGCCTCGGAGACCAGCCCGAGGTCGCACGCGAGCACGCCGACGCCCTGGAGCGCTTTCTCTCGCTTGGCGCCGATGACTTCCACGCACGTGCCCGCGAGGCCGCGGCCCGGGTCGGGCTCGACCGCCTGGATCGGCAGCTCGGAAGGCTCTCCGGAGGCGAGGCTGCGCGCGCCAAGCTGGCTGCGGTCCTCCTCTCCCGCTTCGACGTCCTGCTCCTCGACGAGCCGACGAACGACCTCGATTTCGACGGCCTCGACCTGCTGGAGCGCTTCGTGGCTTCGACGCAGAGCGCGCTCGTACTCGTCTCCCACGACCGGGCGTTTCTCGAGCAGGCAATCGATCGCGTCGTCGAGTTCGAGGCGGAGACGAGGCGGATCCGCGAGTTCGCGGGTGGCTGGGCCGAGTACGAGCGCCTGCGGGAGGCCGGCCGCCGTGGCGACGAGGGCGCCTACGAGCGGTACGTCGGCGAGCGGTCGCGGTTCGAGGGGCTCCTGCGAACGCGCCGGGGCGAGGCGCGGGCCGCCGGGAGGATGGCGGATCGGCGCGGGACCCACGCGCTGATGTCCAAGGTGCGCTCAGCCAAGAAGCGGCTCGAGCGCCTCGAGCAGGTGGAGAGGCCCTGGACCCCGTGGCGCCTCGAGCTCTCGCTCGAGTCGCAGCGCTCCGGCAAGGTCGTCGCTCGCCTCGAGGATGCGGTCGTCGAGCGGGACGACTTCCGGCTGGGACCGATCAACCTCGAGCTGCGGCACGGCGACCGCCTCGCGATCGTGGGCCCGAACGGGTCGGGAAAGTCGACGCTGATCGGCGCGCTCGTCGGCGCTCTTCCGCTTGCGAGCGGCCGGCGTCACGTCGGGACCAACGTGCGCTTCGGCGAGCTCGAGCAGGACCGTGCCTGGCTGGACTCCGAGCAGCCGTTGATCGAGCTCTTCGGCGCGCGGGCGGAGCTCGCGACGGGAGAAGCCCGGACGCTGCTCGCGAAGTTTGCGCTCCGCGGCGCCGAAATCACGAGATCCGCGTCCTCGCTCTCTCCGGGTGAGCGAACCCGGGCGATCCTGGCGCTGCTGTCGGCGCAGGGCGCCAACGCCCTGATCCTGGACGAGCCGACCAACCATCTCGACCTCGAGGCGATCGAGCAGCTCGAGCTGGCGCTGGAGGACTACGAAGGCACGCTCGTCCTCGTCACACACGACCGGCGCTTCCTGGAGCGGGTCGCGCCTACCTCGACGCTGGCCGTCTAGGAGGGTTTGGCGGAATAGCGCTCGTTGCCAGGGTGCGATGCTCGTTCCCAGGCAAGGACGCAGGGAGCGCCCGTATCGAATGAGATACGGGTGCGACTGAGGACGCAGTCCTGGGGGCGAGCAGCGCGGCCTGGCGACACAGCCGGTATTGCGCCGAACCCTCCTAAAGCTTCTCTTTCAGCTCCTCGAGCGCGGCCCAGCGAGGGTCGCTCCGCTCCTCTACGTGCTCGTGCGGATTCTCGTTCAGGTCCTCGCCGCACGTTGCGCAGAGCCCGGCACAGTCCTCACGGCACAGAATCTGATCCGGCAGCTCGAGCGCGACGGCGTCCCTCGCCCAGGCGGACAGGTCGAGCCGGTTCTCGGTCACGTACTGCGTGCGCAGCTCCTCGGCGTCGCCGGGATTCGTCGCCTGGTACTCGCGGGCGTAGACCGGCAGGTCGATCACCGCGTCCTTCAGGCAGCGGACGCAAGGCCCGTGGAGCCGGGTCTGGAAGCGCAGCTCGAACGTGGTCCCGCTCGACCCGCGGCCGATCACGAGCTCGGCGGGCACCTTCTCGGGCACGGGCAAGTAGCGCTGCCCGCCGAGGTCGAACGGCGCGAGCTCGATCTCCTGCTCGTCGCGGTACTCCTCGCCGGGGCGGAGCCTGGCCTGTCTGAGGTCGAACGTGGTCACGAGATGAGGGTAGCGTCGCGCCCCGCCGCGATGAGGGCCTCGAATTCCGCGATCGCCTCGTCCTCGCTCGGAGGCGACTGGATCACCGGGACGACCTCCTCCGCCCGGGGCCATTCCGAGGCGGCGAGCGGCGACGCATCGTAGTCCGCGCGCCGATGACGGACCTCCGGGCCGAGCTCGACCCAGTGCGCACCGAAGGCGCCGTACGGAAGACCGACGCTGCCGGCGTTGACGACGCGTTTGCCGCCGAAGCTGCGATCGAACTGCATATGCGTGTGGCCACACACGACGACGTCCGCCTCCACGCCCTCGAGGATCATGGCGAGCCGCTCGTCCGAAGCGGTGCGCAAGAGCATCTCCTCGTCGCTTCTCGGCGACCCGTGGACGAAGAGCACCCGTCCCAGCCCGTCGATCTCGAGCTCGAGCTGCTCAGGCAGCGACTGGAGCCACGAGAGCCGCTCCGGGCCGAGCTGCTCCACGACCCAGTCGTCGCCTGGGTCCCGGTCGGCGTTGCCGCGAATCGCGAGGGCGTCGAGCTCCCGGATCCGATCGACGGCCTCCGCCGGCATCGGGCCCCACGCAAGGTCGCCGCCGAAAACGAGCGTCGCATCGCCGACCTCCGCGAGCACGGCCTCGAGCGCCGCCGGATTCCCGTGGACGTCGTAGAGCGCCGCTACGCGGTCGACGCGCTTACTCGTACGGCTGGTCGTCGTTGGAGCCCGGAGCGGCGATGCCGGCGACGACAGTCTCCTGCGAGCGCTCGTGCAGCCGCTCGCGGCCGCGCTTGACGGCCCCGAGGAACTTGTCGAGGTTCACCTCGAGCGTGGAGAGGATGCTGTCGGCCCAGTCCTCCATCTCGAGCCGCGTCTCGCGTGCGGACCGCCGCGACTCGTCGATGATCTCCTGCGCCTGCCGCTCGGCGAGCTTGACGATCTCGGTCTGCGAGGCCTCGCGAACCGCCTGCTCCCGGGCCTCGCCCAGGATCCGGTCGCACTCCCTCTTGGCTTCGGCGAGCATCTCCTGCCGTTCCTTGACGATCCACCGGGCTTGCTTGATCTCCTCCGGGATCGTCGCCCGCATCTGGTCGAGGATCTCGTAGATCTCCTCGCGGTCGATGCGGACCTGGTCGGTCAGGGGCACCGCTTTGGCGTTGTGCACGAGGTCGTCGAGCTTGTCGATGAGAACGAGGACGTCCATGGCTCTGGAGTCTACTCAGAGGGGGAGACGGGAGCCCCGGGGCGTCCGTCGCCGTAGAGCTCGCGCAGCCTGCTGGCCACCGCCTCGGGCACCAGCGCGTCCACGACTGCCCCCGTACGCCGCGATCTCCTTGACGCCGCTCGAGGAGACGAAGCTGACCTCCGGGCTGGCCATCACGTAAACGGTCTCGATGTCCGGCGCGAGTGTCCGGTTGAGCTGGTTCATCTGGAGCTCCCACTCGAAGTCGGAGATCACGCGCAGGCCCTTGACGATCACCTTCGCGTCCCAGCGGCGGGCGAAATCGACCACGAGCTCCTTGAAGACGTCGACCTCCACGTTCTCCACGTCGGTCGAGCGCCTCCCGAGGAAGTCGACCCGCTCGTCCACCTGGAACATCGGCTGCTTGTGCGCCGGGCTGCCGACGACGCCGACCACTACCCGATCGAAGATCTCCGCCGCCCGCCGGATCACGTCGACATGGCCGTTCGTGACCGGGTCGTAGGTGCCGGGAGAGATCGCCGTGATCATTCGTGCTCGAAGAGCGTGAGCCGGGCGGAGCCGTACTTCCGGGTCGTCCGCTTCTCCAGCGGCAGCTCGGGGTCCTCTTTCGCGTGCGTCTCGACGACGGCCAGGCCGTCCTGCGCGAGCACGGCTGGGAGGTAGAGCGCGATGCGGTCTTGCAGCGAGGTGAACATCCGGTAAGGGGGGTCGAGCAGCACGAGATCGTAACGCCTGCCCGCGGCGGCCTCCTCGGCGAGAACCTGGATCGCGTCTCGGTGGAGGATCGTCGCCCCGGTCAGTCGGAGCTTCTGGACGTTCTGGCGGATGGAGTGGTACGCGGCCTGGTCGGCCTCGGCGAAGACCGCGCGGGCGGCGCCCCGCGAGAGCGCCTCGAGCCCGTAGGCGCCCGAGCCGGCGAACAGGTCGAGGACGGACGCGCCGTCCACGGGGCCGATCAGGTTGAACGCGGCCTCCCGGACGCGGTCGCCCGTAGGCCGGACGTCGTGCCCCTTCGGCGCGAAGATCTTCGCGCCCCGCTTCTCGCCCGCGATGATCCTCAACGCGTTGGAGCGCTGACCGTCAGGCCCGCCGTTTCAGCCGCCTCCGCAAGTCGCCGGTCATAAACGAGGATCTCGTCCAGCTCGACTGCGAGCGCACTCGCGAGATGGATCGCGTCGAGCGTTCGGAGTTGAGCGCTCGCGAACTCGGAGGCACGCCGGAGGACTGTTACGCCTACCTCGACGAGGAAGCAGGAAGCGAGGAGTGCGTCCGCTTCGGTCGCAAGCGCCGGGTTCGCCATTCGGACGGTGCGCGTGACCTCAACCATGGCGATCCGGCTCGATACCAGACTGATCGCCTCGGCTCGGATGTATCGCTCCAGGGCTGTGCTTTCCGGCTCGTCCACGACGAGCTTGGCCAGCGCCGAAGAATCCGCATATGCGAATCGCTCAGCGACCGTCGCGGTCCCGCTCGAGGATCTCGCTCGCCGTCAGCTTGCCGGTCGCAGGAAAGCGCCGAATCGGCCGCTCTAACGGCTTCCCGGGCGTCACCTCTCCTGCCGCGATGAGCTGCTCCAGTCGGTCACGCCTTACCGGTGACAGCAACGCCACCGGCTCGCCGTCGTGTGTGATCTCGATGCTCTCTCCCGCCCGTACGCGCCTGATCGTCTTCGTCAGGTTGTCGCGGAGCTCGCGGATGCCCATGCGCGTCATTGTGGTCACACGTTACCACAGCGTCTGAGCGGCACTCTGCCTCTGGAGAACTCGTCACACTTTCGACCCGCTTTTCGCTTGACAGGTCGCGGGGTCCGACACCAGCGCCCCGCCAGGCGCGAACGGGCCTGTCCTAAGCGGCCGGCTCGCGGTCGGCGAACAGGCGCTCGACCTCGTCGTTCAGCGGGCCCTCGTAGTCGACGAGCTCCTCGGCGACCTCGCGCGCCCGCTCGAGGAGGTCTCGGTCGGCGCGCAGGCGCGTGAAGCGGAACTCGGAGAGGCCTGCCTGGCGGGTTCCGAGCAGCTGGCCCTCGCCGCGAAGCTCGAGGTCGACCTCCGCCAGCTCGAAGCCGTCGGTCGTCCGCACTAACGCCTCGAGCCTCGCCTGCGCGGCATCGGTCAGCTCCTCCTTCGCGCGCGAGATCAGCAGACAGTACGACTGCTCGGCGCCGCGCCCCACGCGGCCGCGCAGCTGGTGGAGCTGCGCGAGCCCGAACCGGTCGGCCTCCTGGACGATCATGATCGTCGCGTTCGGGACGTCGACGCCGACCTCGATCACCGTCGTCGCGACGAGGACGTCCAGCTCGCCGGCCTTGAACTGGGCCATCAGCTGCCGCCGCTCGTCCGTCCTCAGGCGGCCGTGGAGCAGCCCGACGCGATAGCCGCGAAGCTCGCCCTTGCGCAGCCGCTCCGCCTCTCGCTCGGCGGCGCGCGCCAGGCTCGTCTCCGACTCCTCGATCAGCGGGCAGACGACGTACGCCTGCCGGCCGGCGTCCAGGTGCTTCCGCAGCCGCTGGTACGCAGCGCTCGAACGCTCTTCCGTGACCCACGCGGTCTCGATCGGCTTCCGGTTCTCCGGCGGCTTCGCGATCTCGGTCACCGAGAGGTCGCCGTAGACGGTCAGCGCGAGCGTGCGCGGGATCGGCGTCGCCGTCATGTGCAAGACGTGCGGTCGGCGGCCGGTCGTCAGCGCCGCCCGCTGCTCGACGCCGAAGCGGTGCTGCTCGTCCACGACCGCGACGCCGAGGTCCCCGAGCTCGACGCCCTCCTGGATCAGCGCATGCGTCCCGACGACGACCTGCGCGGCGCCGACGTCGTGCTTCACCGACCGCGTCAGCAACGCGATCGGAACGCCGAGCTGCGTGCAGATCGGGTCGATGGTCAGGAAGTGCTGCTCCGCCAGCGTCTCCGTCGGGGCCATCAGCGCGCCCCGTTTTCCGGCTTCGACCGCCCGCAGGAGGGCGTAGAGCGCGACGACGGTCTTCCCGGAGCCGACGTCGCCCTGGAGGAGCCGTTCCATCGGCCGCTCGCCGGCGAGGTCTCCGTCGATCTCCGCGATCGCGCTCTCCTGGCTCGGCGTCAGCTCGAACGGGAGGACGCCGCGGTAGCTCGCCACGAGCTCGCCCGGCTCGCCGAGCGGCGCCGCGCGCTCCTCGTCCCGACCCTCGCGGCGCCGGGCCAGCCCGACCTGGAGCGCGAGCAGCTCGTCGAACGCAAGCCGCTTCCGGGCTTGCTCGCCCTGCTCCTCGCTCGCCGGCCGGTGGAGGGCGGCGATCGCGTCGGAGCGGCCGGGGAGCCCTTCGCGCGCCTTGAGCGCGGCGGGCAGCGGATCGACGACGTCCCTTGCGTAGTCGAGCGCCTTCCCGACCACGTCCCGGAGCTTCTTGACGGTGATCTCCTCGCTCGCCGGGTAGACCGGCGCGAAGTCGGCCGTGGCCGCAACGCCGTTGACGTCGTAGGAGCGGACCGTGAACTCGCTCCCCTTCAGGTTTCCGCGCAGGCGGACTCGGGTGCCCGGCTGGAGCCGGTCCTTCAGCCAGGCCTGGTTGAACCAGACGGCCGTGATCTCGCCGGACTCGTCGGCGACGCGCGCCTTCACGAGCTGCAGGCGGCGGGCGCGCTGGACGCGGACGCTCAGCACTTCCCCCGCGATCGCAGCCTCGTCCTCGCCGAAGAGATCGGAGATCGCCAGCTCCGGAGCCGCGGGCTCGTAGCGCCGCGGCCGGTACTCGAGGGCGTCCCGGATCGTCCGCAGCCCGAGCGCCGCCAGCCGTTTCTTGACCGTTGGCCCGACGCCGTCCAGCGTCTCGAGCCCGAGCTCGAGTCGCTCGGGCCTCGGCGAGCCCGGCAGAGGGGGCCATTCGGACTTGCCGCCCGCGAACCCTCGCAGGCTCAGACCGACTCCGCGGAAGCCGCCTCGATCTCCTCCTCGGGGAGGAAGTCGACCTGGAGCTTCTCGATCCGCGTCCCCTCGATGTCGATGACGCGGAACTTCAGTCCGTTCCACGCGACTTCGTCGCCGGTCTCCGGCGCGCGGCCGATCTGGCCGAAGACGAAGCCGGCGAGCGTGTGGTAGTCGTCGTCGGGCATCGCGAGCCCGAACTGCTCGTTGAAGTCGTCGATCGGGAACGTGCCGTCGACCCGGATCGTGCGCTCGTCGATGCGCTCCAGCGACTCGTCCGGCAGGTCGTACTCGTCCTCGATCTCGCCGACGATCTCCTCGAGCAGGTCCTCCAGCGTGACGATCCCCTGCATCGAGCCGTACTCGTCGACGACGATCGCCATGTGCTGATTCTGCTGGCGGAACTCGGACAGGAGCGCGGCCAGATCCTTGGTCTCCGGAACGATGTACGGCTTCCGGAGCAGGTCCGCGATGACCACGTTGTCGATGCCCTTCTCGTACAGCGCGGAGAAGAGGTCGCGCACGTGGAGGATCCCGTCGATCTGGTCGAGTGAGGTCCGATACGCCGGGTAGCGCGTGTACGGCGAGTTCACGACAGCGGCCAGGCACTCGCGCGGGGGAAGGTCGACCGAGATCGCCACGACCTCCGGCCGGTGGACCATCACGTCGTGGACCTCCTTGTCCGCGAACCTGAAGGCCCGATACAGCACCTCCTGCTCGACCCCCTCGACGGCGCCGGACTCGCCCGCCTCGGCGATGACCGCGCGGATGTCGTCCCGCGTGTGGACGATGACGCCGGCCGGTGCGGGCCTGATCCCGAACAGGCGGACGACGGCATTCGCCGAGGTCTGGAGCAGCCAGACGAGGGGATGCGCGATCCGGCCGAGGAGGTCGATCGGCCAGGCGAGGGCGATGGCCAGCCGCTCGGCCCGCTGGAGCGCGATCGCCTTCGGCACGAGCTCCCCGAGGGAGACGCTCAGGTACGTCAGGAAGAAGAACGCGATCAGGAACGCGACCGTGTCGGACTGGACGAACGTGAACCAGTCCTGGACGAGCGGCTGGCCGATCGCACCCATCGCGATGCCGGCGACGGTGATCCCGACCTGCACCGTGCTGATGAAGCGGACGGGGTTGTCCATCAGCTCGAGCGCGTGCTTCGCGCCGTGGCGTCCGGCGTCCACGAGCTCCTGCAGACGGTTACGCCGCGCTGTTACGAGCGCGTACTCGGCGGCAACGAAGATCGCGTTCCCCAGCACGAGCAGGAGAACCACGACGATTCGAAGGAAATCGCTCACGCCCCGCTCTCCGGGGCCTGAGTACTGGGCGGTCGGTCGTCGTCCAAGGAAGTCTTCGGATTATAGGAACGGGGCGGATGGAACCGCCGCGAGAACGAACGTGTGTTCTACACTTCAGGTATGGGCGTCGAGTACCGCGAAGAGCCCTGCCGGAGCGCGCTCAACCGGGTCAAGGGCATGGGGTTCTCCTGGTCGCTGAACCCCTACATGGGCTGTGTCCACCGCTGCACCTTCTGCTACGTCAGGGCTTTCGAGCGGCGCGCGGACCGACCCAGCGACGATCGCTACGGGACTTCGATCCGGGTGAAGACGAACATCGCGGAGGTGCTCCGCGAGGAACTGGCGAGGCCGTCCTGGGAGGGCGAGTCGGTTGCGATCGGGGCTGCAACCGACCCGTACCAGCCCGCGGAGGGCAAGTACAAGCTGACCCGCGGCTGCCTCCAGGCGCTCGCGGACTACTCGAACCCGTTCCAGCTGATCACGCGCGGCCCGATGATCGTGCGCGACGTCGACGTCCTCGCCGAGGCTGCGAGGCGGGCGAAGGTCGCGATCACCTTCTCGATCCCGACGCTCGACGAGGAGGTCTGGCGCAAGACGGAGCCGAGCACCGCCCATCCCCGCCAGCGGCTCCGCGCGCTGAAGGAGCTCGTCGACGCGGGGATCAAGGTCGGCGTCGGCATGGCGCCGATCCTGCCCGGGATCTCGGACCGGCCCGAGCAGCTTCGCGAGGTCGTCGCGGCTGCGCGCGAGGCCGGAGCGACCGGCGTCTGGACCAACCTCCTCAACCTCCGGCCCGGAACGAGGGAGCACTTTCTCGAGCACCTCGCCGAGGACTTCCCGGAGCAGCTGCCCCACTACCTCGAGCTCTACCGGGGCGGGCGGGCCTATCTGCCGAGCGCTGCCGCCAGGCCCGTGCGCGAGGAGGTTGCCGCCCTCGCGACGGAGCTGGGCGTACGGGACAGGCGCCGAATCCGGCTCAACGGTACGCAGCACGACGAGCAGCTCAGCCTTGCGGTCTGACAACAGGAGTCGGTGCCCGCGGCCTAGAATTCCACGCCCGTGACTGACGAGCAGAGTGAGGACGGCCGCCCCGAGATCACCTGCCTGATCGTCGACGACCACGAGGTCGTCCGCGAGGGGCTGCGGTTGTCGCTGTCGCGCGCGCCGCACATTCGCGTCATCGGGGAAGCGTCCGACGGCGCATCAGCCGTCTCGCTGGCCGAACGCCGGAAGCCGCACGTCGTGATCATGGACGTCCGCATGCCGGGCATGGACGGCCTGGAGGCGACGAAGCACCTCACCGAGCGGGTGCCCGAGACCGCCGTCCTCATCTTCACGGCCTACAGCGAACGAAGCCTGCTCAGTCGTGGCCTCGAGTCCGGCGCCAAGGGCTACATCCTCAAGGAGGCGCCGCACGCCAGCCTCGTGAAGGCGATCGAGAAGGTCTCGGCAGGCGACGGGTACGTCGACCCGGCCCTGATGCCCGCGTTCCTGCCCGGGAAGGGCGACGACATGCTCACGGGGCGCGAGCGGGAGATCCTCCAGCTTCTCGCCGACGGCATGTCCAACGCGGACGTGGCCGCCCGGCTCTTCATCAGCCAGGAGACGGTGAAGAGCCACGTGCGCCACATCCTCACGAAGCTCGAGGCGGACACGCGGACGCACGCGGTGGCGATTGCGCTTCGCGAAGCGATCATCGACTAGGGCTGCCGTCCTTGTCGGCGTCATTGCGGCCGCCGCGCTCGTTGCGCTGGCCGGCGCGGCGACGGGAGTGGACTGGCTTGCCTACGGCGCCGTCGGCGTTGCCGTCGTCGCCGCGGCGGCGCTCGCCCTCAGCCTGCTTCGCACGCGGCAGGAGGAGGCCGAGCGGTCACGGCACGCTGACCAGCTGATCGCCGCAGAGCAGGACGAGCGGCGACGACTCGCACTGTTCCTCCACGACGGCCCCGTCCAGTCCATGTCCGGAATCGCGCTGATGCTGGACGGCGTCGTCGACGCGATCGACCGCGGCCGAGTCGAGGACGCCAAGGAGATCCTCGAGAAATCGGTCAACCGTCAGCGGGAGACGATCCGCGAGCTGCGCGACCTCTCGTTCGCCCTCGAGCCGGTCGTCCTGCGCGACCAGGGCTTCGGGCCTGCGGTGCAAGCGCTGGCCGACCAGGTCGAGGTCTCGCAGGGCATTCGCGTCGACCTCGACGTCGAGGCCGGCAGCGCGCTGGCCAGCCGCGCGCAGATCGTCCTCTACCAGATCATCCGCGAGTCGCTCGACGCGGCAGTGCGTCGAGGGCCGCCGACCCGCATCTCCGTGGCGATCGGCGAGGTGGACGCGGGAGCCGTCGAGACGCTGATCACCGACGACGGCTCGGGCGAGCGGCGGCGGCGGGTCTTCGAGGCGCTGGCGGAGCGGGCGCGGGCGCTGGGCGGCACGGTCGACGTCGACCGCAGCTCGGACGAGGGCGGTACGGCCGTGCGCATCACGCTGCCGCCCTATACGGCACGCGGTTAGAGTCCGGCCGCGATGGCGGACAAGCACCTGCTCTTCATCTGGAAGGCGACCGGCTACGAGCTTCAGGAGCGGGACGGCGAGCTGCCGACGGTCGGAAGCGTCGTCGAGGTCGACGACGGCCTCCGTCAGGAGGTCAACCGCCTGGCGCCTTCGCCGCTCCCGGGCGACGACCGCCGCGCCGCGTACCTCCAGCCGCTTCCCGGCTAGTCGAGCGCCGACTCCGCCGCGACGAGGCCGAGGACGAGGGCCGTTGCCAGGCCGCTCGACCAGCCGCCCGTCGAGATGCCGCCGGCATCCGCGCCAGCCGCGAAGAGACCTTCGATCGGCTCGCCGCTCGCGTCGAGAACCCGGGCCCGCTCGTCGACGCGCAGGCCGCCGAGCGTCTGCGTCACTCCGGCCCGGACGAGGACGCGCACGCGGCCGTCCTGCTCCTCGACCGGCGCGCCTGCCTGACGGGCCGCCTCGATCATCTCCCTGACCGTCCGGTCGCGCACGCGCTCGTCCATCACGGCCCGCTCGACCGTGAACCACGCGCGCCCGCCCGGCCAGCGGGCGACCTGCTGGGCGACGTCGATCTCCGACCAGCTCGGCTCGCCGGCGAAACGCTCCGAGCCGTCCTCCGACGTGATCTCGGCGAACTTCGCGTACAGCTGGCCGAGGCGCACGAAATCCTCCTCCGCGACGACGTCGACCGCGGCCATCGCGCGGCCGTAGAACTCGTCGAGGTCACCCGCCGTCGCCGCACCACGGTCCCGGGCGAGGTCGAGCCCGTCGCCCTCGCTCCACGGGTTGGCGCGCAGGAGCAGTCCACGCTCGCGGGCGAGCCGCGCCGGGAAACCGCCGGTGGCGAGGATCGCCGGCTCCTCTGTCGTCTCTCCTAGCCGGACGTCACGCGCGAGCGTCTCGACGAGTTGGCGCGGGTCGAAGCGGGCACCGACGGTGAGCGGGTTCCCCGTCTCGCGCGTGCGCAGCTCAACGCCCTGCGCCTCGAGCCAGTCGAGCGCGTCGTCGAACCGCTCCAGGATCAGGCGTTGAAGTGTCGGATCTCCGCCCGGGCACTGCTCGCGGAAGACCTCCCACGACCGGTAGCGCCAGGCGAAGCCGCTCGAGAGCAGCATGGAGCCGCCGGCGCGCGTCCCCTTCTCGTAGACGACCGGATCGGCGCCGAGCTCGCGGGCCCGGGCGGCCGCCACGAGGCCGGCGATCCCGGCTCCCGCGATACGCAGGGCTATTGGAGCGCGAACGTCGGCTTGTGCTCGACGTACTCGAGCCGGACGCGCTCCGGAAGCCAGACGAACACGGCGAGCGTGTTCGGGGCGTCCACGAAGTCCTGCACCTCGATGCCGCTCTGCTCGGCCTCCGCCCGGTGATCCTCCGCCGAGTCGACGAGCACCGCGAGGTGGTTCAGCAGCGGCGACTCGGGGTCGCCCGGCTCGCCCTGGTGGAACTCGACATAGGCCCCTGCGACGTGCACGCGAGGCTCCCCGCCGGAGCCGCGATCGGCGGACTCGAAGCCGTAATCGCGGTATCGCTGCGCGGTCGCCTCGGGATCGGCCGAGAAGAGCGCGACGTGGTCGAGGTCGTACTCCGTCTCGGTCGGCGCCTCGACGAGGCCGAGGTTCACCCCGTCGCCGAGGTCGAAGAGCGCCGTGCCGTTCGTCCGCTCCACGACGACGCTGTCGGGGAGCTCGGTGAGCGCGGCGTCCAGGTCGTTCACGCGAAGGGCGACATGCTTGAGCGCGCCGCGCTCGCGCGGAGCCTCCGCGTCGAAGAGCGTCAGCTTCCCCTTGCGCGCATCGGAGCCGACGAGCGTGAAGCGGTCGGTTCGCTCGATGACGTGCATGCCGACGTGCGTCGTGACGAAGTCGGCGATGCGGTCCCGGTCGGCGAGCCAGTACGCGACGTGATCGAGGGTCTTCGGTCGCACGGCGCCGCGCAATATAGCCAGCGCCGTGCAACCGAGAGAAGGCGATTACTTCCTGCGATCGACCGCGCGCTGCAGCTGCTGCTTGTTCATCTTCGAGCGGCCGTCGATGCCCATCCGCTTGGCCTCGTTGTAGAGCTGCTCCTTCGTGCGGCCCTTCGGACGGTTCGTTCCGGAGCGCTGACCGCCGCGGCGGCTTGACGACATGTCCTGCCGAGACGTTCTCGACGACGTCCGAGCCTCGCCCGACCGGGCCCGCTCCTTGTTGACCGTGCGGGCCGCGATCTCCTTGGCACGCTTCGTCGAGGCGCCGCGATCCTTGGCGCTGTCCTTGATGTGCTCGTACTGCCGTTCGCGCTTGTTGCTCCACGCTTCCTGTGGCATGTGACCCTCCTGTTCGGAACGGAAGGTGCGTACCCGGTTGGTGGAACCGCTAACGCTCGTCGAGCGGAGGGTTCTGCACGTTGTGCTGGGTCGCGTACTCGTTCGTGAGGTTGTTGACCACGTCGGCGCCCTCGCCGTACGCGTAGTTGATCTTCACGAACGGCTCCCACTTATCGGGGAGCGCATCCTCGGGGAAGATCGCCTCCACGGGGCACTCCGGTTCGCATGCGCCGCAGTTGGAGGTATAGACGCCGCCGGCGAGCGTGAACGCGTGCTTGCCCGGGACGACCGCGCAGTAGGTGTCCTCTGCGTCAACGTCGTTTTCCTCCACGTTCATCACCCGCCAGGAGACCTCACGGCTCGCGAGGTAGAGCCAGCGGATGGAGCGGCTGCGGACGCCGAAATTCGTCTCGCGGCTTGCTTCTTCGCCGGAGCCGACCGCGACGTACCCGGCGATCACCGCTGCCTGCTCGAGCCAGGCAAGCGCCTCGTGGTCGGTAGAGCGGAGGCGCCAGGATCCGGCCTTGACGGGATCGCCGTCCGCGGCGATCCAGCCGTCCACGAAGCCGGTGATGTACTCGGTGTCGGCCGTCTCTGGCAAGAGTCGCTTGAGGTTCGCCGACGAACGCACGACGCCGGTTCCGACGTAGCCGGGATGCACGTCGAGGCACGGCGAGAAGTTGACCTGGTCGAAGAAGTCGCGGAACCTCGCCACCCGGTCGCCGTAGAGCTGGACGTAGTGGAGATGCTCGCCGGAGCGGATCTCCTGCTTGTTCCAGCTTCCGTCGCCGAACACGAGCCCGTGGAGAACGCCGAGGCGATAGGTCTCGCCGTCACGACGGGGCTCAGCGCGCATCGAGGGCACGAACTGGCCGGCCTCGAGCGAATCGGTTCGGTCGCCGTCTTCAAGCAGCCAGTTGTGGGTCGGCGTCGCCCAGATCGTCCGGCGGAACCTCGAGATGTTGCGAGTCGTCAGCCTCGTCCCGCCGTA
Organism: uncultured Actinomycetes bacterium; assembly: GCA_963798935.1. GTDB lineage: Bacteria > Actinomycetota > Thermoleophilia > Gaiellales > Gaiellaceae > JACDAN01. Next base: position 97,619 of record CAWCVG010000032.1, read on the forward strand.
GCGGTCGCGCTCCTCGAACGCCGGCGCCAGCTCGAGCTTCACCAACGGCTTCCGGCGAAACCGCTTGACGAGCGCGGGCTTGAAGCCGTCGTCGGTCAAGACTCGCACCGCCTGGTTCTCGACCTCGGCAAAGGTCCGGATGCCCTTCGAGGTCACGAACCGCTCCGTCGGGGCGAAGCAGTCGATGCACTCCTCGGGGTCGATGATCAGGATCCGTTCGAACTCGTGGATGCAGTCGACCGGGCAGACGTCCACGCAGGAGAGGTCTTTGATGTCGATGCAGGGCTCGGCGATGATGTACGTCACGCCTGGAGCCTAACTACGTGGTCAGCTGCTCGATGAGCTCAGGCGCGCGCTCTGTCAACGCCGACTTCGCGACCACCTGGTCGAAGCCCGCCTCGTGCGCCCGGCGCAGGCCCGCGGTGTCCTTGTGATTCGAGAAGCCGAGGATCGGGACGTCGGGATAGGCGTCCGCGACTTCGTCCGGGTCTGTCCGGCCGACGTCTGCGATCACCAGGTCCGGCGGATCGATGGAGTCGTTCGTCACGAAGTGATGGCCCTCGAGGAGCGCCTCGAGCTTGCCGCGGATGAAGAGGTCGACGCCTTCGAGCAGGATCGTCGCCACGTCTCTCCGAGAGTAACACTCACGTTTGTGGACGAGTGGTTGCAAGACGGTCTCGATCTGATCCGGCGCGGCGAGTACTTCGAGGCGCACGAGGAGCTGGAGGAGGCGTGGCGTGCGGCCGAGCCGGCGGAGAAGGACTTCTTCCAGGGCCTCGTCCACGTCGCGGTCGCCTGGCACCACGCCGGGCGCGGGAACCGGCCCGGGTGCGAACGGCAGCTCGCCAAGGCTGCGCGGCGGCTCGGCCCGTTCGCGCCGGAGCATCGCGGTGTGGATGTCGCCGCCGTCCTTTCGTCTGTCGGCGCTGCCCAGCGGATGGTCGAGTCGGGGTCGCTCGAGCTGCCGAGGCCGCTAGACGCCTAGCCCGACCACATCGAGCACGCGGTCGAACCCGACCCGGATCCACCCGTCGCGATGGAAGAAGAACGCCAGGCCGATGAGGACGAGCACCGAGCCGCTCACGACGCGGATCACCGTGTAGTGGTCGCGCAGCCAGCGGAACGCGCCCATCGCGCGCACGAACGCGATCGCCGCCAGCACGAACGCGAGCGCGAGGCCCGCGGAGTACGCGGCGAGGATCGCCGAGCCCTCCAAGATCTCTTCCGCACTCCCCGCCAGCACCAGCACCGACGCGAGGACGGTGCCGATGCACGGCGCCGCGCACACCGCGAAGGCGGCGCCGAGCAGCACCCCCGAGCCGCGCCTCCGCGCCCCGGTCAGGAGCCCCGGCGCAACGAGCCGCTCGGGCCAGGGCAGGAGGCCGAGGAACGCGAGGCCGAGGATGACGAGCACGAGCCCCGCGAGCTCGGCGCGGCGGTTGGCGTCGAGGAAGCCGCCCAGCGCCGCGGCTCCCGCGCCGAGGACGACGAAGACCGTCGTGAAGCCCAGGATGAACGGGATGCTCGAGCGCGCCACCCTCCTCCCCACTCCGGCCTCGCCGAGCCGGTCCGCCTCCACCGCCGAGACCGCCGACAGGTAGCCGGGCACGAGCGGCAGGACGCAGGGCGTGATGATCGACAGCAGCCCTGCGAAGAACGCCAGGGGCAGTGCTTCAGCCATCGAAGCGGGCGAGCTCCCGGTCGAGCCTCCGCTCGAGCTCGGGGTCCAACGGCCGGCCGTTGGGGGGCGCGACCGGCTCCGCGACGGGCCGGCGCCGGCTCCAGCGCCAGACCAGAATCGAGATCACGGCGGCGCCCGCGAGCAGCCCGGCAAGCGGCAGCAGCCACGCCAACCAGTGGAAGCCCTCGCGCGGAGGCGCGGCCAGAACCGCCGGCCCGAACTGCGCCACCAGCTCGTCCTTGATCTGCCCCTCGGGCACGCACGCCTCGGCCCGCGCCTGGATGAACTGCTTGATGTCGCGGGCGACCGGCGCGTCGGACTGGTCGAGCGTCGTCTTGCACTGCGGGCACATCACCTCACCCTCGAGATCGGCAAGCGTCGGGCAGGCTGCAGCCGCAGCAACGGGCGGCCCGGCCAGTGCGAGGCCGAAGACGACGAGCCAGATCAAGTAACACTGTGTTACAAGCCTCCTCCGCCTTGCCAACGGCTCTCGGGCAGCCGGATCCTGGGCCGGCGCGGGCAAGTAACACTTTGTTACTAGCTCGCTCACGCCGCGAGCAGCTCCTGGACGCAATCGTCGTAGCGGAGGCGGTTCCGCTCGATGTGGACGCCGCCGAGCAGCCGCTCGCAGACCAGCTTTCCGTCGGGCGAGACGAAGAACGTCTCCGGGGCGGCCTCGACGCCGTAGTCGGAGATCGTGTTCCCCGGCCCGTCGTAGGCGAGCGGATAGCTCATGTCGTTCTCGCGCGCGAACCGTCTCGCTGCGCCCTTGAGGTCGTGGAAGTCGACTCCGAGCACGACCAGGCCGCGATCCTTGTAGCGCCGCCAGGTCTCCTCGAGCACGGGCGCCTCCTCCTTGCACGGGTCGCACCACGAGCCCCAGAAGTTGACGACGACGGGGCGGCCGCGGTACTCGGCGAGCGAGATCTTCCCCTCGCCCGTCGAGCCGGTCGAGGCGGAAGTTGGGCGCGCTGACGATCTCGCCGCGGCCAAGCTTGCGCGCCGCGCCCTCCTCCTGGGTCGCGAGCTTCCAGACGAGTAGCGCGAAGAGGCCGGCGACGAGCGTGACGGAGAGACCCTGGGCCGCGAGCTTCAGTCGGCCACTCATGCTTCAGAGGCTACGCGGGAACGATGAAGACCGGCGTCCCGACCCGGACGCGGCCGAACAGCCACTCCGCCTCGGGGATCCGCATGCGCACGCAGCCGTGGGACGCGGAGTAACCGATCGAGGCCGGATCCGGCGTCCCGTGGATGCCGACGCCCGGCGCGCTGATGCCCATCCACCGCGTTCCGAGCGGGTTCCCCGGCCCCGGCGGGATCGGCTTTTCGTCCTTCGCCCAGTCCGAGTCCGGCGGATACCACCAGGGATGCCGCTGCATCGTGACGATCGAGTAACGGCCGAGCGGTGTCGGGTAGGACGACTGGCCAGTCGCGACGCCGAGCCGCTTCCAGAGGCGCATCCCGCGGAAGAGGTTGAGCACCTTGGACTCGCGGCGGATCACGACGATCGGACCGAAGCGGGCGCGCGTCATGCTCGGCTCGACTCGTTCGGCGCGGACCCGCAGCGGGGAGCGCCGGTGGGATCGAAGGCTGGCAACGATCTCCCGCACCGCCGGGCGCTGCTTCAGGACCCGCCCGGTCTGCTCCTTGGTGATCCACGGCCGGCTGCCGCGCAGACCGACGAGCTCGGCGTTCTTCCCGCCCCTGTCGAAGCGCTTCCCGAGCGCCTTCACGTACTTCGCGACGCCGCCGCGCCGCAGCGTGACGAAGAGCGGGAGCCTGGTTCCGGGCGCCGCGCGGCGGGCCTGGTCGATCGCGAGCTTCACACGTGCGGTCGCGCCGAGCCGCTGCGGCGTGACGAGGATGCTCTTGCGGCCGAACACGAGCGTGAGCGGTTCGTCGAATTCCGTCTGGACGAGCGCGGTCGCGCCACCCGGCGTCAGCCCCCCGACCTCGACACGACCGACGAAGACGCCGCCGGGGATCAGGTCGGCCTGCGGGTGCGGTCGTGGTCGGTGCGGTCGTCGTCGGCGCGGTGGTCGTGGCGCCGGTCGTCGTCCCGGTGGTGATCGGAAGCTGCGAGAGGCCCGGCGCCGCCACGACGGCAGCTGCGAGCAGGCCCGCCGCCGCGCACGCGAGCGCTCCCAGCACGATCGAGACCCCACGCCTCACGGGCGGCAGTGTAGAGAAAGACCTGCTAACGCCCGCTACGGCGCGGTCGGGAGCGGATCTTCCTCGAACCGCCCGCCCTGCGCTGCGAACTCGACGATCATCCGGTCGGTGATCCACTCGACGGGCGCGCGGTCGTCGGTCCACGGGTCGTCGGACGGCGGAATCGGGCGCATGGTGGCGCGGAGATCCTGGACGAGGGGCGCGACATCGGGGGGCGCCACGCGCACGCTGCCGGTCGGCTCGCCGTTCTGGCCGATGACGATCTGATTGAACTTGAGCGGCTGCCAGGAGTACGCCATCGGCAACACGGACGCGAGGGTCCCGCCGATGTTCCTCGCAAGGTCGTGGTTGTCGGGCGTCGTCGCCACGTTGAGCGCGACGATCCCGCCCGGCCTGAGCCGGTGCCGCACAAGCTCGAAGAACTCCTCCGTCGCCAGGTAGAAGGGCACGTAGGGCGGCCGGTACGCGTCCACGATGATCACGTCGTAGGTCTCGTCCGTCCGGCGGAGGAAGGCGCGGGCGTCGGCGTCGTGGACGGCCAGCCCGCTGATCTCCGCCATCTCGAAGTACTTCCGGCCGGCCTCGCTGACCGCCGGATCGAGCTCCACACCGTCGATCTGCACCGACCGGTAGTAGCGCGCGAATGCCCGCGCGGCCGTGCCGGCGGCGTTTCCAAGCATCGCCACCCGTTCTGGATGCCGCCCGAGCAGGTCGACCACGGCGATGTACGTATCCCACACCCCTCCGGTGAGCACCTCGTCCCGCCGCCACACCGAGTGCGTCGCCAGCCCTTCGTCGAGGTAGAGGCGACGCACGCCGTCCTCCTCCACGACCTGGATGAACTGGTAGCGGGACTCGTCCTCGTGGATCACGCCGCTCTGGCCCTTCACGGCGCCGGGCGGGATCAGCAGCAGCGCCGCGAGGCCCGCCGCCAGCAGGAGCCAGCGCCGTCCGAGCAGCACCGCACCGCTCGCACCGATCAGCGCGGCCGCAGAGAGCAGCGTCCGTTGCGTCCCGATCGCGGGGATCGCAACAAGCGCCGCGAGAAAGGTCCCGAGGAGGCTCCCGACCGTCGAGACTGCGTAGAGGCGTCCGGCGACGGTACCGACGCTCTCGACGTCCTGGATCGCGAGCCGGATCGCGAACGGCGCCACCATCCCCATCAGCGTCACCGGCGGGACGAACAGGATGAGCACGCCGAAGAACGAGCCGATCGCCGCGCCGGCGGAGACCCGGTCGAGGCCCTCGACCGAAAGGTCGAGGATCGGGCGGGCGAGGAGCGTCGCGACCGCGACGAGACAGGCTGCGGAGACGACGACGAGGCCGAGCGCCCTGGGCCTCGGGTAGCGGTCCGCGAGCCGGCCGCCGAGCCAGTAGCCGACCGAGAGGGAGGCCAGCGTCAGCCCGATCACGTTCGCCCAGACGATCGTGGAGTTCCCGAAGTACGGGGCGAGGAGGCGCGACGCGGCGATCTCCGTCGCCAGCGTCCCGACGCCGGCGGCGAAGACGACGCCGGTCAGCGTTGCCTGGAATGAGGGCCGACCTAGGCTCATTGGGACAGGATTGATCCTGTCCCTATCAGCCTGAAGCTCGCGTTCGCTTGACGACGACCACGGCCGAGTCGTCCGCAAGCCCGCCGCCCGCGAACGCCCGGGAGTCCTCGACGACCGCGCGTGCGAGCTGCTGCGCCAGCAGGTCGCGCTTGGCGGCAAGCAGCCGGTCGAGCCTCGACTTTCCGTACAGCTCGCCGCCGACGCGGGACTCGACCACCCCGTCCGTGTAGAGGACGACGGACGCGCCGGGCTCCAACGTTGCTCTCGACTCTGGGTAATGCTGGTCCGGCGCGATTCCGAGCGCGAGCCCGCGCGCCTCCAGCTCCTCGACGGAGCCGTCCGGCCGTACGAGGCGGGGCTCAGGATGACCCGCTCCCGCGCAGGCGAGCTCGCCCGTGGTGGGATCGAGCGTCAGGTAGAGCATCGTCACGAACTTGCCCTCCTCCACCTCGTCGAGGACGACCTGGTTCGCGATCCGCATCAGCTCAGACGGCTCTGGGTGCTCGCGCGCGAGCGACCGGAAGACGAACTTCGTCATCGCCATGTCGGCTGCCGCGTCGATCCCCTTGCCGGTCACGTCGCCGACCACGACGGCGAGGCGGCCGTCGGGCAGCACCGTGTAGTCGAACACGTCGCCCCCGACGTCCAGGCGCGCGGAGGACTCGTAGACGCTGCCGATCTCGACGCCGGGGAGGTCGGGCGGCTCGTCCGGCAGGAGCGACCGCTGCATCGCGTCCGCGAAGTGCGCCTGCTGCTCGTAGAGACGGGCGTTCCCGATCGCGAGCGACGCCTGGGCGGCGAGCGACCCCGCCGCCTCGAGCAGCTCGCGGTCGATCGGCCGCGCCGGGTCGAGCGAGATGAGAGTGAGCGCAGCCATCACCTCTCCCGCCGAGACGATCGGGACGAACGAGGCCGTCGAGCCGCGCTCGAGGAACGGGATCAGCAACTCGTGGCCGCCGCCGAGCTGCGCCGCCTGACCGGTGGTAAGAGCCACAGGTGTCGCCGCAGCGATCCGGTCGAGCGGCTGCGGGCGGCGGAGAATCGGATCGAGCGCGACGCCGAGGCGCACATCCGGGACGTGGACGGCCCGCGCGACGAGCGAGTCGCCGCGAGCGTCCGGCATGCGCAGGACGGCAGCGTCCACGCCGAGAAGCTCGACCGCCGTGCGGGCAATCGCACCGACGGTCTCCTCCAGCGAGAGGCTCTCGGAGAACGAGCGCGAGATCTCGTAGAACGCCTCCAGGCGCTTGGCCGCGAGGAGCTCCGCGTCGAGCGCCTCCTGCCGCTCCCGCGCAAGGCGCGCGGTGTCCTCGTGCAGGCCGGCGTTCTGGACCGCGACGGCGAGCTGTCCGGCGAGCGCCGCGAGCAGCATGGACTCCCCCTCGGCGAGCCGCCGCGTCGCCGGGAGGTAGGCGACGAGCAGCCCGATCAGCTCGCCGGCGGCACGCAGTGGGACGACGACGGCCGCCTCGATGCCCGACTCGGTGACCGCGTCCCGCACCGACCCGAGCCGCGGGTCGGACGTCGCGTCCTGCACCTCGACCACGGGCCTCGCCCGCAGACGGCTGAGGATCAGGTCGAGTAGCCCTTCGGCGACACGGACGTGCGGCCCCGCGAGCCCGCGCTCGACCGCCGTCTCGAGCTCTCCCGCCTGGCGCAGATAGACCGCCGCGCGGTCGGTCTCGAGCAGCTCGCCCACGCGGTCGACCGCGGTCTCGAGCGTGTGCGACAGCGACAGCTCCGCGATCGCCTGACCGACGACCGCGAGCAGCGCCCGGCTGCGCTCCAGCTCCTGCGCGAGGTCGGTCGTCCGCTCGCCGACGCGAACCGCGTGCGCCGCACGGGCGCCGAAGGCCGCGAGCCGGGAGAGCTCCTCGTCGCCCGGCTCGTCCCCCGGCTCGAAGACGAGCCGGAGACCGCCCACCGGCGGCTCGCCCAGCCGGACGAGGACGACGCCGTCCCCGACCGTCACACTTCCCTTCGCGGAAAGCAGCTCGTCGGCGTCGCGCACCGCCGCCTCGGCGTCGTCCAGATCCTCGGCGGCACCGGCCGTCGCCACCGGCTCCGGCCGGCCGTTCGAGCGCCAGAGGATGCAGGACCGCGCCCCCGTCGCCTCGAGCGCGAGCCTGGCAATGCGCTCCCCGCTGCGGGACTCCTCCGCCACGACGGCAAGCGCGCGGCCGGCGAGCTCGAGCATCGCGTCCCGTCCGGTCACCGTCGAGTGCCCGTTCGCCGGGTCGACCGCACGGATGAGAAGCGAGGCGTGGCTTGCGATCACCCGGGCCAGCAGGATGTCCTGCTCGGAGAACGGCTCGCCGGCGCGCGCCAGCTCGAGGCTCGCGAACGGTCGTCCCTCCGAGCAGACCGGGCAGATCAGCACGCGCGACGCGCCCCACCGGCGCGCGAGCCGTCGGATCGCCTCGGGCAGGTCGTCGCCGTCGGTCAGCTCCTCGGAGCCGATCGTCCCGGCCGCGATGCGAGAGCCCTCGAGCTCGGCCCGGAGCGCGGGCGATGCCGCCCAGACCCCGCGCGACTGCAGATCCTCGCCGCCCTGGTCGGCGACGCGGATGACGGCGAGCGTGGCGCCGACGCCCGACGCGGCCGCCGCGGCCAGCACTCCGAGGGCGGCGTCCAGATCGTCCACGTCGACGAGGTCCTGGCCGGCCGCAGCGAGGCTTCGGAGCGCCGCCTCCCGTACCTCCTGTCCAGGGGGAATCACCCGACAAGTGTAGGAGGCTCCGACGCCACGAGGCTTGGCCGCCAGGGGCGCATCGCACCGCCGGAACCTCTTATAGAGTGCGGCGATGGCCGAGCCCGCCCGGCGCCCCGATGCCGTGGAAGAGCCGCCGCTTCCCGATCCGATCGCGGTCGAGCGCGCGTACCGATTCCACAAGACACGCCGCCGCATCCGGCAGGACCGGAAGCAGGAGCGGGCCCTCGCGCGGCTGAGGTTCTTCGCGATCCTCCTCTCGCTCGTCGTTCTCGCCGCCTACCTCTCGCTGGTCGTGTGGCGGCAAATCGAACAGCTCTTCGGCCTCTAGTGGAACCCCCGCGGCCCGATCCACTCACTGAAAGCCGCGAGGCTTTCAGCGAAGATGCCGGCGTGGAGTCGCCCGAGACCTACCCGCCGGAGACCTACGAGCCCGACGAGAGCGACCGGTTCGCGCCGGACACCGCCTGGCTGTGGGGTGCCGGCGAGCGGCTCACCTGGCTCGCCGGGATGGTGCTCGCGCTCTCGACCCTCATGGGCTGGTACGTCAACAGCTCGGGAGACCTGACGGTTGCCGTCATCGGTTGGCACACGGGTGCGCTGGCGAAGATCGTCCTGCTGCTCGGGCTCGCGGTCGTCGCGCTCCATCTGCTGCACGCGGCCGGCATCGAGCTCCCGGCCACGGTTCCCGAGAGCCTGATCGTGATCGTGCTCGGCTCGATCGCGACGATCCTCGTCCTGATCCGCGTGATCTCGATCCCGGACGACTTCCAGCCGGCCGGCCGCGGCATCGGCATCTGGATCAGCCTTGTCGCGGCCGTCCTTGTGATTGTCGCCGGCCTCTTACGCGCGTCAGAGGAACTCTAGGCGCCGCCCGGCGACCGCCTCAGCCCCGTAGGAGCTCCTTCGTCCGCGTGATCAGGTCTTGCGGGTTGAACGGCTTGCCGAGGAAGCCCTGTGCGCCCCGTGCGACGGCGTCGCTGTCCGAGCTCTCCACCTGGCCGCTGAACATGATCACCGGGATCGAGCCCTGGTCATGGCTCTCCTGCATCCGCCGCAGCATCTCCCACCCGTCCACGCCGGGCATCATCACGTCGAGGAGGATCAGGTCGGGCGGCTGCTCCTCGAGGGCGGCAAGGCCTTCTTCCGCACTTCCCGCTTCGCGAACGACGTAGCCGTCCATCTCCAGGTTCACGCGGACGAACTCGCGGATCCGCGGATCGTCGTCGACGATCAGGACGAGCGGCGTCCCGCGCGTCCGCGAGGTGGAGGCGCTGCCGGAGCCGGACACGAAGGCGTCCAGGTCGCGCCGTTGGTAGCGGCGATGACCACCGGGCGTATAGAAGGCCGGCAGGCGGCCCTGGTCGGACCACTTCCTGATCGTGCTCTGCGCGACTCCGAGGTACTTCGCCGCCTGACCGAGGGTCATCCAGTCGGAACCCTCATCAGACGGCTGTCTGTGCGCCTTGCCCCCGACCTCGGACACGGCGTGAATCTAATCAAAGCTGCACTTTCTTCGTTCTCGGGTGCTCAGGGAGGGACGGTGCGGGTCTCGGTCCCGGGGTTGGTCTGCGTCCAGGGCTGGATCGTCCGGAAGCTCGTCACCGGCTTCGTGGGCTCGGGGCGATCCTCGAGCGCCTGCCCGACCGCGACGCCGAGGCCGAAGACAATCACCACCGCGGCGATCCGGATCAGCCAGCCGACGACGCCGACGCCGCGCCTGCGGCGCCTGCGGGTGGGCGCGCCTGTGCTCATGGGGCGTAATCCGACGCGCCCCGTGCATACCGATGGAACGCAGCGTCCTGAGCGAGCGACGCCGTCGCCGTCCATCCCGGACGAGTGGCGCGCTCGGCGACCGCCTCGTACACCCAGCCGTCGGCGCCTGCGTACGCGTCCGCGAGCTGCACGAGCGTGAATCGCTCGCCGATGCGGCGCCTGAGCGCCTCGGTCACGGCCTCGACCTGCGCCATCAGCGTCTCGTAGGCGTTCGGGTCCGAGGAGGCAGCCGTCAGCCGACGGTCGCCTTCCGCCCACTGCTGCCTCGCGGTCTCCAGGTAGCTCGCCATCACTCCGTCCTTACCCAGGAGCATCAAGCGTGCAGCACCGGTCGGGCCAGCTCGGCTCGATCTCGGCGTAGATCCGCTCGCCCAGCTCGTACCCCGGCCGGGCGAGCGCGAACGCGACATGGGCGTGAAGGCACTTGAGTCGATTCGGGTTCGCCGTGCCGCCGATGCCGAGGTCGAGCGACGCTCCCTGCTCCCGTCCGACCTGCCCGTCCGCAAGCTCGCGGCGGATGACGCGCTGCTCGGCCGTCGCCGCCTCGAGGCTGCTCGCGAGCCGTTCGTCGCCGGACGCGAGCTCGCCCCAGCGCTCGATCCCTCCGGCCGCCTCGATGCGGGCGACGGCGGCGACCAAGTGGCGGCAGGTGAGGTAGAAGGTCGTCGGAAAAGGATCGCCCGTACTGTCGTACGGCGCCTGGAGCGTTACGGCCGGCGCGCCGAACGGACAGCGGACGGCCACGCGCAGGAACGCGCGCGGCTCTCGGCCCAGCTGGCGCTCGACGATCGCCCGGTCATCCACCGCCTCCGATCCTAGTGTCGCGTCCGGTGACGCTCCCCCGTCGCAGGCGGCCGATGACCAAGCCGGGGCAGGACGCAGGGAGCCTCGATGCTAGAAGCATCGGGGCGACTGAGGACGCAGCCCGGCGCCGTGTCAGCGGTCGCCTGCGGCGTTGGGTTCGTCGCCGGACGCGGCACCTGTGTCGGCGTTCTGTCGTGCCCGCCACTCGTCGATCCCCTTGACGATGAAGAGCCGCTCGCCGGGCTTGACGAGACCGAGGCGACGGGCACGCCGGGCCAGCGCCTCCGGTGTGTCGGACTCGGCCACCTTCCGCGCGAGCTCGTCGCGCTCGGCGCGCAGCGATCGCACCTGGGCCGCTCGCTCCTCGAGCGACGCCTTCGTGTCCAGATAGCTCTTGAGCGGCCTGTAGTAGAGGAGCCCGACCACGAGGATCGTTGCGACTGCGAGCCACCGCATGAGCGGCGGCCGGCGGCGGGGCCGCTTGGGCCGGGACCGGGACGGCATGGCCGTCCGTTCGGGAGGGTGACCGCGGCTCCTGCTTTCCAGGACTCAGGCGTACGAGAGCTTGATCATGTCCGTGGTGCCGGGGAGGTTCACCGCGGTCCCAGCGGTGAGCACCACCAGGTCGCCCTCGTCGAGCAGACCGGACTCGCGACCAGACTCGAGCGAACGAGTCCAGAGCTCCTCCACGTCGGCCGCCTGGGGCATCTGCATCGGCGTCACGCCCCACTCGAGCGCCATGTGCTGGAGGGCGTGCTTATGGTGGGAGAGACCGATGATCGGGCGGCGCGGGCGGAGCCTGGCGACGACGGACGCCGTCCGGCCGGTGAACGTCGGGACCAGGATCGCCTTCGCGCCGAGCGTCTCCGCAAGGTCGCAGGCGGCGTTGGACATGGCCTGCCCGACCGTGGGCTCGTCGCCCGGCTGCGGAAACTGGTGCCGGTACTCGATGCTCGGCTCGATCGTCCGCGCGATTCGCTCCATCGTCCGGACGGCCTCGAGCGGGTAGCGGCCGATCGCCGTCTCCTCGGAGAGCATCAGCGCGGAAGTGCCGTCGAGGACCGCATTGGCGACGTCGCTCGCTTCGGCCCGCGTGGGCTCGGCGTGGTTGACCATCGACTCGAGCATCTGGGTCGCCGTGATCACCGTCTTTCCGCGGTCGAGCGAGTCGAGGATGATCCGCTTCTGGAGCAGCGGGACGACCTCGACGCCGATCTCGACGCCGAGGTCGCCGCGGGCGACCATGATCGCGTCAGCTTCCTCGAGGATCGGCCGGCAGGGCGTCGATTGCCTCCGCCTTCTCGATCTTCGCGATCACGTGCGCGTCGACGCCCGCCTGCTTGATCAGCCCCTTCAGGTCGCGGACGTCGGCGGCCGATCGGACGAACGAGAGTGCGACGAAATCCGCGCCGAGCCCCAGAGCGAACTCGAGGTCGTCCGTGTCCTTTCGGGTCAGGGCCGGGATGGGCACCGGAACGCCGGGGACGTTCACGCCCTTGTGCGAGCTGACCGTGCCGCCCACGACGACGGCGCAGCGCGCCCGGCCGGAGGTCACGTTCTCGACGCGGAGCCGGACGAGGCCGTCGTCGATCAGCACGTCGTGGCCGGGCTGGAGCACCTGGCCGATCACCGCCGGCAGGACAGGCAGCTCTCCGTCGAGGCTCGCGTCGTCGCCGCCCGTGACCACGACCTCGTCGCCGTCGGCGAGCTGCATCGGCTCCTCGAGATCGCCGATCCGGAGCTTCGGCCCCTGGAGGTCCGCGATCAGTGCGATCGGCCTGCCGACCTCGTCCTGGGCGGCACGGACCATGCGCGCGTACTCGGCGTGCTGCTCGTGCGTCCCGTGCGAGAAGTTCAGTCGCGCGCCGTCCATGCCGGCCTGGGCGAGCGCGAGGACCTGCTGGGGCGTCGCGCACGCCGGCCCCAGCGTGGCCACGATCTTCGTGCGGCGGGGCACCCGCGCGGACACGGCGTTCAGCGTAGCGCCAGCGGTACCGCTCGCTCGTTCGTGCGCGAGCCGTCTTCCGCGGAGATCTCGAAAACGACGAGTGTTCCCTGCCCTCTCCCCGACTCATACGGCACGGTGAAGCGGAAGGTCCCGCGCGTGCCGCTGCCCGAGGTGGCGGTGACGAAGTCCTCCTTCAGGATCTTGTCGGCGGCATCGTGGAGCTCGTACTGGAACGTCGCCTCGAACGTGTTCGCCGTGCCGGTCACCTCGAAGCCGGTCTCGACCTCCTCGCCCGACAGCGGAGACTCGACGAGGATCGCAGGGGTCTCCTCCTCGAACGCCCCCCGTCCGACCGGCGGGTCTCCGTTGAACGAGACGCGCTTCACCGAGTCGAACTGCGTCAGCGTGTAGACGAGCTGCGCGAGCGCCCGGCGATCGGTGAGCTCCGGATCGAGGTCGATCGAGGCCACTCCGCCGTCGATGGCGAGGCTGCGCAGCCTCGTCTCGGGCGGGATCGCCGTCGTCAGCTCGGTCTCGGTTCCCTCGAAGAGTTGGTGAACCGTGTTCGTAGCGATCGCAGGCCCGGTGATGATCCCGCGCTGCTCGGGCCAGACCTTCCCGTCCTGGAGGAAGTAGAGCGAGACGAGCGCCGGCGCCTCGCTCGGCACCGACGAGGCTGCCGTCTCGGTGACGGTCTCGCGGACGGTCACCGTCGTGGTGTCGTCTCCGCCACAGGCGGCGGCGATGACCAGCAGTGCGACGCTAAGGACGGGCCTTGAAAGCATCCCAGCCGGGGTATTCGGCGTCCGCGCCGAGCTCCCCTTCGATCCGCAGCAGCTGGTTGTACTTGGACGGTGCGATCCGAGCGCGAGGGCGCGCCGGCCTTGATCTGCCCCGCGTTGGTCGCGACGGCAAGATCGGCGATCGTTGTGTCCTCGGTCTCCCCCGAACGGTGGGAGATGACCGCCGTGTACCCGGCCGACCTGGCGAGTGCAATCGTCTCGAGCGTCTCGGTCAACGTCCCGATCTGGTTCACCTTCACGAGGATCGAGTTCGCAACGCCCTCCTCGGTGCCGCGCCTGAGCCGTTCCACGTTCGTCACGAAGAGGTCGTCGCCCACGAGCTGGACGCGGTCGCCGAGCCGCTCGGTCAGCGCCTTCCACGCCGTCCAGTCCTCCTCAGCGGCGCCGTCCTCGATCGAGACGATCGGATACTGCTCGACCAGCCCAGCCCAGTAGTCCGTCAGCTGCTCCGGGGTCGCCTCGCGGCCCTCGAACCGGTAGCTCCCGTCGTCGCCGACGAGCTCGGACATCGCCGGGTCGAGCGCGATCGCGATCCGCTCGCGGTGGCCTGCGCGCTCAACGGCCTCGAGGATCGCCTCGATCGCCGCCTCACTCGACTCGAAGTCCGGCGCGAAGCCGCCCTCGTCCCCGACCGCCGTGGCCAGGCCGCGCTCGTCGAGGAGCTTCTTCAGCGTGTGGAACGTCTCGACCGCGATGCGGAGCGCCTCCGAGAACGTCTCGGCTCCGCCCGGGACGATCATGAACTCCTGGAGGTCGAGCGAGTTGTCCGCGTGCGCCCCGCCGTTGACCACGTTCAGCATCGGCACCGGCAGCACGTGCGCCTCAGGCCCGCCGATCCAGTTGTAGAGCGGGACGCCGGCTTCCGCGGCAGCCGCCTTGGCGACCGCGAGGGAGACGCCGAGGATCGCGTTCGCCCCGAGCCGCCCCTTGTTGTCGGTGCCGTCGAGCTGTACGAGCGCCGAGTCGACGGCGGCCTGATCCGCCGGGTCGAGCCCGCGAATCGCCTGTGCGATCTCCGTGACGACGTTCTCGACCGCCCGCGAAACGCCTCTGCCGAGCCACGCCGAGGGATCCCCGTCGCGGAGCTCGACCGCCTCGAACTGCCCCGTCGAGGCGCCCGAGGGCACCGCGGCCCGGCCGCGCGCTCCGGACTCGAGCACCACCTCGACCTCGACGGTCGGGTTGCCCCGGGAGTCGAGGATCGTGCGGGCGTGGATGTCGTGGATCGGGCTCAGCGGAACTCCTCCTTCGCGGCGTCGAAGTATCGATCTTTCTCGTCGAGCGCGAGCGTGTTGAAGTCCTTGCCCTCTGCTGCGGCGAGCTCCGACGCGCGCTCGACGCGGTCCGCGAAGCGCCGGGACATGGCGCGAAGCGCCAGCTCGGGGTCGACGTTCAGCCGGCGCGCGACGTTGACGGCGGCGAAGAGGACGTCTCCGAGCTCCTCGACGACGTGTGCGTCCGGCTCCGCCTCGGGCGCCGGCTCGCCGGCCTCGGCGATTGCTTCGCGAAGCTCGCGCAGCTCGTCCTCGAGGTCGGCCAGCGCGCCGTCGGCGTCGGGATACTCGAAGTCGATCGCGGCGGCACGCCGCTGGAGCTTCCGGGCGTAGAGCAGCGCCGGAAGCGTCTCGGGGACGTGGTGGAAGATCCCCTCGCGGCTCTCCTGCTCGGCCTTGATCCGCTCCCAGTTCTCGCGCACCCGGCCGGGCGTGTCCGCCGCTTCCTCGCCGAAGACGTGCGGGTGGCGGCGCACGAGCTTCTGCTCGACCCCGCGCGCGACCGACTCGAGCGAGCCGGCGCCGCGCTCCTGGAGCAGCAGCGCCAGGAAGTACGTCTGGAAGAGCAGGTCGCCGAGCTCGTCCTCGAGCTTGGCGTCATCTCCCGCAAGGGCCGCGTCGGCGACCTCGTAGGCCTCTTCGACGGTGTGCGGGACGATCGTCCGCGCGGTCTGCTCGCGGTCCCACGGGCAGTCGCGCCGGAGGCGCTCGGTCAGGCGTTGAAGATCGAGAAGGGCTGCGGCGAGAGACTCTGCGGAACTAGCCAGTGGCCGGTTCTTCGGCGGCCGGCTTCGGCTTGTAGCCGACCTGGTACGTCGTCTCGCCCTCGAGGTCCTTGCGCATCTCGGTGACCCACTTCTCCATCTCCTTGTTCCGGTTCTCCTGGAGGAGCTGCTGCCGGATCGCTTCCTTGACCTGAGGGAAGGGCGTGGACTGGCTCTTCTTCACGGGGCCGAGCGCCTGGATGATGTGCCAGCCGTACTGCGTCTTCACGGGCTTGGAGATGCCGTTGTCGCCGATCGTGAAGGCCGTCTGCTCGAACTCGGGAACGAGCTGGCCCTTCGTCGCCGTCATCTTCCCGCCCTGGTTCTTCGAGGCCGGGTCCTGCGAGTGCTTCTTCGCGATCGCCTGCCAGTTGCCGTCGGCCTTGAGCTGCCCGTAGAGGTCGTCGGCCAGCGCCTTCTTCTTGACGAGGACGTGGCGAACCTGGCGCGTCTCGGGCGTCCCGTACTGCGCCTTGTTCTTGTCGTAGTACGTCTTGATCCCCTCGTCGGAGACCTTCACTTCCTTCGTGACCTTGTTGAAGATCGCCTCCTGGACGAGGTTGGCGCGGATGATGTCGCTCGCCTGCTCGGGGCTCAGGCCCTGAGTCTTGAGCTCGGCGTCGAACTTCTTCCTGTCGCCCTGGTGGCGCTCCTTGACGTACTGGTCGATCCGCTTGTCGACAGCCTCGTCGCTGACGTCGATGTCGAGCTCGTCGGCCTTGACCTCGAACTGGGTGCGCTGGATGAGGAAGCGCATCGCCTGGTCGCGGAGCTGCACGTACTCGGGCGTGCCGACCTTCGGGAACGGCCGCTTCTGCGCGTCGTAGCTGCGCTTCGCGTACGTGATCAGGTCGTCGAACTCGGACTTCGGGATCGACTGGTCGCCGACGACCGCAACGGAGTTCGACGGCACCGCATCGGAGCCGCCGTCGTCGCTGCCGCAGCCCACCGCGAATACGGCGAGCCCGAGGGCGAGGAAGAGTGTCGAGAAGACCCGTTTCATGAAAAACGCGCCGACCTATGCTGCGCGACGCGTGTCGAGGATAGCATCGACCAAACGCACCGCCCCCTTAAATACATCGTCTCTTAACGAGATTTCATGTCGGGCTGTCGTGTAGACGGCGGTGTCGATTCGGCCCCGGAGCTCACGCAGCTCTCCGGAGCCGAGAACAAGCGGTCCGACGGTCGCGCGCCCCCCTCGGAAGACGAAATAGTCGGCGCCCAGCCGGGCGACCTTGATCCTTACTTCTTGGATCGCAAACAGGTTCTCGACCGGTTCCGGGAGGGGACCGAAGCGGTCGATCGTGGCCGCCTCCAGCTCGCGCAGCTCGTCCTCCGTCTCGGAGAGCGCGAGCCGGCGGTGGAGGTCGATCCGCATCGCCTCGGAGTCGAGGTAGGTGTTCGGGACGTAGGCGTCGACCCGGGCGTCGACACGCACCGGTCTGGCGGTCGGTCGCCGTTCGCCCGAGAGCTCCGCGACCGCCTCACCGAGGAGCTCGACGTAGAGCTCGAATCCCAGCGCTGCGACGTGGCCCGACTGCT
The DNA here is from genome assembly GCA_963798935.1 of uncultured Actinomycetes bacterium. Lineage (GTDB taxonomy): Bacteria > Actinomycetota > Thermoleophilia > Gaiellales > Gaiellaceae > JACDAN01. The sequence goes on from CAWCVG010000032.1 coordinate 114,646, forward strand.
CGGCTCCGAGGAGGTCGCCCGCGCCGCGAATCTCGAGGTCCCGCATCGCGATCGCGAACCCCGCGCCGAGCTCGGTGTGGTCGGCCAGCGTCGCGAGGCGTGCGCGGGCCTCCGGGGTCAGCTCTGACGCGTCCGGATAGAACAGATACGCGTGGGCCAGCTCGTCGGAGCGGCCCACCCGCCCGCGGATCTGGTACAGCTGCGCGAGGCCCAGCGCGTCCGCCCGCTCGACGATCAGCGTGTTCGCCTGCGGGATGTCGAGGCCGGACTCGATGATCGTCGTCGAGACGAGGACGTCGGCGTCGCCGCGCAGGAACGACAGCATCCGGTTTTCGAGCTCCTTCTCGCGCATCTGTCCGTGCGCCACGACGACGCGGACTTCGGGGACGAGTGCCTGGAGCCACGCCGCACGCTCCTCGATCGTCTCGACGCGGTTGTGGAGGAAGAACGCCTGTCCCCCGCGCGCGACCTCCCGTTCGATGGCCTGCTTGATCAGGTCCTCGTCGAACTCGCCGACATGTGTGCGGATCGGGCGGCGTCCCTCGGGCGGGGTCTCGATGATCGAGATGTCGCGCAGGCCGGAGAGCGACATGTGGAGCGTGCGCGGGATCGGCGTCGCCGTGAGCGCGAGCACGTCGACCTCCAGCCGCAGCTGGCGGAGCAGTTCCTTCTGGGCGACGCCGAACCGCTGCTCCTCGTCCACGATCACGAGCCCGAGGTCTTTGGGAATCACGTCGCGGGAGAGGACGCGGTGCGTCCCGATCAGGACGTCCACCTTGCCCTCCGCGAAGTCGGCGAGCACCTGCTTGGTCTCCCTGGCGCTGCGGAAGCGCGAGACCATCTCGACGCGGAGCGGGAAGTCGCGGTAGCGCTCGCGAAAGGTGTTCCAGTGCTGCTGGGCGAGCACAGTCGTGGGGACGAGCATCAGCGTCTGCTTCCCGTTCAGCGCGACGGCGAAGGCGGCCCGGACTGCGACCTCGGTTTTCCCGAAGCCGACGTCGCCGCAGACGAGCCGGTCCATCGGCCTCGGCGCCTCGAGGTCTTCCTTGACCGCTTCGATCGCGACGCGCTGGTCGTCGGTCTCCTGGTACTGGAAGCTCGCCTCGAGCTGCTCGAGGTACTCGTGGTCGAGGTCGTAGGCAACACCGGGCGCCTGCTGCCGCTCGGCGTAGAGGCGGATGAGCTCGCCGGCCAGCTCGCGGATCCCCTCCCGGGCTCGGCTCTTGAGCAGCTGCCACGCCTTGCCGCCGAGCTTGGAGAGGGCCGGCGCGCCGCCGTTCGAGCCGATGTAGCGCGAGACTTTCCCGAGCTGCTCGTGCGGGACGTACAGGCGGTCGTCTCCCCGGAAGGCGAGCAGGAGGTAGTCGCGCGTCACGCCCGCGACCTCCTTCGTGTCGAAGCCGAGCAGCTTCCCGACGCCGTGATCCTCGTGGACGACGTGGTCGCCCGTCCGGAGATCGGCGAAGGACTGGAGCGCGCGGCCGACGCGGTGCTCGGCGCGGCGCGGCCTGCGGCGGAAGACCTGCGTGTCCGGAAGGAGCGCGATGCCGAGGTCGCGCCAGACGAACCCCCGCCGGGCCGGGGAGACCACGTAGAGGAGCTCGGCCTCTCTCGGGAGCTGCTCGCCCTCCTCCAGCAGGCGGGCCTGGACCCGCCGAAGCAGGTTCTGGTTCCTGAGCGCCTCGCCTCTGTGTGCGAACGCGACGATCGTGCGCAGGCCGCCGCGGACGGCCGAGGCGAGCTCCTGCTCCGCCTCGGCGAGGCCGCGGGCGGCGATCGCGGGCCGCTGCGCCTCGAACGAGACGGGCTGGCCGGTCGGGAACGGATCGAGCTCCGCGGCGCCGTCGAGCGGCTGGGGCTGGAAGGTCCTCCTCCTCCCAGACGCGCCGGACATCCTCCGGCTGCCAGACGAGGTCGGGTGCGCGGTTCAGCGGCGAGACGAGGTCGTCGGGGGCCGGCGGCGCCTCGCCTTCGTCCGGCAGGGTGGGCTCGCCATGTCGGCGAGCCGCTCCGCGGCCGGATAGATGACGGCGGTCTCAACCGGGTGCAGCGTCCGCTGGGTGAACGGCGAGTACGCGCGCATCGACTCGATCTCGTCGCCGAAGAGCTCGATGCGGAGCGGCTCGCGGCCGGTCGTCGGGAAGACGTCGATGATCCCACCCCGAACGGCGAACTGGCCCCGCTCCTCGGCGCGCTCGACGCGCTCGTAGCCCGCAAGCGCGAGCATCTCCGTCAGGTCCTCGGCGTCCTGGGGAAGGCGGATCGGCTCCGGGCGCTCAGGCGGCGGGGGGAGCCCTTCGGCGATCGCGGCCGCCGAGGCGGCGACAGGCCGCCGGCGGCGAGGACGTCGAGCGCGCGGGCCCGCTCGCCGACGAGGTGCGGCGCCGGGTCGAGCCCGGACCCCCAGCGGACGCCGCGGCTGGGGAGCAGCGCGACGCGGTCGTCGCCGAGGAACCAGCCGGCGGCTTCTGCGGCGTCGCGCGCCTCGGAGTCCTCTGGCAGGACGACGACCAGCCCGCGGTCGAGTCTGAGGTGGAGTGCCGCGAGGAGAAGCGGCAGCGCCGGCTCGGACACGCGTGCCCGCGGGCCCTTGCGGTCGGCCGCCTCGACGGCGAGGCCCTTGTGCGCCTCTGAGACCTCGTCCGCGAACGCCTCGAGGCGCTCGCTGTCGGCGAGCTCCTGCGCGACGACATGTAGCACCGGTGGGTCCACGACGAACGCCGAAACGGTCAAGTTCCGGGGCCGTCAATGGTACGCGCAGGGACAATCCCGGGATGAGCGCGCTCTCGATCCGGCCGGGTGGGCCGGAGGACGCCGAGTCGCTGTTCGCGATTCACAAGGAGAGCGCGATGACGGCGCACGTGGAGATCTTCCCGCCCGATCGGTATCAGTTCCCGGCCGAGCGGATGCGGGCGCATTGGGAGGAAGCGGTGCGCGACGACGAGACCGACGTCCTGGTTGCGGAGCGGTCCGGGAGCGCCGGTCGGGTTCGCGACCGTTTCGCCGGGCTGGCTGAGGAACCTGTTCGTGCTGCCGTCCGAATGGGGGCGCGGAGCGGGCGGCGCACTCCACGACGAGGCTGTAGCGCTGCTGCGCGGTCATGGGACGGGCGCGCAGCTGTGGGTGCTGGAGGCGAACGGGCGTGCTCGGACGTTCTACGAGCGCCGAGGATGGCGAGACGACGGCGGGAGATCGCGATCCGACTTCCCGCCGCACCCGGTCGAGCTCAGGTACGCGCTCGAGGTCAGGGCCGGGAGCCCACGGTCGGACCCATCCCAACCCCCCACCCACCCAAGGGGATGAGCTTCGAGGCTAGCGCCGGGATTCGCGCATGACTGCGCCGAGTTCCGCGCCGAAAGTGTCCCACGATCACGGCGCGCCGAAGACGACCCGCTCGATCGGCTCGCTCCGGCTCCTCGGACTCGCGAGGCTCGTCCTCCTCTCCGGCCGCTGGAGCCGGCCGGTCGACGTACGCACGCGCCTGCAACGTGAAGAGCTCCGCGTAGAGCCCGTCGCGAGCCATCAGGTCCTCGTGCGATCCCTCCTCGACGACCCGACCATCGTGCAGCACGTAGATCCGGTCGGCCGACCGGACGCTCGAGAACCTGTGCGAGATCAGGACGACCGAGCGGCCGTGCAGCAGCTCCCGCATCCGCTCGAAGAGGTTGCTCTCCGCTCGCGCGTCTAGCGACGCGGTCGGCTCGTCCAGGATCACGAACGGCGCGTCTCGGAAGAACGCCCGCGCCAGCGCGACGCGCTGCCACTGGCCGATCGAGAGGTCGAAGCCGCCGGAGAACTCCCGGCCGAGCATCGTCTCGTACCCATCGGGCAGCGAAGCGAGGAACTCGTGGGCGTCCGCGCGCGCAGCCGCTTCGAGGATCGCCTCGATGTCGTCGATGCGCTCTTTCCGCCCCAACCCGACGTTCTCGCGGGCGGGGAGCAGGTAGCGCTCGAAGTCCTGGAAGATCACCGCGACCGAACGGCGAAGATCGTCGGCGTCCACGTCGGCAAGGTCGAGGTCGTCCCAGCGGATCCTGCCGGTCTCGGGCCGGTAGAGCCCGGCGAGCATCTTCGCGAGCGTCGTCTTGCCCGAGCCGTTCTCGCCGACCAGGGCGATGATCTCGCCCTTGCCGATCTCGAGGGAGACGCCGTCGACGGCCGGACGGTCCGACTCGGGGTACGTGAAGGACACGTCTTCCACCGTCAGGCGGTCGAACGACTTGGGCGCCGGCGTCCGCCCCTCAGCTTCCTCGACGGACGGCTCGAGCGTCAGGAAGGACGAGTAGTCGCGGATGAAGAGCGTCGCCTCGTACAAGGACGTCGCGCTCAAGTGGAGCGTTGCGCAGCTGGTTCGCGAGCTGGTAGAGGCCGAAGACCGCCGCGCCGGCCGCCGCCAGCGACATGCGGTCGGTCGTGTAGAGCCAGGCGAGCATCGCGATCGTCCCGACCGTGACCGCCGACGACGTGACCGAGCCGAGCAGCGAGCGGGCCGTCCTACGCTTCGCGAGCTGCCGCAGCTCGGCGATCCGCTCGTCGTAGAGCGTGTCGTAGCGGCGGCGGAGGAACTCGGCCAGGTTGAAGGCGCGCACCTCCTTCGCCGCGTTCCGGCCCATGAGGACGTTCTGGAGGTAGCCGCGCTGCCGGTCGTTCGGCGTCATTCCCCGCGTGTAGCGGTAGAGGTCGCGCGTGTTCAGGGAGGCGACGACCCAGAGTGGCAGGTAGCCGATGAGCACGAAGGGCAGCAGCAGCGGCTGCAGGGCGGCCAGCGCGAAGATGATCGCCGCCGACGTCATGAGTGAGCCGACGATCCCCAGCAGGCCGTTGACGGTCTGAAGCGCCCGGAATTGCCCCTGCGCACGGGCGCGCTGGAGCCGGTCGTAGAACTCCGGCGACTCGAAGGCGAGAAGATCGATCCTGGTCGACACGTCGAGCACGCGGTCGAGTGCCTTGCGGCCGACCAACTCACCGAGGACGCGGCTCTGTTCACCCTGGATCGCCCGAGCGAGATCCAGGGCAACCGTCACGGCGACGAGCGCCACGAGCGGCGGCCCGACACCCGCCAGGTCGGCGTTGCCACCGCTTCCGAGGACCGAGTCGAAGACGGCTTTCGCCACGAAAAGCTGCACGACGACGCCGAGCGCAGTCAGAAGCTGGAGGCTGGACGTGATCAGGAACGTGTTGCGGCCGGAGCTCCAGACCAGCCGGATCGAGTCGGCGAGGAGGCGCGGTAGATCGCGCCAGGTCCCTTCCGAACCCTCCGGGTGCATGACTTCCCACCACGTGCGCCCCTGACGCGGACCCGGCGCAGCGCCCGCGCGCCGTCGGCCACCTGGCCCTTCGCCTACGGAGACGACCACGCGATCCATGGAACTAGTTGTACCGGCGCTGCGCCTCGTCGAGCCCGTCCCGGGCCATCGTCTCGACGGCATCCGCCGATCGCCCGATCAGCTCGTCGACATCGACCTCGGGCTCGAAGCCTCCGAGGACATAGTCCGCGACGCTTCGCCGGTCGCCTCGCCCCGGCCGCCCCACACCGATCCGCAGTCGGAGGAAGTCGTTCGTTCCGAGCGCCTGCGCAATCGAGCGCAGGCCGTTGTGGCCGGCGAGCCCGCCGCCGAACTTCGCCTGGAGCCGCCCTGGCTCGAGGTCGACATCGTCGTGGACGACGAGGACGTCGGCCGGGTCGACCTTGAAGAACTTCCGCGCGGCTCCGATCGATTGGCCCGAGACGTTCATGTACGTCTCCGGCTTCAGCAGCGCGAGCTTCAGATCGTCGAGCCGGGTCTCCGACAGCTGCCCGGAGAACTTCCCGCGAAAGGATCCGCCGTGCCGCCGAGCGAGCTCGTCCATGACCATCCAGCCCGCGTTGTGGCGGGTGCGTTCGTACTCGCGGCCCGGATTGCCCAGACCTGCGACGAGGAAGTCCAGCGTCGAGGCGCGCTCGCCCCGACGAAACAGCGGCAACTAGCCCTCGGAGGTGCCGGGCTCGCCGCCCTCGCCCTCGCCGCCCTCGGGGGACGGCTCTTCGCCCTCGGCTGCACCCTCCGGCGGCTCCTCGCCCTCGGCCAGCTCCTCGCCCTCCTCGAGCTCCTCTTCCTCGGGCTCGGGCTCGACGATCTGCGTCGGCAGCGTCACCGTCGCGAGCACCGTCTCCTCGGGATCGTCGAGGAACGTGACGCCGTCCTGCTTCGCGATGTCCGCGAGGCGAAGCGTGTCGCCGATGTGCATCTCGGAGATGTCGACCTCGATCCGCTCGGGGATCTCCATCGGCAGCGCCTCGACGTTGATCTCGCGCGAGACCTGCGAGAGGACGCCGCCCTCCTTGGTGCCCGCGGACTCGCCGACGAGCTCGATCACGACCTGCGCCTGGATCGGCTGGTCGAGGCGGACCTCCTGGAGGTCGATGTGGGCGATGCGGCCGGTGATGACGTCCTGCTGGTAGTCCTTGAGGATCGACGCGTGCGTCGTCTTCTGGCCTTCGAGGACGACGTCGAGGATCGCGTGCAGGCCCGACGGGCCGGTCAGGACCCGGCGAAGCTCCCGCTCCGGGACGGAGATCGCGTGCGGCGTCTTTCCGCGTCCATAGAGGACGCCGGGGATGACCCCAGTGCGACGGAGGCGGCGGGCATCGGCTGAACCGCGCCCCTCGCGCTCTGCAACCTCGAGCTTGACTCGTTCACCTGCCACGGCGCGGCAGTGTAGCGGGAGGCTGGAGAGCGGCGCTCGTCGCCAGGTCGCGATGCTCGTTCCGAGGCAAGGACCGGAGCGTCGTATCCAGGCGACGAGGACGCAGTCCTCAGACGCGTCCGGCGGCTCGCCGGCTCTGCCGATGCGCGTCTGGCTCCGCGCGATCAGCCATACGCCTCGCGGCTGCGCGAGTGCGCATGCGCCTCGTCGTCGAACGGGCCGCGCAGGGTCACGACCGCCCACTCCTCCCGCGGCAGGGCGACGTGCACGGCGCCGATCGGCTCCTCGGCGTGCTCGAGCGCCCTCAGGATCTGGTCCCCCGGGCCCTGCGGGAGCGCGAGCGCGTCACGAACGCCCGCGAGCTCGGCCAGGAACGGCGTCGCGTACGGAAAGAGCAGGTCACCGCGCTCTGCCCGCACCGAGAACGGCGTCCCCGTCGGCAGCAGGCCGAGCTCGCGCGGATCCTTGAGCGCGCTCGCCGGCGCAGCGACGGCCAGCACGATCACGGCGCCAACGACGACGAGCCACGCGCGCTCGGGGAGCCATCGGCGCAACCGGGCGACCGCGACGCCGATCGCCGCGGCCCAGAGCGGCAGGCCGTAGAAGAGGTGGCGAGGCGAGAGGTCGGGCTCGGAACCTGCCGGGATCAGCATGAAGAGCACAGGCGGAACTGCGACGGCCGCGGCCAACACCGCGACCGCCGGTCTCTCCAGCGCCAGCACGACCAGGCCCACGATTGCCAGCCCCGTGAAGAGAGCGAGCGTGAGCCCACTCCCGCCGGCGAACGACGACACGGCGGCGACGAGCTCGCCCCAGGCGTCTCCCGGCCCGGCAAGCGAGCTTCCGCCCTCCCCCACATCCGACCGGTCGGCGAGCCGGAGATCGGCGAGCAGGAACGGCACGGCGGCGACGGCGGCGACGCCGAATGGCCACGCTCGTCGTCGCCAGACGACTGCGGCCACAACCAGCATCACGAGCGCGGGGATCGCCCCGTAGGGATGCACCGCCGGCAGGAGCCACGCGGCGACCGCGGCGGCGATGACGGCGCCCCTCGTCCGAAGCTCGAGGGCCCGTACGAACAGGTCGGTCGCAAGAGCAGCCACGAGGACGTACAGCGCATACATCCGGCCGAAGCTCCCGTAGACCGCGAGCGCCGTCGACGAGGCTGTCACCGCCGCGGCGACGAGTCCGGCAACCTGCCCGCCGAGCCGGCGCCCGAGGTCGAAGCAGAGCGGCACGGCCGCCAGCGCGGACACAACCGAGAGCCAGCGAAGCGCCTCGGCGCTCGCGTCGACCGCGAACACGCCGTGCGTGAGCACGAAGTGGAGCGGGGCGCCGCCGCGATCCACCATCACCGTCTCGAGCACCTCGCCCAACGGGCGCATCGAGATCAGTCCGGCGACGGCTTCGTCCTCGTAGAGCGGCTTGTCGCCCACGTCGGGTACGAGCCGGTACAGGAGCAGCCCGCACAGCGCGGCGACCGCGCCGCCGACCGAGAGCCGCGTCCTAGAAGAGCTGATTCGCGCCCTGGAAGACCGCCGAGACGGACTCGTCGGCGAAGACGTTCATGATCGTGTCGGCCAGGAGGCCCGAGACCGGGAGCACGGTCAGCGTGTCCGGCCGCCCGAGCGGGTTGAGCGAAACCGTGTCCGTGACGACGATCTCGGCGAGGTCGTCGCTCGCGAGCTTCTCGAGCGCGTCGCCGACGAAGTGACCGTGGGTGGCGAAGACGTAGACCTCCTTCGCGCCGGCCTCCCGGAGGGCCTTCGCGCCGGCGAGGAGGGTGCCGCCGGTGAGGATCATGTCGTCCCCCATCAGCGCGGTCTTGCCCTCGACGTCGCCGATGACCTCCGTGATCGAGGCCTGATCGTGCGCCGGCCTCGTCTTGTTCATGATCGCGAGGTCCGCATCGAGCATCTGCCCGAAGCGGCGCGCGAGCTTCGCGCGCCCGGCGTCCGGCGAGACCGATACGACCTTCTCGCCCGAGAGCCCTTTGTCCCGGAAGTACTGCGCGAACAGCGGCAGGGCCGTCATGTGGTCGACCGGAATCGTGAAAAAGCCCTGGATCTGGCCGGTGTGGAGGTCCATCGTGAGAACGCGATCGACCCCGGCGGCCTTCTCCAGCGTGTCCGCGAGCAGCCTCGCCGAGATCGGCTCACGAGGCGCGGACTTCTTGTCCTGACGCGAGTACGGAAACCACGGCATGACGGCCGTGACGCGCTTGGCCGAGGCGAGCTTCGCCGCGTTGATCATCTCCAGGAGCTCCCAGAGGTACGCGTTGACCTTGCCGACGCCTGCGCACGACTGGACGATGAAGAGATCGGCGCCGCGCACCGACTCCTCGTATCGGCAGTAGACCTCCCCGTTCGCGAACGTCTTCAGCTCGACGGGGCTGCAGGTGACGCCGAGCCTCTCGCCGATGTCCGTGGCCAGGTCCGGATGAGACCGGCCCGAGACGAGCATCAGCCGCTTCGACGGACCGCGCTCGAGCCAGTTCTGCGGCTTCGGCGTCGCCTGGGTGGCCGGAGCCTCCAGGCCGGGCAGCGGCGCGACCTCAGTCGTCGTCACTGGTTCCTTCGGCTTGGTCGGTTCCACGCCCTGCGTAGCCTTCCTTGTTCTCCTGCCGCGCCCTCGCAATGCCGAGAGCGCCCGGCGGGACATCCTTCGTGATGACGGATCCCGCACCGATCCATGCACCGTCCCCGATCTCCACGGGAGCGATAAAGGAATTCTGGACACCGGTCCTGACGTTCCGGCCGATCGTGGTGCGCGCCTTGGGCTTGCCGGGCCTGTGCCCGAGGTTCGCGGTGATGTTCCCGGCGCCGATGTTCGAGCCCTCGCCGACGTCGGCGTCGCCGATGTAGGACAGGTGCGGCACCTTGGTGCCCTCGCCTACGCGAGAGTTCTTGATCTCCACGAATGTGCCCGCCTTCGCGCCCGCCTCCAGGACCGTGCCGGGGCGAAGGTAACAGAACGGGCCGACGAGCACACGCGGGCCGATCACGGCGTCGACGGCGACCACGTGCGGCCCCACGTTCGCGCCTTCGCCGACCGTCGTTCGGCCGTTCAGGACCGTGAACGGGCCGATCACGGCGTCCGGCTCGATCTGCACCGACGGCTCGATCCAGGTCGTCGCCGGGTCGGTGATCGTGACGCCGGCGAGCATGTGCGCCTCGTTGACACGGTCGCGGAGCGCGGCAGCCACGGCGGCGAGCTCGACGCGCGTGTTCACGCCCTCCGGCTCGCGCGGATCGTCCGCCTCGTGGGCGACGACCCGCTCGCCGGCGTCGACGAGGTGGCGCACGGCGTCCGTGAGGTAGAGCTCGCCTTGGGCGTTCGCGGGGTCGAGCCGTTCGAGCGCCGGCCAGAGAGCAGCTCCGCGAAAGACGTAGATCGACGAGTTCACCTCGTCGATCGCGAGTTGCTCCGGCGTAGCGTCCGTCGCCTCGACGATGGCCTGAACGCCGCCGTCATCCCCGCGGACGATCCTGCCGTAGGCGCCGGGATCGTCCTTCCGAAAGGTCAGCACGGTCGCGGCCGCCTCGGCCCGCCGGTGGGTCTCCAGGAGCGACGCGAGCGACTCCGTTCGCAGCAGCGGCGAGTCGCCCGAGAGCACGAGAACCTCCCCCGCATGCGCCGCGAGCGCGTCCTTGGCCGAGGCAAGCGCGTCCCCGGTGCCGCGCGGGCTCTCCTGCACGGCGACCTCGACGCCGTCGAACTCGTCCGCGAAGTCGGGCGAGCTGACGACGACGAGGCGGGCGGGATCGAGCGCCCGCCCGGCCTCGATCACCCAGTCGACGAGGCGCCGGCCGAGCAGCGGGTGGAGATGCTTCGGCGTGGCCGAGCGCATCCGCGTGCCGAGCCCTCCCGCGAGGACGACTGCTGCCAGGTCCGATCCGTTCACGGGCTCTCGCGCAATGGCTGGGGCGCCAGGATTCGAACCTGGGATCGCGGGACCAAAACCCGCTGCCTTACCACTTGGCTACGCCCCACCGACGGTAAAACCACCGGGCACAAGTCTGCCATTGCCTAGCGGCGGCTGAAGAGGACGACGAGGGCGACGAGCGCGAGGATCCCGACGGCGACGAACGCAACCCCCGCCAGAACGAAGAACAGCAGCGGGATCAGCGCGACGAGCGCCTGGGAGACTGCGGCGATCCAGGCGATGTCGTGCAGCGGCGGTCGAAGCCTCCGTCCGACCCAGAGGTAGAGGACGATCACTCCGACGGCGACGACGATCGCGAGCGGCCGGTTGATCGCGCCGAAGACGACCAGGATCGCCTCGACGACGGCGATGACGAGGGCGATCGATTGTCCGCTGGCGGCGAAGCCAGCGGCCGGAGCGCGTCGATCCGTGCTCGAGAACCGGCTGCTCGATCACGCGGCGGAAGCTACCAGCCTGGTGTCGTCACCCAGGTCTCGCCACGAGCTGCCAGCGCGGCTGCCGCAGTCACGGCTTGCGGCTCCTCCGCGAAGAGCCCGTAGACCGCAGGCCCGGCTCCGGTCATGTCCGCCCGGAAGGCGCCGAGCTCGGCCAGGTCGCGGGCGAGCGAAGCGGTGGCGAGGTCGTTCGGCGGCAGCGCCGCGAGGTCGCCGAGAACGAGTGCCTTGGTGAGCTCGGTGCGGCGCTGCTCGAAGCCGTCAGCTCCATTTCGCGCGTCGAAGGCACGGTAGACGTCCGCGGTCGAGCGCTTCTGCTCGCCGTGCGGCGTGACGACCACGATCCAGTAGTCCTGCGGAAGGTCGAGGGGAGTGAGCTCCGTGCCGTCGCCCTGGCCGAGCTGCGGCCCGGCGGCGAGGAAGAACGGGACGTCTGCGCCCAGCTCGGCCGCGAGGCCGTGGAGCTCGTCGCTCGACAGCGCGCCATCGAGAGTCTCGTTGGCGAGCCGGAGCGCAGCCGCCGCATCCGAGCTTCCGCCTCCGAGGCCGGCCGCGACCGGGATCTGCTTCTCGATGGTCGCGCGCCAGCGCGGCTCGATCCCCGCCTGGCCGGCGACGAGCTCGAGGGCCTGCCGGACGAGCGTGTCATCCGGGAAGCCGTGGACGGCGAGCGCGTCAGCCGCCTCGAGCCGGACGGTGTCCGCGAGCGAGATCCGCTGGAGCACCGTCGCGACCTCGTGCTTCCCGTCCGGCCGCGTGGGGCCGACGACCAGTGCAAGATTGATCTTCGCGGGAGCGAGGCGCTCGGTCATCGCAGCGCCGCCGCCAGCTCGACGAACTCCGGCGGAGAGAGCTCCTCGGCGCGGGTCGTGGGCGGGCGGCCGATCACGTCGAGCGCCGCCTCGGCTCTCGCGCGATCGGCGAGCCCGACGAGCTCCAGGGAGTTCGGTAGCCGCTTCCGGCGGTGCGCGAACGCCGCCTCCACCACGGCCTTGAGCTCTCGCCAAGGGATCGGCGGCTGCGTCTCGCGCCGGCGAAAGGCGACGAGCGCCGAGTCGACGTTGGGCCGCGGGCGGAACACCTCGCGCGACACCGGGTGCGTCCCGGTGCGCTCGGCCGCGAGCTGGATCAGCACCGAGACCGCGCCGTAGGCCTTCGTGCCGGGCTCGGCGAAGAACCGGTCGGCGACCTCCCGCTGGACCATCACGCACCAGAAGGTCACGGTCGGCAGCCGCTCGAGGCTCTCGACGACGATCGGCGTGGCGACGTTGTAGGGCAGGTTCGCAACGAGCTTGGTCGGCGGCGGATCGAGCTCGGCGGGATCGAGGTCCAGCGCGTCCCCGAAGTGGATGTGGACGTTTGGGGCGCTGCCGAACCGCTCCTCGAGGTGCGGCGCGAGCCGCCTGTCGAGCTCGACCGCGTGCACCACGCCGGCGTGCTCGGCCAGGTAGTCCGTGAGGACTCCCTGGCCCGGCCCGATCTCCAGCACGACATCCTCACGCCTGGACGTCGGCCAGCCGTCCGATGACGCGGACGATGTTGTCGTCGATCAGGAAGTGCTGGCCGAGCTCCCTGCTCGGAGTCGGGAGGTCGCTCACGCCAGGCCGAAGGCGGCGTTCGCGTTTCGATCGAGCTGCGATGCCAGCTCGTCGGGATCTCCGCCTCGAAGCTCGGCCAGCGCCGCGACGGTGTGGACGAGGTTCGCCGGCTCGTTCGGCCGACCGCGGCGGGGCTGCGGGGAGAGGTACGGGCAGTCGGTCTCCGCGAGCAGGAGATCGTCCGGGATCTCACGAGCCGCGGCACGGATGTCGTAGGCGTTCGGGTAGGTCACGTTCCCGGCGAACGAGACGTAGTAGCCGCGCTCCAGCGCCGGCCGGAGCAGGCCCGGTGACGAGAAGCAGTGGAGGATCACCGTGCCTGCGAAGTCGCCGAGCGCCCGGGCGACGTCGGCATCGGCGGCGCGGCAGTGGATGACGACCGGCTTGCCGAGCTCCTCGGCGAGCGCGAGGTGGGCCTGGAAGAGCTGCCGCTGCGCGTCGTGCGGCGCGTAGTCGCGGTAGTAGTCCAGCCCGGTCTCGCCGACGGCGACCGGATCGAGATCGGCGAGCCTGCCGAGCTGAGACGCGTCGGCCTCGCCGGCCTTGTGGGGATGGATCCCGAGAATCGGGAACACAGCCTCGTTCAGCGTGCAGAAGTCCACCACCTGCCCCCACGATTCCGGCCAGGCGCCGACCTCGAGGATGCGGTCGACTCCAGCCTCGCGGGCTCGGGCGACCAGCTCCACAGGCGGTTCCGCGCACGCGTGCAGGTGCGCGTGCGTATCGATCACGCAGCGGCGGCTGGCGCCTCGACGCGCGGGAAGAGCGGCTGCGCCGGCTCCACGTCCTCGGTCTCGACGGTCTGACCAGGCGCGACGCGGGACCAGGAGAAGTCCTCCGGCTGGCCGAGCGCCCGGAGGATCTGCGGGGTCGTGTCCGGCAGGTATGCGTGCAGCGCCACGGCGACGACCCGCAGGCCGTCGGAGAGCGCGTACAGGACCCGGTCGAGCTCGCCGGCGTTCGCGTCGTCCTTGGCCAGCTCCCACGGCTTCGAGTCGGTGACGAACTTGTTCAGTGCGCGGACGACGTCCCAGATCGCATCGATGCCGCCGCTGAGGTCGAAGTCGTCGAGGCGCTTCTCGACCTCCGCGCCGAGTCCGTCGAGCGATGGCGCGCCTTCGGCACCCGGCGCGATCGGGATCCGCCCGTCCCGGTACTTCGCGATCATCGCCGTCGTCCTCGAGACGAGGTTGCCGAGGTCGTTGCCGAGCTCCCGTTCGTAGCGCTCGTGGAGGCTGTCGATCGAGACGGAGCCGTCCTGGCCGAACTGCACGGATCTGGTCGCCCAGTACCGGACCGCATCCGACCCGTAGACGTCGATCAGCCCGAGCGGATCGATGACGTTGCCGAGGGACTTCGAGATCTTGCGCTCATCGAGCGTGAGGTAGCCGTGGACGAAGATCCGGCGCGGCACCTCGTACCCGGCCGAGAGGAGCAGGGCCGGCCAGAAGACGCAGTGGAACCGCAGGATGTCCTTGGCGATCAAATGTCTGGCGTGCGGCCAGTAGCGCTCGCGGAGGTCTGCTCCCGGGCGGGCGTAGGTCAGGGCGCTGAGGTAGTTGATGAGCGCGTCCACCCAGACGTAGACGACCTGCTCCGGGTCCCAGGGAACGGGCACTCCCCACGGCTGTCCCGCGCGGCTGAGGCTGAAGTCCTGGAGGCCGCCTGCGATGAAGCTGCGAGCCTCGTTCCGGCGGAAGTCGGGCTGCACGAAGTCCGGCCGCTCGTCGTAGAGCTTCAGCAGCGGCTCCTGGTACTTGGAGAGCCGGAAGAAGTAGTTCTTCTCCTCGATCCACTCCGGAACCGTGTCGTGCTCGGGGCACTTCCCGTCCACGAGCTCTTCCTCGCTCTTGAACGCCTCGCAGCCCACGCAGTAGAGGCCCGCGTACGTGTCCTCGTAGATGTCGCCGTTGTCGTTGATCCGCTGGACGAAGTCCTGGACGAACGCCTTGTGACCGTCGTCCGTCGTGCGGATGAAGAAGTCGATGGCCGCGTTGACCTTCTCAGGGACCTCGCGCCACTTCTCGGCGATCTGGTCGACGTAGACCTTGGGGTCGAGCCCTTCCTCCTCGGCGACTCGGTAGACCTTCGACCCGTGCTCGTCCGTGCCGGTGAGGAAGAACGTGTCCTCGCCTCGCTGCCGGTGATGGCGCACGAGGATGTCCGCCGCGAGCGTCGTGTAGGCATGCCCGATGTGCGGCGTCGAGTTCACGTAGTAGATCGGTGTCGTCAGGTAGAAGGTCATGGGCGTCCATGATAGGCGTGGGCCTAGCGGCCACCGGAGCCGCGGCCGGGGCCTCCCGAACCCTTCGTCGGAGGAGCAGCAGGCCCGCCAGAGCGAGCAGCGCCGCGACGGCGAGAGGCCACGGCGGACGGGAATCCCGAGCCGGTGCAGGCTCGAGCGTCGCCCGCCTGGGAGGATCTGCCGAAGCCGGAGCGGGCACCGTGGGTACGGCCGAACGCACGGTCGCGCGGGCCGGAGGACGGGACGCGGAGCGCTCGCCGATGGGGCGCGCCGCCGCCGCACGCCGGTGGACCGGACGTGCAGTGTGGAGCGTCGCGGGCCGCGCCTCGATCGACCGGGAGGCTCGACGCGAGGGCGCGGATCGAGACACCCGGTGCATCTGCCCTCCGCTCGTCGAGCGACTCTCACGCTTCGGTCGCGACCGAGTCACAGGCGCCGCACCGGCGGGTGCAGTCCCGCGCATGGCCTCGTTCGCCTGCAACGCCTCGACAGGCGCTGGCTCGGCGGTCACGGGCGCCGGCTGTGGGGCAGATGCCGAGGGCGCTGGCACCACTGCAGGCGACGGGGCTGCCTGGCGCGCGGGCAGCAGCGTCAACGGATCCACATAGCCGCGCGGATCGTCGGCACGCCGGGTGCCGAGCTGGACGTGCGGAACCGCCGAAGGCTCGGCGGCGGCGATCGTCCCGACCGTCTCGCCCTCCGCCACGCCGTCGCCGACCGAGACCGTGATCGACCCGAGGTGTGTGAGCGTCACCGCCCAGCCGTCCTCGGTCCGGATCGACACTGTCCGGCCGTTCGTCGGCAGCGATCCGGCGAACGTCACCCGTCCCGCCGCGGGCGCGCGCACCTCGGAGCCGGGCGGCCCGGCCACGTCGATCCCGCGATGACCGGACGAGGTGTACGCGCCGCCGCCATAGTCGAACCCGCGGATGACCTCGCCGGGCGCCGGCCAGGTCCACGCGGAACCCGCGGGCGGCACGGCCAGAGCGACGAGAGCCAGCGCTGTTGCCAGTCGGGTGAACATGGCGGCGACGCTAGCAAGGCGTTCGGCTGTTGTCCAGGACGACTACAGCGACGCGTCGTAGAGCCGCTTCTTGGGCACGCCTGTCAGTCGGGAGACGGCGTCAGCCGCGGCCTTTCGGGACGAGCCGGCACGCACGAGGTCGGCGACCGCCTCCAGAGCTTCGCTCTCGTCCACCTCTGGCTCCACATCGGCTGGTCCGATCACGAGCGTGATCTCCCCCTTTACCCCTTCGGCTAGCCGTTCTGCGACCTCCGAGGCGGGCCCGCGCACGACCTCCTCGAAGCGCTTCGTCAACTCCCGGCAGACCGCCACCGGGCGGTCAGGAAGGGCGTCCGCCAAGCTCGCCAGCGTCCGCGGAAGCCGGTTCGGCGACTCGAATGCGACAAGAGCGTGACGCCATTGCGCCAAGTCTCGCCACAGCGCCGAACGCTCCGCTGCACCGCGCGGCAGGAAGCCAACGAACTGATACCTGTCGACCTCGAAGCCGCTCGCTGCCACCGCGGTCTCGACCGCGGAAGGGCCGGGCAGCACCATGACGGGAATCCCAGCCTCGATCGCGGCACCGACCAGCCGCGCGCCCGGATCGCTGATGCCGGGCATCCCTGCATCGGACACGAGGGCGACGCGCTCCCCCGCCGCCAGCCGCGGAAGCACCTCGGCCGTGCGCTTCGCCTCGTTGTGCTCGTGGTAGCTCAGCAGCCGCGCCTCGATCCCGTGCCTGGTGAGGAGGCCGCGCGTGTGCCGCGTGTCCTCGCAGAGGACGAGGTCCGCCGCCCGCAGCTCGTCGAGGACGCGGAGCGTGACGTCGTCCAGGTTGCCGATGGGCGTCGCACAGACCGCGAGCGGCACGGCTACGGGGGTCCGTCTAGCGCCTCGAACCCGACGAGCGCAGCACCGATCATCCCCGCCTCGTGGCCCAGCTCCGCAAGCACGATGCGCACAACCTCCCGCGGCAGCGGAAGCCCTTCGACGGCCAGCGTCTCCCGCGCCGGGCGCAGGATGAGCTCCCCGGCGTCGGCGAAGCCTCCACCGATGATTACGAGCTCGGGGTTGAAGATGTTCACGAGCGAGCCGATGCCTGCCCCGAGCCTGTGGCCGAGCTCGGTCAGGTCGGACAACGCGCCCTCGTCGCCGGCCTCGGCCGCGTCGACCAGCCGGCGGGCGTCGGCGTGCTCGCCGAAGCGCGCCCGGGCGAGCGCGTTCGCCGCCGACCCGGCCGCAAGCGCTTCGAAGTGGCCGTGTCCCGTACAGGCGCCCTTGCACGGTGGCCCGCCGTAGTCGAGAACGATGTGGCCGAGCTCGGCGCCCGCGCCGACAGACCCGCGGAATGGTCGCCCGTCGAGGATCAGCCCGCCGCCGATGCCGGTCCCGAGCGTCAGGAGCACGACGTTCGACGCGCCCTTTCCGGCGCCCAGCTGCCACTCGGCGATTGCGGCAGCGTTTCCGTCATTGTCGATCCCCGCCGGGAGCCCGAACCGGTCGCGCATACGGCCGCGCAGGTCGACGTCGCTCAACGGTACGTGGACGGACGAGACGGCCTTCCCGCTCCGCTGGTCGATCTGGGACGGGACCCCCATTCCGATCGCCACGACGTCGTCTCCCAGCAACGACTCGACGACGTCCTCCAGCGCCAGGAGGAGGTCCTCCTCCGAGGAAACAGGGGTCGGCACCATGCGCTGCCGGTCGACCGTCCCGTCGCGGCCGACGACGCCGGCGAGGATCTTGGTCCCGCCGCAATCGACGCCGATGGCCCGGGAGACGCTCACGAGCGGCGGCTACCATACCCCGCCGGATGGCCCGCGAAGACAAGCCCTACCGCGTCTACCGCGGGGGCCGTGCCACGGGCGGCGTCCCGACCCTCCAGAGGCCTACGAAGCCCGAGCGGCGGAAGAAGGCGGTCCGCGAGGAGCCGAAACCGCGGCGCTATGCCGGCCCCGGCCCCGCGAAGAAGCCGCGTCGCTTCGGCACGGGACGGATCATCACCCTGCTTGTCGTCGGGCTGATCCTGCTGCTGATCGGCTGGACGGTCGCCGGCTACCTGGCAGTGCGCCGCGGGGTGGAGGAGGCCAACGACCGCCTCGGCGAGCCCGCCAAGGCGCAGCTCACTCCGGTGGACGGCTGGATGCTCTCGGAGCCGAGCACGACGCTCATCGTCGGCAGCGACCACTCCTCGCATCCCACCCGACGCGGGAACCGGCTCGCCGACTCGCTGATGCTCCTCCGCACCGACCCCGACCACCACGGGATCACCTACCTCTCGATTCCGCGCGACCTCGAGGTCGAGGTGCCCGGCTTCGGCCACGAGAAGATCAACTCGACGCTGCCGAACGGCGGGGCGGCGCTCACGATCCGGACGATCCGCGAGGCGTTCGGGATCGAGGTGAACCACATCATCCTCCTGGACATGACGGCGTTTCGTCAGGTCGTGGACGCGCTGGACGGGGTCGTCGTCGACGTGCGGAAGCCGGCGGTGACCAAGGTCGAGTGCCCGTACCCGAGCGCCGCGCGCTGCGCGCGCTGGGGCGGGTGGAGGTTCGGCCGCGGGCGGCAGGAGCTGGACGGCCGCCACGCACAGATCTACGCTCGGATCAGGACGAACCTGCTGGATCCGAGCGAGAGCGACCTCAACCGCGTCGGCCGCCAGCAGCAGGTCCTCCAGGCCACGCTCGACGAGATGGTCAGCTTCGGCACCTTTCTCCGGCTGCCGTTCATCGGCGAGGACCTGGTCAGCCCGCTCACGACCGACCTCTCGACGAACGAGCTCTTCCAGCTCGCCTGGCTGCGGTTCCGCTCCTCGGACGATCGAACGATCTACTGCCGACTCGGCGTCACGGGCGACGGGGACGACAACGCGGCGGTGCTGCTGATGTTCGCCGGGACCTCGGCGATCCAGCCGCCGAGCCCGATCTCCGGCGCGGGCTGCCTCCGCGGGACGCCGCTGACCTAGGAGTGCTAGGAGGCCTCGGCGGCGGGAGCCTTCTTCTCGGGCTCCTTCTTGTCGCCGCCGGACTCCGGCTTGTCCGCCTTGTCGCCGTCGCGAGACGACTTGCGGCCGCCGCGCCCGTAGTCCGTCGAGTAGAACCCCGAGCCCTTGAAGTGGACGGCGACCGGGTGCAGGACGCGGGTCAGAGGGCCCTCGCTGCACGTCGAGCACACCTCGGGTGCCGGCTCGTGGATGCCGTGAAAAAGCTCGAAAAGATGCCCGTTCGGGCACTTGTACTCGTAGATCGGCACCCTGTCAGAGGATAGCTAGGGCCTAGGTCGGCCCCTGCTGGCGCTCCTCCATCGTCTCCTGGTAGCACGGCGCCCCCTCGAAGGCGGCAAGGCCGACCGGACGACGGTCGCGCCGGCGGCGGCGGCGGCGGGCTGCGGCCAGGACCGCGGACGCGCCCACTGCGCTGCCGATCAGGAAGGAGCGCAGACGTCGCGCCTGGGTCTCGGCGTCCATGGGACGATCCTAGGCGTGGAACGTGTGATCTGCACCCTCGGCGACCTGCTGCTGGACGTGGTCGTGAAGCTGAACCGGCCGCTAGCCGACGGCGACGACACGCACGGCGAGACACGGGCCGGCGCCGGCGGCCAGGCCGCCAACGTCGCCGGCCTGGGCGGCGGCGCTCGGTGCCGAGGCGCGCTTCATCGGCAAGCGCGGCGCGGACGGCGCCGGCGAGCTCGTCGAGTCCGACCTTCTCCGCCGCGCGGTCGACGTTCTCGGGCCGCCGCCGGTCGGTCGGAACGGCGTCGTCGTGTCCCTCGTCGACGTGGACGGAAACCGGACGATGGTCTCGGACCGGGGTGTCGCGCCGGAGCTCGCGCCCGACGAGCTCGAGCCCGAGTGGTTCGACCGAGCGGACTGGCTCCACCTCTCCGGGTACTCGCTCATGGGCGAGCCGATCGGCTCGGCAGCCGAGCGGGCCGTCGCGCTCGCACGCGAGGCCGGCGCACGGATCAGCGTCGACCTCTCGTCGGTCAACCTGATCCGGGAGTTCGGTCGCGACCAGCTCGCGGAGCGACTGGCCCGGATGAGGCCGGACGCCGTCTTCGGCAACGAGGCGGAGCACGAGGAGCTGCCTGTGGCGACGGACCTGCGGATCACCAAGCGCGGCCCGCGCGGCGCGTCTATGGACGGGCAGCACCTGCCTCCGGTGCCCGGCGAGGTGGTCGACACGACCGGCGCGGGCGATGCGCTTGCCGCCGGCTATCTCGTCGGCGGTCCCGAGCTCGCGATGGAGGCGGCGGCACGGTGCGTCGCCCAGCTCGGGACGATGCCGTGATCCGGATCTCGGACGAGGTCCGGGAAGCCGACGCCGTCGTCGCACTCGAGACGACGATCGTCGCGCACGGCTTTCCGCCGGGAGAGGGCGTGGCGGTCGGGCTGGAGAGCGAACGGCGCGTGCGGGCGGCAGGCGCCGTGCCGGCCACGATCGGCGTCCTGGACGGCGAGATCCGGGTCGGCCTGACGGAGGCGGAGCTGGAGCGGTTCGATTCCTCGGCTCGAAAGGCCGGCCCACGCGACCTGGCGGCTTGTGTTTCAAGCCACGAGGTCGGCGCGACGACGGTGGGAGGAACGCTCGCCGTCTGCCGCGCGGCCGGGCTCCGGTTCATGGGCACCGGGGGCATCGGCGGGGTTCACCGCGGCAGGCGCCTCGACGTCTCCGCCGACCTGCTGGAGCTCTCGCGCTCCGAGGCGGTCGTCGTGAGCTCGGGAGTGAAATCGCTGCTCGACGTGGAGGCGACGGCGGAGATGCTGGAGACCCTCGGCATTCCGGTGCTCGGCTGGCGGACGGACACGATGCCCCGCTTCTACGACTCGGCCGGCGGGCCGGCGGTGTCGGAGCGCGTCGAGGACGCCGAGGAGGCCGTGCGCCTCGCGCGTCTCCACTGGCAGCTCGGCGGCTGCGGCGTCCTCGTCGCGCGGCCGCCCGACACGAGCATCGACGTGGACGACCTGATCGAGGAGGCGCTCGAGCAGGCCGAGCTCGAGGGAATCGCCGGACAGGCGGTGACCCCGTTCGTCCTGTCTCGGCTCCATGAGGGGAGCGACGGCCGCACGCTCGAGGTCAACAGGGAGCTCGCCGCGGCCAACGCGGGGCTTGCCGGAGAGCTCGCGGTGAACGTGACATGAAACACGAGCTCCGCTTCGACTTCCCCGGCCTTCGCGTGGGCATCGCGGAGTACGAGGAAGGCCCGACCGGCTGCACGGTCTTCCACCTGCCGCCGGGCGGCGCCGCCTGCTCGGTCGACATCCGCGGCGGCTCGCCGGGAACGATCGGCAACTACGAGTGGGCGCACGCCGTGTGCTTTGCCGGCGGCTCGCTGTACGGGCTCGAGGCGGCGTGCGGCGTCGCCTCCGAGCTGATGGCGATGCGCGGCAACACGGTGGGCTGGGAGGACGTCGAGCTCGTCCTCGGCGCGATCGTCTACGACTTCGGCCCGCGCGACAACGCGGTCTACCCGGACGCCGAGCTCGGCCGTCGGGCGCTTCGCAATGCACGCGAGGGCATCTTCCCGCTCGGGCGGCGGGGTGCCGGGCGCTCGGTGACCGTCGGCAAGACGTTCGCGTTCGAGCAGGGCGAGTTCTCCGGCCAGGGCGGGGCGTTCCGCGAGATCGGGCCGACGAAGATCGCCGTCTTCACGGTCGTGAACGCGTTCGGGGCGATCGTGGACCGTGACGGGACGGTCGTCCGCGGCCACTACGACGCCGAGCGCGACTTCCGCACGCCGCTCGTCGAAGCGCTCGAGGCGAGGCTCCCGAAGGCGGCGCCCGGCAATACGACGCTCACGCTCGTGGTCACGAACGAGCGGCTCGCGAGTCGCGAGCTCCGCCAGGTCGGCGCCCAGGTGCACGCGTCGATGGCGCGCGCGATCCAGCCATTCCACGCGCTCGTCGATGGCGACGTGCTCTACACCGTTTCGACGAACGAGGTCGAGAACCCCGAGCTCACGAGCATGACGCTGGGAGTCCTGGCGTCCGAGCTGGCGTGGGACGCGGTGCTCAGCTGCGTTGACGACGAGTCCGCAGCCAGTACCGGATGAAGTAGAGGGGGACGGCAATTCCCGCCGCGAGGAACGTCGCGATCCCCCAGGCGGTCGCGTGCTTGTTCCCGTGCCGGTCGGCGTGCGCGAACACGGCGAGCGAAGCCGCCGCCGCCAGCGCGATGACGATCACGAACTCGCCGAAGCTCAGCCGGTACACCCGGCGGAGACTACGGCTTAGGCGCTCGTGATCCCGCCCAGAAACTCGTCGATCGAGAGCGCCGTCATCGTCTGGAGCTTCGCGCTGCCCCTCGCGCCGAGCGCGACGGACACGCGGGCGACGGTCGCGGCATCGGGAGCCTCGACGACGTTGACGAAGTCGAACGGCCCCAGTGTCGCCCACTGGTGGAGCACCTTCGCGCCGAGCTCCTCGACGTCGCGGTTGACCTCCCTCAGCCGATCCGGGTTCGCCTTCAGCGTCTGGACTCCCTGGGCGGTCAACGAGGTCAGCAGGATGTAGGTGGGCATTCGCGGCTCCTTTCGGCGAGGGTGCGTGGGACTCTAAGGGCGCTGCGGGTTCGCGAGCCTCGCCGACTGGTCGAAGTACAGCAGGGCCGAGCCCAGGAACAGGAGCGGCGAGACGAGCACCAGCGGGATCAGGGCGGCGAATGCCCGGCTCTGCTCGCCGAACTGGCCGAGCAGGAACGCGAGCGTGATGGCGCTGATGAAGCCGACGATGAACAGCGCCGCGAGCGAGCCGAGCGCGTGCACGAAATCCACGCGGCCCAGCGCGATGGAGCGGCGGACCGACTGACGCAGTCCCTGCTTCTCGAGCAGCGCCACCGGTACCGCGAGCCCGAAGAACGCGAGCCAGATCAGGCCGGGGAAGATCAGCGAGACCGTCAGGAACGGGACCGGAGCGAAGACGAGGACGCCGAGCGGGAGCGCCGTGAGGATCGCTTTCCGCTCTGCGTGGACACCGCCGGCGAGCAGCGTCGCTGCGACGTAACAGACCGTGAACACGAGCGCTCCGCCCGTCGCAAGGAAGATCAGGCCCGTCCGGCCGGGAAGCGCGTTGACGGTCAGGACGACGACGAGCGGGCCGACGCCGAGCGCGAGCGCGGCCCAGAAGCGGCGGCCGTAGAGGCGCAGCGCCTCGGCGACGAGCTGCCCGGAGGTTCGCGTCTCGGGAGACGACGGAGGCGGAAGCTCGGGCACGCGCCAACGCTAGCGCCCTTCACGTTGGAGGGCGCTCCGCTGGCGCCGTATATTTGCGCGGTGGCGTACCGCGCTGTCCGTCCCGACGAGCTCGAGTGGGAGACGCGTCCGACCGAGCCGGGTGAGCCTGAGCGGCGCACGGCCCAGCTCACCGAGCGCGCCGGCCTTCGGAACGCGCGCGCGAACCTCTGGAGCTATGAGCCGGGAGCGAAGGGCCGCCGCCACCGGCACCCGAAGCAGGACGAGACCTTCGTCGTCGTCCGCGGGTCGTTGACGATGTACGTCGGCGAGCCACCCGAGCGGCTCGGGGTCCCGCAGGGCGGGCTGATCCACGTCGAGGCCGGGACGCCGCTCCAGATCCGGAACGAGGGCGGCGAGGAGTTGCTGCTCTACATACACGGCTGGCCGCCGGAGAGCGAGAACGCCGAGATCCTGGAGTCGGCGGTCTAGCGATGGCGACGGTCCTGTGTGTGCTCTACGACGACCCGGTCGACGGTTATCCGACCTCGTATGCGCGTGACGACATCCCGAAAATCGAGCGCTACCACGACGGACAGACCACTCCGACTCCCGCGCGCCTCGACTTCGACGGAGGGCAGCTGGTCGGGAGCGTCTCCGGGGAGCTCGGCCTGAGGAAATTCCTCGAAGAAGGCGGCCACCGGTTCGTCGTCACCTCGGACAAGGACGGCCCCGACTCGCTCTTCGAGCGCGAGCTCCCCGAGGCCGAGGTCGTGATCTCCCAGCCGTTCTGGCCCGCCTACCTGACCGCCGAGCGGATCGCGAAGGCTCCGAACCTGAAGCTCGCGGTCACCGCCGGGATCGGCTCCGACCATGTGGATCTGCAGGCGGCGGCCGAGCGCGGGATCACCGTCGCAGAGGTGACGTACTCGAACAGCATCAGCGTCTCCGAGCACGTCGTGATGCTGATCCTCTCCCTCGTCCGGAACTACATCCCGTCCCACCAGCATGTGCTCGAGGGCGGCTGGAACATCGCGGACTGCGTGTCACGGTCGTACGACCTCGAGGGCATGCAGGTCGGGACCGTCGCCGCCGGCCGGATCGGCTCGGCGGTGCTCCGGCGGCTGAAGCCGTTCGAGGTCGGGCTCCACTACACAGACCGACATCGCCTTCCGCCGGAGGTCGAGGAGGAGCTGGGGGTGACGTTCCACGAGGACGTGGAGTCGCTCGTGTCGATCTGCGACGTCGTCACGATCAACGCGCCGCTCCACCCCGAGACCGAGCACATGTTCGACGACAATCTGATCTCGAAGATGAAGCGCGGCGCGTACCTCGTGAACACCGCCCGGGGCAAGATCTGCGACCGGGACGCCGTTGCTAGGGCCTGCGAGAGCGGTCAGCTCGCCGGCTACGCGGGCGACGTCTGGTTCCCGCAGCCGGCGCCGAAGGACCATCCCTGGCGGACGATGCCGCACCACGGAATGACGCCGCACACGTCGGGCACGAGCCTCTCCGCCCAGGCGCGCTACGCGGCGGGCACACGTGAGATCCTCGAGTGCTGGTTCGACGGCCGCCCGATCCGCGAGGAGTACCTGATCATGGAGGCCGGCAAGCTCGCCGGCGCCGGCGCCCACTCCTACAGCGAGGGCGACGCGACGGGCGGGTCGGAAGAGGCCGCCCGCTTCTCGGGCTAGCCGCCGCCCCCGACCGACGAGCGACGTAAACGCGACCCGGGCTACCTGCCGAGGAAGCCGAACGTCAGCTTGCGAAGCCTCGCCTGCCGTCGCTCGTGGCGCTCTTGCTCGAGGCGCTTGTAGGCCTCGGAGCGTGCGAGATGCTCGAGCAGAATCTGCCGGGCGTCGGTGACTTTGATCGACTCCTCGGCTCGCCGGAAATCCTCAGGAGTTGGCTCAACTCTCTTCGCCATCATCCTCGCCCTCCTCACCTACCAGCAGATCCAGCTTCGCGTTGATCTCCATCAACATTCGAATGATGCCATCGACGGTTTCTCGATCCAGCGGCGGTGTCGGTGTCGGTGGCGGCGGTTCCGATGTGTGTCGACGCCACACCGCGAGAGCGTGGCCTGAAGGACCTGGAGCCGCAAGATGTCCTGTCCGGTTTAGGCTGCTGCCGGCTCGGCCGCTCTCGCCTTCTCGAACACGAGCTCGCCTTCCTTGGAGTCCACGCGGACCGTGTCGCCCTCGGCGAACTCGCCCTCGAGGAGCCTGAGTGCGAGCGGGTTCTCGACGAGGCGCTGCAGTGCCCGCTTGAGCGGCCGGGCGCCGTACGTCGGGTCCCAGCCGGCTTCGGCGACCTGCTCCTTGGCCTCGTCAGTGAGCTCGAGGCCCAGACCCCGCTCGGCGAGCCGGTCGCGCAGCCGCCGGAGCTGAAGCTCGACGATCTCGCCCAGCTGGTCGCGGCTGAGCGCGTGGAACTCGACCACCTCGTCGATCCGGTTCAGGAACTCCGGCCGGAAGAACTCGCGCATCGCCTCTGCCGAGCGCAGATTCGAGGTCATGATGATCACGGTGTTGCGGAAGTCGACGGTGCGGCCCTGGCCGTCGGTCAGGCGGCCGTCGTCGAGGATCTGGAGCAGCACGTCGAAGACCTCCATGTGCGCCTTCTCGATCTCGTCGAGGAGGAGCACCGAGTACGGGCGGCGTCGGACGGCCTCCGTCAGCTGCCCGCCTTCGTCGTAGCCGACGTAGCCGGGCGGGGCGCCGATCAGGCGCGCCACCGTGTGACGCTCCTGGTACTCGGACATGTCCAGCCGGATCGTGGCCCGCTCGTCGTCGAACATGAACTCCGCGAGTGCCCGTGCGAGCTCCGTCTTGCCGACGCCGGTCGGGCCGAGGAAGACGAACGAGCCGATCGGGCGATCGGGATCCTGCAGTCCTGAGCGGGCGCGGCGTAGCGCGTTGGCGACGGCCGAGACGGCCTCGTCCTGGCCAACCACGCGCTCGTGCAGCCGCTCCTCCATGTGGATCAGCTTCTCGGTCTCGCCCTCGAGCAGCTTGTCGACCGGGATGCCCGTCCAGCGTGCGACGACCGCGGCCACGTCGTCCTCGTCGACCTCCTCCTTGACCATCGGGTTCTCGACGACTGCGCCGTCGCTCCGGTCCAGCTCCGCCTCGAGCTGGGGCAGCTCGCCGTGGCGGATCTCGGCGGCGCGGTTGAAGTCACCCTCCCGCTCGGCGCGCTCGAACTCCATGCGCAGCTCGTCGATCTGGCGCTTGATCTCGGCGACGCGCTGGAGCGCCTCCTTCTCGGTCGACCAGCGAGCCGCGAGCTCGTTGCGGCGCTCCTTCGCCTCGGCGAGGTCGCGCTCGACGGGCTCCCGAACCTCGTCGGTCTCCTTCCCCATCGCGGCGAGCTCGATCTCGAGCTGGCGCACCCGCCGCTCGGCCTCGTCGAGCTCGATCGGCGAGGAGTCGATCTCCATCCGAAGACGAGATCCCGACTCGTCCACGAGGTCGATCGCCTTGTCGGGAAGCTGCCGGTCGGAGATGTACCGGTCGGAGAGCACCGCGGCAGCGACGAGCGCGGCGTCGCGGATCCGGACGCCGTGGTGCGCCTCGTAGCGCTCCTTCAGCCCGCGCAGGATCGCGATCGTGTCGGCGACGGAAGGCTCGCCGACCAGTACCGGCTGGAACCGCCGCTCGAGCGCGGCGTCCTTCTCGACGTGCTTGCGGTACTCGTCCAGCGTTGTCGCGCCGATCGCACGCAGCTCGCCGCGCGCCAGCATCGGCTTGAGCATGTTCGCGGCGTCCACGGCGCCCTCGGCCGCGCCCGCGCCGACGATGGTGTGCAGCTCGTCGATGAAGAGGACGATCTGGCCGTCGGAGCTCTGGATCTCGGTCAGGACGGCCTTGAGCCGCTCTTCGAACTCGCCGCGGTACTTCGAGCCTGCGAGGAGCGAGCCGATGTCGAGCGCCCAGACCCGCTTGCCCTTCAGCCCTTCCGGGACGTCGCCCGCGACGATCCGCTGAGCGAGCCCCTCGGCGATCGCCGTCTTGCCGACGCCGGGATCGCCGATCAGCACCGGGGTTGTTCTTCGTCCTGCGCGAGAGGACCTGGATCACCCGGCGGATCTCCTCGTCGCGCCCGATGACCGGGTCGAGCTTGCCCCGCTCGGCGAGCTCGGTCAGGTCGCGGCCGAACTTCTCCAGCGCCTGGTAGGTGCCCTCGGGATCCTGGGTCGTGACGCGCTGGCCGCCGCGTACCTGCTGGAGCTTCGCGAGCAGCTCGTCGCGCGGGACGACGTCGAGCGCGAGCAGCAGGTGCTCGGTCGAGACGTACTCGTCCTCGAGCTTGCGCGCCTCGTCGAAGGCGCCTGGTCGAGGACGCGCGAGAAGGCGGCCGAGACCTGCGGCTGCTGCGCGCCGCCCTGGACGGCCGGCTTGCCGCGCAGCGTCGTCTCGGCCTGCGCGCGCAACTCTGCCGCGTCGGGGACGAGCTGCTGCGGCAGCTCCTGGTCGAGCAGCGCAAGCGCCAGGTGCTCGGGATAGACCTCGGGATTCCCGGTCCGGCGCGCGAGCTCCTGCGCCGCACCGACGGCCTCCTGGCTCTTGAGGGTCAGCTTGTTGAAGTCCACTACGCGCGTCTCCTCTCGGGCAAGGTCGGCTCCTGCCAGAGCACGAGCTCCCGCTTGTACTGCCGTTCGACGTCGCGCATCTGTTCGCGCAGCTCGCGCTCCATCCGATCCATCCGGCGGTGCACCCTCTGGAGCTGGTCCTCGAGCCGGAGCACCATCTCGACCCCGGCGAGATTCAGCCCGAGCTCGGTCGTCAGCCGCTGGATCAGGCGCAGGCGCTCGACGTCCAACTCCGAGTAGAGGCGCGTGTTCCCGGCCGTGCGCTTCGGGCGCACGAGCCCCTTCTGCTCGTACATGCGCAGGGTCTGGGGGTGCATGCCGACGAGGTCGGCGGCGACGCTGATCATGTAGCGGCCGCGGTCGTCCATCAGTGCCCCGTCCAGTAGTGCTGCCGGAATTCTGGGTCGCGAGCACCAAGCCAGAGTGCGCACGCCGACGAGCCAAGGCTGGAGAGCCTTGGTGAGGAGGTGGGTGTGCTCTGGCGCCGCGTGATCGCGGGCCAGAAGCCGGTATGTACTGCTGGGCGGGGCACTAGCTGACCTTCCTCAGCTGTTCGTAGAGCTCGCGCTGCTTCTTGTTCAGCTTCTTGGGCACGTCGAGGTTGAGCCGGGCCAGGACGTCGCCCTTCCCGCCTTTCAGCTTCGGGGCACCGCGGCCCTTGATCCGCAGGAGCTTTCCGTGCTGCGAGCCGGCCGGGACCTTCAGCGAGACGGCGCCCTCCGGCGTCGGCACCTCGACCTCCGTGCCGAGAGCGGCGTCGGCGAGCGATACCGGCACCTCGACGACGAGATCCGCGCCGCGGCGCTGGTAGATCGGCGACTCGGCGACGTGCGTAACCACATGGAGGTCGCCGGATGGCCCACCGGCGAAGCCCGGCTCTCCCTTGCCCTTCAGGCGGATCCGCGTGCCGTCCTTGACCCCTGCCGGGATCTTGACCGTGTAGCGCTTCGTCCGCCGCTCGCGGCCCGAGCCGCGACAGGACGGACAGGGATCCTCGATCACCGTCCCGTTTCCGCGGCACCGCGGACACGGCTGGGAGAGCGCGAAGAGCCCCTGGCTCTCGGACGTGACGCCCCGGCCGCGGCACTCGGGGCAAACCTTGGGGGAGGTCCCCGGCTTGGCGCCCGAGCCGCCGCAGTCCCGGCAGGCGGTCTCGGCCTCGACCGGGATCTTCGTCTCGATGCCCTTCAGCGAGTCCTCGAACGAGAGGTTGACGTGCGCCTCGAGGTCGGCCCCGCGCTGGGCGCGCGACTGCTGCTGCCTCCCGGCGCCACGGCCGAAGATGCCGCCGAAGAGATCGCCGAGGTCGCCGATATCGAAGTCGAAGCCGCCGCCTCCGCGCGGGTCGAAACCGCGCCTGCCGTCGGACGAGCCGAACTGGTCGTAGGCCTTCCGTTTCTCGGGATCGGCGAGGATGTCATAGGCCGTCTGCACTTCCTTGAAGCGCTCCTCGGCCCCGGCATCGCCCGGGTTTCTGTCCGGATGGCACTCGCGGGCGAGCTTCCGGTAGGCCTTCTTGATCTCGTCCGCCGAGGCGCCCTTCGGGACGCCGAGGACCGAGTAGAGATCCTTAGCCGCCGTCGCCACTCGAGATCACAACCCTTGCCGGCCTCAGCACGCGGTCGCCGAGCCGGTAGCCCTTCTGGATCACCTCGATCACGGCGCCCTCCTCGACCTCGGACGGCTGCGAGAGCAGGGCCTCGTGGACGTGCGGGTCGAACTTCCCTTCTGTCTCGACCTCCTCGAGGCCCTCCTTACGCAGCACGTCCGCGAAGGACCGGGCCACGAGTGCCACGCCCTCCTCGAGCTTGGCCTCCTCGTGCGCCTCGGCTGCTTCGAGCGCCCGCTCGAGGTCGTCGAGCACCGGCAGCAGCTCCTTCACCAGCCGCTCGTGGGCTCGCGTGACCAGGCTCGCCTGGTCACGCGCCGCCCGCTTGCGGAAGTTCTCGAAGTCGGCCTGGACGCGCTGGAGGGTGTCGACGAGCTCGTCGCGCTCCCGCTGGAGCGTCTCGACCTCGTCGACGACCTGCTCCTCAGCCTGCTCCTCGTCTGTTCTGACCTCGTCCGCCATTACGACGTCTTGGCCTCTTCCTCGTCGATGACCTCGTAGTCGGCCTCCTCGACGACCTCGTCGTCGGAGCCGCTCGGCGCCGTCACCGCCGGATGGCGAGCCGCCTGCTGCTGGGCGGTCGCCTGGGCATAGATCGCCTCGGCCAGCTTCTGCGAGGCCTCCTGGAGCGCCTCGGTCTTCTGCCGGATCTCGTTCGGATCCTGGCTCTCGAGGACGCCGCGGAGCTCCATGATCCGGCCCTCGATCGTCGAGGCGTCGGACTCGTCGAGCTTGTCGCGGTGCTCCTTGAGCGTGCGCTCGGTCTGGTAGGCGAGCGACTCGGCCATGTTCCGCGCGTCGGCGAGCTCGCGGAGCTTGTGCGCCTCGTCGGCGTGCGCCTCCGCGTCCTTGATCATCTGCTGGACCTCGTCCTCCTTGAGGCCCGAGCCGCCCTCGATCCGGATCTGCTGCTCGTTGCCGGTGCCGAGGTCCTTGGCCGTCACGTGGATGATCCCGTTCGCGTCGATGTCGAACGCGACCTCGATCTGGGGCATCCCCCGCATCGCCGGCGGGATGCCGACGAGCTGGAACTTGCCCAGCGTCTTGTTGTAGAGCGCCATCTCCGACTCGCCCTGGAGGACGTGCACCTCGACCGAGGGCTGGTTGTCCTCGGCGGTCGTGAAGGTCTCCGCCTTCTTCGTCGGGATCGTCGTGTTGCGCTCGATCAGTCGGGTGAAGACGCCGCCCTTCGTCTCGATGCCGAGCGAGAGCGGAGTCACGTCGAGCAGGAGGATGTCCTTGACCTCGCCCTTGAGGACGCCGCCCTGGATCGCCGCGCCGACGGCGACGACCTCGTCCGGGTTCACGCCCTTGTGCGGGTCCTTGCCCGTGAGCTCCTTGACCTTCTCGACCACGGCCGGCATACGCGTCATCCCACCGACGAGGACGACGTGGTTGATGTCCTTCGCCTCCAGGCCCGCGTCGGACAGGGACTGCTTGGTCGGGCCGACCGTCCGCTCGAGCAGGTCCGCGGTCAGCTCGTTCAGCTTCGCGCGGGTGAGCTGGAGGTCGAGGTGCTTCGGGCCCTCCTGCGTGGCGGTGACGAACGGCAGGTTGATCTGCGTCGTCATCGTGGACGAGAGCTCGATCTTCGCCTTCTCCGCGGCCTCGTAGAGCCGCTGGAGCGCCATCTTGTCCTGCGCGAGGTCGATCCCCTGGTCCTTCTTGAACTCGGCGGCCATCCAGTCGACGATCGCCTTGTCGAAGTTGTCGCCGCCGAGGTGGTTGTCACCGGCGGTCGACTTGACCTGGAAGAAGCCCTCGGCGAGCTCGAGGACGGAGACGTCGAACGTCCCGCCGCCGAGGTCGAAGACGAGGACGGTCTGCTCCTCCTCCTTCTCGAGCCCGTAGGCGAGCGCGGCGGCGGTCGGCTCGTTGATGATCCGGACGACGTTGAGGCCCGCGATCTTGCCGGCGTCCTTCGTCGCCTCGCGCTGTGCATTGTTGAAGTAGGCCGGGACGGTGACGACGGCGTCGGTCACCGCCTCGCCGAGGTAGGCCTCGGCATCGGCCTTCAGCTTCTGGAGGATCATCGCGGAGATCTCCGGCGGCGCGTACTCCTTGTCGCCGGCCGTGACGCGGACGTCGCCGTTCGGGCCCTTGACGACCTCGTACGGGACGATCGTCATCTCCTCCGAGACCTCGTCGTGCTTGCGGCCCATGAAGCGCTTGATCGAGAAGATGGTGTTCTGAGGGTTCGTGACCTGCTGGCGCTTGGCCGGCGGGCCGACGAGCCGCTCGCCGTCGCCCGTGAACGCGACGACGGACGGCGTCGTGCGCCCGCCCTCGGCGTTCGGGACGACGGTCGGCTCACCGCCTTCCAGCACCGCCATGCAGGAGTTCGTCGTGCCGAGATCGATACCGATCGTCTTTGCCATGCGTCCTCCAAGATTTAGCGTCTACAACGAAAAAAATCTAAGCGGGATCGTAGCAGGTCATTGGCGCGCGGACGGGTCTTAGCGCGCTCTTAGGCGGCGCTGGTTTGATCTCTCGTGTGTTCTACCTCCGCTACCTTCGCGCGGAGCTCGTCCGCCGCAAGGGCCGGACGATCCTCACGATGCTCGGCCTCGCGCTCGGCGTCGGGCTCGTGATCGCGATCGCGAGCCTCTCGAGCGGTCTCGAGCGGGCGCAGAAGGCGACGCTGGATCCTCTCTCCGGGATCGGCACCGACCTCACCGTGACCCGCTCGGCGTCGCAGTCTCCTGAAGGCTTCGGCGGGCCCGGCGGCGGCCGCGAGTTCGTCGAGGCGAACCAGTCGGCCATCACCGATCTCTCCAAGCTCGGCAAGCCCGGAGAGCGGTTCGTGCACGACTTCTTCCTGCCGGGCTCCCAGCTGACGTTCTCCCAGAGCGAGGCGCAGGAGATCGCCTCGCTGGACGGCGTGGCGGCGGTCGCCTCCGGCTTGACGCTTCAGGCGGTGCACCAGGAGGGCAAGGTGCCCGAAATCGTGGCCCGCGTCCGGACCGGCGGCGACCGCATCGACGTCGCGCGCCGGATCACCCCTCCCACCCAGGCCGAGCTCGCGCAGATCCAGGCCTGCATCGAGAAACAGGGCGGCGGTACCGGCGGTGGAAACCGGGGCAGCCTCGGCCCCGGCGGCGGCGGCGCCGACCCGCGCGAGGTTCGCGGCGCCTTCCTCGGCCCCAACGGAGGCGCGTTCGCGAAGTGCCTGCCCAAGCGGATGCAGGAGTTCCGCGCGTCGATCACCACCCCGCGCGAGACCCTGGAGCAGGTCGTGAACCCACCCCAGACGGACATCAAGAGCGAGTCGTACACGATCGCCGGCGTCCAGACGAACACACCCGGAATCGGGCTCGTCACGCCCGCGCAGGTGACGAAGGGCCGCTTCCTCTCGACCGGTCGCGACGCGCTCGTCTCGACGGCGTACGCCGCGCGGCATTCCCTCGAGGTCGGCTCGACGCTGAACCTCAACGGGGCGAAGTTCAAGGTCGTCGGCCTCGTCCAGCCGCCGCTCGGCGGCCAGAGCGCGGACGTCTACCTCCCGCTGGCCCAGCTCCAGAAGCTGGCAGGCCAGAAGGGTCTCGTCAACGTCGTGCTCGTCCGCGCCGACGACAGCTCCTCGGTCGGCAGCGTCGAGCAGAGCATCGCCGCCAACTACTCCGAGGCCGAGGTCGCGACCTCGAAGCAGGTCGCCGACCGGATCAGCGGCTCGCTCGTCGACGCGGCCGACCTCTCGCACAACCTCGGGCTCGCGCTCTCGATCGTCGCGGCCGCGGCGGCGTTCCTCCTGGCGGCGCTGCTCGCGCTCTCCTCGGTTGGGAAGCGCGTGCGGGAGCTCGGAACGCTGAAGGCCCTCGGCTGGACGCAGGGCAAGGTCGTGCGGCAGGTCGCGGGCGAGTCGCTCGCCCAGGGGATCCTCGGCGGGCTCGCCGGGATCGCGGTCGGCCTGCTCGTGATCGCCCTGATCAACGGCTTCGGCCCGACGCTGACGGCCAGCTCGACGACCGGCGGCTTCAGCATCTTCGGAGTCGAGCAGGCGGCGACAACCGCCTCGCGGACCATCTCGCTGTCGGCTCCGGCGGAGCTGTCGATCCTCGCCGCCGGGTTCGGGCTCGCGCTCCTTGGCGGCCTGCTGGCCGGCGCCGCCGGCGCCCTGCGGGCTGCGCGCCTGCGGCCCGCCGACGCCCTGAGGGCCGTCGAGTGAGCCAGTACGAGCTCAGCGGCGTCGGCAGGGCTTTCACCCGCGGATCGGTGCTGATCCACGCGGTCGAGGAGATCGAGCTCGAGGTCGAGCCGGGGGAGTTCCTGGCGATCGAGGGACCGAGCGGGTCGGGGAAGACGACGCTCCTCCAGCTGCTGGGTGCGCTCGACCGGCCTTCCAGCGGGCGCGTGTTCTTTGCCGGCCGAGACCTCGCGACCCTCAACGAAACGGAGCTCGCCGAGCTGCGGCTTCGCTCCTTCGGGTTCATCTTCCAGCAGTTCAACCTCATCCCCACGCTGACCGCGCTCGAGAACGTCGAGGCGAAGCTTGCTCCCCTGGGAATGTCGAGCGCCGAGCTGCGCGAGCGCGCGGAAGCGCTCCTCGCCGACGTCGGGCTCGCGGCCCGGGCCGAGCACCTGCCGACCCAGCTCTCGGGCGGCGAGCAGCAGCGGGTCGCGATCGCCCGAGCGCTGTCCGTCGAGCCGCAGGTGATCCTCGCCGACGAGCCGACCGGCAATCTCGACACCCGCACGGGCTCCGAGATCATCGAGGTGCTGGCCGGCCTCGCCTCGCGGCACGGGACGACCGTGATCGTCGCGACCCACGACGCCGCCCTGGCCGGCCGGGCTCCTCGCCGCCTGCCGATGCGGGACGGAAGGCTCCTCTCCGCAGTCCCCGCGTAATCCCCCGAACGGGGCTAGGCGTCGTCGGTAGGGTGTGCCGCGCTCGTGGCTGATCCGCGCGTCCAGGAATACGCCCGACTGCTGGTCGAGCGCTCGATCGACGTCCAACCGGGGTGGCAGGTCATGGTCATCTCGCAGCCGGCGGCGAGGCCGCTGCTCGAGGAGGTCGTGCGCCTGATCGGTCGCCGCAAGGCGTATCCGATCGTGCGCTTCAGCTACGCGATGGAGCAGCTGCCGTTCAGCTGGACCTGGGTGAAGGAGGCGCCGCTCGAGACCATCGAGAAGGTCGCCCCCGTCGACCAGCACGTCTGGGACAACGTCGACGCCTGGATGCTGCTCGGTGCACCGGAGAACCCGCGCGCCGGCGCCGACGTCCCGGCTGAGAAGCGCGAGGCGGTCAACAAGGCGCACGCCGGCTTCCTCCAGCGGCGGCTGCGGATGGAGATCCCCTGGGTGACCTGCCGCTTCCCCTCCCCCTCCCTCGCACAGGAGGCGGGTCTGACGAACGAGCAGTTCGAGGACTTTCTCTATGGCGCCGTCCTGCTCGACTGGGACGCCGAAGGCGAGAAGATGAAGAGGATCAAGGATCGCTTCGATCAGGCCGATGAGGTTCGAATCGTGGGTGCCGAGACCGATCTCCGCTTCAGCCTCGAGGGCCGGGAGGGCGAGGTCGACGACGGCCACGCGAACATGCCCGGCGGCGAGGTCTTCTACAGCCCGGTCGAGGACTCCACCGAAGGCACGGTCAGCTTCGTCGAGTACCCGGCGTACCAGGAGCCCGACCTCGTCGAAGGCGTCCGCATGCGCTACGAGGGCGGCAAGGTGGTCGAGGCGTCCGCCACGAGCAACGAGGAGGCGCTGCTCTCGAAGCTCGACCGCGACGAGGGCGCGCGGATCCTCGGCGAGTACGGGATCGGCTGCAACCCCGGCATTCAGCGCTACATGAAGAACACGCTCTTCGACGAAAAGATGTACGGCACCATCCACCTAGCTGTCGGCGCCGGCCTGCCCACGATCGGCGGCAAGAACGTGAGCGCCATCCACTGGGACATGGTCAAGGACCTACGCAACGGCGGCCGAATCGAGTGCGACGGCGAGACCGTCCAAGAAAACGGTGAGTGGCAGTTCTGACCTGGTAGAGCTCGTCGAGCACGATCCGAGCTGGGCCAAGCTCTTCGAGCAGGAGCGCGACCGGCTGGCGGACGTCTTCGCCGGCAAGGCGCTCGGGATCGAGCACATCGGCTCGACGTCGGTGCCCGAGATCTGCGCGAAGCCGATCGTCGACGTGCTCGTAGGCGTCCCCGAGCTCGAGCTCTCGAAGGAGCAGG
This sequence comes from uncultured Actinomycetes bacterium, assembly GCA_963798935.1. Classification (GTDB taxonomy): domain Bacteria; phylum Actinomycetota; class Thermoleophilia; order Gaiellales; family Gaiellaceae; genus JACDAN01. The sequence continues at coordinate 150,105 of CAWCVG010000032.1, forward strand.
TCGAGTCGATGGAGGCGCTCGGCTACGAGTTCCTCGGCGAGTACGGTCTCGCCGGGCGGCTGTTCTTCCGCAAGGAGCCACGCACCCATCACGTCCACGTCGTCGAGCACGGCGGCCACCACTGGGAGCGGCAGCTGACCTTCAGGGACGCGCTGCGCACGGACGCCGAGGAGCGCCGGCGCTACGACGAGTTCAAGCGGCGGCTCGCCTCGGAGGGCCACTCGCGCGAGGTCTACACCGAGCTGAAGACGCCGTTCATCCGGGAGGTCGAAGCCCGGGCTCGGGCGCGGGGCGTCGGACCAACCGCCTGAGGGCGGACTCCGCGGCGGGCTCGGCGATCAGGATCCCGCTGAAGATCACGGCGCAGCCGGCGAAGCCGATCGCGCCCAGCCGGTCGCCTGCGAGCAGGTAGCCGAAGAGCCCCGCGAAGACGGTCTCCAGCGAGAAGATCACGGCAATCCGCGTGGCGCTGACGCGGCGCTGGGCCCAGACCTGGACGACGAGGGCGAAGGCGACCGCGAACAGGCCGGTGACGAGCAGCGCCGCCCAGACCGTCGTCCCCCGCGGGACCGAGAGGTCGCCCGCCGCGCCGGCGATCGCTAGGAACGCGACGCCCGCAGCCGCGACCTGTACGAACGTGAGCGCGAAGACGTCGAAGCGGTTCGCGTACCGCTCGACCATCACGATCTGGAGCGCCTGCGCGACCGTGCTCGCAAGAACGAGCAGGTCGCCCGTCGCAGACCCCTCGGGGACGCCCGAGAGCAACGCGAGACCGACCAGGGCCAGTCCGACGGCGAGCCAGAGCTGCCGCGGGATCGGCGTCCGGAAGAGCGCCAGTGCGAGGAGCGGCGTGAAGAGCACGTAGAGGCCGGTGATGAATCCCGTGTTCGTCACCGTCGTCCGCTCGAGGCCGGCCGTCTGCAGCCCGATCCCGAGTGCGACGAGGAGGCCGAGGAAGCCGCCGGCGACGAGCCCTTCCCTGCCCAGGGTGCGAAGCCGCAGAACCGCGACGGGCGCGAGCGACGCCGTCGCGATCAGATAGCGGACGGCCAGGAACGCGAGGAACGGGTAGAGCTCCACGGCGTCCTTGACCTGGACGAACGTGATTCCCCAGACCGCCGTGACGAGGATCAGCGCGGCGGTCGCCACGCGGAGATCCTAGGCGCCCGGATCGGCTAGTAACACAGTGTTACTAGCCCCGGAAGGCCCGTCCCAGCGCGGGCTTGGGGGGCAAGTAACACAGTGTTACTTTGGTCTACGAAGCGGGCGCTAGGCGACGTCGTCGGTCTGGCCGCCCTCGCCTGCGTGCGTGCTCGGCTCGTTGTCCTCCCAGCCGCCGACGTCGGCGGGCTGGTCGCTCGCGCCCTCGCGGTCGATCGACTCCTGAGTCGGGTTGGGCTCGCTCTCGCGCGGGCCTTCGGTGTCCTGCTCGCTCATCTCGGCCTCCTTGGCGTCGCTTTCCCTGGAGGTGTCCCGCGGAGCCGAGTCCGAAACGGTGAGGGCGCCGGCCGCGGCGCCCTCACCGTGCGGGAGCTCGTGAGCCGGCGCGTCCTCGTCGCCCGGCTTCACGTCTCCCGTTCCCCTGGAACCGCTGACTTGCGACGGGAACCGTAAGAGTTGGCGCTAGGCTCTTCCGTATGGATTCGCTCACCGACGGCTGGGGGCGCGAGATCAAGAGCGTCCGGGTGTCGGTGACGGACAAGTGCAACTTCCGCTGCCGCTACTGCATGCCGGCCGAGGGGCTCGAGTGGCTCGGCCGCGACGAGCTCCTGACCTTCGAGGAGCTCTCGCGCGTCGTGACGGTGCTCGCTCGTATGGGCGTGGACGAAGTGCGGCTGACAGGCGGCGAGCCGCTTGCCCGAAAGGACATGCCGGTGCTCGTCTCGATGCTGTCGGCGATCCCCGGCGTGAACGACCTCTCGCTGACGACGAACGGCGTGCTGCTCGACCGGTTCGCCGGCCCGCTCGTCGAGGCCGGTCTTCAGCGCCTGAATGTCTCGCTCGACTCGCTCTCCCATGTGCGGTTCGCCGAGATCACGAGGCGCGACGCGCTCGACCGGGTGCTGGCCGGGCTCGAGGCGGCCGAGGCGCATCCCGAGCTGCGGCCGATCAAGGTCAACTGCGTCGCGATCCGCGGCTTCACCGAGGAGGAAGTGCCGGCGCTCGCGGAGCTCGCCCGCCGCAAGCCGTACGTCGTGCGGTTCATCGAGTTCATGCCGCTCGACGCCGAGGAGCGGTGGGCCGGCGACGACGTCCTCACCGGCGCGGAGATCCGGGCGCTGATCGAGGAGCACTGGCCGCTCGAAGAGATTCCCGCGAAGGCGTCGTCGACGGCGCGCCGGTTCCGCTTCGCGGACGGCAAGGGCGAGGTCGGGTTCGTCAACCCCGTGTCAGAGCCGTTCTGCTCGTCGTGCGACCGGATCCGGCTGACGGCGGACGGCCAGCTCCGAACCTGTCTCTTCTCACGCCGTGAGTGGGATCTGAAGACGCCGCTCCGCGACGGCGCGAGCGACGAGGAGATCGCCGGGCTGATCCGCTGGGCCGTCAAGCACAAGGAGCTGAAGCACCGGATCAACGACCCCGGCTTCGTCCGAGCGTCGCGGTCGATGTCCCAGATCGGCGGCTAACGGACGCCGATGCGTACCCGGTAGCCCCAGATACTCGGCACCCGACGATCGCCGACGATACGGCGCGTCGTCTCCTCGAGCGCGGTGAGGCCCAGATCGTCCTCGGAGACCCCGAGCGAGAGCAGCTCGGGCACGAGGCCGAGGCTCCGCGCGAACCCGATGATCTCCTCCGCTCCGGCCTCGAGTTCGTCGTGCACGACGAACTCGCGCGTGAAGGCGAAGAGGCCGCTTTCGCGAATAGCGTCGAGGTGTCCCGTCTTCGCCCGTCGCGTCCAGCCGGCCGCGACCTTGTGCTCGTCCCTGTACTTCTCGCGGAGCCCGAGATGCGCCACAAATTCCGCGTCGACCTCGGGATGGATCAGGGCGGGGAAGTCGTAGTCGTAGGCCGCGAAGACTCCGCCAGGACGGAGGATGCGGGCCACCTCGGCGAGCACGGGCTCACGCTCCATCCAGTGGAAGGACTGCGAGGCGGTGACGACGTCGGCGCTCCGTGCCTCGAGCCCGGTGTCGCTCGCGAAGGCGTCCACGTAGCGGACGTTCGGCTGCTCGGTCCTCCGCTCCGCCGCTGCGCGCATCTCCGGGTTCGGCTCGATCCCGACGACCTCGTCCGCGCGCTCCGCCCAAACTCTCGTCGAGAGCCCCGTACCGCTTCCCAGATCGACCACCCGAGCGATCGACGGACGGCCCGCGTAGCGCGTCAGCGCATCCAGCAGGATCGCCGGCGGTGCAGGCCTGAAGGCGTCGTACCGGTCGGCGAATCCCACGCGCAGGTAGCCGCTTTGGCGTATGGCTTGGCGTGAGAACTCAGTCATCGACTCCAGCTCGGTGCTTTCGGGACCTCTGCGAGCGAGAGTAAACTTGCCCTCTTGACTTCCGCTGCCGCAGCCGTCAGCCGTCAGCTACCCCGCGGATGGCTCGATCTTTTCCGCCAGCTCCTGATCTGGTTCGGGTTCGTGTTCGTGTACCAGGTTGCGCGGGGTATCGCCGACCGGGACGACCGGGCGGCGTTCGCCAACGCGCGCGGGATCATCGACTTCGAGCGGCGTGCCACCGGCCTCTGGGAGCTCTCGCTGCAGAGCTGGGCGGAGTCGTCCTACTCGATCGCGGTGTCCATGCAGTGGACCTACTGGCTCTCGCAGTTCGCCGTCGTCGGGATCGCCCTCCTGTGGGTCTACCTCCGTCGGCACGAGTCCTTCATCCGCTTCCGCAACGTCCTCATCCTCACGAACGTGATCGGGCTGATCGGATACGTCCTCCTGCCGACCGCGCCGCCGCGGATGCTGCCCGAGTTCGGCTTCTCCGACACCCTGGCCGCGCTCGGCTCGCCCAACCACGGCTCGAGCTTCGTCCAGCTCGCCTCGAACCCGTATGCCGCCATGCCCAGCCTCCACTCGGCGGATGCGCTGATCGTCGGGATCGCGCTGGCCGTATTCGTGCGGTCGTGGATCATGAAGGCGATCTGGCTCGCCTGGCCGGTCTGGGTCTGGATCTCGGTGATGGCGACCGGCAACCACTTCTGGCTCGACATCGCTGCGGGCATCCTCGTCGCCGGCGTCGCCGCGCCGATCGTGTACCGGGCCGAGGTGCGCCGCTTCTTCGCCCGGCGAAGACCAGCCGCAGCGACCTAGGCGTGACGCGCGAGAGCGCGCTCCTGCGCGTCAAGGAGGGCTACACGACAGGCGTCCGCCGCCTGGCGTCCCGCTCGATGCGCGGGCTCGCCCGCACCCGGGTGACGCCGGATGCGCTGACGGCGCTCGGCCTGACGATCTGCTTCTCGGCGGCGGTCGCCGTCTACTTCGAGTACCGCAACGAGATCCTCTGGTTCTGGACCGGCGCGCTCCTCTTCTGGGCCGGCTCGTTGCTGGACGTCCTCGACGGAGCGCTGGCGCGCCAGAGCGGCCGCGGCACGCCGTTCGGCGCCTTTCTCGACTCGACGACCGACCGGATCGGCGAGGCGGCAATGCTCGGCTCGATCGCGCTCGTGTTCTCGCGGGACGGGAACGAGTGGGCGCTGGGCGCTGCATTCGCCGCGATGACCGCGTCGTTCCTCGTCAGCTACACGCGGGCGCGGGCGGAGGCGCTCGGGCTGAAAGGCGACGTCGGTCTCGGGAGCCGCGCCGAGCGCGTGGTCGTGATCGTCACCGGTCTCTTCCTCGCGCCGTGGGGGCTGCTCCCCTGGGCGGTCTACCTGCTGAACGTGACCGCCTGGATCACGGTCGTCCAGCGCGTCCTGCACGTCCGTAGGCAGCTGAAGCGGACCTAGGCTATCCTGTTAGCACTTGAGTGCTAGCAGGAAGGACGTGCTTGTCCGGATGCCGGGCGAGCTGAAGGCGCGACTGGCGGCGGAGGTTGCCGACCGCGGGAGCAACTTGAACGACGTCGCAGTCGGGATCCTCGCATCGCGCTTCGCCGTCCCCTTCCAGCCGAGCGGACGGAAGGGTGCGCCGCCGAAAGGCGAGGGCGACGTTCTGCTCCGCATGCCCGCCGACCTCAAGGACCGGCTCCAGCAGCGCGCCGCAGACCGCGGCACGAACACCAACGAGCTCATCAACGAGATCCTGGCCGAGCGCCTAGGCGTCGTCGGTCCGGAGAGGAGGACCCGACCAATGGCAGCAACGAACGGAAAGGCGCCGCGCAGCGAAGACAAGGTGCGCGTCGCGATCATCGGCGTCGGCAACTGCGCCAACTCCCTGCTCCAGGGCGTGGAGTTCTACAAGGACGCGCCGGCGGACGAGTTCGTTCCCGGCCTGATGCATGTCGACCTGGGCGGCTATCACGTCCGCGACATCGAGTTCACGGCGGCGTTCGACGTCACGACCGACAAGGTCGGCAAGGATCTCTCCGAGGCGATCTGGGCGCACCCGAACGACACGTACAAGTTCGCCGAGGTGCCGAAGACGGGCATCAAGGTCTCGCGCGGGATGACGCACGACGGGCTCGGCAAGTACATCTCGGAGGTCGTCGAGAAGGCGCCGGGCGACACGGACGACGTCGTGCGAATCCTCCAGGAGACGGGCACGGACGTCGTCGTCAACTACCTCCCCGTCGGGTCGGAAGAGGCGACGAAGTGGTACACGGAGCAGATCCTCCAGGCGGGCTGCGCGATGGTGAACTGCATGCCGGTCTTCATCGCGAAGGGCGGCTACTTCCGCAAGCGCTTCGAGGACCGCGGCCTGCCGATCATCGGCGACGACATCAAGTCGCAGGTCGGCGCGACGATCACGCACCGCGCGCTGACGCAGATCTTCCGCGACCGCGGCGTCAAGCTCGACCGCACGATGCAGCTGAACGTGGGCGGCAACTCCGACTTCCTGAACATGCTGGAGCGGGAGCGGCTCGAGTCCAAGAAGATCTCGAAGACGAACGCCGTCACCTCGGTGCTGAGCTACGACATGGGCGAGAAGAACGTCCACGTCGGGCCGTCGGACTACGTGCCGTGGCTGACCGACCGCAAGTGGGCGTACGTCCGGATGGAGGGCTCGAGCTTCGGCAACGTGCCGCTCAACGTCGAGCTCAAGCTCGAGGTCTGGGACTCGCCGAACTCGGCCGGAATCGTGATCGACGCCGTCCGCCTTGCGAAGCTGGGCCTGAACAACGGGATCGGCGGCGCGCTCGAGGCGCCGAGCGCCTACCTGATGAAGTCGCCGCCGAAGCAGATCGACGACGACGACGCGTTCGACGGCGTCGAGGCCTTCATCAAGCAGCACGCGCGCAAGAAGGCACGCGCGAAGGCGACGGCTTAGCGCCGTTCCGGATGGGCGGCTCGCTGGAGCCGCCCATCTAGACTCGACGTTCGTGGGTCTCCGGATCTGCCTCGTCACCCCGTTTTCCTGGTCGCAGCCTCACGACGTGAACGAGCACGTCGCGGGCGCGGCGAGCGAGCTTCGACGGCTCGGCCACGACGTCACCGTCCTCGCCCCTTCCGGCCGTGCGTCGGACCTGATCGCGGGCCGCCGCGCGCTCGAGGACGGGGCGCACGGCGAAGTGATCGCGCTCGGCCCGACAGTGCCGATCTCGCGGCGCAGCCGGATCGGGCTCCCGGTGGGCGTCCGCGCCAACCTCGCGTTGGCGCTCTCGCGCGGCGGCTACGACGTCGTCCACGGCTTCGAGCCTGGGCTTCCGAGCCTGTCCTACGTCGCGCTGCGGGACAGCCATGCGCTGTCGGTCGCGAGCTTCTTCTCGCCCGAGCGGCTGAGCTACCCCCCGGGAAAGGCGCAGCGGAGCCGCCTCCTCTCGCGCATCGACGCGCTGCTCGCGGTCTCTCCGGAGACGGCCGCCGCGGCCGCGCTCCGCTTCCCAGGCGACTACCAGCTGACAGCGCTCGGGATCGACACCGAGCGCTTCCACCCGGTCGAGAAGCGCGACGTGATCGTCTGCGAGTGGCGGCCCGGCGAACGGCTCCTGTCGAAGGCGCTGTTCTCGATCATGAAAGAGCTCCCTGGCTGGGAGCTGACGCTGCTCCGGACGAAGGCGCTGGCCGGCCGTCCCTCGATTCCGGCCGGGCTTCGCGGCCGGGTCCACGTCCGGACCGCGCGGTCGGGAGAGGCACGGGCGCCGATCCTGAACGAGGCCCCGATCTTCGTTCCCGCGCTGGGCGGTCTTCGCCGTGTCGCCGTGGAGGCGAGCGCCGCCGGCGCCGCGATTGCATCCCCGCCCGGAGTCCAGGAGCAGCCGGCGCTGGCCGCGGCCGCAGTCGCCCGCCTCGCCGAGAGCCCGGAGCTCCGGGGCGACATCGCGGCCGAAGGGCGGCGGAACGCCGAAGGCGAGAGCATCGCCGAGCTAGGGCGCGAGCTGGACGAGCTCTACCGCTCGCTCGCCGGCCGTCGCCGCACCTCGAAGGAGCCCGAGCCGCTCGCCGACCGCCCGTGGATCACCTGTGACCTCCACATGCACACCTCGTGGTCGCACGACTGCCTCACCGAGCCAGAGGAACTGGTCGACCACGCGCTCGCCGAGGGTCTCGGGGCGATCGCGGTCACTGACCACAACTCCTTCGGCGGCGCGCAGGCGGCAATGGCCGCAGCGGAGGGATCCGACCTGCTCGTGATCCCCGGCGAGGAGGTCAAGACGGACAACCAGGGAGAGGTGATCGGCCTCTTCCTCGACCGCGAGATTCCCCGAGGCATGTCCTTCGCGGACACGATCGCCGCGATCAAGGAGCAGGGAGGCCTGGTCTATCTCCCCCATCCGTTCGACCGGATGCACGCGATCGCGGACGCGAAGACGATCCACCGGCACCTCGCGGACATCGACGTCTTCGAGGTCTACAACGCGCGCCTTCTGTTCGAGCAGTACAACGACGAGGCCCTGCGCTTCGCGCGCAAGTACAACCTGACGATGGGCGCGGGCTCGGACGCGCACGTCCTCCAAGGAGTGGGAACCGGCGGTCTCCGCATGCGCGCCTTCCGCGACCGCGACGAGTTCCTGGTCAGCCTCCGCACCGCCGAGGTCCTCCGCCGTCCTCGCTCGCTTGCCTACCTCCAGGCCCTCAAGTGGACCGCCCAGGTCAAGGAAAGGGTGTTGGAGAGCAGAACCTGAACGATGCCTGCCGTGCCTGCCACCGACGAGATTCACGAGCGCTACCTCCAGAAGGCGATCACCGAGACGAACGACCTCGGTGACGAGATCCGGCGGGCCGGCGAGGGACGGGTTCCGGCGATCGGCTCGGGCCATCCGCTCGCCGACATCTTCCTCCTGAAGTTCCGCCCGCAGCATTCCGAGATCCAGGAGGGCGTGGCGTTCTTCGGCCGGGCCGGACAGGCGCTCGTGAAGTCGCTCCAGCGGCTCCACATCGACCCGCTTGCGGTCTACGGGACGAACTGCTTCAAGTTCGACGGCGGCGACGAGGAGCAGGCAGCCGAGTGGCTCCTGCGCGAGCTGCACATCGTCCAGCCGAAGCTCGTGGTCGTGATGGGCGAGGACGCGCTCGCCTTCCTCAGCGAGCTCGGTTTCCCGCTCTCGTCCGAGCTGGAGGCCAAGCCGGGCGAGCTCCAGCAGTGGACGCCGACGGTCGAGGCGCTCTTCGTCCCGGACATCGACGCCTCGCTGGACGAGCAGGCGGCGAAGACGCGCTTCTGGCGGGCGCTGAAGACGCTCGGCCCCTGGTGGGCGGAGCTACCGCCGTACTGACGCGCGAGGCCGCGACTCCGCGGGTCGCGGCGTTCGCCGTCCTCGCCCTCGCGCTCGGCGCCTACTACGCCTGGCACGAGCAGGTCGTCGACCTCTCGAAGTGGTGGGACGTCGCCTTCCTGGCGCTCTGCCTGATCCCGGCGATCTTCGGTCTCGTGTACCTCGCGCTGCCGTTTCGCACGGCGCACCGGCTGCTGTTGGTCGCCGGCGTGCTGCTGGTGCTGGTCGTGCTCTTCGAGCTCGCGGAGCTGGAGTCCCTCTCGAGCTTCGCGAAGCTCGGGCTGATGACTGCGCTTGGGTTCTGGTTCCTCGAATACTTCGAGAGCGTGCTCTGGGTGGCGCTCGTGGCGCTGCTGATCCCGTGGGTGGACGCGTTCTCGGTCTGGCGTGGGCCGACCGGCCACATCGTCGAGGAGGAGCCGGGGCTGTTCGACCGCGTCGCGCTCGAGTTCCCGTACCCCGGGGAGCCGAGCGCTGCACTGCTCGGCCCGCCCGACCTCCTGTTCTTCGCGCTGTTCCTGGCGGCGGCGGCACGCTGGGGGTTGCGTGTGGGCTGGACGTTCCTCGCCTTGACGCTCTCGCTCGGGCTCACGCTCGTCATCGGCGTCGTGTGGGAGTCGGCCGGGCTCCCGGCGTTGCCCGGCCTCGCCTTTGGGTTCCTGATCCCGAACGCGGATCTCCTCTGGCGAGAGTTCCAGCGTTGGCGGCGCGAGCGCCGCGAGCCGGCCGGGTCGTCCGCCTGATCGCGCAGGTCGCCCAGGTCGTCGGCGCGCTCCTGATCCTGGCCGCCTACGTGCTGGCCCAGTTCCGGGTGCTCGACCAGCAGTCGTGGTGGTACCTGTGGCTCAACCTGGTCGGCGCGGGTGCGCTGACGGTGCTGGCCTGGCACGAGCGCCAGTGGGGCTTCCTGCTCCTCGAGGGCGTGTGGACGCTCGTGACCGCGTGGTCGATCTACCGGCGACTTCGCGAACCGGCGAGCGCGTGACGACCCCTTCTCCGCCGCTCCACCGCCAGTCGAGCGCTTGTCCCGGTGCCAGGCACCTGGACGTGCCTCGACCTGACGGTGGTGAACCGTTCGGCGGCCTCATCGTCCGACTGACCTCTCCCCTGCGGTCGCGTCCGGGTGCCAGGCACGAGGACGTGGCTCGAAGAGTCAGGCTTCGCAGGGCGGATCGGTGCGCTGGGCCGTGCGCCTAGCCGCGCTCGAGCCGTGAGACGGACTCGACGTGCGGCGTGTGCGGGAACATGTCGACCGGCCGCGTGCGCTTCAGCTCGTAGCCCCAGTCCTCCCGGAGCTGCTTGACGTTCCCCGCCAGCGTCGTCGGGTTGCACGAGACGTAGACGATGCGCCGCGCCCCGATCCGGCCGAGCCGCCTGATCGCCTTGTTGGAGAGGCCGGCCCGCGGTGGGTCGACGACGACCACGTCGGGATCGCCCGAGCGGTCGCGCAGCTCCTCGATCGCCTGCCCCACGTCGCCCGCGAAGAACGCTGAGTTGGCGATGCCGTTCAGGTCGGCGTTCTCGAGCGCGCACGCGATCGACTCCTCCGAGACGTCCACGCCCCACACGGTGAGCGCCTTCGACGCCATCGCCAGCCCGATCGTCCCGATCCCGCAGTAGAGATCCCAGACAGTTTCCTCGCCCGTCAGCCCCGCCGCCTCGATCGCGAGCTCGTAGAGCCGCTCCGCCATCTCCGTGTTCGTCTGGAGGAACGCGGTCGGGCGCACGCGGAACCGAAGCCCGAGCAGCTGCTCCTCGATCGCGTCGTCGCCCCAGAGGAGCGTCGTCGGGAGGTTCGTCACCTCCGCGGGCCGGTCGTTCACGGCGTGGTGGATCGAGCGCACCTCGGGGAACCTGCGCAGCGCCGCCACGAAACCGTCTGCGTCGAGCTTCCCCGGCGCCGTCACGAGCTGGATCAGCACCTGCCCCGTGTTCCGCCCCTCGCGGTAGCCGAGATGCCGCAGGAAGCCGGTGCCCGCTTCTTGGTCGTACGCGGGCCGGCCGCTCTCGCGGGCCCAGGTGCGCACCGCCTCCCGGATCCGGTTTCCCAGCTCGGTGGTCAGCCAGCACTCGGCGATGTCGATCACCTCGTCCCAGCGGCCCGCCTTGTGGAACCCGAGCACCGGCCCGGCCGGCCCGGGCGCGAACGAGTACTCGAGCTTGTTGCGATAGTGGAAGACCGACGCGGCCGGCACGATCGGCTCGAGCGGCGGGTCCGGCAGCCCCGCCGATCCGCACCAGAGCATCACGAACCTGTGCCTCTTTCGAGTCGATTTGCGCCTCGTAGGCCAAATCCTGGAAACGGCAGCCGCCGCAGGCGGGATAGTGATCGCATGGCGCTTCAACCCGCTTCGGACTCGGCTCGAGCACCTCCACTGCGAGTGCCTCGGCGTGCCGGCGCTGCACCTTCGTGACCCGAGCGCGGACCGTGTCGCCCGGCAAGCCCCTCCTCACGAACACGACGAACCCGTTCAGCCGGGCGACGCCGTTCCCGCCGTAGGCCAGCGACTCGATCTCGAGCTCGAGCTCGTCGTCCCGGGAGAGCGGCGCGGCCATCGCCCCACCGTAGCTCAGGTGATGTCGCGCCTCCGGAGCCGCTCGGTGCCCGCCGCGCCCAGTGCCGCGATCCAGGCGAGCGAGACTCCAACCCCCGGCCAGAACGAGAGGATGTCCTCGCCACTCGTCCCGTCGACTGCGTCGAGGGCCCGGATCGGGAGGTAGGGCAGGAGGCCGTCGAGGTCGAGCCACCCGAAGATGCCCACCAGGAGCGTCTCGACGAGGAAGATCCAGACCAGCGTTCCGACGAGCGCAGCGACCTGGCTCTGGACGAGCACGCCGATCGCGACTCCGAGCAAGCCCCAGAGCACGACGAGTAACAGCATCTGTGCGGCGCGGACGCCAAGGTCGGAATCCCCGAGGTGGAGGTCGACGTCGAGCACGAGCAGCCAGGGGATCCCGACCGCGGCGACGACCGCAAGCGCCAGCACCGCGAACAGGAGCGACAAAATCGTGGTCGAGACGGTCTTGGCGGCGGCGACTCGCTCGCGACGCGGTTCGCCGAGCACGGTCGGCGTGATCGTCCCGTGGCGAAACTCGTTCGTGATGATCGTGATCCCGAGGATGATCGCGATCAGCGACGCGATTCCGGCAGCCTCCACGAGACCGAGCTGGAACTCGAGCAGCGGCCGACGCTCGGCCTCCGCGGAGCCCGTGTCACCCGCGACCGCAATGCCCGTGAGCAGGACGATGACGCCGAGGTAGTACCACCAGCCCCGGGTCGTTCTCACCTTCAGCAGCTCGGCGCGGACGAGATCGGTCACTCGGTCGTCTCCCCTCCGGTCAGCTCCAGGAAGACCTCCTCGAGCGTCGCCCGCTCGATCGCCAGTTCATGGAGGACGACCCCGTTCGCGGCGGCGATCTCCCCGATGCGCTCCGGCGGCGTTTCGACCAGGAGCACGCCGTCGGCCTCGTTGACGGTCAGGCCTTCGGCCGACAGCAGCTCTCGCAGCCGCCCGGCGTCGGGCGACCGGACCCGGGTGGCTCCCTGGGCGCCGGCGAGCACCTCCGCCATCGCCGCCTGCTGGATCAGCCTGCCGCGGTGGATGATCACGACCCGATCGACGGTCTGGGCGACCTCGGCGAGCACGTGACTCGACACCAGGATCGTCCGCCCTTCCGCGGCCAGCGAGCGGAGCAGGTCGCGGAGCCAGCGGATCCCGGCCGGGTCGAGGCCGTTCGCCGGCTCGTCCAGCACGAGCACCTCGGGATCGCCCAGGAGCGCCGCCGCAAGCCCAAGCCGCTGCCGCATCCCGAGCGAGTAGCCCTTCACCCGCCGCTTGGCCCCTGCGCTGAGCTCGACGAGCGAGAGGACCTCCTCGACCCTCGTCCGGGGAAGCCCGGCGGCGGTCGCCAGCACCCGCAGGTGGTTGCGGCCGGAGCGCCCGGGATGGACCTCGCTCGCCTCGAGCACCGCCCCGACCTGGCGGAACGGACGCGACAGCTCGCGATACGGCACGCCGAGAACGACGGTCCGGCCGGCGTCGGGGTGCACCAGCCCGAGGATCGAGCGAAGCGTCGTCGACTTGCCGGCGCCGTTCGGACCGAGGAAGCCCGTGATCGTGCCGGGCTCGACACGGAAGCTCAGCCCGGCGACGGCCTGCGTCTTCCCGAACCGCTTGCTGAGGTTCTCGACCTCGATCACGAGAGGGAGGAGACCAAAACCGTGCGGTCGCGCGGCCCGTCGAGCTCGCAGAAGAAAATCCCTTGCCAGGTGCCGAGCGCGAGCCGCCCGTCCTCGACCGGCACGACGACCTGAGGGCCCATCAGCGCGGCACGGATGTGCGCGGGCCCGTTCTCCTCTCCCGCCTCGATGTGTTCCCACCCCCACCCGTCGGCAACGAGGCGTTCGAGCGCGCGCTCGAAGTCGCGGGCGACCGCAGGATCCGCATGCTCGTTGATGGTCACGCCGGCAGTGGTGTGCGGGACGAAGACGAGCGCAGCTGCTGCCCCCGAGCCCTCGACGGCGTCCTGCACCTCGCGCGTGATCTCGAGCAGCTGCGTGCGCCGCTCGGTGCGGACGGAGATCTGGCGCACCCGACTATCCTAAAGCGCGTGGCCGGCGCCCCTCCCACGAGCCAGGAGCTGGACACGTACCGCGAGCGCATCGACCGCTTCATCGCCGAGCTCGACGAGGAGTACTACCTCCACTACGCGGGTCACAAGGACACGCTCGACCTCAAGGAGCTCTACGAGTCCTACCCCGACCTCTCGGAGCTCGAGCGGGCCCAGGCACTCGGCGAGGCAGCGAACGGCGACAGCGGCGTGTCGGAGCTCTGGCGCTTCGCCTCGGAGAACTACCTCGCGGAGCTGACGCGCGAACACGCCGAGAAGAGCGCCGCCCTCGAGGCGCAGCTCGAGGCCACGGTGGACGGGGAGACGATCGGCTACCGGATGATCCGCCCGACGGTCGCGAACGAGGACGACCGCGGCAAGCGGGAGCGGCTCGAGGAAGCGCGCAACCGGCTCACCGAGGAGCACATCAACCCGGTCCACATCGACGGCATCGCGACGCTGAACGAGGCCGTGCCGCGGCTCAGCTCGCCGACCTACGCCGACCTCTATCGCCGCTTCGGCTTCCGGCTGGACGAGCTCGCCGACCAGTGCCGCGCCGTCCTCGAGTCGACCGAGGCGCTGTACGAGCAGGAGGCCGACAAGCTGTTCCGCGCGCGAGCCGGAGTCGGTTTGGACGACGCAAAGCGCTGGGACGTCGCTCGCGTCTTCCGCGCGCCCGCCTGGGACGAGGCCTTCCCCGCGGAGAAGATGATGCCTGCGCTCGAGGTCTCGCTCGCGGACCTCGGGATCGACCTGCGCTCGCAGCAGAACGTCGAGCTCGACATCGAGCAGCGCCCCAAGAAGAGCCCGCGCGCGTTCTGCGCGCCGATCGAGGTCCCGGGCCGCGTCGTGCTCGTGATCCAGCCGATGGGCGGCGCCGACGACTGGCGCGCGCTCTTCCACGAGGCCGGCCACACGGAGCACTACGCCCACGTCAACCCGGACCTGCCCGTGGAGGCCAGGCGCCTCGGCGACGTCTCCATCACGGAGGCGTGGGCGACGCTGGTGGAGCACTTCCTGCTCGAGCCCGGCTGGCTCGCGAGCCGGCTCGACTTCCCGCGGCCCGACGAGTTCGCCGCGGAAGCCGCGACGGGGTCGCTGTACCTCCTGCGCCGCTACTGCGCGAAGCTGCTGTACGAGCTCGAGTTCCATGCGACCGCCGCCCTGGACGAGCAGGCGATGTCGTCGCGCTACGTCGAGCTTCTGGGCGACGCGCTCAAGATCGAGCCGAGCCCGACGGACTACGTCGGCGACATCGACCCCAGCTTCTACGTCACCGGGTACCTCCGCTCGTGGGCGCTCCAGGCGCAGCTCCGCAACCACTTCCGGGACCGCTTCGGCTCGTCGTGGTTCTCGAGCCGCGAGGCCGGGAGCATGCTCCGCGAGCTCTGGGGCGAGGGCAGCAGGCTGAACGCGGACGAGCTGCTCGCCGACGTCACGGGCGAGAGAGCTCGAGATGGAGGCCTTCGCCGAGAGCCTCCGCGAGCTGCTGAGGTAGTGCAGCGGCAGTTCGGGCGCCGCTTCGCCTCGGCGGCCGTTGCCGGAGTCTGGCTCTACCACGGCGCTTGGTGCAAGCTCCTGGGCGGCTGCCCGGAGCAGCTCGACGTCGTCGCGTCGGTGCCCTGGCTTCGCGGCAAGCGGGCGAAGCCGGTGCTCCTCGCGATCGGTGTCGTCGAGACCGCGCTCGCGGTCTGGGTCGTCAGCGGCCGGCGGCCTCGGGCGGCGGCTGCCGTCGGCACCGCGCTCGTCGCAGGGATGAATGCCGGCGGACTGACGTTCGGCCGGCATCACATCCCGGCCCCGAAGACGATGCTCGCGGAGAATGCCGCTTTCCTCGCGCTCGCATGGCTCGCCGCGGAGGAGGATGCCCGCGCCTGAAACGACCATGGCAGGGAGGGCGGATCGACCGGCGGGCGGGTGGCCCGGAGCTGCTGTTCGGGCAGATGTACGAGGACAGCGCCGTGGAGCTGGAGGCTTTCGAGCCGGGCGGACGAATCTTCTGCATCGCCTCGGCGGGATGCACGTCCTTCGACCTGGCAGCCCGCGGCGACGATGTGACCGCCGTCGACATCAATCCGGCGCAGGTCGCGTACGTCCGGCGGCGCCTCGCAGGCGGGGCGATGGAGCGGGGACGGATCGACAGGCGGTTCGACCGGATGCGACAGATTGCCCCCGCGCTCGGATGGACACGAGCGACGCTCGAGCGCTTCTGTGACCTCGACCGGACGGGCGAGCAGCTCGAGTTCTGGCGCAGCCGCCTCGACACCCGCCGGCTGCGCTCCGCGCTGGCGGCCACCTTCAGCCCGAAGCTGCTTCGCTGCATCTACGACCTGCCGTTCGTCGATGTCCTCCCGGCTCGATTCGATCGCATCCTCCTCCGCCGGCTCGAGCGAGGATTCGGTCGTCACCCGAACGCCCGCAACCCGTACGTGACGGCGCTCCTGCTCGGCCGACCGAGGGAGGCCACGCCGGCGCGGCTTGCCGTCGAAACGGCGGACGCGATCGAGTATCTCGAAGCCTGTGCGCCGGGCAGCTTCGACGGGATGACGCTGTCGAACGTCCTCGACGGAGCGGACGACGAGTACGGCGCACGCCTCTTCGACGCCGTGCGTCGGGCGGCTGTCCCGGGAGCCGTCGTGATCCTGCGGAGCCTCCGCGAGCCCGACGACGACGAAGAGGCCAGATGGGCCGCCGAGGACCGGGCGCTCATCTGGGGCAGCATCCGGGTCGAGCGTCTCTGATGGGGTACCGGCTCCGCCGCCATCCTTTCGCAGTGTCGGCCCACTTCCGGCACAGCCTGGTGCTCGCGTACGCGCTGCGGGCGTCCGCCCTCGAGCCGCTGTTGCCGCCGACGCTCGAACCCGACCGCCATGGAGACCTCGGCTTCGCCGCGGCAGCGTTCGTTCAGACCGAGCGCATGCGACCGTCGTTGCTCCCCGGCGTCGTCGGCCTCGACTTCTTCCTCGGTGGCTACCGGGTCTTCGTGAGGGTCGCGGATCGCCCTAGCCTGCGCGGCCTCTACATCCTCCGCAGCGATACCGATCGCCGGCTCCTGACGTTTTTCGGCAATCTCCTGACCTCGTACCGGTACCGCACCGTCGATGCCGGCTTCCGCCTCGACGGCGAGTTGCTTCACGTCGAGGTGAGGCCCGGCGTGAGCGTTACCGCCGACCTGAGCCGGATCCCGGCGCCGCTGCCCGAGGGTTCGCCGTTCGGCAGCCTCGAGGAGGCCCGGCGCTTCGCGGGTCCCCTCCCCTACACGTTCCACCACGAGCCCGAGACTGGTCGCCTCCTCAGCGTCCGCGGCACGAGAAGCACCTGGGACCCGCAGCCGGTCGCCGTCGAGGTTCGGGAGCTCGACTTCTTCTCCGCAGTCCCGTTCGGGACCGAGCCGGTCCTGGCAAACGCCTTCTACGTCAGCGACATCGACTACCGCTGGGAGCGCGGCCGGCTCCTCTAGAACCGCGCTTGGGTCAGACCCGAACTCGCGCCCGGCTCGTTGGTGCGGCTTCGGTCGGGGCTTGGGGTCGGACCCCATGAGCCGGGCCGACTCAACCGTTCTGCGTGGCCGCGGCCGCGGCGAACAGGCTCCTGGAGCGCGCCGCCGGCCGGGGGCGGAGCGCCCGCCTCGTTATCAGAAGGCTGGCGCCGGCCGACGGTCGCGAGAGGTGCGACATCGACGAGACCTCGCGCGGCTCCTGGAGGAACCAGTTGGGGACGTGAGCGCAATCCGCGCGCCGTCGCCCAACCAATCGGGAGTAGGGCGCCATCTACCTCGGCGAGCAGATCTAGAACGAGTATGGAGTGAGGTTCCAAGCCGCCGTCGTGTACCAGATCCCGAAGGCAAGGCTCGCCCCGCCCAGAGCGGGCGCAACAGCGCCAAACGCAGCCCGAGCTTGACGCGAGGCGAGCATCGAGCCGAGCCCGCTCGAGAGGACGGTCATTGAGACGGCTGTGAAGACTGCGAGGAGGGCAAGCGACGTGAGCGCGATGCTCGTCGACTGAACCGAGGCGACGACGAGCACGCCGACGCCCGCGCTTCCGCCCATGCCGTGCACGAGGCCGATCGCAAACGCTCCTCTGCGCGTCCGTGCATCGTGCGCGCGCGGGTGCGCGTGGAAGCTGAGCTCGCTGCGGCGCCAGCGAACGAGGAGCCGGAGGGCGAGGTAAACGATGACGCCTCCGACCACGCTCTCCGTCGCCTGCTGTACCCGCTGCGGAAGAACGCCGTTGAAGAGGATGATCGGGACTCCGAAGGCGAACAGCGTCGCCGCATGGCCGAGGCCCCAGGCAAGCCCGAGCTCCCCGGCGCTGCGGGCGCGCTCTCCTCCACTCGCAACGAGCGTCGTCACGGCAGCGAGGTGATCCGGGTCGGTCGCATGCCGGAGTCCGAGAAGAACCGCTATGGCGAGAACGATCCAGATCGAAGCGCCGTCGGCTGATGCCGCAATTCTCTCGTCGAGACCGAACATCGGATCACCTCCTGCCCGGGCCTGGTCTAGTCCACGTACGGCCCGTTGAACACGGGTGCCTCTCCGTACGGCCGCCCGGCCATGAGCAGGTACCGGGTGCCGGGGGAGGCATCCGTGACCCTGAGCTCATCGCCACGACCGAGGAGAACGAGTTGCGGGGGTCTCGCACGTCGCCGGTTGGCCCCGAACGCGGCATCGCCTTCGAGCACGTAGGCGAAGCCCTGGAACTCTGGCGGGACGGTTGTGGTGACCTCCCCACCCGTCGGAAGCTCGATGTCGAGGATGAGCGCGGGCGTTCCGAGACGAACGGGAGAGCCCTCGCCCACGAGGACGCGAACCGAAGCGTCGCCCTCCTGCCGCATCGGGATCTCCTCCCGTTGCAGGACGAGTGCGCTCGGCTCCATCTCCTTGTCCCGACGGGCGAGGTTCACCCAGAACAGCACGCCCCGGAACTCGGCGTCGGTCTGGCCCTCCGCGAGCTCATCCGCCCCGATCGCCTCGGCGTGCCAAGCACCTCGCCCAGTCCTGAGCGCCAGGAGCGCTCCCTCGGAGAGTCGCGCTCGCTCCATAGCGCCGCCCGGCCCCGTGCTGTGGCCCGTGCTGGCCGAGCCCTGGATGACGTACCACAGGTTGTCGAACCCTCGGTGTGGATGTTTCGTGTCCACGCCCTTCATGTCCGACAGCCGGAGGCGACCCTCGTGGACGAGGATGAACGGATCGACCTGTTCGTACGGCACCGCCCGCGAAGGCAGGGCCTCCAGGATGGGAAACCCCATCATCCGGATCTCTGCTGCATCCTCCACCAGGACGGCTTCACGTCCTGTTGCTTGAGCCTGCTCTGTCATGCGCTTCTCCTTCGACTAGCTGATTACTAGCGACTTCTATAGAAGAAGTAACGACGATAGTGCTAGCGTAATTCCATCGCCAGCTCCTCGAGAACCCCGCCGCAGCTCGACCCCGAATCGTGTGGGCGCGCTGACGCGGCCCTGGCGCGAGCGTTCGATGTTCTCGGCAAGCGTTGGACCGGCGTCGTGCTGGGGACGCTGAGCGGCGGACCTGCCGGCTTTCGTGCTCTATCCCGCGCGGTCGAAGGGATCAGCGACTCGATGCTCTCCGACCGGCTCGGTGCGCTCACCGAGGCCGGGCTCGTCGTCCGCACCGTCGACGAGGGGCCGCCCGTCTCCGTGACATACGAGCTCACCGAATCTGGCCGTGCTTTGCTGCCGGCGCTCGAAGAGATCAGCCGCTGGGCGGAGGAGCACCTCCATTAGTGCGAAGCTGGCCAGCTAAAGCGCGCCGCCCGCTGCAGGCGGGGCGCCGGCCTCGAGGGGGCTGCTCGTGGTCACCGGTTCGCGCGAGGATCTCCTCGACGAGGAGCAGGTTGTCGCCGGCGCGCTCCAAGGTGGCCAGCAGGTGCGACATCGACGACACCTCCTCGCGCTGCTCCTGGAGGAACCAGTGGAGGAACTGCTCGCCGACGAGCTTCCCCTCCTGCCGGGCCAGCTCGACGAGCGCGACGATCTGGTCGGTGACGCGCTTCTCCTGCTCGAGGGCGAGGGCAACGGGCTCGCGCGCGTCGCCGAAGTCCGTCTTTGGCGCTTCCACGCCCGGGATGCGGACGTCTTCGTCGGCGTCGAGCAGGAACTGCACCATCATCATCGCGTGGTTCCGCTCCTCGACCGCTTGGCGGTAGAAGTGGGCGGCGAGCTGCGGCAGCGACTCCCCGTCGAAGTGCACGGCGATCGCCACGTACTGCTGAGACGCGGCGTACTCGTACCCGATCTGCTTGTTCAGCGCCTCGGCGAAGCCGGCCATCGGCGCGACTCTACTCGGTACCAACCCGTCTCTTCGAGCCGTGTCTTGGTGCCTGGCACCAGGCCCTGGCCGTTTGGGCGGTTCCGGTCGGAAGCGCCGGCGTCGTCCTGGAAACTGAATAGGCTTTATTCATGGATCGAAGACGGCTCGTGATCGTCGGCGCCGCGGGTCGCGATTTCCACAACTTCAACCTCGTCTACCGCGGCCGTGAGGAGTACGAGGTCGTTGCCTTCACGGCGACGCAGATCCCGAACATCGAGGGCCGCCGCTACCCGGCCGAGCTCGCCGGCCACCTCTATCCGGCCGGGATCCCCATCTACCCCGAGTCAAAGCTGGACGAGCTGGTGCGTGACAACGACATCGACGAGGTCGTGTTCTCGTACTCGGACGTCACCCACGAGCACGTGATGCACATCGGCTCGCGCGTCCTGGCCGCCGGGGCCTCGTACAGCCTGCTCTCTCCGCACCGCACCATGCTGACCTCGTCCAAGCCGGCCGTCGCCGTCTGCGCGGTGCGCACCGGCTCCGGCAAGAGCCAGACGACGCGCCACATCGCGAAGCTGCTGCGGGACGCGGGCAAGCGCGTCGCCGTCCTCCGGCATCCGATGCCCTACGGCGACCTGACGAAGCAGGCGGTGCAGCGATTCGCCGACTACGCCGACCTGGACGCAGCCGACGCGACCATCGAGGAGCGGGAGGAGTACGAGCCGCACATCGCCGAGGGCAACGTCGTCTTCGCAGGGATCGACTACGCCGCGATCCTCGACCAGGCCGAGCAGGAAGCGGACGTGATCATCTGGGACGGCGGGAACAACGACACGCCGTTCATCAAGCCCAACCTGCACGTCGTCGTCGTCGATCCTCACCGCGCCGGCCACGAGCTGCGCTACCACCCGGGCGAGACGAACCTCCGCATGGCGCACGTCTGCGTCGTGAACAAGGTCGACACCGCGCCGCCCGAGGGCGTCGAGACGGTGTTGGACTCGATCCGGTGGGCCAATCCAGACGCGAAGATCGTGCGGGCCGCGTCGCCGTTCGTCCTGGAGGAGAACGGCGAGACGATTGCCGGGAAGCGCGTGCTCGCGATCGAGGACGGCCCGACCCTGACGCACGGCGAGATGGCGTACGGCGCCGCGGTGCTCGCGGCCAAGGCGAACGGCGCCGCCGAGCTCGTCGATCCCCGGCCGTTCGCGGTCGGCTCGATCGCGAAGACGCTGGAGGAGTACCCGCACATCACGGATCTGCTCCCGGCCATGGGCTACGGCCGCAAGCAGATGGACGAGCTCAAGGAGACGATCGCGCGGTCCGACGCAGACGTCGTCGTGATCGGGACGCCGATCGACCTGCGACGAGTCGTCGACTTCGACAAGCCGGCGCTGCGCGTCACCTACCGCCTGCAGGAGCTCGGCGAGCCGACCCTGGCCGATCTCCTCGCCGAGCGCGGGCTGATCGGCGACAAAGCGCTCGTGTGACGACCGTCGTCGCGCTGGGCGGAAACGCCCTGATCCGCGCCGGCGACAAGGGGACCGCAGCGGAGCAGGCAGCACGGCTGCGCGAGACCGCCGGCGCGCTCGCGCCGCTCCTGCGCGAGGGCGACCTCGTGATCACGCATGGAAACGGGCCGCAGGTCGGGAACGAGCTCCTGAGGCAGGAACGCTCGGCCGACGAGGTCCCTCCGCTCCCGCTCTACCTCGCGGTCGCTCAGACCCAGGCGGAGATCGGGTCGCTGATCGAGACCGAGCTCGGGCCGGCCGCCGGACGGCCGGTTACCTCACCTCGCTCGACGGCATCGAGGCGGCCCTACGCGGAGAGGCTGGTACGAGGATAGGGCCGTGACGACCCCGGTCACCACCTACGCGCCCTCGGAAGGCGGCTACGTCGCGTACCAGCTGTTCGGCTCGGGCTCGACGAACCTCGTGTTCGTCACGAGCTGGGCCAGCAACGTCGACGTGATGTGGGAAGAGCCGCGGATGGCGGCGTTTCTCAACCGCCTCGGGTCGTTCGCGCGGGTGGTCGCCTTCGACAAGCGAGGCGCAGGCGTGTCCGATCCCGTGCCGCTCGGCTCGCTGCCGCGCCTCGAAGAGTGGATGGACGACGTCCGCACGGTGATGGACGCCGCCGGGATGGACCAGGCAGCGTTGCTCGGCGACGCGGAGGGCGGCCCCATGGCGATGATGTTCGCTGCCTCGCATCCCGACCGCGTGCCGGCGCTCGCCCTCGTCAACACCTTCGCGCGCTGGCGGCGAGCCGACGACTACCCGATCGGGATGCCGGACGGCACGTGGGAAAAGCTGGTCGACCGTTACGAGCAGAACTGGGGCCTCACGAGCGAGGTCCTGGGCCTCACAGCCCCGTCGGTGGCGAACGATCCCGCCTTCACCCGTTGGTTCGTCCGCTACCAGCGGGCCGGCATGCCTAAAGGAGCCGCGACGGAGATGTACCGGTGGGTGACGAATATCGACGTACGCCCGATCCTCCCGACGATTCGCGTTCCGACGCTCGTCGTCCAGCGCGCGGGCGCACGGCACCACCGGCCGCCGTTCGGCCGCTACCTCGCCGAGCACATCCCCGACGCAAAGTACGTCGAGGTGCCCGGGGCCGACACCTTCCCCTTCGGAACCGGCGACTTCACGCCATTGCTGGACGAGGTCGAGGAGTTCCTGACCGGGGTCCGCTCGCGGCCCGTGCTCAACCGGCAGCTCGCCACAGTCCTCTTCACTGACATCGTCGGCTCGACGAAGCTGGCGGCCGAGCGCGGCGACGCCGCGTGGAGCACGCTCGTCCGCGAGCACGACGAGCTCGTTCGGGAGCACCTCCGAACGTACCGCGGGCGTGAGATCGACCGCACCGGCGACGGCTTCCTCGCCACTTTCGACGGACCCGCGCGGGCGGTCACCTGCGCGATCCGCCTGCAGGAGGCGCTGAGCGAGCGCGGGATCAGGATCCGGGCCGGCGTCCACACCGGCGAGGTGGAGCTGGCTGAAGGAACGCTGCGCGGGCTCGCGGTGCACATCACGGCCCGGGTCATGGCGGCCGCGCGGGACGGAGGCATCCTCGTCTCGAGCACGGTCCACGATCTGGTCGTCGGCTCGGGCATCGAGTTCGCCGACCGCGGAACGCACGAGCTGAAGGGCGTCCCCGGCAGCTGGACGCTCTTCGAAGTAACCGCCGCTCCCTGACCGAACCGGTCGGGCGGGCGCGCCGAATCAGCGGCGACCCAGGCGCCAAACCCCCGGCGCCGAAGCGAAAGGAGCCGCAGACAATGCGCACGCTCGTACTCGCGATCCTCGGGATCGCGGTCGCCGCCGCAGTGCTCGCCGTCAGAGGCCCGGCCCCCGAGGCCGGCCAGGCGTCGAGCCACCGTGAGGCGCCGCTGATCGCCGAGGATCCGACGGCCGACACGACCGACGTCTACGCGTTCAGGAGCCTGGACGCACCGAATCAGCTGACCGTGATCGCCAACTGGATCCCCGCAGAGGATCCGGCAGCCGGGCCGAACTGGTACCGCTTCTCCCAGCGAGCCCGGTACGCGATCAACATCGACCGGAGCGGCGACGGCAAGGCCGACGTCACCTACCGGTTCCGGTTCAAGAACCGCGAGGAGACGCTCTTCCTCGGCAACACCGTGCAGGACTACACGGTCACGAAGGTCGTCCGCGGCCACGAGACCGTCGTCGCGCGCGGCGTGACACCGCCGAACAACATCGGCCCGCGCTCCACGCCGAACTACCGGCAGCTGGCCGACGCGGCGATCACAAACCTCACGGGCGGCGGGAAGGTGTTCGCCGGCCAGCGTGAGGACGCGTTCTTCGCGGACATCGGCGCGATCTTCGATCTCGTCGCGATCCGCAAGGGCACCGGCAACATGGGCGGCGGGAAGGACTTCTTCGCCAACTACGCGACGCACGGGATCGCGCTTCAGATCCCGATCTCGCAGCTCGACGACTCCGACCACACCGTGGGCGTCTGGGCGACGACGGAGCGGCCTCGCATGAGGATCCGCGAGTACCGCCGCAACGGCGTCCGCCGGTTCCACGAGGAGAAGCAGTGGGTGCAGGTCTCGCGACTCGGCAACCCGCTGATCAACGAGGTGATCATCCCGACCAAGCTCAAGGACAAGTGGAACCGCCTGAGCCCGGACACGGATGCTCAGTTCCAGCAGTACTACCGAACGCCGATCCTCGCGGCGGTCATCAACCAGCTGTACGGCCTCGGCGTCCCGGAGACGAACCGTGACGACCTCGTCGCCGTCCTGCTGACCGGCGTGCCCGGCCTGAACAACACGGGGCCGAAGCTCGCCGACATGCTGCGGATCAACCTCTCGATCCCGCCGACGGCGAGCCCGAACCGGCTCGGCGTCTTCGGCGGCGACCTGGCCGGCTTCCCGAACGGGCGGCGGCTGACAGACGACGTAGTCGACATCGCCGAGCGGGCGGTGGCCGGGAAGCTCAAGGGCCATCCCGCAGGCGACCTCCTCGGCGACGGCGTCGACGGGAACGACGTCCCGAACCTGGGCTTCTTCCCGTACGAGAACGACCCGCCGAGCGGGTTCGACAACGCGAAGGGCCAGCAGAAGCCGTGAAGCGGCGGACGCTGACCGGGGCAGCGGTGGCGGCGATAGCCGCCACCGCCCTCCTCGTCGGAGGCGCTCTGCGCATGAACGGCGAGGAGACCTCGAGGACCCCGACAAACCAGCTCGTCCGAGCCGGCCTCGAGGAGCAGAGCGTGGCCCGCCGCACCGGCGAGCCGACCCATTACACGCGTTCCGAGCGGGCGCTGCGACAGGCGGTCGCGCAGGACCCGAACGACGTCAGGGCGCTGATCGGCCTGGCGTCGCTCGCGAACACCCGCCACCGTTTCCGCGAAGGACTAGCCCTTGCTAGACGCGTCCGGTACCTGGCACCGGACATGGCCCTTGTGTATGGAGTCATGGGCGATGCATTGATCGAGCTCGGGCGTTTCGAGGCGGGCTACCGTGCCTACGAGCGGATGGCGGAGCTCAAGCCGAGCATCGCGGCGTACGCGCGCGTCGCGCAGGTTCAATCGGGCCTCGGCGAGAACGACTCGGCTCGGCGCACGATCCGCCTGGCGCTCGACGCGGCGGTGGACGCCGAGACCCGGGCGTGGGCATACGTCGAGCTCGGACGGCTCGACCGCGGCGACCTCCGGTTCGCGGCCGCGGCCGGCCACTTCCGCAGCGCGCTCGCCGTCTCGCCCGGAAATCCTCTCGCGCTCGATGCATGGGGCGACACCGAGGCGGCGCGCGGAAACCTCGAGCGGGCGATCGGGCTTCAGCGACAGGCGGTCGCCAGGAGGTTCTCGCCGGAGTTCGCGGCCTCGCTCGGCGACCTCTACACCGTCGCCGGGCGGCCGAGGGCGGCCGCGAAGGCCTACGAACTCGTGCGGCGGCAGGAGCAGCGACTGGCCGAGAACGGCGTCGACACCGACCTCGACCGGGCAATGTTCCAGCTCGAGCACGGAATCGACCTGGCGGGTTCGCTCGCTCTCGCCCGACGCGGGTACGCGCAGAGGCCGGGGACGGAGGCGAGCGAGGTCCTCTCCTGGGCGCTCGTCCGAAACGGACGGTGCAAGGAGGCAGTCCGCTACTCGGACGAGGCTCTCCGCTTCCCGGACGGGCACCGCTACTTCCACCGCGGGATGATCGAAAGCTGTCTCGGCCGGAAGACCGCGGCGCGACGGCTGTTCCGGCAGGCGCTCGACACCGACCCGAACTTCTCACCGATCTGGGCGCGGTTTGCCCGGTTGCAGCTGGACTGACCGAACCAACGGACTGGGTCGTGCGAATAAGAATGATGCGCATGGCCCAGTCCGAGATCCACGACCAAGCCGCTGCGTACGCCCTCGACGCCCTCGATCCGGAGGACCGGTGGACGTACGAACGGCACCTCGATACCTGCGACCGATGCCGCGACGAGGTCGCCACCTTGCGTGAGATTGCCGGCGAGCTTGCCTACGCCGCCGAGGGCCCGGAGCCTTCGCCGGACCTCCGTGAGCGAATCCTCGAGGCCGCCAAGGCGGAGCCGCGTAAGGCGACCGTGGTACCGATGCGGCGGCGCTGGCTCTTTCCGGCGACGGCAGCGGCTGCGGTCGCCGCCGCCTGCGCCGCCGTCGGGCTCGGCCTCTGGGCGAACTCGCTCCGCGACACGCAGCCGCGGGTCGTCGCGATGGACGGCGGCGGAAGCCTCGTCGTCAAGGGCGACCAGGCGACGCTGGTCGCCTGCCTCGACGATCCGCCGGCCGGAAAGACGTACGAGGCCTGGGTGATCGAAGACGACCGGCCGCGCCCCGCCGGCCTCTTCGCGGGAGGCTGCCAGCACGTTCCGCTCGAGGAGTCGGTCGAGCCGGGAAACACGGTGGCCGTCACCCTCGAGGACGCAGAGGGCTCCGACCAGCCGACGAGCGACATCCTGCTGAGCGCCGATGTCTGAGTACGCGGTCACGCTCTCCCCCGCCGTCGGCCGGCAGGAACACGACGCGGCTCGAGAGCCGTCCGACGAGCAGGTGCTCGAGGCCGTCGGGCGCGGGGACGACGACGCACTCGGGGTGCTGTACGACCGCTTCGGACGGCTCGCCTTCCGCCTCGCATTCCGGATCCTCCGAGATCGTGCGCTCGCCGAGGACGCCGTCCAGGAAGCCTTCCTCGCCGTCTGGCGCTCGGCCGACGCGTACAAGCGAGAGCGCGCGAAACCCTCGACCTGGATCCTCACCGTTGTCCACCGACGGGCCGTCGACCTCGTGCGCCGCGAGCAGAAGCGACGGGGTGAGCCGCTCGAGTCCGCCCCCGAGCCTTCGGTCGGCCCGGCCGACGAGGACGCGGTGCTGAGGGACCGGCGTGCCGCCGTGCAGTCCGCGCTGACCGAGCTCCCCGACGAGCAGCGGCAGGCGCTCGAGCTCGCCTACTACGGCGGCCTGACGCAGTCGGAGCTTGCGGAGCGGCTCGGCGTCCCGCTCGGGACGGTCAAGAGCCGGATGTTCGCCGGCCTCGGCCGGCTGCGCGAGCTCCTCGCAGAACCGTAGGAAAGGGCCGCGCCTCGGTGCCAGGCACGGAGACACGGCCGGAAGCGACCGTACGATCAGCGGCCGGCTGCGCGAGCTCCTCGCCGAGCCGTAGGAAAGAGCCGTGCCTCGGTGCCAGGCACGGAGACGCGGCCGGAAGCGACAGTACGATCAGCGCCGTGCTCGACGTGCCGGACACCTTGAGAGGACGCCACTTCACGCGCGTCGCCGACTTCTCGCGTGACGAGCTCGAGCTCGTTCTCGACATCGCGGCTCGTATCAAACAAGCGCCGCGGGAGGAGCAGCACGTCCTCCCCGGCCGTGCGCTCGGGATCGTCTTCCAGAAGCCCTCGACCCGCACACGCGTCTCGTTCGAGGTCGGCATGGCGCAGCTCGGCGGCCATGCGCTGTATCTCCGCTCGGACGACCTCCAGCTCGGCCGCGGAGAAGACGATCAAGGACACCGCGACCGTCCTCTCCCGCTACCTCGACGCGATCATGATCCGCACCTTCGCGCAGGCCGACGTCGAGGAGCTGGCCGCAAACGCCTCGATCCCGGTCTCCGCGACCTCGAGGAGGGCTACGGCATCACCGCCGAGCTGGTGAAGCAGGCGGGCGACCGCGCGATCGTCCTCCACTACCTCCCCGCCCACTACGGCGAGGAGAGCACGGAGGACGTGCTGTACGGGCAGCAGTCAGCCGCCTGGGACCAGGCCGAGAACCGTCTGCACGCCCAGAAGGGGCTGCTGGCGCTGGTCGTCCGCTAGCGCGGGCAAGCCGCTCCCGTGTTCCCGATCAAGGACAACGTCCCGACCCGGTCGTTCCCGGTGATGACCGTGATCCTGATCGCGACGAACATCGCGGTCTGGGTCTTCTACGAGCTCCCGAACCTGAACCGCGCCGTCGACGAGCTCGCCTACCACCCCTGCGAGGTCGACCGGTCGTGCCCGGTCGTCGGCGAGGACTGGCCGATCACCGCCGTGACCTCGATGTTCATGCACGGCGACTGGCTGCACCTGATCGGCAACGTGCTCTTCCTCTGGATCTTCGGGAACAACGTCGAGGACGCGCTCGGCCATGTGCGCTACCTCGTCTTCTACTTCCTCGGCGGGTTCGCGGCGACCGCGCTGCAGACGTTCGTCACGCTCTCTGTCGGCACGCCGGTGGAGGCTCAGATCCCCAACCTCGGTGCGAGTGGCGCGGTCTCGGCGGTGCTCGGCGCCTATCTGATGCTCCTGCCGAACGCCAAGGTCGTCACCGTCATCTGGGCGATCATCATCTTCATCCGGGAGTTCCCGGCCTGGCTCTTCCTCGGCTTCTGGTTCATCTTCCAGCTGGTCCTGGGAGGCATGGCCCTCTTTGTCCCGGAGGAAGGCGGCGGCGTCGCGTTCTTCGCGCACATCGGCGGTTTCGTCTTCGGTGCGCTGGCAGTCCGGCTCTTCGTCAAGCGCCGGCCGCTACAACCTGCGTACTGATGGACGAGGTGGAGTTCACCGCGCACGTCCGGGCCGCACTGGACGACGTCCCGCCCGAGCTCGCTCGAGCGCTTGGCAACATCGCAATCGTCGTCGAGGACGAGAACCCGGAGGAGCCGGACATCTTCGGCTGGTACGACGGCCTCGGGCCGACCAGCGACCGGGCCGGCGCGCTTCCGGACCGGATCGTCATCTACCGGATCCCTCTCATCGAGTCGTTCTCCGACCCGCAGGAGCTCCGCCGGGAGATCCGCATCACCGTCCTCCACGAGCTCGGCCACTACTTCGGGCTCGACGAAAAGCGGATCGAAGAGCTCGGCTACGGCTGAACCTCAGCTCAACATACCGAGGGAATGGCGGGGCTCGAGGTCGCGTTTTTAGAGCTGTGAAGACGATTCAGGAAATCCGCAGCGAGATCGAGCGCGCCAGCGAGGACCGCGCCGTTCTCCTTCAACGCCTGTCCGCCGGACGGGACGTCGTCCTCGCAGCGGAGCTCAAGGAGCTGGACGAGCGTATCGCGCGGCTCTGGGACGAGCACCGCGAGGCCCGCGTGCGCCTCCGCTTCGGCGACCGCAACGACATCATTCGTCGCGCCCGCCTCGAAGACCGCATCGACAGGGCCGCCTAGACCACACCTCCGAGACTCTCTCCCCGAGAAGCAAGAGGGGGCGCTGGGCGCCCCCTCGATGCTGTTCAGATTCGGCGTCGACTAATCGTCGTCGTCGTCTCCGCTTTCCTTGCCGAAGGTAACGGCACCGAGTGCATCGACGATGCCGTGCCCGTACCAGCCGTTGAAGACCGGCGTCCCCTCGCAGTAGCTCGTGAACGAGGCCGGACGGTTGACGTGTGCGTAGCTGAACGTGCCGTCAGCCTGATTCGACATGCAGGGCGTGTCGGTCGCCGAGGCCTCCAGGTACGCCTGCGTGAACAGCGGATGGAGTGTGATCCCGCCGCGATGCCGGTCGCCGAACTTCGTGACGATCAGCGCGGCCACGCCCGCCGCGTGCGGCGAGGCCATCGACGTGCCCTGGATCCACTGGTAGTAGGCACAGGTCGAGCCCTTGCAGTCGCGAACGACGAACGGGGTGTTGGGCGTCCCGTCCGGGTTGAGGTCGCCGAACTCGCGGGCGACGTTCTCCGGATACGCGGCGAGGATCTGGTTCCCGACGCTCAACAACGTGCCAGGGACCCAGCCCGCGTCACGGAACCAGCCGCCGGGTGCCGCGACCGTCGTCTCCTCGTAGCTCCAGTTGGAGAAGTCGGACTTGGTCTTGCTCGGTCCGACCGACGAGACGCTGATCACGTTGTTGCCCTCGGTGGGCAGGTCGAGGCACGAGTTGTTCACCGTGCGGTCGTAGTCGGTGCCCAGCGGGAAGTTCGGGCTCTGTGTGTCGGTCGGCGGGATGCCGACGTCGTGGTTGCCGTTTCCGAGAGCGGCCACGAGCGTGACGCCGCGCTGGTGCGCGTAGTCGAGCGCCCGCTGGGTCGCGTCGATGATCGTCCTCTGCTCCGCCCGGCTCAGCGGCGAGTCTTGCGGCACCGGATGGAGCGGGTTACCGCAGTTGTAGAGCCACGGGTCGATGAAGTAGCTCATGTTCACCACATCGATCCCGAGGTCGCCGGCCGCCGTGAGCGCGTCCACGCTCGGCTGCAAGAAGAAGAATCCCGAGTCCTGCCCGGCCCGCAAGTTCACGAGCGTCACGTTGGGCGCGACGCCCGCCATTCCGAGGCCGTTGATCGGAGACGCGACCGTGCTCGCCACGTGCGTGCCGTGCGAGTTCTCGTCGACGTCATTCGGGTCCTTGCAGGACGGGACCTCGCACGGCCCGTCGATCGATGGGATGTCAGTCGTGAAGTTCCGGCTCAGCGACCGGTTGAAGTTCGGCGCGATGTCCGGGTGGCTCCCGTCGATGCCGGTGTCGAGGATGCCGACGAGCACGCGCTTGCTCCCTTTCTCCTTGCGGTAGGAGCCGTCAGTCGTGGCGCGGATCATCTTCATGTCCCACTGGAGGCCGGCCAGCGGCTCGGCGCGGTTCCCGCCGTGCTGGTACCGGAGGCCACCCGACTTCCCCTTTGCCGCTTTCCGAATCGAACGCAGTTGCTCCTCCGAGACTTTCGGCCGAAGCTTCGGAGTCGCACGACCGATCGCGTGGTTCCGCGCGACCCCCTGAATCGCCTTCGAGGCGCCGGCCCGGGCGCTGAACCCCGGGTCTGCCGAGATCGCCGTGGCGACTCCCACCCGGTTGTTCGCCTTCAGAACCCGCCCGCCGGCCTCGACAACGGCGGCTTTCATCGCAGTCGTGCCGTTCGGGCTGTAGAGGATGACGTACTTCGTCGGCCGGCTGTCGGAACCGGCATCGATCCCGACGGCCATCGAGCCGACCATCGCGGCAGCCGCGAGCGCGACGACCGCGAAGAGAACTTTCTGCATGAGGGCCTCCCCCTCTCGTGTTTCCCCTGCGAAGCACGGGGTTTGTAAGTGAGAGGCCGCGAAAGATCAAAGACGGTTCCTACATAGACGAACCTCGATCACTTCCGTGACCGCACAAGACGGAGGGGGCGCTTCCGCGCCCCCTCCGTTGGTCCTAGTCCGACGAGCGACTAATCGTCGTCGTCGTCCTTGCTCTTCAGCTTCAGGTCGTAGCTCGTGACCGCGCTGTGTCCGAGGCTGTCCGTCGCCTCGACGCGGACCTCGTAGCTCTTGTTCCGGTGGTACTTGTGCATGACCGACGGACCCGTGGTCGTGACGATGCGGGAGCCGTCGCCGAAGTCCCAGCGGAACTTCGTGAACGAGGCGCCCACGCTCGAGCCCGGCGTCGCGTTGAACGTGACCCGCTTGCCGTGGCCAACCTTCGCTCCGAGGTCGACCGTGACCTCGTCGAGGAGCCAGTCCATCGCTCGGTCGCCGAGCTGCGCCGCGGTGGCGCCGCTGCGCCACGCCCTCGATGCCGAAGCCCATCGAGAGGGCGCGGTAGAGGTACTCCTTCCGCTCCTCCTCGAGGCTCGGCTCCGATGCGCGGCCGAACGACATCGCCGACGAGCCGGCCGCCGCGCAATCAGCGCGGAAGAGCGGCTTCATCGTGTGCGGTGCGTTGTACGTGTCGGTGTTCGGGCTCGGCGAGTACAGGTCCACCGAGCTCTGGCTCAGACCGAGCGACATCCCGCCGAACGCGCCACAACCCTGCGCCGTGTTGGGCGGCGCGGTCGCGAACGCGCTGTTCGCCTCGTACGCGAGACCGAGGTAGCCGCTCGTGATCCGCCCGCGGTCGAGCCGCGAGTGGTACGTGCCGCTGTCCTCCGTGAGCGCCCAGTTCTGGCCAATCGCCCAGATCCGGCCGCCGCTGTCGAGGTACTCGGCCAGCGCGTCGTGGTCTTCGGCGAAGAAGCCGCTCGTGTTGAAGCTGGCGTTGTCGCCCGTGAAGACCACGATTGCCCGGTACTTGTGCAGGTCGAGGACGCTCGGGAAGGCGGTCGTGAAGCCGTACGCGTCGTAGGTCAGCCCGAGCGAGTCGAGCATCGCCGTGTACGTCGCCCGCCGGTCCGGTAGCGAGGCGCTGAACACCGAACCGTCGTCGTCGATCAGCAGGACGTCCTTCTGGACGGCCGGCAGGACGCGGAACCACACTGGGATGTGGAGCCGCTTCCCGGTTGCCCGGCTGACGAGGACGACCGAGCCCTCGTAGTTGCCCGCCGGGGCGCCTGCGCCCGACTCGAGCGTCACCGGGACGGTGCCGAAGCGGTACCGCCTCAGCGTCAGCGCCGCGGTTCCGGCAGTGACGTTGAAGTTCGCGGTGTGCGCCGCGTCACCCGTCTCCGTCGTGGAGATGTCCCAGGTGTCCGTGGAGCCGCTGATGTTCCAGACGTGGACGTTGAACGTCTTCGTCTGGCCGGCCGTCATGTGGCGGCCGCTCAGGCTCGGCTTGTCCACCATCAGGCCCGGGTTACCGGCCTGCGTGAGGTCGATCCGACCGGCGCCGCGGTCGAGGACGCCTGCCTTCGTCGTGCGGGCCGTCGTGGTGAAGACCTCCTCGGTCGCCGTGGTCATCAGCGCCGACTTGATCATCGCCGGCGTCCACCAGGGGTGCTTCTGGAGCAGCAGCGCGGCGGCGCCCGCAACGTGCGGGGTCGCCATGCTCGTGCCCGAGACGGCGCCGAAGCCCGTGAAGGGCGTCGGGAACGGGCCGTTCGCGTAGCCGCCCGAGAGAACGTCCACGCCGGGAGCCACAACGTCGGGCTTGACGTCCTTGTCCTGCGTCGGCCCTCGGGAGCTGAAGCCGGCCATGACGTCGCCCGGGTTCGCCCCGCCGTGCGGGTTGTAGAAGAACTCGGCCGCCGCGGTGGTCGGGTTCGCGGTGTAGTGCGCGACCATGGCGAGGCCGTCGCTCCGCCGCATGAAGACCGACGGGATCGTGACCTGCGGTCCGAAGACGCCGCCACCCATGGACTGCAGGGCGTCGCCGCCTGCGGTCGAGTTGTAGACCAACGCGCCGATCGCGCCCGCGTTCTGCGCGTTGAACACCTTGGCCCCGAACTCGCAGACACCGCGCTGGATAAGCGCGATCTTTCCGGTCAGGGAGCCTGCCGGATAGGCGTTGCAGCCGTTCTCGTTCCCGGCCACGAGCACATGCGACGGCACGTAGAGCGCCGGGCCGACGTGCTGTCCGACCATCGACGGGCCGAACAGGGCCGGGCCGGTGTCGAGGTTCTGCAGCGCCGCAGGCGGCGGTGCCGGAGCGGTCACGTTCACCGTCGACTCGATCAGCGTGGAGTACTTCGTCACGGCACCGACCGCGATCACCTTGTCGGACGCCGACGGGAGGTTGCCCGTCGCGGTCGCGGGGCCGCTGTTGCCCTGTGCCCAGACCCCGACGACGCCAGCTCGAACCGCGGACTCGGCAGCCTCCACCATCGGATCCGGCCAGTCGAGCGTGTTCTGGTGGCTCGAGCCCCAGGAGTTGCTGAGGATGTCCGCGCCGTCCCGGACCGCGTCCTCGATCGCCTGCACGATCTCGACGACCCAGCCGTTGCCGTTCTCGAACCCGTCCGGGCTGTTGCTCGGGTAGAAGATCCGGTAGTTCATGAGGTACGCGGCGGGCGCGATGCCGCTGATCGTCAGCGAGCCGAGCCCAACCGGCGTGTTGGCGTTACAGGCGACCGTGCCGCCGACGTGCGTGCCGTGCGGGCTGGCGCCCGGGCCCTGGATCGGCGTGTCGTTGCCCGTCGTGGGCGGATCGCTCGGCCGGAAGTACGCCCTCGCCGCGATCACCTTGTTGTTCGTGAAGCGCGTGTCGCCCTTCGGATAACCGCGCGGCATGGTGTAGCCGGCGTCGTTGAAGCACGGGTTGCCGGCGTAGTTCCCGGCCGCGTCCTTCGTGACGTAGACGCCGCTGTCGATGATCGCGACCTTGATGCCGCGTCCGGCGTTCGCCTGGCCGCCGACCTGGTTCCAGAACTCGGTGGCCCCGATCTGCGCCGGGGTCGCGTACATGGACGGCCGGTACGGCACGTCCGGCACGACCGCGCGAACGCCCTTCATCCGGCGAACTTTGGCCGCCTGCGCCGCGTTCATCCGGACTGCGAGGCCGTTCAGCGTCAGCGTGTAGGAACGCTCGACGCGGAAGCCCTTGACGACCCGCGCCAGCCGCCCCTTGAACGCGGACTGGTTGCGCGTGAGCCCGCGAAGATAGGTGCGGTTGGCGGCCGCGGCGAGGTTCAGCTTGGCGGGATTCCCGCCCGAGAGGCTGAGCCCTCGCTTCGCCCGCCCGTAGTGCGCGAGCGGCTTCTTGTCGAGCATGACGATCCAGCGCTTGGCCGGATACGTGGCCAGGTCGATCGCCTTCGGCGACGCCTTGGCCTCGGTTCCTTTCGTTCGAGCCGCGGCGGCGCCCGTAAGCGTGGCCGCGAGAAGGACGAGCAGTAGCCCGCCCACGAACAGGACGCGAGTCCTCAAGTGATCTCCTCCCCTAAAGGTCTTCCACCCCAGAATCGCTGCCGTGTTATGGCAGCGGCCCCGGTTTCTATGGAATTAAGGAAGGAAAGTCAATTGAGGATCCTCTATTCCGAGCCCGGCCGCGCGATCCCCGCTTCGTAGGCGAACACGACGGCCTGCACGCGATCGCGGAGGCCGAGCTTCATGAGGATGCGGCTGACGTGCGTCTTCACGGTCGTGTCGCTGACGAAGAGCTCCTTCGCGATCTCGGCGTTCGACAGCCCTCGGGCCATGTGGCGCAGCACCTCGACCTCCCGCTCGGTCAGCTCGGCGAGCTCGGGCGGCGCCGGCCTCGCCGTGTCCGGCGGCCGTCGGACGAACTCCTCGATGATCCGCCTCGTGATCGCGGGCGCCAGGAGCGCTTCGCCCGAGCCGACGGCCCGGATTCCCTCGACGAGCTGCTCCGGTGGGACGTCCTTCAGGAGGAAGCCGCTCGCGCCGGCGCGCAGCGCCTCGTAGACGTACTCGTCCATGTCGAAGGTCGTCAGCATGACGACCTTCGTCTCGGAGGCGCCGTCGGCGAGCAGCCGCCTCGTCGCCTCGATCCCGTCCATCTCGGGCATCCGGACGTCCATCAGGACGACGTCCGGCCGCAGCCGCCGGACCTCCTCGATGACCTCGGCGCCGCTCGACGCCTCGCCCACCACGTCCATTCCTTCCTCGGCGTCCAGGATCATCCGGAACCCGGCGCGCACGAGCGCCTGGTCGTCGGCGATCACGACCCGTACGCCGCCGGCCCCGGCATCGACCCCGAGCGCCCGGATCGGTGGAAACTCGCTCGGCAGGTCTGGTGCCACGACCTGATGGAGGACGACCGGCCGGTCGAAGTCCTTCAGGCGGTGCGGGCCGAGATCGAGCAGGGAGAAGCCGTCGTGCTCCGCCTCCTCGTCCTCGAGCAAGGCGTGCGAGGTCTGCGAGAGCAGGATCTGGCCGCCGTGCCCCGCGTCGCAGATGCGCTTCGCGCGGTGCACCGCCAGGCCGTGGTACTTGCCGCCGGAGGCCGCGCCCTCGCCGGTGTGGATCCCGATGCGGACCCGCACGTCGCCCTCGTCGGGCCAGGCGTGCGTCAGGAGGGCCCGCTGCCCGTCCGCCGCCGCCTGGACCGCGTCGCGCGCATGCCGGAAGCAGAAGAAGAACGAGTCGCCCTGGGTATCGATCTCGTTACCGCCGGCCCGCTCGAATGCTTCGCGGAGGAGCCGCTGATGGTCGGCCAGGACGTCGGAGTACCCGTCACGAAGCCGGCGTAGGAGCGCCGTCGAGCCCTCGATGTCGGTGAAGAGAAAGGTGACGGTTCCGGTCGGGAGCTCGGCCACTCCCCAAGCATCGCACTCGAGCGCGCGCTGCCCTAGGTCCGAGGCAGGCGTGCGTGGAGTGTGTAACCGCCTTCCGGCCGCGGCCCGGCGTGTAACTCGCCGCCGTAGACGGCAACTCGTTCTCGCATCCCCACGAGACCGTGTCCGCCGCTGTCGGCCTTCCCATCGGAGAGGCCTGTGCCGTCGTCCGTGACGAGCAGCTCCAAGACGTCGTCCCCGTAGCGGACGATCACCTCGGCTCGGGTTGCTTTCGCATGCTTCACAGCGTTCGTCAGCGCCTCTTGAACCAGGCGGTACGCCGTGAGGTCGACGCCCGCAGGAAGATCGACCTGAGCGCCCTCGATCTGAACATCGACAGGGAGACCCGCTTCGCCGGCCTGCCGCACGAGCCGATCGAGATGCTGAAGGCTCGGTTGCGGAGCGAGCGCAGGGGCCTCCTCGGGACGACGAAGGACGCCCACGAGCCGGCGCATCTCGGCCAGGGCCTCGCGACCGGTCTGCTCGACGACCTCGAGCGCCTCTCGCTCGCGCTCCTGTTCGGGCTTCAAGAGCCGCCGGACGCCCGACGCTTGCACGGTCATCACACTCACCGCGTGGCCGACGACGTCGTGGAGCTCGCGCGCGATGCGTGCACGCTCCTCGGCAACCGCCTCGCGCGCTTCGGCCTCGTGCTCGAGCGCCAGCTGACGAGCTCGATCCTCCGCGGCCTGTGCCTGCTCCATCTTCCTGGTCAATCCGAATCCGGCGAGCCAGGCGGCGAAGAACACGAGCGGGATGAAGAAGAAGTCGCCGGTGACTGCCTCCGGATCGTTCCCGACGATGGCGACGATCGCAGCGAGGGCGAGCCCGAGACCGATGAGGGCCTGCCGTCGATCGGGAAGCGAGCCGAGCAGAAAGGTCGCGGCCAGGGCCGAGAGGAAGCCGGCGAACGAGTACGGGAGCAGCCGGCCGTCGATGAACGAGATGGCCGTGCCGGCGACGAGCATGGTGGCGGGGGCGCCGAACGGGAATCGGCGGCGGGCCAGCAGCGTGAGCGTCAGCCCGGCATCGAGGGCCATGGCCACCGCAACCGGCGACTCGGGAGCATCCTGACTGTCCCGCGCCAGCCCAGATCTCGAGCGCGCCGGCGATCGCGCCCGCGACGATGAGCGCGTCGAACCAGTAGCGCTGGACGTAGGGCCAGACCGTTCTGTGCATACGGTCACGGTACGTCGGGCTCTGAGCTTTCGCGTCGGCCGCCATGACGATTTCAGCATCCTCCTCAGGGAGGACGGCGGCAAGCGCCTCTACACTGTTTCGGCACCTCGGGGCGTTAGCTCAGCTGGGAGAGCGCCGGCTTTGCAAGCCGGAGGTCGCCGGTTCGATCCCGGCACGCTCCACTACCGAAACTGCCCGCGAGCAAGCCATTCCTCCGCCTGGACGACATCGCGGTACGCGTACCGTCCCAACATGTCTCTGTGGCTTGCCCGGCACGGCGAGACGGAGGAAAACGCGGAGGGGCGGATCCTTGGACGGCGCGATCCGCCGCTCAGCCCGGCGGGGGTCACCCAGGCCGAGGCGCTCGCCGGACGCCTGCGGGATGCCGGGGTCGTGGCAGTGTGGACCTCGCCGCTGCGGCGCGCGCGGGAGACGGCGGAGGTCGTGGGGCGGACCCTGGGGGTTGAGCCGGTCGTGCTCGATGAGCTCGTGGAATCAGATCGCGGGGACTGGGAGGGCCGGCGGATCGTAGACCTTGCCGAGGAGAGCCCCGACCTGCACGCGGCCTTCATCTCGGGTGACCCCTCGTTCCGATTCCCGGGCGGTGAGTCGATCGCTGAGCAGCGCGCGCGCACAAGGGCGGCGCTCTCAGAAGTCAGGGCCGGGCCGTCGCCGGCGCTCGTGGTCGCACACGCCGGCACAATCCGCGCCGCGCTGGCGGACTCCGGGGGGTTCGTGCCCGTGGAGTCCGCGCTGGCGCACGGCGCGGTGCTGGAGCTACCGCTCTAGAAGACGCGAGCCGCGATCTCGGCCGGCGCCTCGAGCAGCCCCTTGAGCTCGTCGTCGACTTTGACGAGGGTCACCGATGCTCCTGCCATGTCGAGCGACGTGCAGTACTCGCCCACGTAGGAGCGCCACACATTGACGCCGCGCTCTTGCAACTGCTCGTGCGCGCGCCCATACAGGATGTAGAGCTCCGAGATCGGCGTGCCGCCGAGGCCGTTGATCATCAGCGCGACCTCGTCGCCCGACTCGTAGGGCAGGTCGGTGACCACCGCCTCGAGCATCTCGTCGATGATGTTGTTAGCGGTCGTCAGCTTTTCGCGGCGACGGCCGGGCTCGCCGTGGATGCCGACGCCCATCTCGATCTCGTCGTCGCCCAGCTCGAACAGCGGTGAGCCCTTCGCGGGAGGCGTGCAGGAGGTGAGCGCCATGCCCATCGACCGCGTGACAGAGTTGACGCGTTCTCCAAGGGCAACGAGCGACTGCAGATCGTCGCCGCGGTCCGATGCCGCACCGAGTGCCTTGATCACGAAGAAGTTGCCGGCCACACCACGGCGCCCGACCGTGTAGGTGGAGTCCTTGACAGCCACGTCGTCGTCGACGATTACCGTGCCGATCTCGATGTCCTCGGCCTCGGCGAGCTCACGGCCCATGTCGAAGGCCATTCTGTCGCCGGTGTAGTTGTTGATGATGTGCAAGACGCCCTTGGAGCTGTTCAGGAGCTTGCTTGTTTCGTAGACGTAGTCCGACGGTGGAGCGGAGAAGACGTCGCCTGGGCAGGCCGCGTCGAGCATCCCGGGGCCGACCGCCATCACGTGAGCGGGCTCGTGCCCGGAGCCCGAGCCCTGGATGATTGACACCTTGTCGTCACGCGGAACGTCCGTCCGCATGATCAGGTTGTACTCGGGCACGTAGCGCAGCTTGCCCGGATTCGCCAGCTCGATTCCCTTGAGCATCTCGGGAACGAACTGCTGCGGATCGTTGACGAACTTCTTCATGTAACTCCTCCTCCGCCCGGTCGCCCGGGCCTAGACAGTGGTGGGGCGCCAGGCGGCGCTGACTCGCTCGAAGAGCACCGCGATCGCGATGGCGCCGGCGTCGACGGACTCCCTGCTGCGCTCGCCCGAGTACGCGGCGCGGCCCTTCTTGGCGAGCATTCCCTTGGTCGCTTCGGCGCTCTCGCGCGCGATCTCGGCGGCCGCCGCGAGGGCGTCCGATGCGCTGGCGCCGCCAGCGAACGCCTGCTCCAGCCGGTCGGTTGCGGGGATTAGGGCGTCCAGCAGGGTCTTGTCGCCGAGGTCCGACTCCCCGCGCTGCTTGATTCCTTCGATGGCGGCGCGGAGCGCAGCGACCGCATCCTCTGCCGAAGGATCCGGACTGTCCTTGAGCGCCGTGCCGGCGCGCAGGAACGCGGTACCCCAAATCGGACCCGATGCCCCTCCGACACGACCCGACAGCACGAGCGCCGTCTTCTTGAACAGACCGGAGACGTCTTCGTACTCCATCGCGTCCCAGTCGTTGACCACCTTGCCGAAGCCCCGGGCCAGGGAGTAGCCGAAGTCTCCGTCGCCGACCACAGCATCGAGGTCGCAGAAGTACTTCTCGTTTTCCACGGCTGTGTCGGCGATGGTTCGCACCAGTTGCTCAGCGTCGCGCAGGGCGGCGTCGCTCATGTGACCTCCCTTGGGGCAGGAACCCGCAGGCACGCCTGAAGGTCGTCCAGTGTGAGGTACGGCCCGGGTTCGGCAGGGCTTCGATTGGCGAGGACCTGAGCCGGTTCGCCCGGGTCGCCGAGGCTCGATACCACGAGCACGGCCTCCGAGAAGTCCTCGGCACCCGTGTAGCTGCTGACGGTGACGACGCAACGCAGGCCCGCGGCCACCGCCGCGAGGAGACCGTTGCGCGAGTCCTCGATGACGACCGTCTCGTGCGGGTCGGCCCCGGTGCGCTCCAGCGCCAGCAGGTAGATGCCGGGGTCGGGCTTCTTGGCCGACACGACGTCGCCGGCCAGCACACTGAAGTGGGCCGCCTTGCCGTCTCCGACGGCGTGCTCGAGGGTTGCGCGAACCGACTCCTCCGCCGATGTGGAGGCAACCGCGAGTATCCACCCGGCCACGAGCGCCTCGTCGACGATGCGGGCCACGCCCGGACGGCCGGGCACTTGGCCGGCGTGAACGCGAGCCTTGTAGGCCGCGGTTTTCGTCTTGTGCCAGCGGGCGATCAGCTCCCGCTGGCCCTCGGGATCGGCCGGCAGTCCGTTCTCGCGCACGAACTCATCCGTCAGGAGCGACGCCATGCGCTCCTTCCCGCCGGCGATCAACAGCTTCTCGGCGTACTCCGACTCCGACCAGCGGACCGGCAGTCCCTCCTGCGCGAAAGTCTCGTTGAACGCCGGGAGGTGCCCAAAGCGCTCGGTGTCCGCGAGCACGCCGTCGCAGTCGAAGAACAACGCCGGCATCAGCCGACTACGGCTATGCGCGCCTTGCCCACGGAGCCGAAGGTTCGCATGTGCTCAATGGCCATCGCCCGCACCGCGTCGCTCGCGCTCTTCAGCAGGGAAGGGGGATCGTGCTTGGTGGGATTAGCCTCCAGGTACTCGCGGAAGGAGTCGACAAAGGCGATCTTCAGGGCTGTCGAAATGTTCACCTTGGCGCAGCCTCGCGAGATGAGATCGGTGAACTGCTCCGGTGACAGCCCGGTTCCGCCGTGCAGCACCTGGGGAATCGGCGCCCGCTCGACGATCGCAGTCACCCGCTCGGGCGTGAGCTTGGGGCTTGACGCATAAAGCCCATGCGCCGTTCCGATAGCCGGCGCGAACGCGTAGACCCCGGTGTCCTCGATGAACTTCAGCGACACCTCGACCGGATGTACGTCGCCTGCTTCGTCGGAGCCCACGTCGTCCTCGACCCCCCTGACGCTCTCGATCTCACCCTCGACGTCCGCGCCGTATTCGCGCGCCTCCTCGACGACCGCGGCCGTCTGGCGGGTGTTCTCCTCGATGTCCAGATGGGAGCCGTCGAACAGGACCGAGTTCCAGCCCGTCTTCAGGCAGGTGGTCGCCCATTCGCGGTCGGGGCAGTGATCGAGGTGAAGAGTGATCGGCACGGGTGCATCCTCGGCCATAGCGCGGAACATCTGGTAGAGCACCTTGGCCCCGATCGACTTCACCGTCTTGAGGGACGTTTGGACGATCAGGGGGGAGTCGAGCTCGGAAGCCGCGTCGATCACCGCCCGCAGGCTGACGTCGTCGACGACGTTGAAGGCCGCGACGCCGTACCTCTCCTCGAAGGCGGGGTCGAGAATGTCTCTGAAGGCGACGACGGGCATTTCGACCGGCGCGAGCCTATCCGGATACTGCCCCTCAATGCTACTTCCCCGGGAAGAACTCCGATCGCGGGATCGATCAGTGCGCACGGTAGCGGCGGACGCTGGAGGAGCTCGGGATGAGAGCACGACACTGAGGCGCTCGGGGAAGCAGCACTTCCCAGGAAGTCATCGTGGAACGTTCGTGGAACGCACGGGCGGCGAGGGGCGGCAACTGCCGGCGAGGCCAAGTCGGCGTGAACCCGCAATCAGCGACGAACCGAGACCAATGGGGACCGACGGCGAGTCCCCGCACAGAATTTGCAAGCCGGAGGTCGCCGGTTCGATCCCGGCACGCTCCACCTACTAAGGCCCCGGGAAACGGGGCCTTTTTGTTTCCCGAACCGCAAGACGCCGACGGCGTCAGAAGGGCGAAATAGCAACGCTGTAGCGACATCGGCGCTGAGACCTGCTCGTCTCTAAGACGCACTACACCCGCGTCCGTGGCGGCAGCGGCTCGAATCACTGCGAGAGGTGTTCTGACGATGACCATCTGATCCATTTGTGCTATTGACCGGCACTGCCGTAACCCGGATGTTGGCGGTAGTTGCATCGGGCACTTGCGGGCCCGAGCGCGAAAACGAAGGGAGACGACATTGACTCGCAAGAGATCACTGGCTAGCGCGATCGCGCTGGTGGCGGTTGCGGCGATGGTCGCCGCCGGAGCGATCTACGCCTCCTCCGGCGACGATGGCAGATCCCAAGGGGCGAACCAGATCATCGGCTCGTGGGAGTTGACGGTCGATCGCGGTCCTCAGCTCCCACCAGTGAAGGGGCTGACCACCTACACACGCGGCCATTCGGTGGTCGGTTCGGCCAACTTGCCTACTCGCGGTGCCGCGCACGGGACGTGGGAGCACTTGAGTGGCCGGCTCTACGCGGATACACACGTCTTCTTCAGGTTCGACCCGACCGGGGCGTTTCTGGGGACACAGAGAGTCAATGAGACCGCGCGGCTGGCACCGGACGGTGAGTCGTACACATCGGTAGCAATCTCGAACCTGTTCGATCCGAACGGGAACCTCGTCGCCGGCGGGTTGCGAGCGACCGTCACCGCGAAGCGGATCCACGTCGACCGGATCCCGGATCAGCCGTAGACCCACGTTCCTCGGGCTTGGGGCGTCCCGCGACTAGGCGTCCCGAGCCCGTTCTGCGGAGGCAAGTGATTCGACGAGACGCGCGAGAGAACGCGTCTCTTGAACCCTGCCAAGACCGAATCGAGCAGCAACGCCGCAGCAACATCGAGCCTGTTACCGGCTCACAGATCGCATGCACCGGGGCGAGCTTCCGGCCGATGTCGCACTCGACCGCTCAACCACATCTGGGGCATGCCGATCCGCCTGCTCGGCGACGCCGTGCTACGGCGTAACGCCTGGAAGATCGCCGATCAGCTGGGGTGGGCCGACACCTACGACGCCGAGCACGTCGCTCTCACGAAGTTGCAGGCCGACGCCCTCGTGACCCGGAACGCGGAACTGGCGCGCGAGGTGGAAGGGCTCGTCCCCACCGCGACGATCGACGCGCTGCGAACGACCTGACCGCGCGAGCCTGGCTCGGGGGAGGCTTTCGCCTCCCCCGTCCGCAGTTACCAGCCCCCAGCTTTACCGCTGCTTCTTCTTCGACGAGACGCACTTGCCGAACGCAGACGCGGCCTTCCCGCCGTACTTCGCGGTGAAGGCAGTGCGGTCGGCGGCGCGCTCCGCCTTACAGGCCTTGGCGGCCTTCATCGTGGCCGCTTCCTGCTGGGCGTTCATCGTCTTCGCCTTCGAGGAGACGCACTTGCCGTACGCGTTCTTGTCGTTCTTGTTCTTGCCGTAGAACTCGGCGAAGGACTTGCCGCCGTGAGCGGCCCGGAAATCCGCTTCGGGCATGGCCATCTCGGCCTTGCACGTCTTCGCGGCGTTCGTCCGGTTGGCAGCCGCGGCACGGGCGTGCTTGGAGACGCACTTGCCCATGGCGTTGGCGCCTGTCCCGCCCGGCGAATACAGCGACTTGAAGTTCGCAAGGCCCAGCGTGGCGAGTTCGTTCTTGCAGAACTGCGCCGGGCTCTTGCCCTGCCCGCCGTTCTCGGCCAGCGCCGACGGAGCCAGGACGAGCGCGGCGATCAGGAGGAGAAGACAGTGCTTCATGTTCATCAGTCGTGCTCCTTCGGTTTTTGGGTAGGGGTCGCCTGTCAGTGAGGTAGACCCGGTCGCCCACCCGGAACCGGCGCATTGGGCTCGTAAATTTTCGGTAAGCAGCCGCTTTTCGGCCACAACAGGCCGCATAGTTCGGGTGATGTCAGCGCTGTTCCGCGGACTAGGCGCACCAAGCTTCGATCGTCTCTACCGTCGCCACGCAGCGGGTGTCTACCGCTACGTCTACGCGGTGCTCGGGAACCACGCGGACGCAGAGGACGTCACCGCAGCAGACGTTCCTGAACGCCTACCGCGCGATGGCCCAGGGAACGAAGCCGCGAAAGGCCGAGAACTGGCTGCTGACGATCGCGCACAACGAGGTGCGCCGCCACTTCCGGCGGACCCTCGGCAAGCCCATGGAGGTCGAGCTGGACAAGGAACTGGCGGACCCGACTCCAGACGTGGACGACCCCAGCCTCGCTGACGTCCTACGCGCCCTCCAGCACCTGCCGCCGCCGCAGCGCGCGGCGCTCGTCATGCGCGAGTTCGAGGGGCGTTCGTATGCCGAGATCGCCGAGATCCTCGAGGTGACGCCCCATGCGCTCGAAGGGCTGCTCTTCCGTGCCCGCAGAGGCCTCGCCGAGCAGCTCGAAGGGGCGCTCACGTGCGCCGATGCCGAGGACGTGCTTCTGCGCCGCCTGGACGGCCGGCTTCCCCGCCGCGAGTCCCGCCGCCTGAAGGAGCACCTCCGCGAGTGTCCCGCCTGCGTGCGGTTCTCGACCGTCCAGAAGCGCCAGCGCTCACTCCTGAAGGGGCTGTCGGTGCTGCCGATCCCGGCCTCGCTCTATCTCTTTCGCGGCGAGCAAGCGGCGCTCGCAGCGACCGGAGTCGGCACCGCGACGGCGGCCGGTGGAACCGCGGCCGTCGGCGGCGGCGCGGCCGCGACCGGTGCCCTCGGCCTCGTGGTCAAGGCGGCGGCGGTGACGGCGAGTGCAGCCGTCGTCGGCGGCGTGGGGTACGGCGTCACCACAGGGTCCGCAACGGCGGCGAAGGCCGAGCGCGGGGCTTCGACGGCGTCGAAGGCCGAGCGCCGGGTTTCGCACGTCGCTGCGGTCGGGCAGACGCGCCTCGGGCAGAGGGCGGCCGAGGTTCACGCGGCGCTCAGCCGAGGCGAACGGCCCGGACCCGCTCGCCCGGCCAACGCGCGTTCGCGTCGGAAGGCGTCGAATCCGAAGACGCAGCCGGCTCGGGCCCGTGCTGCCGAGCAGCATGCCCGCGGGAAGAAGCAAGCGGCCAGGCGATCGCATCGGCCCGCGGAGGCGGCGTCGAAGAAGGCGTCCCCGCACGGGAAAGAGTCGCGCAAGCCGTCGGCGTCGCGAGCGACCGTGCCGCGCGACCGCGCGGAGAAGGCGGCAGGGCGCGGACGGCCGACCGCGAAACGCACTCGGCCCGTGTCGTCCCGGCCGAAGCCAGTCTCGAAGAAGCCGACCCCGACGAAACAGGCTCAGCAGGAGGAGACGGCCGCGCCGATAGGGAAGCACGGACCGGATCAGCGGCCGAAGTAGCTCTCCGCCAGACCGACGGCGCCACCCACCTGCGCCCGGTGGGGATGCGCATCTACCTCTAGGCGAGCTCGGGGTGCCGGACCTGGAGCCGGGCCGTGCGATAGCGGATCACCTCGTACGCGACCACGAGTGAGCAAACGGCGCTGACCAGTGCGAGT
This sequence comes from uncultured Actinomycetes bacterium, assembly GCA_963798935.1. GTDB lineage: Bacteria > Actinomycetota > Thermoleophilia > Gaiellales > Gaiellaceae > JACDAN01. The sequence goes on from CAWCVG010000032.1 coordinate 194,736, forward strand.
GCGGCCAGCGCCGGTATCGCGACCGCGACGGGAATCAAGGCGAGGAGCACGGCGGCGCCGACGGTCCGGCGCCGGAAGACGTAGCCGGTCGCTCGAAAGAGGAACGCGATGTGACCGAGCAGATAGAGGGCTGCGCCGCCGCAGAGTCCCATTGCGGGCACCGTGTCGAGCGGCTCACCCACGTGGTCGAGCGTCGTCTTGAGGCCGAGGGCGAAGAGCACGATGCCGGCGACCATCGGCAGGTGGAGGTAGCTGTAGGCGTGCAGCGCGAGGCGGTGCCGCTCCAGGCCCGTCGACTCTGTGAGCCTCCGCCGCGCGATGATCGAGGCCACGTCGAAGTAGAGCCACCAGAGTGCGGAGATGACGACGATTCCGAGCGACGCGGCCGCGATGACCCCCGTATCGAGGTCGAAACCGGCGCCGACGCCGATCGCGATGAGCGACTCGCCGAGAGCGATCAGGACGATCAGCCCGTGCCGCTCGGCGAAGTGCTCGGGCGCCATTGCCCAGCCGCGTCCCACGCCGATCACGGCCGGCCCGAGGTAGTCGATCGTGAGAGCAACGACCCACACGGCGATGCGCTCGTTTCCGTCAAGGAATCCGGCCAGCACGAGCAGCAGAGCGCCGAAGAGCGCCGTCGGGACGAACCGGAGGAGCGCGCCCCGGCTGTCGGGATCGTTGCGAACGACGGTTGCGGAGAGCACGAGGTGGAGGACGCGGACGAGGAGGTACGCCACTCCGAACAGAACGGCGTCGTCTCCGAAGGCTCCCGGCACGGCCAAGGCGACGCCGAACATCCCGCCCATCGAGGCGAGCATCACCAGCCTGACGCCACCCTCGTCCACATCGGTCGCGCTCGTGAGCCAGGCGTAAGCGGTCCAGGCCCACCAGAGCGCCATGAGGACGAGCAGCCCGCGACAGACTCCACCCCAGGTCGGGTCGTCCGCGAGCATGATCGTCACCTGAGTCATCGCGAACACGAAGGTCAGGTCGAAGAAGAGCTCGAGCGGCGTGATCTCGTGCTCGTCCCGCTCGGAGACGCTCATCAGGTCGGGATCTCGGTGTCCGGGTCGACCTCGTCGCCGCAGTCCTCGAGCTCGGGCTGCCGCTCCATCGGCCCATCCTCGCGGTCGCGGGACGACTGTCAAGAGGCCTCGAGCTTCCGACCAGGTAGACCTTCAGGGTCAGATCCGCGCGCTGCTCTTCGACTTCGACGGGCTGATCGTCGACACCGAGACACCCTCGTACGCCTCGTGGCAGGAGGTCTACCGCCAGCACGGCCAGGAGCTCCCACTCGACCGCTGGGCGGCAATCATCGGGACGATCGGCGGCTTCGAGCCGCTCGATTACCTGGAGGAGCTGCACGGGCCGATCGACCGGGACGCCGTCAAGACGCGCCGCCGAGAGCACGAGCTCGAGCTGCTGGAGATCGAGGAGCTTCGGCCGGGGATCCTCCACTACCTGGAGGAGGCCGGCCGGCACGGGCTCAAGACGGCCATCGTCTCGAGCTCGTCACGCCCCTGGGTCGACAGGCACCTGGCCCGGCTCGAACAGGCCGAGCACTTCGACGAGATCGTCACCGCCGACCACGACCCGGAACGGTCGAAGCCGCGCCCCACGCTCTACCTCGAGGCGCTCGACCGGCTCGGCGTCTCCGCCGGCGAGGCGATCGCCTTCGAGGACTCGCCCAACGGCGTCAAGGCGGCCAAGGCGGCGGGGATCTTCACGGTCGCCGTGCCCAACGGAGTGACGGTCGCACTAGGGCTCGGCGAGGCCGACCTGATACTCGAGTCGCTCGCGGAGCTCTCGCTCCGCGAGCTTCTCGAGACTGTGCAATAGCTACATCGGGTCCCGGTAGCCCTTGCCGCCGGAGCCGTAGTAGCCGCCGATCTCCTCGCGGTACGCGGGCTCGGTGTAGGTCTCCTCGTCGAACTCGGGCGAGTCCTTGATTTGATCCTTCGTCCGGTCGACGTAGACCTTCTCGTCCGCGGAATCGACGCGATTGATCACGCCCGCCGGCAGGAGAACCTTCTTGCCGAAGATCCACGGGCCGGTGTCGACGACGATGTAGCTGCCACCGACGTCGTTAGACGCCTCGTCGATGCTTCCGATCGAGCCGTCGATGGCCTCGACCTTGTAGCCGGTCAGGTCCATCGAGCTGATGTTGGTGTCGCTGTGAGTCCAGAGATCGGTCGTGGACATTGCATTTCCTCCTTGTTCGACTGCCTGGGTCCTGCCCGGGACTCTTGCGTCGCAAACCTGCTGCCGATAACCATTCAATGCAGCAGCCGAACTGGGACGATCTCGACCTCGAGGCGCTCGAAATGGAGCTTAGAGCCGCGCTTCCGGGGCCCGAGGCCGAGAAGATGGTCTGGGCGTTCGAGCGGGCCCTGGCGGTCGCCCGCATCGACGGCGACCTGCTCCGCCATCTCCTAGCGGCGACCGCCTCACTCCTCGCCGCGGCGGAGGCCTCGACACCGCGAGAGGTGTTCGAGGCCTATTTCCGCCGCTCGGTCTCGGACGAGGAGTGGCGCGACCGCTACGCCGAGCTCCTCGCCTAGCTCGCCTAGCTCTCCACCTTCGGGAACTGGTTGATCCAGTACTCGAAGTCCGGCGGAGGCGGGGTCGGCCGGAAGCGTGCATTGACCGCGTAGAGCCTGTCGCCGAAGTCGTCGATCGTGGTCGGGACGTCGAAGTCAGGATCGGTCAGATGCGTCCGCACGTCGCCGGAGTCGAGCCGGCGCGAGAGCCGGATGACCGCGACCTTGTTGTCCCGGTTCTGCACGACGTAGAGCGTCCGTCCGTCGAGGAGGATGCCGTCGCCGTTCACGACCGGCTCGTCGAGGACGATCTCGCGCGTCTTTCCGGTACGCCGGTTGACCGTGAACAGCTTGCCGACGTTCGTCTGGACGATGATCAGCGTGCGCCCGTCGTGTGTCGTGTCGATGCCGTTGGCGTTGTTGCCCTCGCCATAGACGATGGCGCCGCTGAGCGGAATGGCGGTCACCTCACCGCCGTGTCCGTGTCCGTGGTCCGTGGCCCTTCCCTCGGTGGCCGTGTCCCTTCCCGTCGTGCTCGATCGAGACGCGGTAGAGGAACGGACGCCGGGAGTCCGTGAAATACGCGCCACCGCGGGCGACGACCACGTCGTTCACGAACGTCGTCGTCTCGGTGGTGAAGCGATGCGTCTTCAGGAGCCGACCACTCCTGGCGCTGTAGACGAAGCCGCTACCGGTCGAGCCGCCGGCCACGTACAGCTTTCCGTCGTGGAGCTCGACGCCGATGGACGCGCGTCCGGTCGCTCCGGGATTGATGATCTCGCCCTCGCCCGTCCTCAGGCTGCCGCGGTAGATCGCACCTGTCGGGATCGAGCCGACGTAGAACGTCCCGCCCCGGCTGATCGCGATCCCCTCGGGCCTGAAGCCGTCGGGTAGCGCGATTTTCTCCGGCTTGGCTCCCCCCGCCCCGAGTGGAGCAGCGAGCACCGAAGCTGCAACCGCGAGCCAGGCAGTCAGAAGCGTGATCCGTCGCATGAACAGTCCCCCCTTGGGATCGTTTCGGCTTCGCGGGTCCTTACGTGCCCGACGCTCTGTCGGATCACACCTGCGTGGCAGACTGGTGTGCGATGCCCAAGATCGACAAGACAGAAGCCGAATGGCGCGCCGAGCTCTCGCCCGAGCAGTACCGGATCCTTCGCGAGAAGGGCACCGAGGCTCCGTTCACCGGCGAGTACGACCACACGTTCGAGCCGGGCACCTACCAGTGCGCCGGCTGCGGGGCGGAGCTGTTCGCGTCTGAGGCGAAGTACGACTCCGGCTGCGGCTGGCCCGCGTTCTCCGCGCCGGCCGAGGAGGAAGCGATCGACGAGGAGCGGGACGCGAGCTTCGGGATGGTCCGCACGGAGGTCATGTGCTCGAACTGCGGTGGCCACCTCGGCCACGTCTTCCCGGACGGGCCGCACCCGACGGGCCTCCGCTACTGCATCAACTCCGCGGCGCTGAAGCTCGAAGAGCGCTAAGAAACGGCCGTCACCAGGCCCTCCAAGCGCGCGCCGGCCCGATCGGTGTCGGACCCCGATCGGCGTCAAGGGGCGAATGTGCCGAAAGTGTGACGATCTGTGCCCGACGGTCGAGCGCTAGACGGACGGGATCGTGTACTCGATGTCGCGGACGTCGAGGCCGAGCGACGACGCGATCTTGACGCCCTCCTCGACCTCCTCCTTGACGCGCTGGAGGTCGCGGGTTCGCATCGCGCTCGTGATGAAGTCGCGCTCCTTCGGCCGCCAGAGGACGTGGTCGACGAAGATCGGAAGCATCTTGCTCGCGCCCTTGATCATCCGGTCCTTCGTCTGCTTGGACGCCGTTCGGAGCAGCACCCGCTCGTAGGCCATCCCGGAGCTGTGGTGGATGCCGTCGTCGATCGTCAGGCGGCGGCAGAGGTCGGCGAGCACCGTGTCCGGCGCCGAGCGGGCGATCAGCCGGAAGCGCGGGATGATCATCCGCTCGAAGAAGACCTGCATCAGGAAGACCTTCTCCTCGAGCGAATCGAGCCCGAGGAAGATCTGCGCCAGCTTGTCCAGGTGCGGGTCCCGCTCGGTCGGCCCGCCGGCCTCGCCGACGAGCTTGAGCCAGGCCTCCACGTGGCGCGCCTCGTCCTGCGCCATTGTCGAGTAGTAGAGCTTCGCGTCGTGGTGGCGCGCCATCTCGAGCAGCTGGGCCGCCATCTCGACGGCGAGCGAGTCTGCCTGAAGCTGTTGCGTGACGACGGAGCGCCAGATTCCGCGCCGCTTCTCGACCCGCTCCTTCGAGCCCGTGGTCTCCGGGATCGGCGGCAGCTCTCCCCAGGGCATGTCCCGGACCTGCCACTCCTGCTTCTTCGCGAGCTCGTAGTAGCGGAGGACCTCGGGCGCCTCCCCACCGGGCGCGACGCCTTCGACGGTCATCTTCTCCTCGAGGGTGGCCATCGAGGGGGAGGATAGAGCTAGAGCGGTTCGGAGCGTTCCCCGAGCGATCCACGCTCGGCCAGCTCGAAGACGTGAACCTTCTCGCCGCGGAACAGGCGGCGCTCTCGATCCCACGGGAAGAAGATGACGACGCCGAAGTCGACCGCCTCGCCGTTCGCCTCGTAGTCGAGCCAGTCGCGCTCGTGGGTGGCGGTCACGCTCGCCTCCTCGCAGACACCCTGCGGCCCGACGACGATGTCGGTCAGCTGGAAGTCGATGTCGGGAAACGCCGTGAGCAGACCCGTGTAGAACCGGGTCGCGCCTTCGTGGCCCTCCCACCGGTGCGGGGTGCCCGCGATCTCGTAGACGCAGTCGTCCGTCAGCGTCGCCAGCAGCCCGGCGATGTCACGGTTGTCCTCAGCGATCGAGTGCTGCTTCCAGAGCTCTCGGACCGCGTCGACCTCGGCCGGGTCGACCTCCCGTTTCAGCAGTTCGCGGACATCCATCAGCGTCAATACTCTCAGGCTGTGGGTCATCTCTCGGCGGTAAGGGCTCGAAACCGGCGGACGCTCGGCTACGTCCTCGCGCTGACGGTGGCGATCACGGTCGTGGAGGTGATCGGCGGGCTGCTGACGGGGAGCCTGGCGCTCCTCGCCGACGCGGTCCACATGCTCTCGGACAACGTCGCGCTCGGGCTCGCCCTCGTGGCGGTCTGGCTGGCCGGGCGGCCAAGCACGCCGGAACGGAGCTTCGGCTACCAGCGGGCGGAGGTGCTCGCGGCCCTCGTCAACGGGCTCGTGCTCGTCGGTCTGGCGATCTGGATCTTCGTGGAGGCATTCGGCCGGTTCAGCGACCCGCCGGAGGTGCTCGGCGGCTGGATGCTCGCGGTGGCACTTGTCGGCCTCGCCGGCAACCTCGTCGCCGCCGGACTGCTCGCGCGGACCGCCCACTCGAGCCTGAACATGCAGGCGGCCCTCCGCCACGTGATCGCCGACGCACTCGGCTCGGCAGGCGTCGTGGCAGCCGCACTCGTGCTGCTAACGACCGGCTGGCGGTATGCGGACCCGGCCGCCGGCGCGCTGATCGCCGTTCTCGTGCTCGCGAGCTCCTGGAGCGTCCTGCGCGACGCTGTCCACATCCTGTTGGAGGGAACGCCGCGCGGGATCGACGCCCGCGAACTCGGACGACGCCTGTCCGGCATGGACGGCGTGGTCGACGTTCACGACCTGCACGTCTGGACGATCACCTCGGGATTCGTGGCGCTTTCGGCGCACGTCCTCGTCGAGCCCGGCGACGACTGCCACGCGCGTCGCCGGGAGCTCGAACGCGTACTGGCCGAGGAGTACGGGATCGAGCACACGACGCTCCAGGTTGATCACGCCCGTCCCGCCGCCGGCGTGGTCTCGATCCGGAGGTCCGGATCGTGAGCAACGACGAGAGCAAGGAGGAACGCCTCAACCGGGAGCTGATCGAGCTCCTGAACGAGCTCCGGGTCGTCCTCCCCGGTGTGCAGGTCCTGTTCGCGTTCCTCCTGACTGTCCCATTCACGAACCAGTTTCGGCGCATCACCCAAGAGCAGGAGATCGTGTTCTTCGTCACCTTCCTGCTGACGACGGTCGCGACGATCCTGCTGATCTCGCCCTCGGCGTATCACCGGCTCAGGTGGCGGCAGCGGGACAAGGAACGGATGCTGCAGACGGCCAACCGCCTGGCGATCTCGGGCTTGGCGTTCCTCGCCGCTGCGCTGACCGGCGCCGTCTTTCTCCTCACCGATTTGCTGTTCGCGTCGGCCGCGGTGGTCTACCTCGTGACCGCCGCGGCCGCCGCGCTCGTTCTCTGGTTCTGGTACGGGCTGGCCCTGATGCGGCGGGCCCAGGACTCGAATCCCTCCTAGCCCTGGTGCATGGGGGCTTCGGCCCCCGGCAGGTGCAGCAGGTTCTCCACGTCGTGGACGCCGTGGACGCTTCGCGCCCGCTCCTCGAGATCGCGGATCATCTCCTGCTCCCCCACCTCGCCCCGCAGATAGACCTTGCCGTTCTCGGCGTTGACGTTGATCTGGCCCTTCGGGACCTGCTCGTCCCTGAAGAGCTCGCTCTCGACCATGTGGGCGAGCGTGACGTCGTCGGGCTGCAGCTTCGGCCCCTCCTCGGCGCGCGTCAGCAGCTCCTTGACGCGGCCGGCGACCACGTCGCGGCGCCGCTTTCCCTCCAGCGGATGGAAGAAGTACGTCAGCGCGGCTCCCAGGCCGATCAGTCCCAGCAGCTTTCTCATTCGGCTCCCCTCTCTTCGCTCTTTTCAGGTTCGGGTGAGCCTACCCCGTGGCGGGGCCGGGATAAACGGCGGTGAAAGCCTGTTGCTAGTCGCCCCAGTCGAAGTCGCGGGACCGGCCCCAAAGGCCGTCCTCGTCGTGCGCCGCGACCGTCTCGGTGGCGACGGCGTGCGTCTCCGCTGCGACTCCTGGGTGGCCGTCGAGCGTGTCCTCGATCCGCGCCTGCTCCTCGGTCTTGAAGAGCGGGTGGTTCTCGAAAGGATCCTCGACGCGATAGCCGTCGATGGGCATGTCCTCGAGGTCGGCGTTCTTCCGCTTCAGCTCGAGGTGGTCCTGAATCACGTCTGAAAACAGTGAAGGTGTCTCTACGGGCATCGATCCTCCGTGGTGGTTTTTCCAGGCAGTTCGCGGTTCGGCGTGGGAGTGTAACGAGGAGGAAACGTCTACGTAGCCTACGCGGGCGTGGTGACGGCAGCGGGCTCCGAGACGACGACGCGGTCCTTGCCCGACCGCTTCGCCTCGTAGAGCGCAGCGTCGGCGGCTGCGACGAGCTGGCTCTGGCCGGCGACGAGCGGGAAGGAGGCGACGCCGAAGCTGGCCGAGACGAGGACCGGCGTCCCGTCGGGCGACGCAACGCGCTGCTCGCGGACGAGCTGCCGGATCCGCTCGGCGAGCTGCCGTCCTCCCTCGAGGTCTGTTCCGGGCAGCAGGAGGGCGAACTCCTCGCCGCCCCAGCGGCCCGCCAGGTCGATCTCGCGCACGCTCTCCTGGAGGCGCCCGGCGAACGCCTTCAGCACTTCGTCGCCGGTCGGGTGGCCCCAGCGGTCGTTGATCCGCTTGAAGTCGTCGATGTCGGCGAGGACGAGCGTCAGCGGCTCTCCGAAGCGCTTGGCCCGCGCCAGCTCCTTCTCCAGCGCAGCGGTGCTGAGCCGGCGGTTCGCCAGGCCGGTGAGGCTGTCCACGAGCGCCTGCTGCTCGACGGTCCTATGCTGGCGCGCGTTGCTGAGCGCGATCACGGCGTGTCCGACGAGCCAGCCCGCGCTCTCACGCTGGTCGGAGCTGAAGTCGTCTCCGTAGAGGACGAGCGTGCCGAAGCTCTCGCGGCCCACCGCCAGCGGGAACTCGAGCTTGACCGGAGCACGCTCACCGCCGTTCGCGATGAGGACGACGCCGCCGTCCATCAGCTCTCCTCGGGTGGCGCCCGTCGCCTGGACGGCAGTGTCGACGATGACGCGGAGCAGCTGGTCGATGTCGTGAGTCGCGGCCAGGGCCTCTCCGAAGCGAAGCGTCGTCTCCCGGAGGCGGCGCCGCTCCTCCTCGAGCTCTTGCATGCGCGCCTCGAGCTGGTCGGCCATCTGGTTGAAGGCATGGGCCAGGGACGCAAACTCGTCGCGGCCCCGCACGTGGACGCGGTCGCCGAGCCGGCCGCGCGCGATTCCCCTCGCTGCGTCGGCGAGGCGGCCGAGAGTGCCGACGATCGAGCGGCCCTGGAGGTACGCGACGCCGGCGATCACGAGCAGCGCCGCGAGCATGGCGAGGAAGAGCCGCGAGCGCAGCCAGCCGGCGGACTCGTCGATCCGCGCCTGCGGCGCCAGGACGACGAGCGCTGTCTTGCGAGGCTCGGCGAGCCGGTGCGAGGCGAGCGCGCGGAACCGCCGTCCGGCGACACGGATCTCCGCCGGCTGGGCAGGCGTACGAATCGTCCCGCGCATCGGGACCGAGGCGGCGATGACGCGACCGCCCTCGACGAGCACGAGCTCGCCTCCGTCCGCCAGTCCGGCGCGCGTGCGCAGGTCCTCTGCGAGGCGACTGTTGATCGGGACATGGGCGATGACACGGCCGAGCCGGCCCCGGCGACCGGCGACGGCGATCGAACGGACGACGGACGGCTGCCGAACCGTTCCGATCGGCCGGCCGCCCCGCGGCTCGACTCGAACGCCGTATCGGGCGGAAAGGCTCTGAAGCCGCTCACGGTTGCGGGTCGCCAGGGCGCGCTGGAACGACGGCTCGCCGGCGAGCCGCGTCGCGTCACGCTCGGCCTGGGCGACCCTGTCGACGAACGCGCCCTGCGCGGCGCGCACGCTGGTCTCCAGCGTGCCGTCGGCGCGTCGCGTCGCGTCCTTTTCCGTCACGGCATTCAGGCCGCCGAAAGCCGCTGCGAACGGCAGCACAGCGATCAGCGAGAAGTATGCGACGAGCTTGAGCTTGAAACTCCCCATCCGATTCCCCTCAAGGCACCCGTGTTCGCGTCCGATAGGTCTTGTGGTGTTGTCGGCATCGAGGAGGTCGAGCATGAGGGGAGCTCTACTTCACGTCACAACCGGCCTATTGCTCGGGCTGGCGATTGCCGGCTTGATTCACGCCCCCTCCGAGGTCGTGGCACACCACGATGCCCGCGCGCCGGTCGTCCGGCCGCAGCCGGGCGCCGCGGGATCGTGGACGCAGGAACGGACGATTCGCGTGTCGCCGCGGCTCGAACGCGCCCTGGAACGACGCCGCCGCGAGCTCCTCGCGCCCCCGAGAATTCAGCCGCTTTCCTCCCTCAGGTCGGTGCCCGCGCTGGTGCCTGCTGCCACGCCGCCTCCCGCGGCGGCGATTCCGATCGCCCTCACTCCCGACCCGCCGGACGCCGCTCCTGCTCCTCCCGCGCCGGCACCGGCGACTCCGCCGCCTCCCGCGAAGCTCGTCGCGTCGACGCCACAGCCGACCCAGTACCGGCCGGCCTCCCACGACGACGGCGACGATGATGACGACGACGGCGGCGGCCGCGCGAACCGCAAGGAGGACAAGCGCGATGACCGGGACCGGGATCACCGCGATCGCGACGACCGGGGCGATCGCGACCGCGACGACGACCACGATCGGGACGACCGCGGCGACGACGATGACGATTAGGATGCCGGGATGCCGCGCCCCACACACCTCGTCACCCGTCGCATGGGCGCGATCGGGATCGCGCTGACCGCCTGGGACATCTGGCGCCAGATCCCGAAGGAGCACCGCCGCCGAATCGCCCGTGAGGCGCGAAGGCACGCACCCGCAGTCGCGATGGCGGTCGCCCGCCAGGTCAGGCACGCGCGCGAGTTCCGCGCCGCCTGGAACCGGCGCTAGCGGCGCCTACGCGAAGACGTCTCTGACGATCCGGTCTTGCTCGCGGACGTGCGCCGTGGGATAGCCCTCGCTCGGGCTGGCGCGCCAGGGCCGGCCGACGTAGCGGAGCGCGACGCGTCCGGCGATCGATTCCTCCAGCCGGTGGCGGATTGCCCGCCAGGCGCCCATGTTCTGCGGCTCCTCCTGCGCCCAGAGGATCTCCTCGAGGGCCGGATACGCGGAGACGAGCCGGGCCGCCGGGTCCACAGGGAAGGGGTAGAGCTGCTCGACGCGGGCCACGGCGACCTCCGGATGCTGCTCGCGCAGCTCGTGGCCGACGACGTCGTAGTAGAGCTTGCCCGTCGTGAGGACGAGCCGGCGGACACGGTCATGGTCGGCGGTGTCGTCGATCACAGGCTCGAAGCGGCCCTCTGCGAGCTGCTCGAGCCGCGCTGCCGACTCCTTCAGACGCAGGAGACCCTTCGGCGTCATCACCACCAGGGGGCGCGCGCTGGGATCGAGCGCCTGCCGGCGCAGGAGATGGAAGTACTGCGCCGCCGTGCTGGGGGTCACGACCCGGATGTTCTCCTGCGCCGCGAGCTGGAGGAACCGCTCCAGCCGCGCGCTCGAATGCTCGGGCCCGTTGCCCTCGTACCCGTGTGGCAGCAGCAGCGTGAGACGCGAGGTCTGGCTCCACTTCGAGAGGCCCGAAACGACGAACTGGTCGGTGATGATCTGCGCGCCGTTGACGAAGTCGCCGTACTGCGCCTCCCAGAGCACGAGCGCCTCGGGCGCTCCGACCGAGTAGCCGTACTCGAAGCCGACCGTCGCATACTCGGACAGCGGCGAGTTGAAGACCTCGAACGACGCTGAGGCGTCACCGAGCCGCTGCATCGGCGTGAACTGCTCGCCGCTGCCGGGATCGTGGAGGACGAGGTGGCGCTGCGAGAACGTGCCGCGCTCGGTGTCCTGGCCGGTGAGCCGCACCGGGATCCCTTCGACGAGCAGGCTGGCGAAGGCGAGCGCCTCGCCGTGGCCCCAGTCGATCTCCCCTCCCTCGAGCCGCTCGCGGCGCCGCTGGAGCTGCCGCTCGAGCTTCGGGTGAACGGTGAAGCGTTCGGGGACGCGCAGCAACTCCTCGTTGAGCGCACGCAGCCGGTCGGCGTCGACGGCGGTCGCGACCTCCGCGCCCTCCGTCGGCGGGGTGCGCTCGCTGGGCAGCTGCTCCTCGGGGGCCTCTGCGGCGAAGGACGCCTTCAGCGCCTCGTGCGCGGCTTTCAGGCTCGCCTGCACCTCGCGTGCGAGGTTGTCCGCGTCCTCCTGCGTGACGACGCCCTCCTCGACGAGCTGGGCCGCGTACTGGTCACGGACGCTCGGCTGGTTCTTGATCCGCTCGGCCATGAGCGGCTGCGTATACGCCGGCTCGTCGCCCTCGTTGTGACCCCACCTCCGGTAGCCGATCAGGTCGATGACGATGTCCCGGCCGAACCGGCGCCGGAAGGCCAGCGCAAGCCCGATCGAGGACACTGCGGCCTCCGGGTCGTCGGCGTTCACGTGCACGATCGGCACGTCGAAGCCCTTCGCGAGGTCGCTCGAGTAGCGCGTCGAACGGCCGTCGGCCGGGTCGGTAGTGAACCCGACCTGGTTGTTCGCGATGATGTGCAGCGTTCCGCCGGTGGAGTAGCCGCCGAGCGCCTGGAGGTTGAGCGTCTCGGCGACGACGCCCTGGCCCGGGAACGACGCGTCGCCGTGGATCAGGATCGGAAGGGCGACCCTCGAGTCGAAGTCGCCGCCGGGCGTCGAGCGGTCGGTCTGCTCGCTTCGCGCCAGGCCCTCGACGACCGGGTCGACTGCCTCGAGATGGCTCGGGTTGGCAGCGAGCGAGACGGTGATGTCGCCTGCGGCGGTCTTGCGCCTGCCCTCGGCTCCGAGGTGGTACTTGACATCGCCGCTCGCACCCGCCGGCTGGTTGGAGAGCGCTGCGAGGTTCCGCTCGCCTTCGAATTCCCGCAGGATCACCTCGTACGGCCGGCCGACCAGGTGGGCGAGCACGTTCAGCCGGCCGCGGTGCGCCATGCCGGTCACGACCTCGTGAGCACCGTCCTCAGCGGACAGCTCGAGCGCGAGGTCGAGCATCGGCACCATCACGTCGAGACCCTCGATCGAGAACTGCTTCTGGCCGAGGAACGCGCGCCGGAGGTAGCGTTCGAGCCCCTCGACCTCGGAGAGCCGCGCGAGCAGCCGACGCTTGTCGTCCTCGACGAGCGGCTCGCGATACGTGCCCGACTCGATCGCCTGCCGCAGCCAGACGCGCTCCTGGTGGTCGGAGATGTGCTCGATCTCGTAGGCGCTCGTGCCGCAGTAGGTCTCCTGCAGCTTCGGGAGGACGTCGGCGAGCGTCTCGCCCGGCACGTGGACCCGGAGCACCCCCGCCGGGATGCGCGCCTGGAGCTCCGGCGTCAGGGGCGGGGCGAGCCGCTCGGGCTCCAGCGCGGGATCGCCGACCGGTTCGGAGCCGAGCGGGTCGAGTCGCGCGGCGAGGTGGCCGTGCGTCCTGTACGCCTTCACGAGTGCCGTCGCGGCCGCCACGGCGGCGAGGAGCGTCTCGTCGACCGGTTCCGCTTCCCGGGGCTCAGCCGCCGGGGCCGCGGGCGCCGGGGCCGCGGGGGCCGGAGGCGCCTCGGCCTGCGTGCCGTTCCCATCCCTCTCGAGCACCTCGAGCAGGCGGGCGATGCCGGGGTGCTCGCGGAGGAGCGCGCTGTCCCCCTCGAAGAGCTCGCGCCACTCTGCGGGCACGCCCTCGGGGTTCTCGAGGTACTCCTCGAGAACGGCCCGCGCGTATCCGGCGTTGAGCCCGTCGACCTCAGCCACTATGCCTCCCTGTTCTTTGTAGCAGGGTGCTTTCCCCTGCGGCGCGGCCGTCTACCAGAGCGGTCGGCCCGTGATCACGCAGACGATCATGCCGACCAGCCAGCCCAAGGCCGCGACGGCGACAGCGGCTGCCGCAAGCTTCTGGTTCCTGCCGCTCGCCATGGTCGCGGCGACCAGTGCGACGAGCAGGGAGGTGAGGCCGATGGGGACCGGCCGCTGGGCGACGGCGATCACGCCGCCGAAGATGGCGAGCGTCGCGAGGAAGCCGGCGATGGTCTCGGCCTGGCCCTCACGCTCGGCGACTGACGGCGTCGTGCTCAACGCACCGCGACCCTGTCGGGCCTGCGGACCGGGACCGCCGCGGCCGTGAGGCCCACCCCGGCGCGGCCTGCGTGGCCGAAGCGGACGATGACCGCCGGACGGGTCGCCGTCGGCGGCGACGGGAAGCACCGCGGGCTCCGGCGGGCGCGGCTCGGCCCGCACGGCCCACCAGACGACTGCGATCAGATAGACGATCGGCAGCTTGAGGACGAGCATCAGGAAGACGATCTCGACCACGCGGACATTCTAGGGTCGGAGCTCCAAACGGAGGACATCAGGCCGGTGGTAGTGCCCGGCGGCATCGAAACGCTGCCGCTCCTCGTGCAGCCGAGCGGGATCCAGCTCCGCGTAGAGGATTCCCTCCTCGTCGTAGAGCGGCCCGGCGAGGTAGGCGCCGTCCGGGCCGAGGACCGCGCTTCCGCCGCGGCCGATGACGTCCAGGCCCTCGAGCTCTGCCGCAAGCGGAAAGTCGGCCGGGTACGCCGAGGAGCGCTGGAAGTGCGCGGGGCTGACGACGAACGCGCGCGACTCCCTTGCGATGTGCACGAGCGAGTGCTGCCACGCCTCGCCGTCGTCCGCGGTCGGCGCCAGGTAGAGCTCGACGCCCGACTCGTAGAGCGCGAAGCGGGCGAGCGGCATGTAGTTCTCCCAGCAGATGAGGCCGCCGATCCGCCCTGCGCTCGTCTGCACGGCGCGGAGCCCGGCGCCGTCGCCCTGGCCCCACACGAGCCGCTCGTGGTTGGTCGGGACGAGCTTCCGGTGCTTGAGGACGAGCGACCCGTGCTCGTCGTGGAGGAGCAGCGTGTTGTAGAGCGTGCCGTTTCTCTCCGGGTCGGTCTCGGTCACTCCGGTCGCAACGAGGACACCGTGCTCGCGGGCGACCCGGCCGATCCGCTCCTCCGCCGGTCCCGGAACGGCGACCGATTCGCGGGCGAGCATGGCGAAGGCCGCCTTCGCGCGCGGGTCCGTCCAGCCGGCGAGGGCCTTTGCCCAGGCCGACGACGGGTAGGCGGGCAGGAACGCCTCGGGGAAGACGACCAGCGACGCGCCATTCTCGGCCGCCTCCCCTGTGAGCCGCGCAAGCTTGTCGAGCGATGCCTCGAGGTCGAGCGCGACCGGTTCCGCCTGGACGCAGGCAACGACGACCGACGCGTTCATCGCGGCATCGGGAGCAGTCTGCCAGGCACAGGCCGGGCTGATAGAGTCGCGCCGCGATGGTGCGCTGAATGCTGAGGCACGCGCTGTGGATCGGCGGTCCGCCCGGGTCCGGGAAGACGTCGATTGCCAAGACGATCGCGCGCCGCCACGGGCTCCGCTGGTACTGCGCGCGACGCCTACACCTGGCAGCACCGCGACAGGGCGTTGCTCGCAGGGAACGAGGCGGCGCGGCGCTGGGAAGAGATGAAGCCCGAGGAGCGCTGGACGAAGCCGACGCCGGAGGACCAGCTTGCGATGTCCCTCCACGTCGAGCGCGGGCCGATGGTCGTCGACGACGTCCGCCGTCTCCCGCCCTCGCCGCTGACGCTCGTCGAGGGCTCGACGGTCTCGCCCTGCCGTCGTCAGCTCGGGCGTGGCCGAGCGCTCGCGCGCCGTCTGGCTCCAGCCGACACCCGAGTTCTTCGTGCATCAGCAGCGCTGGGCGCCTGATCTGCAGAGCCTGCTCCGCGCGACGATCGAGCAGGAGGTGCGAGAGCACGAGGCGCCGGTCCTGACCGTCGACGGCTCGCGCGGCGTCGCTGAGATGGTCGCGCTCGTCGAGGAGCGCTTCGCGGAGGCGCTCGCTGAAGGCCCACTCGCCAGAACGCTGCCCGAGCGCCGGAGACTCCTCCGCGAAGCGAACACGATGGTCGTCTCCCAGTGCCTCGACTACCTGGCGCGTCCGTGGTCGGAAGGCGACCCGGCGTCGTTCGTCAGAGCCTTCGTCTGCGAGTGCGACGACCCTGAGTGCACCGCGGTCGTCGAGCTCCCGATCGCGGCCGTCGCCGGCGAGCGGGTACTCGCCCCCGAGCACCGCTGACTGTGCGGCGCCGGGCATACGATTGGCCGCGTGCAGCAAGCCGAGCACGATCGCCTGCGCGCACTCCTCGACGCCGGCCTCTCGGTGTCGGCGGAGCTGTCGCTCGACGTGGTGCTTCAGCGGATCGTCGAGGCCGCGGCCGATCTGACCGGGGCCCGTTACGCGGCGCTGGGTGTGATCGATTCGAGCCGGCAGGAGCTCGAGCAGTTCGTCGTCACGGGAATCGACGCCGAGACGAAGGCTGCGATCGGCGATCTGCCCCGTGGTCGTGGAATCCTCGGCGTCCTCATCAGCGACGCCACACCCTTGACGCTCGAGGAGATCTCGGCAGATCCCCGGTCCGTCGGCTTCCCGCCGCACCATCCCCCCATGAAGACCTTCCTCGGAGTTCCGATCCTCCTTCGAGGCGTGGCCTACGGCAACCTCTACCTGACGGAGAAGACCGCCGGCGGCACGTTCACCGACGAGGACCAGGAGATCGTGCAGCTCCTCGCCGCGCAGGCGGCTGTCGCGATCGAGAACGCTCGGCTGTACGAGTCGGCGACTCGCTGGCTTCGCCAGCTCGAGTCGCTGTCAGAGGTCGGGAAGTCGCTCTCCACGGAGATCGAGCTGCCGAAGCTGCTCGAGCTCGTCGTCACACGTCTCCGCGATCTGATCCAGGCACGCCTGGTGTTCATCGCGACGCCGCATCCCGACGGTCATGCCGTCATCCAGGCCGCGGCCGGCGAGGACGCCGGGGACTATGTGGGCGTCACGCTCGGTCACGAACGGTCGAAGACCGCGCGCGTCCTGGAGCGGGGGCGGAGCGAGCGGGTGGACTCGCTGCTCGACGATCCCGAGGTCGACCAGGCAGCTGCACGCCGCATGAGCGTGCAGACGGGACTGTGGGTGCCGCTCCTCATCAGCGACCGCCCGATCGGGGTGATCTTCGCGCACGACAAGCAGGCACCCGATGCGAGATTCACCGACGAGGATGTCCGGATTGCGGAAGCGTTTGCCGAGCGGGCTGCAGTCGCGATCGATCTCTCGGAGAGGGTCGCGCGCGACTCCCTCCGCCAGGTCGTCGCGGGCCAGGAGCTGGAGCGAAGCCGGCTGGCTCGCGAGCTGCACGACGAGACGGGCCAGGCGCTGACGTCCATCCTCCTCGGGCTGCGATCGATCGAAGAAGCGGCGGGCGACCGGCCGGACATCCGCGAGTCGGTTCTCTCGCTTCGCGAGCTCGTCGTCGCGACGCTCCACGACGTGCGGCGTCTCGCCGTGGAGCTCCGTCCGGCTGCGCTCGACGACTTCGGTCTCGTGCCCGCCCTCCAACGCCTCGCCGAGACGTTCGCCGAGCAGACGGGCGTCAGCGTCCATGTCGAGGCGGCACTCGGCGACCAGCGACTCCCCGGCGAGTCGGAGACTGCCCTCTACCGGATCGTCCAGGAGGCGCTCACGAACGTGATCAAGCATGCGCAGGCCACGACCGTCAGCGTCGTGCTGACGAGGAAGGGCGAGAGCGTCGTCGCCGTGATCGAGGACGACGGCCGTGGATTCGACCCCTCGCAGCCGCGAGAGGACGGGCTCGGGCTGCTCGGGATGCGTGAGCGGATCGCGCTGCTCGGCGGACGGGTCACCGTCGAGTCGAGCCCCGGCCGCGGGACCACCGTCGCAGTCGAGGTGCCGTTCCGCTGAGCACGCGGATCGTCATCGTCGACGACCACGCAGTCGTCCGGTCGGGCCTTCGGCTGCTCCTCGAGGCCGAGGACGACTTCGAGGTCGTGGCAGAAGCGGCCGACGCCCGCGGTGCGGTCTTCGAGTTGCGAGCACACAAGCCCGACGTCGTGCTGCTCGACGTCGTCATGCCGGGCCGCAGTGGGATCGAGGTCATTCCCGACCTGATGGCCGAGTCGTCCGGGACGGGTGTCCTCGTCCTCTCGATGCAGGACGATCCCGCCTACGTCCGGGAGGCGTTCGCGGCAGGCGCCAAGGGCTACGTCCTCAAGGAGGCCGCCGACGCCGAGGTGGTCGGAGCGATCCGCGAGGTTGCACAGGGCAGGCAGTACGTCCATCCGGCGCTCGGCGCTCGGCTCGTCGCCGCCGAGGTCGAGGAGCGCCACCGCGCCGAGGAGGATCCCCTCTCGGACCGTGAACGCGAGGTCCTCCGCCTCCTCGCTCTCGGCCACACGAATCAGGAGATCGCTCAGACGCTCTTCCTGTCCGTCCGCACGGTGGAGACCCACCGGGCGCACATCATGCAGAAGCTTCGGATCTCGACCCGGGCCGAGCTCGTCCGCTACGCGCTTTCCGCCGGTCTGCTGGACGAGGGAGCCTGAGCCAGACGCAGGCGCAGGAGCGCCAGCACGGCCAGAGCGGTCACGATCACGTCGCTGACCAGGCACCAGTCGCACACCGAGCCGATCAGCGCCATCTGGACGTAGAGCAGGTAGATGCTGAACATCGCCGCCCCGACCGAGAGTGTCACCTGAAGGAGACGGGCCGTCTCGCCGCGGAACAGGGACGCCGCCAGAATGAGGATGTAGCCCGCAAGCCCGAACAGCGCCACGGGGACGCCGAGAATCTCGGCGTAGGTTGAGCTCTGGACGGTCTCGCAGCCACCCGTCGCGCAGACGAGCGTCGTGCCGGCCTCGCGGACCCAGAGGAGATAGCCGGCCACGGCCGCGCCTAGCAGCGCGAGCACGGCCGTGGAAATGCGGAGACCGGAATCCGTCACGCCGCCAACATCGCGTCGATCGCGGGCGCGAGACCCTCCGGCCCGAGCGAGCTCAGCGGGACGAGCTCGAGCTTGCCGCCGGTGGGACCGACCTGGAAGGCCGGCGTTCCCGGGATGCCTGCAGACTTCGCTGCGCGACTCGACGCCGCCATCTGCGCCTCGACCCACCCTTGATCGCGCCGGCCGAGCGCATTGGGCCCCGCGACCTCCTCGAGAAGCGACTCGGTGACCCAGCCGCTGTTCTCGTGGCCCTGCCGGTGGTAGAGCCCCTCCACGACGTTCCACAGGCGGTTCTCCCGCCCCGCGGCCACCGCGGTACGCAGCGCTCGATCGGAATCGGGGCCCAGGAACGCGAGCCCGCGGAAGACGATGCGCACCTTGCCGGGACGCACGTAGCGCTCGACCAGCGTGGGGAACGCACCGTGTGACCACTGGGCGCAGTACGGGCACTGGAAGTCCGCGTACTCGACGAGGGTGACCGGCGCCTTTGGGTCCCCGAGCACGGCACCCTGCTGGGGGATGCCGGCGAGCAAGGACGCGGCCGGCTCCGATGCACGAGCTGTCTCCTCACCTGAGCCGAGACGGCTCGCGCCGATGAGGGCGACACCGAGGAAGAGCGCGCCGGCGAGGGCGGCAACCGTTCGCCGTCGCGTCGTGAACCCGCTCAATGGGACATCGTCCCTTCGGGGCTTCCAACCTTGAGCAGGCCGACCTGACCGAGGTCGACGTGCGCGAAGGCGTGCGAGACGAACGGGTAGAGGCCGGGCTCGTCGATCTTCACGTCGAAGACCGCGCCGCCTCCGGACGGCACGGAGACTGTCTGGACGCCGCTCTGGAAGCGCGACATGTCCCCGTTCGGCCAGGCTCGGTCGAAGATCGTCCCGACCACGTGGAAGTTCGTGTCCAGTGTCGGGCCGGCTGCGACCACCCAGAAGCGGACGGTCTCACCGGGGTTGGACGTCAGCGGGTGGTTGACGTACTGGTTCGCGTAGCCGTTGAACGTGGTCCAGTCCGGCATCATCGCGCGGGCCTTGCTCATGTCCAGGCTCGCCGCCTGAGTCGTTCCGTCCGTGCTCAGGTACCACTCGCTGGCGACGAGGACGTACTCCTTGTCGGCCTTCGGGAGCGGCTTCTTCGGCTCGACGACGATCGCGCCGTACATGCCGTTGGCGATGTGCGCGAGCACCGGCTTGGTGCCGCAGTGGTACATGAAGACGCCGGGGTCGTTCGCCTTGAAGCGGAACGTGAACGACTCACCCGGAGCCACGTCCTTGAACGCGACGTTCGGCGCGATCCGCGCCGCGTGGAAGTCCATCGAGTGCGGGATCTGGCCGCCGTTCACGAGCGTGAACTCGACCGTCTGGCCCTGCCGGACGTGGACGATCGGGCCCGGCGCCGAGTACTTCCCGTCGAAGGCCCAGACGTTGTACTTGACGCCGGGAGCGATCTCGACCGTCTTGTGCTTCATGACCATGCGCACCTTCACGACGTCGCCCGCCGGGATCGGCGGCATCGCAGCGTCGTAGGGCTTGTGCGCAGCGGCGAGCTCCTGCGCGTTCGGGCCCGTCATTCCGGCGAAGCTGTTCAGCGGGAGCGCGGTGTTGTGATCGGTGGCGTGGTTGTGGGCGTCGGCATCGGCCGCGACCGGGGCCGCCTGCGCCTCGGAATTCTGGTCGCGCGCATCCATCCACATCAGCAGCGCGAAGAAGCTGAGGACTGCGACGAGCAGCCCGAGCAGGACCGCCGCAGCTTTCGCAAACGCGCCAGACGTGTCCCTGTGCTGATAGCGATCGTGAACCGAGTGGCTTGACATCCCAAATCTCCTTTGGCGTGTTCTCACCCATAGAGATAGGCGCCAGGGCGCGTGGGCTGCTCCGCGCCGAGCCACAGATCGCTTGCGGCTTTTCCGCAACTAGGAGAACAGCAACGCCTGGAAGGCGACCATCGCGGCCGCCGAAACTGCGGTCGCGAGCGCTACTGCCCTGGGAGCCGCTGTTCCGAGCGCGTCCGGAAGCAGCTGCACGGCAACCATCCAGACCATGGCCCCTCCGGCGAAGCCGAAGCCGTAGGGGAGCAGCGGCTCGAACCACTCCACGAGCAAGAACGCCGGAACGGCCATCAGCGGCTGAGGCAGGCTCGAAAAGACACTCCAGCCGGCGGCTCGGAGCACGGACACTCCTTTGGGGACGAGCACGAGGCTGATCGCGAGCCCCTCGGGAATGTTGTGCACGGCGATCGCCGTCGTGATGAGCGCGCCGAGCGCGTCTCCGCCGCCAAACGCCACGCCCACGGCGACGCCCTCCGTGAACGAGTGAACGGTCATCACGCCGACGATCAGCAGTGCCCCAAGCGCGTCGGTGCCGCGAAGAACGCCGAACTCGACCCCGCGACGATGGCCGAGCAGTCTCCGCGTTGCGACGATGAACGCGGTTCCGAGCAACGCGCCCACAACCGTTCGCAACACATCCTCGTGGCCGCCCTCCCGGAACAGGCCGACGCTCGCGCCGAGCATGAACCCGGCAGCGACTGCGATCGCCAGGCCCACGTGGCGACCGTGGATCCGGCGGCGAAGGAGGAGCGGAAGAGCTCCGAGCCCGCGTCGCAACGGCGGTGACCAGCGCCGCGGCAAAGACGGCCCAGACACTCATCGTGTACCGGAGCGAACGAAAGAGGGCGGCGCGTAGGCCGCCCTCTTGTCGCGAGCGGAGTCGCCGCTCAACTGGTGACGGGCTCGGCCCGCCGGACCTCCTGGATCGACGGGCTGTGCTGGAGCGCTCCGCCGAGCGTCAGCACCAGGAATCCGATGCCGGTCAGCAGGAGGGCTGCGCCCATCACGATCCCGAAGATCGCAACACGCTCGCCCAAGTACGCCATGTTCAGGGCGGTCGCGAGTGCGGTCTCGGTCACCCAGATGTTCCGGGCGCCGTTGGCGACGGGCTGGCCGCTCTTCGGATCCTTTGCGGCCGCGGCCTCGTCGTTTGTCTCCTTGCCCTGCGGATCCAGGAACCTGCCCATCTCTGCGTAGGTCCTGCCGCCCGTAGCCTCGAGCGCATGGTGGCGCATCACGGCCGCGAACTCGCGGGCCTCGGAGCCGGTGTCGACCTTCTGCCCCGGGATCGTCGAGTCGGGTGTGCCGACGATGTTCTCCTGGGCGAGGGTGTCGCGAACCTCATTGAGGCCCCATGCGCCCAGGCCGATCGAGCCGGCCCCGAAGGCGATGAGGACGATG
The DNA here is from genome assembly GCA_963798935.1 of uncultured Actinomycetes bacterium. GTDB lineage: Bacteria > Actinomycetota > Thermoleophilia > Gaiellales > Gaiellaceae > JACDAN01. Next base: position 216,188 of record CAWCVG010000032.1, read on the forward strand.
CTTGCTGCGATGCCTCCATATGCGAAGACCTTGCGCTTCATGGCGACTCCTTTCACTCGTACTTCCATGCTTCGATCCTGGCTTGGATCGATGCGGCTGCGCATCGCGGCTCAGCCGCCGAGTCGCTGCGGGGAATCACGGAGGCTGGCCCCGGCGTCCGCGGTCGATCATGGAGTTCATGCGAACCACGTACGCGGTCTCATGGCAGGAGTCCGACGGCGCCCGGCATTCCGGCGGCCTCGAGCTCGGCGCCGGAGCGCTGCGCCTCGAGGGCCGAAACGGGGACGCGGTCGCGACGAGGGCGCTCGACTACGCAGACCTGGAGAGCGTGCACGTTGCGCGCGCAGTCGAAGATCGGCTCCAGGGCCGGCCGACCCTGCTTCTCGAGCTCGTGGACGGCAGCCGGGTCAGGATTGCGGGCGTCGCCCAGTCCGGCATCGTCGCCGAGCTGGCCGAACGTCTCGGGCGTGTGACCGGGACCCGGGCTCCGGTACGCGCAGCGATCGTCCTCCCTCTCCGAGCCGGCGCGCGGTCCAAAGCCGAGGCGCTGCTCGCAGGCGGTCCGCCGTTCGACCCGGCCGACTTCGGCCTGGCACACCACGAGGTGTATCTCACCGACAACGAGATCGTCTTCGTCTTCGAGGGCGAGCCCGGCGTCTTCGTCGAGCAACTCGCCGCCGACGAGACGGTTGCGAAGGCCGCCGAGGCGTGGCAGCCCCTCGTCGAGGGACCGATTCGCTTCGGCGACCAGGCCTACGCCTGGCCGCGCTAGCCGACGAGCTCCCGAACCGCCTCTGCGATCACGAGCTCTTCGCGTGCGGGCACGACCGCGACCCGGAAGTCGCCGAGGAAGGCGAGCCGCTGCACGACCGACTCTCGAACCGCGGCATGGTGCTCGCCGAGGCCGCCCGAGAACGCGAGCAGGTCGAGACCGTGGAGCGCCATGGCCATCTGGGCCACGGAGGCGGCGATGCGGTACGTGAAGACCGAGAAGCCAAGCGGGTCCTCGAGACTCCCGAAAGCGGTGTTTCCGGACTCGTGCTCGAGTGCGTGATCGAGCTCGTCGACCGTCAACCCGCGCTCGCGGACGAGATGGATGAGCGCTCCCGGATCCACGGAGCCCGACCGTGTCCGCATCGGAACGCCCTCGAGGGGGCTGAATCCCATGCTCGTGTCGACGGACCGTCCGCGTCGCACGGCGGTGACCGAGCAGCCGCCGCCGAGGTGGCAGACGACGAGTCGGTCCGCATCGACCTGGGCCGCCACAGACTGCACGGCGATGCCGTGGAACCCGTAGCGGCGTATCCCCCACTCCTCCCGCCAGCGCCGCGGAATCGCGTACGTGGCGGCCTCGTCCGGGAGGCTCGAGTGGAATGCGGTGTCGAACACGGCGACATGCAGGAGGTCGGGTAGCGCATCCCGTGCCTCTCGAATCGCCCGGAGCGCCGGCTCGTTGTGGAGCGGAGCGAGCGGGCGGAGCTCCTCGATCGCCGCAATCACCTCGTCGTCGATCACGGCCGGCTCCACGAGGCGAGCCCCTCCGTGCACGACCCGGTGGCCGACTGCTTCGGCCTCCGCGTACTCCTCGACGGCCCGCGCCTCGCCGCCGTCGACGAGATGCCGCTTCAGGCTCGTCGAGCCTGCGTTGACGGTCAGTACGGCCAGGTCCAGCCGCTGATCTCGGGGTCGTCGTCGCCGTGCTCTCGCGTGTAGGCGCGAGCGCTGAGCCGCCTGTCCGCGAGCTCCTGCCGGAAGCCCGCCGCGCGGTCCGCGAGCCCGGGGACCCGATCGATGACGTCGATCGCCAGACGGAATCGATCCAGGTCGTTCAGCATGACCATGTCGAAGGGAGTCGTGGTGGTTCCCTCCTCCTTGTAGCCGCGGACGTGGAGATTCCGGTGGTTGAGGCGCCGGTAGGCCAGCCGGTGAATGAGCCACGGATACCCGTGGTAGGCGAAGACGATCGGCCGATCGCGGGTGAAGATCGAGTCGAACTCCGAGTCGGGCAAGCCGTGAGGATGCTCCGTGTCCGGTTGCAGGCGCATCAGGTCGACGACGTTGACAACCCGCACCTTGAGCTCGGGCAGCCGTTCCCGGAGCAACGCTGTCGCGGCGAGCGTCTCGAGGGTTGGAATGTCGCCGGCGCATGCGAGCACGACGTCGGGCTTGCCGCCGTCGTCGTTGGACGCCCAGTCCCAGATCCCGAGCCCGCGCGTGCAGTGGATGATCGCGTCCTCCATGGAGAGGTAGTCGAGCGCCGGCTGCTTGCCGGCAACGACGACGTTCACGTAGTTCCGGCTCCGGAGGCAGTGGTCCGCAACCGAGAGCAGCGTGTTCGCGTCCGGCGGCAGGTAGACGCGGATCACCTCCGCCTTCTTGTTGACGACGTGGTCGATGAAGCCGGGGTCCTGGTGGGAGAAACCGTTGTGGTCCTGCCGCCAGACATGCGAGCTGAGCAGGTAGTTCAGGGATGCGATCGGCCGCCGCCAGGGGATGTCGCGTGTGACCTTCAGCCACTTCGCGTGCTGGTTGAACATCGAATCGACGATGTGGATGAACGCCTCGTAGCAGTTGAAGAGGCCGTGCCTGCCGGTCAGGAGGTACCCCTCGAGCCAGCCCTGGCAGAGATGCTCGGAGAGCACCTCGACCACGCGTCCTTCGGGGGCGAGCCCGTCGTCGGTCGTAACCGTCTCGGCGTTCCAGACCCGGTCGGTCACGCTGAGCACGTCGCCGAGGCGGTTCGAGGCGGTCTCGTCCGGGCCGAAGATGCGGAAGTTGTCCGGGTTTCGGAGCACGACGTCGCGCAGGAAGCCACCCAGGACGCGTGTCGCCTCACTCGTCGTCGTCCCGGACTTCTCGACGTCGACCGCGTAGTTCCGGAAATCGGGCAGCGCGAGGTCGCGGAGCAGCTCGCCTCCGTTGGCGTGCGGGTTCGCGCTCATCCGCCTGTGGCCCCTCGGCGGCAGCTCCGCGAGGTCGGCCCGGAGCCTGCCCTCGTCGTCGAAGAGCTCGTCGGGCCGGTAGCTCCGGAGCCACTCCTCGAGGAGCGCGAGATGCTCCGGGTTGTCGCGGACGTCGGTCATCGGCACCTGGTGGGAGCGCCAGCTGCCCTCGGTCGGGAGGTCGTCCACCTGCTCGGGACCGGTCCAGCCCTTCGGCGTGCGCAAGACGATCATCGGCCAGATGGGCCGCTCCGTCTCGCCGTCGTCCCGCGCCGCCCGCTGGATCTGCGCGATGCGGTCGAGCGCCCGGTCGAGCGCGGCCGCGAAGGCCTGGTGCACCAGTTCAGGCTCGTCTCCCTCCACGAGCAGCGGCTCCCAGCCGTAGCCGCGGAAGAGCGCGACGAGCTCCTCCTCGGGGATGCGCGCGAGGACTGTCGGATTCGCGATCTTGTAGCCGTTCAGGTGCAGGACCGGCAGCACCGCGCCGTCGACGCGCGCGTTCAGGAACTTGTTCGAGTGCCAGCTGGCCGCAAGCGGGCCCGTCTCGGCCTCGCCGTCTCCGACGACGCATGCGACCACGAGATCCGGGTTGTCGAACGCCGCGCCGAACGCATGGACGAGGGCGTAGCCGAGCTCACCCCCTTCGTGGATCGAGCCGGGCACCTCGGGCGCCACGTGGCTCGGGATCCCGCCGGGGAAGGAGAACTGGCGGAACGAGCGCCTTGAGGCCCGCCTCGTCGTCGGAGACGTCCGGATACCGCTCGCTGTAGGTGCCTTCGAGGTAGGCGTTGGCGACGAGCGCGGGGCCGCCGTGTCCGGGGCCGGTCACGTAGATCGCGCTCAGGTCACGCTCGCGGATCGCGCGATTCAGGTGGACGTAGATCAGGTTGAGGCCCGGCGTCGTCCCGAAGTGCCCCAGGAGCCGCGGCTTGATGTGCTCCGGACGCAGCGGTTCGCGCAGGAGCGGGTTGTCGAGCAGGTACACCTGCCCGACCGAGAGGTAGTTGGCGGCGCGCCAGTACGCGTCGAGGAGCCGCAGCTCGTCGGCGGCAAGCGGCTGGGCCGATGTCGTCTCGGTCGTCGCGGTCATGTCTCTCCTCAGTGGACGGAGACTGCCTGCTTCCCCTGCGTGCCCTCGAGCTGGGCCGGTATCAGCATGATAGGGAGAGGCGAGTGCTCCTGAGCCGAGCGGACGAGCTCCTCGCGGCTGATCTTGACCTCCGGCGCCCAGGCGAATGCGATCAGGTCACAGCCGAGCTCCTCGGCCACCGCCGGGACGAGCTCCTCGCGCTTTCCGGCCCGCCTCTCCAGTCGAATCGAGCCGATTCCGGAGGGCAGGTACCGGTTGAGCAGCTGCTCTGCATCCTCGACTTCGCCGGCCCCGACGTCCAGACCGACGACCTCGAGGTTCATGCCCTCCCCCGGATCGATCGGCGAGACGGGGCCGAGCGACGCGGAAACGTCGTCGAGGGGTACCAGCACCCTCGTGATCCGGGGCGCGATCCGGCCGACGGGCGGGACGACGACGACCGGTTTCGTCGCCGAGGCCAGAACGGCGAGGGCCGTGGAGCCGAGCGCCTGTGGGCTCGTCGGTCTCGAGCGCGCGCCGATGACCAGGGCCACCGTGTCCTCGGCGCAGCCGGCCTCCGCGAGGCGCTCCACGACCGGGCCGGTGACGACCCGCAGGGGGACGCCGACGGCCGCCGCCGCCTCGTGCGGCGGCGGCTCCCTGTCGGCGGCGACGTAGAGGCCCTCGACCCGCGCACCGAGGACGCGGGCGAGCGCGCGCGCCGTTACCAGGACCGGGTTGCCGGCGAGGCTGTTATCGACGGCGGCGACAACCCTTTTCGGCGCATCGGCGCTACTCATACCGCAGCGCCTCGGCGGGGTAGACCCTCGACGCGCGGACCGCAGGGCCGAGCGTCGCGAGCAGCGCGGCGGCATACACCGCGCCGAAGATGATCGCCAGATTCACCCAGGGCACGATGACCGCGAGGTCGTTCCAGCTCGACTGGCTCCCGACGTCGTCGATGACGTTGACCGCGACGATCAGCGCGAGCAACGTCCCGACGACGATCGCCGTCAGGGCGATGAACGACGACTCGATGAGAAAGCTGACCTGGATCATCCGCCGCCGGAATCCCAGCGCCCGGAGGATCCCGATCTGCTGCCGCCGCTCGACGACCGCCCGCGCGCTGATCACGCCGAGCGCGGCGATGCCGACGATCAGGCCTAGGCCCATGAAGCCCTGGATCAGCCGGTTGAAGGTCCACTGGACCGCGATCGAGTCCTCGAGCAACTCTTCCAGCGCGTCGGCCTCGAGCCCGTTCGCGACGAATGCCGACTCCAGCTCAGGCGCAACCTCTCGCGGGTCAGCACCCTCGGCGAGCGCGTAGTAGTAGGCGGTCGGCTGCACCCGGTCGCCGTAGGCGCCGGCCAGCGTCTGCTGCGAGGTTGAGATCCCTTGCATCGCGAACGGCGCCGTCTCCGCGAGGATCCCGATCACCGTGAGCTGGAGCTTCTTGCCCGTCTGAGGGTCGCGCGTCGCGAGCGTGAGCGGGTCGAAGACGCCTTCCTCGAGGACGAACCCCTGGAGCTTGAAGTCCGGCAGGACTGCGCCTGCGCTCCAGTCGTCGCGTCTGGGAGCGACGATTGCGTCGACCACGGCGAGACCAGGCTTGTCGGCCAGGGCGCGCCAGATCTCGTCGGCGCTCTCGTAGCCGCGGGCCATCGCCGAGAAGCCGTACGTCGTCGAACGCAGGAATGGCTCGTCGAGACCGCGCAGGCCGTAATCGGCGAAGCCGTCGTCGTACCCGATCTGCCTCGCCTCGGCCGCGAGGAACGACTGCTCCGAGACGACCGTGAATTGGGCGGGGTCGAGGCCCGGGGCGCGGCGAATCGCGCCCTCCATCCCAACGACCGGGTTCGTGGGCGCCGCCTGGGCGCGGACGTCGAACCCTCCGCCGAACTGCTCCGGGTTGTTCATCGCGTGGACGAACGAGCCCGAGATCACGGCGCCCACCACCATCGTGAACACGACGAGGGTGAACATCGCGAGCGTGACCCCGGTCCGGAAGCGGTTCCTGAGCGGATAGGCGATCGCCATCCTCAGGACCGGCGTGAGGGCGCGGATCCGTCCGACCGTCGCGGTCAGTCCGCCGAGCAGGAGGTCGGCGTTGAACATCAGCGTCCAGGCCGAGCCGAGCACGACGAAGATCCCGCCCAGGATCCAGACGCCGAAGCCCCACGTCAGCTCCTTGCCGGCGAGGGTCTCGACCGTCGAGAACGGCAGGAGCCACTGGACGACGAGCAGGAGCCCGGCGGCCGTGAAGACGATCCGCTCGGAGAGCCCGGCGGCCCGTGCCAGCGGCACGCATCCGACCACGACGAGCGAGACGCCGAGCATGAAGGACGCGGCGTCGGCCGACGAGAGGCCGGAGAGCGTCAGGAGGATTCCGGCCAGGACGGCCAGCGTCCCGAGGATCCACCGCCGCTTTCGCGATCGCCGCGCGACCGGCTCGGGCGTGTTCCGGATCGCCGCGACGATGTTCAGGCGGCTGACTCTCACCGCGGACAGCGTCACGATCACGAACGTGAGCAGCACGCCGATGCCGAAGCCGACGACCAGGCTCTCCGGCTGGACGTCGTGCCTGATCTCCACGCCCGTGAAGTCGAGCGCAGACGCCAGGATGAACACCATGCCGAACGCGACGGCGACGCCGAGAACCACGCCCACCACGGCGGCGAAGAGGTCGTAGACGAGCCCCTCGAACAGGTAGAGCTGGACCAGGTGGCCTCGCCTCGTGCCGACGGCCCGGGCGATCCCGAGCTCGCCCCGTCGCTCGGCGGCGAGCATCACGAAGATCAGAAAGATCAGCAGGCCGCCGGCGAAGATCGAGAAGCTGCCGAAGGTCGTGAAGACCGACATGAAGGCGTTGCCCTCCGCGTCGGCGGCTTCGAGCGCGTCGCGCTTGATCGGATCGACCTCGAGCCCTCGAGGCGTTACGACGGGATTGACGATCGCCGTGACCTCGTCGGTCAGCTCGGCGCCGGCGAGCTCGTCGCCCCGGTTCGAGATCAGCACGTGCTTGATCTCTCCGACCCGGTCGAGGAGCCGCTGGGCCGAGTCGAGCGGCAGGAGCAGGGCGGCGCCGTCCGTGCCCGCCCCTTCGTAGTCGACGATCTCGCGGACCCTGACGGGCAGCGCGTCGCCTTCGGCGTACAGCCGGAGTTCGTGGCCGGGCGCCGCCTGGAGCTCCTCGGCCGCGTCGGCGTTCAGGAAGACCTCGCCGCGGCGCAGGTCGTTCAGATATTGCGGCTGCCCGTCGGAGTGGCGTCGGATCTCGCCGAAAGCGCCGAGGTGGGCCTGGCTGCTTGCGAAGAGCGTCACTCGTGGCTCGCTCTGCCGGGTCGTGACGCTCTGGACGGCGAGCGGCTCCACGATCGCGGGGGCGACGCCGTCGATCAGGTCCTCGTGGCCGAGCAGCAGCTCGTACTCGATCTCCGGGAAGACGTCCTCCGAGAAGTACTCGATGCCGGTCGTCCCGCCGACCTCGACGTCGGTGTCGACCTCCGCGCCCCGCACGGACACGAGCTCGTCCGTCTGGCCGAGCGAAGCGATCGCGGCCGTCCGGATCGTGTGGCTCATCGTGTCGCCCGGTGACGAGCGCGGACGCGATGATCGTCGTCCCGAGCATGAGCCCGAGGACGATCAGCGCCGTGCGTGCGCGGCGCCGGGTGACGTTGCGGATGCCGAGCTTGAAGAAGATTCGGTTGCGCACCGCGAGGGCGCCGACGACGCTCACGACCAGCGCGAGCGCGACGACGATGCCCACGGCGAGCGATTCCATCGGGATGCCGAAGAGCTCGTCCACCGTCTACCTCGCTTCCGTCGCGACTCGCGTCGGTGCGCCGGCCTGGAGGGAGTCGTCGGACACGATCTGGCCGTCGACCATGCGGACGAGACGGTCGGCGCTCGCGCCGACGCTCGGGTCGTGGGTGACGATCAGGAAGGTCAGCCCGCGCTCCCGGTTCAGATGGCGCATGAGCTGGGTGATCTCGGCTGCGTTCTCGCTGTCGAGGTCGCCCGTGGGCTCGTCGGCCCAGACGATCGCGGGGTCGTTCACCAGCGAGCGCGCGATCGTGGTCCGCTGGCGCTCGCCGCCTGACAGCTCGTCCGGCACGTGGCCGGCGCGGGCTCGGAGCCCGACGAGCTCGAGCGCGTCGAGCGCCATCTCCCGCGCCCGCTTCGCCGGAACGCGTGAGACGAGGAGCGGCAGCTCCACGTTCTCCACGGCGGTCAGCACCGGCATCAGGTTGTAGAACTGGAAGACGAAGCCCATGTGGGCCGCGCGATAGTCGGTGCGCTCCCGGTCGGACATCCCGGCGAGCGAGACGCCCTCGATCAGGACGTCTCCTCCGTCGATCGAGTCCAGTCCGGAAAGGCAGTTGAGCAGCGTGGTCTTGCCGCAGCCGGAGGGCCCCATGATCGAGACCATCTCCCCGCGGTTGATGGCGAGGTCGACGCCCTTCAGCGCGTTCACCTTGACCGCGCCGGTGTCGTAGGTCTTGACGAGGGCCTTCGCCTCGACGATCGGCCCGTTCATCAGAAGCTCCTTTCTCTTGCCTGGACCCACACTGACCAGGGCGGGAGCCGGCGCCATCAGCGGGTCCGCGGTTTCGGGCTGCGGAGAATCCCGGATGCCGGCGGCGAGTCCGGCGGCGCTAGCCCAGCGCGTTGTCGAGAGTCATCATCAGCGCGAAGCCGACGAGGAGCGCGCCCGAGGCGAGGCGGTCGTGGCCCCGCAGGTGGCTCTCCGGCACGAGCTCGTCGACGACCACGAGGGCCGAAGCCCATGGTCGCCCCTCGCTAGCTGCCTTCCTCAGGTGCCCGAACGACGAGGACGGAGCTGTGGGCTCGGTGAGCCACGCGCTCGCTGACGCTTCCGAGCGAGGCGAGCCCGTGCAGGCCGCGACTTCCGACGACGAGCAGATCGGCCTCCTCCGCAAGATCGACCAGCGCCTCGACCGGCTTGCGCGGATCGAGAACGGAGTCCGCCTCCAGCGAATCGAGCTGCTCGAGATCGATCTCCTTGCCGCCGGTGGCCGCGACGAGCACGAGCTCCGCCTCGAACCGCTCCGCGATCGACTTGGCCACTGCCGCAGCGGCCAGCGACTCGCGCGAGCCGTCGACGCCCGCGATGATGCTTGCCGGGAAGGGGCCGTACGACGCGCGGCGCGCCAGCAGAACAGAGCAAGGGGCATCGTGGAGCATCGCAGTGGAGACCCCACCGAGGACGATGCCCGTCGCGCGGCTGTGTCCGTGCGGACCGACAGCGACCATGGTGGCGTCGAAACGCTCGATGGCGTCCATCAAGGCCGGGACGGGGTCGCCGGCCAGTAGGTGAGTGCTGTCGGGATGTGCGACGTCGATAGCCGCGTGGAGAGCGGCGCGTGACGACTCGTCCAGCTCGCCGAGCACATGGCTCATCGCGAAGCCGGCATGCACAGCGACGTTGACGTCGGAGACTGAGGCCACGCGGAGCAAGCCGTCCGCCGAGCGAAGCCTCGATGCCTGGCGAGCCGCCTCGAGTGCCTCCGGCGACTCGTCGACACCGCAGATGATCCGGTCGAAAACGTCGACTGCGTTGTGGATTTGGACGACGGTCATCGGTGCTCAGTCCAGCGGGCGAAGAGCACGGTCATGACGAGCAGCGCGGTGAGGATCACGGTCGCGCCGAGCCCGGAGAGAAACCAGGTTGTGCCGGGTGCGAAGTCGAGCATCTCGTACCTCCTTCTCATCCCCATGCTCGCCACGCAGGGAGGCGGCGGAATCCGGGACGGCGCGGAACCGCGCTGCGGGAAAGCCGCTACCAGGTCTTCGTTCTGGGCGTTGCCAGGCTGCGGCTGACCCGGGCGCGGGCATCCACCGCAACGCATCCGTCTGGCAATGCCATCACCGGATTCAGGTCGAGCTCGGCAACTTCGTGCAGATCGTCGCCGAGCCGTGAGAGGCGATGCAGCAGGTCCGTCAGGGCGTGAGCGTCGGCCGCGGGCTTGCCGCGGAAGCCCCGCACCAGCGTCCCGGTCTTTCCCTCGGTGACGAGCTCGTGGGCGTCGGCGTCTGTTAGCGGCGCGATACGGAACTCGGCCTGACCGATGAGCTCGGCGAACACACCGCCTGGACCGAAGGCGACCAGAGGTCCGAAGACCGGATCCTGGACGATGCCGGCGAGGAGCTCGGCGCTCCCCTCGAGCATCGGCTGGACGATCACCGGAGCACCGATCCGAGCCGTTGCGTCGCGAACCTCTCCCTCGTCTGCCAGTCCGAGTGCGACGCCGCCGGTCTCGGTCTTGTGCGCTCCGGGCTCCGCGCTCTTGACGACGGCGGGAAACCCCAGCTCGGCCGCGGCAGCGGCCGCATCGTCCGGGGTGGCCGCGATCCGTTCGGGGACGACCGGGATCCCGTACGCCTCGAGGAGCTCCCGGACCTGCGTCGGAGTCAGCCAGACGTCGTCACCGGCTGCGAGCGCGGCAGTCACAAGTGCACGACCCCGGGGCGTGTCGACGCCGTCCAGGGCAGGGACCGACCCGGCCGGACGGCGGAGCCATTCGGCACGGGCGGCAGCGAGCCCCAGCGCACGCGCTGCCGATTCGGGATAGGCGAAGTTGGTCACGCCAGGCGTTGCCGGGACCTCGGCTGCGGCGATCAGCGATGCCAGCACGGGCTTATCGGCTCCGCCGCCCACCACCCGCGCGACCGCGGTCGCCACCTCGTCGACGCCGGCCACGACCGGGGGAACGAACAAGACGATCGCAGCGTCGATGCCCGGGTCGGCCAGGACGATCGGTAGCGCGCGCTCGTAGACGTCGCCCGTGGCGGAGCCGAGCATGTCCACGGGATTGGCGACGCTCGCCTCTGCCGGGAGCACGTCGCGAAGTGCGGACTCCGTCTCCGGGCTGAGCGCCGGCAGTTCGAGTCCCGCGGCCTCGCACGCGTCGGCGCAGAGGATGCCGAGGCCGCCCGCGTTGGTGAGGACGGCCACCCTGTTGCCGGCGGGAAGCGGCTGGCCGGAGAACAGTGCGGCGGCGTCGATCAACTCCTCGAGCGTCCTGGCGCTGATGACGCCGGCTTGGTGGAAGAGCGCGTCCACGGCCGCCTCGGAGCCGGCGAGCGCAGCGGTGTGCGAGCTCGCGGCACGCGCTCCCGTCGTGGTCGTTCCGCTCTTCATGGCCAGGATCGGCTTCTTGCGCGCAACCCGGCGTGCGATGCGCCCGAAGCGGCGCGGATTGCCGAACGACTCGAGGTAGAGAGCGACGAGTCCGGTCTCCGGAATCGTCCTCCCAGTACTCGAGGAGGTCGTTCGAGGACACGTCGGCCTTGTTGCCGATCGACACGAACGCCGAGAGGCCGATCCCGCGCTGCTGAGCCTTCTCCAGGAGCGCCAGGCCGAGCGCGCCGCTCTGGGAGGAGAACGCCACCGGCCCAGGTGGAAGCGCGCGGGGACCGAACGTCGCGTTCAGCCGCGGTGCGGACACGGCGATGCCAAGGCAGTTCGGCCCGATCAGCCGGCCACCGTGCGCCCGAACGAGCGCGAGGAGCTGGTCCTGACGCTCGCGCCCGTCGCCGCCAACCTCTGCGAATCCTGCCGAGATGACGCAGAGGGCGCTGGTTCCCCGTTGCAGCGCCGCCTCGACCCCGTCCAGCACGTGCTGGGCAGGCAGGCAGACGACGACCAGGTCCGGCGCCTCGGGGAGCTCCTCGACCGACCGGTAGCCGCGAACACCGGCGACGGCGTCACCGGCAGGGTTCACCGGGTAGGCGACGCCTTCGAACTCCCCCGCGATGATGTTGCGGAAGAGCAGGCCGCCGATCGATTCCCGCCGCTTGGATGCACCGAGCACGGCGACGCTCGTGGGCGCGAAGAAGGGCCTGAGCGAGGCGACGGCGGCGAGATGGTCGCGCTCGTCCACCCGCTCGAGGTACGTCTCGGTGGGCTCGATCCGGAACTCGACCTCGACGGTCCCGCTCTCGAGCGTCCGCGTGCTCTCGAACCCCACAGCCTCGAAGACGCCGAGCATCGGGCTGTTCTCCGCGAGGACCTCTGCGACGAAGCGCTCGATGCCGACCGCTGCTGCGCGCTCGGCGAGCTGCTCCAGCAGTCGAGTGCCGATTCCGCGCCGCTGGTAGGCATCGGCCACCAGAAAGGCGACCTCGGCCGCCGCAGGATCGCGGAGCCGCACATAGCTCGCGAGCGCGATCACCCGCCCTTCCAGCTCCCCGATCAGATGCCCTCGTTCGTGCCAGTCGGGCTCGACGAACTGGTCCAGGAGCCGCTCGTCCACGGTCGGGAAGCCGTGGAAGCGGTAGTAGAGGCTCTGCGTGGAGAGCCCACGCAGGAACTCGAAGAGCGCCCCTGCGTCCGCCGCCTGCGGCGGCCGCAGCCGAAGCGTCGTCCCGTCGCGGAGGATGACGTCGAGCGCCTCCGGAGAGGCGCCCGACGACTTGGCGGAAGACGCCTCAGTGCGCCGCGGCAAGCGCCTTCTCGGCTTCGGGGAGATGCACCGAATGGCCGCTGAGAACGACCTTGAGCGCGTTCGTGCTCGCGGCATCCGCGAACGTGTCGTACGCCTCGGTCATCTCGTCCAGCTCGAAGCGGTGAGTCGCGAACACCGTCGGATCGAGCCTGCCGGCGGCGATCAGCTGCATGAGCTTCGGCGTGGTGAACGTGTCCACGAGGCCTGTCGTAATCGGTGACATCCCGGATCCAGAGGCGCTCCAGATGGAGCGTGGCCGGATGTCCGTGGACGCCGACGTTCGCAACCCGGCCGCCCGGCCGGATCAGGTCGGCGCAGAGCTCGAATGTCTCCGGAACGCCGACCGCCTCGATCGCGACATCCGCGCCGAGCCCGCCGGTGAGCTCCATGACCGCAGCGACGGCATCGACCTGCGCGTTGTTGATCGTCACGTCTGCGCCGAACTCGTGCGCCTTCGCCAGCCGGGCATCGGCGATGTCGAGCACGACGATGCTGCCCGGCGTGTAGAGCTTGGCGGTCATGACCGCCGCGAGCCCGATCGGGCCCGCGCCGACGATGGCGACGGTGTCCCCCGGCTCGACGTGCCCGCCGAGCACACCGACCTCGTACGAGGTCGGGAGGATGTCCGCGAGGAAGATCACCTCGTCGTCCGTGAGGCCTTCCGGCACCTTGTGCACCGACGTGTCGGCGAACGGCACCCGCGCGTACTCGGCCTGAAGACCGTCGATCAGGTGGCCGAAGATCCAGCCGCCTCCACCGCTGCAGAGGCCATACCGCGCCTCCTTGCAGAAGCGGCAGCGGCCGCACGAGGTGATGCAGGAGACCAGGACGCGGTCGCCGGCTTCGAGCGTCGAGACCGCACCTCCCACGTCGACGACGGTCCCGACCGCCTCGTGACCCAGGATCCGGCCGGGCTCGACCTCGGGGACGTCGCCCTTGAGGATGTGCAGGTCGGTGCCGCAGATGGTCGAGGTGTCGATCCGGACGAGTGCGTCCGTCGGCTCCAGGATCGTCGGGTCGGGAACGGTCTCCCAGGCCCGCTGTCCGGGACCGTGATAGACGAGCGCCTTCATGGCTCCTCCCTTCTCGCCCGCCTAGGCGAGGCCCGGCGGGTGAAACGTGCGGAGGGCGCGGCGGGGATCCTTCTGTTCGAGCCCGGTCCGGATGCCCTTCAGGAGCTCGACGAGGTCGGGATTGCTGCCGAAGTCCGCCCAAAGAGGTGTGACCACGCAGTGATCGTCGACCCAGAAGGGACACGTGCCGCCTGGACACGCCTTCCGGCGCCCATCCGCGAATTCCAGTAGACAGATGCTTTGTTCCATGGCCCTACGATCACTTGGAGCTGAGGCGACGCCATCCGCGTCGGCGCTGCTCGGACATGCGGCTTACTACGGAATGGAGGCCCACTCGCCGTGGAGCCGCTCGAGCTCCACGTCGACCGGGAGCCCCGCGCGAACCGCGTCGGGAGGAGGCTCGGCGGAGAGCCCGACGGCAGAGCGAGGAAGGGCGCGAGGTACCGGCCGACGATCTTGGCCGGCGGCCACCACAACGGCTCGCTGCTGACGTCCGACGAGGCGTCGAGCAGGCCCGCCGACAGGAAGAGCGGGGAAACAACCCGGTCAGCAGCAGGCCCCGCAGCACGGGTCGGAAGGGTCGAGGCGTGATCGGTGCACCGGCAAGCGAGGCGATCGATTCCGCAGCGGCGTCGGCCTGCTGCGTGGCGAGCCCGCCCTGTTTGAGCGGAAAGGCCGGTGAGGTCGCCCGCTGCGAAGACGTTCTCGCGCCCGTCCACCCGGCCGTGCTGGTCGGTTTGGACGAAGCCGCGTCCGTCGTCGGGCATGCCGGGGATGCGCCGGCCGTCCGGCACCGGAATCGAGACGACGCGCTCGGTGCGAATCGCCCGACCCGGAACGACGACGAGCGCCCCGCTCCTGAACACGATGGGCGTCGAATGGGTTCGCAGGCCGATCCCGCGGCCGAGGTCATCGGCTCGCAGGATCGCCGCGAATCGTCGGTCCGGAATCGGGGTTGAGCCGCGATCGAACGCGGGATACCCGCACACCATCCCGCCGTGCAACGACGACTCCGGCGCGCCAACCGGGCGCCCGCCCCCCGCTCGGAGGATGGATCGACTCCGCATCCAGCCCGGAACGCGCAATCAGCCACGAGGTCACCGAGTTCGAGTTCCACATGTCGCCGGCACCGAGCTCGTCCCGCCCCCACACGGGAGTCGGCACGAGCGGCATGAGATCGAGGAACCGCTGCGCGATCATCGGGTCGTCGGTGAGGCGCTGCGGGCTCGCGACGGCTTCCCCAACGTCAGGAATCGCACCACCGCGCCAGCGCCGCAACTCGTAGCGAAACAGGCGGAAGCGGCCGGCCAGACGAGTGCCGACTGATCCGCTGGCGACAACGCCGCGACACGAGCCGTCGCCCCGCAGGACCGGCGCAGACTCGAGCACGAACTCTCCCCGCGGTACCACGACAACGAGCGCCGAGTGGTACAGGTCGAACGGCGATCGTCGGCCAAGCGACGCGGATACAGACTCGAAGATCTGTCCGTTGAGCCGAACCGAATGGCCGCCGGCTCCGAGCGGCAACCAGTACAGATCAACGCTCGCGTCGGGCACGCCCGGAGAGTGACGCGGCGTCCGCTCGAGCCACATCCGGAAGAAACCGTCGTTGGCTGCGGCCAACTACGCCCACCGCAACGAAGGGCAGACAGTCGACCTTGGCTCTTGCCGCTGAATCTCTTACGATCGCGCCGGCGAGACGGAGGCGCGATGGCGACTGGCGCGCGGCGTGAGTTCCTGATCTCGAAGGCCTGGATCCAGGCGGCCGTCCTGGTCGTGCTGGTGGGCTTCTTCGTCCTCGGCCTGCTCGCCTACCGCACCTACATGGAACAGCCGCCGGTGCCGGGGCGGGTCGTGGACGCGAACGGAGACGTCCTCTTCACCGGCGAGGACATCAGCCGCGGCCAGCAGGTGTTCCTGCACAACGGGCTGATGGAGTACGGGTCGGTCTTCGGGCACGGCGCCTATCTCGGCCCGGACTACACCGCCGACTACCTGCGCCGCTCGTCCGATCTCGTCCGGGCGTCGTTCGGCGGCGCCGACTCCGACCGGGCGGTTCAGCGGACGATCGAGGAGATGCGCGCGAACCGCTACGACGAGGGAGCGGACACGCTGACGTTCAGCGCAGCGCAGGCGCTCGCCTTCCGCCGGCTGGTCCGCCACTACAGCGACTTCTTCTCCGAGCCCACGACCCGGCACGGGCTGCGGCCGGAAGCGATCACCGACCGGACGGAGCTGCGACAGCTGACGGCGTTCTTCGCCTGGACGGCCTGGGCCGCAGCCGCGAACCGGCCCGGCCACGACTACTCGTACACGAACAACTGGCCGCCCGAGCCGCGGGTCGACAACAAGCCGACCGCGAACGTGATCGTCTGGAGCGTCCTCAGCCTGATCGCGCTGCTCGGCGGGATCGGGCTCCTGTTCGCGGCGTTCGGGCGCTGGGGACGCAATCTCGGCTGGCACGGGCGCGAGCAGGCAACGCTTTCGTTCCGCGCGCCCGGCGACGTAGCGCTGACTCCGGCGCAGCGCGCGACCGCCTGGTTCTTCTTCGTCATGGCCGCCCTGTTCCTGCTGCAGACCTTCTTCGGCGCCGCCTCGCAGCACTACCGCGCGGACATCGCGAGCTTCTTCGGCATCGACCTCGCGCAGGTGTTCCCGTACAACCTGATGCGTACCTGGCACGTGCAGCTGGCGATCTTCTGGGTGGCCACCTCATTCGTCGCCGCCGGGATCTTCCTCGCGCCGATGATCGCCCGGCGTGAGCCCCGCCACCAGGGCAAGCTCGCCTTCGCGCTGCTCGGTGCGCTCGCGGTCGTCGTCTTCGGGACGCTGATCGGCTCCTTCCTCGGCGTCCACGGCGTGCTCGAGGACACGGCGTCGAACTGGTTCGGGCTGCAGGGGTTCGAGTACCTCGACCTCGCCCGGATCTGGCAGATCCTGCTCTCGATCGGCCTCGTCATCTGGGTCGTGATGCTCTGGCGGGTTCTGCGCCGACGCCTCGCAGGCGAGCACCCCGGCAACATGCCCTGGCTCTTCTTCCTCGCCGCCTGTGCGATCCCCGCGTTCTACGCGGTCGGGCTGATCGCCCGCACGGGCGACAACTTCACGACCACCGAGTTCTGGCGCTTCTGGGTCGTCCACCTCTGGGTCGAGGACTTCCTGGAGCTGTTCACGACAGCGATGGTCGCCTACATGTTCGTCCTGCTCGGCGTCGTCCGCGAGAAGGTCGCGCTGACGGTCATCTTCCTCGACATCATCCTCTACTCGTTCGGCGGCGTGATCGGGACGATGCACCACCTCTACTTCTCGGGCGAGCCGGCCGAGCACATGGCCCTCGGCGCCTTCTTCTCGGCCGCCGAGGTGATCCCGCTCACCTTCCTGACCGTCGAGGCCTGGTCGTTCCTGCAGCTCGGCGCCCAGCAGGAGTCGCGCTCGCCGACGCCGTTCCCGCACCGCTGGGCGGTGATGTTCCTCGTCGCCGTCGGCTTCTGGAACTTCCTCGGCGCCGGCATCTTCGGCTTCCTGATCAACCTGCCGATCGTCTCCTACTACGAGATCGGCACCGCCCTCACCGCCAACCACGGGCACGCGGCGATGATGGGCGTCTACGGGATGCTCGCGCTCGGCCTGGCGCTGTTTTGCCTGCGCTACCTGATCCCGGCAGACAAGTGGCCCGAGAAGTGGGCGCGGATCTCGTTCTGGGGCACCAATCTCGGCCTCGCCTGGATGTGCTTCGCGACGCTGCTGCCGCTCGGGGTCCTGCAGCTCTACAAGTCGGTCGACGACGGCTACTGGGAGGCGCGCGAGCTCGAGTTCCTCACCAACGACACGAACACGCTGATCGAGTGGCTGCGACTGCCCGGCGACATCGTCTTCATCGGCGCCGGCGCGATCCCCGCCCTCTACATCGCCTACCTCGGCATCCGCCACACCGTCAAGCGCGTCACCCTCGACGAGCCCGGCGACGAGATCCTCTTCACGGAGCTGCACCAGCCCGTGGGCGACGAGGCCGGTGTCGACGAAGCGGCCGCGGCGAGGCTGACGTGAACCCGGAGGTGCTGCTCGCCGCCGGGTACGCAGGCTTCCTGGCGCTCGGCGCGTTCGCGCTCGAGTGGCTGTCGGCGCACACACACCGGCGGACGCTCCGCTACCGCACGGCCGGCTTCAGCTACGACGAGACGCACGACCACTGGGTCTGCCCCGAAGGCGAGCAGCTCTGGCCGCACGAGTACGACCGCGAGCGCCGTCTCGTCCGCTACCGCGCCCGCGCGCACATCTGCAACGCCTGCCCGAGCAAGAGCCGCTGCACGGATTCCGACCGCGGGCGGGAGATCGTTCGACCGCTCGACCCCTGGCCGCACTCCGAGGCTGGTCGCTTCCATCGGGTGATCGCGCTGCTGATGGTCGCGCTCGCCGCACTCGTGCTCGTCGTCGAGCTGGCGCGGCACCACAGCCCAGCAGAGGCGGCGCTCCTCGTGGGCGTCCTCGCGCCGATCGTGCTCGCAGGCCGCTGGCTGCTGCGCGATCTCCGCGCCCACCCCGCAGGGTTTCCGGCGCCGACGGTCTCACAGGGACTGCGCCTGCGAGCCGACGGGCTGGATGCTGACCCGCCTGCCACTTGATGCAGACCTGACGCTGAGTGGAGTGGAGCCTCCGCCCGAGGAATGGAGCCGACGGGACTCGAACCCGTGACCTAGCGGCTGCCAGCCGCTCGCTCTCCCAGCTGAGCTATGGCCCCGTGCGTGGCCAGTGTAGCCGCGAACTCGAATTCCTCAGCCCAGTTGATTCGGAGGCGTTGATTGTTTCGAGCGGGCCTCAGCCGAAGCTGAATGTTGGCCTTTCCTCGGAACAGGTCGAATGGGAGAAAGAAGCAGCGGTCGAGCTCAGCGCAGTAGGCGGCGTAGGCATCGATCTCCTCGGCGGTGTACAGGCGACGCCGCAAGCCCTCCCTGGCGCGTCTCGCCGAGTAGCAGCGGACCACGATCACGTCGCCGTAACGCGTAGCCCACTTGCATTGAACCCGCCACAGCCGACCGCCGAAGTCGAACGATCGATATCGCAACGTCCGCCTTCCGCGACCGGCCGGTAGACGTCGACTCCCGACAGCGTCGCGTGCCACGCGATCCCGATCTCCGCGATGGCGCCTTTTTGATCCGTCGTCAGCATCGACAACGAATGGTAGTTGCCGGATCGGACGACTTATGCTGAAGCTGCGCCGAGGTCCACTGAAGGCATGTCCCCCCAGAGGTCCTCGAGCCCGTAGTACCCGCGCGTCTCCGGCGTGAAGATGTGCAGGACGACGTCGAGGTAGTCCGCGACGATCCAGTTGCCGTCCCGCTCGCCCTCGACTGCCCGCGGCCGCGCACGCTCGTCGGCCTTCATCCGCTCGCGCACCTCGTCGTAGATCGCCTTCGTCTGGCGTGTGTTGCGTCCTGTGGCCAGGACGAAGAAGTCGGTGTACGCGGTGACGGGCCGCAGGTCGAGGATCATGACGTCCTCCGCCAGCTTCTCCTGTGCGAGAGCGGCGATGCGGCGGGCTTGTTCGAGCGAGGTCAGTGTCGGAATGCGTCCCTTCGGGTTCGCACACAGTTTAGCCACGGCCCGAGGACGAGTCGCGGTAGAGGCCGAGGTGCACGATCTCGCGCGCCACCTCGGGCGGGACGAGGTCGCCGATCGGCTCGCCGGCCGCGACGCGCGCTCTGATCTCGTTCGACGAGATCGGCCGCTGGTCGATCCGGAGCACCTCGACGTCTCCTTCCGGCGGCTCGAAGCCCGGCCGAGCGCCGACGGCGATCCGTGCCAGACGTCGAACCTCCTCGGGCTCCTTCCAGCTCGCGAAGCTCTCCCACTCGTCGCCGCCGAGGACGAAGTACGGGCGGTCCAGGCCGGCGTCCCGCAGGAAGTCCACCGTGTAGGCGTGGTCGTCGAGGCGCACCTCGCCGTACCTTCCGAGGGCGAGCTCGGCCAGGCGGCGGCGGGTCTCTGCGTCCGCGACGACGCCCTTGTGCCCCGGCCGGGCCGCCACGAGCACGAGCAGCTCGTCCGCGCCGAGCTGGCCCCGGGCCCCGTCGGCGAGCGCGACGTGTCCCAGGTGCGGAGGGTCGAACACGCCTCCGAGGATCGCGACGGTCACGAGAGGATCAGCGTCTCGCCGTCCACCTCGACCTCGGCGCCGGTCTTGGCGCCGGCCGCGCGGAGGGCGGCTTCGAGCTCGTCCTGCCCGGGCGTCGAGCCTGCGACCCGGAACCCCCGGTCGGTGCGAAGGATCCGGAAGCCCCGGCCTGCCTCCGGACGTGGCCTGTACACGAGGAACTCGACCAGGCCGTCCTCGTCCTCGCTCGCCGGCTCGGGGGCCGGCGGGCACAGCTCGAAGAGCGCGTTCACGAGCTCGTCGATCCCGGCGCCGGAGATCGCGGAGGTGCGGATCACGCGCAGAACCCGTGGGTCGTCCGGCTCGAACGACACGTCTCCGGCGACGTCGATCTTGTTCAGGACGACGATCTGCGGCAACCGGTCGATCCCGGCGCCGTAGGCGGAGAGCTCGCTGTCGATCAGCGCGAAGCGCGCGGCAGGATCCCCCTCGGCCGCGTCGATCACGTGGACGAGCAGGCGCGCCCGCTCGAGGTGCGCGAGGAACTCGTGGCCGAGCCCGACGCCCTCGCTCGCACCCTCGATCAGCCCGGGGACGTCGGCGACGGTCAGCTGGCGGCCGCTCGGCGAGTCGACGGTCCCGAGGACGGGAGCGAGCGTCGTGAACGGATAGTCGGCGACCTTCGGCTTGGCGTTCGAGATCCGGCGGAGCAGCGAGGACTTCCCGGCGTTCGGCAGGCCGACGAGGGCGGCATCGGCCATCAGCTTCAGGCGCAGGTCGAGCTCGAGCTCCTCGCCCGGCATCCCGACCTCGGCGAATCGAGGGGCGCGGCGCGTCGGGGTGGCGAACTTCTTGTTCCCCCGCCCGCCGGAGCCACCGCGCGCCGCGACAACGCGCGATCGCGCGCCCGCGAGGTCGGCGATCAGCTCGCCGTCCTCTGAGAACAGCTGCGTCCCCACCGGGACGCGAAGGAGCGACGTCCTCGCCGTCCGCGCCGTGTCTGTTCGTGCCTCGTCCGGGCCCGCCCGCTCCGGCACGGAAACGCCTTCGTCCCTTGAAGGAAGAGAGGTCGCGCAGGTCGGGGTCGACCTCGATCACGATGTCTCCCCCGCGCCCGCCGTCTCCACCGTCGGGCCCGCCCTTCGGGACGTACTTCTCGCGGCGGAAGCTCAGGGCTCCGTGGCCTCCCCGGCCGGCCTGCATGCGGATCCTCGCCCGATCGTTGAACACGGACGCACGCTAGCGCCCGGCGGTACGCCGGTCTCGGCCTAGCCGGCTACGACTGTGGCTCGCCGGCGACGGCGATCGTGCGCCGCTCGCCACTGCGCTTGAACACGACGCGCCCGTCGCGGGTGGCGAAGATCGTGTCGTCACGCCCGAGCCCGGCGCCGGCGCCAGGCCGGAAGCGCGTGCCGCGCTGGCGGACGAGAATCATCCCGGCCTTGACGTCCTGGCCGTCGAAGATCTTCACACCGAGCCGCTGCGACTCGGAGTCGCGGCCGTTGCGTGAGGAGCCCAATCCCTTCTTGTGTGCCATTAGGCGTCGTCCTTCGTCTTCGTTGCCGTCGTGGAGCCCGACTTCGAGCTCGAAGACCTCGTGCTCTTCTTCGCGCCGATCGACTCGATCTGAATCTGGGTCAGGCTGCTGCGGAACCCCGTGTGGCGCCGGTAGCCGGTGCGGCGGCGGTACTTGCCGATCCGGATCTTGTCGCCCTTCACGTGAGCCAGCACCTTCGCGGTGACCGTCCCCTTCGGGGCCAGCTCGGCCTTGCCGTCGCCGCCCTCGAAGATCACCTCCGGCTGGAACGTCTTGTTCTCGTCCACCGAGAGGCGGTCCACGAGCAGCTTCTCGCCCTCGCGGACGACGTACTGCTTTCCACCCAGCTTGATGATTGCGTAGCCCATAGAAACGCCGGGCTCATCCCCGGCAGCCGTCAGTCTACCAGCGGCTTTTCGGGCTTCTCGGTCGTTTCTCCTGCGGCACCCGCGCCGTTCGCCTTCGCGGCAGCGGGCTTCCGGCGACGGCGTCCTCCGCGGGACCCGCGGCGCGTCTTCTTCTTCGGTTTCGGAGCCTCGCCATCCGTCGGCGCTGCCGTCTGCTGCTCGTCGGGCTCGGCATCGTCGCCGCCGAGCGCCGGATCCGGCAGATGGATCAGGACGGGAGCGTCCGAGGGCTGTCCGTTGTCGGCGCTTTCCGCAGCCGGTGCCTCCGCCGTCGCCTCGGCCGGCTTCTTCTTCCGGCGGCGGCCTCCGCGCGAGCCGCGACGTGTGCGCTTCTTCGGCCTGGGGGCGTCTTCGGCTGCGCCCTCCTCGGGCGCCTCCTCGGCCGCCTCCGGTTCGTCGGCGACCGCCTCGGCGGCCTCCGCCTTCGGCTTCTCGGGCTTCGGCTCGTCTGCCTTCGGCTCTTCGGGCATCGGCTCGCCGGCCTTCGGCTCCTCGGGCTTCACGATCCTGCTCCGTCGCGCGCGAGTCGGCTTCTCCGCCAGCGCCTCGGCCGTGATCGGCGGCTCCGCGGGCTGGGCGCCGTCGACGAGCTCGGCGTACGCAGTCCCGTCGAGCACGCGGGCGATCCGTACCTTGGCGCGCTTGCCGACGAGCTTTGCGCCCTCTGCGACGGCGATGTCGATGCCGTCGTGCTTCGCGACGCCCGCACTCGGGTCGTGGAGGCCGACTTCGACGGGCTTGACGGTCAGCTCCTGTCCTTCCTCGACCGGCGCTTCGGGCTGCATCTTCGCCAGCGGCCCGCGCGCGACGACCTCGTAGTGCTCTGGCGGCACGCCCTCCTTCGGCTCGATGAAGAACCGGCGCCTGGTTCGCTCCTCGATCGCGCGGAGCCGGTCGGCGCCCGGCCCGATCAGCGCGGCCGCGACGTGCGGGTTCAGCTCGACGCGGAAAGCGGCACTGCGTGAGCTTGCCGCGAGCATCCGGAGCTTGCGCTCGGCCTCGACGGCGGCGGAGACCTCCGAGAAGACGATCCCGTCGCCCTCGCAGGTCGGGCAGCGCTTGGCGAGGATCTCGCGCGGCCCGTGAGAGACGTTCTGGCGCGTCATCTCCACGAGGCCGAGCGGCGAGATCTCGACGACGTACGTCTTCGTCCGGTCGCGCTCGAGCTCCGTCTTCAGCGCCTCCTCGACCGCGGCCCGGTTCTTCGGGTTCGCCATGTCGATGAAGTCGATGACGATGATCCCGCCGATGTCGCGGATCCGCAGCTGGCGGACGACCTCCTTGACCGCCTCGAGGTTGTTCTTCGTGATCGTGTCCTCGAGCCGCCCGGCCGACGACTTCGACCGCGAGCCCACGAACCGGCCCGTGTTGACGTCGATGACGGTGAACGCCTCCGCGTAGTCGAAGACGAGGTAGCCGCCGGAGGGCAGGTCGACGCGGCGCGAGAGCGTCGATCGGATCTCCTCCTCGACGCCGAAGTCCTCGAAGAGCGCCGTCTTGCCGGTGTGCTTCCGAACCTTCTCCGCCATGTGCGGCGAGGTCTTCTTCAGGTAGCCGACGATGCGCTTGTAGGTCAGGTCGTGGTCGACGACCGCCTGCTCGAAGTCGTTGGTGAAGAGGTCGCGCACGACGCGCAGCGGCAGCTCGGCCTCCTGGTACACGAGAGCCGGCGTCTTCGCCTTGTCCGCGCGTCCCTGGATCTCCTTCCAGAGGCGCTGGAGGAAGTCGATGTCGCGCTCGATGTCCTCGGCCGAGGCGCCCTCGGCCGCGGTGCGGACGATCATGCTCCCCGTCTTCGGCGCGACGGTCTTCAGGATTTCCCGGAGCCGGGTCCGCTCCTCCTCCGGCAGTCGCCGGGAGACGCCGAAGCCCTCTCCGCTCGGGACGTAGACGACGAAGCGGCCCGGCAGCGAGATCTCGGTCGTCAGGCGGGCGCCCTTCGACTTCATCGGGTCCTTGACGGCCTGGACGAGGATCTCCTCGCCGCGGCTCAGCAGGTCCTGGATCTTGCGGCCGTGCCTTCGCCCCTCGAGCTCGGGCGTGACGATCTCGTCCACGTAGAGGAAGCCGTTCTTCTCCAGGCCGATCTCGACGAACGCGGCCTCCATCCCCGGCAGGACGTTGTCGACGGTGCCCTTGTAGATGTTCCCCGCGATCGACCGGCTCTCGGGCCGCTCGAGGTAGACCTCGGCGACCTTGTCGTCCTCGAGGATCGCCACCCGCTGCTCGGCAACGTCCACGGAGATGACGAGGTCGCGCTTGGCGGGCGGCGGGAGCGCGCGAGGCGTCGCCGTGCGGCGGCGTGCCTGGCGTTGCCGCGGCTCGCGCGGCTTCCGCTCCGGCTTGGCCTTCGCCTCGGTCTGCTCGGGCTTCTCGGGCTTCTCCTTCGGCCGGCTCCTTGGCGGCCCGCTCGCTCGGCTTGCGGCGGTTGCGACCGCCTCGGCTGCCACGCCGCCGCCGGCGGGCTGCGGTGGAGGTCGTCGATGTGTCTGCGGCCGTCTCGGCGGCCGGCGCCTCTACGGCGCTAGGTGTGGGTGCTGCCTGCTCGGGGGCAGGCTTGGTCGTTCGCTCAGGCGGCTTGCGCCGAAACCATCGCAACAAGTGAAAGCTCCTTCGGTGATGTCGCGCGCACGAAGACCTGCTCCGGAGACCGGGCGCTCCGCGCGCTGCGAGATTGACATGAGACGCATATCTGGGAGCAAGGCTAGCAGCAGCTGTTTTTCAGGCCGTAAACGCTTCAGGCCGCTGCGGCGGGCCGCAGCTTCGTCCTTCTCGTCCGGATCGCCCGGAGCCGCTGAGTCAGCCGCGCCCAGGCCCACGGCTCCAGCTCGCCGTACCGAGCCGCAGTCTGCGCCCTCGTCGCAGCGAGGTACTCGAACCAGGCGTCCGCTTCCTCGATGAGCAGCAGCTCGAACGCGTCCTTGTTGTTCATGGCGAGATCGTAGGACCCCCGCCGGACGGACTAGCGGCGGCGTAGGGCTATCGCTTGCAGCACGCCGACCGCCAGCAAATTCGTGACCATCGCGGAGCCGCCGACGCTGACGAACGGGAGCGGAATGCCGGTGATCGGCGCGATTCCGATCGTCATCCCGATGTTCACGAACGTCTGGAACAGGAGGCCGAAGACGATCGCCCCTGCAACCGTCGCCTCGAATGCGTTTCGGGCAGTGGCGATCACGCGGATCCCGCGCCACATAAGAAGCAGGTAGAGACAGAGGAGGATCGATGCGCCGACGAATCCGCGCTGCTCGGAGAGCGCGGCGAAGACGAAGTCCGTCTCGTGCTCGGGGAGGTAGTCGAGCCGTGTCTGGGTCGCGCCCGTGACTCCGCGCCCGTCGAGCCCGCCCGAGCCGACCGCCGTGATCGACTGGTTGATGTTGTACGCAGCGCCCTGCGCGTTCTCCTTGGGATTCATGAACGCCGTCAATCGGGCGCGCTGGTACGGCTCGAGGATCTCGACCCCCATGGCGGGGCCGGCCCAGAGGACGAACGCCGCGACGATTGCACCGACGGCCGCGAAGACCGCCAGGTCGCGCCAGCGGGTTCCGGCGAAGAAGAGCGCCGCGAGGAGGATCCCGCCGTAGACGAGCGCCGTCCCGATGTCGGGCTGGAGGAAGACGAAGAGCGTCGGCACCGACGCCGCGCCGATCGCGATCAGCGTCGTCCGCGACTCGGTGATCCGCTTCCCGCGCTCGGCGAGCAGTGCTGCGAGGAACAGCGCGAGCAGCAGCTTCCCGAACTCGGACGGCTGGAACTGGAAGAACCCGAGGTCGATCCAGCGGGTCGAGCCGCGCACCTCGGTCCCGATGATCGTGACAACCAGCAGCATCCCGAGCAGAACGCCGTACAGGGCCTTGTAGGACCGTCGATAGACGGACGGATCGATGAACAGCGCGCCGAGGAGGCCGACGGCGCCCATGAACGCGAAAATCGCCTGCCGGGTGACGTAGTAGCCGGGATCGCCGGCGATGTCCTGCCGCGTGATCCCGTCGATGGCCCAGAGGCCGAAGCCGACGAGCCCGCCGACGGCGGCGAGCATCACCCAGTCGAGACGGCGCGCGTACGACACGGCGCGGGCGGTGTCGGCGCGCGGGTGGCGCCCTGCGCGGGTGGGAGCAGAGGCTGCGTAATCCGCCATCAGTCCGTCTCCACCCCGGTTTCGACGACTGCCGCTTCACGGCCGAAGTGCCGCTCGAAGATCTTCAGCGCCGCCGGAGCAGCGGCCGTGCTTCCGTGGCCGCCGTTCTCGATCACGACGCAGACGACGAGCTCCGGCGTCTTGTCGGTCGGGCCGTAGCCGCACCACCAAGACTGATCCATCATCAAGGTGTCACGGCCGAACCGGACGGCCTTCTCGGCGGTGCCCGTCTTGCCGGCGATCGGGATGTCGAAGGCACCGAAGACGCCGACCGAGGTTCCGTACGACGCATGCGTCGCACGGAACAGCCCATCCTTGATCACGTTCAGCTCGGCGGGATCGACGTTGACGTCTTTCGGCGCCGGCGAGAAGACCGCCTTGACCGCACCGGAGTTTCCCGGCTGCTCGACGCTGGAGACGACGTGCGGCGTGACGAGCTTGCCGCCGTTGGCAAGCAGCGCGTAGAAGCGCGCCATCTGGAGCGGCGTGACGAGCAAGTCCTTCTGGCCGATCGCGAGCTGCACGGAGTCGCCCGACTTCCAGAGTCGCTCGATCTCCCATGTCTTCGGGGCGGTCTTCCTTGTGTACGTCTTGCGGCGCCACTCTGGCGTGGGCAGCAGGCCGGTCGCCTCGCCGCCGACGTCAAGTCCCGTCGCCTTGCCGAAACCGAAGGCGGCCGCCCACTTCTGGAGCGGGCTGCCGTACTCCGGCGGAAGGCCGTAGAACTCGAGGCCGAGTTGGTAGAAGTAGGTGTCGCACGAGGCGGCGAGCGCCGTCGGCAGGTCCATCCCCTCGTTCACGTACGAGTTCCAGTTTCGGAAGGTCGTGCCGTCGATCTCCATCTTCCCGGTGCAAGGGAGCGACTCGTACGCACCGACCAGCTGCTCGCGCATGGCCGCGAGCGCAGTGACCGGCTTGAAGGTCGAGCCGGGCGGATACAGGCCCGACGTCGCGCGGTTCAGGCCCGGGTAGTTGGCCCGTTCCGCCGCCTTCGGATCGATCAGTTGCCGGAGCTCTCGCCGCTTCGGCTTGCCGACGTAGACCCGCGGGTCGAACGTGGGGTTCGTCGCCATCGCCCGGATCGCACCCGTGCGCGGGTCGATGGCGACGGCGGCTCCGGCGTTGGCGGCCCAGCTGTCGTTCTCGCGGGCAACCCGAATGCCGTACGCGAGCGCGTTCTCGGCGGCCCGCTGGAGCTTCGCGTCAAGCGTTGTGCGCACCGCGAGGCCCGGCTGCGGCTGCTCGCTGCGCAGCGGCTTCGAGCGGGGACGGCCGAGCGAGTCGACTCGCAGCTCCGCCAGGCCCGCGGTCCCGCGGAGGTAGCGGTCATACGTGAACTCGAGCCCGGCCTGGCCGACCGAGTCGCCGTGCCGGTACCCCCCGCCGTCCAGCTGCCTCTCCGTCACCTCGCCGACGTGCCCGAGCACCTGAGGCGCGAGCGCGCCGTACCGGTAGTCGCGGAGATGAACGTCGTTCAGCTCCAAACCTGGGAAGTCCCGCCGGTGCTCCTTGAGGTAGAAGATCTCCTCCTGCGAGAGGTCCTCCTTGAGCGTCACGGGCGTCAGCGGGTCGCCTCGATGCTCGCGGAGCCGCCCCTGGAGCTCAGGCACCGGCACCATCAGGATCGCCGAGAGCCGCTTGAGCATCCGCGCCCGGCCGCGGCGCGGCATGTACGCCGTCCAGACCTGCGCGGCGGTTCCGATCCGGTTCGAGACGAGCAGCCGGCCCTTGTAGTCGAGGATCGGCCCGCGCGCGGCGTGGATGCGGACCGTGCGGAGCTGGTTGTCCTGCGCGGCCGCCAGGTACTGGTCGCCCGAGAGAACCTGGAGCGCCCACAGCCGGAAGAAGAGGACTGCGAACGCGAAGAGGACGATCGCGCCGAGCACGCCGAGCCGGAGCGCCATCGCCGGCGTCATCCGGTACGGCTCCTCCACACGGGGATCGCGCGGCATGAAACGCGTGCGGGACGGGATGCGTTTCATGCCCGCCATCAGCCGAACTCGACGTCCTTGACCGGTAGGCGCGCTCCCGGCGGGGCGAAGAGGCGCCGCACGAGCGCGTAGACCGGAACCGTCAGCAGGAGGTTCAGGAGGATCTGCGCCGGCAGCGCGCGGAGCCCAGCCTGGACGGAGACGGACTCGCCGAGCATCGCGTGGAGGGCGAGCGCGCCGAAGGCGTAGAGCACCGTCACGACCGCGATCGAGACGAGCGGCGCGTGTGCGCGGTCCCGCCCTGTGGTCTCGCCGTAGCGCCCGATCCAGTAGCCGGCGAGGCAGAGGAGCAGCGAGCTGACACCAAGCGTGTCGAGGTTTGCGGCGTCGAGCAGGAAGCCGGCGTAGAAGCCGGCGACCGCACCGAAGATCGCCCCGCGAAGGAGCGCAACGGCGGCAAGGGTGACGAGGACGAGATCCGCCTTGCCCCCGAACGGCGCGACCGACGCGACGATCGTCGCTTGGACGACCACGGCGACGAAGAAGGCGATCGCCGTCTTGAAGACGTCGGCGGTCACGGGGTCTGTGTCCGCTTCTCCTTCGGAACCAAGACGACGAGGAGGTCCAGCGACGAGAAGTCCACGAACGGGTCGACCTGGATCTGCTGGAAGTTCTCGATGTCCGTCTGGCCGACGTGCTTCACGGAGCCGATCGGGATGCCCTGGGGGAAGATCGAGCCGAGCCGGCCGAACCGCCGGCCGGCGGTGGAGATCATGTCGCCCTTCTCGACGACTTTCTCCTTCTGCACACGGTTGAGCTCGAACGGACGGTCCGGGCCCTCGCCGATCTCGAGGACGCCGACCGTATCCGTGGCGACGTCGACGGCGGTGACCGAGCTGGTGCTGTCAGTCAGAAGCGTGACCTCGGAGCTGCGCGGCGTCACCTTTGTCACCTGTCCGACGAGGTAGCCGTCACTCGAGACGACCGGGTCGTCGAGACCGACGCCGTTCCGCCGGCCGGCCGAGATCACCAGTGACTGCTCCCACTCGCCGGTCGCGTGCGACGTGACGCTCGCTGCGATCTGGTCGTAGTCCCTGGGGAAAGCCGGCCCGCCGACATACCGAAGCGCCTTGCGGAGCTCGAGGTTCTCCTGCGCCGCCGACTCGTTCTGGATCGCTTGGAGCCGCAGCAGCTGGACATCCTTGCGCAGCTTGTCGTTCTCGGATCGGGCGTGGACGAGCCCAGACGTCCATCCGTACGCGTCGCGGAAAGGCCGCGCGACCCGGTCGGCGCCGACCTGGAACGGATGGAGAACGCTGGCGACGGCGCCCTGCACGCTGTGCATCGGCCCACTGTCCGCCTCGCGGAAGTAGAGGGTCAGCATGGCGATCGAGACAACGACGAGGACAGCGGCGACGAGCCGTCGGCGCAGCGCCCCTGCCGCTCGCGAGGAGGGATACGCCGGGGAGGCAGCCCGCTGAACCGTCGAGCCCAGTGCCGCCAGCCGCAGTGAGCGGTTACGTGGCACGAGGGATCAGTTTAGGAAACACGGAGGAAGACGCCATCGGAAGGAGAAGTTGGAGGGTTGCGTCAGCGCCGGTAGCCGTTGCGGCTCTTCGCGCTCTTGCTGGTCCGCTGCATGACCTCGATCAGCTCGAGGCTGCGGCCGGAGCCGACGGCGACGCAGGTTAGCGGCGACTCCGCGAGCTGCACGGGCATCTGGGTCTCGTGGCGGAGGCGCTCGTCGAGCCCGTTCAGCAGCGCTCCGCCGCCTGCGAGGACGATGCCGCGATCCATGATGTCGGCGGCCAGTTCGGGCGGTGTCTTGTCCAGCGTCGACTTGATCGCGTCGACGATCTGGTTGACCGTCTCGTCGAGCGCGTGCCGCACCTCGTCCGAGCTCATGATCACCGTCTTCGGGAGGCCGGTGAGCATGTCGCGGCCGCGGACCTCGGCCTGTACCTCCTCCCGCATGGGATAGGCGGAGCCGATCTCGAGCTTGATCTCCTCCGCGGTCTGGTTGCCGATCAGCAGCTTGTACTCGCGCTTGGTGTGGTTGATGATCGCCTCGTCCATCTCGTCGCCGCCGACGCGGAGGCTCTGAGAGACGACGATCCCGCCGAGCGAGATGACGGCGACCTCGGTCGTCCCGCCGCCGACGTCCACGATCATGTTCCCGGTCGGCTCGGAAACGGGGAGCCCGGCGCCGATCGCAGCGGCCATCGGCTCCTCGATCAGGTGCGCTTCTCGCGCGCCGGCGCTGAGGGTCGCCTCCTCGACTGCGCGCTTCTCGACGCCGGTGACGCCGGACGGGACGCAGACGACGACGCGCGGATGCGCGAACCGGTGCTGGTGGACCTTCTGGATGAAGTGGCGGAGCATCTGCTCGGTGACGTCGAAGTCGGCGATCACGCCGTCCTTCAGCGGGCGGATCGCGGAGATCGTGCCGGGCGTGCGACCGAGCATCCGCTTGGCCTCGACGCCGACCGCGTGGACCTCGCCGGAGCGCTGGTCGATCGCGACGACCGACGGCTCGCTGAGCACGATGCCCCGCCCACGCACGTATACGAGCGTGTTGGCGGTGCCCAGGTCCACCGCCATGTCGCGGCCGCCGAAGCCGTTGAGGTACCCGAAGAGCCCCATCTCCCGAGCGCCGAGTCTAGCGATCGAATTTGAGCTGCTCTCGAGGAAAGACCCTGCTACCCGGCCCAATCGGCCAGCGCCCTTGCAGCCACGCCGTGGTGCCTGGCACCACGGCGTGTCCCAAAAGGCGCCCAAGAGCGAGTCAAGAGTGTGCCGGCGAGGAACTTCGAACGCTCGGCTCCGTATGGTCGAGCGAATGGGACGAGCTCCACGCCTCAACCTCTTCGACGGCCTCTACCACCTCACTGCGCGCGGTGTTCGGCGGATGGCGATCTACGAGGACGGAATCGACTATCGACGGTTTCAGGCCTTCTTTCGCCAGTTCGCCAGAGAGCTCGAATGGACTTGCCATGCCTTCTGCCTAATGCCCAACCACTACCACCTGCTCATCGAGACTCGGCTTCCGAACCTTTCGGCAGGAATGCAGCGCCTCAATTGGCGCTACGCCGTCCGCTTCAACTGGCGGCACGGCTACACGGGGCATCTCTTCGAGAGCCGGTTCCACTCCGAGCTGGTTGAAACCGAGGCCCACTTTCTTGAGACGGCGCGGTACATCGTCCTCAACCCGATCCGCGCAGGCCTGTGCGCTCAACCGGGCGATTGGCCCTTCAGCAGCTACCGACGCACGCTCGTCCCGTCGGAAACGTTCGTCGAGAGCTCTCGACTCCAAGGTCAGTTCGGAAACGACCTAGCGACGGCCCGGTCGCGCTATGAGGCGTTCGTGGCCGAAGGTGTCGATTCGGGCCGTGTCCTGGTGCCTGGCACCACGACACGGCCGAATCAGCCGAAGCCGTACGTGCCGGCGAAGCGCTTGGCCAGGAGGCGGACCAGGGTCGCCGCGGGGAGCCCGACGACATTCAGGTAATCGCCCTCGATCCGCTCGACGAGCGAGCCGCCCAGACCCTGGATCGCGTAGGCGCCTGCCCGCTCGCGCCACTCCTCCGCAGCGAGGTAGCGGGCGATGTCGCGGGCAGCGAGCGGGCGAAAGCTGACGCGAGTCGTCTCGCGGTGGAGCTCCTCCCAAGCCGGCGTCCGCAGGCAGAGGCCCGAGACGACCTCGTGCGTCTTACCGGAGAGAGTCTCGAGCATCTGCTCGGCCTCACCGGCGTCCGCAGGCTTACCGAGCACCAAGCCGCCGCAGACGACGACCGTGTCGACCCCGAGGACCGGCCGATCGCCGCCATCCACCGAGGCCGCCTTGCCGGCCGCATGCTCGACCGGGTCCTCGCCGACCTCCTCGTACTCCGGGACGACAATCTCGTGGGGAATCCCGAGCTGCGTCAGGATCGCATGGCGCTGCGGGCTGCGCGACGCCAGGATCAGCGGCGGCGCAGGCGGGCCGCTCACCCGGCCTTACGAGCCTTCCAGATCGATTCGGACGGCCAGCGCCTGGCCCACTCGCGCTCATCGTCGCCCCAGTAGGTCGACTCGGCGTCCGGCCCGGGGCGCGGCTCGATGAGGTCCTCCACCTCCAGCCCGTTCGCGCGGAAGAGACGGATCCACTCGCCGTAGGGCAGCTGGTACGCGACGACGTCGCCATCGTCGAGCTCGTGCATGCCGAAGTACCCGTGCTCGAGCTGGCGCTGCGAGTTGTCGAGCGCGACGGGACGCGCGCCCCGCTTCGCGAGCAGGATCGACCACTGCGCGGCGCCGCAGCCGAGCTCGAGCACGTCCTTGCCGTTCACGTCGCCGAGGACGTTCAGCTCGGACTCGGGGATCTGCCAGACACCCCAGCGTGGCTCGGACCGGTTGATGAACTCACGGTGCCGCTCCTGGTACTCGTCGCTCTCGCGGTCCCAGTGGGCCCGGTTACGAAGTGCCTGCTCAGACGGCTTTTCGGGCAACCCAGATCTCCTCGGCGGGCCAGCGGCGAGCCCAATCGGCCGGGACGAAGTCGTAGTACTCGTGGTCGGTCACGGACTCGGGCGCGAGCCGCTCGTGGAGCGCCTCGACGACGAACCCCTTGTCGCGCAGGACGCGGATCATCTCGCCGTGGCCGAGGTGGTAGTTGACGCCCTCGTCCTCGCCCGGCCACTCGAACCGGCCCAGGTCCGACTGCGGCCGAAGGAGCCGCTCCTCCACCTTGCCCTCGTCCGGCGAGCACAGGATCGAAAGCGTCGAGTTGCAGAGGAACACGAGCCTCCCGCCCGGCCTGAGGAGCCGCGCGGCCTCGCCGATCCACAGATCGGGGTCGCACCAGATGGAGGCGCCGTACTCGGAGATTGCGAGGTCGAAGCTCTCGTCGGGGAGCGGAACGTCCTCCGCGCTTGCCTCGACCAGGGGGAAGTGCAGGTCGAACTCGTCCTGCATCCGCCGGGCGGTCTCGAGCTGCGCCGTCGTGACATCCACACCCGTCACTCGGGCGCCCCGCCTGGCGAGCCAGGCGCCGAAGTAGGCGGTTCCGCACCCGAGCTCGACGACGTCCTTGCCGGCAACCTCGCCGAGGGAGCCGACCTCCGCCTCGGGGCCGGAGAACATGCCCCAGGAAATCTCGTCGCTCGCCCAAGCCCGCCGCGCCTGGCGATCGGTGTACTCCGCGTTGGCCTTGGTCCAGACCTCGCGGTTCCTCAGCGCATCGTCAGCGTGGCTCATCGGGGAACCACAGGCCGATCTCGCGCTCAGCCGACTCGGGCGAGTCGGAGCCGTGGACGAGGTTGTCCGGCATCGAGAGCGAGAGGTCGCCGCGGATCGTTCCCGGCGCCGCGTCAGCGGGGTTGGTGGCGCCCATCGTTGTCCGGACCGTCTTGATCGCGCCTTCCCCTTCGAGGACGAGCGCCAGCGTCGGGGCCGAGGTGATGAAGTCGACGAGCTCGCCGAAGAAGGGCTTCTCCGTGTGCTCGGCGTAGTGCTCCTCGGCCAAGGAGCGGTCGACGGTGAGGAGGCGCGCGGCCTTGATCTCGAGGCCGCGACGCTCGAAGCGAGCGACGATCTCGCCGGTGAGCGCGCGCCGAACCGCGTCCGGCTTCACGAGCACGAGTGTCCGCTCCGCTGCCACGGAGCGGGAGACTAGCCGCTAGCCCCCCGGGCGCTCGCGTCGCGGCGCCGGCGGGAACTCGATTGTCGTCGGCGTCTCGACCGGTGTCTCGCAATAGGGGCAGACCTGCCAGAGCGTCTCGAGCGGCGCCTTGCAGTTCATGCACGCCTGGCGCAACTTCGTGGTGCAGACCGGGCACACGAGATAAGAGTCCTCGATGTGAGCCCGGCAGACGGGACAGT
The DNA here is from genome assembly GCA_963798935.1 of uncultured Actinomycetes bacterium. GTDB lineage: Bacteria > Actinomycetota > Thermoleophilia > Gaiellales > Gaiellaceae > JACDAN01. The sequence continues at coordinate 249,703 of CAWCVG010000032.1, forward strand.
GGAGCTCGCGCTGCGCCAGGCGCTCCTCCATCGCCTTGATCTCGAGCTCGCGCTCGCGGACGTCTTCGAGGTACTCGGGAGGGCGGAACAGCATGTAGATCACGGCGCCGACGAAGGGTGGGACGAGTCCGAGAATCGTCGCCATCGCGACGAGCCAGGGATCCTCGATCCGGCGCCGCGCGTCCTTGAAGACCCAGTACGCGACGGCGAGCCAGAAGACGACGAGGAAGAAGATCCCGAGGTTGCGGGCGACGTCCCAAGCCCCCGAGCCGAAGAAGTCCTGGAGCCTCCCGAAGAAGTCGTCCGAGTTGTCTTCGCTCACCTGCTCACCTCACAACAACAGCTGCCCGACGACGTAGCCGGCGGCGAACGCGAGCCCGACGATCGTCAGCAGGACTGCGGCTGCGACCGCGAACACGCTGAGCCGCTCACCGACCTTCGTCATCGTACGCCCTGATCCTCCGCTCCAGCCAGGTTCGCGAGCAAATACAAAGAACCGGTCACCAGAATCAGTCCCGAGCTTGATTGTCTCGCATGCGCGAGGGCCTTCTGCGGATCGGGCTCGATCTCGACTTGCGGAAAGTGTGGCGCGGCTCGCTCGGCGAGCTCCTCCGCGGGCATCGCGCGGGGGTTGTCTGACCGTGTTGAGACGAGGCGGAGCGCCAGTGCCGCCAGGTCCTCGAGCATGGCGCCCGCGTCCTTGTCGGCCAGGATCGACGCGACGATCACCTCGACGGGCTCGTCGATCCGCTCGCGGAGCCAGGTCGTGCCCGCGGGCGTGTGCGCACCGTCCCAAAGCTCCCGACCTCGGCGCTCGAGCCGCCCTGCGAGCGCGAAGTGCGGCTCTGCCCGCGTTTCGCGTCCTAGGAAGATTTCAGCCGCCTTTCGTGCGTCTCCCTTCACGATTTCGGCGCTCTTCGGTACCAAATCGGCGTACTGGTTGTCCGGCAGGACAACTATCTTGGCCGAATGGGCCACCGCAAGCTTCTCCTTCGCGATCTTCTCCGTCGTGTCGCCGAGCACCTCGGTGTGCTCGAGCGAGACGTTGGTCAGCAGCACGATCTCGGCGTCCACGACGTTGGTCGCGTCGAGCCGGCCGCCCAGGCCGGCCTCGATCACAGCGACCTCGACTTCGCGCTCGGCGAACTCGAGGAGCGCTGCGGCAGTCAGCGCTTCGAATTGCGTCGCAACGACGGCCTCCGCGTCGGCCCTGATCCGCGCGACTGCACGCTCGAAGTCGGCCTCCGTGCCGTCGACCCAGATCCGCTCGGCCCAGCCGCTGACGTGCGGCGACGTGTACGCGCCCGCTCGCCTCCCCTCCGCCTGCAAGAGAGCGGCGATCGTTCGCGTCGCGGTCGACTTGCCGTTCGTCCCGACAACATGAATCGCGGGATACCGGCGCTCGGGATGGCCGAGACGGTCGAGGAGCTCCCGCATCCGGTCGAGGCCGAACTCCTCCGGCCAGGGGCTGAGCGACGCAACCCAGTCGGTCGCGGGGCCCCCGCTAGCCGCCGAGAGCTTCGAGCTCACGCCGGTACCGGGCCAGCTTCTCCCGCTCCGCGTCGACGACGTCGGCGGGCGCGCGTTCGACGAAGCGCTCGTTGCCGAGCATGCCCTCGGCACGTGCGATCTCCTCGCGGAGCCGTTCGACCTCGGCCGTGGCATCGCCGTCTCCTGCCACCACCTGGCGTCGCTCGACGGCTTCGAGGATCCGCTGCTCGTCTTCGCTGAGCGGTGGAAGGACGCCGCTGCGCCGGAAGACGACCGCGGCCTGCTGCAGGCGGTCGAGCGTCCCGACGTCCTCGGAGAAGCGATCGTCGGCCTCCGGCCAGGGAGCCACGATCAGCCGCGTCGTTCGGCCTGGGAGCTGCGTCCAGATCTCCTCCGTCACGTGGGGCATCACGGGGTGGAGCAGCCGCAGCAATCGCTCCAGCGCCGCGAGGGCGGTCGCCTGCGCAGCCTGGTCGCGGTCGTAGAGCCTCGGCTTGATCGCCTCGGCGTACCAGTCGCAGAAGTCGTCGAAGGTCAGGCGGTAGAGCACGTTCGCACCGGCGGCGAACTCGAACCTGCCCCAGTGCTCCTCGAGCACCGCACGTGCGGAGTCCAGCCGCGCGAGGATCCAGCGCTCCTCGAGATCGCGGGGCAGCGCCTCCGGCTCGATCCCCTCGGTGTTCGAGAGGATCAGGCGGGAGACATTCCAGAGCTTGTTGGCGAGCTTCCGCCCCTCGTCGATGAAGCCGATCGAGAAGCGGACGTCCTGGGTCGACGACATCTTCAGGAGCCCGTAGCGCGTCGCGTCTGCGCCCTGATCGGCGATCACCTGGTCCGGATCCATCCCGGTGCCGAGGCTCTTCGACATCCGGCGCCCGTCGGGAGCAAGCACGAGCGAGTGGATGATCACGTCGGAGAACGGCATCTCCCCCATCAGCTCCTGCCCCGCCATCATCATTCGCGCGACCCAGAGGAAGATGATGTCGCGCGCCGTCGAGTCCACGTCGGTCGGGTAATAGCGCGAGAGCTCCGGCGTCTGCTCGGGCCAGCCCAGCGTCGCGAACGGCCAGAGCGCCGAGGAGAACCACGTGTCGAAGACGTCCTCGTCCTGCCGGAGCTCCTGCGAGCCGCACTCGCCACACGAAGCCGGCTCCGACTCCGCGATCGTCGTGTGCCCGTCCGGGCAATACCACGCCGGGATCCGGTGACCCCACCAGAGTTGCCGCGAGACGTTCCAGGGCCGGATGTTCTCGAGCCAGTCCAGCGCCACCCCGCCCTGGTTCGCCGGCGTGAATCGCACGCGGCCGCTCGCGGATCGCTGCGATCGCCGGCGCCGCCAGGTCGCTCATCTCCACGTACCACTGCTCGGTGATCAGCGGCTCGATCCGATCCTTGGAGCGGTCGCAGTGTCCGACCGAGTGCCGGTAGGACTCGCGGCCCTCGAGCTGGTCGTGCTCGCGGAGCCAGTCGAGGATCCGCTCCTCGGCCTCCTTCTGCGTCAGACCGGCCAGGTCGCCGGCGTGCTCGTTCATGCGCCCGTCGAGACCGATGACGGTGATCTCCGGCAGCCCATGGTCGCGCCCGATCTCGAAGTCGACCGGATCGTGGCCGGGCGTGATCTTGAGCGCACCGGTCCCGAACGCAGGATCCACACGGGAGTCGGCAACGATCGGCACTCGCCGCTCGACGTAGGGAACGACCACCTCCTTGCCGACGAGGTCCCGGTAGCGCTCGTCGTCCGGGTGCACCGCCACGCCGACGTCACCGAGAATCGTCGGCGGTCGCACAGTCGCGATCGAGATCGAGCCCGATCCGTCCGCGAGCGGATAGCGCGCCGTCGTCAGCGCGTCGTCGATGTCGCGATGGACGACCTCGAGATCCGACACCGACGTCCTGCAGCCCGGGCACCAGTTCACGATCCGGTTGTCCCTGTAAACCCAGCCGCGTTCGTTCAGGTGGACGAAGAAGCGCAGGACGGCGCGGATGTAGTCGTCGTCCATCGTGAAGCGCTCGCGCGAGTAGTCGAGCGACGCACCGATCTTCCGAAGCTGGCCCATGACAATCCCGCCGTACTCCTCCAGCCAGCGCCAGGTGCGCTCGACGAACGCATCCCTGCCGAGCTCGTACCTGCTCGTCCCCTCCGCGAGGAGCTGGCGCTCGATGACCGCGTGCACGGCGATCGAGGCGTGGTCGTAGCCCGGCTGCCAGAGCACGTTGAAGCCGCGCATGCGATGCCACCGGATGAGCACGTCCTGCGTCGACGCGTTCAGCGCATGCCCCATGTGCAGGTTCCCGGTCACGTTGGGGGGCGGCAGCGCGATCGAGAACGGCTCGCCCGGCGCCTCGGGATCGGCTGCGATAGTGGCCCTCGGCTTCCCAGGTCTGCTGCCAGCGCTCTTCGACGCCCTTGGGGTTATAGAGAGAGTCCATCACTCGCTGACGCCGACCTTAAAGCGGCGTTGCAGGAATCGGATGTGGTCAGGCAGCGACTATGCGTCCAGTATACGGCGCGCCTTGGCTGCGGCAACGACGTTGCCCTTCTGCTCGTAGAGCCGTGCCGCCCGCTCGACGAAGGATCCCGACTCGGAGTCACGGCCTGCGATCCGTAGCACCTCGGCCAGATCCATGAACGCGTCGCCACGCAGCACCGAGAAGTCCGTCTCGTCCGCGAGCGCCACCGCTTCTCGGGCCAACACCTCGGCCTGCTCCAGGTCGCCTCGTCTGGCCAGGAGCTTCGCGCGAACCGCCCGCCACTGCACACCCGCGGAACGATCGTCCGGCGCCGTCGAGCTTTCGCTCACTCGGCTGAGCTCGAGTGCGCGATCGTCGTGGCCCTGGACGTAGAGCGCGTCGGCGAGCTTCGCTGCGAGATCGGGAAAGTTCTGCGTCTCGCCGATCTCCTCCAGGAGCCCGTAGCCCCACGCCAGCTCGCGCTCGGCGGCAACAGGATCGCCGTCGAGCATCTCGATGATGCCGTAGGTCTCGGCCGCGGCGGCCGCGGTGACCCGAAGGCCAAGCTCCTGGACGAGCTCCTTGTGCGCGTCGACGAGCTCCCGGGCCTCGTCGAACGCACCTGCCATCGCCTTGAGGCCGGCAAGCGCGCGAAGCGCGGAAGCCCGGATCCGCAGTTGCTGCGCGGGGTCCGCCAGGATCTCCTCGCAGAGTCGAATCGCCTCCGGAACGGGCTTCGGACCGAAGAAGGCCGCGCCGACCGACAGGTTGAGGCTCTGCGCCTCGGTGCGGGCATCGCCGGAGCGTCGGGCGTGCTCGAGCGCCCGCTCGAGCGCTTCGACCGTCGCCGACGCCTGACAGCGGAACCACGGTGCCCAGGCAAGAAGCTCCCACGCCTTCGCCAGCAGGCGATCGTCACCCGCCTGTTCGAAGATCTCGATCAACGGCTCCGCGCGGCGAACGACCTCCTCCGTCACCTCGGGATCGGTCAGCAGTCTCAAACGAAGCCGAATGACCTCGGCGCGAGCCTCCAGCACGCCGTCCCCGCTCGCAGACGCACTCTGGATGACCTCGTCGAGCACAGCCTCCGCCCGCTCGAACTCGCCCGTCTCGCGAAGAGCTTCGCCGAGATCGGCAAGCAGCTCAACGCGGCCGGCCGCCCCCGGCTCGAGCAGGGTGGCCGCCCGTGACAGGAGCCCTACGGCGGCAGCGAGGTCGCCGCGCTCGTAGGCACGACGGCCGGCGCTGCCCAGCCGAGTCGCGGCACGTCTCGCGAGCGCGCGTCCTTCGGCATCGACCGGCCCCAGCTCGGCGCGGTACGAGTGCGCCCGTTCGAGGTGGTAACCGACGATCTCCTCTTCGCCCTCGTTCTGCTCGAACCAGCTCCCGAGACGCTCGTGGAGAACTGCCCGTTCGAGCTTGGGAAGGGCGTCGTACGCGACCTCCAGCAGCAGGAGATGGCGGAAGCGAAAGACCTCGTCTCGAACCGGCCGGATCAGCTCGCGCCGAACGAGGCCCTCCAGGGCATCGCTCAGCGCACGCCCGTTCCTAGGAGAGAGCTCGGCGAGCGCTGAGCGCCGGAACTCCCGACCGATCACCGAGGCCCGCAAGAGCAGCGATCGCTCGCCTGGATCCAGCCCCTCCAACCGCGCCGCGAGCAGCGCGCGGATCGTGGGCGGGATCGGCACGTCCCGTCCGCCGTCGGAACCCTGCTCGGTGACCATCGCGAGCATCTGCTCGATGAAGAGCGGGTTTCCCTCCGACGCTGCGGCGATCCGGGCCCGTGTGTCGTCGCTGAGCTCGATCTCGCCACGAAGCGCCTCGATGAGCTCGTCGCTCTCCTCCTTCGACAGCGGCTCCAGGACGATCGAGCTGATGTTCGCCCGGCCCCCTGCCAGCCGGGGGCGCGCCTCGATCAGCTCGGTCCGCGCCAGGCAGACGAGCAGAATCGGCGCATCGCCGGACCACTCGGCCACGTGCTCGACGAGGTCGAGAAGCGTCGGCTCGGCCCAGTGGGCATCTTCCAGGAGGACGATCAAGGGACGACCCGCTCGCGCCCGCGCCTCGAAGAGCTTCCGCGCCGCCCAGAACGTCTCCTCGTTCGAGCTCGCCTGCCCCGAGGGGCCCACTGCGCCGAGAAGCCGTTCGACGATCGCCTCGGCCTCAGGTTCGCCGGCCAGGAGCGCCGTCAGGTCGCCGACCTGCTCGACGATCTCACGCAGCGGCCAGAAGGTGATGCCTTCGCCGTACGAGGGACAGTGACCCTGAAGCAGGGTCGCCCCATCCCCGACTGAGAGGACGAGCTCGCGCGCCAGCCTGGACTTGCCGATGCCCGCGGGCCCGAGGACCGTGAAGAGCTGGACTGCCCGCTGTTGCGCGGCCCGATCGAAGGCCTGCCGAAGCTGAGCGAGCTCGCCGACACGGCCGATGAGGGGAGTCTCGAGCCGGCGAACGTATCCCGGCGTCCCCGGAGCCAGCTCGAGCAGCCGCCAGGCGGACTCGCGGCCCGTCGCCTTCAGCGCACTCGGGTCGACACGCTCGGCCCGGACCGCATCGCGGACGAGCCGCTGCGTCTGCTCGTCGAGCAGGATCTCGCCCGGATCGGCGGCTTGCTGCAGGCGGGCGGCGACGTTGACCGTGTCTCCCGCGATCAGCGTCTGCACCGTCGCGTCGCCGGCCACCACCTCCCCGGTGTTCACGCCGGAACGAAGCGAGACGGCGATGTGCCAGTCGCGCTCGAGCTCTGCGCCGAGCTCCTGGAGCGCGGTGCGAGCCTCGGTCGCGGCACGGACGGCGCGTAGCGCATCGTCCTCGTGCACGGTTGGAACGCCGAAGATTCCGATCACACCGCCGGCGGGTGACGACTCGGTGCGGGCGCCGTGGCGCTCGAGCACGCCTGTCACGGTCTCGACCGCGCGCGACATGGGCCTGCGGAGCGCCTCAGGGTCATGAGGCCCGCCGAGACTGAGGACGTCCGCTGCGACCACGGAGACCGTCTTGCGCGTCTCTGGCGCCTGCGCCAAGTCGACGGGTCGTGGCGCCTCCGGCCTTCCGTCCCCGGAAAGCTCGAGCGCCGGATCGTGAACGAGCACGGCACGCTCGAGTCGCTGCAGAGCACGTCCGGGCTCGAGCCCGAGCTCTTCCACGAGGACCTCGCGCGTCTCGTGATACACCCGCAGCGCCTCGGCCTGCCGTCCCGATCGATACAGCGCGACCATGAGTTGCGCTCGTAGACGCTCACGGAGCGGGTGCTGCGCGACGAGCGCATCGAGCTCGGCGACGAGGTCGGCATGGCGTCCGAGCTGGAGCTCGGCCTCGATTCGATCCTCGGTGGCCGCGGACCGCAGCTCCTCGAGCCTTGCCGCCTCTGCTCGGGCAGACGGGACGTCGGCGCAATCGGCGAGCGCCGGGCCCCGCCACAACCCGAGTGCCTCGCGCAGCGCTTCCGCGGTCTTGGCGGGCTGACCTTCGGCGAGGTCGGCCCTCGCTTGCTCCACCGTCCGCTCGAACCTGCCCGCATCCAGCTCGCCGGGCCCGACGACGAGCAGATACCCGGGGCTCCGGGTGATGAGAAGCTCCGGGTCAATCAACCTCCGCAGCTGCGAAACGCTGTTCTGGATGATCTTCGCCGCCGTCGGCGGTGGATCTCGCTCCCAGAGCTCGTCGATCAGCCGGTCGCTGGAGACGATCTCGTTCGCGTGCAGAAGAAGAACCGCCAGCAGCTCACGCTGACGGACCCCGCGCAGGGACACCGTCCGATCGCCTGCACGGAGCTCGAGGGGGCCGAGAATCCGGTAGTCCATCTCGCTCCCGAGGGAAATTACCCAGGACTTACCGGCTGATGGGGGGCCGAGGCGACCATTGAGGCGTGACTGCCAAAGAGATTCAACACGCCTCAGAGCTCCGGCCGGGCGACATCGAGGTCGCGCAGGCGCTCCATGCACTTCGCCACCTGGTCGGCGTCGTCTCTCTGGAGACGGGCCAGACGCCTCGATCGGTGCTCGACGACGAATTCACCAAGGCCCCCAGCGACGAGTTCTGGCGGGCCACGATGGGGGCGCCGTGACCGGGCAGGCTGAGTGGCGCGCCCCGACCACCACCGCCGCGCTGAACAGGCGGCTCTGGAGACTGGCGGGGCTGGGACTCCCGCCGACTCCGCTTGTCGCCGGCGCGAGCGTGAGCCCTGCGGGAGTGGCCGCAACTCCCAGCAGGGCTCTCCCCAGAGGTGGCGGCGGAGAGCGCCACAAGGCTCTCCGCCGCACCTCCCCCCGGACCGCCTAGGCGGTCAGGTCAGTCCCTGCGAATCCAGTAGCCGCCCTCCTGTCGCAGGTCGTCCTCGGAATTGCTCCCCCACGCGACCGAGCCCCACGCAACGGAGCCCCAGGCCACCGAGCCCCAGGCGACCGATCCCCACGCGACCGAGCCCCAGGCGACGCTCGACCACGCGGCGGATCCCCAGGCCACCGAGCCCCACGCGACGCTTGCCCACGCCGGGTCCGACTGCGCCACGGTCGTCCAGCCGGCTGCGTCGAAGACGGGCGTCGAGCCGCCGTTGGGATCGGGGATCAGGAAATGCTGCAGCGCGAGATTCGGATTGGGCGGATCGACCACTGCTGCGGCCGCGGCAGCATTCATGGCCCCGACGCCGGCGGAGCGCGGCCGCGCGCGGTCGAGCGGCTCGGCGGTGAGCATGAGCGCCCCCTTCACCTGATCCGGCGTCCACTCCGGGTGTGCCGCCAGGAGGTTCGCCGCGGTGCCGGCGACGACCGGAGCCGCGAGCGAGGTTCCGGAGAGCTGCATGTAGCCGGGCTCGACGATGCGTTCCGGCCGATCTCGCGCGAGCTTCGTGTCCGGGGACACCGCAGCCGCGATGTACCTGCCGGGTGCGGAGAGCTCCGGCTTGGCGAACCCGTCCCGCGTGTACCCCCATGCCGACCAGGGCGCGACGGAATCGTCCCGCTGCGTGAACGACCCTCGAGTGTCCGTCGCGCCGACGGTGAGCACGAACGGGTCGTTCCCGGGCGCGAACGGAACAAAGCTCTCCTCGCCGTTCACGGCGTAGTTGCCCGCCGCCGCGACGACCACGATGCCGCTCAGCCAGAGCCGCTCGACCGCCCGGTCAAGGGGATCGGACGCGAGGCTCGCGACGGTCGTCCCATGGAGCGAGAAGTTGGCGACGCGAATGTTCAGCTGCTCCCGGTGGCTGTAGATCCAGTCGGCGGCTTCGATGACGTCGCTCAGGTACGCGACGCCGTCGTCGTCGAGCGCCTCGACTGCCACGAGCTTCGCGTCCGGCGCGGCGCCTGTGTAGCCCTCCGCCTCCCCTGCCGCCACGCTCGCCACTGCCGTCCCGTGGCCGTTGCCGTCTCCCGGCTGATTCCCCTCGCGCGAGCTCAGGTTCACCTGCGCGATCACCCGTCCGCCGAAGTCGGACCTGCCCGCGTCGATCCCGGAGTCGACGATCGCGATCGTCGGCGGCTCCAGGTTCTGTCCCTCAGGGCTCGAGAGGAGGGACGCAACTCCGGCGACGTACGGCCAGTGCTGCTTGAAGCGCGGGAGCGGCTCGGGGATCGCCACGACGACGTCCGACGGCTCCGAGCGAGACAGCCGCTCGCCTCCGAGCCCGCGGGCGGTGACCGCCGATCGGACCGTCGCCCCCACGTCGGCCGAGACCAGCGTGTGGGTCGGCGCCGTGGCGCCGGCGATGTCGACGCAGCTCTCACCCGTCGGATCGCAACGCTGCCACTGGTGCTCGAACTCAAGGGGCTGCGTGCCGTCCCAGGTCCCGATGGCGGCGTTGAGCGTCTGACCCTCCTCGCCCGTCCCGAGGACCGACGGCGGAGAGGTCGCGACCGGAGGCCTCGCCGTGACGGGCGGCGTGAGCTCGGATGCGGACACCTTTGGCGCCCCGTCGTCAGTGCCCGTCACGACGACGCGGAGGCTCAGCCCCAGGTCGTCGGCGGCGACGCGGTAGGTCGGCTCGCCGGCTCCCGGGATCGCCGTGCACCCGGCCGCGTGCCCTCGCAGCTCGCTCGGCGTGAGAGCTCGGCCGTAGAGCGCCACCGCGTCGACCTCGCGTGCGATCGTCAGCTCGACCGAAGGGTCTACCAGCCTGCCGGTCATGTCCGTGGCGCCGATCTGGATGCCGTTTCGGAACAACCGCATGACCGATCCGTCCCACGTCGCCGCAAGATGCTCCCGCTCACCGGCGACGGGTCCGATCGAGGTCCGGACGTGGCGGGGCTCGTAGTAGCCGACCGCAAGCCCGTAATCCCCGTTCTCGTCGAGGTACAGCCGGATCCCGGCGATGGAGTCCCACCCCCAACGAGTGGCGATGCCGGCGACGAGCGCAGACCACCGTGAGATCAGCGGTCGATCGCTCTGAGGCTCGCCGAGTTTCACCCAGCCCTCGAACGTGAATGCCGACGAGAACGTGCCGCTCCCGGGACCGGCGACCTCGACCTCTCCATCCAGCTCGCCGGCCGGCCAGTAGCCGGCCGGGGAGTCGGCCAGAAGTGCTTCGGACCGGAGGCCGGTGCCACAGCGCTGCCACTGGAAGGAGTAGCCGGACGCGTCGGATCCGCTCGAGAGCCCGGGTGTCGCGGTGACCCAGGCGCCCGGCTCGGCGTCTCCAGCCACCGTCGGCTCCTCGCTCGTCGCTTCGGGCGAGGGTTGTTCGGGCGGCGCCGGGTCGCCAGTTGCAGTGACCGGGGTGTCGCGCGTGATCGCGAGCGGCTCCGAGCCGTTCGCGAGCGCGACGATCTGACTCCCTGTCAGCGTCCCGGCAACCGCCGGCACGGTCACGAAGCTCTGGAGATCGGCCTCGTCGTCCTCCGCGACTCCTCGGATCTCTGCAGACACGGAGTCGCTGCCCGCAGCACCCTCGACGATGACCTTGAACCCTGCATCCGGTTGCGCCTGGGCGGCTTCCAGAAGACCCGGGGAGAGTGACGTCTGAGCCTCGTCATCGGCCCCCGCGTTCAGCGGCGCGCCGAGAGCGAACGCACAGACGAGCACGAGCGCAGGGGAGGTCCAGTTCCGGGCGGTGCGAGATGTGCGGGTGGACCGGGGCGACGGTGCTCGTTTCACGGGAGGACGTTCCCGAGTATGGGGCCCGGAGGCGTGGTCCGCCGCCAAATGGGGAAATCTCCCTGACCACGCGCCCGGGCAGGCTGGCCTGAACGATCGCACGTGAGCCCGCCGAGCTCAACTAGCCTTTCGGCTAGGTCGGGCAGGCGAAGCGGCGAAAGGAGAGCGCCGACTAGGCCGACTCGGCCGCGCGCTCTTCTTCGTCCTCGAGCTCGGCCCCGGCGCTCGTGACGAGCGTCGGCTTGAGGCCCTTCTCGATCGTCTCCTTCGTGATCACGCACTTGGAAACGTCCTTGCGCGAGGGGAGCTCGAACATGACGTCGAGCAGCGCGGTCTCGATGATCGAGCGGAGGCCGCGGGCGCCGGTCTCGCGCTCGAGGGCGCGATCCGCGATCGACCACAGCGCGTCGTCCATGAAGACGAGCTCGATCGAGTCGTAGCCGAAGAACCGCTGGTACTGCCGGACGAGCGCGTTCTTCGGCTCGACGAGGATCTGCACGAGGTCCTCCCGCTGGAGCTGGTGCACCGCCGAGACGACCGGGAGCCGGCCGATGAACTCGGGGATCAGCCCGTAGGAGAGGAGGTCCTCCGGCATGACGTCTCCGAGCAGCTCCGAGACTTCCGTGTCGTGCCGGGAGCGGATGTCGGCGCCGAACCCGACCGCGTTCTTGCCGATCCGGCGGCCGATGATCTTCTCCAGCCCGGCGAACGCGCCGCCGCAGATGAAGAGGATGTTCGTCGTGTCGATCGAGAGGAACTCCTGGTGCGGGTGCTTGCGCCCGCCCTGCGGCGGCACCGAGGCGACGGTGCCCTCGAGGATCTTCAGCAGCGCCTGCTGGACGCCCTCGCCCGACACGTCGCGCGTGATCGACGGGTTGTCCGCCTTCCGCGCGATCTTGTCGACCTCGTCGATGTAGATGATCCCGGTCTCAGCCTTCTTGATGTCGAAGTCCGCGGCCTGGATCAGCTTCAGGAGGATGTTCTCGACGTCCTCGCCGACGTAGCCGGCCTCGGTCAGCGCCGTGGCATCCGCGATCGCAAACGGGACGTTGAGGATCCTGGCGAGCGTCTGCGCCAGGAGCGTCTTCCCGCAGCCCGTCGGCCCGAGGAGGAGGATGTTCGACTTCTGGAGCTCGACCTCGTTCTCCTCGGCGCCCATCTGGACGCGCTTGTAGTGGTTGTAAACGGCGACGGCGAGGGTGCGCTTCGCCTCCTCCTGCGACACGACGTAGTCGTTGAGGACGCTGTAGATGTCCGTCGGCCGGGGGAGGTTGTCCAGGTCGAGCGAGGAGGGAGTCGTGAGCTCCTCGTCGATGATCTCGTTACAGAGATCGATGCACTCGTCGCAGATGTAGACGCCCGGACCGGCGATCAGCTTCTTGACCTGCCGCTGTGACTTCCCGCAGAAGCTGCAGAGAAGCTGCTCGTTGCCGTCGCTCGCCCTCGCCACCCTAGTTCTCCTTGTACTCCGAAATCATCACAAGTGCTAGGGCTTCGCCCCGTCGCGGCTCGTGATCACGGTATCGATGATGCCGTAATCCTTCGCCTCCTGCGTCGACATGAAGTAGTCGCGATCGGTGTCGTGCGCGACCTTCTCGAGGTCCTGCCCGGTGTGCTCGGAGAGGATCTCCTCGAGCCGGCGCTTGAGGTTGAGCGTCTCCCGCGCCCGGATCTCGATGTCGGCCGCCTGGCCGCCGGGGCCGTGCGGCGTCCACACCTGGTGGATCAGGATCTTCGCGTTGGGCAGCGCCATCCGCTTGCCCTTGGAGCCCCCGGCGAGCAGCAGTGCGCCCATGGACATCGCGATCCCGACGCAGATCGTCTGCACGTCGGGCTTGATGAACTGCATCGTGTCGTAGACCGCGAGGCCCGAGTAGACGTCGCCGCCCGGCGAGTTGATGTACAGGGCGATGTCCTTGTCCGGATCCTCCGACTCCAGGTGCAGGAGCTGGGCGATGATCAGGTTCGCGATCTGGTCGTCGATTGGCGTTCCGAGGAAGACGATTCGCTCATTGAGCAGGCGCGAGTAGATGTCGAAGGCGCGCTCGCCGCGCGACGTCTGCTCGATCACCATGGGGACAAGCGGGCTCATGCAGGCTCCTTGCTACCGGGGGTCCACAACTTCGTACCGGTCTCGGGTTTTTCCTTCTCTGGGGTCCAAAGCTTGTCGCGGGCGTCCGCGAGCTCGACGGGGATGCGCTTGACCTCGGCGGCGACTCTGTCGAGCGCGTCGCGAAGACGGAGGTCGGCGCGAAGGGCCTCGTACCGGCCGGCCTCGCGGACCTGGGCGATCAGCGCGTCGGGATCCTCGCCGAGCTCCTCGGCCTGCTCGCGGATCAGGGTGTCGACGGCCTCGTCGGAGACTTCCAGGCCGAGCTTGTCCGCGGCCGCCTCGAGCACGATCTCGCGCTCGAGCGCAAGGCGTGCTTCGGCCTCGATGTCCGACTGGATCTGCTCCGGAGTCCGGCCGCTGAGCTGGACGTACACCTCCGGGCTGATCCCGCGCCGCTCGAGTGAGCGGACGAGCGCGTTCCAGAGCTCGACCGCGCGCGTCTGGACGAGACCCGGGGCGACGTCGAGGTCGGTGGCGGCGACGAGCGCGTCGAGCGCCGCCGTCCGGAACTGGGCTTCGAGCTGCTCTTCGAGCTGGCCGCCGAGGCGCGTCTGGATCTCCTCCCGCAGCTCGGCGAGCGTCTCGAACTCGCTGGCCGCCCGGGCGAGCTCGTCGTCCACGGGCGGGAGCACCTTCTCGTAGATCTCCTTGACGCTCGCGGTGATGTCCGCGTCCTGGCCGTCGGGAAGCCGGTAGGCGATCTGCTTCTCACCACCGGACTGCTGGCCGACGAGGCCCTCCTCGATCTCCGGGAGCAGGCGCTGCGACCCGAGCTCGACGACGTAATCGCGCTGGGCCTCGCCGTCGGCCGAGACGAGGTCCACGACCACCGTGTCGCCTTCGCGTGCGGGCCGGCCGTCGGCCGGCGCGAGGTCGGCGACCGTGGAGCGGAGCACCTCCAGCTCGGCGTCGATCAGCTCCTCGGGCACCTCTGGGTCGGGCGAGGCGACCTCGAGCGTCGTCCAGTCCGGGAACCTCGGGCTGTTCTTGCACGCCGACGGTCGCGGTGAACTGGAACGTGTCCTTCTCGGACGACGGGAGCTCGTAGTCGTACTCGGGCGCCGTCGCGGGCCGGACGGTGGTTCCGCGCAGCGCCGCACGGAACCAACCGCCGATATGGCTTTCAACCGCCTCGGCGTAGAGGCGATCCTTCCCGACCCGGGCCAGGAGCACGGGCATCGGCACCTTGCCCTTGCGGAAGCCGGGGATCTTCAGAGAGCCGGCGAGATCCGAGGCGGCGTGGTCGATCGCATGCTTGACGTCCCCGCTCGGGACCTCGACCGTCATCTTGACCTTGCTCTCGGGGAGCTCTTCGACCGTTGCCTTCACGAGGCGGCCATTGTGCCAGCCGCCCTCGGGGCTGGAGATCGAGCGCCCCGGCCGGACCTAGAAGACCCAGATGAGCAGGACGATGAGGAGAATCAACAGGAGTACGCCGCTGCCGATGTACATCCTCGCCTCCTTCCAGTCGTGTGCGGACGGCTGTGGTGGAGTGCAGGCGGGATGTACCCGCCGGTGCCTGTTCTGACACGTCTATCCGGGTGCGCTGGGGCGCCGCTGGCCGTGCGAGGCCGGAGAGCACAGTGCTGTAGCACGGGCTCGGAGAGCATCGTGCGGCCAGCGGCGTCAGGGCGGCGGAGGCCGGCTCCGCCGGCCGGGAGCCGCCCGGCCAGCGCGGCCGGATGCGGGCGGGAGGACTCGAACCTCCAAGGACCGTGTGGCCCAACGGGACCTAAACCCGCCGCGTCTGCCAGTTCCGCCACGCCCGCCGGCGATTAGAGGATAGATCGGCCGGGTAGATTTGGCCCATGAGCGACCAAGCAGATCGTGAGCGCGAGAGCCGCGAGAGCCCGATCACGAAGTTCGAGGAGCAGCGCCTCGAAGACGAGGCCGAGCGCGAGCGCGTGGCCGGGCAGCTCGAGGACGAGCCCGACAAGAACGAGACCTAGCCGCGGCCGTTCCCGTGCCGGAGCGATATGGCCCCGGATGGAGTCGAACCATCGCACGCAGATTCGAAGTCTGCCGCTCTATCCACTGAGCTACGGGGCCGGGTTCGGTCAGAGTAGCGCCCGGTGGACGCGGAACCGGCAGCCCGACGGTGGCGCGAGACGTGGCTCCGGGCGTGGCCGGCGAAGGACCTCGACGCGATCGCGGCGCTCTACGCGCCCGGCGCACGCTTCCGGTCGATGCCTTTCCGCGACCTTCAGGAAGCGCGCGCTTATGTCGGGTGGACGTTCTCCGAGCAGGACGAGGCCGAGGTCTGGTTCGGCGACCCGATCGTCACCGGCGATCGCGCCACGTGCGAGTACTGGGGCGTCGTCACGTACCAGGGTCGCACGGAGACGATCGCCGGCGTGTCCGTGATCCGGTTCGGCGAAGACGGGCTCGTCATCGATCAACGGGACTACTGGAACGCCGAGGACGGGCGCCGCGAGCCGCCGGAGGGCTGGACCCGCTAGACCTCGTCGGGCGGACGCTCGTCCCGCTCGGCCGCCAGCAGGTTGTCGACGAGCACGCGGGTCATCGCCTCGCGCGTTGCCTGCGTCGCAGTCCCGAGGTGCGGAGTCATGACGACGTTCTCCAGGCCGAAGAGCTCCCGCGGGACCTCCGGCTCGTTGGCGAAGACGTCGAGCCCTGCGCGGAGCCGGCCGGAGACCAGCTCGGCGACGAGGGCGTCCTCTTCGACCACCTGGCCGCGGGAGGTGTTGACGAGGCAGGCGCCGTCGCGCATCAGGGCCAGCCGCCGGGCGTCGACGAAGCCGCGGGTCTCTTCCGTGAGCGGGATGTGGAGGGTGACGACATCGGACTCGGCGAGCAGATCGTCAAGGGTCCGGTAGGCCGGGTCGTCGGCGGGGGTGGTGCGGGTGTAGAGCACCCGCATGTCGAACGCACGGGCCCGCTGCGCGACCGCGCTCCCGATCCGTCCGAGACCGACGATCCCGAGCGTCGCGCCGCTCACCTCGTCGCCCTTCAGCGGCTCGTCGGCCCAGCCGCTCCCCCACCGGCCGGACCGGACGACCCGGTCTCCCGCAGCGATCCGCCGCCGGACGGCCAGGATCAGCCCCATGGTCAGGTCGGCGGTCGCCGCGGCAGTGACTCCCGGCGTGTTGGTGACCGCGACGCCTCGCTCGCGGCAAGCGTCCACGTCGACCAGGTCGTAGCCGGCGCCGTAGTTCGCGACGAGCTTCAGGTTCGGGAACCGCTCGAGCACCTCTCGGTCGACGCGCTCGGCGACCACGGCGAGAGCCTCGACATCGTCGCGAGGCTTCCCGAGATCGCCGTACTCGACGTCGGCCAACTCGTCCCATGCCGGGCCGGGGAAGCGGCGTGAGGCGAGGATCTTCAGGTAAGAGGCTCCAACACGATGAGACTTCGTCGCGCCGGAGCCTCTAAGGGGTGGCGGAGGGGACTCGAACCCCCGACCACCGGGACCACAACCCGGGGCTCTACCAACTGAGCTACCGCCACCGCGCTACGCCAAGGATAGCTGCGTCTCTTCGATCCTCAGGCTCGCACCGGTGCCCGCGCGAACTCTTCGACCAGCGTCTTGCAGAACGCGGGAAGATCGTCGGGACTGCGGCTGGAGATCAATCCGTCGTCGACGACAACCTCCTTGTCGACCCAGTTGCCGCCTGCGTTCTTGACGTCCGTCCGGATCGACGGGTACGACGTCAGTGTCCGGTCGCGGACGACGTCGGCCTCGACGAGCGTCCACGGGCCGTGGCAGATCATGGCCACCGGCTTGCCCGACTCGACGAACGTGCGCGCGAAGCGCACGGCGTCCTCGTCGGCCCGGAGCGTGTCCGGGTTCCCGACCCCGCCCGGGAGGACGAGCCCGTCGTACTCGTCTGCAGTTGCCTCGCTCACGACGCGATCGACCGGGAACGTGTCCGCCTTGTCGTAATGGTCGAAGCCCTGGATCTCGCCCTCCTCGAGCGAGACGAGCTCCGGCGTGCCGCCCGCCTGCTCGACGGCCTTCCACGGCTCCGTGAGCTCCACCTGCTCGACCATGTCGGTCGCCAGAAACGCGATTCTCTTGCCGTTCAGCTCGGCCATGTCCCCTCCTCGGTTGGTTTCCCCTGAGGCCTACCCGGGAGGGCCCGGCGCTACGCTTTCCGGAACGGGCGCCCGTAGCTCAGTGGAAGAGCAGCGGACTTCTAATCCGCCGGTCGGAGGTTCGAATCCTCCCGGGCGCGTTGCGGTGCCGCGAGCCTTGCGCCGCTTTACGTGTCGACGTCGGGGTCGAGCTCGTCCGCTCGCTGGGCCCGGGCTTCGGCGGCTTCGCGCTCGCGGCGTGCGCGGTCGGCCTGCTCCTGCGCCTCCGCTTCCCGCTGCTGGGCTTGCTCCGCCTGCTCGTCCGCTCCGCGCCGAAGCTCGTGGGCTTCCTCGCGACGGTCCTCGAGCTTCCGCTCGCGGGCCCGGCGGCCGCCGAACAACAGGACGGCGAGCACGACGATCGCGGCGATCACGATCAACACGATGATCCAGGTATCCATGACCCCCCCACCTTTCCCCCTCGGCGAGCGGCAAACAGTGGGCGTCCCTCCTCGCGGGGATTTCCGATTCCCTAGACCGGCGCGGCCTCGCGCGAACCGCGTTCACGGCGGTGGCGGAGCCAGGCCAGGAGCAGCACCTGGATCGCCCCGGCGACAGGGATTGCCGCCAGCGCTCCGAGGATCCCGGCGATCTTGGCGCCGATCAGCACCGAGACGAGGATCGCGAGCGGCGAGAGCTGCACGGTCCTGCTGTAGACGAGCGGCTGGAGGAGGTGGTTCTCGATCTGCTGGTAGACGATCATGAAGACCAGCACGATGATCCCCGCCGGCACCGACGTCAGGAACGCGACGGCGGTGAGGATGATCGCCGCCAGCGTGGCGCCGGCGAGCGGGATCAGGTCGAGGATCGCCACGAGCAGGCCCAGCGCGACCGCGTAGGGGACGTCCAGGATCAGGAGCACGATCGTCGAGCTGACGCCGGCGATCACGCTGATCAGCAGGTTTCCCGTCACGTAGCCGCCTACCGTCCGGTAGATCTCGTGGCCGATGCCGCGCCACGTTTCCCGTGAGCGCTCCGGCAGCAGCGCGTAGAGGCGCTCCATCCACCTCGGGCCCTCCAGGAGCATGAAGAAGGTCATGAACGCGATCGTGACTGCGGCGACGATGAACGTGATCACGCTCTGCGTGATCGCGAGCGCGGTGTCGGAAAGGCCGAGCACGCCTGCGGCGCCGCCGCCTTCGACGGCGTCGCGCACCCGCTGCTCGATCTCGTAGCGCTCGGCCAGCTCGCCGAGCGGGCCGCGTCCCTCCGACACGTCGCGCACGTAGTCCGGCAGCTCCTCGGCGAAGCCCGTCGCCTCGTCGACCAGGGTCGGGATGAAGAGCGAGCCGGCGGCGACGATCACGCCGAGCGCGAGCAGCGAGGTGACGGCGGTCGCGAGCCCACGGCGCAGGCCCCGCCGCTCGAATGCCTCCACAGCCGGGTTCAGCGCCAGCGCCAGGAAGATCGCGACGATGATCCACGTGAGCACCTGCCGCGAGATCCACGTGACGTAGAGCAGCAGGAGGAAGCCGAAGGTGATCCCGAGAACGGCGAGGATCGTCGTCGGTCGGATGCGAACGATCCGCTCTTCGGCGGGCACCGCGCAAGGATCGCGTGCCGGTCGGACGTCTCGGCCGGTCCCGGCATGGTGAAATGCGCGGCATGAGCCTTCGCGGGACCCCGATCGAGCAGGAGGCCGAGCTGCCCGACGGCCGCGTGTTCCTCGTGCGGGTCGGCGTGCCGAACGATCCCTACATCGCGAGGCGCGAGCTCGACACGGTCGCGATCGAGCTGATTCAGGACGGCGAGGTGGCTGCGTCGGTCAACACCGTGCTCGGCCCGGAGCACGTGGGCGAGGCGCGCGCCCTGGTCCGGCAGGTCACGGCCCAGCTGGCGTCCGGTGACCTGGAGCCGACGGCCGGCGCACTCGAGCCTCTGGCGGACACAATCCTCCAATGAGGCAGGCGACCATCTACACGAGCGAGGGAGCGATCGAGCTCGAGCTGTATCCGAACGAGGCGCCGAAGACGGTCGAGAACTTCCTCAAGCTCGCCCGCGACGGCTTCTACGACGGCGTGATCTTCCACCGGGTGATCCCCGACTTCATGATCCAGGGCGGCGACCCGACCGGCACCGGGACGGGCGGCCCCGGGTACGAGTTCGAGGACGAGTTCAACGAGCACCGGGTCGCCCGCGGCGCGTTGGCGATGGCGAACGCGGGGCCGAACACGAACGGGAGCCAGTTCTTCATCGTCACCGCAGAGGCGACGCCGTGGCTGGACGGGAAGCACACGGTCTTCGGCCAGGTGACGTCGGGGATGGACGTGGTCGACCGGATCTGCGAGGCCGACCGGGACGCGAACGACCGACCGAAGAGCCCGGTCGCGATCGAGCGCGTCGAGCTGCCGGACAACTCCTAGACGACCTCGTCAGAGCGGGCGGCGGGGATCGAACCCGCATAACTAGCTTGGAAGGCTAGGGCTCTACCATTGAGCTACGCCCGCGCCGGACTAGCGTAGCGCTCGATCTCCCGCCCCGACCCCTACTCCTGGACCGTCCACCCGGAGGCGACGCTCGGCGTCGCCGCGCTCGTACTCGCCTACGTGCTGGCGACGCGGGGCGAGCGCGTCGAGCGCTGGCGCGCCGCAGCCTTCGCCGCTGGCTGCCTGCTCCTGCTCGCCACCGCGGTCACCCCGCTCGAAGCGCTGAGCTACCACCTGCTCTCGATGCACCTGCTCCAGAACGTCGTCCTCGCCGAGTGGGCGCCGGCGCTGCTCGTGCTGGGCATTCCGCCGCCCGTGGCCGAGCGGCTCGCGAGCGTGCGGGCCGTCCGCGCGCTGACCCGCCCGCCGGTGGCGCTCGGCCTCTGGCTGCTCGTCTACTTCGCGTGGCATCTCCCGCCCGCCTACGACACGGCGCTCGAGCACCCGGCGACACTCCTCCACCTCGAGCACGCGATGTACCTCGCGGCCGGCGCGCTGCTCTGGTGGCCCGTCTTCCAGGACGCGCCGCACCGCCTCTCCAACGCGGGGAGGGCGCTCTACCTCTTCGTCGCGTTCATCCTTGCGAGCCCGATCGGGCTGCTGCTCGCGCTCGCACCGGAGGCGGCCTACGACTACTACGTCGAGGGCGGCGGGCTCTGGGGGCTCGGCCCGCATTCCGACCAGCAGCTCGCCGGCGTCACGATGGCGGTCGAGCAGGCGATCGTCTTCTTCGCCGTCTTCGCGATCTACTTCTTCCGGTTCCTCGCAGACGAGGAACGGGTGCAGTACACCGCCGGGCACAAATAGGCCGATCGGCCTATTGCATTTCACACGTCGGGCTGCCAGTTTGTCTCTTAGCACCCATGCCGCAGCTTGCCGCTCTTCAGCAGGACCTGGTCCAGGAGACGCTCCTCGGGGAGGCGCTCGAGCACGGCCCGGTCGGAGCGATCGTCCTCGACGAGGAGGGCCGGTACCTCGCGGCGAACCGACGTGCCTGCAAGCTCTCGGGCTACGCGCGGGAGGAGCTGCTGGAGGGAGGTGCGGCGGCGCTCGGATTCGAGTCCGAGGAGGTCGCGGCCATGATGGAGCAGATCGCGGACGGCGAACTGGTCGGAGGCGTCGCGGAGCTGAGGCGCAAGGACGGCACGCCGCTGACCTGCGAGTACCGCGTGGGCACGACCCGGAGCGGCGGGCTGCCGTTCTTCGTCGTCGTCTTCTGGGAGCCGGGCGAGACCGAACGCTAGAGCTAGTCGGGGCGGCCGGATTCGAACCGGCGGACCTCCCGCTCCCAAAGCGGGCGCTCTACCAGGCTGAGCTACGCCCCGTGCATACGCTCGAATGAGCGTACTGCATGACAGTTTGAGCAAACGAGCTCGCACTTCGCCAGCTCGGCGAGGAACGCGCGCTTCCGACCCTTCCGGAACAGCGTGCTGAGCTCGGCGACCTTCTCGCAGCCCGGCAAATGATCCCACTCCATTGCTGCGTGGTGGAAGAGCCTTCCGCAGTCCGCGCACGGTGTCTCAGTCTTCAGCCGGCGGTACGCATCCGTGAACTCCTTGCGCCATCGCCGCTTCTGTTCCAGCCGTACGGGGCGCGTCCGCGCATGGTACGAGCGGTCATATTCGCGGCGACATCGCTTACACCACGCCTGTGTTCCGCGAGAGCCGCGCCGGTGAAACGCATCCAGGTGCTTCAGCTCCTTGCACCGGCCGCACTGCTTCATCCTCGAAAGGATAGTTGTCACATCGGATAACACATCGGCTGGTTAGGCTCGCGGCGTGACCCGCCGGCCGGCGCTTGGCTACGCGATGGTGCTCACGGCGGCCACGCTCTGGGCCCTGAACGGCGCCGTCTCGAAGGTCATCCTCCAGTCGGGCGGGGTCAGCTCGGAGCGGTTGACGGAGGTGCGCGCGACCGGCGCGTTCCTGCTGCTCTTCGCCGTGCTGCTCGTCTGGCGGCGCTCGACCCTTCGCGTGCGACTCGGCGAGTTGCCCTTCCTTGCGGTCTTCGGCGTCGCCGGCCTCGCGTTCGTCGCCTGGTTCTACTTCGTCGCGATCGAGCGGCTGGAGATCGGCATCGCGCTGCTCATCCAGTACGTCGCTCCGGTCCTCGTCGCGCTCTACGCACGGTACGTCCTGCACGAGCCGGTCCGGCGGCGGATCTGGGCGGCGCTGGCCCTCGCGATCGTCGGCCTCGCGCTGCTCCTCCAGCTCTGGCAGGGCCTCGAGCTGGACGGGATCGGCGTGCTGGCGTCCATCGGCGCGGCGATCACCTTCGCGCTCTACATCCTCATGGCCGATCGCGGCATCCGCCGTCGCACGTCGTCCTCGCTGCTCGCCTACGGCTTCCTCTTCGCGGCCCTCTTCTGGGCTGTCGTGCAGCCGTGGACGAGCTTCCCGTGGCATCTGCTGAACGACAGCGTCTCGCTCCTCGGGCGTCTCGAGTCGATCGAGCTTCCGGTCTGGCTGCTGATGGCGTGGATGATCGTGCTCGGGACGATCGTGCCGTTCGGGCTGCTGGTCGCGGCGCTCCGCCATGTGAGCCCGACTCGCGCAGGGATCCTGGCGATGTTCGAGCCGGTTGCGGGCACCGTGATCGCCTACGCGTGGCTGCGCGAGGAGCTCGACCCGATCCAGCTCGCAGGCGCCGCAATCGTGCTCTGCGGGATCGGACTGGCCCAAACGGCCCGCTAATTCTGCTGATAACTCGCGATATCTCCAAGACTGACAACAGATTTGCATTCGTCTGGCACACTCATCCGCCGAGTGGTGAGAAGCCGCACACTTCTCGCTCTTGCCGTCGGTGGAATTGCGTTTCTGGGTTCGTCACCGGGTGCGCAATCGTCAGGCCTGGTCGTCCATGCGCAGCTGTCGGGGCAGGAAGCGAGCCTCTTGAGTGCGATCAACCGGGCGCGGGCCAGGCATGGGGCGCAACCGCTTCGAATCGGCCCGGCGCTTCAGCGCGCGGCCCGCTCGCATTCGAACGCGATGCTGCGGACGGGCAACTTCGACCACGGGGACTGGTACCAGCGCCTCCGCCGGCACGGCGCCCGCGGGCGGATGCTCGGCGAGACAATCGCCTGGGGCGTGGGGAGCAACGGAAGACCGGGCGCGATCGTCCGCATGTGGCTCGCGAGCCCACCGCACCGGGCGACCATGTTGGGCCGCGGCTTCCGCTATGTCGGAGTCGGCGTGGCGACGGGATCGTTCAGCGGCTTCGGCGGCGCCAGCGTCGCGACGGCCGATTTCGCTGATCGGTAGGGCTACTCGACGAGCAGCGTCCGCAGCTCGGCGATCTTCTCGCGCCGGAGCTGGTCCCGTTCGCCGCGCCGGACGCGATCGAGGAGCCGCTCGACTCCCGCGGCCAGCTCCACCGGGTTGAACGGCTTCGTGATGTAGTCGATGCCCCCGAGCTCGAGGCCCTTGGCGCGGTCGCGGAGCTCGGCGCGCGCGGTGAGGAAGATCAGCGGGATGTGGCTCGTGGCCTCGTCCTCCATCAGGCTCTCGGCCACCTGCCACCCGTCCATGCCGGGCATCATCACGTCGAGGAGGATCACGTCGGGCCGCTCCGCCCGCGCGGTCTCGACACCCGCGATGCCATCGGCGGCCTCGAGCACCTCGATGTCCTCGGCCTCGAGGTTGACGCGGCAGAGCAGCCGAATCGGCGCCTCGTCGTCGACGACGAGAACCCGAGTCGGTGCTGCGCCGTCCATTCGCGGGTCTATACCCGTTCCTCCGTGACATCAGACACGACAACGGGCAGCTCGAGGACGAAGCAGCCGCCTCCGGTGTCGGAGTCGACCCAGACGCGGCCGCCCATCGCACGCGCAAGCCCGCGCGCGATGAACAGCCCGAGCCCGGTGCCGCCGGTGGCCTGGCCCGTCGCCTCGGCGCGATAAAATTTCCTGAAGATCCGCTCCTGCTCGCCCTGCGGGACGCCGGTGCCCTCGTCCGCGACCCGCACCTGGACGGCGTCATGCGTCTTGCGGGCGGCGACAGTCACAGTCCCGCCGTTCGGGGAGAATTTCAGCGCGTTGTCGATCAGGTTGGTGAGGATCTGCCGCACCTTGTCGCGGTCGGCGGAGGCGTCGAGCGGCTCCTCCGGCACGTCGACCACAAAATGGCGGCCGTTCGCGAGCTCGCGCTCCGCGTCCTCGACGACGTCCGAGACCACTTCCCGGAGATCGGTCGGCGCGAACTGCATTTGGAGGTCGCCCGCTTCCAGTCGCGCAACACTCAGGAGCGCGTCGACGCTGCCGGTCAGGCGCTGCGCCTCCGACGCGATGTAGCGCAGGAACGTTCGACGCTCCTCGTCGCCGAACGCGACGTCCTCGCGCAGGAGCGTCTCCGCGAAGCCGTAGATCGAGGTCAGCGGTGCCCGCAGCTCGTGCGAGACGGTGGAGACGAATCCAGACTTGAGCTGCTCGACGAGCCGGTCTGAGGACACGTCCCTGAAGGCGTAGATGCGGCCGGAGACCGCCCCTGCGGGGTCGCGCATGACGGCCTCGCTGACGGAGAGCCAGACTTCCTCCTCCCCGCGGTGGATCTGGATCAGGCCCCGGCCCTCTGCCGAGGTCTCGTCCGCCTCGAGAGTCCGCTGGAGGACGTCGGCGGGTGTCCGGCCCATCGCCTCCGCCGCGGGAACATCGGTGATCTGTTCCGCTGCAGCGTTCCACAGCACGACGCTTCCCTCGCGATCCACCGCGACGATCCCGTCGGCGACGTTGCCGAGGATCGCCATGCTGCGCTCGCGCTCGAGCACCACCCGCTGGTAGAGCTCGGCGTTCGACAGGAACGCGGAGACGTTGCCGGCGAGCGCTGCGAGCGCCTCGACCTCCTCGTCACGCCATGAGCGCGCCTCCCGCGCGTAGACGGCGAGCACACCGTGGACGCTTCCCTCGGGGCCGAGAAGCGGTGCGCCGAGGTACGCCGCGTAGCCTGCCTCCAAGAGGGCGTCCGAGCCGCTGACCAGCTCGTCGGCGCGCGCGTCGCCCGCTGCGACCGGGCCCCGCGACTGGACGACCTCGCCCGCGAGCTCGCCGACCGATGACACGCGACTCCCGATCGCTGCGTCTGCCCCCTCGCCGTGTGCGGCGCTGACGACGAGCTCGTCGCCTTCGAGGACGCTCACAGCGGCGGCGTCGGCGCCGACGAGCCCCGGCGCCTGAGCCACGATCTCCTCGAGGATGGTTTCCGGGTCGAGCTCGCTCGCGAGCAGCGTCCCGGTGCGGGCGAGCTGCTGGGCGATGGCGCGGTTCCGGCGCTCGGCTTCGAACAGCTCGGCCCGCTCGAGAGCACCACGGGCGGCGGACGCAAGATGGTGCGCAAGCTCGATCTCGTCGTCGGAGAACGCCTGTTCCTCGGAGAAGAAGACGAGCCCGATGCCGGTCTGCTCGCGTCGCGGAGCCTCGACGGGGACCGCGACGAGCGATCTCGTGTCCTGGGACTCGGCAAGCGCCCGCCAGTCGTGCCCGAACCGGTCGTCGTCGCCCAGGTCCGGCGAGGCGAGAACCCGCTTCCGCGCCGCCGCCTCCACGAGCGGCTCGGCGGCGAGGCCCTCGCGGAAGAACTCGGCAACCGCCGCCGGCAACTCGTGCGAGCCGGCGAGCCGGAGCCCGCCCTCGCCCGGCATCAGCACGGCCGCGAAGCTACCGCCGAGCGCCTCGTTCGCCGCCTGCGCGACCGCATCCAGTGTCTCGTCGAGCGAGAGCGGCTGGGCGAGCACCGAAGCGATCCGGAAGAAGCCGCGCTGGATCTGCACCTGGCGCGCGCTCTGCTCGATGCTGGCGACATTTCGCAGCGCGACCGACCCGAGGCTCGCGAACGCCTCCAGCACCTCCACGTCCTCGCGGCTGAACCTGCGCTCGGGGTCGGTCGTCCCCACGCCGATGACGCCGCGAACCTCGCCCCACCACGTCATCGGGGCGACCATCGCGGCCGTGAAGCCCTCGTATGCGGGGTGCGGGGGCTCGACCGCGTCGTACTCGCCGGAGACGACCGCCTGGCGGCGGCGCATCGCCTCGCCGGCGAGCGCGCCCTCGGCCGGGAACTCGAACTCGACGAGGTCGGCCGGAAGGCCGTGGACGGCAGCGCAGCGAAGGACGCCTCGCCGGGAGTCGAACAGGTAGCAGTCGGCGGCGTCGGCCTCGAGCAGCTTGGTGACCTCGACGACGAGGCGCTGGAGCACCGTCTCGACCTGGAGCTCGCTCGTCATCACCTGGGCCGCCTGGACGAGCGCCGCCTGCCGGCCGAGCCGGAGCCGGTTCTCCTCGAGGAGCTCCGCCGTGTGGAGCGCGAGGCCGACCTCGCGAGCTACGGCCTCCGCGAGCAGGATCTCGGACTGCGTCCACGTGGTCGCCTCGCTCCGGTGCAGGGCGAAGACGCCGCTCACCTGGTCGAAGACCTGGATCGGCGTCGCGAGAGCCGCCCGCGTTCCCAGCCCGAGCAGCGTTTCGACTCCGCCGAGAGCCGGATCCCGCAGCTCTGGCTCCTGCTCCACGTCGTCCACCGCGACCGTTCGCCGCTTTCGCATGGCGAGGTTGGACACGGCGAGCTTCGGCGCTGCGTCACCGATCGGCGGAGCACTCGGCCCGTCCCACTCGGCTCGGATGGGCGTCGGCGCGCCGGGCTCGCCGAGGCGGATAAAGCACCGGGCGACCTCGGTCGCCTTTCCGACTTCTTCGACGGCGACGCGCAGGACCGCCTCCACGTCGTGCTCCGAGCGGACCCGTCTGCCGATCTCGGCGACGAGTCGTTCGCGACCGAGCGCCTCCTCCAGCTGCGCGGCCGAGCGCGTCCGCTCCAGCGCCAGCGCAGTCTCGCCGGCAAGCGCCTCGAGGCGAGCGATCTCCTGCGGAGGGAAGGTGCGGCGCTTGCCCGTGCTCGCGGCGACGAGAACGGCAAGCACGCGGGCGCCCGACACGATCGGCACGAACGCGGCGCTCTTCGCACCAACGCGGTCGGCGATCCGGCGGTTGACCCGTGGAGAGGATTCGACGTCGAAGATCGTGAGCGGCGACGCCTCGAACACTGCGCTGGCGATCGCCGAAGGCTCGTGCTCGAGGTCGATCCGGACAGATCGCCACCAGCCGGCGTCCTCCCCGTCCACTCGGGCCACCAGCCCGGTCGCCTCCTTGCGGTCGTCGCTGATCTTTGCGACGGCGGCGAACTCGACGTCGAGGAGTGCTACGACTTCGTCGAGGAGTGTTCTCGCTACGGACGGGGCGTCCTGGGCCCGCGCGAGGCCGGCCGAGAGTGACGTCCCTTGGTTCTCGGGCTGCGGCGCGGGCTCAGCCGGCGCGGAAGCGGGCTCCGGCTTGTCGCGTTTTCGGCCGCGCGTGACCCGCAGCAGCACCACGGCCGCGATGAGCAATGCCCCCGCGAGGGCGAGCATGAGATAACCAACTGCCGCCACCGTCCCCAGAAGGATACGGAGCAGCGAAACACAGGACGAGAAAACGAGGGAGGCCCACCACTCGGGGGGTCGGTGCGGTGGGCACTCCCTAGTGCTAACCGCGGATCGTGGCCAGGTACGCGCACCGCGGTTCGCGTCGCCCAGTGACGCCAAGCTACTCCCGCGACTCCTGAATTCCAATAGGCCGAACGGCCCATCTTTGAAAGCCAGAAACAGAGGCGGAGATACCATGGCCGGGATGGTGGAGCGAGTGCTGCTGGCTTCTCCGCGCGGCTACTGCGCGGGGGTCGAACGGGCGGTGGAGACCGTCGAGCGACTGCTCGACCTCCACGGGCCCCCGATCTACGTGCGCAAGCAGATCGTCCACAACATCCACGTCGTCCGGGAGTTGGAGGAGCGCGGCGCGATCTTCGTGGAGAGCGAGACGGAGGTGCCACCGGGCGCGCGGATCGTGCTGTCGGCGCACGGCGTGGCGCCGACCGTGTACGCGAACGCCGCCGAGCTCGGACTCAAGACGACCGATGCCACCTGCCCGCTCGTGACCAAGGTGCACGTCGAGGCGCGCCGCTATGCGGCCGACGGCTACACGGTCGTCCTGATCGGCCACGCCGGCCACGAGGAGGTGGTCGGGACGATGGGCGAGGCGCCTGAAGCGACGGTGCTCGTGCAGTCCGTCGAGGAGGCCGACGCGCTCGAGGTGCCCGACCCGGACCGCGTCGCGTACATCACGCAGACGACGCTGTCCGTGGACGAGACCGGCGAGATCATCGCGGCCATCCGGCGACGCTTCCCCAATGCGCGGGCGCCGAAGCGGGACGACATCTGCTACGCGACGTCGAATCGGCAATGGGCCGTGAAGGACCTGCTCGACGAGGTCGACCTCCTGCTCGTGATCGGCTCGCGGAACTCCTCCAACTCGAACCGGCTCGTCGAGGTTGCCCGCGCCGGCGGCGTCGCGTCCCACCTGATCGACGACGAGACGGACATCGACGAGGGCTGGCTCGAAAGCGTCCGTGTCGTGGGGATCACGTCGGGGGCGTCAGCGCCGGAGAAGCTCGTCGAGCGCGTGTGCGACTGGTTCCGGGCCCGAGGCGTCGAGCGCATCGAGCCGTTCAAGTCCGTGCACGAGGACGTGGTGTTCCGCCTGCCGGTCGAGCTTCGCCGCGAGCTCGCGCTGGCGGACGCGCAGCGCTAGCAGCCGCCGTGGGCCGGGGTCAGACCCCGTCACGCGCCAGTGACGATCCTTCCACAAACGCCCGGAGCCGCCGGAACGCCGCGGGCGGGCGGCCGAACCAGCTCACGACCGTTTCGGTGTCGAGAAACGAGGGCGGCGTCCTCATCCCGATCGTCGCGCCGTAACTGCTCCAGAACCACTGTTCAGGCGTCGTGCAGAGACCGGCGACCACGGGGTTCAGCGCGATGTACCGAAGAACGGCCATCGCGTGCGCCTCGTCCTCGACAGGGAGTCCCGTGTAGCGCTCCGCGACGAGGTGGCCGAACCGAGAGTGCCGGCGGTTGAACGCCTGTGCGTAGGGGCCGAGAAGGCGCTGCATTCCTCGATCGAGGTTCGGTTCAGGCGTCTCGACCAGGAGGTGGTAGTGCGTGCCGAGAAGGGAGTACGAGAAGCACCTCCAGCGAGACCGCGCGACGCTGAGGCCGAGCAGCTTGAGGAAGTGCCGGCGATCTTCCGTGGTGAGGAACAGATCCGCGCCTCCCGTGCCTCGGCCGATGACGTGGTACATCCCCGAAGGAACGAGCTCGCGAGGCGGGCGTGCCATTGGCCGACCATGCCTTCAGCGGCCAAGCTTGGAGCCCGGCGGTGACACTCTTGTCGCGAAGTCGATGCTGACGCGAGACGGGGTCTGACCCCAGGTCTGGTTGTCTGGTAGGCGGTGGCGAGCTTCCGGGCTGCCGACGCCGGTCAGGCGTCCGGCCGCGGCTTTCGGCGGTCCTTGCCCGAGCGGTGGTCCGCGCCGGAGCGGCGGTCGCCCTCGAACTGGCGCTGCTGCTGCGTGCGCCGATCCTGGCCGCTGCGGCGGTCCTTGCCGGTGCGGCGGTCGCCTTCAGGACGCTCCATGGCCGACTTGTCGGCCGAGAGCGGCCCGGAGTTTATGGGCCGGCCTTCGCGATCTGTAGCTCGCCGGAGCCGCCGTTCGCCTCGATCGAGACGGCGAGCACCTCGTCCTTGATCCACTCCGCGTGCCGGTCGAGCAGGTCGGCGTGGTCGGCCGGCAGGGTGACCGAAATCCGGTCGGTGAGCTCGAGCCCGGCCTCCCTACGCATGCCGTTCAGCCGGTGGATGAGGTCGAGGACGCGCGCCTCGAGCTCGAGCTCCGGGTCCAGACGCGTGTCGAGCGCGACGGTGACGCCGTCCTCGGACGCGACGGCCCAGCCCTCCTTGCCGCGGCGCTCGACGAGCACCTCGTCCGGCTCGAGCTCGCGGTCTCCCACCCGGAAGCGGCCGCCTGCGAGCTCCTCGAACTCGCCCGCGGAGAGGGCAGCGCGGACGGCTCCGAGCTCCTTGCCGAGCTTCGGCCCGAGCACCGGCAGGTTCGGCTTCAGGGCGAGCTCCTGCGCCTCCACCTCCCCTTGCTCGACCTCCTTGACGCGGAGCTCGTCACGGATCTCGTCCAAGTGGTCGCCGTTCAGGGTCGCGCCCTGGACGACGAGCCGGCGGAGCGGCTGGCGCAGCTTCAGCCCCGATGCCGAACGCGCCTGGTGCCCGAGCCCCACGACACGGCGCGCCTCGGCCACCTCGCGGAGCACCGATTCGTCGACCTCTCCCGCCTCCGGCCAGCCGGCGAGGAAGACCGATGCCGGAGCGCCCACGGCCGGCTCCGCCACCAGCACTCGCCAGAGCCGGTCGGCGAGGAACGGCATCACCGGCGAGATCACGCGGACCGCCTGCACGAGCGCCCACCAGAGCATCCCGAACGCGTCCGGGTCGTCGCCGTAGAAGCGCCGCCGCGATCGCCGGATGTACCAGTTCGAGAGGTCGTCCACGAACGACTCCCAGGCGCGGACGACGCCCGGCGTCCAGAAGCGCTCGTACTCGGCGGTCGCCTCCGCGACGAGCTGGTTCGTCCGGGCGACGAGCCAGCGGTCGAGCGGCCGCTCTGGCTCCGGCCGCTCGCCCCACTCCGGCCGGTACCCCTCGATGTTCGCGTACGTGACGAGGAACGAGACCGAGTTCCAGAAGGTGAGGAGCCGCCGCTTGACCTCGTTCGCCGGCCCATATCCGAAGTTCACGTTCTGGCTCGGCACCTGCTCGGAGTAGATCCAGCGGATGACGTCAGCGCCCATGCGGCCGATCGCCTCGTTCGTGTCGAGCGCGTTACCCGTGGACTTGTGCATCTCCCTGCCGGTCTCGTCCCGGACCCGCTCGTACGCGAGCACGCGCTCGTACGGCGAGCGGCCTTCCAGCGTCACCGACATGAACGACATCGAGTAGAACCACGAGCCGGATCTGCTCGCGGCTCTCCGACACCCAGTCGGCCGGGAACCACTGCTCCCAGTACGCATGATCCGGCAGGTCGGCCCCAGTCAGACCCCTTGCCGCGCCGCTCGCGCTTCCCTCCGGCCTTCGCTCCGGATTGCGCCAGCCCAGCGTCGAGTACGGGACGATGCCGGCGTCGAGCCAGGCATCGCCGACCTCCGCGATCCGCCGCACGTCTCCGCCACACGACTCGCAGCGCACGGTCACCTCGTCGATCCAGGGCCGGTGCAGCTCGCGGAGCTGGTCGAGGCCTCCGGTCGCCCGCTCCTCGAGCTCCTCGCGTGATCCGATCACGTTCAGCTGCCCGCAGTCGCACGGATAGAAGGGCAGCGGCAAACCGAAGTAGCGCTTGCGTGAGATGTTCCAGTCGCCCATGTTCCGCAGCCAGTCGTCCATGCGCTTCGAGTAGAAGCTCGGAGTCCACTCGACGGTCGCGTTGGCGTCCATCAGCGGCTGACGGATCTCGTCGGCCGAGATGAACCAGTCGTCGACGACGCGGAAGACGAGCGGCGTCTTGCAGCGCCAGCAGATCGGATATCGGTGGACGATCCTGCCGGACTCGACGAGCAAACCGCGCTCACGCAGCGACTCGATCACCGGCTCCTCGACCTCGTCGGTCGAGAGGCCCGCGAACGGCTCATACTCGGCGACCATCCGCCCTTCCTCGTCGATCGGCGCGAGCACCGGCAGATCGTGAATTCGAGAGAGCTCGAAGTCCTCGGTTCCCGCGCCCGGCGCAATATGGACGATCCCCGTCCCCTCCGTGAGCGAGACGTCCTCCCACGGAATCACGCGGTGCCGGACCCCCTTCTGCGCGGGGAGGTCATCGAAGGGGCCGTCGTATTCGAGCCCGACGAGCTCCTCGCCCCTGACCACGCGCTCGTACTCGCCCTCCTCCTTCAGCCTCCAACCCCCTTCGTGGAGGCCGTACTCGGCGTCGGGCTTCACTGCAGCTGCCACGTTCGCCGGCAGCGTCCACGGCGTCGTCGTCCAGACGATCAGCGCCTCGCCCTCACGCTCCTTCAGCGGAAAACGGACGTAGAGCGAGGGATGGTCGAGCTCGCGATAATTCTCCTCACCGGCCTGCTCGTGGTGGGAGAGTGACGTCCCGCACCGTGGACACCACTGCGTCGAGCGGTGCCCCTTGTAGAGCCAACCCCGCTCGTCGACGGCCTTCAAGAACCGCCAGATGTACTCGATGTTCGCGTCCGAGAACGTGTAGTAGCTGTTCGGCCAGTCCATCCACATCCCGAGACGGCGGGACTGGTCGGTGATCAGCGCGGCAAACTGCGCCACCCGCTCGATGCACCGGTCGGCGAACTCGGCGAGGCCGTACTGCTCGATGTCGCGCTTCGAGTTCAAGCCCAGCGACCGCTCCACCTCCACCTCCACATGGAGCCCCTGGCAGTCGAAGCCGTTCTGGTACCGCTGGTCGAAGCCGCGGAGCGCCTTGTACCGCTGGAAGACGTCCTTCAGCGTCCGGCCCCAGGCGTGGTGGACGCCCATCGGGTTGTTGGCGGTGATGGGGCCGTCGATGAAGCTCCACTTCACGCGGCCTGCGTTCTGCTCGCGCAGCCGCTCGAAGATCCGCTCCTCGTCCCACCAGGCGAGGACCTCCTGCTCGAGCGCTGGGTGGTCGGGCTTGTCGGGAAGCGGTGAAAAGACGGTATCCGCCATGCGTTCGATTTTACGGAGGCGCGGGAACACCCCAGCCGAGACGCTCGTTACCTTTCCCGAACCCACCTGCGAAAGGAAAGCTCTAGATGTCAGACGCACAGGCCGTAACCGAGGAGACGTTCGACCAGGAAGTGCTCTCCTCCGACACCCCGGTCCTCGTGGACTTCTGGGCCGAGTGGTGCCAGCCGTGCCACATGGTCGCGCCGGTCCTCGACAAGATTGCCGAGGAGCGACAGGGCGAGCTCAAGCTCGTGAAGATCAACATCGACGAGCAGCCCTCGATCGCCCAGCGCTACGGGATCGCCTCCATCCCCACGATGGTCCTCTTCAAGAACGGTGAGCCCGCTGCCGCCGCGCTCGGCGCACAGCCGAAGGGCGCCCTCGAGCGCCAGCTCGGTCTCGCCGAGAACGGCACCGGGTAACCGGGTTTCTCCTGATCAATCCGCGCTCGGGGGACGGCTCCCCGAGCGCGGATGAGCTCGTCGCTGCCGCGGAAGCGCGCGACATCCGGACGCACGTCCTCGGCGAGGACGACGACGCCACCGAGCTCGCGCGCGAAGCCGAAGCCGACGCCCTCGGGATGGCCGGCGGCGACGGGTCGCTCGCCCAGGTCGCGCAGGTGGCGATCGAGCGGGACCTGCCGTTCGTCTGCATCCCGTTCGGAACACGCAACCACTTCGCGCGCGACATCGGCCTCGACCGCGACGATCCGATCGCGGCGCTCGACGCCTTCAAAGGCCGCGAGCGGCGCATCGACGTCGGCCGGATCGCCGGCGACGTCTTCCTCAACAACGTCAGCCTCGGCCACTACGCCGCGCTCGTGCACCGGCGCGAGCACCACCGCAAGCGTCGGGCCGCCTTCGCGCGTCTGCGCGCGCTGCTGCTGACCCTCACGAACCGCGAGCCGCTCGGGCTGACGATCGACGGGGAGCCGGTCGAGGCGAGCGTCGCGCTGGTCTCGAACAACGACTACAAGCTCGAGCTGCTTTCGATCGGCGAGCGGGAGCGCCTCGACGAGGGAAAGCTGCACCTCTACCTCGCGACCGGCTGGCGGTTCTCCGAGTGGGAGGAGCGCGCCTGCACGTCGCTGACGATCGACGCGGCCCGCCACCGGCTCGAGGCGGCGGTCGACGGCGAGCCCTCCGAGTTCCAGACGCCGCTCGAGTTCAGGATCGAGCCGCTGGCGTTACGGGTTCTGCTGCCGGCCGCGCCAGGCTGAGATCACGTCCGGGATGTGCGAGAACGCAACGTCGTCCCACGGGATGTCGTCCGGGTCGAAGAAGGCGAACTCCAGGACGTCGTCGTCCGGGGTGGGTACGCCGTCCGCGATCCGCGCGCTCCAGTAGAGATTCAGCGTCGAGACCTCGCGCGACCCGACGCGGTACGAGTCCATGAAGATGCCGACGAACTCGGTGTCCCGCAGGCCGATCCCCGCCTCCTCGCGCAGCTCCCGGCGCAGCGCGTCGAGTGGATGCTCGCCCTCCTCGACAAAGCCGCCCGGCAGGTCGAGCTTGCCGGCGGACGGCTCCTGCGCTCGCCTCGCGAACATGACGCGGCCCTCGTTGTCGATCACGAGCGCGGACGCGGTGGGCTTCGGGTTCGCGTAGTTGACGAAGCCGCACTCGGGGCACTCGACGCGGCCCTGCTCGTGCCGGAGCGTCGCCGCGCAGACCGGACAGCGCCTCCAGGCGTCGAGCTCTCCCACGGATCGCAACAATAGGGCCGTGCACGAGGATCCAGAACCCACACCCGAAGAGCAGGAGCAGGTGCCCGAGCAGCTGCCGGAGTCCCAGGCGGCCGAGGGCGCCGGCCACGGGGACGACGATCTCCCCGGCGAGGACGACCCCGACTCGTGAGGCGGCTGCAGAGCGGCCTGTCCGCGCCAGCGGACCGGTGGAGGGGGTCTGGGGGAACCGGGCGGTTCCCCCAGCGGAGGCTGGCCTGAGTCCGCGCCATTCACCCGCCTCCGTGACCGAGCTGTCGCGGATCGGCCTCCTGGCGGAGCTTCCGGGCGAACAGCTGACGCGGCTCGCCAAGCGCATGCGGCGCGAGGAGGTCGGCCCCGGGCAGCCGCTCCTCCGCGAGGGCGACGACGGCGACCGCTTCTACGTCGTCCTGAACGGGCTCCTCTCGGTGACCCAGACCGAGCGTGGCCTGCGCGGGATCCTCAAGCCGGGCGACTACTTCGGGGAAGTCGCGCTGACGATGGACCTCCCGCGGACCGCCTCGGTCTCGCCGATGACGCTCTCCACGGTCGCAAGCTGTGACCGCGAGACGTTCGACGAGCTGATCCGGCCGCTGTTCGCCGACTCGTCTTAGGTCGTTTTCACGCCGAGGGGCAGCGACCAGAGCTTCACCTTCGCCTGGCGTCCCCGCACCTCCATCTCGTCCACGAACACCAGGTCGTCCAGCTCCTGCTGGAGGAGTTGGACAGTCGTGTCGGAGATGAACACCGAGTGCGGCGTGCCCTTCGTCATGCCCTGGAGGCGCGCCGCCGTGTTGGTCGTGTCGCCCAGCGCCGTGTACTCCATCCGGTTCGCCGAGCCGACGTTCCCCGAGATGACGTCGCCGCTGTTCAGTCCGATCCCCATGTAGAAGCCGCTGGCGATCTCGCGCTCCTCGAGCCACCGGTTGAAGCTCGGCAGCCGCACCTCGAGCATCTCGCGGGCGGCGGCGATCGCGCGGTCCGCGTGGTCGGCCTGTTCGATCGGAGCGCCGAAGACGGCCATGATCCCGTCCCCCTCGTACGAGACGAGCGTCCCGGCGTGGGCGTGGATCGCCTTCGTCATCTCGTCGAGATAGTGGTTGACGATCTGCACGACTTCGGCGGCCGGCAGGGCCTCCGAGACGGACGTGAAGCCGCGAAGGTCGGTGAACATCACGGTCGCCTCCATGTTCACGCCGCCCAGGCGGAGGTCGCCGTCCGTCCGCTTCAGCACGTCGTCCACGACCGCGGCCGGCACGAAGCGGGCGAACACGTCGCGGACTCGCTCGCGCTCGAAGGCCGCCAGGAGGTAGTGGGCGCCGACGGAGCCCACCGACGACAGCACGAGCGCGCCGAAGGGATAGACGAACGAGATCACGTAGCCGGCGTTGAAGCTCAGCTGCGTCGCGACGAGGAACGCCGCCGCGCCGACGATCGCGAGGATCAGCGTTCCGCGCAGGGACAGCCTGATGCCGGTGAGTGCCGGAAGCAGCCCGAGAACGAGGATCAGCGTCACGTTCAGCCAGCCCGCCGACTTCTCCAGCGGCAGGCCGTCGAGGATCGTCGCCATCGCGTTTGCCTGGATCTCCGGCCCGGGCATCAGCTCGTCGCCGAAGGAGACCGGGTGGACGTCCTGCAGCGAGGGCGCCCACGGGCCGACGACGACGATCTTGCCCTTGAAGAGGCCCGGCTCGAACTGCCCACGGGACACGTTCGAGAAAGGCACCGACGGGAATGGTCCCGACAGGGCCGTGGTAGTCGATGAGCTTCCTGTCGACGGAGAAAGGCTCGACCGGTGTTCCAGTGGCACGCTCGGCCGCGACGACCGCGAAGCTCTTCAGCTGGTCGAGCTCGTACGGAACGCGGCGGATGATTCCGCCGGCGTCGTCGTCGAAGTTCCCGTTGCCGACGCTCGTTCGCGCGTACTCGATTCCTTCCGCCCCGCCGAGGAAGTTCGGCTCGCCGTTCTCCCCCACTTCCGTCGTTGCGAAGACGACGTTGCCGGCGGCTCGCGCCGCGTCCATGAAGGCGCTGTCGTCGTCAGCCTCCGACGGCTCGCTGAACTGGATGTCGTACGCGATCACCTTGGCGCCGGCCGCCTTCAGCTGCCTGATCACCTCGGCGTGGACCGAGCGCGGGAACGGCCACTGGAGGTTGAGCTCGTCGAAGGTGACGTCGTCGATCTTCACGACGGCGACGTCCTGCCGGGGCGACTGCTCGCCCCGGATCGAGAACCGCGCGTCGACCGTGTCCAGGTCGAGATCCTCGAAGACGTTCGTCCCATAGGCGACCAGCCACAGGCCGGTGGCCCCGAGCCCGACGGCGAGAAAGAGCACTACGCGAAGGCGCGTGCGACCGGAGGTCATCGGGACAACTCTGGCGGAGCGCCCGGCTGCGGTCTAGGGACTAACCACGGGGCAGGTTCGGGAATGCCCAGACCAGCAGGATGACGCTGATCGCGATCATCGCGATGCCGAGGCCTAGGATCTCCATGCTGCGACATCGGTTCCCGACGCCGTTGCCTTGAAGCCGGCGTCCCTCGTTCGAGGGATGCCCGGGTTCGAGGGACGGCCGATCTGACCGCGAAGGGGTCAGGACAGCTTTGCCGTCAACTGCCGCCAAGATCCCGGTCTACCGAGGCAAGTTCGGCCCTGAACAGGCCGAGCGCCTGCTCTGGCGTGCCGGCTTCGGGCCGCGCCGCGGCCAGGCCGAGGCGCTCGCCAAGAAGGGGCTGAACGAGGCCGTTCGCGCGCTGACCGCACCGGGACGCCAGCGCTTCGTCGGTCCCCGCCCCAGCGACGAGAAGGGCCGGCCGCTGGCGCCGCGCGACGCCTGGGGCCACGACCATCTGTGGTGGCTCGACCGCATGGTGCGCGGCAACCGGCCGCTGATGGAGCGGATGACGCTCGTCTGGCACGACTGGTTCGCCACCTCGAACGAGGGCGTCGGCTCGCAGAACCTGATGCTCCGGCAGAACGCGCTCTTCCGCCGCTACTGGCTCGGCTCCTTCCGACAGCTCACGCTGGCGGTCACCCGGGATCCGGCGATGCTGCTCTGGCTCTCGGGGACCGACAACACGAAGTGGTCTCCGAACGAGAACTACGCCCGTGAGCTGATGGAGCTCTTCACGCTCGGCGCCGGGCGGGGCTACACCGAGCGGGATGTCCGCGAACAGGCGCGCGCGCTGACCGGGTTCCGGAACGACTGGCGCGAGGGGGTGGGCCCGACGCGCTTTCGCTTCGACCGGGAGCGGCACGACCTCGGCACGAAGCGCGTGTTCGGCCGGCGCGGCCGATTCGACTGGCGCGACGCCGTCGAGCTCTGCGTCAAGCATCCGCGCCACCCGTCCTTCTTCGTCACGAAGCTCTGGGGCTACTTCATCCCGACGACCCCGCCGGCCGCGACTCGCCGCAGCCTCGAGCGGCTCTACGTACGGAGTGGGCACACCGCCCGTCCGGTCGTCCGGGCGATCCTCAAGCACCCGCTGCTCTACGAGGGCCCGCGAATGGTGAAGCCGCCGGTCGTCTACACCGCCGGGCTCCTGCGCGCCTCCGGCCGCGCGATCGACACTGAGTCGTGGTCCTGGCTCTGCGCGAACGCCGGCCAGCAGCTCTTCTACCCACCGAACGTCTCGGGCTGGAACGACGACCGCTGGCTCGACACCGCGACGTACCTGGCCCGTTGGGAGATCGCCGGCAGGGTCACCCGAATGGCCCAGCTCGATCCAAACAAGGTGCAGGCGCCCTTTGACGCCGACAAGCTCCTCGACCGCGCGCTTGGCTTCTGGGGCGACCCGCCCCTCTCGTCGGGCACGCGCCGCGTCCTTCGCAGCTACACCCGGCGCGCGCTCGGCACCGCAAACCAGAACTGGAAGCGGCGCAGCTACCCGGCGCTCGTCGAGAACTCCCTCCGCCAGTTGATCGCCGTCTCCCCGGACCTCCAGACGTCATGAGCCGCTGCTGCAACGAGTTCTCGCGTTCGTCGCTCCTCCGCCGTGCAGTTGCAGAGGCGGGCTCCGGGCTGCCTGCGACCGAGCCGGGGATGCCGCTGCCCGCAGGGACCGGACTCGACCGCCGCGACTTCATGCTCCGCTCGGCGGGCCTCGCGCTGGCCGTGTACGGCGCCGGCTCGTTCGCGCTGCCGGGCTTCGAGGACGGCATCCTCGAGGCGGCCGCCGCCGCGCCCGCGCAGCCCGTCCTTGTCAGCGTCTTCCTCGACGGGGGCGCAGACTCACTCTCGCTCCTTGCGCCCGTCGTCGATCCGGATTACCGCCGGCTCCGCCCGAAGCTGGCCCTGCCGGACTCGGCGCTGGTGTTCACCGAGGATCCCGCGCTGCGCTGGCATCCCGAGGCCGCGGCGCTCAGAACACTCCATCTCGAAGGCAAGCTCACGGTCCTTCCGACCGTCGGGTACACGGACGCGGATCAGTCCCACTTCACCTCGCGCCACTACTGGGAGGTCGGCGCCACGAATCCGGGGCTCCGCACCGGCTGGATGGGACGCTATCTCGACCGGGCCGGGCGGGCGGACAATCCGCTGCAGGGTCTCAGCCTCGACGGCGAGCTCGCGCCGCCGCTCGCGACCCGCAAGGCCCCGGTTGCGGCGCTGCGGGGCGCGGACGGCTACCGGTTCTGGGCGCCCGGCGTCTGGGGCGAGGTCGAGCGGGAGATGCTCGAGACTCTCGGGGCGCTCGGCCGGGCGCGTGGCGCGCGCGACAAGGCCCTCGCCTCGGTCGCCGGCACCGCGACGCACGCGCAGCGACTCCGCCAGCAGCTCGCGCCGTTCAACGGCACCGGCATCACGAGCCCGGTCCCGTACCCGAAGCACCGCAGCAGCTTCCCGAGCCGGCTCGCCGGTCTCGCGGCGATGCTCGGCGCGGGCCTCCCGCTCCGCTGCGTCGCGCTGCGCGCCTACGGGATGTACGACACGCACGACGACCAGGCGGAACCGCTCGCGCAGGGTCTGAAGCTCACCGGTGAGAGCATGCTCGCGTTCCAGCGTGATCTCGAGGCCCGCGGCCTCGCCGACCGCGTGATCACGCTCGTCTGGTCGGAGTTCGGCCGCCGTGCCGAGGAGAACGGCTCGCGCGGCACGGATCACGGCGCCGCCGGCGTCGGGCTGTTGATGGGCACCCGCGTCCGCGGCCAGATGATCGGAGAGCTCCCGCGGCTCCGCACCGCGCTCGACAGGGACGGGAACCTGAAGGCGTCGGTGGACTTCCGGAGCGTCTACAGCTCGCTGCTCGAGCAGTGGTTCGACTTCGACGCCGCCGGCGCGATCCCCAACGCCCGGGCCTACAAACGGCTCCAGCTCGTCAAGTGAGGCGTCTCGCCCTTCTCGGCTTGACGCTTGCGGCACTCGTCGCTGCCGCACACCCGGTGCTCGCCGCGCGCCCGCCCGCGCGCGTGCAGGTGACGGCGCTCGAGTTCGAGTACCGGCTGTCCCGGCTGACGGTCCGCCAGGGGCCGGCGCTGATCCAGCTCGTGAACTACGGCGAGGACGAGCACGATCTCTACGTGCACCGCATCGGCGGAACGAGGACCTTTCGCGTGAGGAGAATCCTCCCGGGCGAGCGGGCCACGTTGTCGATCCGCCTTCTGCCCGGCCGCTATCGCCTCTGGTGCGCCGTCAGCGACCACCGGTCGCGCGGCATGCGGGCCACGCTGCGGGTCAGGCGCTAGACCGGCCTAGTAACACAGTGTTACTAGTCCCCCGAGGCCGCGCGGGAAGGGGCTTCGAAGGGTTAGTAACACAGTGTTACTTGTCGTTTGAGGCGAGCTCGGAGATCACAGCGTCCGAGAGCCGGGGCCACGCTTCGAGCGCCCAGTGCGCCGAAGTCGAGATCCGTGAGCGCGGCCACCGCGAGTCGCCGTTCCGGATCGACCCAGAGGAAGGTGCCGCTGCCGCCGAAGTGGCCGAACGTCCCCTCCGACGGCTGGGTGCCCGTCCAGTGGCCGGGCTTGCGGTCGCG
Source organism: uncultured Actinomycetes bacterium (assembly GCA_963798935.1). Taxonomy (GTDB): domain Bacteria; phylum Actinomycetota; class Thermoleophilia; order Gaiellales; family Gaiellaceae; genus JACDAN01. Next base: position 289,630 of record CAWCVG010000032.1, read on the forward strand.
GAGCTCGAATCCCAGCCCCCAGTCGTTCGGGTCGAAGCGCCCGATCCCGGGAATGACGCCGCCGAGGCCGGGGAACTGGACGGTGGTCGCCTCGTCCAGCGTCTCCGGCGCGACCAGCGTCGGCGTCGAGCAGCTCCCGCCCGAGCCGGAGGACGTCGTCCAGCGTCCCGTCGACGCCCGCCGCGGGCGAACGCTCGAGCGTGGCGGCCATCCCGAGCGGGTCGAAGACCGCCTGGCGGAGGTAGTCCGCGAAGGGCATCTCCGCACGGCCCTCGACGAAGCCGGCGAGCACCTCGAAGCCCGAGTTGGAATAGATCCGGCGCGTTCCCGGCTTCGCGAGCGGCTCCGTTCCCTCGAAGGGAAGCCCCGAGGCGTGGGCGAGCAGATGGCGGACCGTCGAGCCGGGCGGCCCGGCGGGCTCGTCCAGGTCGACCGTTCCTTCCTCGGCCGCAACCAGCACCGCGAGCGCAGTCGCGGGCTTCGTGACCGACGCCCAGCGGAAGCGCCGGCCGCTGTCGCCGTGCGTCGCGACCACACGACCATCCGCGACCACTCCCGCCGCAGCGTTCTCAGCAGGCCATTCGTCCACCTGGCGCAGCACGTCCACGGCGGCGGATACTAGGCCCGTGCCGCACCGTCGCATTCCGGGCCACTCGCCCTACGAGCCGGTGATGGGCTACTCGCGCGCCGTCGTCGCCGGCGATCACGTCTACATCGCCGGAACGGCGCCGATCCCGGCTGACGGGAGTGACCCGCCGGAGGGCGGGTACGAGCAGACCGTGCTCTGCCTGGAGATCGTGAAGGGCGCGCTCGAGCGGGCCGGCTCCCGCCTCGAGGACGTGGTCCGGACGTGCGTCTACCTGACCGACGCGTCGGCCTTCGACGAGATGGCGCGGGCGCACGGAGAGGTCTTCCGGGAGATCCGCCCCGTCAACACGACGGTCGTCATCGCCGGCCTCGTGGATCCGCGCTGGCTTCTCGAGCTGGACGTCGTCGCCGTCCTGTCAGACTGAGCGGCCATGAAGCAGGCCTGGCCCGCGTCGATCACAGGAGTCGAGGGTTTCGCGGCCGACGGCAGCGTGCTCGACCACAAGTTCGGGCAGGGCCAGCCGTACACGCTCGGCGTCGAGGAGGAGTACATGCTGCTCGACGGCGAGAGCTTCGACCTCGTCCAGCGGATCGACACCGTCCTGGCCGCGTTCGTCGGCCACGAGGCCGAGGCGCGCCTGAAGCCGGAGCTGATGCAGTCCACGCTCGAGGTCGCGACGCCCGTGTGCCGGACCGCGGGGGAAGCCGATCGCGAGCTCCGCCGCCTCCGCGCTGCCGTCAAACAGATCGCGGGCGAGAACGGCCTGCGCATGGGCTCCGCCGGAACGCACCCCTTCAGCCTCTTCGAACGTCAGCGCATCACGGCGCGCGACCGGTATCGCGCGCTCGTCGACCAGATGCAGTACGTCGCCCGCCGCGAGCTGATCTTCGGCCTCCACGTCCATGTCGCGGTCGACGACCCCGACAAGGCGATCCACGTGGTCAACGGGCTGCTGGTCGAACTGCCGCTGCTGATGGCGCTCTCCGCCAGCTCGCCTTTCTGGCGCGGCGAGCCGACGGGACTCGCCTCCACCCGCCAGCCGATCTTCGCCGCCTTCCCGCGCTCAGGCCCGCCGCCCCGGTTCCGCGACTACGAGGACTACGCGGAGGTGGTCGGACAGCTGGAGAAGACCGGGTGCATTGCCGACTACACGCACATCTGGTGGGACATCCGGCCCCACCCCCGGCTCGGCACCGTGGAGATCCGGATCTGCGACTGCGTCACGCGCGTCGAGGACGCCGTCGCCATCGCGGCGTTCTGCCAGGCGCTGGTGAAGTACTACTGCGAGCTCGCGGAGCAGGAGGGCGGAATCCCCGGCTACCACCGGATCCTGACCACGGAGAACAAGTGGCTCTCGGTCCGCTACGGGCTCGAGGCCCCGATCATGGACCTTCCCACCGGCGCCCGAAATCGCGTCGCGATCGCCCAGCTCGTGCGCAGCCGCCTCGACGACATCGAGCCGCACGCGAAGGAGCTCGGCTCGGACGGCGAGCTGGAAGGGATCCGCGAGATCCTGCGCCGCGGCAACGGCTCGGATCGCCAGATGCGCGTCTACAACGCGAACCGGGATATCGTCGAGGTCGTCCGTGAGATCGCGGATGCCACGGAGGACATCTAGGCCGCCCGACCCGAAACGGCATCGCCCGCTCGGCGTCGAAGCATCAGAGGAGAACCATGGCTCGGGACCCCTCGCCGTCCGAGGCACGTAGACCGGAGGATGGACCTCCGAGACGCCGGCGTTCGTACAAGGAGCGCGCCATGGCCGGGTTGCGAGCCGACGAGCGCGCCTGGATCGCGGGCGCCCAGGCGGGGTCGCTGCCCGACCTCGAGGCGCTGTTCCGTGAGCATTGGCCCCGCGCCTACCGCGCCGCGTACCTGGTCGTCCACGACGGCGCAGCGGCCGAGGACATCGCGCAGGAGGCGATGCTGTCCGCGATCCGAACGCTGGACCGATTCGACCGTCGCCGTCCGTTCGAGCCTTGGCTGCACCGGATCGTCGTCAACCGCTCGATCGACTGGGCGCGCGCTCGAACACTTCGGGCCGAGGTCGGCGAGCCGCCGCTCGAGCTCGCTGCGTCCGACGGGATCGCCGAAGGGGCGCCCTACTCGCAGCGGCTGCTCGCGGCGCTGGGTGAGCTGTCGCCGGAGCACCGAGCGGTGATCGTCCTCCGGCACCTGCTGGAGTACACGCCGGGCGAGATCGCGCGGATGCTCGACCTCCCACGCGGCACCGTGAACTCCCGGCTCCGCCGCGGGCTGGACGAGCTGGCCGACCGGCTCGAGGTCGACGAGGGCACGATATGACCGAGCCGGAGCTTCGCCGCGCGCTGCTCGGCATCCAGCCACCGGACGAGCTCGGCGCCCAACGGCGGTCGTGGCAGCTGGCGCGTGCCGCGTTCGACGAGCGGGAGCCGACGCCGTGGGCGAGGCGGCACGCACGCCCGTTGCTCGCAGCTGCCGCCGCCATTGCGCTTCTCGCCGCAGTCCTCAGCCCGCCGGGTCGTGCGGTGATCTCGGACGTCCGTGGAGCGATCGGGACTGAGAAGAAGGTGGCGGGCGTTCCTCAGACACGCCCGGCGCTCTTCTCCCTGCCGGCCGAAGGACGCCTGCTGGTCACGGCTCCGCGCGGCGTCTGGGTCGTCGCGGCCAACGGAGCCAAGCAACGGCTCGGCGACTACGACGAGGCGTCGTGGTCGCCGGGCGGGCAGGACGTGGTCGCCACCTCGCGTAGCCGGCTCGCCGCCGTGCGACCGGCCGGCGTCGTTCGCTGGACGCTTGCCCGGCCGCGCGTCCACGACGCCCGTTGGTCGCCCAGCGGGGTCCGGATCGCCTACCTCAGCGGAGCGAACCTCCGCGTCGTCGCGGGCGACAAGACAGGCGACCGGCGCCTCGACGGCGCCGCCGACGTGGCTCCCGCCTGGCGACCAGGAGACCAGCACGTCCTGGCATACGTCGACCCCTCGAGGACCCTGAGAGTGCGGGAGACCGACACCGGGCGGACGCTCTGGAGCGCGAGGGTTCGCGCAACGCCGGCGCACCTCGAATGGTCTGCGGACGGGCAACGGCTGCTCACGGTTGTCCCGCTGTCGCCGAGCCGGTTCGCTCTCACCGTCTACGACGAGGCCGGCCGCCGCCTCCAGTCGCTCCCGCTTCCCGGTGCCTTCGCCGATGCGGCGTTCGCGCCGGACGACCACCGCATCGCGCTGGTCCGCAGAGAGCGGGTTGAGAACGGCGTGGCAAGCGAGCTCCTCGTGTTGGACGGGGACAGCATCCGCGCACAGACACCCGTCTTCAGCGGCCAAGGCCGGTTCGCCGACGTCGCCTGGGCACCGGGCGGCCGGTGGCTGCTCCTGGGTTGGCAGAGCGCCGACCAGTGGCTGTTCATCCGCTCGACGGCGGTCGAGAAGATCAAGGCGGTCTCGAGTCTCGCGCGGCAGTTCGATCCGGGCGGGACCGGGACCGGGCCGTTCCCTCGAATCGAAGGCTGGTGCTGCCCGGGTTAGGCTCCGGCCGTGCTCGCGACCGGCGACCGGATCCCCGACGTCGACGTGTGGCTCGCGCCGCGCGAGGGCGTCTCGCTGCACGATCTCGTCTCCGAGGGCGCGATCCTCGTCCTCTTCTACCTCTTCGACTGGTCGGGCACCTGAACGAACGAGATGGAGCTCCTGCGTGACAGGAGCACGGAGTTCGAGGATGCCGGCGTTCGGATCATGGCGGCCTCGCGCGACTCGGCGTGGTCGCACGTCGCGTGGATGCAGGCGCTCGACCTGAACTTCCCGCTGCTCTCGGACTGGAACGGCGACGCGGTGCGCGGCTTCGGGATCGCGCGGGACTATCGGGGGATGCGCGACGTCGCGCAGCGGTCTGCGTTCCTGATCGATACCGGCGGTACGGTCCGCGGCGCATGGGCCTACGAGGACGGCGACGTTCCGGACGTGGACGAGCTGCTCGCGGCCGCGCGGGCCTTGTCGGGCTCGTCCTAGCCGTCTACCTCGCCACTGGCGTCGTCTCGACGTGGCCGGCGCTGCAGGACGCGAGGTCGGACTTCCTCGCGGAGGGGTTGGAGGGGCTGCCCGGCTCCGCGGCTCCCGGAGATCACCTCCAGACGGTGTGGCAGCTCTGGCTGCCGGGACACCAGCTCCGGCGTGGAGCCGCGCCGTGGCTCGATCCGTACAGCTTCCAGCCGGAGGTCGAGCCGCGCGTCAACTTCGCCGGCTGGCCGTTCGGAGTCGTGTTCGGGCCGCTGAAGGCCCTGTTCGGGACGGTCGTCGCCTGGAACGTCTTCGTGCTGCTCGGCTACCTCGGAGCCGGGGGCCTGACGTTCCTCTGGCTCCGGTCGCTCGGGCTCGGTGTCGGCGCCTCGCTGGCCGGCGGGTTGGTGTTCGCGCTCGCGCCGTACCGGGCGGTGCAGGGCGGCGCCGGCCACCTGCTTGCGTGGGTCGGGATGTTGCTTCCGCTCTCGCTCTGGGCGTGGGAGCGCCGCCTTTACTGGCTCACGGCCGCGGCGCTCGCGTCCATTCCGCTCTCGGGACAGGTGCATCTGGCGCTCGGGGCGCTGCCTTTCGTCGTGGCCTACGCGTTGGTGCGGGGCGGCGACCGGCGCTGGGCCGGAGGCGCGTTGGCGGCCGGCGTCGCCGCCGGGATCCTCGTCTGGGCGGCCTCGATCCGCGGCTCCATCGGCTCGTCGCGCTCGTTCACGCAGGTGGAGCGCTACTCGGCCGACCTGGCGGACTTCGTCTCCCGGGATCCCAGGCACGGCCTCGAGCCGTTCGTCTTCGTCGGCTGGCTCGTGCCGCTCCTGGCGCTCGTGGGGCTTGTGTTCCATGTAACGAGGACGACAGTTTTCCTCGCCTGTTCCGCCCTCGTCGTCTGCCTGCTCGCACTGGGAGCCAATCTCCCCGGGTACGAGACGGCGTGGGAGACGTTGCCGGGTCTGGGGACCACAAGAGTTCCCGGGAGGCTGATGCCGATCGCCTGTCTCGCGATCGCCGGGCTCGCCGCGTTCGGACTCGCGGAGCTGGCTCGTCACATGGAACACAAGGCCCTCGGCGCCGCCGCCGCGGTCGCGGCGCTCGCGCTCGTCGCGATCGACCTCCGCGCCGGAGTGACGGCCTACCGGCCTACCGCCGCAGACGAGGAGAATCGCGCCTACGCCGCCCTCCGCCGGGAGGAGGGCGGGCGCCTGCTGGAGATGCCCGTGCACGCGCCGGACCGCCAGGAGGCGAGCGTCTACCTCTACTACGCGATGCAGGCGCCACGCGAGCGGCCCGCCGGCTACTCGACCGTCGCGCCGAAAGAGGCGGGGCGGGTCCTGCGTGAGCTGCAGCCGTGCGCGGACGCGCGCCATCTGGCGGAGCTAGGTGTCCGGTACCTCGCCGTCTACGGCCGTCCGAGGTGCGGCGTCGGCGGCCGGCTCCTCGCCCGCGACGGCCCGGTCGCGCTGTACGAGGCGTACATCCCCGTAGGCTTCTAGACGTGGAGCTCGAGAGCTACACGTTCGTGCTCTTGCGCCGTGGACCGCGCGCCGACGAGTTCACCGAGCCCGAGCTGGAAGACCTCCAGACGGGGCACCTCGCGTTCCTCGGACGCATGCACGACGAAGGTCACATGCTGCTGGCGGGGCCCTTCCGCGACCAGGAGGACGAGACGAAGCGCGGCCTCTGCGTCTACCGGACGGGCATCGAGGAGACGAAGCGGCTGATCGCCGACGGGGACCCTTCGGTGCGCGCCGGCCGCATGTCCGTCGAGGTGATGACCTGGCTCACCCGGAAGGGTGCGCTCGGCTGAGCGAGGAGCGCCTCGTCCGGGGTGAGGACGGCGTCACGCGCTGCTTCTGGGGCTCCTCGCCGCCCGAGTACCAGGCCTACCACGACGCCGAGTGGGGCTTCCCGGTCGACGACGACCGCCGCCTCTTCGAGAAGCTCGTCCTCGAGGGGTTCCAGTCCGGGCTCTCCTGGCTGACGATCCTGCGCAAGCGCGAGAACTTCCGGCAGGCGTTCGCGGGGTTCGACTTCGAACGAGTCGCACGGTTCGGCCGGAAGGACGTCGAGCGGCTGCTGGCCGATGCCGGGATCGTCCGCCACCGCGGGAAGATCGAAGCCGCGATCAACAACGCGCAGCGCGCCGTCGAGCTCGTGGACGAGGAGGGCTCGCTCGCCGCCTACGTCTGGCGCTTCGAGCCCGCCGATTCCAGCCGGCCGAAGCGACTGACGTGGGACGTCCTGAGCGAGCTGGCGCAGACGCCGGAGTCGACGGCCTTCGCGAAGGATCTGAAGCGGCGCGGCTGGCGCTTCGTGGGCCCGACCACCGTCTACGCGTTCATGCAGGCGATGGGGCTCGTGAACGACCACCTACACGGATGCGACGCGCGTGAGGCCGCGGAGCTCGCTCGAGCCGAGTTCGACCGGCCAGGCTGAACGTGGAGTACTTCTTCTACTGCCGGGACAAGCCAGGCACCCTCGAGGTGCGAATGCGGCTTCTCGAGGCTCATTGGTCGTTCATGGACGACTACGCCGAGGGGATGATCGCCCGCGGTCCGACGCTCGCCGACGACGGCGTCACACCGACGGGCAGCCTGCACATCGTCGACCTGCCCGATGCGGATGCAGCGAGGGTGTTCGCGTTCGAAGAGCCGAACTACAAGGCCGGGGTGTACGCCGACGTGATCGTGCGGCGCTGGCGGAACGCGCTCGGTCGGACCATGTGGCAGTTCGCCGGAGACCCCGAGAGCGTGCGCTTCCTGGTCATTGCCCACGGAAAGCCGAACCAGGGCGACGGTGGCTGGGACGTGACCGCGCTCGGGGATCGCCTGATCGTGTGCGGACCGCTCCTCGCCGAGGACGGCTCAACCTGGGTCGGCGACGCGCTGGCGGTCGAGTCGCCCTCCGCGGCTGCCGTGGAGGAGCTCCTCGACCTCCCAGGGCGAGCAGAGCTCTACGAGCACGTCGAGATCCACCGCTGGCAATTCGGCGGGCGCGCCTGAGACGAGCGCGCGCAGGCGTCGTCCGAGTCGCGCTTCATATCGACCTCGCCGCCCACTTCGATCGGCCTACCTAGCCTCTTCTCAAAGGCGCCTGCCATCTCTATCGTCGGTGGATGACGTGGGGAGCGACCGGATTCTCGCTGCCGGCGCTCGAGCTCTTCCCTGACTCGGCCGCCAGAGAAGACGGAGAGCTCTCGCTCGGTGGTGTCACGGCGTCGCGGCTCGCCGAGGAGTTCGGCACGCCTCTCGTCGTCTACTGCGAGCAGACGCTCCTCGCGCACGCCGAGGCGTACCGCAGCTCTGCCCCCGACGCGCTCCTGCTCTATAGCGTCAAGGCGTTTCCGAGCGTGGCGATCCTCGAGCTCGTCGCCGGCGCGGGCTACGGCGCCGACGTCTCTACGGCCGGCGAGCTCGCGTTCGCGCTCCGCGCCGGCATTCCGGGAGATCGCATCGTGCTCCACGGAAACAACAAGAGCGACGAGGAGCTTGCCGCCGCCGCAGCGGCCGACGTCCGCTACGTCGTCATCGACGCCCCAGACGAGGTTGAGCGCGCTGCCACGGCAGGAGTCGAACGAGTGCTGGTCCGCGTGACCCCCGGGATCGAGGCAGAGACGCATGCGGCGATCACGACCGGCCATCGCGGCTCGAAGTTCGGGCTGCCGCCCGAAGACGCTCTCGAGGCGATCGACGCGGCTCGCGGCACGGGCCTCGAGGTCGCCGGCCTGCACGTGCACATCGGCTCGCAGCTGCTCGAGACAGCGGCTGTACGGACGACCATCGCCTGGCTGGCGGCCTTCGCAACCGAGTGTCGGACGCGCCTCGGTTGGGTGCCGGGCACCATCGACCTCGGCGGCGGCCTCGGCGTCCAGCACGTCCTCAAGGAGGAGGCGCCCTCGATCGAGACCTTCGCGGGTGCGCTGATCGCACGAGTCGCGGAGGAGTGGGAGCGGCACGAACTTCCGAGTGCCGACCTCGTCCTCGAGCCCGGGCGCTCGCTCGTCGGACGAGCGGGTGTGACGCTCTACAGAATCGGCGTCGTCAAGCGCGCAAGCGAACGCGTCACGTACGTTGCGATCGACGGAGGCATGTCGGACAACCCACGACCGCAGCTGTACGGCGCCTTGTACAGCGCGATCGTCGCCGATCGGGTCGACGATCCTCCGACCGGCGTCTTCTCGGTCTGCGGCAAGCACTGCGAGTCCGGGGACGTCCTCATCGACGGAGTCCGGCTCGCGTCTCCGCGGCGCGGAGATGTCCTCGCAGTGCCCGCGACCGGTGCGTACACGCTGGCGATGTCTTCGAACTACAACGCGGTGCCGCGCCCGGCCGCCGTCCTCGTCTCGGAGGGTGAGGCGCGATTGATTCGCCGACGCGAGTCGATCGAGGACTTGCTCGGCCTGGAAGCTCAGTCGACCGACAGCTCAGCTCTCACCGCCGGCGGCGCCGGGACCGACGCGGCCGGCGAGTAGCGACAATTCTGGACGGCACGAGCCGCGTTCACGCTGCCGCGGGTAGCTCTGTCCGGCCGACCGGATACCGTCGTCCGCGTGCTGCTCGCCGTGATCGTCGTCTGGCTGCTGCTCGCCCTCGCGTTCGCGATCACCAGCTGGATCCTGCCCGGCATGGACATCTCCGGCGGCTTCTGGTCCTACCTCTGGGTCTCGGCCCTGTGGGCCATCGTCAACGCGATCGCCGCGGCGGTGTTCCTGCGGTTCGCTCCAGCGGTGCGGTCGATGCTGGTCGCGGGACTGCTCGCGCTGTTTCTCAGCGCAGTGATGCTCGCAATCACGGATGCGATCACGGACTCGCTCACGATCGACGACTTCTGGTGGACGGCGATCTGGGCGGCGATCATCCTCGCGATCGTCACGGTCTTCCTCGAGGCGATCGTCTTCGCGCTGCTGCTGAAGCGGGCAGACCGCACCGCCTGAGCCGGGCGCGAGTTCGACCGGCCCGCCTAGCAGGCTCAAGTCGGCGGGCGATCCGTCGAAGATCATGGTGTGTCGACGATCGTCAGCCACCTTCGCGCTCGCCGCCGCCGCGCCGGTGTCGAGCTGCTGCTGCTGATGCTCGCGCTCGGCCGCCGCTAGCGGCGACTAGCCTGAGCAGATGGAGTTCCACCAGGGCCGACTCCTCGACCACGTTCATCTCCGCGTCAGCGACCTCGAGGCCTCGAAGCGGTTCTACCGCGCCGCCGTCGAGGCGCTCGGGCTCTACCTCACTCGCGAGACCGAAGCCGCGTTTCTCATCGACGAGCTCTACATCAGCGCAGACGGTGAGCCGTCGCGTGTGCACATCGCGTTTCAGGCAGCCGACCGGGACGCCGTACAGCGTTTCTACGACGCGGCCGTCGCTGCCGGCGGCCGCGACAACGGGCCGCCCGGCGAGCGCGACTATCACCCGGGCTACTTCGCCGCCTACGTCCTCGATCCGGACGGGAACAACGTCGAGGCCGTCTTCCACGGCCCGTCGAAGCGGTCAGCGGCGTCTGTGGTCGTCACTCCCGCCTGATCAGATCCTCGCGTCCGCTGCACCCCGAGCCGGCGGCCCGACGACTCGTCCGCCGACGACGCCCGAGACCGCTCGCGTCGGGCTTACATCCCCATCCCATAGTGAAGAGATGGGCAATTTGCAGGCAATTCTTCCGGAGATCCTGCCTCGTGCCATCACCGGGCCTTCACCGGGAGACATCGATGCGAGCCTGAGCGATGAGCGGCGGGCCGACGTCGGTGCCGGTCAGACCTTCGCCCGCCCGAGCGAGTCGATCTGCTCACGGAGACGGACGACGTAGGGCAGGCAGCGCTTTCGCTCCCAGACGCGCGAGGGCCTGCTCGAGCGCCGCGCGCGCATCGTCGATGCGGCCTGGGCGCTCGAGCACGGTGGCGAGGTCCTCGTACGCCCAGCCCTGGAGCCAGGGGTTGTCCGTCTCGGTCTCCGCCGCGGCGACGGCTGAGCGGGCCAGCGCCTCCGCCTGCTCGAGCTCGCCGCGCGCGGCGAGGAGGAGCGCCTCGACGGCCGGGCGAGCACCCGCACGGACGCACGCGGCGGGACGGCCTGAGCCTGGCGTAGCTGCGGCTCTGCCTCGTCGAAGCGACCGAGGTAGCAGAGCTCGCGCGGCGAGGACAACCTGCACGTCGCGGCCGCGACGCTGACGCTGCCGGGCAGCATCGCCTCGATCAACTCGGCGTCGTGCCGGCACGCGCGCTTCCGGTCGCCTTCGACGATCGCGATCAGCAAGCGAGGTAACAGTCGGCACTTCGAAGCCGCCCGCCACCTCGCGCAGGTGATTCGACCGGCCTCGGCGAGCGGCCACGCCTCGTCGATACGGTCGAGCATCGCGAGCAGCACCGCCCGCGCGAGGTCCCCGTCTCCGGGAGGCCGCCGGGCTGCGAGCTCCTCGAGCAGCCGCAGCGCCTCGTCCGCCGGACGAGGGCCGAGGATCAGCGCCCACTCGAGCCCCATGTGCCGGACGAGGGGAGTCGCCGGCGAGGCGGCGGTAGCGGAGAGCCTGCTCGGAGGCATGCGACGTGGTCGTCGTTTCGCATCCGAAAGTTCGCGGCGTACGCGATGCAGCTCCCACAGCAGCGCGAGCCGTCGCGGGATCGGCCCGCTCCTCCTCGAGGGGGAGCGCTGCGCGGCAGAGCCCCTCCTGCTCGTCAATCTCGAGCAAGCTCGCCGCTGATCACGCGCAGGAAGAGGGCCATCGCACGCGCGAGCATCGCGCCGGAGCGGTCGCCGGCAGCCTCGGCACGTTCGGCGACTGCGTCCGCTCCTGCACGGCCGCGCGAGCGTCGACCTCGCCGTGCGCCCATGCGGTCTCGAGCTCGAGCGCGAGGTCGAGCCGAAGAGGGCGCACGAGCGCGACCGCCCGGGTCGAGAAGTGCGAAAGCGGTCCGGCTCGTCCAGTCGGTCGTTCGCAGCGCCTGCCAGCGGTGGCGAGTCGAAGCGCGGCGCGCTCGGCGAGGGCCGGGTCGGGCTGCCCGAGCTCTGCCTGGTAGCGGGCTGCCTGCTCGAGGTGGTAGCCGACGATCTCGTCGCGCTCGACGAGGGCGTGGCCGTGCTCGTCGAGCCAGGCGGCGAAGCGCGCGTGCAGGTCGGCGCGGACCGCCTTGGGAAGGGCGTCGTAGGCGGCGTCACGGATCAGCAGATGGCGGAAGCGGTAGCCGTCGTCGCCCGCGAGCTGGGCGCGATCGGGGCGGATCAACTCGCGGCGCACGAGCCCGGCGAGCCGGGTAGTGACCTGCGTCTCCTCGGGGGCGAGCGCCTGCACGGCGCCGCGATGGAAGACCTCGCCCTCGACGGAGCCTCGCTCGAGGACCTTGCGCTCGGGCTCGTCGAGCTGGTCGAGGCGGGTCGCCAACAGCGCCTTCAGCGTGGGCGGCACATCGACCTCCGCGTTCCCGGCTGCCATCGCGAGCATCTCCGAGATGAACAACGGGTTGCCGCCCGCAGCGTGGGCGATCCGCGCTCGCAGCTCCCCCGAGACGGCGTCCCCGATCAGTGCGTCCGCGTGCTCCGGGGGCAGCGGCTCCAGCCGCAGCGTTCCCGGCCAGCCGGGACGCCGCTCCACCAAGTCCGGCCTGGCCATGCACAGGAGCAGAAGCGGCGCACCGGCCGAGAGCAGCGCCGTCGACTCGACCAGATCGAGAAACGTCTCATCGCCCCACTGGATGTCGTCGAAGACGACCACCAGCGGCGCCTGCTCCTCCAGCAGCTTCCGGAATGCCCAGGCGATCTCGTCCCCGCTCGTAGCGACATCCGACTCGCCCAAGAGCGAGCGCATCGCCGCCTCGGCCGACCGGATCCGACGGCAGCGCCTCCAGCTGTTTCACGACCTCCACCACCGGCCAGTAGGTGATCCCCTCCCCGTAGGGCAGGCACCGGCCCCGGAGGACGCGACCCTCGACCGCACCGAGCGCCTCCGCCACCAGCCGAGACTTGCCCACGCCTGCGTCGCCCACGAGCGGTCATCAGCTCGCAGCGCGCCTGCGCGTGCGCGCGCTCCCACGCGCCCCCAATCTGCGCGAGCTCTCGCCCCGCGCCCGACGAACCGCGAGCGATGGCTGCGCTCCGGCGCATCCAGCACCGAGAGGAGCCGGTACGCCGGCACCGGCTCGGACTTCCCCTTCAGCGTCAGCGGCTCAACCGGCTCTGCCCGACCGCAGCCTCGTGGACGAGAGCATGGGTCGCCTCGCCGATCAGCACCTCGCCCGGCGTCGCTGCCTGCTCGAAGCCGTGCGGCGACGTTGACTGCGTCGCCGGTCGCCAGCCGCTCCGACGTGCCCGTGACCACCTCGCCGGTGTTGACGCCGATCCGGCCGCCGATGCCGAGCTCCGGCAGCGCATCCCGCATCTCCACCGCCGCCCGGCAGGCGCGCAGCGCGTCGTCCTCGTGCGCCGCCGGCACGCCGAACACCGCCATCACCGCGTCCCCGATGAACTTCTCGACGGTGCCGCCGTGGCGCTCGATGATCGCCTTCGTCCGCTCGAAGTAGCGCGCCAGCAGCGCCCGCAGCGCCTCCGGATCGGTCGACTCCCCCAGCGCCGTCGAGCCGGTCACGTCGCAGAACAGCACCGTTACCGTCTTGCGGACTTCACGCCCAGGTGCGGTCGTCGCGAGCGCCGCGCCACAGCTGTTGCAGAAATGGGCTCCTTCCGGGTTGTTGCGCCCGCAGCTCGCGCAGATGAGCACACGCTGAGGCTAAGACATCGCGACGCGATACCAAAACCACGGTCGGCCGGGCTGCGTGGCCTCTACATCCCCATCGAGTGGTAGCCGCTGTCCACGTAGAGGGTCGTGGCCGTGACGTTGTCGGCCTCGTCCGAGAGCAGGTAGGCGGCCGCGGCGCCGACGTCGTCCGAGTCGATCGGGCGGTGGAGCGGCGAGCGCTCCTCCACGATCGACTCCATCGTCGGGAAGCCGGCGATCGAGCGGGCGGCGAGCGTCCGGACCGGCCCAGCCGAGATCGCGTTCACCCGGATGTTCTTCTGGCCGAGGTCCCACGCCAGGTACTGGACGGACGAGTCCAGCGCTGACTTGGCGACGCCCATCACGTTGTAGTGCGGCACGGCACGCAGGCCGCCCAGGTAGGTCATCGTCAGGATCGAGCCGCCGCCGGCCGCCTCCATCAGCGGCTCAGCCGCGCGCGACAGGGCGACGAGCGAGTAGGCGCTGACGTCGAGCGCAATCCAAAACCGGTCTCGGGGCGTGTCCGTGAACCGCCCTTCGAGATCCTCCGCGGCCGCGAAGGCGACGGAGTGCACCAGGATGTCCAGCCCGCCGTCGAACGTCTCCCCCACCTCCCGCAAGACGCGGTCGACATCCTCGTCCGAGCGGACGTCGCAGGAGGTGATCAACGGGCTCGAGACCGATTCCGCGAGCTCTCGGACGCTCTTCTCGATCCGCTCGCCCTGATAGGTGAAGGCGAGCTGGGCGCCTTCCTCCGCGAGGCGCCGGCCGATCGCCCACGCGATCGAGCGCTTGTTCGCGACGCCGGTCACGAGCCCGCGCTTGCCTTCGAACCTCCCGGCCACAAGACGATCCTAAAGCTGCGGCTACCCTGTACGTCTTGCGCCGCAAGCTCGTGCTAATCGTTCCCCTCGCGGCGCTTGCCCTCGCAGCGTCCTCCTCGGCCGCGCTCCGGCCCGTCGACCGCACCTTCGGCGACGTCACAGTGCCGCGGGTCACGAAGGGAACGCTCACGGTTCCGCGAGCGCAGCGCTCCGGCCAGGTCACGGTGATCGCGACGCTGAGACTGCCGCCGCTCGCCGCCGCGCGCGGGCCTGGGCTCTTCGCGACGCTCGGCCAGAGCAGGCTGGACACCTCGAGTGCCTCATCGCGTGCGTATCTCGCCCGCATCCACGCGGAGCAGGCCGCCGCCGCCCGCGCGATCCGCACGGCGATTCCCGGTGCGCAGCTCGGTTACCGGTTCCAGATGGTCCTCAACGGGATCACCGTGCACCTCCCCGTGCGGCGCCTCCCTCGGCTGCACGCACTCGGCTCGGTCGCCCGCGTCTATCCAAGCGTGCGGCACTACCTCAAGACGAACCGCAGCCCCGGCGTCATCGGCGCCACAGCCTTCACGGCCTCGAGCGGTGCGACGGGCGCCGGCGTGAAGGTCGCGGTCGTGGACGACGGGATCGACCAGACGAACCCCTCCTTCAACGCGAGCGGGTTCGCGTACCCGGCGGGCTTCCCGAAGGGAAACCGCGCCTACACGACGCCGAAGGTGATCGTGGCGCGGAGCTTCATCCTCCGTGGGACGGGTGCGCGGAGCCAGTTGCCCGTCGATCCCCGAGCCTCCTTCCACGGGACTCACGTCGCGGGCATCGCCGCGGGCCGCGCCGGGACCGGCTCGCCCGGCGGGCGTGACCATCCGCCGACCACGGGGCTCAGCGGTGTGGCGCCGAACGCGTGGATCGGGAACTACCGCGTCTTCAACGTGCCGACCCCGGCCGGGCATATCTCGACGACCGGTCAGACCGTCGCCGCGTTCGAGCAGGCCGTCCGCGACGGGATGGACGTCATCAACTACTCGGGCGGCTCACCCGCCATCGATCCCCGCACCGACGCGATGATCGAGACGATCGCGAACGTGACCCGCGCCGGCGTGGTCGTGGTCGCATCAGCCGGCAACGACCGCGACGACTTCGGCTTCGGCTCGACCGGCTCGCCGTCCACGGCGCCCGAGGCTATCGGCGTCGCGGCAACCTCCAACACGCACGTATTCGCGCCGGCGCTCGCAGTCAACGTGCCGACTGCTCCGGCGTCGGTCCGGCGCATCCCGTTCAAGCCCGACGCGCTCGGAGCACCCTCGGAGTGGGGCCAGTCCGACCGCTCGCTCGTGGACGTCGCCGCGATCACCGGGACGAACGGGCAGCCCGTCCCGACCCAGCTCTGCGGAATCGGGCGAAACCCGAACGCCGGAACGAACCCGCTTCCCCGCGGCTCGCTGGCAGGCTCCTTCGCGCTGATCACCCGCGGGCACTGCACGTTCCAGTCGAAGGCGGTCCGCGCTGCCCAGGCGGGCGCCGCCGGGCTCGTGGTCGTCGACAACCGCTTCGGCGAGGCGAACCCGATCCCGCTGGTGCTGCCGGTCCGCTCCGGGATGATCTCGGATCTCGACGGCGCCGCGCTTCGCGCCTACCTCGCGACCCGAGGCGGCCGCGCGCCGATCCGGATCGGCCCCGGCGTGACCGAGATCGAGACGGGCCGCAGCGGCGTGATCACGAGCTTCTCGGCAGGCGGCCCGAGCGCCTTCGGCCACCAGCTCAAGCCGGACGTCGCCGCGCCGGGCGGGGAGATCCTCTCCGCCACGCTTCGCGAGTACACCGGCGGCTCGCCGTTCGCGAACTTCGACGGGACGAGCATGTCGGCGCCGCACGTCACCGGCGCCGTCGCGCTCCTGACCCAGCGGCACCCGGACTGGTCGGTGCGCCAGATGAAGTCAGCGCTCATGTCGACCGCCGGCGCCGCGTGGGGGAACAGCGGGCGCACACAGGAGGCGTCCGTGCTCCTCCAGGGTGCGGGCCTCGTGAACGTCGGCGCCGCCGACAGCCCGCTGATCTTCACCGAGCCGGGCTCGCTGTCCTTCGGAGACATGAACCTGCTCGCCGGCGTGACCTCGAAGCAGCTACTCCTCTCGGTCAGGGACGCAGGAGGGGGTGCAGGGACGTGGACGGTGCAGCTCCAGCCGCAGTCCGCGAGCGCGGGAGCGACGCTCGAGCTCCCGCCCACCGTGGCCGTCGCGCCGGGCGGCTCAGTCGACGTCCAGGTCACGGCCCGCGCCGACAGCGCCGCGCCGAAGGGCGACAACTACGGATTCGTCGTGCTCCGCCGAGGCGCGACGGTTCGCCGCGTCCCGTACGCCTTCTTCGTCACGCGGCCCGGCCTCCACTCGGTCACCGCCCGCCAGCTCCGCCGCGTCCAGGAGGGCAGCACGCGGACGGGTCAGTCCCTCGCGGACGTGTACCGCTTCCCGGCGGCGCCGTTCGGCCACTCGCCGGACTACGGCGTCGGCCCGGACATGCGCGAGGACGGCGGTGAGCGGCTGTACACGATCCGCGTGCGCAACCGGGTCGTGAACATCGGCGCCG
The DNA here is from genome assembly GCA_963798935.1 of uncultured Actinomycetes bacterium. Taxonomy (GTDB): domain Bacteria; phylum Actinomycetota; class Thermoleophilia; order Gaiellales; family Gaiellaceae; genus JACDAN01. Next base: position 306,297 of record CAWCVG010000032.1, read on the forward strand.
CCGTGATCTCGTCGTCTGCGGGCGCCGCGATCGACCCGTTCTTCCTCGGCGCGAAGGACGAGAACGCCGTCCAGGGCTACGTCGGCACGCCGACGAACATCAACGGGTTGACCGTGGGCTACCGGCTTCCTATCGGAGCCGCGGGCGCCGTGTTCGCGCCGGCCGGGACGTATTACGTCTCCGTCGACTCGGGACGCGACGAGTTCACCGACGCGCGGCTCGCGGGCACCTACCGGCTCCGGTCGTGGGTGAACGACATGAACCCACCGCTCGTCCGGCTCCTGACGACGCGGGTCAGCGCGGGCCGGCCGACGATCGCGATCCAGACGCTCGACCGCGGTGCCGGCGTCGATCCGTTCTCGCTGGTCCTCAACTACGGACGCGTGCTCGTCGGCGCCGCGGCGTACGACCCGTTCTCGGGCATCGCACTCTTCCCGCTCCCGGCCGAGGCGCCGCAGATTCGCGCCGGACGGCTTCGCGCGACGTTCCAGGCCGCGGACTACCAGGAGGCGAAGAATGCAGACGTGTTCGGGCGTGACCTGATGCCGAACACCCAGGTCCGCGAGACGCGTCTGCGCGTCGTCTCGGGCCCGACACTCACCTGGCTCACACCGCTGCCGAGGACCTGCGTCGGTCGGACCGTGCCTCTGCTCGTCGTCGCCGGCCCGGCAGGAACCGCCCGAACGGCGCGCTTCTTCGACGGCAAGCGGCAGATCCGGGTGCTCCGGCGGAACACGGCCGGCCTCTACGGCACCAGCTGGCGCACCCGCGGCGCGAAGCGCGGGCTGCACACGCTCCGCGCGGTCGTGCAGATCCGGGGCAAGCGCGTCGAGGCGACGCGCGTCGTCCGCGTTTGCCGATAGTGCCCCGCCCGGAGATACATGCCGGGCTGGCCCGCGATCAGCTGCGCCAGAGCGCCCTCCTCTCCAAGGCTGCCTAGCCTTGCTCGTCGGACACTCTGGCTTGGTGCTCGCGACCCAGAACCTCGGCGGCATCACCGGACGGGGCACCGCGGTCGTCACAGGCGGGAGCTCGGGAATCGGCGCAGCCGTCGCTCGACGCCTCGCGGAGAAGGGCTGGCACTGCGTCCTCGTCGCCCGCAACGAGGAGCGGCTCGCGGCCGTCGCGGCCGAGATCGGCGGCGAGCACGAGGTCTGCGACGTCGGCGACCGAGAGGCCGTCAACCGCATGGCCGCCGCGGTCCGTGAGCGGCATCCTGCAATCAAGCTCCTCGTCAACAATGCGGGGTTGTCGGGCCGGACGCCGGGCGATCGTCGCCGCCCGGGCTTCGTCGAGACCGATCCCGAGCGGATTGAAGAGGTCTTCCGGATCAACGTGCTGGGTGCGGTCTGGTGCCTGCGCGCGTTCCTGCCGGCGCTCGAGGCCGCCAAGCCGTCGCACGTCGTCAACGTGGCATCGGTCGCGGGCACCGTCGCCGTCCCACCGGGGCTCTACTCGGCGACGAAGCACGCGCTCGTCGCGTTCTCGCGTTCGCTGGCCGGCTCACTGCCGGCGCAGGGAATCCACGTCCACACGGTCAATCCGGGCTTCGTCGAGACGCCGGGGTTCCCTCAGCGCGGGGTTCTCGGCAGCCGGCTCCTCGAGCGGGCGGTCGTGAGCCCGGAGTACGTGGCGCGACGGATCGTCGCGGCGGTCGAGCGCAACCGTCCCGAGATCTTCGTGCCCGGGTGGTACAGGGTTCCGGCCGTCGCCCAGGCGCTCGCGCCGGGTCTGGTGAGCCGCCTGCTGTCCCGCCGTCGGTAAGTTGCCTCCGTGACCGTCGAGTTCCTCTACTGGGAGGGTTGCGCGTCCCACGACGAGGCGCGCGAGCTGCTCGAGAAGGTCCTGCGCGAGCGCGGCCTCGACGCCGAGGTGGAGGTAAGACACGTCGCGACCCGTGAGGAGGCGGCCGAGCTGCGCTTTCCGGGCTCGCCGACCATCCGGATCGACGGTCGCGACGTCGACCCGGCCGGCGCCGCCGAGCCGCCCTCACTTAGCTGCCGGATCTACAACCTGCCCGACGGCCGCGTCTCGCCGATCCCGTCCCGCGAACAGCTCGAGGAGGCCCTCGCATGAGCCTGACCCTTGCCACCGAGGCACCGCCGTTCGACCTTCCCGGCGTCGACGGCCGCAACCACTCGCTCGACGAGTACGCCGCCGCGCCGATCCTGGCCGTCGTCTGGTCGTGCAACCACTGCCCGTACGTGATCGCGTGGGAGGGCCGGATGAAGGCGCTTCAGGACGACTTCGGCGACCGCGGCTTCCGCCTGGTCGCCATCAACTCCAACGACGCGGAGAACTACCCGGCCGACTCGTTCGACGCGATGCAGCAGCGGGCGCAGGAGCAGGGGTTCAACTTCGACTACCTGTGGGACGAGGATCAGTCGGTCGCGCGGCAGTACGGCCCCGAGCGGACGCCGGAGGTCTTCCTCTTCGACCGCAACCGCCGGCTCGTCTACCACGGGGCGATCGACGACAGCCGCGAGGAGGAGGGCGTCAGCGAGCGCTACGTGCGCGACGCGATCGAGGCGCTGCTCGCCGGCCAGGACCCGCCCGTCAGCGAGACCCCGCCGGTGGGCTGCTCGGTGAAGTGGAAGGAGTAGGCGGGCCTCCGAGCCAGGTGGTCTGGAGGGTTTAGCGGAATATCGCACAGCCGCTATTTCGCCGAACCTCCTAATTCAGGCGCACCCGGCCTCCTCCCCGCTGCGAGCGTAGCGTTGAGAGACGCACACGTGGGAAACGCCTTCGTGCCGGCTTCGTGCCGGCGCGGCTAATCGCCGCGGCGGACGAGCTCGAGCGCCTCCTCGCGGGTCGTGATCGTCCCGGCGGCTCGCTCTTCCGCGATCCGCTCGAGCCACCGGCCGATCTCGGGGCCCGGTGGGAGCCCGAGCTCGTCGCCGCGGAGCAGCGGCTCGGCGGGCTCGCTCGCACGGGAGTCGGCGATCACACGCTCGAGCTCTTCGTCGCCCCCCGCGAACCGCGCCGCATCCGTCGCCCACGGCTCCGTCGTGCGGCGAAAGCGGTGGATCGCCCGTGGGGAATGGTCGGGCGGCAGCTCCGCGCGAAGCAGCTTCCCGGCATACCGCCGCAGCTCGTTCGACACAGGCAGCTGCCCGAGCCGGTCCCTGAAGACCGCGACGAGCCGCATGTCCGACGTCGTGTCTCCCAGAGGCCGGAGCCGTTCGAGCGAGCCGCCGAGCGGCGCAAGCAGTCCGAGCTCGTCGAGCCGCTCGAAGCCCGCCAGACCAAGACGGACGAGCTCCGCGAGGATTCGCTCGCCCGCCGGCTTGGTGACGAGCCCCGCGCTCGCCCGAACGAGCCGCTCCGTTTCCGCATCCAGCCGGAATCCGAGCTCGTCCTCCAGGCGCACCGCGCGCAGCAGCCGAAGCGGGTCGTCCCGGAAGATCCCCGGCGCGACCGCGCGAAGCGTCTTGCGCTCGAGGTCGCCGCGGCCGCCGAACGGATCCAGCGGCTCGCCGCCCGCCAACGGTCGCGCGATCGCATTGATCGTGAAGTCGCGTGTCGCAAGGTCTTCGTGGATCCCGCCCGGGAGCGGCGTGAAGTCCACCGTGCGCTCGTCCGGCAGCGCGACGCGCCAGGCGCCGTGGCGCTCCGAAAGCGGGAACGGTGCGCCCTCCCAGCGCCGCGCGTAGCGGCGGGCCGCCGCCTCCGGCTCGCGGCAGGAGACGTCGAGGTCGACGAGGGGCCGGCCGAGCAGCTCGTCCCGCACCGCGCCGCCGACGATCCACGCCTCCTCGCCCGCGAGGGTCTCCTGGGCGGCCTCAAGCATCGATCACCGTCCTCCGAGCGCGGCTCGGGCCCGACTCGATCCGCGAGACGATCTCGTAGTTGATCGTCTCTGCGACACGCGCGTGTTCCTCCGCGAGCACGCCGTCGCCGATCAGCGTCACCGGCGCGTCCGCCGGGACCGGCTCGTCGAGCCGGACGGCGATCGCGTCCATCGACACGGTTCCGACCACCGCGCAGCGCTTGCCCTCGACGACGACCTCCGCCCCCGTCATGTCGCGCCGGAATCCGTCCGCGTAGCCGACCGGCACCACGCCGATCCAGGTGTCCTCGTCCGCGACGAAACGTCGGCCGTAGCCGGCGCTCTCCCCCGCCCTCAGCCGCTTGACCTGGGCCAGACGGCTCTCCCAGCGCAGTGCAGGCTCCAGGCCTTCTTCGGACGGCTCGCCGCCGAACGGCGACAGCCCGTACAGCGCGATCCCGCAACGAGCGGCGTCGAACCTGGACCCCGGGATCCGGAGCGCCGCCGCGCTGTTCGCAGCGTGACGGATCAGGTGCGAGTGGCTCCTCGTCGCCTCCTCGAAGCGCGCGACCTGCTCCAGCGCGAATGCGGGATCCGTATCGGCTGTCGCGAGGTGCGTCATCAGGCCGACGACGGCACCGGTCGGCTCCGGCAGCTCCGAGAGTCCCCACCGGCCCATGCCCGTGTCGAGCTTCAGATGGACCCGGACACCCTCTGGAACCGGCGGCTCCCAGAGTGCAAGCTCGAGATCGGCCTCGCGGGCCTGCGCGATCTCGCGGCCCGCCGAGGGGCCCATGACGAGGATCCGGACCCCGGCAAACTCGGCACGAAGCTCCAGCCCCTCCGTCACCGTCGCGACGCAGAGGGCACTCGCACCCTCGGCGAGCACGGCTCCGGCGACGTCGACGGCTCCGTGGCCGTAGCCGTCCGCCTTGACGACCGCCCACAGCGCCGAGCCCTCGAGAGCCTGGAGCAAGCTCCGCGCGTTTCGCCGGATGGCGCCGAGATCGATCGTGATCTCCGACCTATGCATCCAGCACGCGTGGCAGGGCGTCAAGCAGGTCGCCGGCCATCAGGCCCGACCGCCGCCCCGACGCCACGACGGCGTCCGTGTGCACACGGACCGCCGCGGCCGCCGCGAGCCGCGGCTCCATTCCCTTCGCGAGGAACGCCGTCACGACGCCGGTGAGGACGTCGCCGGTGCCGGCAGTCGCCAGCGGAGCGGCGCCACCGGCCACGAGCGGACCCTCGCCGGGCGCGCCGACGAGCGTGCCCTCCCCCTTGAGGACGACGATGCAGCCGAACCCCTCGACTGCACGACGTAGCGCTTCGAGCCGATGTGCGTCCACCCACGATGCCTCCTCGCCGAGGAGCCGGCCCAGCTCACCGGAGTGCGGCGTAAGCACGGTCGGCGCCTCCCGCTCGAACGGCCTCAGCTCACGAAGCCCGTCGGCGTCGATCACCACCGGGCAGGTCGGTCTCCTTCAACAGTTGGTGGACGAGCTCGTCCCGACCGGGGCCGAGGCCCGGGCCTATTGCGACCGCGCTGGCCCGCTCGGCTGCTTGCATCGCCTCGTCAAGCGGCCGCTTCACCGCCTCGCGCAGGCGAGTCTCGATCACCGGCAGCGACTCCGCCGGAGCGGCAACCGCGACGTAGCCGGCGTCGGCACGAAACGCCGCCTCGGCGGCGAGGGTGACCGCCCCGGTCATCCCCGGCGACCCGCCGACCACCAGCACCGATCCTGCCGTGTACTTCGTATCTCCTGGCCGGCGGCGCGGGACTAGCAGCGCGATCTCCGGCAGCACGCGCGCATGCTCCGTTGATCGATGTTCGAGCCCGATGTCCGCAACGACGACATCGCCTGTCCTGAACCTGCCGGGCGCGACCTCGTGACCCACCTTGCGCCCGTGGAAGGTCACGGTGACTGCCGCCTCGACGGCCTCTCCCGGCACCTCCCCGGTCGAGGCGTCCACTCCGGACGGAATGTCGACCGCCACGACAGGCCTCCCCGAACCAGTTGATGGCCCGGATCTGCGCGGCGGCGTCATCGCGCGGGGGCGGCCGGAAGCCAGTGCCGAACAGGGCGTCGATCACAACATCGGCCTCGCCGAGCGCGCGCTCCTCCCAGCCTGCCGCGCGCAGGAGCTCGGCCGCGATCCGTCCGTCCCCGCCGTTCGCTCCACCGCCGCAGACGGCCGCGAACGACCGAGCGTCCGGAAATCGCCGCAGCACTTCGTCGGCGACCGCCCCACCGGCCCGCCGCATCAGCTCCTCGACGTCGTGCCCTTCCTCCGCCGCCCGCATCTCGCCGGCGGTGTAAAGGGGCTCAAGCATCTCGTGGAGCCACCACGCAGACCGCGCTCGCCAGCTCGCGCGAGTGGGACATCGAGAGGTCGATCGGCCCGGCCTCGACGCGCTCGGCCCACTGCTCGACCCGGCCGGAGAGCGTGACCGACGGCTTGGGACGGCCGGCGATCTCGATGTCGCGCCATGCGAACAGCCGCGCGACCCCGAGCCCGAGCGCCTTCCCGACCGCTTCCTTGCCGGCAAACCGGGCCGCGTAGTGCTGGGCGGGGTTCTTCCGCGCGTCGCAGTAGGCCTGCTCGGCGGCCGTGAAGCAGCGGTCGCGGAAGCCGCTGTACCGCTCCAACGCGTCGCGAATCCGCCCGATCTCGATCATGTCGACGCCGACCCGCGTCACACGGTCTCCAGCCAGTCGGGGAAGTCGGCGATCGACGACAGGATCGCGTCGGGCCGCACGGATCCGCGCTCGACCGCGTCGGGCCGGAACTTTCCCGTTCGGACGAGCGCCGTCTTCAGGCCATGCTTCTGCGCCCCGGCAACGTCGGCCTCGATGTCGTCGCCGACCATCCAGGTCATCTCCGCGTCTGCGTCGAGGGCTTCGAGCGCCGCGGTGAAGTACGGCGCGCTCGGCTTCCCGACCACCGTTGCCTCCACCTCGGCGGCGTACTCGAGGCCGGCGACGAAGCAGCCGGAGTCCAGGAGCGGCCCTCGGGAGGTCTGCCACCAGCGGTTCTTGTGCAGGCTGTAGAGCTCGGCACCCAGCTCGAGCTCGGCGAAGGCCCGCGCGAGGTTCATGTACGAGAAGACGCGGTTCGTTTCCTCGGTCTCGTCAGCCCCGCCCAGGAGCACGACGTCCGCATCTTCGCCGACGAGCTCGACGTCGCCGAGATCCTCCAGCACCGCGGGCATGGTCAACGCGAGCACCCGCCGGCCCGCGAGCGCACTGCCGGCGGCGGTTGCGGTGGTCTGGAGCTCGTCGTCTTCGAGCTCGAAGCCCATCGACCGCAGTCCATCGACGAGCGAGCGGCGCGACTGGGTGGTGCTGTTGGTGACGAACCGGAGGCGATGCCCGTACTCGCGCAGCTGCCGGACGGCGCGTGTGGCGCCGCGGATCGGTTCGCCGGACACGTGAAGGACACCGTCGATGTCCAGGAGAATGGCGGCCATGGACGGCGAGTCTATTCAGGTGACCAGGACGGTCGCGATCCCCGTGTCGGAGATCGATCTGCGCTTCTCGCGGTCGAGCGGGCCGGGCGGCCAGCACGCGCAGAAGTCGGAAACTCGCGTCGAGGCGATCTTCGACGTCGAGGCCTCGTCGGGCCTCACGCCGACACAGAAAGCGCGGGTCGTCCGGAAGGCCGGCCCGGTGCTCCGGGCGATCGCGCAAGACGAGCGGAGCCAGCTCCGCAACCGCGAGCTGGCGGTCGAGCGCCTGGTCGAATCGCTGCGCGACGCCCTCCGCGTCCCGCGCCGCCGCCGCCCGACGAAGCCGACCGCGGCGGCGCGGCAGCGGCGCCTCGAGCAGAAGCGCCGCCGCAGCGAAACGAAGCAGCTACGCCGCCGGCCGGAGGATGCGTGAGTCGCTCGTTCGTCGTCACAGGTGGAGGCCGCGGGATAGGACGCGCCCTTGTGGAGCGGCTCCTCAACGCTGCCGACACGGTTGTCGCCCTCGAGCTGGACCGCGCCGCCCTCGAGTGGACCGAGGACCGGCGGGAGGTACTGGCACTGGTCGGCGATGCCGGCGACGAGGCGGTTGCGGAACAGGCCGCGGATCTGGCGCAGTCTGCCGGCACGCTTTCCGGCTGGGTCAACAACGCGGCGGTCTTCCGAGACGCGTCGCTGGACTTGTCACCGACTCGCGAGATCCTCGACCTGATCGCGCTGAACTTTGATCCTGTGCTGGTGGGGTGCGCCACGGCAATCCGTCGCTTTCTCGACGCAGACACCGGAGGAGCCATCGTCAACGTCTCGTCCCACCAGGCCCAGCGACCGGTGCCCGGTTCCCTGCCGTACTCGACTGCCAAGGCAGCGGTCGAAGGGCTGACCCGCGCACTGGCCGTGGAGTACGGGCCGCGCGGGGTCCGTGTCAACGCTGTCGCCCTGGGTTCGATCCGGACCGAGCGCTACGACGCGTGGCTCGCTGGCCAGCGTGCATCGGACGCCGAACAGATCGAGGAGCAGATGGCTTTGCTCCACCCGGTCGGCCGCGTTGGGTCAGCCGAGGAAGCCGCTGCCGCGGTCGCCTACCTGCTCTCGGACGATGCGAGCTTTATCAACGGAGCCATCGTCCCCGTCGACGGCGGCCGCTCGGTGCTTGCCCGCGACCCCGAGGAGCCGCGCGCGTTCTCCTAGGCGCCTCCCTCGAAAGGGGTTATTCGACCGTGACGGTCTTGGCGAGGTTCCGCGGCTGGTCGACGTTCAGGCCGCGCAGTCGCGCGATTCGGTACGCGAGCAGCTGCAGGGGCACGACGGCGAGCACGGCCTGCAGGAAGGACGGCGTGCGCGGGACGTAGATGACGTCGTCGGCGTGATGCTGGATGTCCTCGTTCCCGTCCGTCGCGATCGCGATCACGTGCGCGCCGCGCGCCCGGGTCTCCTGGATGTTCGAGACGATCTTGTCGTAGACGTGGATGTTGGTCGCGACGACGACGACCGGCGTCCCCTCCTCGAGCAGCGCGATCGGGCCGTGCTTCATCTCACCCGCCGAGTACGCCTCGGTCGGGATGTACGAGATCTCCTTCAGCTTCAGGGCCCCCTCGAGCGCGACCGGCAACCCGATGTGCCGGCCGAGGTAGAGGAAGAAATTCTGCTGGTAGAAGCGCTGGGCGATCTCCTCGATCGGATGGTCTCCGTCCAGGAACCGGGCGACCTTGTCGGGGAGCGTGTAGGCCTGGTCGACGATGTAGCGGATCTCATTGGGCGGCAGGGTGCCGCGCATCTCGGCGAGCTTCAGGCCGACGAGATACAGCAGCGAGACCTGCGCCGTGAACGTCTTCGAGGCCGCGACGCCGACCTCGAGCCCGCAGCGCGTGTAGAGCGTCGAATCGACCTCGCGGGTGATGTGCGAGCCCATCATGTTCGTGATCGCGACGGTGTGGGCGCCCTTTTCCCGGGCCAGCCGCATCGCCCCGACGGTGTCGCGCGTCTCGCCCGACTGCGAGATCCCGATCGCCAGGGTGTTCTCGTCGATCACCGGGTTCCGGTAGATCCACTCCGAGGCGATGTCAGGCTCGACCGGGATCCGGGCCCACTCCTCGAGCACGTAGCGGCCGACGACGCCGGCGTGGTACGCGGTGCCGCAGGCGAGGATCACGATGCGGCGGAGATCGGCCAGTTGCCGGTCGTCCATGCCGAGGCCCTCGAGGACGAGCTTCCCGTGGCGGGTGCGGTCGCCGATCGTCTCGGCGATCGACTCGGGCTGCTCGTAGATCTCCTTGAGCATGAACGTCTCGTAGCCGCCCTTCTCGGCGCTCTCGTCGTCCCAGTCGAGCTCGAGCGGCTCGTGGTCGACGGGCTGCCCGTCCGCGCGGACGAACTCGACGCTGTCGGGGGTGATCGAGACGATGTCCCCGTCGTCGGGGAAGACCACGTTGCGCGTCTCGGCGAGAAATGCGGCAGCGTTCGAGGCGAGGAAGTTCTCATCCCGCCCGAGACCGACGACGAGCGGCGTCTGGCACCGTGCGCCCACGAGCAGGTCGGGGTGGTCGCGGTGGATCACGACGAACGTGAAGTGGCCCTCGAGCTCCTCGTAGGTCTTGACGACGGCATCGGTCAGGTCGCCGTCGTAATGGCCCTCGATCAGGTGCGAAACCGTCTCGGCGTCAGTCTCGGAGCTGAAGGTGTGGCCCTCCGCCTTGAGCCTGCCCTTGAGCTCGCGGTAGTTCTCCACGATCCCGTTGAGGACGATGGCCAGCTGGCTTTCGTCGCATGCGGTCAGCGGATGCGCATTGCCTTCGGTGACCGTGCCGTGCGTCGCCCAGCGCGTGTGGCCGAGACCGGTGGTCGAGCGCGACCCGTTGTTCGACGCTGCCTCCTTCAGGAACTGGAGGTTCCCGACGGCGCGGACGTAGTCGAGTCCGTCGCTCTCGAGGAGCGCGATCCCCGCGGAGTCGTAGCCGCGGTACTCGAGGCGCTCGAGGCCCTGGATGAGAAGCGGCTTCGCTGCTCTCGGCCCGACGTATCCGATGATTCCGCACACCCGGGACCTCCTTCGTCGCTCTGGCCGCGTTTCGCTTTCCCCCTCGAAAACGCACAAGAGCCCGGCTTTCGAGCGACCCCTTCTTCGCGGTCGGTTAGCCGAGCTCTCGACGAACGAGAGCCGAAACCCTAGCACAGAGGGATGCCGCTTCCTGCTCGTTTTCGGCCTCCGCGAGGATCCTGACCAACGGTTCTGTCCCCGATGGGCGAACCAGGACCCGGGCGCCGCCGTCGAGCTCGCGGTTGAGCGATTGCACCTCCGCAAGCAGCTCCTCGGGGAGCTCCCGAACCTGCACCGGGAGGTTCTCCTTGACCTGCGCGAACCGGGGCATCACGGCCGCCGCCTCGGCGAGGCTGCCCCCTTCGAGGGCGCGGCAGAGAAGGAGTGCGGCCGCGAGCCCGTCGCCCGTCACGTGGCCGTCGAGGCAGATCAGGTGGCCGGACTGCTCCCCGCCCAGGATGGCGTTCTCTCGCCGTAGCGCCTCGAGCACGTAGCGGTCGCCGACGTCCGTGGTCACGACACGAATCCCCTTGTCGGACATCAGCCGGTGGAAGCCGAGGTTCGTCATCACTGTGACGACGACCGTGTCGACGTCGAGGTCGAGCGCAAGGATCGAAAGGATCTGGTCGCCGTCCACCACCTCGCCCGCGGCGTCCACGGCGAGCATGCGATCGCCGTCCCCGTCGAAGGCCACGCCGAGATCGGCGCCGCTCGAGACCACACGGCGCTGGAGCTCCCGAAGGTCGGTCGCACCGGAGCCGACGTTGATGTTGTTCCCGTCCGGCTTGTCCGCGAAGGCAGTCACCTCGGCCCCCAGGCGCGCGAACGCGGGCGGCGCGATCCCGGAGTACGCGCCGTTCGCGCAGTCGACCACGATCTGGACGCCGTCGAGCGGCGAGCCGAACCGGTCGAGGACGTGCTCGACGTAGCTGTCGGCGGCCACGCCGATGCGGTCGATCGTTCCGCGCCGTGGCCCCGCCGATTCGTCCATCAGCGACTCGATCTCCTCCTCGGCGGCGTCGGTGAGCTTCTGGCCCTCGCGGTCGAAGAACTTGATCCCGTTGTATTCCGGCGGGTTGTGGGACGCAGAGACGACCGTGCCGAGGTCGAGCGAGAGCAGGGCGACCGCCGGCGTCGGCAGCACGCCGCCGAGAACCGCGTTCCCTCCGACGGACGCAACGCCCTCGGCGAACGCCTCCTCGAGCATCGGCCCCGAGCCGCGCGTGTCGCGCCCGACGAAGACGCGCCCGCCGCCGGACCAGAGCGCGGCCGCGCGGCCAAGCCGCTCCACGAGCTCGGGCGTCAGGGCCTCCCCGACGATCCCACGAACGCCGTCTGTGCCGAAGTACTTCCGCACCGCGCGGGGTTCTAGCAGGGGTGAGCATGCGCAGGGGCGAACGACCGGTTGGGTCGTCCATGAAGGACAGCCTCCGCCGGCACGCCGTGCCCTGAGGATTGCACGAATGCCGCACGAACAAGCTGGCGCGAGCAGACCGACACACTCTCGGCACGAAGGCCGTGGCCCTCCGGGCCACGGCCGAGGGACAGTCCCTCGCGCGAAGCGACCGACGTCGAGACGTCGCGGAGAGCTAACGAGAGGCGAGCAGCTAGCGCTTCGAGAACTGCGGAGCCTTGCGGGCCTTGTGGAGACCGGCCTTCTTGCGCTCGACGATACGAGCGTCACGCGTCAGGAAGCCCTCGCGCTTCAGCGCCACTCGCAGCTCGGGGTCGGCTTCGACAAGCGCACGGGCGATGCCGTGACGAATCGCCTCGGCCTGCCCGGTCGGGCCTCCGCCCTCGACGCGGACACGCAGGTCGTAGGTTCCCTCGGCGCCCGCGACCTTGAGCGGCGCCATCAGCGCCGTGCGGTGGGTGGCCCTCGGGAAGTACTCCTCGATCGTGCGGCCGTTGATCCAGGTCGCGCCGTCCCCGGGGCGCAGGATCACGCGCGCGATCGACGTCTTCCGCTTGCCGGTTCCCTGGTACTGGGCCGGCGCGCTCACGCCTTCGCCTCCTCGGGCAGCGGCTTCGGATCCTGGGCCTCGTGAGGATGCTCGGGGCCGGCGTAGATCTTCAGCTTCGTCAGCTGGGCGCGGCTGAGGCGGTTCCGCGGGAGCATGCCCTTGACCGCCTTCCGCAGCACCTCGGTCGGCCGCCGGTCGAGCTGCTCGCGCAGCGTCCGCGTCCTCAGGCCGCCCGGATAGCCGGAGTGCCGGTGGTAGAGCTTCTCGTCGAGCTTCTTGCCGGTGACGGCGATCTTCTCGGCGTTCACGACGACGACGAAGTCACCGGTGTCCACGTGCGGCGTGTACTGGGCCTTGTGCTTGCCGCGGAGCGTGTTCGCGATACGCGTGGCGAGACGCCCGAGGGTCTGCCCCTCGGCATCGACGACGTACCAGCGGCGATCGACCTCGCCCGGCTTTGCGTTCCACGTTTTGCCCATACGGAAAAGCGGCGGACACACGGCCCGCCGACGCCCGATGGTAGCAATCAGCGCTCTTCGCCGTCCTTGCGGTTCCCAACCCAGACCGCCACTGCGACCGCGACGATCAGCAGGCCGGCCGAGAGCTCCACGATCGCACCCGCGACTCCGCCGTGCGCGAAGAGCGGGACTAGCCCGAGGAGAGCAGCCACAGTCCCGTGCACGTGTAGAGCACCATCAGCGCAAGCATCGCGTACTGCGTCCGAATCGCAGTGCTGGCGGACGAGAACATTGCGATCGCCTTGTCGTGGGCGAGCACGAGTCCGAGGACGTGGCCCACGACGAGGACGCCGACCTGGACGTACCAGACCGTGTTCGGCGAGAAGACGTTCTCCGCCGGCTGGAAGTCCGCCGTCCCGAACAGGTCCCAGCCCTTCCCGAACGGATCGGACGCGAGAAAGATCGCGTCCTGACCGGCGTCCACGAGCAGCGTGAAGTAGTGGGCGACGGAGTAGGCGAGCGCGATCGGGATCAGGCTGCCGATGAAGGCGCCGGCGAGGTTCACGTCCGTGTGTCCGACCCGCTGCGCGACGTAGACGGCCAGCGTGTACATCAGCCCGATGGCGACTACGGCGGCCAGGAGCCCGAGGAAGTTGAACCCCAGCGAGACGAGGTCCGCCTTCGTGGGCGACTCGACGATGTACTTGACCTCGAGCTCGTACAGCTGGTCCTGCCACCACGTCGCGCGGCTCAGCCCGTCGAAGGCGACCGAGCCCAGCATCACCGAGACGAAGGCGACGGTCCCGGGCCGCCCGTCGCCCGCGGCCAGGCCGGAAAGCGGCGGGCGGACGAACGCCCGGCGCCGGCCGTCCTCTTCCCGGACGACGAACGCCGAGATGCGGGACAGCAGTCCGAAATAGACGGCGAAGGCCTCGCCGTTCTCGAGCCAGGGGCGGCGTCCGTAGATCAACATTCCCGCCCACGTGATCCAGCTGTAGATGACGATCGCCAACGCGAGCGTCCGTGGCTCGGCCGACCGCGGCCAAGCCAGCTCGAGTGTCGCGAAGGCGAGGAACAACACGGCTGCGGTCCAGCGTCCAAGCCGCTCCGGATAGTGGGCGGCGGGCTCCCAGTCCCGGCCGAGCTTCGACCAGGCCCAGGCGACCGCGTCGGCAGCCGCGCTCCACGGGTTCAGCAGGCTCCAGACGTTGCCGAACAGCACTACGAGCGGGACGAGGCCGAGCCAAAACACGACCCAGATAAAGACCGGCGCGATGTTGTCGCCTGCATCCGGCCTCCCGACGAGCGCCGCGAGCCACACGACGACGAGGAGGCCGACCGCGATGCCGCCGAAGATGATGCGCCACCCACGCCAGAGGAGCAGCCGCTGCCAGCGCTCCGACAGCGGCCTCCCCGCCTCGTGACCGGTCAGGCGCGGCTCCTTCCAGAGCACGGCCAGGGCGACGAACGAGAGGATCAGCGTCAGCGAGGCCGCGTAGTAGAAAAGCCAGCGCGGGATCGGGAGGTCCTGGATCTCCCCGATTCCGTGCGCGAGCGGAAGGGCGACCGTCGTCACTGCGCCGTGATGCGGGCGATCTGGACGCCCCGGTCCTCGAGCTCGGCCTCGACGGTGCCAGGGCGGGTCGCCCGGAACGCGATCGTCGCCGGCATCCCCGGCCCGACGTCGCGCATCACGTCGTAGCCGTGGAGATGGACGTGGTCAGACACGTCCGAGGTAACGATGAGGATCACGCGCCGGCCGCGGGCGACCGTCACACGGCGCGGGCCGCCGACGGGGAGCCCACCCTCCACCCTGATGCGGACTCGCGCGGGCGGCGGGGGCCCGGGCGGAGGCGGCGGCGGCGCGGTTGTCGTGACCGCCGTGGTCGCCTGCGTAGTCGTCGGCGGCGGGGTCGCGACCGGCTCGTCCGTGTCGTCCGGGCGAAGCACGAGGTAGAGCCCCGCGGCCACCGCGATCGCGATCCCGATGATGAGAAATCGATTCATCGGCGGATGGATAGCAGGAGACCGGCCCGGAACTCAGCCGCACCTCCGTGGGACGGGTGGCGGACGTAGCGCCCGCCGAGCACGGCGTGAGCCACACGGCCGACCGCGATCCCGGTCCGGCCGGCAAGCACTTCGTCGAGGAACGGCATGCCGCCCCGTACTTCGCCGCTCGTCGGCCGCCGGTTCGCGCGAACCGTCCCCGGGATGGGTCGGCACGACGTTCCACAGGAGCACATCGTCCGCGATCCCGAGCTCGGCAAGCGTTCGCTGGACGATGGTCGCCGTCGCCTCCGTCAGGCCCGTCCCCGTCAGCTGGCGCTCGGACGTGAACGGGATGCCGCTCACGCGCGCGCCGCGGTAGCCGGCGGCCTCGCCCACGAGCACGTACCGAGCATCACAACGCTGTTCCAGATACGCGCGGAGGCGGTCGCGGCACAGCTCCGAGCACGCGTACTGGTTGAAGGTCGCGCCGATGCGCGCTTCAGCGAGTCGCTCGACAAAGCCCTTCGGCACGGCTGAATTCTGCTCGTTCGGGAAAGATCCCCGGCGTGCTCGAGGTGAGAACCCTGACCGACGGTGGTCAGAGCCCAACCGAGATGGCGCAGCAGATCGCCGAGTTCATCGGTGAAGCCCGCGCCACGCTCGACTTCGCCCACTACGACTTCCACCTCGACGGCGAGACGGCGGGGATCGTCGGCGGCGCGATCAAAACCGCTGCGGGACGAGGAGTCGCCGTGCGGTTCCTCTACAACCTCGACCATCGGAACCCGATTCCGGTCCCGCCGCCGCCCGAGCCCGACGGGCAGCTGATCGCGTCGCTCGAGGTGCCGGTCCGGGCGATCGCCGGTGTACCAGATCTGATGCACCACAAGTACGTCGTGCGCGACCGCGAGTCCGTCTGGACCGGCTCGATGAACTGGACGGAAGACTCGTGGTCGCGGCAGGAGAACGTGATCGTGCTCGCGGAGTCGCCCGAGCTGGCCGCACGGTTCACGGAGAACTTCGACGAGCTCTGGGACACGGGCGTCGTCGAGCGCAGCGGCTTCGTCGCGCCGCGGCCCGTGCGGGTCGGCAAGCTCCAGGTTCGGCCGTGGTTCACGCCCGGGAACGGCGAGAGCCTGTCGCACCGAATCGGCAAGGCGATCGGACGGGCGCGACGGCGCGTGCGCATCGCCTCGCCGGTCATCACCGCCGCTCCCGTCCTCTCGACGCTCGCCGAGAGGATCTCCGAAGGCGAGCTGGACATCGCCGGTTGCGTCGACCAGCCCCAGGTTCAAGGCGTCATCTACCAGTGGCGCGAGAACGGCAACGTCTCGTGGAAGCTGCCGCTGCTCGAGCGCGTCATGCAGGCGCCGTTCTCCGGGAAGCCCTCGACGCCGTGGGGCCCCGGCACGCTCCACGACTTCATGCACGCGAAGGTCACGGTTGCGGACGACACCGTCTTCGCAGGCAGCTTCAACCTCTCCCGGTCCGGCGAGCTCAACGCGGAGAACGTGCTCGAGTTCAAGGACCCTGAGTTGGCCGAGGGGCTCGCGGGCTACATCGACGAGGTTCGGGCCCGCTACCCCGCCTTCGGGTCGAGCGGTCAGACGAGCAGAGGTCAACTCGAGCGGCTCCGTCCGGGTCGCGGAAGTGACGCTCGTGATCCGTCGCGCGACTCCGCCGAGCGCGGCCCGGCCTCGATCGGCACTCAGCTGCTCGAGATGCTCGACCGCCTCGCTCGATGCGGGCCGTCAACGGAGCAGAGGTCGCTGTTGCCGGGCTGGACCGGCAGCCGTGCGTCGAGCCCGCTCGAACCCAGGCCCGTGGACGTTGAGGTGCCAGTCGTCGAAGACGTCAGCGAACCACTCGTCCCGCTGGACGGATCTGCAGCGTCCAGCCGTCGCGGTAGAACCGGTTGGAACGCTCCCAGTCCAGACGGCGTCCGGCGACCGAGCTCCCCCAGGTCTCCCAGCGGACCACCTCCTCCCTGGCTTTCCGGCGGCGCGTGAAGACGCTCGCGCCGCTGCTCGGCTCGTCCGGCGCCTCGGTCGGGTAGCCCATGGTCACGACGGCGACGAAGCGCACGTCGTCCGGCAACGCCAGCGTCTCGCGGAGGGCAGGCAGGTCGGTGACGCCGAAGATCGCGGTGTCGAGGCCCTCGTCGAGCGCCGCCAGCATCAGCGTCATGGCGGCGGCGCCGGCGTCGACGAACCAGTACGGCGCCGGCCAGTCGATCTCGCGGCCGCCGGTGATCTTCAGCTTGTCCTGCTGCCGGTACCGGTCGTGGTAGTCGTCCTCCCGGGTCAGGACGACCATGTGGACCGGCGCAGCGGCCTTCCAGCGCGGCCGGCCCTGGGCTGCGAGCTCGTCCTCCTTCGCGGCCGTCGCGATCCGCCTCCGGGTCTCGGGATCGGTGACGACCACGATCCGGAGCCCCTGCGAGAACCCGGCGCTCGGCGCCCAGACCACGGCGGCGTCCGCGATCCGCTCGAGCACTTCGCGCGGCACGGGCCGGTCGGCGTAGGTGCGGATGCTCCGCCGCCGGGTCAGGACGTCACGGAACTCCATTGGGTGGAGGCTACGAGATCGTCGGCCCTTTCGGCCATCTTGCGCCGCCAGTCGCATGAGGCGACACTGGCCCCAGTGGATGAGGAGACGGGCATCTACCGTGAGGAAGTCATTCTCCTGCTGAATGTTCTTGCCGACATCAGGCACGATACGAGCAGAATCGCGGACTACCTCCTAGACGAGGGCGATGGGACAGAAGAGGAAGAGGACGCCTGAGGATCGAGCGGTCGCTGCGCGGGCGGAGGAGCAGATCCGCAGGTTGCGCGAGCTCGCCGCCAAGGGCCGGATGGAGCTCGAGACTCGCCGCCGCGAGCGAGCGTCTTAGCTCAGATCCCGATCAGGACGGCGCCGGGGGCTCGGCCTCGAGCTTCCCCTGCTCGATCGACTTGGCGATCCGGTCCTCGATCCTGCCGAGGCCGATGCGGTGCGTCGTCCTCCAGGTGTGCGTCTCGGCCGGGGGGCCGTCGGTGTGCGCGCGGATGTTCGGCCGCGCGAAGCTGAGCCCGCGCTCGAGGAGCCAGATGACGAAGAGCGGGACGACCACGACCCAGGTGAACCAGCCGGCGCCGTCGAGCGAGATCAGCCGCACGATGAACACGAGCATGATCGCGGTGGCGATCAGGCTGGGCCAGAAGAACGGCTCCTTCCGCCGCTCCGCGAAGGACTTGCCCTCCGAGATGCGCTCCAGGCTCCAGGTCCTGCCGTCAGGCGAGCGAACGGTGCGTGCCATGGGCGCCGATCATATTGCTATGCGAGGGCTGCGACCAGGAGCACGAGCAGGACGATCGCGCCGAGGAAGAGCAGGCCGAGCGTGATCGCGGCTCCGAACAGGATGCGCCTGGCCTCGTGCGTGAGCCGCGCGGGAAGCGGGCGCGGGTCGTCCGCGGTGAGGATCCGGAACGCGCGCTTCAACACCCAGAAGCCGACGAGTCTGTAAACCATCGCAGTTGCTCGAGTGCCGGAAGCGGCGTGCTCGGACACAGCGTCTGCGGCCGACCCGGGCCGATGGCACGGGCGCGACTACGCGGACGGATTCCTGACGCGCCTCTCGCTTCAGGGGTCTGACGCCCAATCGGGAGCGCCAGGTCCCACGGCGCTCGAGCGCGCGTCGACAGCTCGGCGCGCGCCGGTCGAGGCGGCTGCTCTGGCGCTGCACTCCCACTCGATCGTCGCGGGCGGCTTCGACGAGATGTCGAGCGCGACTCGGTTTACGCCCGGGATCTCGTTGATGATCCGGCTCGAGATCGTCTCGAGCAGGTCGTACGGCAGCCGCGCCCAGTCCGCGGTCATCGCGTCCTCGGAGGTCACTGCCCGGATCACGATCGGGTAGGCGTACGTCCGCTCGTCGCCCTGCACGCCGACCGAGCGGATCGCCGGCAGCACGGCGAACGACTGCCAGAGGTCGCGGTAGAGGCCGGCGCGCCGTACCTCCTCCTGGAGGATCGAGTCCGCCTCGCGCAGGATCTCGAGCCGCTCGCGCGTGACCTCGCCGATGATCCGGATCGCGAGGCCTGGGCCTGGGAACGGCTGGCGCCAGACCATCCGCTCGGGCAGCCCCAGCTCCTCGCCGACGCGCCGCACCTCGTCCTTGAACAGCAGACGCAGCGGCTCGACCAGGTCGAAGTCCACGTCCTCCGGCAGCCCGCCGACGTTGTGGTGCGACTTGATCATCGCCGCCACACCCTCGGTCCCGCCCGACTCGATCACGTCGGAGTAGAGCGTGCCCTGGACGAGGTAGCCGATCTTCCCCAGCCGCTTGGCCTCGTCCTCGAAGACGCGGATGAACTCCTCGCCGACGCGCTTGCGTTTCTCCTCCGGATCCTCGACGCCCTCGAGCCGGTCGAGGAACCGCTCCTCGGCGTCGACGTGCACGAGCGGGACGTTGAAGTGGCCCTGGAAGGTCTCGACGACCTGCGCCGCCTCGTCCTTCCGCAGCAGCCCGTGGTCGACGAAGACGCAAGTGAGCTGGTCGCCGACCGCCTTGTGCACAAGCAGGGCCGCGACCGCGGAGTCAACGCCGCCGGAGAGCGCGCAGAGGACGCGTTCGGACCCGACCTGCGCGCGGATCCGCTCGACCTGCTCCTCGATCACCGCGGCCGCCGTCCAGGACGGCGGGGCCTCCGCAACGCCGTAGAGGAAGTTCTTCAGCACCTCCTGGCCGTGCGCCGTGTGCACCACCTCCGGGTGGAACTGGACGC
Organism: uncultured Actinomycetes bacterium; assembly: GCA_963798935.1. Classification (GTDB taxonomy): domain Bacteria; phylum Actinomycetota; class Thermoleophilia; order Gaiellales; family Gaiellaceae; genus JACDAN01. Next base: position 325,746 of record CAWCVG010000032.1, read on the forward strand.
CGTAGAGCCCGCGATCGGCGGCCTCGAAGGCGGCGATCGGCGTGGAGGGCGACGACGCGGTCACCTCGGCGTCCTGGGGCGGCGCCGTGACGGAGTCGCGGTGGCTCATCCAGACGACCTGCTCCTCCGGTGTGTCCTCGAGAAGTGCGCCGCCCGCAGCGCGCAGCTCGGCCCGCCCGAACTCGGAGCCCCCGGTCCGCTCCACCCGGCCGCCGAGGTCGAGCGCCATCAGCTGCATGCCGTAGCAGATGCCGAGCGTCGGAATCCCGAGCTCCCAGACCGCCGGATCGAGCTTCGGCGCCTCGTCGGCGTACACCGACGCCGGCCCGCCGCTCAGGATCAGCGCGCGGGGGTTCCGCGCCCGGATCGCCTGCGCCGGCGTACGGTGCGACACCAGCTCCGAGTACACGCGCGCCTCGCGCACGCGCCGCGCGATCAGCTGCGAGTACTGGCCGCCGAAGTCCACGACCAGGACCGGGCGGTCTTCGGGCGAGTCCTCCGGGCGCTCGAACGGGAGGACTTCGGCCATTCCTAACCCATCCCGATCCGCTGCGACTGCTGCAGGGCCTTGCCTTCCGTCTTGATCGCCGGGCGCCAGCATGATCTCGGCCTTCTGGAAGTCGTGGATCGACTCGTAGCCGCAGGTCGCCATCGCGGTTCGAAGCGCGCCCATCAGGTTCAGCGTCCCGTCGTTCTCGGTCGCCGGGCCGATCACGATCTCCTCGAGCGTCGCCGGCTGGTCGACCTGCACGCGGGCGCCGCGCGGAAGCGTCGGATGGAAGGTCGCCATCCCCCAGTGGAACCCGCGGCCCGGCGCCTCCTTGGCCCGGGCGAGCGGCGAGCCGGCCATGACGGCGTCCGCGCCACACGCGATCGCCTTCGCGATGTCGCCGCCGGTGCGCATCCCGCCGTCGGCGATCACGTTCACGTAGCTGCCGGTCTCGAGCAGGTGCTGGACGCGAGCAGCGCTGGCGTCGGAGATCGCCGTCGCCTGCGGGACGCCGACCCCGAGGACGCCGCGAGTCGTGCACGCCGCGCCCGGACCGACCCCGACGAGCACGGCTTCCGCGCCCGTCCGCATGAGGTGGAGCGCCGTCTGGTACGAGGCGCAGCCGCCGACGATCACCGGGATCGGGATGTCCCCGATGAACTCCTTCAGGTTCAGCGCCGCGCCGTTCGACGACACATGCTCGGCCGAGACGACGGTTCCCTGGATGACGAGGATGTCGAGGCCGGCCGCGAGTGCGATCTCGTAGTGGTCGCGCACCCGCTGCGGGGTCAGCGACCCGGCGGCGAGGACGCCTCTCGACTTGATCTCCTCGATGCGACGGGCGATCAGCCGGGGCTCGACCGGCTGCGCGTAGATCTTCTGCATCATCGCCGTCGCCTTCTCCTTCGGCGCCTTGGCGATCTTGGCGAGCTGGATGTCGGCGTCCTCGTAGCGGCTGAAGATCCCCTCGAGGTTGAGGACGCCGAGGCCCCCGAGCTGCCCGAGCTTGATCGCCGTCTCCGGCGAGACGACGCCGTCCATCGCCGAGCCGAGCAGCGGCAGCTCGAGCAGGTGCGGCCCGAGCTTCCAGCCGATGTCGACGTCCTGGGGATCGCGCGTCCGGCGGCTCGGCACGATCGCGATGTCGTCGAACCCGTAGGCCTGACGCGCCTTCTTTCCCCTCCCGATCTCAATCTCCATGGTCCCCTCCTAGAAGCACAAAGGCCCAGGCTCCTCGCGGTTGGCCTGGGCCGGAAGACCTCGCTGTGTCAGTCCCTTTCAATCGAGAATCGATCGTAACAACGGCCCCTGACGGAGGCTGTCCCGCATCACAGCTCGGACGGCACGGGCTCGAGCTTCTCGATCTTCACGCCCTCCGCGAGACGCGTGAGCTCGCGCGGCTCGAACCTCCCGGCGCCGACCTCCTGCACCGCTGCGGCCCCCGCTGCCACCGCGCGTTGGAGGGCCTCCTCGGGCGGGACCTCGTCGAGCCGCGCGGCCATGTAGCCCGCGAGCAGCACGTCGCCCGATCCTGCCGGCGAGACGGTCGCGACCTCCGCCACCGCAGCGTAGAAGCGCTCGGCCTCCCGCTCCTCCCGGAGCAGGGCGTAGCACCCCGAGGTGAGCGTGATCAGGACGTTCCTCGCGCCGAGGTCGGAGATGTGGTCGAGCGCCTGGATGAAGTCCTCCGGGTCGTGGAACTCCTGCCCGACGAGCCCCTCGGCCTCCCGCTCGTTCGGCGTGACGAGGAACGGCTCAGCCTCGGTGCCGAGGCGCAGCGGCTGACCCTCGGCGTCGAGGACGGCCCGGATCCCCCGCCGCTCGAGCTCGCGGATCGCCTCCGCGTAGAAGCCATCGTCCACGCCGCGCGGCAGGGTGCCGGCAAACACCACCGCGTCGGCGCCGCGCGAGAGGTAGCGAACCTTCTCCAGCAGCAGCTCGAGCTCCTCCGACGTCACGTGCGGGCCCCACTCGTTGATCTCCGTGTAGGTGCCGCCCGTCGGGTCGACGACGGCCGTGGAGGTCCGCGACTCGTCGCCGATCCGGACGAAGTCGTTGAGGATCCCCTCCCGCGTCAGCTCGCTCACGACGCGGGCGCCCGTCCGGCCGCCCGCAAGCCCAGTCGCCACGACCGGGACGTCCATCCGCTTGAGCGCGCGGGCGATGTTGACGCCCTTGCCGCCGGCCAGCGTCAGCCCGGCGCTCGCGCGGTGCCGCTGGCCGGGCTGGAAGTTCGGCACCGTGAGCGTCCGGTCGAGCGCCGCGTTCATCGTCACGGTGATGATCAGGAGAACCAGCCTCCGATGTGGTCGATGGTGCGGTCCGCGTACCAGCCGGTGCGGTCGAGGAAGCCGGGGTCGTCCCGCGCCTCGGCGGCGACGAGCGGCGTGCGGCCGAGGAGGCGCTTGCGGTCGTAGACGCGCAGCTCGCCGACCACCTGTCCCTCCCTGACGGGAAGGTCGAGCCGGCTCGGCATGACAACGCGCTCGACGAGCGATCGACCGATCCGGACCGGTCTTCGCATCGGTCTCGCGGCGACCACCGGAACCGGATCGAAGCCCCACTCGACGGGGATCCGGCCGTAGACGCGATCGGGGGAGGCGAGTGGCACGTACGCGTAGCGCGACATGCCCCAGGCGAGGAGCTCCTCGAGGTCGGCGTTCCGGACGCCCCGCGACGGGCTTCCGAGGATGGTCGCGTAGATCGTTACGTGGTTCCCGCGGGCGGCGGCGACCTGGTTCCAGCCGGCGCCCGAGGTGTGCCCCGTCTTCACGCCGAAGGTGCCCGGGAACTCGCCGAGGAGGTCGTTCCAGGTGTGGAGCGTCCTGCCGCCGGAGATCGCCGCGGACTCCTGGCGCACCAGCCGCCGCACGAGGGGGCTCTTCATCGCCTCGTGCGCGAGCCGTGTCACGTCCGCCGCGGAGGAATAGTGGCCCGCCGTGTCGAGGCCGTCGGGCCGCGCGAATTGGGTCTCGCGGAGGCCGAGCGCCTTCGCGCGCTGGTTCATGTACTCGATGAACGGGTCACTGTCGCCGCCGCCGACGTGCTCGGCGAGGGCAACCGCGCTGTCGTTTGCGCTCTGGATCAGGGCCGCCGCGATCAGGTCGCGGAGCGGCAGGCGCTCGCCGGCGCGGAGCCGAATCGTCGACCCGGTGACGCCGACCGCGTCCCGGTCCACCGAGACGACCGTGCCGGGCTTCGCGCGCTCGAGCGCCACGAGCACGGTCATCAGCTTCGTGATGCTCGCGATCGGGAGCCGATCGTGCGCCCGCCGCGCCAGCAGCACCTCGCCCGACCGGGCTTCTTGCACGAGGTAGGCGCGAGCGTCGACCTCCGGGATCGCCGCAGATGCGGCTGAGGTCGAGCAGGCCAGGACAGCGACGAGGGCCGCCAGTCGCTTCACGGGCCCCAGGTTAGTCCACGCGGATCGGCGCGCCGACCGTGAGAGCCACGGGATCGACGGTTGGATTGAGCTCCATCAGGCGGTCGACTGTCGTGCCGAACTTGTCCGCGATCGAGGCGAGCGTGTCGCCGCTCCGGACCGCGTACACCGTCGCGGCCTTGGTGCGCGCTTTCTTCGGCGCCTTTTGGATCTGCGGGGTCGCGGCGGCCGGCCGCGGCGAGGCGGCTTCGCCGCCGTGGAGCGCCGGCCGAGCCAGCAGTACTACCGCGGTCACAGCCGCCAGCGCCAGCGCCGGGAACCCGTACCGAACCATCCACCAGGGGATCCTCACCATCCGGCCGCCGCCCAGACCTCGCTCCGCAGGCGAGCCGCCTCGGCGGCCGCAGCCGACCGCCAGTCGTCCTCGCCGTCCCGGTACGCGTAGATGACCGAGCGCGCTGCTGCGACGAGCGCGCTGGCCGGTCCGCTCGTGAATGCTCTGGCCACGTCTCCGGGTTTCGCGCCCTGGGCGCCGAGACCTGGGAGGAGGAGCACGGACCGCGGCAGCAGCCGACGCGCCTCGGCTATCGCCCGCGGCTGCGTGGCGCCGATCACGGCCCCGACGCTCGACAGCCCGCGCTCGCCGACCGTGTCCGCACCCCACTCCGCGACCAGCGAGGCCACGTGCTGCCAGAGCGGCCGGCCGTCGGAGAGGACGAGATCCTGGACCTCGCCGCCGCCGGCGTTCGAGGTCCGGACGACGCAGAAGACCCCGCGGCCGTGCCGCCGGCACGCCGCCAGGTAGGGCTCGACCGAGTCCCGCCCCAGGTACGGGTTCACCGTCAGCGCGTCCGCGACCGGCGTGGCGCCCTCCTCGCGCGGCTCGAGGTACGCCGCCGAGTAGGCGCGCGCGGTCGACCCGATGTCTCCGCGCTTCCCGTCGGCGAGCACGACGAGCCCGGCCGTGCGCGCGTAGTCGCAGACCTCCTCGAAGGCGGCGAGCCCCGGCGAGCCCAGCGCCTCGAAGAACGCGAGCTGCGGCTTGACACCGACGACGTAGGCCGCGACCGCATCGATGATCCCCCGGCAGAACCGCGCCGCCGCCTCGGCCGGAGGCTCCCCGCGCAGCTCGACCGGCAAGAGCTCGGGCCGCGGGTCGAGCCCGACGAGCACCTGCGACCGCTTGCGGTCGACGGCGTCGGCGATCCGGTCGCCGAACGTCGCCCCGCCGACCTTCACGGTCTCCACGTCAGACATCGCGATGAGCGTACTGCCGACCCCAGACGCGGAACGGGGGCCTTGCGACCCCCGTTCGAAGCTCGCCCGGGGCGTTGTTACATCGAGCTCTTGACAGCGCTCTTCAGCTTGCTCCCCGCCGAGAACTTCGGCACCTTCGATGCGGGGATGTGCACGCGCTCGGTCGGGTTGCGGGGGTTCACGCCCTGACGGGCGGCGCGATTCTGCACTGAGAACTTGCCGAATCCGGTGAAGGCGACTTCCTCGCCGTTCCGGAGTGCGTCGGTGATCGAGTCCAGGAACGCTTCGACGGCCTCACCGGCTTCGCGCTTGCCGATATTGGCCTTCTGCGCGACGCGATCCACGAATTCTGCCTTTGTCACGAAAGATTCTCCTCCCTCGACGTCAGTGCCAGTGCCGTTTAGGACCCTAACAGCGATCCCCTTTCCGCTCAACCATGCGGTTTGCGGGACTTTCTACGCCGGAAGCAACTCTCCTGCCCGAAAAAGGGGCCTCAGGCGCACTCCGACGCGGGCCAGCTCGTCGGTTCCGCCCTCCTCTCGATCGACCACGCAGACCGCCGTCCGGCACTCGAGACCGGCCTCGCGAAGCGCCTGAACGGCCGCAACGGCGGCGCCTCCAGACGTCACCACGTCCTCGACGAGGCAGACCCGCTCGCCCGTCTCGAAGGCGCCCTCGATGCGGTTGGAGGTGCCGTAGTCCTTCGCCTCCTTGCGGACGATCAGGAACGGGAGCCGGGAGGCGAGGGACGAGGCGGCGGCGAGGGCGACGGCGCCCAGCTCCGGGCCGGCAAGTCGCGCCGCCCGTGGTTCGTACTCGCCGACGACCGACGCGAGACGGGAGGCGATGGCCTCGAGGAGGTCGGGCCGGGTCTCGAAGCGGTACTTGTCGAAGTAGTGGGTCGACCTGCGCCCCGACCGAAGGACGAAGTCGCCTTCGAGGAGCGCGTGCTCGCGAAGCGCCGACCGCAGCTCGTCGTCGGTCATGCGAGGAGGTCGAGCAGCTCGCGGGCGTCGTTCAGGAGGTCGTCAGCCTCGACGCCTCGCTCGAGCCTCAGCACGGAGGCGTCGTCGTAGTGCACGTCGACGGACTCCTTCGGGCGCATGGCACGCCGCCAGAGCAGGATCCCGACCAGGATCGCCAACGGGATCGTGACCCTACGAGGAAGCACTCGCCTTCGCCTTCGTGCGACGCCGAATCTTGCCGAGGGTCGTGCGCAGGTCGTGGAGAACGAGGCCGGCGACCGGCTCCCGGCCCGTGACAGCGACGATGGCGCCGGTCCCCTCGCGGAGGACGAAGACGCTGCCGTCCACGGTCACCGCCTCGAGCCGCGTCGGCGTGACGCCGGTGCGCAGGGCGGCGGCGTAGGCGAGCATCGCGGCCGCGATCTCGGCAGCCCTGGCGGCCTCCGAGTCACCCACCGTCGCCGCGCGCGGCTTCCCGTCGGCGTCGAGGATCACGGCAGCGACGACGTCTTCCGAGACGTCGAGCAGCTCCGCCAACGCCTGTTCGCCGGTCACGCCGGGAACATACTGCGGCGATGCACGAGCCGCTCCAGAAGTTCTTCGCCGACCGAGGGCCTCACCTCGCGGCGATGATCGCGTACTTCGCGCTCCTCTCGCTCGTGCCGCTCGTCTTCCTCGCGCTGGCGCTCCTCGGGCTTTTCGGGCGGGCGGACGAGTCGACCTACCTGGTGCGCGAGCTGAACGCCGTTCTCCCGTCCGCGTCGATCGGGCAGATCGTCCGCGTCGTCAACGACATCCGCGACAACGCCGCCACTCTGGGGATCATCGGCGGCGTCTTCCTCCTGTGGACCTCGCTCTCGCTCTTCAGCGTGCTGGAGTCTGCGTTCAACATCGTCTACGGCCGACCGAACCGCTCCTTCCTCCACGGGAAGGGCATCGCGGTCGTGGTCATGCTCGGAACCCTCATCACGCTGTTCGCCGGGCTCGTGATCGGCACGGTCGGCTTCCGGCTCCTGCACGACGCGGCCCCCGGCTTCGTCGGCAACGAGTGGGTCGCGTATTTCCTCTCGCTGCTGATCTCCACCGGAGCCGTGTTCGTCTTCCTCGTCTCGACCTACTACCTGCTGACGAATGTCGAGCTGAGCGTCCGCGACGTCCTCCCCGGCGCGATCCTGTCGAGCATCCTGCTCCAGGTCAGCTTCCAGGCGCTGCCGCTGTACGTGACGCTCTCGCAGCGGGACGAGGTGCTGACATTGCGCGCGCTCGGCGCGCCGGTGATCCTCCTGATCTGGCTCTACGTGATGGCGAACGCCATCGTCTTCGGCGCCGAGATCAACTGGTGGCGTTCGCGGGCGCGCGAGGAGGAAGACGCGATCCCGGGGCTCGCCTGACGCTTGTGTTCCATGCCACGAGCGGTTCCAGCCTCGAGCCGCTCGATTTCCTTGCAATCGATTGAGACGAGCGATCGTCACATGGAACACAAGCTATGGCAGGGCCCCGGCGAGTGCATGGGCGGCTCGCGCGCGATGGGAGTTGCGGGCTTTCCACTCGTCGCCGAGTTGCGCGACCGTTCGCTCCTCGCCCTCCGGGATGAAGACCGGGTCGAAGCCGAAGCCGCCGGAGCCGCTCGGCTCGTCGCCGATCCGGCCCTCCAGGACACCGGTGCCGCGCAGCTCCTCGCCCTCCGGTGAGAGCGCGACGAGCTCGCAGACATAGCGAGCGCGGCGTCCCTCGCCCTCGACGCCCTCGAGCTCTGACAGAACACGCTCGACGTGCAGCTCGCCGGCGAATCGCGCCGACCTGATCCCCGGGGCGCCGTCGAGGCCCGCGACCTCGAGGCCGGAGTCCTCGCCCAGCACCCAGCTCCCGGGTTCGCGCTCCCGGCCGAACAGCGCTTTGGCGCGGGCGTTCTCGTAGTAGGTCTCGCCGGTCTCCGGGGGATAGTCGTCCGCGTTCAGCGGCTCGATCTCCCAGCCGGGCAGCGCGCGGCGAAGCTCCCGGAGCTTGCCCGGGTTCGCGGACGCAAGGACGGCTTTCACGGGTTCCAGCGGGCGCCGCGGACGGCTTCGGCCTGTGTGAGGGCGTCGATCAGCTGCGCGGCGGTCTTGCCGGTGCCGAGGCGAACGCGGACGTCGACGCGGCGGCGGTCGCCTTCCTCCTCGAACTCCAGCGAGCTGACGTCGGCGCCTGCCTGCTCGACCGCCTCGAGGACGGAGACGGCGCTCGTGCCGGCCGGAAGGTCGACCGCGAGCCGTCCCTCCTCTGGCCGCGTCCGCGCCGAGAGCTTGAGCGCGAGGAGCCGCAACGGCCACAGGCTGAGAAGCACGAGCGCGGTGGTCACCAGCGCCGCCCAGTAGTAGCCGACCCCGGAGGCCATGCCGATCGCGGCGACCACCCAGAGCGTCGCCGCCGTCGTCAGGCCCTTGACGGACAGGCCCTGCCGGATGATCGCGCCGGCCCCGAGGAAGCCGATCCCCGTCACGACCTGCGCCGCGATCCGGGTCGGGTCGAAGACGAGGCCTTCCTCGGTCGAGAAGCGCCAGTCCGTCCAGGCGTACGCGGAGACCATCGTGAAGAGCGCGGCCCCGACGGAGACGAGCAGGTGCGTCCGGAGCCCGGCCTCCCGGTCGCGCAGCTCCCGCTCGAGCCCGATCGCCCCACCGAGCGCCGCCGCGAGCACGATGCGCAGGACGACCTCGGCCCAGGAGAGGTCAGGCAAGCACTGCCTCCACGGCCTGCTGCTGCGCCCGGCCGATCTCCTCGATGCCCGCCGCCGCCAGGTCGAGGAGCTCGTCCAGCTGCCCGCGGCTGAAGCGCTCGCCCTCGGCGGTCGCCTGCACTTCGATCAGCCGGCCGTCGCCGCTCATCACCACGTTGAGGTCGACCTCGGCGCGGGAGTCCTCGGAGTAGTCGAGGTCGAGCAGAGGCTCACCGTCCACGATTCCGAGCGAGACCCCGGCCAGCGAGTCCGTCAGCGACTTGCCGAGGCCGAAGCGGTCGAGCGCCCTGCGCGCCGCGACGTACGCGCCGGAGATCGCGGCGCAGCGCGTCCCGCCGTCCGCCTGGAGGACGTCACAGTCGATCCAGAGCGTCCGCTCGCCGAGCGCCTCCAGGTCGGTGACGGCGCGCAGAGACCTTCCGATCAGGCGCTGGATCTCGACGGTACGCCCCTTCTGGCGCCCGGTGCTGGCCTCCCGCGCGGTCCGCTCGCCGGTGGACGCGGGCAGCAGGCCGTACTCCGCGGTCATCCAGCCCTTTCCCTTGCCCATCAGCCACCGCGGCACGCCCTCGGTGATCGACGCCGTGCAGAGGACGCGCGTCTTGCCGGCGGAGATCAGCGCCGACCCGGCCGGCTGCTCGAGGTAGTCGACCTCGATCTCCAGCGGCCGGAGCTCGTCGGCCCGCCGCCCGTCGGCTCTCACGCGGCCGCCGCCTCGAGCTCGGCGATCTCGACGTGGCCGACGCCGTCGAGCGGGAGCTGGAGGAAGCGCTGGCCGAGCTCCCGGAAGCGCTCGATGTCGCCGGTCGTCAGGAACCGGTAGCCGCCCTCGCGCCGCGGGTCGTTCTCGATCCCTTTTCGGCTGAGCGTCTCGGCCACCTCGCGCGCCGTCTCCTCCGCCGAGAAGACGAGCGTCACGTCCCGGCCGAAGACGCGCTGGAAGATCGGCCGGATCAGCGGGTAGTGCGTGCAGCCGAGGATCACGGTGTCGACCTGCGCTTCCTTGAGCGGCTCGGCGTAGCGCCGGACTGCGGCCGTCGTCTCGGCCCCGAACGGGTCGGCGCCCTCGATCAGCGGCACGAGGTCGGGGCACGCGACGGGGAAGAACCGCGTTCCGGCGTCGAGCGTGTGGACGAGCTCCGCGTACCGCCCGGCGTCGACGGTCGCCTCGGTCGCCATCAGCCCGATGCGCCGGTTCCGGGTCACCTGCACGGCCGCGTGCGCCTCCGGCGTGATCACGCCGACGACCGGAACCGAGATGCGCTCCTGGAGGTCCGGCAACGCCGCCGAGGTCGCCGAGTTGCAGGCGACGAGGATCAGCTTCACGCCCTGCGCCTCCAGGTAGCCGGCGATCTCGAGCGAGAAGCGGCGCACCTCGTCCAGCGGCCTCGGGCCGTACGGCAGGCGCGCGCCGTCGCCGAGATAGACGAAGTCCTCGTGCGGCATCGTGACCAGGCACTCGTGCAGGACGGTCAGCCCGCCCATCCCCGAGTCGAACACGCCGATCGGACGCGAATTCATCAGGTGATTGTAAGAAGCGGCAAACGTGGTCTACCCTCTTTCGCCGTGGGTCGCCGTTTTCTCCTGCTCCTTGCCGTCTTCTTCGTAGCCCAGACTGGGACGGCGCACGCGTTCATCAAGACCGAGCACGTTCTCCCGATGGGTGACGGCGTGCAGGTCGCGGCCGCACCCTGTACACGCCGCCGGGAGCGGTCCCGGCGGGCGGCTGGCCCGCGATTTTGATGCTCCACGGGCTCGGAGAGGATCGCCGGGTGACGAACGCGATCGCCGAGGCGCACCTCGCGCCGCACGGCTACGTAATCCTCACGCTGGACGCCCGTGGACACGGTGCCTCCGGCGGCGTCTCGTCGCTCGTCGGCCCGCGAGAGATCGCCGACTACGCGGCCGCGCTGCAATGGCTGAGGCTGCGGCCTGGTGTCAGCGACCGCAACGTCGGCGCGTACGGCCACTCGCTTGGCGGCGGTTCGGTCTGGAAGCTGCTGACCTTGCCCGGCACGCGCCTCGCCGCCGCCGTCCCCATGATGACGTGGACGAGCCTGTACGACTCGCTGCTGCCGCAGGGCCTCGTCAAGTCCGGGCTCATCGCGTACTTCCACAACCTGCTCCCGCCCGAGCGGTGGGACCCGGCGGTCACGACGCTGAGGGACGACGCACTCCAGGGACGCAACGACGCCGCGATCCGCGCGTTCGCCGCGCAGCGCTCGGTCCGTGCCGACCTCGGCAGGATTCGAACGCCGGTCTTCATGCTCCAGGGCCGGCGCGACTACGCCTTCGACATGCAGGAGGCGCTGGCTGCGTTCGGCCGGCTCCGCGGCCCGAAGCGGATCTACCTCGGCGGCCTCGGCCATGCGCCGTCGGCGAACCCGCCCGCCGAACAGCCCTACTACTTCGGACAGATCCGGATGTGGTTCGACCGGTTCCTGAAAGGCCAGCTGAACGGGATCGACACGCGGCCGCGCATCGAGCTCGCGCCCGATCCCTGGAGGGCACGCACCTACCAGGCCGCGGCGATGCCGGCGCGAAAGGTTCTCCGGCTGACGTTCCGCGGCCGCCGCACGATCGACGGGCTCGGCGGCAAGGTCGTCCGGACCGTGGCGCCCACCCGGCGTCTCAACGAGACCTTCGGTCACGGGCTCGTCTCCGTGAAGGCCTCCACGCCGACGGGCTGGTCGCACCTCGTCGCCGTCCTCTCGGCGCTCACGCCGCGCGGTGAGATCGTGGTCAGCCAGGGCGGCGTGCCGACGACGACGCTTCGCGGGACGACGCGGACCCTGACGATCCGCCTGCTGAGCCAGTCGACGACGATTCCGCGCGGCTCCCGCTTCCGCTTGACGCTGGCGGGTGTCTCGACCGCGCAGAACCCGAGCAACCTCCTGTACCTCACGGGCTTGGAGAGCACTTCTCGACTCTTCCTCGGCGAGGCCAAGATCGTCCTGCCCGTGCTTCGCCGGCCGGTCTCGCGTTGAGGGCCGTACTCGTCTTACTCGCCCTCGCGGCGCTCGTGGCCCTGCCCGGTGCCCATGCCGGCTCCGCCGCCGACCCGGGCGTGACCGGCAACTCGATCCTCCTTGGAGGGACGGTGCCGCTGACCGGGCCTGCCGCGGCCTTCGCGTCGGTCGCGCCCGGCGCCGACGCCTACTTCCGCTACGTCAACGACCGCGGAGGCGTCTTCGGGAGGAAGATCCGGTACAAGTACGTCGACGACGGCTTCGAGGTCAATCGCACCGTCGACCAGACGCGCCGCCTCGTCCAGCAGGACCGCGTGTTCGCGATCTTCAACTCGATCGGCACCGAGCATGCGATCGCCGTCCGCCCGTACCTGAACCAGGTCCGTGTCCCGCACGTCTTCACCGGAACCGGCGCGAGCACGTTCCAGGCCGAGCGCTCGCGGTACCCGTGGTCGATGGGCTACCTCCCGAGCTTCGTCGGCGAGGGCGCGATCTACGGGCGCTACGTCGCCGGCTCGATGCCGGGCGCGCGGATCGCGGTCCTCTACGAGAACACGGACTACGGGCGAGACCTGACGAACGGCCTTCGGCGAGGGCTCGGCCGGCGCGGGAACCGCATCGTCGCCGTCCGCAGCTACGAGATCACGGACGCGGACGTCAACTCGCAGATCTCCCAGCTGAAGCGCTCGGGCGCGAACACGTTCATGCTCTTCGCGACCCCCGGCTTCGCAATCCAGGCGTTCCTTTCCGCCCACCGCCAGGCCTGGAGGCCGCGTGCCTTCGTCAGCTCGGTCTCGATCGAGCCGTCGATCATGAAGGTGATCCGCCTGAACACGAGCGCGCAGGCGACGGCCGGGACGATCAGCATGGGCTACCTGAAGGACCCCACCTCGCCGACCTGGAACCGCGATCCCGCGATCCGGCTCTACCGCCAGATCATGAGGCGCTACCTCCCGGGCCGGAAGGCGAGCGACGTCTACCACTACTACGGCATGACGGTGGCCCAGTCGATGGTGCACGCACTGCGCAAGGCGGGCCGGAACCTGAACAGGGCGGCGCTCCAGCGCGCGGTGACGCACATGAACCAGACCGACAACCCGTTCCTGCTCCCGGGGGTCGCCGTCCGCACCTCGCCCAGCAACTACTTCCCGATCGCCCGGGCGAAGCTCTTCCGGTACAGCGCCAAGGGCCAGTGGGTGCCCTTCGGGCGTCTCCTGGCGGCTCGTTGACCGCCCGGAGAGGATTGCCTGTCACCCGCCGGAGGAGAAATGCCGACAACTGATTGACGCAATTTCCGTCTCACCCCACTGAAAGGGGGTCTTTTGACCAAATCAATCCGCTTCGTCCTGCTTCTGTCTGCGTGCGCTCTTGCACTCGCATTCGGAGGTAACGCACTCGCTGCGTACAACCCGTCGCTGCTCGTGGCCGGCACCAGCCACTCCACCGGGAGCGGTGGCCCCGTCGTCATCGGGGTCGGCCAGGATCAGAACGACGACGCAACGGGCGTCCTCAACATCTACTCACCGCTCGGCTACGGCGTCTCGCTCACGCAGGCGCCCGGCACGAGAATCGGCGACCTCGAGGGAATCGTCTAGGTCGGCGCGCTCGGCGGTGCCCGGGTGCCGATCCAGGGAACCGTCACTGCACGCGATCCCGCGGCGTACGTGAATCCGGCCCATGCTCGCGGCGGGGCCTGCCATCAGGCGGTCTGGACGATCGACACGACGCTGGCGGGCACGGCGCTCGCAGATCCCGATGTACGTGGATGCGCGTCACGACCGGCGCTGAGGCCGCAGTTCGCGTCCGCCAGCATGCGGGTCTGCCTCGCCTCGCCGTATGTCCCGCCGCCGCAAGGTGCAGCGTCGGGCGCCTCGCTGATCGTGGCGGCCTTTTCCGTCGCCGGCGTCTTCAGCAACCCGAACACGCGTGGGACCTATCCGTGGAACGCGCTGTTCATCCCGTACCAGCCGGGAACCAGGGACGCTGAACCCGACGAACGCCGCGCAGAGCACGTCGTACACGCGGCTGCCGGTGCAGCTGGCGATGACCGCGAAGAAGCTGAAGGCCAGAAGGGCCAAGCGCAAGTTCGCCCGCGTCACCGCCTGCCTCAGTGAGGCCGGACAGCCGGTTCGCGGCGTCCGCATGAACATCGTCGGCGGCAGGTCGGCCGCAGGAGCGGGACGCGTCTCGCGTTCGGCCGCACGAACTCCCGCGGCTGCGTGACCAGGACGATCCGCCTGCGCTGGCGCGTGTCACTACTTCCGCGCGTCGACGTCGGTGCCGGAACGTGACGTCACGAGCGCGCCGGGCTGTACGCCGGCGCTTTCCGCGGCACCCGGCACGCTCCCGCCCGCTCGCTGCACGTCGGCGACGCTGGCTCCGGCGCTGAACCTGTTCAGCCGGAACAGGGCGCGAGTCCGCCGCTAGAGAGAACGCAAGCCGAGAGGGCCCCAACCGGGGCCCTCTCACTATCCTGGTCGTGTGGCCGAGCAGATCCGTGTCGGCACCTGCTCCTGGGCGGACGAGGCGCTCTCGAAGCACTTCTACCCGCCCGGGCTGAAGGCGGGCGAGCGGCTCGCGTACTACGCGCAGCTCTTCGACACCGTCGAGCTCGACTCGACCTACTACCGGCTTCCGGTCGAGTCGATGGCCGCCCGGTGGGCCGAGCAGACACCTGACGACTTCGTCATGCACGTGAAGGCCTTCGGCGTGATGACCCGCCACCCGGTCAAGAAGGAGCAGCTCCCCACGGACCTGCGCGACGCGGCGCCGGTGGACGAAAAGGGCCGGATCGACCGCCCGCCGCGCGAGTTTCGCGCCGAGATCTTCAAGCGGTTCCGCGAGGCACTCGAGCCGCTGCGCTCGGCGGGGAAGCTGGGCGGGACGCTGTTCCAGTTCCCGCCGTACGTGGTCTACAAGGACCTCTCGCTCGACTACCTCGCCTGGGCCGGGGAGCAGATGGGCGACGACGAGATGCTCGTCGAGTTCCGCCACGCGAGCTGGTACGAGGAGGACGTCCGCGAGGAGGTGCTCTCGTTCCTCGAGGAGCACGGGATGTCGCTCGTCGTCGTGGATGCGCCGAAGGTGGACGCGAAGAACGTCCCGCGGACGCTGCTCGCCGTCACAGGGCCGACGACCTACGTCCGGTTCCACGGGCGAAACGCGAAGACCTGGAACACCCGCGGGAGGAGCGCGGCCGAGCGGTTCGACTACCTCTACACGGAGGACGAGCTGCGCGAGTGGGTCGAGCCGCTGCGCGAGCTCGCCGCGAAGGCCGAGAACGCCTACGCGTTCTTCAACAACAACAACCGCTCGCCGGGCGACGGCGGCTACGGCGGCTATGTCGCCCAGGGAGCGGCGAACGCGCAGACGCTCAAGGGGCTCCTTCAGGCCGTTCCCGCCTAAGCGGGGACCCAGTTCTCGACCTTCAGGTCGGGAACCCGACCGAAGTGCCTGACGTTTCCGGTTACGAGCGTCAGGTCCCGGGCCAGGGCAATCGACGCGATGCGGAGATCCGGCTCCGCGAGTCGCCGCCCCTCCCGCTCCAGCCTGGCCCGAAGCCGCCGTACACCTCAGCGGCCGAGCGATCGAACGGGAGTACCGAGATGCCCGAGAGAACAAGCTCTCGGCCATCGCTGTCATGATGGCCAAAACTGCGGTGCCCAGGCTAGAGCGAGCGCAGGAACTCCGCCAGCAGCTCGTTGAAGCGGTTCCGGCGCTCGACGTTCGTGAAGTGCCCGGCGCCCTCGAGCACCTCGAGGCGCCCGTTCGGCACCGACGCGACGATCTCGCGCGCCTCGTCCACGGGCAGGAAGGGGTCCTCGCTGCCGACGACGATCCAGAGCGGCCTCTCGAACTCGCGGACGAAGTCGGTCGAGTCCCGTCGGTCGCGGAGCGCTTCGGTCGCGCGGATCAGCTCCTCCACCGTCCGCTCGGGCGGAGGCGGCGCGGGCGCGCTCGGCGCCCAGGCCTCGATCCCCTGCTCGCGGAGAGTCTCGATCGCGGCGTTGCGGGCCGCCTTGCGGTCGTCGTCGTCGGCGCCGACGCGAGCACCCGCGAGGAAGAGCCCGCGGGCCCGCTCGCCGGCGAGCCGCGCAAGCGCCAGAGCGACGTAGCCGCCCATCGACAGCCCCACCGCGGCGAAGTCGTCGTCGAACCCGTCCCAGATCTGCTCGGCCCAGCCGTCGATCGAGTTGCCCTCGAGCTCGTAGAGGTTCGGGGCCAGCACGTCGTGGCCCTCGAGCACATCGCGCTGCGGCGCCCACATCTCGGGCCCGAGCGGAAAAGCGTGGAGCAGGACGACCTTCATTCGTGCCGGACGAGGACTCCGCCTTCGAGCTCGCGCGCCGTCTCGAAGCCGTACTCGGCACCCTCGAGCCCCAGCGCATCGGCAAGCTCCGAGAGCAGATCCTCTGCAGGCGGCAGGTCGACGGGCGAGTCGGCGGTCCGGGCGGCTCTGCGAATCGACGCCGGGTCGGAGCCGGTGAGGCGCGCGATCACCGTCGGGTTGGCGCGCATGGCGATGGCGTCGCCCGGTGCGAGCGGGCCGCGGTACTCGGGCACGGACATGTACTCGTCCAGGAGCCGTCCGCGCTCGAAGGCGATGTAGTGAACGGCGAGCCCGTCTTCGACCCCGAGCGTGAAGGTCACGAACCCGACCGCGTTGGACAACTCCCGTCCGAGGCGCTCGAGCCGGCGAGGATCCCGGTCGGCGACTTCGTCGTAGACCGCCACCCAGCCGTTCCGCACCGGGGACACCGCGGTCTCGCGTGAGCGAAACACGCGCGGGACGAGCCGCTCCACGAGCTTGACGACACCGTTCTGGTCGTCGGTCTGCAGGTGAACCGACCCGAAGGACGGCGCGAGCACCGTGGTCTCGTTCCGCGGCTGCGCCGCCGCGACGGCATGGACGAGAGCGAGCGCAACGGACTCGCGCGGCTCGGTGAGCTCGAGCACGACTCCGCCGTCGGTCACTCGCGCCGTTCCGAGCGCGGTGCCGCCATCCTCGGCGATGAAGACGTCGCCTTCGTGCTTGATGTTCATCCCGGGTTCCGGCTCGCGACGAGCAGGTAGTGGGCCGTCAGGTTCTGGAACGGCTCGAACCGCTCGCCGAGCTCTCGTGTCTCCTCGATCGTCAGCACGCGGCCGTCACCATAGAACGACGAGACCGCGTACCGCAGGGCGAGGTCGCCCGCGGGCCAGGCGCGAGGCCTCGCGAGGTGCCGTGCGAGGAACCAGTCCGCGGTCCACTCGCCGATCCCCGGGAGCTGCATCAGCGTCGCCTTCACCTCGTGGTCGGGAAGCGACGAGAGCGCGTGCAGGTCGAGCTCCGTGCGCGCGAGCTCGAGGATGGAACGGGCCTTGCTGCGGGAGAACCCGAGGACGGTCAGGTCGTCGGGCGAGGAGTCCGCCACGACCTCGCGGGCCGGGAAGGCATAGGCGTGCTCCGCCCGAGCTCCGAAGCGCTCGATGAAGCGGTTCTGGATCGCGCGGGCCGCCTTCAGGGAGATCTGCTGCGCCGAGATCGCCCCGACGAGCATCTCGAACGGATCTGGCGCGAGCGGAGGGCGAAAGCCCCGGAGCCGGGCCACGACCGGCGCGAGCACGGGGTCGTCGGGCTCGAAAGCCGGCCAGGTCGAACTCCGCGCCAAGCAGCTTGAGCACGACCGGGCCGGTCTCTTCGTCGAGCGGCTCGACGTCGACGCCGCCGGGCGCGGCTCGATCCGAACCTCCTTCCCGCCGACGACCCGGTCAGCCCTCCCTCCCGCCAGAGCGTGACGAGATCCGGCGCGAACACCCGGAAGCGCTCGGTCGTGAGCTCGAAGTCGAACGGCTGGGGCATGGCCAGAAACGCCACGCCCCAACCGTACGTTTGGGGTTAACGTCTACGAGATGCTCGTCCAGCAGATCGCTCCTCGCCTGTGGCACTGGACTGCCCCACATCCAGAGTGGAAGCCGTCGAACCGCGGCAAGGACGGCCTCGGCTGGGACCAGATCGTGTCGTCGTACGCGGTCATCGCCGACGACAGTTTCGTGCTGATCGATCCGCTGGTGCCCGAGGACGAGAGCGACGGCGCCGCGCTCTGGGACGCGCTCAAACTGGACGTCGACGCCCACGGCCCGCCCGCAATCCTCATCTCCGTCCACCCATACCACGCAAGGAGTGCCGAGGACATCGCCGCGCGCTACGACGGCAGCTCGATCTGGGTTCCCAGCGGACGCACCCAAGGGCCAGGCCGAAGACGCCCGGACCTACACCACCGGTGACGAGCTCCCCGCCGGCATCCGGGTACTCGACGTCGGAATGCCCGGCGAGCGGGCGCTCTATCTGCCGTCCCACAAAGCGGTGCTGTTCGGCGACGCCGTGCTGGACGGCGTGCGCCTCCTGCCCGAGAGCTGGCTCGAGAAGGGCGTGACCAGGCAGGACGTCAGGAACGCGCTCCGTCCGCTGCTGGACGAGGAGATCGAGCTCGTCCTCCTCACCCACGGCGGCCCCGTCGCCGAGGGCGCCCGAGCGAAGCTCGAGCGCGCGCTGGAAGACATTTAGCCCTACGGAGGGCGTAGAACGTCGGTCACAGGCGTCGAAGTGCTTCGTTTCGTAGGCGTGTGCTGCCAAACGCCTTCTCCTGAATCTGGCACGTCGAGAGGGCCGAGGCAACGATCTCGGAGTGGACTACGTGCGCCTCGGATCGTCGGGCCTGAAGGTGTCTCGGATTTGTCTCGGCATGATGAGCTACGGCAATCCCGCGTCGCGGGCCTGGCATCTGGGCGAGCGGGAGGCCGAGCCGATCGTCCGGCGCGCCGTCGACGCCGGCATCACCTTCTTCGACACGGCGGACATGTACTCCGAGGGGATGAGCGAGGAGATCACCGGCCGGCTGCTCGCGAGGCTCTTCGCGAGCCGCGAGGACTACGTGCTGGCGACCAAGGTGTATTTCCCGATGGGTGCCGGCCCCAACGACCGCGGCCTCTCCCGCAAGCACGTCGCCGCCGCGATCGACGCGTCACTCAGCCGGCTGAACACCGACTACGTCGACCTCTATCAGATCCACCGCTGGGACTACGAGACGCCGATCGAGGAGACGATGGGGGCGCTGCACGACATCGTCCGGGCCGGCAAGGCGCGCTACATCGGCGCATCCAGCATGTACGCCTGGGAGTTCGCGAAGGCCCAGTACACCGCTCGCCAGGCAGGCTGGACGAGCTTTGTGTCGATGCAGAACCACTACAACCTCGTCTACCGCGAAGAGGAGCGGGAGATGATTCCGCTCTGCCTCGACGAGGGCGTCGGCGTCCTGCCGTGGAGCCCGCTCGCCCGCGGCTTGCTCGCGGGGAGCCGGAAGCGCGACGGCGCAGAGACCACACTGAGGTCTGGAAGCGATCCCTTCGCGGAGGAGATGTACGAGGAGTCCGACTTCGACGTGGTGGACGTCGTTCGCGAGGTCGCCGAAGCTCGCGGACTGCCGACAGCGCAGATCGCGCTCGCCTGGCTGCTCGGCAAGCCCGCGGTGACGGCGCCGATCATCGGGGCCACGAAGCTCGGCCACCTTCAGGACGCGATCGCCGCATCGGAAGTGAGACTCACCGAGGAGGAGTCGAGGCGGCTCGAGGCGCCGTACCGGCCGCACCCCATCCTCGGTCACCCCGACTGACGCGTCTAGAAGTGCGAGGTCGCGCCGGCCGGGTCGGCGTCGTACGACGCCGGCACGCCGTCCTCCGTGTACCAGGAGTACGCGTACTGCCCGTCGTCGAGCGCCTTCGCCAGCTTCGTCAGCTTCAGCGGATGGAACGTGTCGCACATGACGGCGAGCTCGTGCGTCTCGGCCATCCCGATCGACTTCTCCGCCAGCCCGGGATGCGGGCCGTGCGGGATCCCCGACGGGTGGAGCGTGACCGAGCCGATCTCGATCCCCTTCCGCGACGAGAAGCTCCCGTCGACGTAATAGATCATCTCCTCGCTCTGGAGATTCGAGTGGTGGTACGGGATCGGGATCGCCATCGGGTCGAAGTCCAGCTTGCGCGGGCAGAACGAGCAGATGACGAAATTCGGGCCCTGGAAGGTCTGGTGCGAGGGCGGCGGCATGTGGATCCGCCCGGTGATCGGCTCGAAGTCGTTGATGTTGAACGTCCACGGGTAGAGGTAGCCGTCCCAGCCCACGACGTCGAACGGGTGGTAGTCGATCTCGTAGTCCTGATAGCCGTCCCGGACGCGGATCCTGAGCCTGAACTCGCCGCGCTCGCGGAACGTCTGGAGCTCCGTCGGCGGGTGGATGTCCCGGTGGTAGAACGGCGCGTGCTCCATCAGCTGCCCGTACTGGTTCCGGTAGCGCTTCGGGATCTCGATCAGGCCGGGCGTCTCGAAGAGCACGTAGCGCTGCGGGCCTGACGGCTCGAACTGGTACGTCGTCCCGCGCGGGATGACGACGTAGTCGCCCTCCTTGTAGGGCAGGTCGCCGAAGGTCGTGTGCAGCGTGCCCGTCCCCTCGTGGACGAAGTAGACCTCGTCGCCCTCGCCGTTCCGGAAGAAGTAGTCCATCGACTCGGACGGCCGCACGAGCGAGATCTCGACGTCGTTGTTCCACATCAGCAGCTTCCGGCCGGAGATCTCGTCGCCCTCGGGCTCGATCCCGATCGTCTTGAAATGACGATGTGCGTGCGCGTCGGGCACCCACTCCTCGCGCTTGATCGGCTCGAAGTCGCCGAGCTCTTTGATCCGGCAGGGCGAGGTGAGGTGGTACAGGATCGACTCGTTCCCGGTGAACCCCTCGAGCCCCATGACCTCCTCGGTCAGGAGGCTGCCGTTGTCGCGGAACTGGATGTGGCGCTTGCGCGGGACGTCGCCGCGGACCTGGTACGTGGGCATGGCGCGAAGGTTAGCGCGGTCGGTTCGTAGACTCGCCCGATGGCGCCGGCGCTGCTCGCGGAAGACCTCGCCAAGCGCTATGGCCGCGTCCAGGCGCTCGCAGGCGTCAGCCTCGAGGTCCAGCCCGGCGAGCTCGTCGGACTGCTCGGTCCGAACGGCGCCGGGAAGTCGACGCTCGTCAAGATCGCCTGCGGGCTGATCCGCCCGTCGGAGGGCCGCGCCGAGATCTGCGGCGCGCCGGCCGGGTCGTCGACGGCCCGCAACTCGCTCGGCTACCTGGCGGAGCTCTTCCGCTTCCCGGGCTGGTACTCGGCGGACGAGGTGCTCCGGCTCCACCAGCGGCTCGCCGGCTCCTCCGGCGGCGAGCAGGAGCGGTACCGGCTCCTCGAGCTCGTCGGCCTCGGCGACGCGCGCCGGGTCCGGGTGGACGCGATGTCGAAGGGCATGCAACAGCGGCTCGGGATCGCGCAGGCGCTCGTGGGCGAGCCACCGCTGCTGCTGCTGGACGAGCCGACGAGCGCGCTCGACCCCGCCGGCCGAAGAACGGTCCGGGCACTCCTGGAGGAGCTGCGCGGCCGCGGCATCGGCGTCCTCCTGAACTCGCACCTGTTGAGCGAGATCGAGCTCGTGTGCGACCGGGTCGTGATCCTCTCGCGCGGCCGCGTCGTGGCGGCCGGGTCGCCGGAGGAGCTCTCGCGGCCACGCGGCGTTGAGGTCGAGACCGGCGACGGCGTGCGGCTCTTCGCGCACGCAAGCCGCGAGGACGCTCCACGCATCGTCGAGGAGCTCGTCCGCGAGGGCCGGCGGGTCTACGGCGTGCGGGTGTTGACGACGAGCCTCGAGGAGGAGTACCTCGAAGCGGTCGGCGGTGATACCGCATGAGGGCGGTGGCGATCATCGCCGTGTACGCGCTGGAGGAGGCGCTCCGCCGGCGGATCTTCCACGTCGTCCTGCTCCTGACCGCCGTCTATCTCGCCCTCTACTGGCTCGGCGCGGACACGGCCTTCGAGGAGGTTGCGGAGCTCGAGGGCGGCCTCCCCGTGGACGACCGCGAGCTCACGGGCGGGACGCTGTTCGGCCTCTCGATGTTCGGGACGCTCTTCCTCGGCGCGGTCCTCGCGGCGTTCCTGACCCTCGGCGTGGTGCGCGGCGACGCCGAGCGGGGCCTCCTCCAGCCGCTCGTCGTGCGGCCCGTCGGCCGCAGCGCGCTCCTCGTCGGGCGTTTCCTCGGAGCGGCCGCGGTCTGTGTCCCGTACGTGCTCACCGTGTACACCGCCTGCGCGCTGATCACCCGGTCGAGCGGCGACTGGTGGCCGGACGAGTTTCTCCGGCCGGGGCTCCAGCTCGCCGTCGGCGTGCTGGTGATCGCCGCGCTCGGGCTCCTCGGCTCGGTCTTCCTGACCGCGACCGCGAACGGGATCGCGATCTTCATGGTCTTCGGCGCCGGCCTCGTCGCGGGCCTGCTCGGCCAGATCGGAGAGGCGCTGGACTCGGAGTCGCTCCAGAACGTCGCCGAGCGGACTTCGTGGGCGCTGCCCTTCGAGGCGCTCTACCAGGACGCCCTCTACCGCATCACCTCCGAGAGTCGCGGCCTCACGGGGCTGGCGATCCAGCTCGGCCCGTTCGGCGGCTCCGAGGCCGGCGGGCCGAACCTACCGCTCTGGGTCCTCGCCTACCTCGCGGCCGCGCTCGCAGCGGCAATGGCCGCGTTTGCGCGGAAAGACCTCTAGGACGACGCGAATGCGGTTTCGCAGCACTGCCGATCCCCTCCACCTCGAGCTCCACCTCGTCGCCCGGCTGGAGCCACCGTTCGTCGCCGTGCTCCAGGATGCAGCCCGTGCCGACCGTCCCCGAGCCGAGGATGTCGCCGGGGTAGAGCTCCGTGTTCCTGGCCGCCTGCTCGACGATTCGATCCCACGGGTGGTAGAGGTCGGCGAGGTTCCCGCGTGAGCGCTCCTCGCCGTTGACCCGGGCGACCATCGCCGCCGACGAGCCGTCGAACTCGTCCGGCGTGACGACGACCGGGCCGAGGCTCGTCGCGAAGTCCTTGCCCTTCGCAGGCCCGAGCCCGACCTTCATCTCCTGCCGCTGGAGGTCGCGGGCGGACCAGTCGTTCATGATCGTGAAGCCGCCGACCTGCCCTTCCGCGCCGATCACAGCGGCGACCTCGAGCTCGTAGTCCAGCTCGCTCGTGCCCGCGGGGTAGGGAATCTCGTCCTCCGGGCCGTGGATCACCGCCGGGTTTGAGAAGTAGAAGACGGGGATCCGGTACCACTCCTCCGGCACGTCGAGGCCGCGCTTCGCCCGCGCCGTCTTCACGTGCTGCTCGAACGCGTAGAAGTCCCGCACCGACGGCGGGTGGAGCACCGGGGGCCGGAGCTCGACCTCGGCGAGCGGGTACTCGGCGTGCTCGCGCGCCTGGCCGCCGCCCGTGAAGTAGGACTGGAGCGTCTGGGCCGCCAGCTGGATCACGCGGTCGCCCTCGATCCGCCCCGGCCAGCCGCGCTGGAGGTGCGCGCCCTTGGGCGAAAACATGCAGAGCTTCAAGAGACAGGTCCCATCAAGGCGTCAGGAGTGTCAGACACTCGTCGTGTCCCGAGCGGACATGTCACGGCTCGGTGTGCACCACGACGTCGGAGACCTCCGGAAGCTCGGCGCGGATCCGCTCCTCGATCTCGCTGGCCCGCGTGTGGGCGTCGGCGAGCGAGCCGCCCTCGATCCGCACGGTCACGAAGAGCAACACGCCGTCCTGCGTCTCGATGAAGCGCACCTCCCGCGGCGGCTCGCCCGTCAGCTCGCGGATGATCCCGGCGACCGCGCGCTCGTCGGCTTCGGTCAGACGCTCTCCCGGCGCAGGCTCGCGGAGCGGCTCGAGGTGCGTCTGGACGGAGACGACGGCGGGAACCGCCTGCGCGATCGCCCGTTCCACCTGCGATGCGACCTCGTGCGCTTCGGAGAGCGGGAGCTCACCCGGCAGCTTGATGTGGAGCCCGACCTCCACGCCGCCGTTCACGGTCACGACCCGAAGGTTGTGGACCTCCCGAACCCTGGGGACACCGAGCGCCGCGGCAAGGACGCGCTCGCGCAATGCCTCTTCGGTGCGCGGCTCGACGTGGACGACGACGTCGCTCTCCGGCAGCGCGTCCTGCACCGCCCGCTCGACACGATCCGCGGCCGCGTGCCCCTGGCCGACGGCCGCCCCGGGCGGAACGCCGATGACGACGTCCGCGAAGTGGCGGCCGGCGGAGCGGCGCAGCCGCAGCCGGCGCAGCTCGACGGGGGGATCGACTCCCGCGATCGCCTCGCGCGCCGCCTGCTGCGCCTCGTCCGGCGTCGTGTCCATGAGCACGTCGATGTTCGAGCGGATCAGCCGTGCCGCGGCCAGCAGGACAAGACCTGCGACGAAGAGGGCCGCGAGCGAGTCGGCCTTGCCGTAGCCACCCGCCACGAGGGCGAGGCCGATCAGCACCGCAACCGACCCGGCGAAGTCGCCGCCGAAATGCAAGGCGTTCGCCTCGAGGGCGGCGCTCCCGTAGCGCCGCGAGGCTCGCCAGGAAACCAGCGTCCGGCCCGCGTCGACGGCGATGACGACCCCGATCACCAGGAACGTGTACCAGGCGGCGTCGACCTCTCGCTCGGCCGAACCGACCAGGTGCTCGATCGCCTTGTAGGAGATGAACAGGCTCGCGAGGACGAGGATCGTCGCCTCGGCGAGCGCGGCGAGATGCTCGGCCTTGCCGTGGCCGTACGGGTGGCCGGGATCGGCCGGGCGCCCAGCCACGCCGACGGCGAAGAACGTCAGGAGCGCCGCGACGAGATCCGTTCCGGAGTGGATCGCCTCCGACACGAGCCCGAGGCTGCCGCTCGCGAGCCCGGCGCCGAGCTTGAGCGCGATCAGGACGAGCGCCGCTCCGATCGAGACGAGTGCGGTCCGGCGCTGCGGCGTCATCGCAGGCTCCGGAGCGCGGACCGGGCGGCGTGCAGCCCGCACATGCCGTGGACACCTCCGCCCGGCGGCGTCGCCGAGGAGCAGATGTACAGGCCGTCTGACGGCGTCGAGTACGGGTTCAGGCGCACTGCCGGCCGCGTATAGAGCTGGCGGAGATCCTGGACGCCGCCGTTGATGTCGCCGCCGACGTAGTTCGGGTTGCGCGCCTCGACGTCGGCCGGGCTCATCACGTGGCGCGCGAGGATCCGGTCGCGGAAGCCGGGCGCGAAGCGCTCGATCTGCGCCTCCATCCGCTCGGTCATGTCCATGGTCGACCCGTTCGGGACGTGGCAGTAGGCCCAGAGCGTGTGCTTGCCGCTCGGCGCGCGGGTGTCGTCGAAGAGGCTCTGCTGGGCGACGATCATGTACGGCCGCTCGGGCGCTTCACCGCGCCAGACGGCCTCCTCGGACTCGACGATCTCGGCCGCGGATCCGCCGATATGGACGCTTCCCGCCCGTGCGCACTCCTCGGCCGTCCACGGCACCGGGCCGTCGAGCGCCCAGTCGGCCTTGAACACGCCCGGCCCGTACCGGTACCGGCGCAGGGCCCGCACGTAGCGGTCGGGTAGGCGGTGTCCCGCCACGTCGACGACCCCGCGCGGCGTCAGGTCGAGCAACGTCGCGGCCGACCTCGGAAGCTCGTCCACCGAGGTCACAGAGCGACCCGTCTCGACCTCGCCGCCGAGCGACCGGAGATACGAGACGAGGGCGTCCGCGATCGCCTGCGAGCCGCCCCGGGACATCGGCCAGCCGTAGGCGTGGCCGAGCAGGCCGAGGACGAGCCCGAACGAGGCGGTCACGCTCCGGGTCAAGGGCTGGATCGAATGCGCGGCGAGCCCCGCGAAGAGCGCCTTCGCCCGTTCGCCCTCGAACCGCCCTGCCAAGCCGACCGCCGAGCGGAACGCCAGGAGCCCGAACCGGGCGGCGCCGAGCGGATGGCGCGGAAGCGGCCGGGGGCCGAGCAGGAACGGCACGAGCCAGTCCTGGTCGCGGACGAGGGGCTCGAAGAGCTTTCGGTAGACCGTCTCGTCGGCCCCGAGCCCGGCCGCCGTCGCCTCCACGGACCGCTCCAGCATGACCGCCGTCCCGTCGTCCAGCGGGTGCGCCATCAGCGCGTCCGGATGGACGAGCACCAGCCCGTGCTCGGCGAGCGGCAGCTCCGAGAAGAACGGCGACCCGGCGGCAAGTGGATGGATCGCGGAGCAGACGTCGTGCACGAACCCAGGCCCCGTCAGCTCTGCTGACCGCGTTCCACCCCCGACGGTGTCCGCCCGCTCGACGACCAGGACGGAGTTGCCGGCGCGTGCCAGCGTGATCGCGGCTGCCAGGCCGTTCGGGCCGGACCCGACGACGACGGCGTCAGGCATCTTGAAGAGGCCAGATCACGACGTCCTGGCGCGCCGAGTAGTGCAGCAGCGGATCCTCGTCGAGAAGCTCGATTCCGGATGGCGGCATCGTGTTCGCCTCGATATCGGCCTCGGCAGGCTGGAGCGGCCATGGCGCGTGGTGGATCTCGGCCCGCTTCAGTCGACCGCCGTCCTCGGTGTAGAGGCAATAGCGCTCGGTCAGGAAGCGCGCAAGCGAGCGCGCTCCAAGTAACAAGTTGTTACTTGCCGGGCCCGGCTCGAGCACGTCACCGATCGGCCGGTAGCCGGTACGGAACGCGGCCGGCGCGCCGCGCCGATCCCGCCGGCGGCTCTCGTACTCCAGACGCCCGTCGCGCCACTCGGCGCGCATGGCCGCGCGGAAGTACGGGAGCTTGTAGGCGCGGCGGGCCGCCTCGACCGCCAGCTGGCTGGAGGCATCGAGGCTGAAGAACCAGATCCCCGGCTTGCCGCCGGCCGTGACGTACGTCCGTGTGTTGACCTCGAGGAACGACGAGATCAGCGGCAGCGGCGGCAGGCCGCGCGCCCTCAGCCCGCTGATTCGGAACGGCGTGACGCCGATCCACGCCTCGCCCTCGAAGAGATCCAGCTCGAGCCCGTCGGGAAGCTGCGACCGCAGCGCATTCGCCGGCGCCCGCCAGTGTGCGAACAGCAGCTCCTCCCAGGTCTGGCCCATGACCCACGCGCTCTCGGGCAGAGGCCAGGGCCGGTGGCCTGTCGCCTCGAGCGAGGCCGACTGCCGTGCCGGCGCCTGCACGGCGTCCAGGAGGCTCCAGGCTGGTGCGCCGCCCATCGTGGTGGCAATCTACGGAACCGGACGATGCGTCAGACGCTACGCAGCATCACATACCGGCTGTTCCGGCCAATCGACGGCGCGTCCATCGCGGTGTTCCGGATGCTGTTCGGCGCGATCATGCTCTGGGAGGTCTGGCGCTACTTCTCCCACGGCTGGATCGAGCGCTACTTCGTCGAGCCGACCTTCCACTTCAAGTACGACGGCTTCGGCTGGGTGGAGCCGTGGGGCGAGACCGGCATGCGGCTGCACTTCACCGTGCTCGGGATCCTGGCCGCGTGCATCGCGCTCGGGTTTTGCTACCGGATCGCCGCGCCGCTCTTCTTCGTCGCTTTCACGTACGTCTTCCTGCTCGAACAGGCGCGGTACCTGAACCACTTCTACTTGATCTCGCTGCTCGCCCTGCTGATGGCGATCGTGCCCGCGCACCGCGTCTGGTCGCTCGACCGGCTTCTCGTGGGACAGAAGTGGTCGAACACCGTCCCGACGTGGTCGCTCTGGCTGCTCCGCGCGCAGATCGGCGTCGTGTTCATCTTCGCCTCGGTCGCGAAGTGGAACGGCGACTGGCTGCGCGGCCAGCCGCTCTCGATGTGGATCGCCGAGCGGCCGGACTTCCCGATCGTGGGGCAGTTCTTCGACGAGCGCTGGATGGGCTTCCTCATGAGCTACAGCGGGCTCTTCCTCGACCTCCTCGTCGTCCCGTTCCTGCTCATCCCGTTCACGAGGCCGTTTGCCTTCCTCGCCGCGTTCAGCTTCCACTTCATGAATTCGAAGCTGTTCACGATCGGGATCTTTCCATGGCTCGCGCTCGGGACCGCGCTGCTGTTCTTCCCGCCGGACTGGCCGCGCCGCCTGATCACGCGGGTCCGCGAGCGGCGCTTCAGGATGCCTCGGCCGCCGCTGATCACGAAGGTCGGAGCCCCGCCGAGCGGCTGGCACCTCGGGCGGGCGCGGACGGCGCTCGTCAGCGTCCTCAGCGTCTACCTCGCGCTGCAGCTGTTCATGCCTTTACGCCACCTGCTCTACCCGGGCAATGTCAGCTGGACGGAGGAGGGGCATCGCTTCGCGTGGCACATGAAGCTGCGCGACAAGGAGTCCGAGGCCCGCTTCTTCGCGACGGATCCGGCGACCGGCGAGTCGGGCGAGGTCGATCCGTTCAACTACGTGACGGACTGGCAGTACGACGAGATGGCCGCGCGGCCGGACATGATCGTCCAGCTGGCGAAGCACATCGAGGACACCGCGCGCGAGGACTTCGGCCTGCCGGAGCTCGAGGTCAAGGCGGACGTGATGGCGTCGCTGAACGGCCGCGAGCCGGCGCGTCTCATCGACCGGGAGGTCGACCTCACGGAGGTCGAGTTGACCCCCTTTGCCACAGCGGACTGGATCGAGCCGCTGACGGAGCCGCTGCCCAGCGACCCCGTCAGCGACCCCCCGTCTAGCTCGGAGTGAACGTCCGCTGGATCCCGTTCTCGTCGCCCAGCAGCGTGCGACTCATGGGGTCTGACCCCAAGCGGCCGGCGGAAGACGCTTGGCTTCTGGGAGGAAGGCCCGGGGTCTGACCCCAAGCGGCCTGGCGAGGGCGTTATCGCCTTAGAGCGTGGCGGTTGCCCGCCCTCAGTGGAGATCTAGAGATTCCCGCGGAGCGCTTGCTCGCGCTCGATGCTCTCGAAGAGCGCCTTGAAGTTGCCCTCGCCGAAGGTCGTCGCGCCGTGGCGCTCGATCACCTCGAAGAACACCGTCGGCCGGTCCTGGGCCGTCTTCGTGAAGATCTGGAGCAGGTAGCCGTCCTCGTCGCGATCGGCGAGGATCCGCAGCCGCTTCAGGTCGTCGTAGTCCTCGGAGATCTCCCCCACGCGGCCCTCGACCTCTTCGTAGTACGCCTCGGGCGTGTCCAGGAAGATCACGCCGCGCTCCTTCATCGTCTCGACGGTGCGGACGATGTCCTCGCTCTGCATCGCGATGTGCTGGACGCCTGGGCCGCCGTTGAATTCGAGGTACTCCTCGATCTGGCTCTTCCGCTTCCCCTCGGCCGGCTCGTTGATCGGGAACTTGATCTTCCCGCTCCCGTCCGACATGACCTTCGACATCAGCGCCGAGTACTCGGTCTGGATCTGGTCGTCGCCGAAGTGGACGATGTTCGTCATCCCGAAGACCCGCTCGTAGAACTCGACCCAGTGGTTCATCCGGCCGAGCTCGACGTTGCCGACGACGTGGTCGAACGCGATCAGCCCGACGTCGCTCGAGGGCTGGCCGTTCTCGAGGGTGGAGCGGTAGCCCGGGAGGTACGGCCCCGCGTAGTCCTCGCGGTTCACGAACGTGTGGATGACCTCGCCGTAGGTGCCGATCGAGGACAGCTCGACGCGGCCGAACTCGTCCTCGACCCAGCGCGGCTCCGAGATCCCGCGTGCGCCCCGCTGAATGGCCTGGCGGTACGCCTCGTCCGCGCTCGGAACCTGGAGCGCGATGTCCTTGGCGCCGTCCCCGTGGCGGCAGGCGAACTCCGTCACCTCGTTCTGCCCGCGGAGGCCGCTCGTCAACACGAATCGGACTTCGCCCTGCTCGAGCACGTACGACGCGCGGTCGCGGACGCCGGTCTCCGGTCCCGCGTACGCGGTGTGCGTGAACCCGAACGCCTGCTCGTAGAAGTACGCCGCCTGCTTGGCGTTGCCGACCCACAGCTCGACGTGGTCCCAGCCCTGGAGCGGCATGAAGTCCGTCATACACCGGATCTTAACGCCGGTTCTCCCCAGGTCTATGTCCGGGCGCAATACTGGGCGGGATGGCGTTCGTACCCCCGGCCCGCCACCTCTTGCGCGCGAAGGACCTTGCCGACGCGCGCTACTTCGAGGCGCTGCGCGTGGACGATCTCGCGCGCGCCGCCCGCCTCTCACGCTTTCATTTCAGCCGTGAGTTCCGCCGGGCGTTCGGCGAGTCGCCGCACGCATACCTCCTCACTCGCCGCCTCGAGCGCGCCGCCGCCCTGCTCCGCAACACCGACCGCTCCGTGGTCGAGATCTGCTTCGCCGTCGGCTTGCAGAGCGTCGGCTCGTTCACGAGCAGCTTCACGCGCACGTACGGCGTCTCGCCGACCGCCTACCGCGCGAAATTCCCGCCGGCCTCCGACTACGCGCTGGTCCCCGCCTGCGTGCTCCGCGCCTACGGGCGGCCGCAACGCCGCACCTTTCGAGAAGACAAGGTCGCGGCTCGGCTCTAGCGTCTGAGCCTCCACACCAAAGGAGGAGACATGATCAGAATCGGAAGCGCCCAGCTGTGGGTGCACGACCAGGACGAGGCGCTTGACTTCTACACGAAGAAGCTCGGGATGGAAGTTCGCTCCGACGTCACGCTGGAGGACTTCCGCTGGCTCACGGTCTCACCGCCCAACCAGCCGGACGTCGCGATCGTCCTGATGGCGATTCAGGAAGAGCCGGTGATGGACGCGCAGAGCGCCGAAGAGGTTCGGAACCTGATGGCGAAGGGCTTTGCCGGGACGATCTTCCTCACGACGGACGACTGCTACGCGGCCGTGGACGAGCTGAAGAGTCGCGGAGTCGAGATGGTCGACGAGCCGGAGGAGCGCCCGTACGGCATCGACTCGTCCTTCCGCGACCCGTCCGGAAACCACCTGCGCCTCACGCAGGTCCGGGAGCTCGCGGCAGTCTAGGGCGATTCCGCTGCAGGTCGCCGGCGGGCGAGAACGAGCGCGATGGCGATCGTCACGCCCCCGGCGACCTGCAGCCAGGTCAGCTCCTCCGACAGCAGCACGACGGCGAAGAGCGCGGCGAGGAACGGTTGGAGGTTCGTCACGAGCGTCGCGCGCGACGGCCCGACCCGCTCGATCGCCGTGAACCAGAGGAAGTTCGTGAGGACGAGCGGGCCGAGCACCGCAAACGCGAATGCGGCCCACACGAGCGGCTCGAGATCCCAGTCCTGGTCGAGCAGCTGCGGAATCCCGGTGATCACGAGTGGGACGGCGCCGAACGCGAGCGCGCCCGCGCTGATCCGCCAGACCGAGTAGCGGCGGAGCAGCGGCACGATCGCGACCGAGTAGAACCCCCAGGTCGCCGCCGCGAGGAAAGCCAGCAGGTTTCCGACCAGGTTCCCCGAAACGCCGTTGGCCGATCCCGCCGCCACGAGCGCGACGCCGAAGAACGAGATCGCCGCGGCGATCCAGAACCGCCGATGCAGCCGCTCGACGCCGAAGGCATAGGCGACGATCGCGGTCACGATCGGCAGGGTCCCGAAGATCAGCGCCACGGTCGACGCATTCGTGAGCTCGATCGCGTACATGAAGCCGATCGAGTTGAGGTAGATGCCGATGATGGCCGCGCCGGCGAGGAAGAGCGCGTGACGGCGCTTGAACCGCAGCGAGCCTTCCAAGCCGTACGTGATGCCCGAGACGATGAGCGCGGCCGCACTGAAGCGGAGTGCGGAGTACGCGAGCGGCTGGAACCCGTGCGTCACCGCATAGCGCGTGACCGTGAAGTTGAATGCCCAGATCGTGACGGTCGCGAGCAGCATCCCCTCGGCCGCGCTGATCCTCCGCACCGTCGCGACCCTACCGATGAGTTCTGCGGCTCCAGCGCGTCAGTACGGATAACCAACACGAGGAGGTAGAGCGATGGGAAGGCTGATCGTCACGGAGTTCGTCTCGATGGACGGCGTCATGGAGGCGCCGGGCGGCGAGGAGGGCTACAAGCACACCGCGTGGACGTTCGAGTTCCCGGACGAGGGCCAGTACGAGGTCAAGACCAAGGAGACGGACGACGCCGAGGTGATGTTGCTCGGCCGCGTCACCTACGAGGGCTTCGAGGCGGCGTGGCCCGAGCGCGAAGAGTCCGACGACCAGGCGACGGCCGAGTTCGCCAAGCGGTTCAACTCGATGCCGAAGTACGTGGTCTCGACGACGCTCGAGGAGGCGACCTGGCAGAACACGACGATCCTGCGGAGCCTCGACGACGTCGGGCGCCTCAAGGACGAGATCGAGGGGGACATCCTGGTCCATGGGAGCAACGCGCTCGTCCACGGCCTGCTCGAGCGTGACCTCGTCGACGTGCTGCGGCTGATGATCTTCCCGGTCATCCTCGGCTCGGGAAAGCGGATCTTCCCGGACGACGCCGAGGACAAGCGCGTGTTCGACCTGACCGACCAGCGGCGGTACGGCTCGATCGTCGTCCACGACTACACGCGCCAGGGGCGGTAGGTCGCATCCTCGTGGCGTTCGCTGTGCACTCGCCGTAAGGTTGGCCGGTGAGCGACGTGCAGACGGTCGACGACGCGGCTCCTCCCGCTCCGGTTTTTCTGGCGCTCGGCGCCTCGTACGCGCTCGCCGCGACGCTGTTGCTCATGGGGCTGCTGGGCTTGTTCATCTGGGATGCCCTTGACGACGCGGTCGGCGTCGGGGCGACGATCCTCGGGATTCTCGTCCTTGCAGCGACATATCTGGCCTGGCGAGGAAGTCGTGCCGGACGCGCGTTGATCGGGTTCCTCGCCGCGATTGGCGCCGTTGCGGGTGTCATCTACGTCTTCACCGGCCCCTCCTCGGCGATTATCGGCTCGCTGGTCGTGGCCGCGCTCGGCGCCGGCGTCGTCGCGTTGCTCTTCCTGCCCGAGGCATCGAAGCGCTTCTACGCGGCCTGAACGACGGTACGCTCCGGCTCAGTGGGTCCGACCAGGGAGGACATCGACGCGCTCGTCGGGCCGGCGACGCCGCACTTCGCGTACCAGATCCGTGCGCGCGTCCGTGAGCTGATCGAAGGCCTGCCCGAGGATCACGCGGTCCGCAGGTACGGCGAGGAGCAGATCGAGCTGCTCGACCGGCTCGGCTATGCCTCCTCAAAGGCAGAGGACGGCCCTCCCGAGCCGCGTACGCGCATCGGCTGGGAGCAGGTTCCGAGCTCGGCGCCCGCCGACAGCCCACTTCCGCGGCAGGGATGACGCGGTTCGACGGAGCCTCGGTGCTGGTCACCGGCGGCTCGCGGGGAATCGGGAAGGCGATCGCGGAGCGCTTTGCCGGGCTTGGCGCGGCGAAGGTGGCGATCGGCTACATGCGGAACGACACGGCCGCCGAGCAGACGGCCGACGACCTCCGCGGCCTCGGCGCCGAGCCGCTGCTCGATCCGTGGCAACGTCACCTCCGAGCGTGTTCTGGCGGAGGTCGAGAGCCACGGGCCCTGGAACGTCGTCGTCCACAACGCGGCCACGGGCGTGATCCGGCCGGCGCTGGAGACCGAGGACAAGCATTGGGACTGGACGCTCGGCGCCAACGCGAGGGCGCTGCTCTCGCTGGCGCGCGTCGCCGCGCCGACGATGCCGAAGGGGTCGTCGATCATCGGGATCTCCAGCCTCGGCTCGACGCGCGTGATGGAGAACTACGTGCTCGTCGGAACCTCGAAGGCCGCGCTGGAGTCTCTGGTGCGGTATCTCGCGGTCGAGCTGGCGCCGCGCGGGATTCGCGTCAACGCGGTCTCCGGCGGCGTCGTCGAAACGGGCGCGCTCGAGCACTTTCCGAACAAGGAGGACATGATCCGGGCCGCCCAGGAGCGAACGCCCGCCGGCCGGATGGTCACGCCGGACGACATCGCCGGCGCCGTGGTGTTCCTGGCCTCACCTGAGGCCGACATGGTGCGCGGCCAGACGCTGATCGTCGACGGCGGCTTCTCGCTGCTCGCCTGACAGGCGCAGCCGTGTCCTTCGTGCCAACTCCGTAACACCTGGGCTGGCGAGGGACAGTCCCTCGCCGACCAACGGCCAGAATCAGCATGACGCGGCT
This sequence comes from uncultured Actinomycetes bacterium, assembly GCA_963798935.1. Lineage (GTDB taxonomy): Bacteria > Actinomycetota > Thermoleophilia > Gaiellales > Gaiellaceae > JACDAN01. Next base: position 359,332 of record CAWCVG010000032.1, read on the forward strand.
TGGCGTCAGCCTGCGCCTGGAACCGGCTAGCGGTCGTAGCGGATCACGAGCCTGGCGATTTCGCCGTCTCGTTCGGTCAGGAACAGTTGCCCCGCGGGCACCGCCGGCTCCTTTGCCCAGGCGTACGTCCCGTCCTCGGCGAGGAGCACGATCTCGTCGTCGGGAGGCTGCTGCGCGTAGGCGGCCGCGATCGCCTCCCGGCCGGCGAACGGCCCCACGGGGATCCCCTCGAAGACAAGCTCCGCCTCCTCGGAAAAGGCCGCAACCATCGGCCCGAAGTCGCCGGTACGAACGCCTTCGTTGAACCGTTCGACGTGCTGTGCGAGCAGGCTCACCGGTCACCGCACTCCGTTGGTGTCGGACCCCGAAACGTGTCAAGGGCAGAAGGCGCCGAGATCGTCACGGTTTCTCCTCAGGAGGCGTGGCTGGTCGAGCCGGCGCCGAACGGGGCCTACGCGCGCACTCCGTAGATCGCCTCCACCTTCGACTGCAGGTACGCCAGGTAGGGCTCGACGTCGAGCGGGCCGCCCACGATCCGCTCCAGCATCTCGTCCGGCGTGAAGCGCCGGCCCCAGCGGTACATGTGCTCGCGGAGCCAGTCGCGGAGCGGGGCGAACTCGCCAGCCTCCATCTGCGAGTCGAGATCCGGCAGCTCGCCGCGCACCTTCTCCCAGATCTGCACAGAAGCGATCGTCCCGAGGAGATACGTCGGGAAGTAGCCGAACGAGCCGCCCGACCAGTGGACGTCCTGGAGGACGCCCCGCGCGTCGTCAGGCGGGTCGAGCCCGAGGTACTCCTGCATCTTCTCGTTCCAGACGCCCGGCAGGTCGCGCAGCTCCAGCCGCCCGGCGATGATCTCCTGCTCGAGCTCGTACCGCAGGATGATGTGCATCCCGTACGTGACCTCGTCGGCCTCGACGCGGATGAGCCCGGGCTCCACGCGGTTGACGTAGCGCCAGTACATCTCGTCCGAAACGCCGTTCAGCTGCTCCGGGAAGACCTCCTGGATCTTCGGGAAGAAGTAGCGCCAGAACGGGCGCGACCGGCAGACGAGGTTCTCCCAGAGCCGGCTCTGCGACTCGTGGAGCACCATCGAGTTCAGCTCGACGAGCGGCGTCCGCTCGAGCGCGCGGTCGATGCCGTTCTCGTAGATCCCGTGCCCGAACTCGTGCGCCGTGTGGAAGATCGACTCCGCGTCGGCCTCCGAGTAGCGCGTCGTCAGGCGGATGTCGTCGACCGAGATCGACGTCGCGAACGGATGGACGGTCGGGTCGAGCCGCCAGGACTCGGACGAGTACCCGAGACCCTCGAGGATCTCCCGCCCGATCAGCTCCTGCTTCTCGACCGGGAAGTGGCCGTGCGCAAAGTCGGAGGGCACCGGCTCGGCCGCCTTGACCTCGCGGATGAGCGGGATGACGACGTCCTTGATCCGCTCGAAGATCGCCGTGATCTCCTCGCTGCGGGCGCCCTCCTGATAGTCGTCGAGGAGGATGTCGTAGTCCGACCTGCCGGTGTCCTTGAAGCAGTCGACGTAGCGGCGCTTCAGCTCCACGTTCTTCTCGAGGTACGGAAGGAAGGCCTCGAAGTCCGAGTTGCGGCGGGCCTCGGCCCACGCCATGACGCCGAGCACCTCCGCCTTCGTGATCTCCGCCTGGAGCTCGGGCGGGACGCGCCGCGCCTTCTCGTAGTCGCGCCGGGTGACGCGGATCAGCGCCGCGTCGATCGACTCCGGATCGAGCGCCGACTCGTGCTCCGCGAGCTCGTCGAGGAGCTTGCCGGTCTCGTCCGAGACGAACAGCTCGTGCGAGAACCGGTCGATCGTCGCGAGCTGGTCGGCGCGGGCATCGTTGCCGGCCGGCGGCATCATCGTCTGCTGGTCCCAGCCGAGGAGCGCACTCGCGCGCTTGAGGTCGAGAATCGTCCCGACGCGCTCCCTGAGCTCGTTCAACTTGGCTTCGTGACTCACCGAGAGGTCAGCGCTCCTTCCGTGTAGACACCGGACGGGTTCCAGAGGAGGAACCCACCGGACTTCCAGCGCCGAGCGGCGCGAATCTGCTCCTGAACGTGTGTCAGCGTGGTCGTCCCGTTGAAGCTGAAGTCTTCCAGCCAGGGGACGAGCTGCGCCTTGCCGCGCCTCATCTGGCGGCGGAAGTCCCTCAGCGATCTGCCCACGGTCCGGCGGGGCGCCGCGACCGGACTGTCGAGCCCGTACTCACCCGGGCCGTAGTGGGACGGATAGACCATCGGGTAGATCGCGTCGACGATCTTCGCGAGCCGGCGGGGCGACTGCCCGATGCCGAGATTCCGTGTCGCCGAGAGACCGAACACATCGACGGAGACACGGACGCCCATCGGCTTCAGACGCTTCGCCGCGTAGTGGACGAAGCGCGTGATCGTCACGCTCATGGCCTCGTTCCGCTTACCCGGGAAGACCGCGGCCTCGATGTTGCCGTCGCTCGGGAACCGGACGTAGTCGAACTGGATCTCGTCGAAGCCGGCCCTGGCGGCGGCTTGCGCGATCCGGAGGTTGTAGTCCCAGACCCGCTTGTCGTACGGGTTCGTCCAGCCGAGGCCGGCGTGGTTCTGCCAGACGCCGCCGCCGGGCGTGCGAATCGCGAGATCCGGCCTCGCCCTTGCGAGGATGGGATCCTCGAAGCAGACGACGCGGCCGATCAGGAAGAGCCCTTCGGCATGCACCTGCTTGGCGGTCTTGGCGGGGTCGTAGTAGCGCATCGCTGCGCCGACGCGCCGGGCGAGTTGCGGAGCCATCCGGTGGAACGCGACCTCGCCGTTCTCGTCCTTGATGTCGAGCTGGATCGTGTTGATGCCGGGGATCCGCGTGTACTCCGCGAGCTTGCCGTCGAGGGAGGCGAGCGCCATCGTCACGTGGACGCCGCGGATCTCCTTCGGCACCGGCGGGCCGGTTCGCTTCGGCGCGGCGGCCTTCTTCTTCGCGGCCACGGGCTTGGCAGCCCCAACGCCGTCCTGGCGGTCCGGCAGGGCTCCAGCGCCGACCGCAACTGCGGCGGCAGCGAGCAGCAGGGCGATCGCTCCGACCGTCCGGCGAAGCCGTCGCCGTCGCCTCGACTGCGCTCGTCGCTGCCGAAAACGGTCGTTCGGGTCGAGAAACGGCTCCACAGGACTCGCAACCGTACAACGCCTCGGGCGAAATGGAGGGGTTACGTCAGCGCGCGGGCGGGTAGGGAGTCGCCATGGGCATGGTCGTCAGCCTGATCCTGGTTGCCGTCGGCGCGATCCTCATCTGGGGCGTCAACGCTGAAAGCACCGATTTCAACAAGGACGCCGTCGGCGTGATCCTGATGATCGTGGGCTTCGTCGCCTTCCTGCTCAGCCTGATGATGTGGCGCTCCTGGTGGGGCCCTGGGGCTTTCACCTCGCGCCGCACGTACGTCGACGACGGCCGCGCGGCTGCGCCCGCCGCCGATCCGTACGACACCCGCCGCCGCGTCGTGCACGAGGAAGAGGACGTCGCAGGCCCGCCGCCCGGTGCACCGCCTCCTCCCTAGCCTCTCGGCGAGAGGCCTTTAGAACTCGTTTCAGAATGTGGCTCGTCGCCAGGGTGCGATGGGTGGATGCCAGGCCCGGACGCAGACCGCGTCCATATCAAGTCGATATGGGCGCGGTTGAGGACGACGCCTGGCGCCGCCCAGCGCGGCCTGGCGGCACAGCGCTCATTTTGGAACGAGTTCTTTAGCGAACGAGCCGTCCGTTCGGCTTCACGACGAGCCAGAGGCCGCCGAACTCGTTCACGTTCTGACACTTCACTTCCCGCGGCCCCTCGTGTGCGTAGTAGTAGAGCGGCCAGCCGTTGTACGTGACCTGGAGGCGGCCGTTCCGCCGGCGCACCGTGCCGATCAGCGACTGCTTGACTCCGCGCATCGCCTTGACCTTGCCCTTGGAGAAGTAGACCGGCCAGGCAGCGGCGCAGGAGCCGTAGCAGGTGCTCTTCCCGCCGCGCTTGTCGCGCGTGAAGCCGTAGAGCACGCGGTCCTTGCCGTCGAAGAGGATCGGGCCGTAACGCGTGTTCCGCACCTTGAGCGCCAGCTTCAGCTCCATGTCGGTCCTCGCCGGGCCGGCACCGCCCGATGCCGGGATCGCGAGGGCGGCGGCGAGCAGCACGAGCAGCGTCTTCATCTCGATCCTCCTGTGCGCGTTGACGGCCACACCGTAGGCTGCGGCACCTTTCGAGATCCTTAAATCAGCGGCCGTTGCGGCTCGGGAGCAAGCGGCCGAGCGTGTCGGACGCGATGTAGCCCGCGATCTTCGGGTTCTCCTGGAGGCGGCGGAGCGAGTACGCGTACCACTGCTCCCCGTACGGGACGTAGATCCGCAGCCGGTGGCCTTGTTCGACGAGCTGCGTCCCTCGCTGGGGTCTGACCCCCAGCAGCATCTGAAACTCGTACTCGGCCGGCGAGCGCCCGTGCTCTCGCACAAGCCGCTCTCCTTCCTCGATCAGCCACTCGTCGTGTGTCGCGATCCCGACGTAGGAGCCTCCCTCGAGCAGCGCCGCGAGCGAGCGGACGAAGTTCTCGCGTACCTCGTCGAACCCCTGGTAGGCGGTCTCCTCGGGCTCGACGTAGATCCCCTTGCAGAGCCGGACGTTCGGAGTCAGGCCCGAGAGCGACTCGATGTCGTCGAGCGTCCGGCGGAGATAGGCCTGCAGGACGATGCCGACGTTGTGGAGGCCCGCCTCGCGCAACTCGCGGTAGAGCGCCAGCGTCTCGTCCGTGCAGCTCGAGTCCTCCATGTCGATTCGCACGAAGTTCCGGCGCTCGGCCGCCTGCCGCACCAGCCGCTCGAGGATCTCTCGGCAGAGCCCGTGGTCGAGCTTCAGCCCGAGGCCGGTCAGCTTGACGCTGACGTTCGAGTCCAGACCCTGCTCACCGATCGTCCGGAAGACGTTCTCGTACTCGTAGCCGATGTGCCGGGCTTCCTCCCAGGTCGTGATCTCCTCGCCGAGGACGTCCATCGTGGCCATCTTCCGCTCGGCGTTGAGCCGCTTGACGACGCGGCAGGCATCCTCGACTCGAGTTCCGGCGATGTAGCGCTCCGAGATCTTGCGGACGATCGGCTTCGGAACGGCCGGCAGCGTGCGAACGATCGCGCGGTCGAGGATCGCCATGTGGCGCGAGAATTCTAGGAGAGACGTGGCTTCGCGGCCCGTCGGACGGCCCGGGCGCCCGTATCGGTGTCGGACCCCGCGGTCTGTCAAGGGCAACCTGTGTCAAGAATGCGCCAATCGCGACCCCCGCGCTGAGGCCTCGGCGGAACGCCTGCTCGCGCGGCCGGCTAGCCCTCGCGCATGAACCCCTGGCGCGCGGCGCTCACGAGCGCCACCGCCTCGGGGAAGAGGACGCGCATGGCGTCGCGCAGCGCGATCGCCTGCTCGTCCGGTCCGCCCTCGGCGTGCAGCTGGCCGAGCGCGGCTGCGGTGAGCTGAACCGCCGTGTTGAGCGTCAGCGTCGCGAACTGCTCGCGCTGCGCCTCCGCGACGGACTCCGCCTGCTTCTCGGCGAACTCGCGCAGCCCCCGCATCAGGTCCTCGGGGTCGCCGCCCATCGGGAAGCCGAAGCCACCTTCCATAGCCCTACCGTAGCGATTCCTTGTAGTTCGACTCGACGTCACTTGTGAACGACTGCACAGCGCCGGCCGAGGCCTTCATCGCCTCCGCGAAGGGCGACGACCCCGGCGAGCCGAGCGCGTCCTCCAGCCGCTTCGTGGCCACGCCCACCTCGTCGAGGTACTTGGCGGTGGCCAGGCGCGGCGCGGCGCCCAGCGTCCGCTGGAGGTCGAGCACCGCCTCCTCGGCCTCCTCGATCCCCTCGGGGCGCTCGGTGAGGCGAAGAGCGACGAGTCGCGAGCGAAGCTCGTCCAGCTCACCGCCGCCGGCGCTCTCCTCCGCGAGCTCGGCGAGAGCGACGAGCGAGGCGGCCTCGCGGACCAGCTCGCGTTCCGTCACCGGCGCGCCCTGCTCGTCGAGCGCGAGCCATGACACGTCGTCACCCGAGCGGAACGCGCAGAGGTAGACCCGGCCGCCCTGCGCCGGCTCGGCGGCGAGGACACCGGCGAGGTCCTCACCGTCGGAGGCGTGCTCGGCCGCAGCCGCCGCGATGCGGTTCAGATCCTCCGCGAGAGTCACGGGGGGAAAATAGACCTCCGTGAAGGAGCAGGCCCTCGACCTCTTCGCTCCGCTGGGGCCGACCTACGACCGGTACGCGAACCTCCTCTCCTTCGGACAGGATCCGCGCTGGCGCAGCTTCCTCGTCTCCCGACTGGACGTCGAGCCGGCCGACACCGTGCTGGATGTTGCGACCGGGACGGCGGCGGTGGCGATCGAGCTCGCCGGTCGCACCGGCTGCCGCGTCGTCGGGCTGGACCAGAGCGCCGAGATGCTCGCGGAGGGACGCAACCGCATCGCGGAGGCCGGCCTGGGTGAGCGCATCGAGCTCGTGCAGGGCGAGGCCGAGCGGCTGCCGTTCGACGACGCCTCGTTCGACGGGCTCACGTTCACCTACCTGCTCCGCTACGTGAACGACCCGCTCGCGACGCTCCAGGAGCTCGCGCGGGTCGTCAGAACCGAAGGGACGATCGCGATGCTCGAGTTCGGCCTGCCGCGGGGGGCGGCGCGGCCGGCGTGGGAGCTGTGGGTGCGCTTTGGCCTGCCCACCGCCGGGGCACTGATCTCGCCCGGCTGGCGCGAGGTCGGCTCCTTTCTCGGGCCGAGCATCCGCCGGTTCCACGCCGGCCACGATTTGCCGGCGCTCTGGCGCCAGGCCGGAATCGGGAGCGTCCAGTCGAAGCGGCTGAGCCTCGGCGGCGGCCTCGTGATGTGGGGCCGCAAGGAGTGAGCCGGCCGGCCTTCTACGCTCTCGGAACGGGAGGCTGGCGCGACTACGTCACGATCCTCCACCTCCCGTACACCGCCTGGCACTTGAGCTACGTCGCAATCGGGGCGGCACTAGCCCCGGAGCTCCACACCGACCGCCTGCTCGCCGCGCTCGCCGCATTCGCCCTTGCCTTGGGTGTCGGCGCCCACGCGCTCGACGAGCTCCAGGGCCGGCCGCTCGGGACCCGGATCCCGGCGGCGGTGCTCTGGACGCTCGCTCTCGGTTCGATCGCCGGCGCCGTCGCCATCGGCATCGGCGCCGCCGTCGCCTGGACGCCCTGGCTGCTGCCGTTCATCGCCGTCGGCGCGTTCCTCGCCTTTGCCTACAACCTCGAGCTCTTCGGCGGCCGCTTCCACAGCGACCTGTGGTTCGCCCTCGCCTGGGGCGCCTTCCCGCTGCTGACCGGCTACTTCGTCGTCGCCGAGAAGCTGACCGGGGAGGCGTTCCTGGCCGCAGTGTTCGCCGTCGCGACGAGCCTGGCGCAACGCGCGCTCTCGACCCCGGTCCGTGCGGTGCGACGAGGGCGGAGCGACGAGCCGCCGAGCACGATCGTGGGGCCGGAAAGGGCGCTGAGAGCGCTGAGTGTCGCCATGGTCGCCCTCGCTGCTGCGCTGCTCGCCCTACGATGGTGAGCCGATGGGATTCCTTTCCGGCCGACGGAAACAGGCACAGACGGTTCACGGACGTCGAGGCCGAGCTCGACCGCGCGCGAAACGAGCTGACGCGGGTCATCCGCGAGGAGACCGCCGCCAGCACCGCGGAGATCCAGCGCCTGCTCGCGCGCGAGCGCGCGGACTCGCTCTCCCGGCTGGAGGAGGAGGAGCGGAAGATCGCCGAGGAGCGGCGCCGGGACATCCTCGAGCGCGAGCGAAGTGCCGGCTCCGAGCTGAGCATGAAGCTCGCGGAGGCGCAGAAGCGGATGGAGCAGCGTTACGCGAACTGGAGCGCAGACCTCGACCGGACGCACCAGGCGCTTGCCGCAGAACTGAAGAAGCTCGCCGAGCGCCAGAAGGTCCTCATCGGCCAGGCTGAGAGCAGGCTCCAGGACGACCGCGAGAAGATCGACGAGGCGGGACAGCTCCAGGTCACGGCCGTCCAGACGCTCCGCGAGGAGCTGCAGCGTGCATCCGAGCTGGCCGCGCAGGAGCTCCGCGCCGAGCTGGACGTGCACGGCGCCGAGCGGCGGCGGGCGCTCGAGGAGATGAGCCAGCGCATGAAGACGCGAGAGCGGCAGCTCGCCGAGCGCGTCGAACGCGAGGAGGCCGACGTCGTCCGCCGCATCCAGGCCCGCTTCGTCGACATCGAGCGGCGGCAGGTGGAGGCACTCGAACGGACCACGAAGCAAGCGGCGGGCCGCTTCGCCGAGGCCGCAGCGCTCCAGTTCGACTCGGCGGTGAAATCCGCGCGCGAGGACGCCGCCCGCCGCCTCGCCCGCGAGCTCGATCGCGCCGTGATGATGTTCGCGCGAGAGGCCGAAACCGTCCTGGCCGAGCGGGTCGGGCAGGTCGCGGACACCGGCACGCAGCGCGTAGAAAAGCGGCTGCTCCACGTCACCGCGGGCCTCGAGCGCCAGCGCGACGAGTTCATCGCCTCGCTCCAGCAGCGCCTCAGCCAGCTGGAGCTCGAGGTGCGCGACCGCCTGCGGACGCTCGCGGCAGAAGCGGAGGCGGAGCGATCCGTCCTCGAGAACCGTCTGCAGGAGCTCTCCCGCCGGACCGAGACGAGCCAGCCGGTTCGCCGGTAGCCGGTTTGACGCCAACTTCGGTGGGAAGGGTTCGTCTACGAAAAGACGAATCAGAGCCGATCGAAGGCGTAGAGATGACCGAGATCGTCGAGTACAACCAGAGCGACCGGGACAAGGTCGCCAGCTGGCGTCTTCACCAGCTCATGGAGGCGGGCTATCCCGTCCACCTCGCAGAGCGCCTGGCGCAGAGCGACGCGGATCTCCACCGGGCCGTCGAGCTCCTTCGCCAGGGCTGCGACGCGACAGTCGCGGCCGAGATCCTGCTCTAGCCGACCCTCACTCCGGGCCGTGGCCGAAATCGGCGCCTGGCCGGGCTAAGCCCCTGCTGGCATCCTGGGCGCTGTGAGCAAGGTCGAGGCGGCCCAGTACGGCGACCGGAAGGTCTATTCGGTCTCGGCGTTCAACCGCGGCGTCGCCGACTGGCTCTCGCGCCTCCCGACCGTGTGGGTCGAGGGAGAGGTGACCGAACTGCGCCGGCAGGACCGCTGGGCCAGCGTCTTCTTCACCCTCAAGGATCCGGCCGACGGCTCCTGCCTGCGTGTCTCGATGCCGCGCAGCCAGTTCGACGCGCTGCGGCTCGACCTCGTGGACGGAGAGCGCGTGCATGCCTACGGGCGACCCGAGCTGTTCGAGGTGCGCGGCGACTTTCGTTTTCGCGCGCTGTCGATCGAGCGCTTCGGGCTCGGCGACCATCTGGCGGCGCTCGAGCGGCTGAAGCGGAAGCTGGCCGCGGAGGGTCTCTTCGAGCGGCGACGACCGCTGCCGCGCTTCCCGCGCCGGATCGGACTGGTCACGGGGAACGACGCGGCGGCCAAGCGCGACGTCCTGACGGCGCTGACCACCCGCTTTCCGCCGGCGCGCGTCGTCGTGGCCGAGACGTACGTGCAGGGCCCCCGCGCCGCGCCGGCGATCGTCGAGGCGATCGGAGGGCTGTGCGAGATCGACGACCTGGACGTGATCGTCCTGGCGCGCGGCGGCGGGAGCTTCGAGGACCTGCTGCCGTTCAGTGACGAGCGCCTCGTGCGAGCGGTGGCCGGCTGCCGGGTGCCGATCGTCTCCGCGGTCGGCCACGAGCAGGACACACCCTTGACGGATCTCGCCGCCGACGTCCGGGCCTCGACTCCGAGCGTCGCCGCCCGGCTCGTGGTTCCCGACGCCGACGAGCTGCGGGAGCGCCTGGAGCAGACGCGAGACCGGCTGCGCCGCGCGCCGCTGCTCACCGTCGAGCGGAAGCGCGCGCGGCTCGACGGGGCCTTCGGCCGGCTGCGCGCACTCTCCCCCAGCGCCACGCTCGAGCGCGGGTACGCGATCGTGCGGCGCGAGGGGCGCATCGTCCGCGGCTCGAGCGAGGTCGACGCGGGCACGCATGTCGACGTCGAGCTGGGCGAAGGGGGCTTCGGCGCGACCGTCGAGGATACGAAGTGAAATTCGAGGAGGCGCAAAGGGAGCTCGAGCGGATCGTCCACCAGCTCGAGAGCGGCCAGGCCGACCTGGACGAGGCGATCACGCTGTGGGACCGCGGCGAGGAGCTCTACCGCCTCTGCGCGGACAAGCTGGACTCGGCGCAGGGCAAGATCGAGGAGCTGACACGCCGGGTGGAGGCCGTGCGCCCGGCGGAACGTGCTTAGAATCCGCGCGATGGCCGACCAGGAACTCAACACGCTCCTCAAGCAGGTGCCGCTCTTTTCCGACCTCGACAATCGGGAGATCGGCCAGGTGGCTGAGTCGATGAAGCGCCGCAACTTCTCCGCCGGCCAGGAGATCGCGCGCGAGGGCGAGAGCGGCGTCGGCTTCTTCGTGATCGAGGACGGCAACGCCAAGGTGACCGTCCACGGCGATGAGCGCCGCCGACTGGGCCCCGGGGACTACTTCGGCGAGATCGCGCTCATCGCCCAGAGCGCGCGGACCGCGACCGTCACGGCGGAAAGCGACCTGACCGCACACGGCATGACGTTCTGGGACTTCCGGCCGCTCGTCGAGGGCAACGCCTCGATCGCCTGGAAGCTCCTCCAGGCGTTCGCGAAGACGTACGGTCGGGACGAGCACCACTAGGCACCGCTAGGCGAGCGTGCGGCCGAGCGCCACGAGATCCTCGCGCGCCCGCGCGGGGTCGCCGCTGAGCTCGTAGGCCTCGACCCCCTCCGGCGGTTCGACGACGCGCCCGCCGAAGAGCACGCAGCGCACGCCGCCCTCCACGGAGAGACGCGCGACCTCTCCCGGCGCCTTGCCGATCCAGCTCGTCGCGTCGACCGTTCCCTCGCCGGTAACGACGAGATCGGCGCCGCCGAGGTGGTCGTGGAACCCGATCAAGTCGAGGACGAGGCCGGCGCCCTCGACGAGCTCGGCGCCGAGGGCGGCGAGCGCCGCGCCGAGCCCGCCCGCGGCTCCGGCCCCGGGGAGCTCCCGAAACGGCGCCAGCGACCGCCGCTCCAGCAGCCGCCGCTCCAGCTCGACGGCTTGCTCCGGCGTCGCCCCCTTCTGAGCGGCGAAGACACGGGCAGCGTCGACGAGCGGCGAGCGCACGTCGCACGCGGCCCGCACGGGCATCCGGAAGCCGCCGAGCACCTCCATCAGCCCGGCGCCCCCGTCGACGTTCGCGGTGCCGCCGAGGAAGACGACGATCTCGGCCGGATCGGCGTCCTGTACCTCGAGCAAGAGCTCGCCCAGGCCCCGGCTCGACGCACGCAACGGGTCCCGCTCCTGCTCGGCGACGAGCCCAAGCCCGATCGCCTGGGCGGACTCGACGAGCGCCGTCCCGTCCTCGCCCAGCAGCCAGCGGGCGATGACCGGTCGCCCGTGGGGATCGGCGACTTCCGCCTCTCGCCACTCGCCGGCCACCGCTGTGGCCAGCACGTCGAGCGTCCCCTCCCCGCCGTCCGCAACAGGGAGCTCGACAGCGCCGCCGAGCCCTTCCGCCAGGGCGGCCGCGGCCTCCCGGGCGGAGAGGACGCCTTTGAGGCTAGCCGGACATGCGAGCGCGTTCACGCGGCACCGCGGGCCTCAGCTCCTCGACCACGGACTCCTCCGATTCCTCTTCCGGCATCCGCCGCAGGTTCTCGAGCGAGAGCCCCTCGCGCATGAGGAAGATCAGCCCGACGCCCACGCCGACGGACATCTCCAGCACCTGGAGGCCGAGCCCGAAGGCGAGCCCGGTCGAGTAGGCGACCCCGTACGAGACGAGGGGCAGGGCGACGACGGCCTGGAGCAGTCCGATGTTCCCCGGCCAGAGCGGGAAGATGGTCGCGACGTTCATGAGGAGCAGGACGACCGCCGCGGCCGCGATCGGCGCGTCGATCCCGAACGCCTTCATCATCGACCAGACCGCGAGGAGCTGGATCAGCCAGCCGGTCGTCTGGAGCACGGCGGCCAGCGCCGCGGCCTTCGGCTCGCGCAGGACCTGGAGACCGCGCTGCGCCATCGCCAGCAGCCGCCGGATCGCGAGCGCTCCCTCCGGGAGCGGGCGCAGCTCGCGGCCCGCCACGAGGATCGCGGCAAGGAAGAGCGCCACGCCGACGACGGCGACCAGCTCCAGGCTCGTGACCGCCCACTGCGGGATCCGCGTCGTCGCGAGCACGAACGCGGTCAGCAGAAGCGCCGGGACGAGGTCGAAGAGGCGGTGCGCGAAGACGGTTCCCAGCAGCCGGCCGGTGACGCCCTCGCCTCTCGGCGTCCGCCGTGCGAGCACGCCGACGCGGGCCAGCTCGCCGATTCGTCCAGGGAGCACTGCGTTCGCCAGGAGGCCGACGGCGAACGCCGAGAACACGCTCGGAAACGGCGGTTCCTGCGCTCGCGGAAGCGCCTGGCGGATCACGACGTTCCAGGAGACTGCGCGGACGAGCACCGAGGCGAGGTTCAGCAGGAGCGCGACGCCGACCCAGCGCCAGGAGACGGCCTCGAACGCGTCCCCGACCAGGCTCCAATCCGGGCCGCGCCACCACAGGAGAACCAGGACGGCGGCGATCCCAGCCAGGACGACGGCGGCGCGGAGAAGGTGGCGGCGGGAAACGGTCACGCCGCGACCGGGATCCGTCCGACGGCGCGCTCGTAGACGTCCACGAGGCGCCTGGCGATCCCGTCCCACGAGTACCGCTCCTCGGCGAGGCGGCGGGCCGCGAGACCGGCGTGGCAGCGGGCGTCCTCGTCCGCGAGCAGCTGCGTCATCGCCTCCGCCAGCGCAGCGGGCTCACCGGGCGGAACGCTGAGGCCCGCCTCGGCCGACATCACCTCGCGGTACCCCTCGATGTTCGACGCGACGACCGGCGTCGCGCAGGCGAAGGCGCGCGTCAGGACCATGCCGAAGCTCTCGCCGCCGAGCGACGGCGCGGCCATCGCCTTGGCGCCGAGCAGCTCCTCGGTCAGCTGTTCCTGGGGCAGGAACCCCAGGATCGTGATCCCGTCGGAGGGCGTGCGGAGCTTCGCCATCAGAAGCCGCACGGCCAGCGGATCCGCGCCGATCACGCGCAGCTCGGCGCCTGTTCGGCGGCGAATCTCCGGCCAGGCGCGAAGCAGGATCGGCAGTCCCTTGCGGGCCTCCTGGCGGCCGACGAACAGGATCCTGTCCTCGCGGCCGGACGGGTCTGCCTCGGGCGGGATCAGCACGCCGTTCGGGATCACCTCGTAGTCCGCTGGCGAGTAGCGGCTCGCCGAAGCTTTCGCCTGCTCGGAGACGGCGACACGCACGTCGATGCGGTCGAGCAGGAACCCCCAGACCGGCATCGACGCCCTCGCCCACACGAGGTCGCCCGACGCGTGGAAGGTCGCGACGACCGGGCACTTCGCCATCGCCAGCGATGCGATGCACAGGGTCGGCGTGAGCGGCTCGTGGAGGTGGAGCAGGTCGAAGCGCTCGCGCTCGAGCGCCTGCTTGATCCGCCAGACGGAACGTGGTCCGAGGATGATGTTCGGCAGCGAGCCGTTGGCAGGGACGATCGCGGAACGGCCCACGGGGATCACGTCGTGCGGCGGTGGCCCGTCGCGACCCTCCCGGGGGTGGAGCGCCCGCGTGAACTGGCCGGGCGGATCGTTTCCGATGATCGTCCGGGTCTCGATCCCGAGCTTCCGGAGCGCCTCGGCCTGGAGCTCCGCGTGCTCGACGACGGCGCCCCAGAAGGACCAGGAGAAGGGGACGACGATCCCGACCTTCATCGGCGGGACCCTACCCGGCTCCTATCGCCGCTCGTCCTCGCCGGCCTCGATGAACCGTCGGTAGCGGCGCTGCCAGTCGTCGGTGTCGCCGAGGGCTGCACGAAGCGGGCCTTCGTCGAGCGGTATCGCCGAGGCGGTGATCCCGGCGTTGGCGGCGGCGCTGCTCCACGGCCAGGAAAAGGGATCGCGTGAGAGCCCGGCGGCGACCGGGTTGTGTGCGACGTAGCGGCAGGCGACGAGCAGGTCTTCGTCGCTCTTCAGTTCGCGGGCGAAGGGATGCGCGAGGAAGAGGTGCGCGCTTGCTCCGTGCCGGCGATTGTGCGTGCGCGAATACCAGGTGTGGAGCTGCTGCATGGCGCTCGAAATGCGGCCGCCTGGGGTGCCGAGCACCATGTGATAGTGGTTGCCGAGAAGCGCGTACTCGACCAGTCGGAGATCGAAGCGCTCGAGAATTCGCGCGAGCCGGTCGAGAAACCTTGTGCGGTCGTCGCCGCTCAGGAACAGGCTGCGCGTGTCGCTTGCGTGCGAGATGACGTGGTAAGTCCCTTCCACGAAGGCACGAGGAGCTCGCGGCATGAGTCGACCGTACGGGCCGCGGCACCCAGCAGCTGCCGGCTGAACTGAATCGTCACGGCCTTGGCACACATTTCGCTTGACACTCGACGGTGTCCGACACCGCCGTCCTGCGTGGCGCGTCGCCCGAGGCCGCTACGCCGCCTGCCGGCCTACGCGCTCTGAGAGACCGCCGCCGCCTGCCGGTCGGGCCGCGCAGCGACGAGGGGGAGGTCGACGACGAACGTCGAGCCCTCGCCCTCCTTCGAGCTGACTGAGACCCGGCCGTCCATGCGACGGGCGAGCTCACGGCAGATGTAGAGGCCGAGCCCGGTGCCCCCGACGCCGCGCGTCAGGTTCGGATCGACGCGGTAGAACTTGCCGAAGATCCGCTGCTGTTCGCCGTGAGGGATCCCGAGGCCCTGGTCGCTCACCTCGAAGCGCAGGCCGCCCTCCCGCGGCTCGACGCGCAGCTCCACGCGACCGCCCTCCGGCGAGTACTTGACGGCGTTGTCGACGAGGTTCAGGAGGATCTGGCGGAGCTTGTCCCCGTCCCCGACCACCGGCTCCAGCCCGCGTGCCGACGCGAACGCCAGCTCGACCGTCGCCATGCCGTCGAGCGTCGCGCGCATCTGCTCGACGACCTCGCCGACCAGCGCTTCCACCTCGATCTCCTCCTGGACGAGGCGCATGCGTCCTGCGTCAAGCTGGTTCGCGAGCAGCATGTCGCCCACGATCCGCGTCAGGCGCTCGCACTCGTGCGCGATCACCTCCAGCAGCCGCTCCTCGGTCTCGTCGTCGAGCTGCACGTCGCTCCGTCGGAGCGTCTGCGCGCAGCCGTAGATCGCCGACAGCGGTGTGCGCAGCTCGTGGGAGACGGTGGCGACGAACTCGCTCTTGAGCTCGTCCAGCGCGCGTTCCTCGGTGAGGTTGCGGAACGCGTAGACGACGCCGCCGTCGAACTCTACGCCCGAGAGCGACAGCCACAGCTCCCGCCCGGACACGTGGAGCAGAACCGTTGCGTCGCGCGCCGAGGGGCCCGGCTCCACGGAGACCGGCACGCCTCCGACGATCGCATCCCACCCTGGCAGCGCCTCGCCGACCGGCCGTCCGAGCACGCTCGCCGCGGGAATCCCAGTAATCGCCTCCGCGGAGCGGTTCCAGTAAAGGATCTTCTGGTCGGCGTCCACCAGCACGACGCCGTTGTCCACGTGTTCGAGCACCCGCGCGTGCTGCTCCAGGAGCGCCTGCTGGTCAGCGACCTGGCGGTCGAGCCGGCGCATTCGGATCGCCCGCTCGAGCGAGGCTACGAAGTAGTCGCGGTCGATCGGCTTCTGGACGAAGTCATACGCCCCGCCGCGCAGCGCCTGCACGGCGAGGTCGTGCTCGCCGTGGCCGGTGATCAGGAGGATCGGCGTGCCCGCCCGCAGCTCCTTCGCCGCGGTCAGCAGCGCGAGCCCGTCCGTTCCGGGCATCTTGATGTCGCTGACGATCGCGTCGTAGTCGATCTGGCGGATCCGCTCCAGCGCCCTCAGGCCGCTGTCCGCTGTGTCCACCTCGATCCCCGACATGCGCAATTGCAGCGCCTCGGGAAGCGCTTCGAGCAGCGCCTCGTCGTCGTCGACGAGCAGGATCCGCGCCGTCTCGCTCACAGCAGCGGCTCCACGGACGGCTTCTCGCCACCGCGCGGCAGCTCGATCGCGAACGTCGCGCCCTGGCCCGGCGGAGACTCGACCGAGATCTCGCCGCCGTGCTCCTTGACGATGCTGTAGGTGATCGAAAGCCCGAGGCCGGTGCCCGAGCCGACTTCCTTGGTGGTGAAGAACGGGTCGAAGACACGCGGCTCCAGCTCGGGCGGGATCCCCGGCCCGGTGTCGGAGAAGGTGATGAGCACCCTGTCGTCCCGAACGGTGGACGCGATCCGAATCTCACGCACCTCCGACGCCTCCAGCGCGTCGCGCGCGTTCGTAAACAGGTTGATGAAGACCTGCTCGAGCTGAATCGGGTTGGAGAGCACCGAGACGTCGTCATCGGACAAGTCGAAGACCACCTCGATTCCCCGCTGCTTCAGCTGCTCCTGTACCAGCGAGAGCGCCCGCTCGATGATTTCGTGCACGTCGGCCGGCTCGAAGGTCATCGGTGCAGCCCGTCCGAAGGTGCGGAGGTGCGAGATGATCTCCGTTGCCTTCCGCAATTGCGCCATCGCCTTCTCGAGGCCGGAGATGACCACGTCGCGGTCCAGCTCTCCGGCCCGCGTCCGGTCGATGACGTTCCCGACGAAGAGGCCGATGTTGTTCAGCGGGTTGTTCAGCTCGTGCGCGACGCCGGTCGTCAGCTCGCCGAGCGTCGCCAGCTTGCCCGCCTGGACGAGCTGCTCCTGCTTGTCCCTGAGCTCCTGCTCGCGCCGCTCGATCTCCTGCGTGGTCTCACGCAGGTCGCCCATGATGTGGATCATCGCCTTGCGGCTGTCCGCGAGCCTGAGATTGGTCTCGCTGGCGTCCTTGAGGATGTGCAGCATCGCCTTCCGCTGATCCCCGAGCCGGCGGTTGGAGTCGTTGAGGTCGCCCATGATGTGGATCAGGGCGCGCCGCCGCTCCTCCGCCCGCTGGACGCGCGCGCGAAGCTGCTCGACCTCGCGTCGGAGATCCTCGTTTTCGCCTGCCGCAGAGCCGCCGTTCGCGTCTGCCGGCTGAGCTTCCGGCCGGACGCTCATCAGCCGCTCGGGGATTCGCCTCTGAGCGCCGTGAGCTCCTCCCTCAGGCTGTCGAGCTCCTTCTCCAGCGCGATCATCTTCAGCTCGCGGCCGACGACGACCTCCTCGAACTTCTCGAGGTCGAGGATCTTCTCCTGGAGCTCGGTCTTCGACTGCTCCAGGTCGCGCACGACCTGCTCGTAGGCGCGCATGTCGCGGAGCACGCCGATCGCGCCGATCACCCTGCCGTCCGGGTCGCGGAGCGCCGACGCGTTCAGCGTCGTGGGGATCAGCTCGCCGGAGATGCTGCGCGGGTTGAGCCGGGCGTTCCGGGTCACGCCGCGCTCGACGACCTCGCGGAGGGCGGCGGTGAACTCCCGCGTCTCCTCGGGGCTGATGAAGCGCGAGACCGACTGCTCGAGCACCTCGTCCCGCCGGAAGCCCAGGAGCTCGGACACCGCGTCGTTCGCCTCGATGATCTTCCCCTCCAGGTCTGAGACGAACACCGGGTCGGGCGCGTTCTTGATCAGGCTCTCCGCGTAGGCGCGCGCCTTGTCCAGCTCGCGCATGTCACGGAGGACGCCGATCGCGCCGATCACGTTCCCCTCGGGGTCGCGGAGAGCGGACGCGTTCAGCGACGTCGGGATCACCTCGCCCGTCACCGACCGCGGGTTGAGCGCGGCGTTGCGGGTCACGCCGTGCTCGACGACCTCCTTCAGAGCCGCCGTGAACTCCCGCGTCTCCTCCTCGCTGATGAAGCGCGACAGCGACTGCTCGACGACCTCGTCCCGCCGGAACCCGAGCAGCTCGGACACGGCGTCGTTCACCTGCAGGATCTTTCCGTCGAGGTCGGCGACGAACACGGGGTCGGGTGCGTTCTCGATCAGGCTCTGCGCGTACGCGCGGGCCTTGTCCAGCTCGCGCATGTCGCGGAGGACGCCGATGGCGCCGATCACGTTCCCTTCCTCGTCCCGGAGCGCCGAGGCGTTCAGCGACGTCGGGATCACCTCGCCCGTTGCCGAACGCGGGTTCAGCACGGCGTTTCGCGTCACCCCGCGCTCGACGACCTCCTTCAGCGCCGCCGTGAACTCGCGCGTCTCCTCCTCGCTGATGAAGCGCGACAGCGACTGCTCGAGCACCTCGTCCCGGCGGAAGCCGAGCAGCTCGGAGACCGCGTCGTTCGCCTGGAGGATCTTCCCCTCCAGGTCCGAGACGAACACCGGGTCGGGGGCGTTCGCGATGATGATGTCGGCTGCGAGAGCGCCGGCCGCAGGTGCACCGTTGGCGGTCGCAGTCGCAGAGCGATCGAGAGCGTTCTTGGCCACATTGTCCTCCGTAAAGAGACGTCCCTGGGCGTTGCGACTTGCGCTTTACATTCTGAGCGGTCGAAACCTTCTCCGCAAACTATGTGAGCGACTCCAGGCGTTCCTCCAACTCACGGACGCGAGCCTGCGCCTTGGCCAGCTGTTCCTCGAGCCGTTTGCGCTTGGCGGCGTTCGGGTCCCGTTTGGGCTTCGGCGGCGGCTTGGGCTTGGGCGGCGGCTTCGCCGCCCGGCGGGACTTCGGACGGCCCCCGGCCGGAACCGCAGCAAGCAGCGGCCCGAACCCCGCCTGCTCGACGTCCTCGGCGAGCGTCCCGGCCGTGAGGGCCTTCGAGGCCTCCTTGTCGATCGACGCCGCCCGGAGGGTCTGCGCGACCCGGGTCACCGTTCCTGCAGCGGCGGCACCGCGCTCCTCGAGCGCGGCCCGCGCCTCCTCGGTCAGCTCCTCGACGAGCTGCCGGTGCGCCGCCGTCGCCTCCCGGAGGCCGCTTGGGTCCCGCCCGCTGACGACGCCGCGCTGCGCCTTTCGAAGCTCGTCGCCGGCCTTGACGAGCGCCTTCGCCTCCTGCGGGCGGCGGCGGACGGCCTGGTTCACCGCCCAGGCGGAGACCGACGGCTTCCGCAGCGCCTTGACCTCGTCCGCCGCCTCCTTCTTCCCCGCGTTTCGGAGCTCCTTCGCGAGCTCGTCCCGCGCCTTCGTGAACTCGTCGAGCGGCAGCCCGTAGAGATCGTCCTTCCTCACGGCCATAGCTTGACGGAGCGGGACGATACGCTCGCGCCATGGCGTCGCCGAACGGCCTCGCGGAGCTCCACACTCACCTCGGCGGCTCGGTCGCGACCGAGATCATGTGGACGCTCGCGCACGAGCAGGGCATCGCGCTCCCGGTCAAGGACTACTGGGAGTTCGACGCGCTCGTCACCGTCTCGGATCCGCACGGCGTCACCGACCTGACGGCGCTCGACCAGATCTACAAGTGGACCGAGCTGATCCAGTCGAGCCCGCTCGCCGTCGAGCGCTCCGTGCACGCAGCGATCGGCGGTGCGTACCGCTCGCAGGGGATCACGACGCTCGAGCTTCGCTTCAACCCGATGAAGCGCAACCGCGGCGGCGAGCGCGACCTCGACCACATCATCGTCGCGGCGATCCGGGGGCTCGACCGCGCGAGCCTGGAGTACTCACAGGTGCGCGCCGGGTTGATCCTGATGATGGACCGGACGTTCACCGAGCGGCAGAACGCGATCATCGTCGAGAAGGCGATCCGCTACGCGCCGCGCGGGATCGTCGGGATCGACATCGCCGGCCCCCGCCCGGACGGCGCCGGCCCGTACCCGTATCGCGACCTGCTCCCGCTGATCGAGCAGGCGCGCGAAGCCGGGCTCGGCGTCACGATCCACGTCGGCGAGGAAGGCGGCGAGTTCGGCATCGCAGAGATCCGCGAGGTCGTCTCGACGCTCCGGCCCGACCGAATCGGTCACGGCATCCTGGCCGCGAAGGATCCGAAGCTGATGGACCAGATCCGCGAAGCCGGGATCGTCCTCGAGATCTGCCCCACCTCGAACCTGTTGACGAAGGCCCAGGAGAGCGAGGACACCGTTCGCGACACCTTCCGCGCGTTCACGCAGCACGGAGTGCCGTTCACGATCGCGACCGACGGTCCGGAGATGATGCGGACACATCTCCGGGACGAGTTCGAGCTGCTGTTGAAGATCGGCGCGCTCGACGAGGACCGGCTCTCGGAGGCCAACCGCCGGGGACACGATGCGACGTTCATCGCGGCCGCCTGAGAACACCGGGCGCCGCTGGTAGTTTCAGCCGCCGTGAGGCCTCTGGAAGGCGTCTCCGTCGTGGACCTGAGCCGCTACCTGCCGGGGCCGTTCGCGAGCCGTGAGCTGCTCGAGCTGGGCGCGCGCGTCATCCGGCTCTTGCCGCCGGCGGGAGATCCGATGGCCGAGGTCGCCCCCGCCTGGCACGAGGCGCTGAACGCGGGCAAGGAGACGGTGCTCCTCGACCTGAAGGAGGAGCCGGAGCGTGGACGCGCGGTCTGCGCCGAGGCGGACGTCGTGCTCGAGAGCTTCCGGCCGGGCGTCGTCGAGCGGCTCGGCGTCGGCCCCGGCGACCTCCCCGAGTCGATCGTCTACTGCTCGTTCACCGGCTTCGGCAGCCACGGCCGCCACGCTGACCGAGCGGGCCACGACCTCAACTACCAGGGTTGGGCCGGACTGCTGGCCGACACGGCCCCGGCGATGCCGCCGACCCAGATCGCCGACCTCGCCGCCGGAGCGCTCACGGGGGTCACGCAAATCCTCGCCGCCCTTCTAGAGCGGACACGGACGGGACGCGGAGCGCACGTCGTCGTGTCGCTGACGCACGGAGCTCACCGGCTCGTGTCCCATCGCCTCGGCGGCGACCCGGTACCGCGCATGCTCACCGGAGGCCTTGCCTGCTACGGGATGTACGCCACGGCCGACGGCCGGCACCTCACGGTCGGGGCGCTCGAGCGCCGCTTCTTCGCCCGCCTGTGCGAGCTGCTCGAGCTCAAGGAGCTGATCGACCGGCAGTTCGACCCGGACTCGCAGGAGGCGCTCAGAGGCGCGCTGGCCGAGCGCATCGGCAAGAAGCCGCTCGCGGACTGGCTCGAGTTGTTCGACGGCGAGGACGTCTCCGTCGGCCCGGTCGCGACGCTCGAGGAAGCCTCACTAGAGCTCGGGTGACGACTCGGTTCGCCCTGCTCGTCCTGTCGCTCGGCGCCGCTCTCGCCGCGGCTCTCACGCTGACGCTCTCGAGCCCCGCCACCGTCCGGTCGCCCGCGCCGTGGGCGACGCTCGCCTTCTCGAAGTCGGAGATCGCCGGGGCCGGCGTCTACCTCGCGGGACGCGGTCGCGCCCGGCTCGTCGTGCCCGCCGCCTCCCATCCCGCGTGGTCGCCGGACGGCCGCCGGCTCGCGTATCTCGCCCCGGGCTCCGGGGGCGCAGCGGACGTCTTCGTCGCCGACGCCGACGGATCCAACCGCGGGCGCCTGACCGCAACGGCGGCCGACGAGGCCTCGCCGACCTGGGCTCCGGACGGACGGCGCCTCGCGATCGAGCGCGACGGCTCGATCGTGATCCTGCGCGCCGACGGCGTCCAGGGCCGGACACTGGCTCACGGAGCCGAGCCGGCGTGGTCTCCGGGAGGACAGCGGATCGCGTTCTCGGCCGGCGGCGACCTCTTCCTCGTCCGCACACGAGGCGGGCGGCCGCAGCGGATCACGAGCTCGCCCGCGTCCGAGACGAGCCCTGCGTGGGCACCCGACGGGCGGCGGATCGCCTACGTCACGGACGAGACGGGCGCCCCCGACATCCGCATCCTCGATCTCCGCAGCGGTGCAATCGTGCCGGTTACCGCGGACCTCTTCGTCGACTCCGCGCCGGCGTTCTCGACCAACGGCACGCGCGTGCTCTTCGTCAGCGACCGGACCGGCGCGGAGCAGATCGTCGGCGCCCCTGCCGCCGGCGGCGCTCCGGCGCTCGTCTCAGCGATCCAGCTGCCGGCACACCCGAGCGCGCGGCCGGTACAGCGCCCGCTCGAGCTCCTGCCCGACTTCGACCAGCAGCCGCCGAGGGATCTCGAGGTGCGCCGGACCGGCCGCCGCTTCCTGCTGTGGTTCACCTCGGCCGCGGACAACGTCGGTCTCGGCCCGTTCATCGTCAACGGCCGCAGGAGAGGCGCGGGCTCGATGCGCGCCAGCCAGCGCATCCGGCTCGGGAACGGATCGCTCCGGACCTACCCGGAAGTCGGCGTCTGGCGCTACAACGCGTCCTCCGATCACTCGCACTGGCACCTGTTCGCGTTCCAGCGCTACGAGCTGCGGCGCGCAAACGGCTCCGTCGTCGTCCGGGACCGCAAGAGCGGCTTCTGCATCGGCGACCGCTACGGCGTCGCGCCGGGCCGGATCGCAGGCCGCACGTCCCGGCCCGTCTTCCGAGGCTTCTGCAACCTGTACCAGCCGCGCGCGGGCGCCGTGGACGCCGGGACGTCCGTCGGTTTCTCCGACCGCTACCACTCGAGGCTCGACGGCCAGAACGTCGACCTGACGAACGTGCGTGCGGGGCGCTACGTCCTCGTGAACCGCGCCAACCCGAACATGGAGCTCCGGGAATCGCGGTACGAGAACAACGCGGCGTCGGTCGCGATCCAGGTCACGTGGCCGAAAGGCCGCAGGAGCGCGCCCGCGGTCCGTGTGCTCTCGACCTGCCCCGACTCAGATCGCTGCTAGAGTTCCCGAGCGCGGCCGGCAGCGCGAAAGAGGTCCGGGGAAGCCGGTCGTCGGCGCATCGGGGATAGGCGTCCTCCCGGTCGATCAGGAACGCCCGCATCCCGAGCGCGCGGGCGCCCTCGAGGTCGTCCTCGGGAGAGTCACCCACCATGGCGGCGCGGTCCGCGGGCACGCCGAGACGGTCGAGCACCGCCTGGAAGATCGTCGGGTGCGGCTTCACCTTGCCGTGCACCCGCGACGACAGCGCCGCGTCCACTTGGATGCTGTGGTGCGCGAGAAACTCGTCGACGTCACGGCCCGTGTTCGAGACGAGGCCGAGCTTCAGACCGTGCTCCCTCAGGTGGTCGAGCACCGGCAGCGCGTCGTCGAAGAGGTCGAAGTTGTGCGCGTGCTCCCAGGCCTTCGTCATCTCGACCGCAGCCTCGTAGGCGCGATCCGCGTTCCCGCCCATGCCGCGGATGATCCGCTCGGTGAACGCGACCCAGATCTCCTCGTCGTGGCGGAAGTCCGGGTGCTTGTGGAGCCCCTCCACGGCCTTCGCGCGAGCGTCCTTGTAGAGGGACGGATCGAGCTCCAGCCCGAATCGCCGGCCGAGCCGCTGGTATCCCTCCGGACCGAGGTCCGGCCCCGGCTTGGCCAGCGTGAAGTCGAGGTCGAAGAGAACCGCCTGGATGTCCATGCCTGCCTACGGGATCGGAGTTGGCCAGCGGTAGGCATTTGCCTGCCGCAGGCCAGGGACGGAAGCTTCGCGCGCACGTCCTCCAGGCGCCGCCGGTCGAGCTCGGCGGAGATGACCGTCTCCTCGTCGGGCGCCAGCGCGACCACGGTGCCCCAGGGGTCCGCGATCAGCGAGCGGCCGTAGCTGAGACGACCCGGGAGCGTCTCGCCGATCTGCGCCGCCGCCGCGACGTAGTACTGGTTCTCGACCGCCCGGGCGCGGAGCAGCAGCTCCCAGTGGTCCTTGCCCGTGTAGAGGGTGAAATGCGCCGGGACGGTGACGAGGTGGGCGCCCTGGAGCGCCAGGATCCGGTACAGCTCGGGAAAGCGGACGTCGTAACAGACGGTCAGTCCGGTCGGCCAGCCCTCGACGTCGAGGAGGACCGGCTCGTCGCCCGGCTCCTCGGCGTCGGACTCCCGGTAGACGTGGCCGCCGACCTCGACGTCGAACATATGGATCTTCCGGTAGAGCCCGGCGACCGACCCATCGGAGTCGAACACGATGCTCGTGTTCGAGAGCTTCTCGCGGCCCTCGCGGCGCTCGGTGATCGAGCCGCCGACGAGCGTGATCCCGTGCGTGCGCGCCCATCCGGCCATCGCCTGAACGGACTCGCCTTCCTCGAGCGTCTCCGCTGCCCCGTGGAGCACCTCGGGGTTCCCGATCGCGTTCCACTTCTCCGGGAGGACGACGACGTCGGCGCCGGTCGCCGCCGCGCGGGCGACGAGCTGCTCGGCCTTCTCGATGTTCGCCGCCTTGTCGTCCCGGCTCGTGAGCTGGACGCAGGCGACCCGAAGCGTGTCCGACATCCGGGTGGCAGGATAGCCCGGCCTTTGAAAGCAGCAGCGGAGACACCTCGAGAGATCCTCTGGTTCGCTCCTCTGGCGTCGAGACGGGTGCGAACCGCGGCGTGAGGACGCCCGAGGAGATCCTCCGCGACGCCAGGACCATTGCACTGGTCGGCGCCTCGCCGAACCCGGCGAAGGCGAGCCACGGCGTCATGCGCTACCTGCTCGCCCGTGGCTACGACGTGATCCCGGTGCGCCCGCTCGACTGTGACGCCGTTCTCGGCATCCCGTGCGTGGCCACCCTGGGCGAGATCGACCGCCCGATCGACCTCGTCGACGTCTTCCGCCGCCCCGAGCACACGCCGGCGCACGCGCGCGAGGCCGTCGACGCCGGTGCGAAGGCGCTCTGGCTCCAGCTCGGCATCCGGTCGGAGGAGGCACGCCGCATCGCCACAGAGGGCGGCCTCGACTACGTCGAAGATCTCTGCACCGCCGTCGTTCATGGCGCGATGGAGAGATCCAATCGGGGTGCCCAGATTTGAACTGGGGACCTCTCCGACCCGAACGGAGCGCGCTACCAGGCTGCGCCACACCCCGAGAGCGGACAGAGTAGCGACGATGGCTTCACGCGACGAGATCCTCGAGCACGCCCGCGAGCTGCTCGACCTCGACAACTTCAAGGACTACGGCCCGATGGGCCTCCAGGTGGTCGGAGCGGACGAGGTGTCGAAGATCGCGGCGTCAGTCTCGTCCTCCCTCGAAGCCTTCAGGCGGACGAGGGAGATCGGAGCGCAGCTGCTCGTCGTCCACCACGGGCAGTACTGGGAGGACGAGCCGCGGATCGTCGACGTCGCGATGAAGCGGCGGCTTCAGGCGCTCTTCGAAGGGGACATCACGCTCGCCGCCTACCACCTCGCACTCGATGCGCACCCGGAGATCGGGAACAACATCATCGTCGCGCGCGGGCTGGGGATCTCCGAGCCCGAGCGCTTCCTCGAGTGGGGCTTCGGCGGCGCACTTCGGGAGCCCACGGGCCTCGGCGGCCTGGCCGACCGACTCCAGACGATGACGGGCCGCGAGCCCCAGGTCTTCGAGGGCGGGCCGGAACGGATCGAACGCGTCGCGATCGTCACCGGCGGCGGCGCGAAGCTCGTCCGGGAAGCCGCCTCGGCCGGATACGACGCGTACATCACCGGCGAGCCGGCGGAGCCGACCCTCCACCTCGCGCGTGAGCTGGGGATCCACTTCCTCGCCGGCGGCCACTATGCGACCGAGACGTTCGGGATCAAGGCCCTCGCCGAGCGCCTGGCCGGCGAGTTTTCCCTCGAATGGGAGTTCGTCGACGTCCCGGTCCCGGTGTAAGATTCGAGCGTGTCGACCAGGAGGTTGAGCGAGTGATGAGCCGCCCAGCCGACACGCGAGCTTTCGGGCCCGTCACGCCTTGCGGCGGCGGGCTTTTTTCGTGGTCCGTTTCAGACGAAAGGAAGGACTCCACATGCCGAACCACCTGACGCCCGAGGAACTGTCCAAGGAGATGGGCCTGGAGCGCGAGCAGGTCATCCGTCTTTGTGTGCAGGAGGGCGTCCCGATCTACCAGGGGAAAATCGACAAGACGTTGTTCGCCGCCCAGCTTCAGGCAGTCGGGGCCGCGCCGGCCGTCCAGCACCACTAACGCTCGATCGAAGACCCCGCGCCGCTTCGTGCGGTCCGGACGCTGGAAGTCTCAGGAGGTTCAGCGATTCGCTGGTGCCGGCGGCGCGAGCCCGATTCGGCTGGCGAGCGAAGCGGGCACGACCGAACTACTGCGGGGTATCGGTCTCGACCCTAATCAAAGATCCGACCATTCTCGCCTCACAAACGACGATTGGGCTCCATCGAGAAGAAGTCGCTTGACGGGGAGTAGCTTCCGATGACGGCGCAGACGGGCGAGGACGCTCAGGCAAGAGTCCTCGTCGCTCCGGTCTGCCGACAGTCGAGCGCACTGCGGGACCTGGATTACGCCGCGCTCGCGTCGATCTGCCACCTACTGAGGACGTGGGCCTTCTTCGTGCCCGCGAGGCGGAGAAGCTCATCGACCGTCGGCTCTCGTTCAACGTCGTCCTCGAAGCTCGAAACGCGACTGAGCGTGCTGCGACTGATTTGCCGCGTTCGAGCTCGAACGCCGGGATCATCTTCGCTTACTTGCGATCAGACTACGTATCGTCGGAACCACGATTTTCGTCCAGTACCACTATTCCGAGGGTCAGCGCAGCCATTCAGGTAGATCCTCGTCGCCGGTCTGCCAAATGGCGCGATGGATGCCGCTTATGTCGCGTCAGTCGATGACACCAGCTGGAACGTGGGCCCAGATCGTCCGCGAGGGGTGAAGCTCAACGAGCGAGGCTCGTCGTCTCACGCGCCTGAAGGCGAAACGCAACTGGCGTGTGCAAGGGATCTCCTTCAGCAACATGGCCTCGTGGATGCTCGTTCGTCCGAACTGATCGGACAACGTCCAGACTCGCGCGCTGAGTCCTCCAGCTCTGCTCCATCACGTGCCTCCAGCGTCGTCGGTCAACGTCGTGACTCCCGGGCTTCCAGACAGATGTAAATGTGCTCGCCTCGTCGACTGCAGCGCTATGTCCCCGGCGCCCAATGGCAGTCTATGCCCACGCGGCGTGATCGACGGATACAGATGGCGAGTCAGCTGCACGTGAACATGGCCCACTCACGTGCTCCATGCGTCGTCGTCAACTGTCGTGACCTCCGGGCTTCGAGATGTAGACGTACTCGTACTCGTCGACTGAGCGATAGGACAGCGACGCCCACTTGCTGTTCTCCCACGCGGCGTCTTTGACCCATACGCGGCGGTCGTACAAGTAAAGGCCCGCGCACAGCCCGAACTCTTCCAGCAGACCTCCGACGAGCTTCACGCGAGTTTGAGTCGAGTACTTGCCCCCACGGATGTTGTTTCCGTTCAGACGTCGATCAATGGTCTGCTCACTGCAACCAAGGAGAGCGGCGAGCTGGTACCGGTTGAAGTGCGGATGCTCACGCTGCGCTCGAAGTACATCTTCCGTTGTGATCGCGTGGCGGTGCTTGGTGGGATTAGCCGCCTGAATGCGCGGCATCGACTCATCCTCGAAGCAGAGGATGTCCGCGA
This sequence comes from uncultured Actinomycetes bacterium, assembly GCA_963798935.1. Lineage (GTDB taxonomy): Bacteria > Actinomycetota > Thermoleophilia > Gaiellales > Gaiellaceae > JACDAN01. Next base: position 386,593 of record CAWCVG010000032.1, read on the forward strand.
TGTTGACGCAGAGGAACCCTCCCGGCTTCAGCAGCGGCTCATGCATTCGAATCACCTCTCGGAGGAGCGACTGCCAGTCGTCGAAGGTCATGTCTCGCTCATAGCTCTTGCCGACGTGGTACGGAGGCGACCAGACGCTGAGTGCGATCGACTCACGTTCGATCTGCGGCAAGAACTCGCGAGCGTCGCCCGCGTAGATCTCGTCGATCGCAAGCGACATACCCGTTGAGTATAGGTCCAGGGTCTGACGGCCCTGCTTGCCCGTGTGTGGCATCGACACTTCGCAAGCGAAGCCGTTTCGTCCACTGCAGCCGCTGCTGCTGACGTCGCGGCGAGTACCCGGACAGCCTTGAAAAAAGGGCCGGACAGGTCTCTCAGGCGTTCACAACCTGTGTGGGACCGTCATCTCGTAGCCCGGGAGCCCGCCTCGTATCGCCGTCACCCTGAAACGAGGGCCAAGCAGCGCTACTTGCGGCCGGTGGCCGCTGCTTTCTTGCGCGAGCCTCCTGAGCTCTTCGCCTTCGACGCGGGCGCCTTCTTCTGCTTCTGCGCCTCGTCGACGCTCTGGCGAAGCGCCTCCATGAGGTCGATGACCGGGGTCTCCTCCTCGGCAGGCTCGGGCCGCTTGATCTCCTGCCCGTCGAGCTTCGCCTCCAGCATCTCGTGGAGGGTGCTCCGGTACTCGCTCTCGAGCCCCGTCGGATCGAAGTCCGCGGCGAGGCTGTCGATCACCTGGCGTGCCAGCTCGAGCTCTGGCTCCTTGACCTCGGTGTCGCCGACGGCCTCCTCGACCTCCGCCTGCGAGCGGACGTCCTCGGCCACGAACAGCGTCTCCAGCGCCAGTGCGTCGCCGCGGGGCCGGATCAACGAGAAGTGCTCCTGTCCACGGAGGACGAAGCGGCCGACGGCACCCATCCCGCTTTCCTGGAGAGCGCGCAGCAGCAGCACGTAGGGACGGCGCTGCGCGGGTGTCGACGACGGCGCGAGGTAGTAGGTCCGGTCGAAGAAGACGGGATCGATCTGGTCGAGCGGCACGAAGTTCTGGATCTCGATCGCGCGGGAGTCGTCGTACTGGGCGATCGCCTCGAGGTCGGCGTCCTCGACGATCACGAACTCGCCCTTGGAGACCTCCCAGCCCTTCACGAGCTCGTCGTTCGGCACTTCGCGGTCGTGCACTGTGCACCAGCGCTTCTGCTTGATCGGCGTCCCGCACTCGCGATGGAGCGTGCGGAAGCTGATATCCGATTGCCGCGCCGCCGGCTTCGTGGCCAGGGCCAGTCCGACCGGGATGTTGACCAGGCCGAAGTTGATCGAGCCGTTCCAGATCGTGCGCATAGAGGTCTCCGAAGTCTAGAGGGACCGGCGATTTTCTCTCCCTGCAAGCATTTTCCTCCACGAATTACGATAAGCAGCAATGGCGATCGTGGAGCAGGCGGCGGGGACGAAGACGATCGCGGAGCTGTGGCGCCGCGCAGCCTCCCGCGAGGGCACCGCGTACCTCGTCGAGGGCGAGGACGGCTGGCGCGAGGTCAGCTGGGACGAGGCGACGCACGCGGTCGACGAGATCGCGAACGGGCTCCTCTCGCTCGGCGTCGGCAAGGGCGACGCCGCGGGAATCCTCGGCCGGACGAATCTCGAGTGGGTGCTCTTCGACTACGCGCTCGGATCGATCGGCGCAATCGGCACCGGGATCTACCCGTCGCTCCCCCCGAAGGACGTCGCGTACATCCTCGACCACTCGGACGCGGTCGCCGTGCTCGTGGAGAACGACGAGCAGCGCGAGAAGATCGACTCACAGCGCGGAGACCTCCCCAAGCTGCGCCACATCTTCTCCTTCGCCGACCTCGACGACCTGCGCGCAAAGGGCCGGGAGTTCGCCGCCGAGAACCCCGACGCGCTCGAGCAGGCGCGGGCCCAGGTCGGCGAGGAAGACCTCTTCACCTACATCTACACGTCGGGGACGACCGGGCCGCCCAAGGGCTGCATGATCTCCCACCGCAACTACTACTCGATGGTCGGCGCGGTGGACGACGTCCCGGCGTTCATCGGCCCGGACGACCTGATCCTCCTCTACCTCCCGCTCGCCCACAACTTCGGGCGCTGCCTCCATCTCCTCGCCGGCTACGTGGGCTGCTCGATCGCGTTCTGCCCGGATCCGGTTCGGGTCGGAGAGGTCGCGGCCGAGGTGAAGCCGACAGTCCTGCCGAGCGTCCCTCGCGTCTTCGAGAAGGTGCACTCCGCCGTGCAGGTGAGCTTCGACGAGGCGACCGGGGTCAAGCGGAAGCTCGTCGACTGGGCGCTGAAGGTCGGAAAGCGAGTCAGCGAGAAGAAGCAGGCCGGCGAGTCGGTCCCCGCAGGGCTCGCGCTCCAGCACAAGCTCGCCGACAGCCTCGTCTACTCGAAGGTCAAGGCGAAGCTGGGCGGGCGGCTCAGGCTGCCGATCTCGGGCGGCGCGCCGCTCGCGAAGGAGATCGCCGAGTTCTTCCACACGATCGACATCACGATCTGCGAGGGCTACGGCCAGACCGAGTGCACGACGGCCTCGAACGTCAACATGCCGACGCGCTTCCGGTTCGGCACCGTCGGCCCGGCGATCCCGGGGATCGAGGTCCGGACCGCCGAGGACGGCGAGGTGCTCCTCCGCGGCCCGAACGTCTTCGGCGGCTATTACAAGGACGAGGCCGCCACACGCGAGGTGATCGACGAGGACGGCTGGCTCCACACGGGCGACGTCGGCTCGATCGAGGACGGATTCCTGTCGATCACCGACCGCAAGAAGGACATCATCGTCACCGCCGGCGGCAAGAACGTCTCGCCGCAGAACATCGAGAACGAGCTCAAGGCGTCCAAGTACGTCTCCCAGGCCCTCGTGATCGGCGACAGGCGTCCGTACCTCACAGCGTTGATCACCCTCGACGAGGCGGCGAAGGGCCTGAGCGACCCGGAGGGACTGATCCAGGAGGTCGTGGACAGCGTCAACGCCGACAAGGCGTCCTTCGAGCAGGTCAAGCGGTTCGCGATCCTTCCGCGCGACTTCGACCCCGAGCACGACGAGGTCACGCCGACGCTGAAGCTGAAGCGGAAGATCGTTGCAGAGCACTTCGCCTCGGAGATCGAGGCGCTCTACGCGCAGCCGCGCTAGCTCCTAATGGCCGTGATACGCGTGCACGACGGCATGGCCCTTGCCGCGCGCGATCAGGTATCGGTTGACCGGGTACGCGCACACGCCGGCGACGAGGAGAGCGAACGCGAGTGAGGCCCAGAACAGCAGCGAGTCCAGCCCGGCCTCCATCGCGCCGGGGATGACGAGCAGGATCACGTTGTCGACGAGCTCCATGACGGCGATCGAGAGCGTGTCGGATGCAAGGGCCAGTGGAACGGCCGCGGCGAGACGCAAGGCCTGCGCGCAGGAGCGGCAGCATCGTCAGCGAGTAGCCGAAGAGAAAGGCGAGCGCGATCGCCAGCACGATCGTCTCGAAATTCCCCCAGCCGAGCGCGGTGCCGATGATCACGCCGAGGACCTCGCCGATCGCGCAGCCCGTCAAGCAGTGGGCGGTCGCCGAGAGGGCGACACGGTTGAGCGAGCCGCCGTGGTCATGCGCGTGCTGATGGTGCGCATGGTCGTGGTGCGCGTCGTCGTGCACGGAGGCGGAGGGTAGCTGGAGGGTTTGGTGGAATGGCGCTCGTTGCCAGGGCGCGATGCTCGTTCCCAGGCAAGGACGCAGGGAGCGCCCGTATCGAATGAGATACGGGCGCGACTGAGGACGCAGTCCTGGGGGCGAGCAGCGCGGCCTGGCGGCACAGCCGCTATTTCGCCAAGCCCTCCTTAGAGGCGCCGGGCGCCGACGTAGGTCGACGAGTACCAGCCGCTCATGCTCGAGATCTTCACCACGTCGCCCGTGTGCGGCGAGTGAATGAACGACCCGCCGCCCACGTAGATCCCTGCATGACCGAGCCCGTTGAAGAAGACGAGGTCACCGGGCTGGAGCTGGCTGCGGTCGACAGGCGTCCCGTAGCCGTACTGCGCGGCGGCGTTGTGCGGCAAGGAGACGCCGACCTGCGCGTAGACGTACATGATGAAGCCGGAGCAGTCGAACCCTGACGGGCTCGAGCCGCCGTACACATAGGGAACGCCGAGGTACTGCATCGCAATCCCGACGACGCCGCCGAATTTCGCGGCCGGAGCTGCCGGGAGCACCGACGGCTCGGACGGCTCGGACGGCGCAGACGTCGAGGGCTCGGGCTCCGCCGCCAGATCGGGGATCAGCGGCTGCGGAGCCGCGAGGCGGGCGCGAGCCTGGGCGGCAAGCTGTGCCTGGCGCCTCCGCTCGGCCGCCTGGATCGCGGCGATCTCGGACTTGATCGACGAGAGCATCTGCTGCCGCTCCGAAAGCTTGCTCTCGATCGACGCCTTGTGAGCGGCGCGTTCGGCGACGAGCTCGGCCTGGCGGTCACGCGCATGGCGGAGCCGCGTGCGCGCCCGGCGCATGTCGGTGCGGAACCGATTCACGTCCGAGAGGACGGCGGAATCCTGGTCCGAGACACGCGAGACCGTCTCGAGGCCGTCGAGCAGAGCCTCGAGGCTCTGCGAGCCGACGAGCACGTCCAGTGTCGAATCGTTCTGATCGGTCGTGTAGATCGCGACCATGCGAGCGGCAAGGACCCTCTGCGCCGTGCGGAGGTTGTCGGCGGCGATGCGAAGGTTCACCCGATTCTCGTCGAGGTCGCCCTTGATCGCGTCCAGGCGCTCGTTGGCCAGGTTGTACGCGTCGACGGCGTGCTCGAGCGACCCGTCGAGGGCCTGGATCTGCGCCATCACCGACTGGGCCTGGGCGCGCTTGGACGAGACGGAGGGTGGCTCAGCGGTCGCGCTGCCGGCCACGGCAAGAGCGGCGAAGAACGAAACCGTTATGACTGCAAGCTGAGACCTACGCATCCATTTGGCCGCCTCGAACCCCACATGCTCCGCCGCAGGAGCAGGGACCGGGACGGCACAAGCTCGGCACCCTAACAACGGTTCCGGATAGCTGCAACGGGGTAAAGACAGACCCGTGGTAGGGTCGCCGCTCGTGCGCGGGCCAGGGAGGGGGTTGCGAGCGCTTGGCGCCGCCGTGCTCTGCGGAGTTGCGGTCGGTGCATCTTTCGTCGCCGGCGGCGGCGCGCAGACGCCCGAGGATCTCGAAGCCCAGGCCGACGCTTTGCGCGCTCGAAACGAAGCGCTCGCGGCGGGCTCTCAGTCGGCATTCGAGACCCTGGCGACGATCGAGAGCCGCCTCGCCCAGGCGGAGGCAGAGCTCGCGTCGTTCCGCGCTCGCTCGGCCGAGGTCGGAGCACAGAGGCGAGCAGTGAGCGAGCAACTGGCGATCACCCGTTCTGCCGTCCGGCACACGAGAAAAGCCCTCGCGCGTCGGCTTCAGAACCTGTACGAGGAGGGACACCCGGACGTCTTGGGAGTCGTCCTCGGCGCCGGGTCGCTCGACGACGCGCTGAGTGCAGTCGAGACGCTGGACCTGGCCGCACGACAGGATGAGGAGCTCGTGCGCAGCGCCCGCGGCGAGTCGGCGCGGCTCGAGCGCCTGGGACGGTCGCTTGCTGCGAAGCAACGGGAGCTCGACCAGCTCACGGCTGCCAAGGCCGCCGCCACAGCCTCGCTCGAGAGCGCACGGGCGGAGCGTCTGCGAACGATCGCGGCCCTCAGGGCCAGGAGATCGGCCAACCTCGGGAAGATCGGACGACTAGACGGGCAGGCCCGCACGCTCGCCTCCGCGGGGCCGAGCACGCCGGTCGTTACCCCGGCGGCGCCGAGCCTTTCTGCCGGACCGGCGTCGGCCGGCGTTACCTCGCTGACCGTCGTGGCGACCGGCTACGTCCTCCCCGGAAAGACCGCGAGCGGCCGGTCCGTCGGCTGGGGCACCGTTGCCGTCGATCCGTCCCTGATCCCGATGGGCTCACGGATCGCGATTCCCGGCTACGGCATGGGCGTCGCGGCCGACACCGGCGGCGCGATCGTGGGTGCCCGCATCGACCTCTGGTTCCCTTCAGTCGCCCAGGCGCGCGAGTGGGGAAGCCGCACGGTCACCGTGACCGTCTACCCGAGGTAGACAGGTGGACACGCTGAGCGGAGAATACGACTCCGCGATGGCCACCGACCCTGTCGCCCAGCCAGACGGCCTCGACGCGGAGCTCCTCCGCGTCATGCTCGTCGACGACCACGACCTGTTCCGGACCGGCCTGCGGAACCTGCTGGAGGAGCAGGGCGTCCACATCGTCGCCGAGGCGCCCGACGGGAACATGGCGCTCCAGCTCGTCCGCGAACTGGCGCCCGACGTGGTCGTGATGGACCTGAACATGCCCGGGATGAACGGGATCGAGGCGACGCGGGAGATCACCAGGCTCGCGCCGCTGACCCGCGTGCTCGTCCTGACGATCTCGGACCAGGACAGTGACGTGATGGATGCGATCCTCGCAGGGGCCTGCGGCTACCTGATGAAGGACTCCTCCATCCAGGATCTGATGCAGGGGATCCGAGCCGCCGCTGTGGGCGAGTCGCTGATCTCGCCGCACATCGCGACCAAGGTGCTGCAGCGCATCCGCGCGACGAGCGTGGAGGCAGGCGGCGGCGTGGCGCGGCCGGAGCTCTCCGATCGCGAGACCGAGGTTCTGCGGCTGATCGCGAACGGCAAGGACAACGCCGAGATCGCCCGGGACCTCCACATCAGCCCGAAGACGGTCAAGAACCACATCTCGAACATCCTCATGAAGCTCCAGATCGAGAACCGCATCCAGGCGGCCGTCTACGCCGTGCGAAGCGGCCTGGTCTAGCTGAGTCGCGAGACGGTCTACGCGACTTTCGCTTCGGCCGCTTCGGACCGGAGCGACGCGAGGAGTCGGCGGAGGCTGGCAAGGTCGCGCTTCGCGCGGGCCAGGCGGCGGGCCGTGCGGGAGAGCTCCTTCGTCTGCTGCTCGCTGCTTCCATCGCCGAGCTCGGCCGCCAGAGAGCCGATCGAGCGCTCCAGTCGGGCGCACTCCGCGTCGAGCTCGAGCGCGAGCGCGTAGCCGTCGGTCAGGGTCTCCTCGACGCTGGCACGTCCCGGGTGGCGACCCTTCTCGAGGGCGCGCAACAGGTCTTCCAGGCGAACTCTGACGGTTGCGAGTTGATGCGGCATGGGCGGCTCCTGAGTTCCTGGCTCGATTATCTGCCGCGTGCCGGTCCTTGCCTATAGGCCGACCGGCCCATCTTTCGGCGCCGCAGGACCTACGCAGCGTTGGCTGCCGTACGCCCTCCCGGGAGGGTTCGGCGCGCCAAACCCCCCTAGAATGAATCGGTGCCGCGCCGAGCCCTTGCCGCCCTCGCCGTTTGCCTGGCGGCGGCACTCGTCGCCGCGGCCGCACCTGCGAAATCGACGAAGCGGCCGCTCGCGACCCGGCTCGCCAAGGCGCTTTCCGTTCCGCACGTCAGGGCAAGTCAGTCGGGTGCGGTGGCCGTCGACCTCACCTCTGGACAAACGGTGTTCCTCCGTCACCCCACGCTCTCGCTCGTCCCGGCCTCGAACGCCAAGCTAGCGGTCGCGTACGCCTCGCTCGCAGTGCTCGGCCCCCATTTCCGGATCGACACGATGGTCTTCGGCGAGGGACACCTCGCCGGATCCACGTGGAACGGCGACCTGGTTCTCAAGGGGTTCGGCGACCCGACGCTCTCCCGCGGCGACCTCAGGTCCCTTGCCCGCCAGATCCGGGCGTACGGGATCCGGCAGGTGACGGGCGGGGTCGAGGCGGACGAGTCCTACTTCGACTCGCGCCGCGTCGGCCCGGCCTGGCGATCGCACTACTACCTCAACGAGTCGCCGCCGCTCTCCGCTTTGACGGTCGACCGAACCCGCTTTCGCGGCTACATGACGCGACGGCCGGCGATCGCCGCGGCGACGCAGTTCCGTCTTGCCCTTCGGGCCGCCGGCGTCGGTGTCCGCGGCCGTGTCGTGATGGGCGCCGCAGATCCCGTCGCGACGCAGCTCGCAGCCACGGCCTCCGCCCCGCTCGCCCGAATCGTCGCGTTCATGAACCGCGAGAGCGACAACTTCACCGCGGAGCTCCTGCTGAAGCAGCTCGGTGCCGTGGACGGAGGCGCCGGAAGCAGCGCGGCGGGCGCGGAGGCGGTCCGGCGGACGCTCGCAGAGGCCGCCGTCCCGCTCGCGGGCGTGCGGATCGTCGACGGATCCGGGCTCTCTCCGAACAATCGGCTCACGGCGGCCGCGGTCATTGGAATCCTCGTCGACGCCTGGAACGATCCTTCGCTGCGGCAGCATTTCGTCCGCTCGCTGGCCGTCGCCGGTGTGAACGGCACGCTGGAGCACCGGATGGAGCGTCGGCCCGCCCGCGGCGCCGTGCTGGCGAAGACGGGGACGCTGCGCGAGTCCTCCGCCCTGTCGGGGTTCGTTCGCGGGCGATGGGCTTTCGCAGTGATCCAGAACGGTCGCCCCATGTCTCACTTCTGGGCTCGCAGGGCCCAGGACGGTCGCGTTAGCGCCAGCCTTGACGTGAAAGCAGGCCGCCGTCGGGGGCGCTCCAGACCAAGCCGGGCAGTGCGGCGTTCGCGGCGCGTAGCAGGCTAGGTCGCGGCACGCGCTGATCCGGCGCCGGTCGGGCGTCGCGCCGGGTTGGTTCGCTCAAGCTTCCTCTTCTCGTCGAGCAGCGGCACGCCCGAGCTCTGCGCCTTCGTCAGCTTGGACGCGCCCGGCTCCTCGCCGACGATGAGGCCGGTCGTCTTCTTCGAGACCGAGCCGGTGACCTTCGCGCCCCGCGCCTCGAGCTCCGCCTGAGCCTGCTCGCGCGACCGGTTCTCGAGCGTCCCGGTGATGACGAACGTCTGACCGGTGAGCGGGCCCTCCGGCGGGCGATCTTCCACGCCCGACTCGAAGCGGAGGTCGAGCTCGCGCAGCTCCTCGACGAGCCGCCGGTTGTCTTCCTCCGAGAACCACTCGACGATCTTCTCCGCGCGCTCGGGACCGAGCCCCTCGACCTCGGTGATGTCCTCCTGCGCCGCGGCGGCGAGCCGGTCGACGGAGCCGAAGTGGCGCGCCAGGTTCTGGGCCGTCACCCAGCCCACGTCGGGGATGTTCAGCCCGTAGAGGACACGGCGGAACGGGATCTGCTTCGACGCCTCGATCGAGGAGATCACGTTCGTCGCGCTCTTCTCCTGGAAGCCGTCCAGCTCGAGCAGCTGCTCCTTCGTGAGCCGGTAGAGGTCGGGGAGCGAGCGAAGCAGGCCGAGGTCCCAGAGGCGGCGGACGAGCTGCTCTCCGACGCCTTCGATGTCCGCGGCGGACATGACCCAGTTGTTCAACGTCTCGAGGCCCCTGGATGGACAGGCCCGGTTCGGGCAGCGGTGCATCACCTCGCCCTCCGGCCTGACGATCTCGGCGCCGCACAGCGGGCAGTGCGTCGGCATCTTGAAGCGACGCGTGCCCTTGCGGTGGGCTCCTGCGGGCCCGACGATCTGCGGGATCACGTCGCCGGCGCGCTGGACGATCACCTCGTCGCCCTCCCGGATGTCCTTCCGGTTGATGTCCTCCTCGTTGTGGAGCGTGGCGCGCGAGATCGTGACGCCGCCGACTTCCACCGGCTCGAGCATCGCCCAGGGATTCAGGGCCCCGGTCCGCCCGACGCGGATCAAGATCTTGTTCAGGCGCGTCGTCGCGGTCATGGGCGCCCACTTGTAGGCGCGAGCCCAGCGCGGCTTGGAGTGCAGGGCGCCGAGCTCCGCCTGCTGCTCGAGCGAATCGACCTTGATCACGATCCCGTCGATCTCGTAGTCGAGATCGATCCGCGCGGTCTCCCACTCGCTGCACCTGCGGGCGACCTCTTCGATCGTTTCGAGGCGCTCTGCGTGCGGGTTCGTCCGGAAGCCGCGCTCGCGCAGCCACCGAAGCGTCTCCGAGTGCGTTCCGGCCTCCACTCCTTCGCGGACCCCCACGCCGTAGACCCAGAGCGAGAGCGGTCGCGAGGCCGTGATCGCCGAGTTCTTCTGCCGAAGCGAGCCGGCTGCCGCATTGCGCGGGTTGGGCGCCAGTTTCTGGTTCGTACCCGCGAGCTGCTCGTTCAGCTGCCGGAAGCCGGAGAGAGGAAGGTACACCTCTCCACGCACCTCGATCACCGGCGGCGGATCGTCGCCGAGCATGCGGAGCGGAATCGCCGGGATCGTGCGGAGGTTGACGGTCACGTCCTCACCCCGGACGCCGTCTCCGCGTGTGGCGCCGCGCACGAGGACGCCGTTCTCGTAGGTCAGGTTGACGGCAAGCCCGTCGATCTTCGGCTCGATCAGCCAGGCGATGTCCTCGGGCTCCGCGTCCAGGCGCTTGCAGACGTCCTGCGCCCACTTCTGGAGGGCCTCGTCGGTGGTGACCTTCTCGAGCGAGCCCATCGGCGAGAGGTGCTCGACCTTCTGGAACTTGTCCGAAGCCGGGGCGCCGACCCGATGGGTCGGGGAGGTCGGGTCGTCGAGCTCCGGGTGCTCGGTCTCGAGCTCCTTCAGCTCGTCGTACAGCCGGTCGTACTCGGCGTCCGAGATCTCCGGATCGTCGAGGACGTGGTAGCGGTAGAGGTGGTGGTCGAGCTGCTGACGCAGCTCATCGACGCGCTCGGCGGCGTCGGCGCGGGTGCGAGTCGCCATGGCGCCGATCGTATCGTCGGCGGGACTCGTGACAATCGCGTTGAATGACGCCCAGCAGGCGGACCGCCTCTCCCCCCGCCTGCGGAGTCCCGGCGGTTGGCTGCAGACCGCTGGGACTCTTTTTCGCGCGCCGGGGCGCGAGGGACTGTCCCTCGGACCCGGCTCGCGGGGACACGGAGATCGTGACGAATGCGTGTCAGTACTGGACGCGCTCGAGGTACAGCCCCCACGGGGGTGCTGTACTTCCGGCGTCTTCGCGGCCGTGGCCACCGGTCAGGAGCCGCTCGAGCTCCGCCGGCCGGAGCTCGATCATGGTCCCGACCAGCGTGCGGACCATGTGACGGAGGAAGCTGTCCGCCTCGAGCTCGAGCTCGAGTGCGTCGCCCCGCCGGTGCCAGGCAGCGTTCCTCACCACCCGGACGAAGACCTTGTGGTGTGTCTGGGCCGGTGTGAACGCCCGGAAGTCGTGCTCGCCGAGCAGCAGGTCGGCCGACTCGGCAAGCGACTCCTCGTCGAGGGGCCGCGGATACCACCAGCTCCGCCGCTCCTCGAACGGCGAGGGCTCCCGTCGCCGGTAGACGCGGTACCGGTAGGCACGCGAGACGGCCGAGCGGCGGGCGTGGAAGTCGGCCGGCGCCTCCTCCGCCGACAGGACCGCGACATCGGAAGGAAGCTCGGCATTCAGCGCCTCCGCGAGGCGTTCGAGCGGCGGCCCTCCGTCGACCTCAACGGAGGCAACGTTTCCGAGCGCGTGCACGCCCGAATCGGTCCGCCCGGCGACCGCGAGCTCCGACCACTCCGGAAAGACCCGGCCGAGCGCCCAGCGAACCTCACCCTCGACGGTTCGGATCGCCGGCTGGGCCGCCCACCCGCGGAAGCCGGTTCCGTCGTACTCGAGTGTGAGCTTGAGCTTCGTGCGTTAGGCCGTCGGAGCGACGGCCTGCTCTTCGGGCTCGCGCACCGGGCGCACGACCGGAGCGGGCGGCACGTAGTCCACGAACTCGAGGTAGGCCATTTCGGCGGCGTCGCCCGCACGCGGGCCGATCTTGGTGATCCGCGTATAGCCGCCCGGCCGGTCCGTGTACCGCGGCGCCACCTCGGCGAAGAGGATGTGCACGACGTCGTTCGAGCGGAGATAGGCGAGCGCCTGACGCCGGGCGGCGAGGTCGCCGCGCCGCCCGAGCGTGATCATCTTCTCGGCGATCGGCCTGACCGCCTTCGCCTTGGCGACGGTCGTCTTGATCCTTCCATGCTCGATCAGCGAGCCGGTCAGGTTCGAGTACAGCGCCTTGCGGTGCGCCGAGTCGCGGCCGAGCTTCTTTCCCGAGCGATGGTGGCGCACCGCGACAGTCCTAGAGAGAGTCGTCGCCACGCAGATTGAGACCGTGCGTGGCGAGTGTCTCCTTGACCTCTTCGATGGACTTCTTGCCGAAGTTCGGGATCGCCGCGAGCTCGCCCTCGGACTTCGTGACGAGGTCGCCGATCGTCTCGATGCCGACCCGCTTCAGGCAGTTGTACGAGCGGACGCCGAGCTCGAGCTCCTCGATCGGGAAGTTCTCCATCCCGTGCGCGAGCGGGGCCTCCGCCGCCGCGGCCTGCGTCGCAGCCGCCTCGCCGAAGCCCTCGATCTTCTCGATGTCCGTGAAGATCGCGAGCTGGCGGATGAGGATGTCGGCCGCCCCGCCGATCGCCTCGCGGGGATCGACCGAGCCGTCCGTGGTGACATCCAGCGTCAGCTTGTCGTAGTCGGTGCGCTGACCGACACGCGCAGCCTCCACGTCGTACGAGACGCGCCGCACGGGTGAGAAGAGCGAGTCGATCGGGATGACGCCGATCGTGTGCTCGGGGCCGCGGTTGAGCTCGGCCGGGACGTAGCCACGGCCGCGGCCGATCGTCATCGTCATCTCGAGCCGGCCCTTGTCGGAAAGATTCGCGATCACGAGGTCCTCGTTGAGGACCTCGAGGTCGGCGGGCGCCTCGATGTCACCTGCGGTGACCGCGCCGGAGCCGCGCTTGTTGAGGCGGACCTCGATCTCCGGCGACTCGCCGTGGAGCCGCGCAACGAGGTTCTTCAGCGCCGAGATGATGTCGACGACGTCCTCACGGACCCCGGGCAGCGTCGTGAACTCGTGCGCGACGCCCTCGATCTTCACCGAGGTGACCGCGGCGCCCTCCAGCGACGAGAGGAGCACCCGGCGCAGCGAGTTACCGAACGTGTGACCGAAGCCCCGGTCGAGCGGCTCGATCACGAAGACACCGCGGCGCTCGTCGACTTCCTCGTGGACGATCCGCGGGATCTGGAAATCCATCAGGCTGGTGCGTGTTGCCATCTACTGCCTTTCTTTCGCGTGCGAAATGAACATGGGACGCGTAGCGTTTCGCCTTACTTCGAATAGAGCTCGACGATGAGCTGTTCCTGGACGGGCGTGTCGATCTCGCTCCGCTCGGGCCACTTGAGCACCTTGCCGGTGAGGCTCTCGTGGTCGGCCTGGAGCCACGGGGCGACGGAGGCCGTGAGGTCGGTCGCGTCCCGGATCACCTGCTCGGCCGAGCTGCCCGGCGCCATGGTGATGACGACGTCGGGCTTGACCTGGTAGCTCGGAATGTTCACGCGGCGGCCGTTCACGTGGAAGTGGCCGTGGCGGACGAGCTGGCGGGCCTGCGCGCGGGAAGCGGCGAAGCCGAGCCGGTAGATGACGTTGTCGAGTCGGGTCTCGAGCATGCGCAGCAGGGTCTCCCCGGTGATGCCCGAGCCCTTGGCGGCCTTCGTGTAGTAGTTGCGGAACTGCTTCTCGAGCAGGCCGTAGTACCGGCGCGCCTTCTGCTTCTCGCGCAGCTGGAGCAGGTACTCGGACTGCTTGATGCGGCCGCGGCCGTGCTCGCCCGGCGGGTAGCTGCGGCGCTCGACGGAGCATTTCTCCGTGAGGCAGCGTTCCCCCTTGAGGAAGAGCTTCATGCCCTCCCGGCGGCAGGCGCGGCACTTGGGTCCGAGGGTCCTCGCCACTAGACGCGTCTCCGCTTCTTCGGCCGGACGCCGTTGTGCGCCTGCGGCGTCACGTCCTTGACCCCGAGGATCTCGAGGCCGGCGGCCTGGAGCGACCGGATCGCCGTTTCGCGGCCCGAGCCTGGTCCCTTGACGAAGACCTCGACCTTCTGGAGGCCGTGCTCCATCCCCTTGCGCGCGCAGGCGTCTGCCGTGACCTGCGCTGCGAACGGCGTCGACTTGCGGGAGCCCTTGAACCCGGCCGAGCCGGCCGACTCCCACACGATCACGTTTCCGTCCTTGTCCGTGAGGGTCACGATCGTGTTGTTGAACGACGTCTTGATGTGCGCCTGGCCGATGGCGATGTTCTTGCGAACACGGCGGCGCGTGCGGCCACGAGCCGCCTGTCTGCGCGGAGGAGCCATTAGGTCTTGGTCGCCGCCCTCTTGCCGCGGCCGACGGTCTTCTTCGGCCCCTTGCGCGTGCGCGCGTTCGTCTTCGTGCGCTGCCCGTTCACCGGCAGGCTGCGCCGGTGGCGGAAGCCGCGGTAGGCGCCGATCTCCTGAAGCCGCTTGATCGACTGCTGGCGCTCGCGCCGCAGGTCACCCTCGACCTGGAGGTTGCCGTCGATGTACTCGCGCAGCTTCGTGATCTCGGGGTCTGTGAGGTCGCGAACCTTCTCGCCCGGCGCGAGGCCGGTCGCCGTGCAGATCTGGAGCGCCGTCGAGCGGCCGACCCCGAAGATGTAGGTCAGGCCGATCTCGAGTCGCTTCTCGCGCGGAAGGTTGACGCCTGCGATACGTGCCAAAGCTCCTCCTCTACCCCTGCCGCTGCTTGTGGCGCGGGTTCGTGCAGATGACCATGGTGCGACCATGCCGCTTGATCACGCGGCACCGCTCACACATCGGCTTGACGGACGGGCGAACTTTCATCTCTGCTCCTACCTGTGCCTGAAGGTGATCCGGCCTCGGGAGAGGTCGTACGGGGAGAGCTCCACCTTCACGCGGTCTCCCGGAAGGATGCGGATGTAGTGCTTGCGCATCTTCCCGGAGATCTTCGCGAGCACCTGATGCCCCTCGTCGATCTGGACGCGGAACATGGTGCTCGGCAGGGCCTCCACGACCTCGCCTTCCACCTCGATCTTCTCTTCCTTCTGGGCCATACCTCCACACGGCAACCGCGCTCTAGGAGCGCGGTCTTGGACGAACAACGAACACAGCGCAGCACGGCCTGCGCCGAGCGGGGAATGGTAGCAAAACCCCTCTAACTGACCCGAACAGGCGCGGCCGTGAGGATTCGCGCCTCCCCGTCGGTCACGGCGACCGTGTGCTCGAAGTGCGCAGCGAGCGATCCGTCGCGGGACGCGATCGTCCAGCGGTCGTCGAGGACGACCACGTCGGGCCCGCCCGCCGTGATCATCGGCTCGATCGCGAGCGTCATTCCCGGCGCCAGCACGGGCCCGTGGCCCGGCTCGCCGAAGTTCGGGATCTGCGGATCCTCGTGCATGTTGCGGCCGACGCCGTGGCCGACCAGCGACCGGACGACCGAGAAGCCGGCATCCTCCGTGACCGTCTGGATCGCGTGCGAGACGTCGGACAGGTGCGCACCCGAGCGCGCCTTCTCGATGCCGGCCCAGAGCGCCGCCTCGGAGACCTCGAGGAGCCGCTCGGCCTCGCCATCCACCTCGCCCACTCTGTACGTGTAGGCCGAGTCGCCGACGAAGCCCTCGTACGTGACTCCCACGTCCACGGAGAGCACGTCGCCCTCCGACAGCGGCTCCTCGTTCGGGATGCCGTGGACGACGACCTCGTTCAGCGACGCGCAGATCGAAGCCGGGTAGGGGTAGGGGCCGGGATAGCCGAGGAAGGTCGGGATGCCGTCGCGCGAACGGATGAACTCGTCCGCGAGCCGGTCGAGCTCGGCGGTCGTGACGCCCGGCCGGATGTGCTCGCCGAGAAGCGCGTGCGTGTCGGCCACGATCGCGCCGGCCTGCTGCATCACGTCGAGCTCTGCGGCGGATTTTCTGAGAATCATCGCGGCCTCCCGCTGGGGAACCTCCCGGTTCCCCCAGACCCCCTCCACCGTACCGCTTCGCGGATGAGCGGCTGCGCCGCTTCACGCCGACCTCGCCGCCGTCTGCTCGAGCGCTTCCTGCACCTCGGAGAAGACCTCGTCGACGCTGCGGTCGGCGTGGATCCCGACCAGGTTGCCCTGCGGCCGGTAGTGGCCGATCAGGGGCTCGGTCTCGCGGTGGTAGAGCTCGAGCCGCTGGGCTATCGCCTCCGGCGTGTCGTCCTTGCGGTGCTCGATCTCGGCGCGCTTGAGCATCCGGTCGATGCCGATCTGATCGTCGAGCTGGAAGCCGAAGACGATCGAGAGCTCGCGGCCGATGTCCGCGAGCATCTCGTCGAGCGCCTCCGCCTGCGGAAGCGTGCGCGGGAAGCCGTCGAGGATGAAGCCGTCCTGCGCGTCGTCTTCGCCTAGGCGCTCACGGATCAGGTCGATCATCAGGTCGTCGGGGACGAGCTTGCCGCTCTCCACGATCGGCTTGACGCGGCGGCCGAGCTCGGTCTCCGTGGCGATCGCGTCGCGGAGGATCTCCCCGGTGGCGATGTGCGGGATCCCGTACTCGGCCTGGATCCGCTTCGCCTGGGTGCCCTTCCCCGACCCCTGGGGACCGAGGAGAAGCACATTCACTTCAAGAAGCCCTCGTAGGAGCGCATCATCATCTGCGACTCCATCTGGCGCATCGTGTCGAGCGCCACACCGACGGCGATCAGCACCGAGGTTCCTCCGAGCGCGCCGGCCAGCGCCTGCGAGACGTCCGCGTACGCGATGAAGAGGCTCGGCAGCGTCGCGACCGCGGCGAGGTAGATGGCGCCTGGCAGCGTCAACCGTGTGAGGACGCGGTCGAGGTACTGCGCCGTCGGCGGCCCCGGCCGGATCCCGGGGATGTAGCCGCCATGCTTCCGGAGGTTGTCCGCCTGGTCGACCGGGTTGAACTGCACGGCGGTATAGAAGAACGTGAAGATCACGATCATCGCGCCCTGCAGCAGTAGGTACGGCCAGTCGGTGTACGAGAAGTACTTGTTGATGAAGCTCTGCGTCTGCGGGAAGTACTGCGCGACCGTCGGCGGGAAGGCCATGACGGCCGCGGCGAAGATCACGGGGATGACGCCTGCCATGTTCACGCGCAGCGGCATGTAGGTCGAGCCGCCCGTCGTCATCCGGCGCCCCACCATCCGCTTCGCGTACTGGATCGGAATGCGGCGCTGTCCCTCCTGGATGAAGACGACGGCCACGACGACGCCGACCGCCATGATCGGGAAGAACAGCCGCTCGAAGATGCCGCCCTCGACCCATGCGTTGATGCCGAGCGGGAGCCCCGTGAGGATCGAGGCGAAGATCAGCAGCGAGATCCCGTTTCCGATCCCGCGCTTGGTGATCAGCTCGCCCATCCACATCAGGAGCGCACAGCCCGCGGTCAGTGTGAGGACGATGAGCGCGCCTCGGCCGAAGTTCGCGTCGAGCGCGCCCTGGCGCTGGAAGAGGAACGCGAAGCCGGCGGCCTGGGCGGCCGCGAGCATGATCGTCAGGTACCGCGTGTACTGGTTGATCTTGGCGTAGCCCGCCTCGCCCTCCTTCTGGAGCTGCTCGAGGCGCGGGATGACCACGGTCATCAGCTGCAGGATGATCGAGGCGGTGACGTAGGGCATGATCCCGAGCGCGAAGATCGCGAACTGGGAGAGCGCGCCGCCGGAGAAGAGGTTGAGGAGCGCGAGGACCGTTCCGCCGCCCGACGCGTTGAAGTAGTTCTCGATCGCGTCCGCGTTCACGCCCGGCGCCGGGATCCAGGATCCCAGGCGGTAGAAGGCGAGGATCACGGCCGTGAAGAGCACGCGCTTGCGCAGCTCGGGGACGCGCCAGGCGTTGGTCAGCCAGGAGAACATCTACTCAGGGGGAGCTTCTTCGTCCTGTTGCTTCGATTCGTTCTGCTGCTCCGGCTCGGGCTGCTCCTCGGGTGCCTCGTCGGCGGCCTTGGCCGGCTCGGCCGGCGTCGCGGCCTTGCGACGGCGGCGCTTCGGCTTGACCTCCTTGAGCGCGGTCACCGATCCACCGGCGCCCTCGATCTTCTCGCGGGCCGTCTCCGAGAAGTAGTGCGCGGTCACGGAGAGCTTCTTCTTGAGCTCACCCTGGCCGAGGATCTTCACGTCGATCCGCGTGTTGCGGATGACGCCGGCCTCCGCGAGCGTCTCGGGCGTGACCTCGGCGCCCTCGTCGAACCGGTCGAGGTCCCGGATGTTCACCGGCACGGTCTGGGTGCGGTGCGGGCCCATCGGCATCGCGTCCTTGGAGTACGGGCCGCGCTGCTTGCCGAGGCGCATGTAGATCGGCATCTGGCCGCCCTCGAAGCCCGCGCGCATCTTGTGCGAGCCGGAGCGCGACTTCTGGCCCTTGATCCCGCGGCCGGAGTACCGGCCCTTGCCCGAGCCCATGCCGCGGCCGACGCGCTTGCGATCCTTGCGCGGAGACGCGGGCTTCAGGTTGGAAAGGTTGAGCTCTTCGGGCATGTGCTTACTCGCCTTCGACCCGGACGAGGTGGCGAACCTTTCTCAGCATACCGGCGACCTCCGGGCTCTCCGGGCGCTCGACGGAGCGTCCGATCTTGCCGAGGCCGAGCGCGCGCAGCGTGCCGCGATGGCGCTCGCTCTGGCCGATCTGGCTGCGGATCTGCGTGATGCGGAGCGTCTTATTCGCCATCGGTCGTGGGCTCCTCCGGGGCGGCCACCGCGGCCACCGGCTCCTCGGCCGACGCAGGCTCCTCGGTAGGCGCGGCCTCCTCGGCGGGCTTCGGGGCCGCCTGGGAAACTCCCGGTTTCCCAGACCCTTCCCCTCGTCGACTTCGTCGACAGGCGCCTTCGGCGCCGGAGCACATCGGCGATCGTCTTCCCGCGCGCCTTCGCGACCTCCTCGGGCCGCCTCAGGCTCTGGAGGCCCTGGACGGTCGCCTTCAGCATGTTTACGGGATTCGTCGTGCCGAGGCTCTTCGCGAGAATGTCGCGGACGCCGCCGAGCTCGAGGACCGCGCGGACGCCGCCGCCGGCGATGACGCCGGTTCCTTCGCTTGCCGGCCGCAGCAACACCCGTGCCGCGCCGAACCGCCCGAGGATCTCGTGGGTGATCGTCTGGCCGTGCTTCGGGACGGTGAAGAGGTTCTTCTTCGCGTCCTCGACAGCCTTCGAGATGGCGAGCGGGACCTCACGGGCCTTGCCGTAGCCGACGCCGACCCGGTCGACCTCGTCGCCGATCACGACGAGCGCGGTGAACGAGAAGCGCCGGCCGCCCTTGACGACCTTCGCGACGCGGTTGATCTCGACCACGCGCTCCTTGAGCTCGCGGGTGTCCTGGTAGTCGCTCAAAGTTCCAATCCCCCTTCGCGGGCTGCGTCGGCGAGCGCCTTGACGCGCCCGTGGTACAGGTAGCCGCCGCGATCGAAGACTGCGCGCTCGATGCCCGCCTGCTTCGCGTTCGCGGCGAGCAGCTTGCCGACCTCGGCCGCCTGGTCGGTCTTCGCGCCCTTCGCGCCCTTCTTGTCGAGCCAGCTGGCGGCGGCGAGGGTCTTGCCCTCGGCGTCGTCGACGAGCTGGGCGGCGATGCCCCGGTTCGACCGGAACACCACCAGGCGCGGCCGCTCGGCCGTCCCGAGCACGTCCTTCCGCACCCGCTTGTGGCGGCGCTCTCGCCGCTGTCTCATGGTGAGCTGGCTCACGCTCTCTTCCCGACCTTCCGGCGGACGTACTCGCCCTCGTAGCGGATGCCCTTGCCCTTGTAGGGCTCGGGCGGCCGGACCCGGCGCACCTCGGCTGCCGTCTGCCCGACCTGCTGCTTGTCGATGCCCTTGACGATGATCTCGGTCGGCGTCGGGACGTCGAACGAGATCCCCTGGCGCGGCTCGATCACGACCACGTGCGAGAACCCGACGCTCAGCTCGAGCGAGGTGCCGCGCAGCGCGGCGCGGTAGCCGACGCCCTGAAGCTCCAGCTTCCGCTCGAACCCCTTCGTGACGCCCTCGACCATGTTCGCGACGAGCGACCGGGTCAGCCCGTGCAGGGCGCGGTCGTCGCCGCGCTCGGTCGGGCGCGTGACGGTCAGCTCGCCGTCGGTCTGCTCGATCTTCATCCGCTGCGGAACCTGCTGCGTGAGCTCGCCGAGCGGGCCGTTGACCATCACGCGGCCAGGGTCGATCGACACCGACACGCCGGCGGGCAGCTCGATGGGCGTTTTTCCGATTCGACTCATGGCTCTACCAGACGAAACAGATGACTTCGCCGCCGATGCCTTCGCGCTCGGCGGTCTTGCTCGTGACGAGACCCCTCGACGTCGACATGATCGCCGTCCCCATCCCTCCGAGGACGCGCGGCAGCCGGTCCTTTCTAGCGTAGACGCGACGGCCCGGCTTGGAGACGCGCTTGAGGTCGGTGATGATCCGTTCCCGGCTCGGCCCGTACTTGAGCTGGATGACGAGCGTGCCGTACGACCGGTGCTTCTTCGCGTCGGGCTCCCGGCTGTTGTGGTCTGCGGGGCTGACGACCTGGAAGCCGACGATGTAGCCCTCGTCCTGGAGCAGGCGCGCGATCTCCTCCTTCTGGCGGGAAGTCGGCATCTCCGCGGTCTCGTGCAGCGCCTTGTTGGCGTTGCGGATGCGCGTGAGCATGTCTGCGATCGGATCGGTCAGCATCGGGTCACCAGAGCTACTTGGTCATGCCGGGGATCTGGCCCTGGTGCGCGAGGTCGCGCAGGCAGATCCGGCAGAGGCCGAACTTCTTGTAGACGGAGCGCGGCCGGCCGCACCGGCGGCAGCGCGTGTACTGCCGAACCTTGAAGCGCTGCGGCTGCTGCGCCTTGTGGACCAGGGACTTCTTGGCCACTTAGGAATCCCTCCTGTCGTCTTCGATGGCGAACGGCATGCCCAGGGCCCTGAGGAGGGCGAGGCCGTGCTCGTCGTTCTCTGCCGTGGTCGTGATCGTCACGTCCAGACCCCGGACGGCGGCGATGTCGTCGTAGTTGATCTCCGGGAAGATGATCTGCTCGCGGATGCCGACCGAGAAGTTGCCTCGCCCGTCGAACGACCCCGGGTTGAGGCCGCGGAAGTCGCGGATCCGGGGCAGGGCGATCGACACGAGCCGGTCGAGGAACTCCCACATCCGGTCGCCGCGCAGCGTGACGCGCGTGCCGATCGGCATCCCGTCGCGGATCTTGAAGCCGGCGATCGACTTGCGGGCGCGGCGGACCTGGGCCCGCTGGCCGGCGATCGTCGTCAGCTCCTCGATCGCGCTGTCGAGCGCCTTGGCCTCGGTCTTGGCCTCGCCGACGCCCATGTTCAGCGTGATCTTCGAGATGCGCGGCACCTGCATGACGGTGCTCAGCTCGAGCTCGTCCTTGAGGCGCGGGCGGAGCTCCTCGTTGTAGGCCTGCTTCATCCGCGGGACGATCGTCTCTTTGGTTGCAGTAGCCATCATCGATCGATCTGCTGCCCGCAGTCCGCCCGCTTGCACACCCTTAGTCGCACGGTTCCCGTCTTTCCCTCGCGCATGATCGTGCTGACCCGCGTCGGGCGTTGGCAGGCAGGGCAGACGACCATCACGTTCGAGATCGGGATCGGGCCTGCCCTTTCGATCACGCCGCCGGGCTGGATCTGCGGCGCGCCCATCCGGCTCGGGTTGCTCATCGGGCGGGGACGCGTGTGCCGCTTGATCATGTTCAGGTTCTCGACGAGGACCCGGCCCTCCTTCGGGCGTGCCTCGAGGACCCGTCCCTGCTTCCCGCGGTCCTTGCCGCTCAGCACCTGGACGAGATCGCCCTTCTTGATCTTCATGGTTTGTGCCATCAGAGAACCTCGGGAGCCAGGGAGACGATCTTCATGAAGTTCTTCTCGCGCAGCTCGCGGGCGACGGGGCCGAAGATGCGGGTGCCGCGGGGGTTGCTCGCAGCGTCGATGATCACGGCGGCGTTCTCGTCGAAGGCGATCGATGTCCCGTCGTCGCGGCCGTACGGCTTCTTCGTCCGCACGACAACGGCACGCACCACCTCGCCCTTGCGGACGGCGCCCTGCGGCGTGGCGGTCTTGACGGTCCCGACGATGACGTCGCCGACCCGCGCGTAGCGCCGGTGCGACCCGCCGAGCACGCGGATGCAGAGGAGCTCGCGGGCGCCCGTGTTGTCGGCCACCTTGAGCCTCGACTCCTGCTGGATCACTGACGGTCACCTCCTGCGGCGGCCGCGCTGACTGGCTGCGCAGGGGCGTGGCTGGCAAGGACGCAGGGAGCGTTCGTACCGGGTGGTAGGTACGGGCGCGACTGAGGACGCCGCCAGGCGCGTTCCTGCGCATCCCAGGCAGCCCGGCCGGTGCGGGAGGGGGCCGTCATTTAGCGACCTCGACGACCTCGGCGAGCCGCCAGTTCTTCGTCTTCGACAGCGGGCGCGTCTCGACGATGCGGACGACGTCGCCGGCCTTCGCCTGGTTCTGCTCGTCGTGCACGTGGAAGCGCTGGGAGCGGCGGACGACCTTCTTGTACTTCGCGTGCGCCTTCACCACGTCCACCCGGACGACGATCGTCTTGTCCATCGCTGCGGAGACGACGACGCCGCGGCGCTCCTGGCGGCGGCCGCGCTCGTGCTCCGGCTTCTCCAGGCGCGTGATCGGCTTTCGCTCCGCTGCCCGTTCGTGCTTCTTCGGCCGCGTGCGGCGCTCGGTGCGCGGGATGCGCTTGCGCTTCTTCTTCGTCGTCGCCGCCGGTGCCGCAGTCTCCTCCCCGGCGCCCCCGGTCTCCTCCGGAGCCTCCTCGCCCTCGGCGGCCTCAGCCTCCGGCTCGGCCGCGGCGACAGCGGCTTCGGGCTCGCCTTCGGCGGGAGCCTCGGCGGCCTCCGCCTCCGGCTCGGCCTCTGCAATCGGCTCGGGAGCAGGCTCGGGCGTCGGCTCGGGAGCCGTGGGCTCGGGCACAGGCGGGCCGGGCTCCTCCGGCGGAGCCTCGGGATCGGGCTCGGACGGCGTCTCGGACGCCTCGGCCTCGACTGGCGGTGCCTCCTCGGGCGTCGGCGAGGTCTCCTCGACCTCCGGCTCGTTCTTCTCCGACACTAGCTCTCACCTCCCGCGGGGCTCGTCTCGCGCTCGACCCGAACGGTCAGGATGCGCGCGATCTCCCGCTTCGCCAGCTTCAGGCGCGCAGGGTTCTCGAGCGCTCCGGTCGCCGACTGGAAGCGCAGGTTGAAGAGCTCCTGCCGGCGCTCGCTGAGCACCCGGTCGAGCTCGTCGTCGGTCATGTCTCTCAACTGCTTAGCCCGCAAACAGATCAGCCTCTCTCTTCACGATCTTCGTCTTGATGGGGAGCTTGCTGCCGGCGAGGCGAAGCGCCTCCTTCGCGAGCTGCTCCGGCACGCCGGCGAGCTCGAACATCACGCGTCCGGGCTTCACGACGGCGACCCAGTGCTCGGGTGAGCCCTTGCCGGAGCCCATGCGGGTCTCGGCCGGCTTCTGCGTGACCGGCTTGTCCGGGAAGACGTTGATCCAGACCTTGCCGCCTCGCTTGATCTTCCTGGTCATCGCGATACGGGCAGCCTCGATCTGGCGGTTGGTCACCCAGCCCGCCTCGAGCGCCTTGATCCCGTAGTCGCCGTACTGGACCTGGGTCTGGCCCTTGGCCTGACCCCGCCGGCGGCCACGCTGGACCTTGCGGAACTTCGTCTTCTTCGGAAGGAGCACCTAGTTCTCCGTCTTCTCCGCCGACGGGTCGCCGGACTGGTCGAGCTTCGTCGGGTCTTCCTGCTGGGTCTTGGGCGTGGTCGACTCGGGCGCCTCGGCGACGGCCTCGGGCGTCGTCGGCACCTCGGGCTGGACCTCCGGGAGCTCACGGCCCTCGGCGGTCGTCGCTTGCTCGTCGGTGCGCGGCTGCTCCACGTTGTCCTGGCGCGGGCCGCGGCTCGGAGCGCCCGTGCCGCCGCGGCGTCCACGCCTGGGCTTGCGGTCCCGCACCGGGCCGAGGCCCTCGCGGTCGCCGCTGCCGCCGCGCCGCCCGCTCTCGCGGGAGGCCGAGAGACCCTCGGTCTTGCCGCCCTTGCGCCGCGCGGTGTCCTGCTCGCCCAGCCGGGCGTCCCGCCGGCCGTCGACGGTCTCGAAGCCCTCCGGCATGATCTCGCCCTTGTTGATCCAGACCTTGACGCCGATCCGGCCGGTCGTCGTCTTCGCCTCGGCGAATCCGTAGTCGATGTCGGCGCGGATCGTGTGCAGCGGGACGCGTCCCTCCGAGTAGCTCTCGGAGCGGCTCATCTCCCCGCCGCCCAGGCGCCCGCCGCACTGAACCTTGACGCCCTGGGCGCCCGACCGGATCGCCGAAGCCAGCGAGCGCTTCATCGCGCGGCGGAAGCTCACGCGGTTCTCGAGCTGCTCGGCGATCGACTGGGCGACGAGCTTCGCGTCGAGCTCGGGCCGCTTGATCTCGTTGATGTTGATGTGGACGTTCTTCTGCGTCAGCGCGTGCAGGTCGCGGCGCAGCGCATCCACCTCGGCACCGGACTTGCCGATCACGATGCCGGGGCGCGCCGTGTAGATGTCGACCGTGATCCGCTGCTTGTCCTTGCGGATCAGGATGTCGGACAGGCCGGCATGCGAGAGCTTGCCGATGATGTGCTCGCGGATCTTGATGTCCTCCTGGAGCGCGTCCGCGAAGTCCTTGTCGTTCGTGTACCAGTTGGACTTCCAGTCGTGGATGACGCCGACGCGCATCCCGCCGGGATGGATCTTCTGTCCCACTAGGACTCCTCTCCTCGGTCTTCTTCTTGCGCGGGGTGCGCTTGGGCTTGGGCTTCTCGGCCGCTGCCTCGGCTTTCGGGGCCGCGGGCTTCTTCGCGCGGCCGGCGCGCTTGGGCTTCGGCTTCTCCTCGGCCTTCGGCTTCTCGGTGGCCTCCGCCTCGGGCTCGACGGCCGTGTCCTGCGTCGTCCGCGGCCGCTTGGCGGCGCCGTCGGTGTCGGCAGGCGCGAGCCGGATCGTGACGTGGCACGTCTTCTTCTGGATCCGGGCCACGCGGCCGCGCGCGCGGGCGCGCCAGCGCTTGATCACCGGGCCCTCGTCGACGTAGGCGGCGGACACGATCAGGTCGTCGCCGATGAGGCCGTGGTTCGCCTCGGCGTTGGCCACGGCCGACGCGAGGATCTTCTCGACCTCGCGGGCAGCGGCGCGCGGCGTGAACGCCAGCACGGTGCGAGCCTCCGGGACCGGACGGCCCCGGATGTGCTCCACGACGAGGCGCGCCTTGCGCGGCGCGACGCGCAGGTACTGCGCCGACGCGCGCACCTCTTGGCGCTCCTCGGTCTGTGTTCTCGCGCGGGCCGCCATCAACGCTTGACCTCCGTCTTCCTGTCGCCGGAGTGGCCGCGGAAGGTCCGCGTCGGCGCGAACTCGCCGAGCTTGTGCCCGACCATCTGCTCCGAGATGAAGACCGGGACGTGCTTGCGGCCGTCGTGGACCGCGATCGTGTGCCCGACCATCTCGGGGAAGATCGTCGACGTGCGCGACCAGGTCCGGATCATGTTCTTCGATCCGGAGTCGTTCATCTTCTCGATGCGGCTCATCAGCCGCTCCTCGACGTACGGGCCCTTGCGGGACGATCTCGACACTTAGCGCTTCTCCTTGCCTCTCCGGCGCTGCCGGATGATCAGTGCGTCCGATTCCTTGTGCTTCGAGCGGGTTCGCTTGCCGAGCGTCGGCACGCCCCAGGGAGTCACCGGGTGGCGTCCACCCTTCGACTTGCCCTCGCCGCCGCCGTGCGGGTGGTCGACCGGGTTCATGGCCGAGCCGCGCACAGTCGGGCGCTTGCCACGCCACCGGCTGCGCCCTGCCTTGCCCTCGGTGATGTTCTCGTGGTCGACGTTGCCGACCTGTCCAACCGTCGCGCGGCAGGCAAGCAGCACTCGCCGAAGCTCCCCGGATGGTAGCCGCAGGATCCCGTGACCCTCGTCCTTTCCGACGAGCTGGATTCCTGTCCCGGCGCCGCGCGCGATCTTGCCGCCCTGACCCGGCTTCAGCTCGACGTTGTGGACCAGCGTGCCCGTCGGGATGTTCGCGAGCGGCAGCGCGTTGCCCGGCTTGATGTCCGCAGCGGGGCCTGACTCGACGGTCGAGCCGACGCGCAGGCGGGCCGGGGCGAGGATGTAGGACTTGGCGCCGTCCGCGTAGTGGAGCAGCGCGATGTTGGCCGACCGGTTCGGGTCGTACTCGATCGCAGCGACCTTCGCGGGCACGCCGTCCTTCGTCCGCTTGAAATCGATGACGCGGTAGCGGCGCTTGTGCCCGCCGCCGCGGTGGCGCGTCGTGATGCGGCCCTTGTTGTTGCGGCCGCCGGTCTTCTTCATCGGCTCGACGAGGGTCTTCTCGGGCTCCGCCTTCGTGACCTCCGCGAACTCGGAGACGGTCATATGGCGGCGGCCGGGGCTCGTCGGCTTGAACTTGCGGGCCATCAGACCTGAGCCCCCTCGAAGATCTCGATCGACTCGCCCTCGCGCAGCTGCACGATCGCCTTCTTCCAGCCGGGCTTGCGGCCGCGGACCATCCCGCGCCGCTTCGGCTTCGACCGGACCTGGATGACGTTGACGCTCTGCACCTTGACCTCGAAGAGCTCCTCGACGGCCTGCCGGATCTGCGTCTTGTGCGCGTCCGGGTGGACGCGGAAGGAGTACTTCCGGTCTTCGATCAGGCTGTAGCTCTTCTCGGAGACGACCGGCGCGAGCAAGACTTCGTTCGGGTGGAGGCTCACGCCGCACCCCTCTTCTCGAGCGCCTCGCGCGCGGCCTCGGTAACGAGCAGTGCGCGTGCCCAGACGATCGCGGCGACCTCGATCTCCGCGGGGGTGATGACCAGTACCCGCTCGAGGTTCCGGAACGACTTGATCAGCGTCTCCTCCTCGTCGGTCACGACGACCAGGACTGGGGTCTGCTTGCCCCAGGCCTCGAGCAGGCCGATTGCCTGCTTCGTCGACGGCTCGTCGAACGCGGAGCCGTCCACGAAGGCGAGCGTCCCCTCCTTCGCGTGCGCCGAGAGCGCGGCGCGGAAGGCGGCCTTCCGGGCCTTCTTGTTGACCTTGACCTCGAAGTTCGTGCGCGGCTGGAAGGCGACGCCGCCGCCCGTCCACTGGGGAGCGCGCGTCGTCCCGGCGCGGGCGCGGCCCGTGCCCTTCTGACGCCACGGCTTCCCGCGGCCGCCGGCGACGAGCCCGCGGCTCTTCACGGCGCGCGTGCCTGCACGGTCGCCCGCGAGCTCGGCGCGAACCGTCTCGTGGACGAGGTGCGGCTTCACCTCGGCGCCGAAGATCCCGGCCTCCAGAGTGACGTCCTTCGACTTCTTGCCTGCCGAGTCGAGGAGTGGCGCCTTCGGGCTAGCCATTCTTCACCTCTTCGCGGATCTCGACGATGGCGTTCTTCGGGCCAGGGACGGCGCCCTTGACGAGAATCAGGTTCTCCTCGGGGTCGATCGCATGGACGCGCAGCCCCACCTGCGTGACCCGCTTGGCGCCCATCCGGCCGGGCATCTTCTGACCCCGGAAGACGCGGGAGGGCGTCGCCGACGCGCCGATCGAGCCGGGTGCACGGACGTTGTGCGAGCCATGGGACACGGGGCCTCGGCTGAAGTTGTGCCGCTTGATCGTCCCGGCGAAGCCCTTGCCGATCGAGATACCGGAGACCTTGATCTTGTCCCCCGGCTCGAAGGTCTCGACGGTGACCGTCTCGCCCTCGGTGTAGACGTGCGGGCCGCGGATCTCGAGCAGGCGCCGATGCGGCCCGACGCCGGCCTTCTTCAATACGCCGAGCCGCGGCTTCGAGAGCTTGCGCTCGGACACCTCGTCGAAGGCGAGCTGGACCGCGTCGTAGCCGTCCGCGTCGGCGGTCTTGACCGAGACGACGGGGCACGGCCCCGCCTGGATGACGGTCACGGGCGTGACGGCGCCGGTCTCCTCGTCGAAGACCTGCGTCATGCCCAGCTTTCTGCCGACGATTCCCTTCATGGCGTCACAGCTTGATCTCGATGTCGACCCCGGCCGGAAGGTCGAGCCGCATGAGCGAGTCGACCGTCTTCGGCGTGGGGCTGTGGATGTCGATCAGCCGCTTGTGCGTCCGGATCTCGAAGTGCTCCCGCGAGTCCTTGTCCTTGAACGGGGACCGGATCACGGTGTAGACGTTCTTCTCCGTCGGCAGCGGAACGGGACCGGTGATCGTCGCGCCGGTGCGCGTCGCCGTCTCGACGATCGATGCCGCCGAGCGGTCGAGTGCCTGATGGTCGTAGCCCTTCAGGCGGATACGGATCTTCGACTGCGGCACCGGCGCTGACCCTCCTAGGTGACGATCTCGGTGACGACGCCCGCACCCACGGTGCGGCCGCCCTCACGGATTGCGAACCGGAGGCCCTGATCCATCGCGATCGGCTGGATCAGCTGGATCTCCATGTTCGTGTTGTCGCCCGGCATGACCATCTCCTGGCCCTCCGGGAGCGCGATCGAGCCGGTCACGTCCGTCGTCCGGAAGTAGAACTGGGGCCGGTAACCGTTGAAGAACGGCGTGTGGCGGCCACCCTCGTCCTTCGAGAGGACGTAGACCTCGGCCTTGAAGTGCGTGTGCGGCGTGATCGACTTCGGCTTCGCGACGACCTGGCCGCGCTCGACCTCCTCGCGCTTGGTTCCGCGCAGGAGGACGCCCGCGTTGTCGCCCGCCTGGGCGAAGTCGAGCGTCTTGTTGAACATCTCGAGCCCGGTGACGATGGTCTTCTGGACCTCGTCCTTGATCCCGATGATCTCGACTTCCTCGCCGGAGTTGATCTGACCCTGCTCGATCCGGCCGGTCACGACGGTGCCGCGGCCCGTGATCGTGAAGACGTCCTCGATCGGCATCAGGAACGGCTTGTCTGTGTCGCGGACCGGCTCCGGGATGTAGGAGTCGACGGCCTCCATCAGCTCGAGGATCTTCTTCGAGTGCTCCTCGTCGCCCTCGAGCGCCTTCAGCGCCGAGCCGGCGATGACGGGGATCTCGTCACCCGGGAACTCGTACGCGGAGAGCAGCTCGCGCACCTCCATCTCGACGAGCTCGAGCAGCTCCGGATCGTCGACCATGTCTGCCTTGTTCAGGAAGACCACGATCGAGGGCACCTCGACCTGGCGGGCCAGGAGGATGTGCTCACGGGTCTGCGGCATCGGGCCGTCGGCGGCCGACACGACCAGGATCGCCCCGTCCATCTGGGCGGCGCCCGTGATCATGTTCTTGATGTAGTCCGCGTGGCCGGGGCAGTCGACGTGCGCGTAGTGGCGGTTCTCCGTCTCGTACTCGACGTGCGACGTGTTGATCGTGATGCCGCGCTGGCGCTCCTCGGGAGCGTTGTCGATCTCGTCGAAGCTCTTGACGGTTGTGGCACCGCCCGCCTCCGCGAGAACCTTCGTGATCGCAGCCGTCAGGGTCGTCTTGCCGTGGTCGATGTGACCGATCGTGCCGACGTTGACGTGCGGCTTGGTGCGCTCGAACTTCTGCTTGGCCATTCCTTCCTTTCCCTCCTGTGATTCCTCGTTACCTTGTAAGTCTCTAGGACGCGGAGCGTTTAACTCGTCCCGGCGT
>CAWCVG010000033.1:0-18096 GCA_963798935.1 uncultured Actinomycetes bacterium
CGATGCGCTCGATGCGGGCGCCGACGACTACGTCACCAAGCCCTTCGGCATGGACGAGTTGCTCGCGAGGATGCGGGCCGCGCTCCGCCGCGCCGTGCCGGGGGAGGAGGAAGCCGTCGTCGAGACCGTGGACTTCCGGGCCGACCTCGCCGCCAAGCGTGTCGAGCGCGACGGGCAGGAGATCCGGCTGACTCCGACTGAGTGGCAGATCGTCGAGACGCTCGTCCGCCACCCCGGCCGGCTGATCACGCAGCGGCAGCTCCTCCAGAGCGTCTGGGGCCTCAGTACGAGAAGGAGACGAACTACCTTCGCGTCTACCTCGCCCAGATCCGGCGGAAGCTCGAGCCGGACCCCGCGAAGCCGCGCTACTTCGTGACCGAGCCCGGCATGGGCTACCGGTTCGAGCCCTGAGTCGCGGCTCGCCGCCGGTAGGCGGCCCGCTGGAGCGCCAGTGTCGCGATCCCGGCGACGAGGATCGACAGAACGTTGATCAGGAGCTGGACGAGCGCCCCCGTGAACTCGTCCCAGTCTCCGTAAGCCGCTGCCACGCCGACGTTGGCGGCCGCGGGAATCGTCGTCACCGAGATCAGGACGCCGATCAGCGCGCCCGACTTCGCGGTCGTCAGCGAGAGGACGCCCGCGACACCGGCCAGCAGCGCGACGATGACCGACCACGTGCTCGGCTCGGAGATGAAGAGCGTCGCGGGATGGAGCTCCTCGCTCAGCTCGTCGGGCGCGGTTCCGACCGCTCTGAGGATCAGCGGTCCCGAGGACCGTGGCGCCGATCGCGACGCCGAAACCGACGCCGAGAGCGACGAGAGAACGCCGTGCGAGCGGCAAGCGACGCTGGACGACGGCGACGCAGACGCCGGCGAGCGGGCCGAACTCGGGGCCGACCACCATCGCCCCGATGATCAGGATCAGCGAGTCGGTGAGGATCCCCACGGCGGCGATCAGCGTCGCGATGACCATGAACGCGACGAAGGAGCCCGAGAGCTCGCCGACTCGGAAGTGCGCTCCTCGACCTCCTCCCACACGACCGCATCCGCCGGCGCGCCGCGCGCGATCTCGGTCGCCCTCTTCGCGAGCTGACCGAGCGTCGACTCGCTGGTCTCGACGGTGATCGTGCCCGTCTCTTCGATGCCCAGCTTACGGAGCTCGGCGATCAGGAGGCTCGCGTGCTCCCGTGGCACGTCGCAGAAGATCACATCACCGCGTGGCCGCCGCGCAGCGTCGGCCAGACGGACGACGTTGAGAACGGTCGGGGACCGGTCGAGCACGTCCAGCGCTTGCCCCGCCGAGGGCTCTGGCGCCACGATGCGCAGGTGGACCACGGCCGCCGATCATCGCAGGAGGGTTGACGAGGGGCTGATCGTTGCAGGGGTGCGATGGTCGTTCCGAGGCAAGGACGCAGTCTTCGGGACGAGCGGCGCGGCCCTGTGGCACAGCCGCGCCTCGTCAACCTCTCCTCGAGGCATGACGAGTGTCAGGCACTCGTCATGCCCGAGCAGGACCGGTCAAATCCGCCAGTAGTGGCGGCTCAGAAGCACGGCGACGGGGATGATCTCCAGCCGGCCGAGCCACATGAGGAGGATCATTGCCAGCTTGGAGAGGTTGCTGAACGGGTCGAACGACCCCATCGGCCCGGCGAAGCCGAACGCCGGCCCCACGTTTCCCAGTGTGGTCGCCGACGCGGCGACGGCGTCGAGGAGGCGCAGGTCGAGGTCGATGCGTGCGGCGTCTCCGACGAGGGCGAACGTCCCGAGCGCGAAGACGCCGATGTAGAGCAGCACGAAGCTCAGGATCGCCCTGAGGATCCGCTCGTCCACGGGCGCGCCGTTCAGCCTTACGCGACTCACGATCTCCGGGTGAACCGTCTGGTCGAGCTCCCGCTTCAGGATCCTCCCGATCAGCAGATGACGAACGACCTTGACCGAGCCGGACGTCGATCCCGCCGAGCCGCCGAAGAACATCGCGGCCACGAGGACCACCGCGGCGAAGGTGGTCCACAGGTTGAAGTCGGCGCTGGCCGCCCCGGTCGTCGTCATCATCGAGACGAACTGGAAGACCGATGCTCTGACCGCCTCCTCGCCCTTGGCGATCCCCTCGGTCCAGAGCTCGACAGTCAGGACGAGCGACCCGAGCAGAAGCAGCGTGACGTAGAGGCGAAACTCCTCGTCGCGAAGGAGCGGCCTCGGGTTCGCGCGGACGAACAGGCGGTAGAGGAGCGCGAAGTTGGCGCCGGCCAGCGCCATGAACCCGGCGATGACCCATTGAGAGGCGGGGGCGAACGTCTCGACTCCCCGGGCCTCCGTCGAGAAGCCGCCCGTCGGGAGCGTTGAGAAGGCGTGGGCGATCGCGTCGAACACGCTCATGGCGTCGTCGATCCCCGTCCAGCCGAAGATGCTGAGGATCAGCACCATCGCGAGCGTCAGCGCGACGTAGAGGGCCCAGAGCCTCCGAGCCGTGCCGCGGATCCGCGCTGTCAGCTGCTCGAACTCGGGTCCTGGAAGCTCGTGCTCGAGCAGCTGCCTGCCGCCGACGCGGAGGCGGGGGAGGACAGCGAGGGCGAGCACGATGATCCCCATCCCGCCGAGCCACTGCGTCAGCTGCCGCCAGATCAGCAGCGAGTCGGGCATCGCCTCGATGTCCGTGAGGATTGTCGCGCCAGTCGTCGTGAACCCGGACATCGCTTCGAAGTACGCGTCAATCGGATTCGAGATCTGATCCTCGCCTGGAAAGGACATAGGGGAGAGCGCCGAGCGCGGCGGCGACGAGCCAGGTCAGCGAGACGATCAGGAACCCTTCCCGCACGCCGACGGTCTCGCTGTGCCCGCCGAGGCGCTCGAGCGCCCAACCCGCGATCCAGCCGGTGGCGCCGGCGAGCAGGAACGGCCAGACGGGCTCCGAGTAGGCAAGCGCGAAGGCGGTGGGGAACAGGGTCGCGAGGCTCAGGTACTTGAGCAGCGACCCGACGAGGTTGAGGCTCCCCCTGACGTCGACGCCGAGAGCGGGCCCGCGGGCCGGGGGCTTCAAAGCGTTCGCTCGACCTCGGAAACGCGGCTGGACGGGGTGAACAGGATCGCGCGGTCGCCGGCTTCCAGCACGTCGTCGCCGTGGGGGAACAGCGCCTGGCCGTCGCGCACGACGGCGCCGATCAGCGAGCCGGTCATGGGCAGGTCGCGGAACCGCTTGCCCGCGAGCTTGCTCTCGCTTCGCACCGTGATGTCGAGGATCTCGAAGCGATCCTGGTCGAGCATCGCGACCTGCATCGTCCGCGGGTCGCGGGCGAACCGGACGATCTCCTCTGCGGTCAGGAGTCGGGGATTGATCGCGACGTCTACGCCGGCCCGCTCGAAGACCTCCATGGAGACGTTGTCGTGGACGACGGCGATCGTCAGCTCGACGCCGTGCAGCTTCGCCAGCGTGGCGGCGTAGTAGTTCTTCGCGTCGTCGCGCATCGCGAAGACGGCTGCACCCGACTTGCCGATGTGCTCCCGCTCCAGAAACTCCGGATCGGTGCCGGCGGAGTGGAAGACGCGGGCCTCCGGCAAGAGCTCCGAGACTGCCTGCGCGCGGCGGAGGTCGCTCTCGACCAGGCGGACGCGAATGCCCTGCTGGAGAAGGGCACGAGCCGTCGCCGTCCCGATCCGGCCACAGCCGAAGATGACGATGTCGTCGATCGTCCTTCGCGCCGGCGTCAGCAGCCGGCTCCACTCCTTGGCAGCCTCCGGCGAGCCGATCACGACGATCCTGTCTCCGGGCCGGATCGTCTCCTCCCCGCGGGGCATGGCGATCTCCTCGCCCCGGATGATGCTCGCGACCTTCGAGTCGGCCGGGAGCACGGCGTCCTTCAGCGCGGGCCCGACGACGCGCTCGAAGCGCTCGTCGGCGGCGACCGGCTTCTCGACGTCGAACTCGACGATCTGCACCTGTCCGTCCGCGAAGACGTCGGTCTGGCGCGCGGCAGGGACCCCGATCGTCTGCGAGACCGCGAGCGCCGTCTCGCGCTCCGACGAGACGACCCAGTCCACGTCGAGCTGGCGTTCTCGCCAGACGTCGAGGTACTCCTCGTTGCCGGTCCGTACGATCGTGCGGGCGTCGGGCGCGAGCCTCCGCGCGAACATCGAGACGATGACGTTGACCTCGTCGCGCGAGGTGCACGCAATCACGAGGCCGGCGTTCTCGAGACCCGCCTCCTCGAGCACTCTTCGGCTCGAGCCGTCCGCCTCGACGGTCCCTACGTCGTACCGGCTGCCGACCGCCTCGAGGCGGCCGGCGTCAGTGTCGATCACCGTCAGCTCGTGCTCGCCGTGGAGCGCCTCCACGATCGTAGAGCCGACTTGCCCCGCGCCGATGATGAAGATCCTCATCGCCAGCCCGAGGCTAACGCCGCCGCCAGCCGGATCGCAGGCGTAGGGTTCGCCGGTGCCGCGGCGGAGGCGACGGCAGCAGGGTCTCGAACGGGTGCTCGGCACGCCCGCGCTCTTCGCGACCGCCTACGGCAACGTCGGCTCTTCGATCTACTACGCGCTCGGCGTTACCGCGGCATTCGCGCTCGGGCTGACGCCGATCGTCTTCGTCGTCGCCGGGCTGATCTTCGCGGCGACGTCTGCGACCTACGCCGAGGGAACCGTCCGCTACCCGGAGGCCGGCGGTTCGTCGAGCTTCGCCCGCCACGCGTTCAACGAGCTCGCCAGCTTCGGCGCCGCCTGGGCGCAGATGCTGGTCTACGTCGCCACGGTCGCGATCTCGGCCTTCTTCGTCCCGCACTACCTTTCGGTGTTCTGGGAGCCCCTGCGCGAGAACCCCTGGGACATCGTCGTCGGCGCGATCGTCGTCGTCCTCCTGGTCGGAATCAACATCGTCGGTGTCAAGGAGGCGGCAAACCTGAACGTGCTCCTCGCCGTCGTCGACTTCGCGACGCAGGCGCTGCTGGTCGGGATCGGCTTCTTCCTCGTCTTCGATGTCGAGATCCTCACGTCGAACGTCGAGCTCGGCGTCGCCCCGACGTGGGACCAGTTCTTCATCGCGATCCCGATCGCGATGCTCGCCTACACCGGCGTCGAGACCGTGTCGAACCTCGCCGAGGAGGTGCGCGACCCGCCGCGCAACGTCCCGAACGCGTACAAGCTGATCGCGCTCGCCGTCTTCGCCATCTACTTCACGCTGCCCGCGATCGCGCTCTCAGCGCTCCCCGTCTTCGAGCAGGACGGCGAGTTCGTCACCAAGCTCGGGCTGAGCCCCGAGGAGGGCGGCTACACGAACGATCCGGTGCTCGGCGTCGTCGAGAACCTCGGGCTCTCACAGGGCATGCTCCTCGACGGCCTGGAGATCTACGTCGGAGTGCTCGCCGCGACGATCCTGTTCATCGCGACGAACGCCGGGGTCATCGGAGCCTCGCGAATCACGTATGCGATGTCCGGCTACCGGCAGCTGCCCCTCGGCTTCCGCCGCCTCCATCCGCGGTTCAAGACGCCGTGGATCGCGCTCATCGTTTTCGCCGGCGTGATCCCGATCCTGACGATCCTCCCCGGCCAGACGGACTTTCTCGGGACGATGTACTCGTTCGGCGCGACGCTCTCGTTCACCGTCGCGCACGCCTCCATCGTCGCGCTGCGTTACCGGCAACCGGACGAGGAGCTCGTGTACCGCGCGAGGCCCAATCTCCGTTTCCGCGGCGTGGACTGGCCGCTCTTCGCGATCGTCGGTGGGATCGGCACGCTGCTCGCGTGGATCGTGATCGTCGTCCAGGACGCGCAGACGCGCTGGGCGGGCATGGCGTGGATCGCGCTCGGCTTCGTCGGGTATGCGATCTACCGGCGCCAGACGCTGAAAGTGCCGCTCACGGCGACCGTGCGCGCGCCGGTGATGGTGCTCGGCCCGTCGCTGACGGTCGAGTACCGGACGATCGTCGTCCCGGTCGTGCGTACGGCGGAGTCGGAGGAGGCGCTCGTCGCGGCCGCGCGGCTCGCGTCCGAGCGGGGCTCTCGCGTCGCCGTCGTCCACGTGATCGAAGTGCCGCTCGACCTGCCGCTCGACGTGCAGCTGCCCGACGCCGAGGCGGAGGCGGACGAGATCCTCGATCAGTCGACGGCGCTCGTCGAGAGCTACGGCATCCGCGCCGTCGCCCGCCTGATCAGGGCGCGCGCGGCAGGGCCGGAGATCGTCGCCGAGGCGGACCGCCGGAACGCCGAGCTCGTGATCCTCGGCGCGCCGCGACCGAGGTTCGCGCGCGGACGGATCTTCGGCCGCACCGTCGACTACGTGCTCAAGCACAGCCCCTCCCGCGTGCTGATCGCCGCCGGCCGCAGGGCCGCGTGAGCGTCGCGCTCGCCTGGCTGATGATCGCGCTCGGCGTGGCGGTCGTCGTCCGGACGCTCGCCGCGGGCGTCGGTGGAGGGCTCGGTCTCATCCTCGGCGTGCTGCTCGTTCTCGCGGGCGGTCTGCGGCTGTACCTTCACCGGGCTAGAGGTCTCTGATGGCGAAGAAGCTCCCCGGACTGCAGCGCGTCCTCGACGTCCCGTCCCTCGCGGCCGTGGCGTACGGGGAGATCGCCTCCTCGCTCTACTTCGCGCTCGGCGTGATCGCGCTCTACGCCCTCGGCTTCACCCCGTGGGTGCTCCTTGCCGTCGGCCTGCTCTTCCTCGTCGTCGCCCTCTCCTACGCAGAGGGGACGAGCGCGATCCCGGAGCCCGGAGGCGCCGCCACCTTCGTCCGCCGAGCCTTCAACGACCCGGCGGGGTTCCTCACCGGCTGGGCGCTCATCCTCGACTACCTGATCGTGATGGCGCTGGCGGGGCTCTTCGTCCCGCACTACCTGGGCCACGCGATCGGCTGGGAAGGGCTGACGGACGAGCCGTGGGACACCGTCGTCGGCGTGCTCGTGATCTTCACGGTCGGCGCGCTCCGGCTGCTCCGCCGGACGAGCCTCTACCGCACCGCGATCCTCGTTGCCGGAGTCGCGCTCGCCTCACATCTCCTGCTGGTCGGCCTGGGGTTCGTGTTCCTCTTCTCGACCGACGCCCTGTCCGTCGGGGTCGACCTCGGGACCGCGCCGACCTGGGCGGACATCGCGTTCGCGCTGCCGCTCGCGATGCTGGCGTACACGGGCCTCGAGACCGTGTCCAACCTCGCAGCGGAGACCCGCGAGCCGGGGAGGACGCTGCCGCGCAGTCTCTTCGTCGGAATCGGCCTCGTCGTCGCGGTCTCCGTCGCGATCGGCCTGGTCGGGATCTCCGCCTTCCCCGGTGGGGCCGGCCTCGGGACCGAGTGGCTTCGCGCGCCGCTGATGGGGATCGCCGCCGCCCTCGACACGGAGCTGCCGTCAGCGCTCGGCGACGGCGTGCGGATCACGGTCGGCCTGACCGGCGCGCTCGTGCTGCTGGTCGCCGTCACGACGTCCATCTCCGGCGCCGGACGGCTCGCGTACTCGATGGGCCAGCGCCAGATGCTCCCGCACGCCTTCGGGAAGCTGAACCGCCGGACGCTGATCGCACCGGTCTCGATCGTGAGCTCCACGCTCATTGCGGCAACGCTGCTCGTGATCGGGCACTTCATCCCGACCGAGGCGGTGCGGTTCCTCGCCGGCCTCTTCAGCTTCGGCGTCTTGCTGGCGTTCACGGCCGCCCAG
This sequence comes from uncultured Actinomycetes bacterium, assembly GCA_963798935.1. Classification (GTDB taxonomy): domain Bacteria; phylum Actinomycetota; class Thermoleophilia; order Gaiellales; family Gaiellaceae; genus JACDAN01. Next base: position 7,634 of record CAWCVG010000033.1, read on the forward strand.
GTCGCCGTCATCCGGCTTCGCTTCACCGAGCCGGACCTCGAGCGGCCGTTCCGGGCTCCCGGCAACGTGCGGATCCGCGGCGCGAACGTGCCCGTCGCAGCCCTCGTCGGAGCGCCGCTCACCTTCGCGATCTGGATCTTCTCCATGGCGACCCACGATGCGACGCGCATCGCCGGCCCCGCGTGGCTGCTCGTCGGCGCGATCGTCTACGTCGGCACTCGGTGGTCCCGGCACAAGACGATCTTCGGCCGCGTCCTGCCGGCCGATCCCGATCTCGTCCCGGAGGTGGAGGGCGTCTACGAGCGGATCCTCGTCCCGATGAAGCTCGGCCTCATCGGCGAGGAGGTGCTCGCGACCGCCATCCGGCTTGCCGAGGAACGGGGAGCTGCGCTCTTCGCGGTCCACGTCGTGTGCGTCCCGATGGACAAGCCGATCGACGCGCCTATGCACGACGCGGAGGAGCGCGCGGAGGCGTCGCTCGCCGAAGCCAAGCTGCTCGCCTCCGAGCACCACGTCGAGGTGGAGACGGAGGTGGTTCGCTCGCGTGCGATCGGCGAGTCGATCGTCGAGAGGGCGACGACACACACGGTCGACCTCATCGTCATGGGCTCCGCGCCGCGCTGGCGGCGTCAGTCCCGGTTCTTCAGCCCGACCGTCGACTACGTCCTCCGCCACGCGCCCTGCGAGGTGATGGTGATCGCCTACCCGCAGGGGGTGCTCGAGGAGGAGGAGGCGGGCGCACTCCTCGGCTAACCTCCGACCGTGAAAGTGATCGTCGTCGGCTGCGGCCGCGTGGGATCGGCGGTGGCACTGGAGCTCGACCGGACCGGTTGGGAGGTCACGGCGATCGACGAGAACGAGGACGCGCTCCAGCGCCTCGGAGAGCACTGGTCCGGCGGGTTCGTCGTCGGACACGGCATGGACGTCGACGTGCTGCTCGAGGCCGGGATCGAGGACGCCGACGCCGTCGTGGTGGCGACGAACGGGGACAACACGAACCTCGTCGTCGGGCAGATCGCGCAGAAGCAGTTCGACATCCAGACGACGATCGTCAGGGTGCTCGACCCGGCGCGCGCGAAGGTCTACGCCTCGCTCGGGCTGCGGACGATCTCCCCGACCTCGACGGCGATCGACTTCCTGACCGACGCGGTGCGAAAGTCCGCCGAGTCGCCCGAGCGGGTGGAGGCGCGGGGCTAGGTGTACATCCTCATCGCCGGCGGCGGGAAGGTCGGCGCCAACCTGACGAAAAGCGTCCTCGACCTCGGCCACGAGGTCACGCTGATCGAGCAGCGGCGCGACCGCTTCGAGCGCCTCGAGGAGGAGTTCGAGCATCGCGCACAGCCCGGTGACGCCACCGAGCTCTTCGTGCTGGAGCGGGCCGGGATCGCACGGCCGCCAGACCTCGTGGTCGCGGTCACCGGCGACGACGAGGACAACATCGTCATCTGCCAGATGGCGCGGGAGCACTACGGCGTCGAGAAGGTCATCGCGCGCGTCAACGATCCGCGCAACCAGCCGCTCTTCGAGATGGCCGGGATCTCGCCGACCGTCTCCGCGACCTCGATCATCCTCGCGATGATCGAGCACGAGGTGCCCGAGCACGGGCTGATCCACCTGCTCGAGCTCCGCAAGGAGAACCTCGAGATCGTGGAGGTGCAGCTCGACGCCGACTCGCCGTCGGTCGGGAAGCAGGTGTCGCGGATCCAGCTGCCCGCAGGCTCGAGGCTGATCACGGTGATGCGGGACGGGCAGGCGCAGATGGCCGAGGGCGAGACGGAGCTTCGGGCGGGCGACCAGGTGCTGGCCGTGCTCGAGCCGGGCAAGGAGGAAGAACTGCGCAAGGTCTTGCTGCGTAAGGGGGGTTGATGAGGGGTTTCTGGACACTTGGGGCGCTGGCCGCCCTGGCACTCGCTGGGTGCGGCGGTGGATCCTCGGAGGCCGAGGAGCCGGCGGCGCCGGCCGGATACCGGTTTGTGCAGATCGCATCCGGCTTCGAGTCGCCCGTGCACGCGTCCGCGCCGCGGAACCAGCCGGGCCGTCTCTATGTCGTCGAGCAGGAGGGGCGGATCCGGATCGTCGAGAACGGCCGGATCACCGGCACGCTGCTCGACATCCGCTCACAGGTCCAGTGCTGCGGCGAGCAGGGCCTGCTCTCCGTCGCCTTTCACCCGCGCTACGCGCGAAACGGCAAGTACTACGTCAACTACACCGACAATCGCGGTGACACGCGGGTCGTCGAGTACCGAGGGAAGCGGCGGCTCCGCCAGGTCTTCTTCGTCGCGCAGCCGTACTCGAACCACAACGGCGGCCAGAGCGCGTTCGGCCCGGACGGGCTCCTCTACGTCGGGACCGGCGACGGCGGCTCGGGCGGCGATCCCGAGAACCGCGCTCAGAATCTCGGCTCGCGGCTCGGCAAGATGCTCGCGATCAACGTCGACCGCCGCGCACCGCGGCCGCGGCTCGTCGGCTACGGCCTGCGGAATCCCTGGCGCTTCTCGTTCGACCGTCGGACCGGCGACCTGTACATCGGCGACGTCGGCCAGAACTCGTGGGAGGAAGTGAGCGTCACTCGCCGCCGCAGCCCGGGGGTCGAGAACTACGGTTGGGACGTCTACGAGGGCCGCGCGCGCTTCGAGAACAAGCAACCGAGTGGGAACGGCAGGCTCGTCTTCCCGGTGGTCGTCTACCCGCTCGGCGGCGGGCACTGCGCGGTCAGCGGCGGCTTCGTCTACCGCGGGCGCGCCGTCCCGTCGGCGGCCGGCCGCTACTTCTACGGCGACAACTGCTCGGGCACCGTGTGGAGCTTCCCGGCGGGGCGCGCCCGGAGCGTCAGGCGCGAGCCGTTCACCCTCGGCGGCCTCTCGTCATTCGGCGAGGACGCGAACGGCGAGCTCTACGCAGTCACGCTCAACGGCCGCCTGTACCAGCTGCGCTCCGGCTAGCCGGCGCGCCTGCGGCGCTGGACCTGCGGACCGGACTGGCCGAGGGCCGCGTACGCGAGCGTCTGCAGCGATTCGTTGAGCAGCGCGAGCTCGCGGACGACCGGCGCGAGGTTGTCGCCGCTGTCGAGGCGGCGGTTCAGCCCGTGCACCTCGGCGGTCAGCCGGTCGAGGCGCTCGAGCAGCGCGTCCAGCTGGCGGTCGCCGATCTCCTTGGGTGCGTCCACTACCCGAAATCTACCCAGGCCGACCGGATGGATCGTCGGTCCAGAGCCTCGAGGCGAGGAGCACACCGACCAGGACTCCGATCGAGTCGATGCCCACGTCCACGGGCGAGCCCTGGCGGCCCTCGACGAACGACTGGTGGACCTCGTCCGAGATCGCGTAGGCGATGCCGAGCACCGCGGCCCAGCCCGGCCGGCCGAGGGCGCGGACCAACAGCGCTGCGAGGATCGCGAACTCGGCCGCGTGCGCGATCTTCCGGAGGACGAGATCAGCGCCCCCGAGGCCGGTCCCGAGGTCCGGAACCGACGAGAGGCTGAAGATCAGCGCCGCCCAGGCGACGACCGGAAGCCAGAGGGAGAGCAGCCGCCGCACGGCGCGTCATACTAGGGCCGACAACCAAAGGCGAGCGGAGAGGGAACCCGGTGCAAGTCCGGGACGGTCCCGCCGCTGTGAGGGGAGACGCTCCCGCGCCGAACTGCCACTGGCCCGCGGGCCGGGAAGGCGGCGAGGGAGGGCGCCCCGAGTCAGAAGACCTGCCGCTCGCCGGCACTCAGAACCCCTCGCGGAAGGAGGATTCGTGCGTAAGACGCTCATTCAGCCCTCGCTGCGCTCGTCACGCTCGCGGCGTTGCTCGTCCCCTCGGCCCTCGCGGCCAGGGTCTCGGTGCGGGTCGAAGGGAGGAACGCTCTCGCTCTTCGGCTCGCTGGAGACCCGGTTCGAGGCCGGTGCGAACGCCATGCAGGCGCTGGACGTCGCCAGCCTGCGCGGCGAGTTCTACTACCACGTCACCACGACGTCGTTCGGCCCGTACGTCGACCAGATCGGCCGCCACCCGGCCGGGGGCACGAACGGGTGGGTGTTCAAGGTCAACGGCGCCTCGCCGCCGGTCGGAGCCGACCAGGTCCAGCTCAACGACGGCGACCGCGTCCTCTGGTACTGGGCCACGTTCGGGCCCACGGGCGGGCCGCCGACGCTGCAGCTGACCCGCACCGGCCGCAACTGTTACCGCGTCGTGTCGGAGAACGACCAGGGCACCGACCGGGCGGCGGCAGGCGCGCTGCTGCACGTGGACGGCCGGCGGGTTCGCACCCGCGCCGGCCGCGCCTGCGTCGGCAAGCACACCGGCACCGTGCGGGCGACGCTCGCGGGCGCGGTTCGTTCCAACGCTCTCCGCTAGATGCTTCGCCGGCTCGCACTGCTCCTCGCCGCTGCATGCCTGCTCGCAGGGTGCGGGGAGGAGGCGGCCGGCGACGGCTCGGCGCAGCTCTGGATCACCCGTGACCGAGGCTCCGACGTCGTTCTCTCGACATCGGTCCCCGCGGGGATCTCCGCACTCGAGGCCTTGCGGCGCAAGGCCGAGGTGGAGACCCGATACGGCGGCCGCTTCGTCCAGTCGATCGACGGGATCGAGGGCGACATCGGGAAGCAGCGCGACTGGTTCTACTTCGTGAACGGCTACGAGGCGGACATCAGCGCCGCCGACTACGAGCTCCACGACGGCGACGTCCTCTGGTGGGACCACCGCTCGTGGGAGGGACAGCTGCGCGAGCCGGTCGTCGTGGGCGCCTTCCCCGAGCCGTTCCTGCACGGGTGGGACGGCAAGCAGAGGCCTGCGGTGGTTCTCGGCCCTCCGGGAGAGGTGTCGCGAGCGGATCGCGGAGCTCGTCGACGGCGTGGTCAACCAGCTCGGGCGGAGACGCAAACAAGCTCGTGCTCGTGCCGGGGTCGGGCTTTAGGGCTCGGCTCGAGGGCTCTCCAGGCGACCCCGTGGTCTTCGAGCTCGGACTGAAGGACGCTGAGCGCTTGCTCGAGGACCCGTCGCTCGCGCGCTACCGGTACGAAGGCCTGCCGTGAGCGCGGTCCCGGCAGCCGCGCTGCTCGCGGGCCTCGCCGCCGCCGCCCTGCTCGCGGACCGGACGATCTCGGTCGCGATCATCGCGGCCGGGCTCTTCGCGCTCTGCCTCAGGGCGCCGCGCGGCCGTCGGTGGCCGTATCTCGTCGGAACGCTCGCCTCGGGCCTCGTCCTCTTCCTCTTCAGTCCACTCGTCGCCCGATACGGCGGAATCGTCTACTGGGAAGGCCCGGAGATCCCGGTCATCGGGCAGCTGGACGTCACCAGCGAGGAGCTCTCGGAGGCGCTGTTCCAGAGCCTCCGGCTGATCGCAGTCGGGCTCGCGTTCGCCGCCTACGCGCTCCTCCTCGACCTCGATGGGCTGCTGCTTGCCGGGGGGAGGCTGCGCCGCTCGGTCCTCGCCGTCGCGCTGGCGACCCGTCTCGTCCCGACGCTCGAGCGCGACGCCGCCGGCTACGTCGAGGCGCTCCGGGGCCGCGGTCTCGCGGTCGAGGGCGTTCGTGGACGCGCGCGACTGATCTCCCCGCTCGTCGCCGGATCGCTCGAGCGGTCGCTCAACCTCGCCGAGTCGATGGAGGCTCGCGGGTTCGGGCGGCCAGGACGGACGCGGGCGCCCTCCCCGCCGTGGAGCACCCTCGATCGCCTGGCGATCGTTGCCGCCGTCCTGGTCGTCGTGATGGGAGCGCTGTGGCTGTAGCGCGGGTCGAACAGTTGACGTACAGCTATCCGGGCGACGGGCGTCCCGCGCTCGAGGACGTCTCGCTGGCGGTCGAGCCCGGCGAGCTCGTCTGCCTGCTCGGGCCGTCGGGCTCGGGAAAGTCGACGCTGCTTCGCTCGCTCGCCGGCCTGGTGCCGCACTTCCACGGCGGTCAGTTCTCCGGCCGGGTCGAGGTGGCCGGCCGCGACACGCGGACGACGAGGCCGAGCGACCTGGCCGGAACGGTCGCCAGCGTCTTCCAGGATCCCGAGGACCAGGTCGTGATGACCGGCGTCGAGCACGAGCTCCAGTTCGGGCTGGAGAACCTGGGCGTGCCACCCGGTGAGATTCACGCTCGCGCGCTCGAGGCGCTCGAGTCCATGGGCGTCGGGCATCTCGCCGGCCGGAAGACCCACGAGCTCTCCGCCGGCGAGCTCCAGCGAGTCTGCGTCGCGTCGTCGCTTGCTCTTCGACCTGAATTGCTCCTGCTCGACGAGCCGACCTCGCAGCTCGATCCCGATGCTGCGGAGGCGCTCCTCGACCTGGCCACGACGCTCGGCCGCGCGGTCGTGATCTCGGAACAGCGGCCTGCCCTTCCGCTGGAGCGCTGCGACCGTGTCGTGTTCATGGAGAGCGGGCGAGTGGCGTTGGACGCGCCGCGAGACGAGGCTCTGGGCTGGCTGGCGCGCGAGCACCCGGCCTTTCTCGCGCACGAGTCAGGCGTCGTTGCGGGCGCCGCCGGCGAGGAGACCCTCCTCGACCTGCGCGGCGCGGCACATGCCTACGGCGACCGGGTGGTCCCGGTGCCGGACCTCCGGCTCGGCCGCGGCGAGATCGTCGCGCTGCTCGGCCCGAACGGCTCGGGGAAGACGACGCTGGCCAAGCTCGCAGCGGGGCTGCTCGAGCCGTCGAGCGGCGACGTTCGTCGTGTCGGCCGCGCTGCGTACCTGAGCCAGGATCCCGGGCGCTACGTGGTCGCGGAGCGAGCCGACGAGGAGGTCGCCCTCGGCGTCGACGGCGATCTCGAGCGGGCTCGGAACACGCTTGCCCTCGTCGACCTGGTCGGCTTCGAGGCCCGCCATCCCCGAGACCTGTCCAGCGGAGAGCGGGAGCGACTCGGGCTGGCGGCGGTGCTGGTAACTGACCCCGATCTGCTCGTCCTCGACGAGCCGACCCGGGGGATGGATCCCGAGCGGAAGCTGGAGCTCGCAGCGCTCCTTCGCTCGCAGGCCGAGGGGCGAGCCACGCTCGTGGTCACCCACGACCTCGTCCTCGCGGCGGACGTGGCTGACCGCGTCGTCAGCACGGCAGAGGATCGGGAGCCCGTCCATGCCTAGGACAGCGCTCCTCGGCTGCGCTGCGCTCGCGTTCGCCGCCGCGGCCTGGACGGCGCTCTCGCCGCAGGACGCGGCGCTCTCGCTCATGCTCGTCGCTCTCGCCCTCGTCCTCTCCGGCTTCGTCTGGCTGGAGTCGGGAACAGGCTCGGCGAAGGAGGTCGCCCTCGTGGCGGTCCTCGGCGGCGCCGCAGCCGCCGGCCGTGTCCTGTTCGCCGCCGTCCCTGGGGTTCAGCCGGTGACGGTGGTCGCCGTCGCCGCCGGCGCCGCGTTGGGGGCTCGCGTCGGTTTCGCGGTCGGCGCCGTCGCCGCGCTCGTCTCGAACTTCTATCTCGGCCAGGGTGTCTGGACGCCGTGGCAGATGCTGGCCTGGGGAGGCTGCGGGGTCGCCGGCGCCCTGGCGGCCGGACTGATCCGGAACCGCTGGGCGTTCGCTGCACTCTGCTTCGCGCTCGGCTTCGCGTTCAGCAGCGCCATGGATCTCTGGCACTGGTACAGCTTCTGGCCGCATACCTGGGAGGCGCTGACGCTCGTGTACGCGCGAGGCGTCTGGTTCAGCGCCGCCCACGCGATCGGCAACGTCGTCTTCGCGGTGATCATCGGGCCCGAGCTGCGCCGGCTCTTGGAGCGGTACGGCCGCAGGCTGCGAGTGGAGGTCGCGTGGGCCTGAAGCTCGTCGCAGTCGTCACCTCGGCTATCGCGCTCGCCGCGCCGGCCGACTACGTCGCGTCCCGCCAGCAGGCCGACGGGGGGTTCGCGGAGCCCGGGGCACGCTCGGACCCCGCGCTCACGGCCTGGGCCGTCCTCGGCCTGAAGGCCTCGGGACGCGCGCCGCGCGGAACGGCCGTGTACCTCCGGGGCGCGCCGGTCTCGGACACGACGGACCTCGCGCTCCGCGTCATGGCGCTCCGTGCCCTGGGGGAGAGCACCGAGCCGTTTCTGACCCGGCTTCGGCGGCAGCGGCGAAAAGACGGTCGCATCGGGTCGCTCGTCAACTCGACGATCTGGGGCGTGCTCGCGCTTCCGCGAGGCGAGCAGCGAGCTGTCCGCTACCTGCTCCGGCGCCAGGGGCGATCGGGCGGCTGGTCGTGGGCCCCGAACGGCGCGCCGGACTCGAACGACACCGCTGCGGCGATCCAGGCCCTCCGCTGGAGCGGCGTGCGCGGCCGGCCGATCCGGCGTGGACTGGCGTTCATCCGCAGCCTCACGGCTCGGAACGGCGGCGTTCGGCTGGTCGCCGGGCGGGAGCCGGACGCCCAGTCGACGGCGTGGGCGATTCAGGCGTACCTCGCGGCCGGCGTGAAGCCTCCGGCAGCCGCCTTCGGGTTTCTCGCGTCGCTCCGCCGGCCGGACGGGAGCTACCGCTACAGCAGGCGTTATGCGGTCACGCCGGCGGTCGTCACGGCGCAGGTGCTGCCGGCTCTCAGCCGGAAGCCGTTTCCGCTGCGCTGACCCAGTCGGGCTCCGGCCGCCACAGGCGTCCTGCGGCGACGAGCTCGTCGACGAGCGTCTTGCGGTACAGCCAGCTCCAGCTGAACCACCGGCTGACCTGGCGCTTGGGCGTCACCACGGCGGCGCGGACTGCCGCGACCGTCACCTCCTCGAGGCCGCCGCGGGCGGAGGGCTCCGGGTAGACCTGATCCCAGCGGGCGAGCTCCGTCGTGTGCGGATGCGGCCCCGAGGCCGTCGCGGACACGGCGAGCGAGCGGCTGACGATGACGCCACAGCGCTCCAGCGGGCTCGTGATGGCCTTGAGCGCCTTCGAGGACAGCCCCAGCTCCTCGCGGAGGTCCTCGACCTCGGAGGGGCCGGCGGCGTCGAGGTGGTCGAGCAGCAGCGCCCAGTCGTCCGCCTCGGAGCGCATCCGCTCGAGCTCGCTCCGGAGGATCGGGTCCAGAAGTGCCGCGACCTGCTCGGTGACCAGGATGTGCTTTCCGCGATGGATCTTGAGCGCGTACGCCCCCTCGCGGTCCGCGAGCTCGCCGAACCACGGCCACTTCGTCTCCGGCCACTGTCCGAAGCCGCTGCTCGCCGGCATGTACGGATCCTCGTGGCAGGCCTCGTAGAGGCTCGGCAGCGCCGACTGCTCGGTGCGGGTGAGCATCCCGCGGTCGTGGAGGAAGGCCTCTGCTTCGTCCAGGGTCTGGAGCGCGCGGTCCGGCGTCAGCCTCAGCTCGTAGGCCCGGCGCTCGAGAAGGTCGCCGAGCGTCTCCATCAGTCCGCGTCGAGGTCGCGAAGGAACGCTTTCGGCGGGGCCGGGCGGCCGTCCCGCCCGACGTAGCCTTCCTTCGCACCGATGACGAGCATCACGAGCTCGTCCGGACCCGGGTTCGTCACCCGGCGGGCAGTCGTCGACTCCACGTGCAGCATCCCGCCGGGCCCGAGCTCGATCCGGTCGTCGGGCAGGTCGAAGATCGCTCGGCCCTCGTGCACGAAGTAGAGCTCGTCCTGCTCGTCGTGATAGTGCGGGCGGCCGACGACCCCGGGTTTGATGACGAGCACGTTCGCCCCGAATGCATTGATCCCGAGCTCTCGGCGCACCTTGCGGAAGGTCTCGTTGCCGAGCTCGTCGACGGAGGAGGCCGCCCAGCCCATCGACTTGACGCTACCACCCGGATTCGACCCGAAGCCGTCACAGTCTCGTGTCCCATACGTGCGCCGATCGCCGCTAGCGTCACGAACGGAGGGAGGCTCGCGGCCGGCCCCAAGGCAGACACGTCGATTCGAGCCGGGTGGGTGCCTCGCTAGCATCGAGCGGCAATGGCCGTCGCCTCCCCGGACGCCTATCTCGCCGACCTGAACGCCGCCCAGCGCGAGGCCGTGCTGCACACGGAGGGGCCGCTGCTCGTCGTCGCGGGCGCCGGCTCGGGCAAGACCCGCGTGCTCACGTACCGGGTCGCGCACCTGATCTCCGCGGTCGGCGTGCAGCCGAACGAGATCCTCGCGATCACCTTCACGAACAAGGCCGCGGGGGAGATGCGCTCGCGTCTCGAGGACCTGCTCCCGGAGGTCGCTCGCCGCATCTGGATCCTCACCTTCCACGCCGCCTGCGGCCGGATCCTCCGGCGCGAAGCGCCCAGGCTCGGCTACCGAACGAACTTCACGATCTACGACCAGGCTGACCAGGTTCGCCTGGTCAAGCAGTGCCTCGAGGAGCTCGAAAGAGACCCAAAACGGTTCGTCCCCCGCGGAATCCACGGGCAGATCTCCACGGCCAAGAACCAGCTAGTCGACCCCGCCGAGTACCGGAAGCGCGTCGAGTCCTTCTACGACCAGACGGTCGCCGACGCGTACGAGCTCTACCAGCGCCGGCTCTTCGCCGCGAACGCGGTCGACTTCGACGACCTCCTGATGCTCACCGTCCAGGTGCTCGAGCGCTTCCCCAGCAATACGTCGTCGAAGAACAGGCAGGAACG
>CAWCVG010000034.1:0-123479 GCA_963798935.1 uncultured Actinomycetes bacterium
TGGAGACCCTGGTGAGCTCGACGACGTGCGCCTGCTCGTTCACGCCACGTGCTCCGGGGCGCGTCGCACGACGATCTTCTCCACCACCACGACGACCAGGAAGAAGACGATCCCGAGCGCGGCGGCGACGAGGTTGGTCGCCCACAGGTTCTCGGGCGTCGTCGAGTAGTACTGGTTGAAGTTGAGGATCGCGCCGCCGAGCCCGTCCTGGATCGAGGCGGGCAGCTCGCCGATGATCGCGCCGACCACGCAGGCGGTCGCCGAGATCTTGAAGGCGGCGAAGAGGTACGGCAGCGACGCGGGAAGCCGAAGCTTCCAGAGGATCTGGAGCGTGCTCGACGCGTACGAGCGCGTCAGCTCGAGCGCCCGCGGGTCGACCGAGGTGAGCCCGCGCAGCGTGTTGATCGCGACCGGGAAGAACGTGAGGAAGGCAGCGATGATCGAGACCGAGAACCAGTCGGGGAAGCCCCTCCCGCCGAACCAGATGACGACCATGGGGGCGACGGCGAGGATCGGGATCGTCTGGGAGGCGACGATGTAGGGGAGGAAGCCGCGCTGGAGCACGCGCGAGTGAGCGAGGAGCACCCCGAGCACGAACCCGATCGAGGCGCCGAGGACGAAGCCGACGGCCGCCTCCTTCGCCGTGAACAGCGCTGCGTCCCAGAGCACCTCGATCAACAGCGGCCCGTTCCTCCGCGAGGGCTCGAAGAGCTGGCCGACGATGTCGTGGAGGTGCGGGAAGGTCTTGTCGTTGACCTCGAAGCTTCCGATGGTGAGGCCGATGGTCTCGCCGAACCACTTGAACCCTTCCCACAGGGCGTAAAGCGCCGCGAAGACGATCGCCATCATCCCGAGCTGCGAGAGCACCGGCCGCCAGGGACGCTCGCGGCGGGGCTGCTCGACGGCGACCGATGCCATGTCGAGACGTTAACGTCGCGCTGGTGGCGCGGCTCAACAACATCACGTTCGCCTGCGAAGAGCCCGTGAGGCTCGCAGCGTTCTGGCGGGAGGCGCTCGGCTACAAGCACATCGAGGTGCCGCAGGAAGTCGAGGAGGCGGCGTCTGCCGCGATTGAGCGCGGCGAGCTGGAAGCGGACGCCTGGGCGATGCTCGTCAATCCTGACGGGAGCGGCCCGCGGCTCCTGTTCCAGCGGAAGCCCAAGGGGTCCACGAAGGACATCCCGATCCACCTCGACCTCCACTCGGAGGACCGCGCGGCCGAGGTCGAGCGTCTGACCGGGCTCGGCGCCACCTTCGTCGAGGAGCGCTCGCTGAAGATCGGCCCCTACGAGGAGTTCTGGGCTGTGATGAAGGACCCCGAGGGCAACGGGTTCTGCGTGTCATGACGCTCGACCCCGCGCGCACGGTCGCGGAGCTCGAAGGAGCTTCGTCGAGCTGACAGGTGACGACGACGGCGCCCAGCGGGTCGCGTGGACAGATACGTGGGTTCAGGCGCAGGCGTGGATGGCGGCCAAGCTCGAGGGCACGGGCGCGGAGATGGAGTTCGACGAGGCCCGCAACCAGTGGTGGACGCTTCGCGGGCGGTCGGACAAGGAGCTGCTGATCGGCGGGCACCTCGACTCGGTGCCGAACGGCGGCTGGCTCGACGGCGCGCTCAACGTCGTCGCGGGCTCGGAGGTGCTCAGGCGGATCGCGGGAGAGGGCGAGCCGCCGGTCACCGTCCGGCTCGTCTCGTGGGCGGACGAGGAAGGTGCCCGGTTCGGGCGCTCGCTCTTCGGGTCGAGTGCAGCCGCGGGGTCGATGGAGGATCAGGACGAGCTGCGGCAGCTCACGGATCGCGACGGGATCTCGCTCCCGGACGCGATCGGGGCGCACGGCGTCGATCTCGACCGCGCGACGGATGCGAAGAGCCAGCTCGACAACGCGGCGGCTTATCTCGAGCTGCACATCGAGCAGGGGCCGGTGCTCGAGTCGATGGAGCTGCCGCTCGGCGTCGTGCTCGGCACCTTCGGCGTCGAGCGCCACCGCGTCGTCTGGCGCGGGCAGGCGGCGCACGCGGGCTCGACGCCCATGGAGCAGCGACGGGATGCGCTGGCGGGAGCCTCCAAGCTGGCGCTCGAGCTCCGGCACATCGCCGAGCGGGCCGGCGGCGGCGCGGTCTGCACCTCCGGCGACGTCGTCTGCCATCCCGGAATCGTCACGTCGGTCGTCGAGACCGCGGAGCAGCTCCTCGACCAGCGCCACCTCGACGCCGGCACGTTGGCCTCGATGCTGGAGGACGCCAAGGAGCGGAGCCGGCAATTCGGCGAGGAGGAGGACATCGAGGTCGAGTTCGAGCGCATCTGGAACATCGAGCCGATCCTGTTCGACGAGCAGCTGATCGCATTCGCCGACGACGCGATTCGCGAGGTGGCGGGCCAGTCCCACCGCCTTCCGAGCGGGCCGCTGCACGACGCAGCCGAGGTCTCACGGGCGGGCGTTCCGACCGTCATGCTCTTCGTCCAGAGCCTGCGCGGGCTCTCGCACACCAAGCTCGAGGACACGAAGGACGAGCACCTCGAGTTGGCAGTCCAGGCGCTGGACAGGCTCACGTCGCAGACGATCGCCCACCTCGCGCAGTAACACGAAGGTGATCTCGTTCCTCTGGAACTAGAGCCGCTCTGGTAAGCGCTGGCGGTTCCGCGCCGCAAAGACGAGCGTCGCAGCGGCCGTCGTCGCGAATCCGACGAGCACGAAGGCATCGGCGAGGTTGAAAGCGACCGGCTCGAGGTGGATCGGGTTCGGAATGCCGGGCCAGAGCGCGAGCGACGCAAGGTTCCCGAGCGCACCGCCGGTGACGACGCCTCCCGCGAGCGCGATCAGCGGCGAGCGCGTCGCCAGGATCGCGGCCGACCAGACGGCGACCAGTCCGAGGACCACGGCGACGTAGGCCGCCGACCGAGTGTGTGCGTACGTCGTCTCCACGGTCGCCTTGTGCGCAAGATCGAGCCCGGCGAAAGCGGCGGCGGTCGCGGCGAAAGCCACTGAGGCGCGTCCCACGACGAGAGCCTAGAAGACGACGGCCCGCCGGAGGCGGGCCGAAGCCTGGTGAAGCGGGGAGCCACCCCGCGCACGATCGAGAACCATCCGCACTGTAGCGGAGGGTTACGCGCCCAGACCCGGCCGCTCTCCGACGTTGCGCGGAGGGCGCCGGACTCGAACCGGAACCGGCGGCGAACCGGTCGCAACGGCTCTCGACCGTGCATCTCGCCTCGAGATTTCACCCTCCGCCGCCCGGAACGCTAGGACGCACGCGGGCCGGGGAGGAGGAATGTCACCGAGTTGGCTTGCTTCCGGCGCTCATCCGTGACTCGCGGCGGCTGAGGAAGCCGAGAAACTCGAACGACGGGATCAGGATCGCGACGATCCAGAAGGTCGTGCCGAGCCCGAAGTCCGGGATCAGCGCCACCTCGATCGCGGTCAGGACGGTCAGGAACGCCGCGAACCCGATGACCGTCCTGCCGCTCGCCTTCGCCCGTGGCTCGCCGGCCCTGCCGAAGAACCGGACGCACAGCGGCAGCACCACGAACAGGAACCCGGCGAGGACTGCCAGCGGGACCAGCGAGCCGTCCGTCAAGAGCTCCGCCAGCGCGAGGGCAACCAGCAGCCACGCGTAGAACGCGATGCGAACAGCGACCGGAAGCTCGCGGCCAATCACGAGAGGTGCTCCAGCTCGCCTTCGACCGCGCGAACCACGGATCGCGCAGTCTCCAGATCGGCGGCGACCTCTTGTCGGCCGATTCGCCGCCCGGAATACTCGGCATCGTTGCGCACGACTCGAATCTCGTCGAGATGCTCGAGCACGTCGTCGATCCCGTGACCTTGGAGCGCGACGCTTCCGTACCGCATGGTCTTCGCGTGGTGCCCGACCTTTCCGCGAACCCTGAAGCCGTGCGCCCGCATGTGCGCCGCGAGCGCCTTCCGGGTGGCGTCGTAGACGGCCGAGTACGCCATGATCGGATCGTCGCCGACCAGCTTTTCGGCCGAGCTGAGATGCGTCCTTGCATCCCCGAGCTCGACCGCAGCCGTCTCCGGATCCGGGTCGACCCGCTCGAGCTCGCCGGCCTCGATCATCGCGCGCAGGTCTGTCTCGGCGCTCACGAGCCGAGGTCGAGCCGAACGAGCGGCCGGGCTCGCACCGTCCGGACGAATCCGCTGCTCTCGTCGTCCCATTCGGCTCTCGACAGGACTGTCGAGTTGACCTCGCGGCCGAGCTCACGCGCTGCGTCACGCGCAGCTCCGCGCACACGGTGAACGTCCGGGGAACCGACCACGAGGACATCGACGTCACCTGGCGGCGGCCCTTCGTGGCCGAGGTACCGCGACGCCCACGACCCGTAGAGGAACGCCTCGTCGACGCCCTCGACTTCGCGCAGTCGCTTGGTCAGAACCGAAACGGGGCCGAAGGCTTTCAGGATGAGCGAGCGCAGTTCCGGGTAGTACGGCGAATCGACGTTCGGCCGGACGATTCGCACGTTGCCGACTCGCTCGCTCTCGACGAGGCCGGCTTGTTCGAGTCGGGTCAGCTCGTCGGACACACGCGATTTCGCGAGGCCGACGTCGGTGGCAAGCTTCGTCAGCGGAGCCTCTTCGCCGTTCGGGAGAAACAGACGCGCGAGGAGTCGAGCCTGTCCGGCGGATCTGAAGATCGGCAGCAGTAGAGGGGTTGAAGTTCTCATACTTCGGACAATGATCCGAGTTTACAGAAGCTCCAACGATCCGGGGCCTGCCGGACATGGACGGGGTGTAGCGCTAATGGTCTGATTCGTTCCGTGAGGAGGTCGCGTGTGAGCACGAGCGAGAGGAAGCGCCGGTTCGATGCGCTGTTCGCCTCGTACGGCTCGGACATCGTCGCGTACTGCGGCTGGCGCTCCGGTTCGACGAGCGATGCGCAGGATGCTGCCGGCCGACGTCTTCCTCATCGCGTGGCGCCGTCTGGACGAGGTTCCGGAAGGCGACGCGGCGCGGGTTTGGCTGTACGCACGGCCCGGCGCGTGCTCGCGAACCAGCGGCGTTCGAGCCGCCGCCGGGAGGCGCTGCACGAGCGATTGGCGGCCGAAGAGGCAGCTCGCCCGGCGGAGCAGCAGTCGCCGGAGGAGGCGCTCGTGCACGAAGCGCTTCGTCTGCTCCCGGCCGTGCGACCGCGAGGTTCTGCTTCTCGCGGAGTGGGAGGGCCTCTCGCCGGCGCAGATCGCTGCCGTCCTGGGCTGCCGTCGAGTCACCGCGCGGGGCGCCTTCATCGGGCGCGGCGCCGGTTCCGAGCGGTCTTCGAGGAGCTGCGGGAGGCGCAGCGACGTCCGAGCGAACATCCAGGTTTCGCGAAGGAGGATCCATGAGCACGTCTGAGAGCTTCGAGGCCCTGCGTCGGGCCAACCCGCGCGTCGAGTGCCCGGTGTTCACGCAGACCTTCGATGAGGTGCGAGCCCGGCTTGCGATCCCGGAGGCGGTTTCCCGTGCCGCCGGTCCGGCGCCGGCGCGCAGGTCTCATCCGCCTCGCCGCGGTCGTCGCGGCGCTGATGGTCGCAGCCGGAGTGGCCGCATTGACGGTCCGGTCACCGGGCGGCGGGCCTGGAATTGAGGACGCGACCGCGGTGGTCAGGAAGGCAGCGACGGTGACGGCCGCGGCAGCGGAGCGCTCCGGCACAGCCGTCGTCCGGATCACGCACGACGGCGAGCTCTGGGCCGGCTCGACGATTCGCTGGAACGGCGGCGACCTCGGCGTGAGGAGCGACGCGCCGAAGCGGGGCGGCCGCCCCGGATCGCAATCTGCTGCTCGTCGGCGGGACGCTGTACGGGATCGAATTCGGCCGCTGGGTCAAGCTCGGCGAGCCCGGCGAACATCGATCCGGACAGCGGGACGACGCCGGCCGAGACCGTGGCCGCCGTCCGGGAGGACGTCGGCGGCGTGACGCTTGCGACGGTTCGCCGGCGGCCTGAGAGGACTGACGGTCGGGCAGCCGGGAGACGGCTCGACGGTCTACCGGGGCCAGATGGCCGCAGGGCGTGGTCGCCAGGGAGACCGGGTTCAAGGAAGGCGAGGCGATCCGGGTGTTCCCGTTCGGGTACGTCGCGCACGGCGAGGCCGCGAACCCGACGGCCCTCCTCGCGAGCGGCTTGACGGTCGGCGCCGACGGCGTCGTCCGTGAGATCGCCGTGAGCTGGGGCAGGTGGGACGTACACGGTGACCTACGCCAGGCTGGGTACGGCGCCGGCCGGCCGCACCGGAGAACGCACGCGACCTCGTGAAGGAGCGGCTCCGCGCCGTCGGACGCGGCTAGGACAGCCGCACGAGCGCGACGCCGGCGGCGAGCAGCGCGACGCCGAGGAGCCGCAGCGGCGTGACCGGGTTCTCCTCGAACCCGACCCACCCGTAGTGGTCGACGAGGAGCGAGGCGATCGCCTGTCCGGCGAGGATCAGCGCGACGAGCGTTGCGGCGCCGAGCTTCGGCGCCGTGACGATCGAGCCGAGCACGTAGAACGCGCCGAGGACGCCGCCGATCCAGACCCACCACGGCGCGTCGCCGGCACGGTCCGGCAGTCCGCGCTGCGCGACGAGGACGGCGACGAACAGGGCAGCCGCGCCCACCACGAACGAGACGAACGCGGCGCGGATCGACCCGCCGACCCAGGTGGCGAGCTGCGCGTTGATCCCGAACTGGATCGGGAGCATCGCGCCCGCGAGCAGCGCGAAGACGAGGTAGCTCCAGATTGCCACCGGAGAGCTTTCAAGGGAAAATGACGGTTTCCCTGCCCGGTCACGAGGAGGTCCAATGCTCGACTTCGGCGTCACCGTTCTGCCGGATCCGCCCCAGTCGCGTTTCTTCGAGCTGGTCGAGCTGACGGAGAAGCACGGCTTCGACTACGCGTGGACCTACGACTCGCACATCCTCTGGCAGGAGTCCTACGCGACCCTGCCGGTCGCTGCCGAGCGGACGGAGAAGGTCAAGCTGGGCCACTTCGTGACCAACCCGGGCATCCGTGACCCGACGATCACGGCCAGCTGGTACGCGACGATGCAGGACCTCTCGAACGGCCGGATGGTGATGGGCATCGGCCGCGGCGACTCCTCGCGCCGCGTCGTGGGTCTCAAGCCCGTGAAGGTGGCGGAGTTCGAGGCCCGCTGCAAGATGATCAAGGACCTGATGAACGGCCGGCCGGTCGAGTGGAACGGCAAGGAGCTCCAGCTCGAGTGGGCCAAGGACCTCCCGGAGATCCCGATGTGGATCGCCGGCTACGGGCCGAGAGCGCTGGCGTCGCGGGCCGGGTCGCCGACGGCGTGATCATCCAGCTCGCCGACCCGCAGATCATCCAGTGGATCATGGACACGGCGAGGAAGGCCGCCGAGGAGGTGGGCCGCGATCCCGTCGGAGCTGAAGTGCATCGTCGGCGCGCCGAGCCACATCACCGACAACATCCAGGAGGCGCGCGACCAGGTCCGGTGGTTCCCGGCCATGGTCTCGAACCACGTGATGGACCTGATCGAGCGCTACGGGTTCGACTCCGAGATCCCCGAGGCGCTGACCGATTTCGTGAAGGCGCGGAAGTTCTACGACTACAAGGACCACAGCCGCGTCGGCGCGGCGCACGGCGAGTTCGTCACCGACGAGATCGCCGACCGCTTCACGGTCATCGGTAACGTCGAGCAGGTGACGGCGAAGCTGAGGGAGCTCGAGTCGGTCGGCGTCGACCAGTTCAACATCTACCTCATGACCGAGGGACAGGAGCAGACCTTGGAGACCTACGGCAAAGAGATCCTTCCGGCCTTTCAGCAGGTGGCAGCTAGATGGAGGAGAACTCCGGTGTGGGTGGAGGAGGTTAGTGGTAGTGGAGCGGTCTATCCCAAAACAACATCAACGGGCAACGCAGGAGGCAGCATGAGGCTTCTGCTCACGTCCGCTGGCATCAAGAACACGAGCATCCACGACGCGCTGGTCGACCTGCTGGGCAAACCGATTGCCGAGTCCAGCGCCCTCTGCATTCCCACCGCGATCGTACGGCCAATCCCTGGCGGTGCTGGCCAGGCCTGGCGGTTCATCAGCGGACGAGAACCCAGAACCCCCATGTGCGAACTGGGTTGGAAGTCCTTGGGCGTGCTGGAGCTCACCGCGCTGCCCAGCATCGATGAAGAGCGTTGGGTCCCCATGGTCCAGGAGACTGACGTCCTGCTGGTGAAGGCGGCGATGCCCTGTATCTGTGCTACTGGATGCGGCAGTCCGGACTGGCAGACCTCTTGCCGTCGCTGCGCGAGACGGTCTATGTGGGACTGAGCGCCGGGAGCATGGTGATGGCCCCCAACATCGGGGAGGACTTCGTCGGCTGGACGCCGCCCACCGGTGGCGATGAGAACGCTGGGACTGGTTGATTTTGCGATGTTTCCGCACCTGGATCACGAGGACCTGCCGGACAATTCCATGGCCGACGCAGAAAAATGGGCCGCCGGCATGCCGGTGCCGGCGTACGCGATCGACGATCAGACCGCCATCAAAGTGATCGACGGCACCGTCGAAGTCGTCTCCGAGGGGCACTGGAAGCTGTTTACCCTAAGGGGTGGTGTGGTTGGGAGTAGGTTAAGGTGCGGGAGGGCGGGACAGCTTGTTTGGAGATCGAGATGTGATCTGGGGCTGTTCGAGCATGAGCGGATGCGAGGCGATACGGATGGCGCGTTCATGCGGAGGCGATGATCGAACGAGTTCGAGCGAGGTGGGCGGGCTGAGGAGCGACGCTCTACGATGAACAGGGTCGTCGAGATAGACGGTGAGTGTGGGTCAATGCGAGCTTCGACTTGGAGGGTCACCGGAGGTCATCTATGGATGGCGTGAAGATTGGGGCGTGGCTGCGAGCGTGCCTACAGAGTCTGCAGCTGGAGGGACCGTCCGCTTACGCCGCGCGCGAGCGACAAGCCGGTGATCGTGTGTTGACGAAGGGGTTTCTTATCGTGGGCGAGGGGGTGGGTTCGCTATGGGCGCGACGAGGAAACGTACGAGGTCGTGCTGACTCGATGTATGACCGGAACTGCGCAGGCTGGACGAGCGTGCGGTCGGGAGTTGTAGAGTGTGCTAGACTGTGCTGTGGCGTTTGGTGTAGTTGATTGTTGTTATGATGTAGTGCATTGTGTGAGCTGACGTGGGCTGTCTGACAGGCGGTGTGGTGGTATCTGTCGGTGGCGGCGAGATAAATGAAGGAGGAAATGTGGTCACTGAAGCACGTTTGAAAGTGTGGTGTCAGGGCTGGCACCAGTCACTCAAGGATGGTTCTCGTCAACACGGCGACGCGCGTGGCAAAAAGACTACTACGGCGGCGTCTGCATCTTAGAGTAAGACGAGTGTGCGGGGGGGACTGATGGCGGAAGAAGTCCGGATCCCGGGCAGTCGTGGTGGGGGAGGGTGGGAGTGAGGGTAGTAGGGCGCGGCGAAGATCAGGAACCTTTTCGCGGTCGCCCTCCTGCCTTTCATCACCTTCCTTATCTACTACTTCTACTGGTGGTACCAGATCAACCGCGAGCTCACGGACTATGGACGCGCCAAGGGGACCGACGAGCTCGGGGACAGCCCCGGCAAGTCGCTGCTCGCGGTGACACTCGGGGCGCTCGTGATCGTGCCGGCACTCGTGTCGAACTACCGAGGGTTCAAGCGCGTTCAGGCCGCCCAGCGGCTCACTGGTGTCGAGCCGCTCAACGGCTGGATCGGGCTGATCCTGTTCATCATCATCACGCCGGCATTCTGGGCGTACATCCAGAGTGGACTGAACAACGTGTGGCAGCGACAGGCGTCCGCCGAGGCCGTCTAGACCGCGCGGACGTAGAGCCGAGCTAGCTGGGCGAGGATCGCTCCGCGGGTGAGGCGACGAACCCGGCGCCTTTCAGCGACGCGTTAACCCACGCGCAACATCGATCGGCGTAGCGTCTAGTCCAATGAGGACTAGTCGCGCCGTCCGGCCCCGCACCGGGACGCTCACGACGACCGAGTACGCCGTCCTGACGGTGCTCACGGTCGAGACCAAGTGCGTCGCTCTGTCTGGGTACGACCTCCTGAAGATCGTCGAGCGAACCACTCGCTACTTCTGGAAGCCGACGAAGAGCCACCTCTATGCCGTCCTGCCGAGGCTGGTCGAGCGGAGGCTCGCGACCCGCAAGGCGGCGCCCGGGGCCCGCGGCCCCGACCGCCAGCTTTACCGGGTGACGCCCAAGGGCGAGCGGGTCGCCCGGGAATGGCTGGAGAAGCCGGTTCCGGGCGATACCGATCTGTTCCACCTGAAGGTCTTCTACGGCGGCCTCCAGAGCCGCGAGGCGCTCGCCGCTCACTACCGCCTGCATCTCGAGGAGCGGGAAGCCGCGCTCGACGAGCTACTGGCCATCCCCATCGACCGACGCGGCCACAACTACTTCCATGCCTTTCTCCTCCGGCTCGGGATCGAGAGAGCTCGCCTCGACATCCGCTGGGCGGAGGACGTCCTGAAGGAGCTCGAGCAATGAAGAAACCTGCCGTCGCGATCATCGCCGTCCTCGCCTGCGCGGGAGCCGCCGGCGCCCAACCCTCAGCGCGGCCGGCCGGAAGCTGGTCGGGCTTGGCCCAGTTCACCCGGGTCGGCGGCCCGGAGGCGTTCTCGATGTCCCTCGAGCTCCGGGGACGGCGAGCCGTCGTCTCGCTCGGGCCGGGCCACGCCGCCCGGACCGAGGTCCCTGCCCGCATCACGGGTAGCCGGGTCCGCCTGACGCTTCCCGGCAGGCCGTGGGGGATGGCGTTCGACGGCAGACTTCGGAAGGGGCGCCTCGTCGGGACGCTGCGCCAGGGCCCAGTTCGAGGCCGCTTCCAGCTTCGTCGGCGCGCCCCCATCGAGGGCCGCACGCTCGGCCTCTACCGGATCGGCACCAGGCCGCTCGGGATCATCCAGGGCTTCGCCCCGCGCGAGAGCATCGACTACGACCGGGACGAGGTACGGGCGCTCTATGCCGCGAGCGGCGGGCGCTACGTCGTCGGTGCCGGGCTGGCCACGCGGAATCCGACCGTGGGCACGGCCTCGTTCTCGGTGACAGGTGCGGTCTTCCGCGGCGAGCAGGCGACGCGTGTTCCGCTGCGCCAGGAGGAGGTCTGGGTCCGGAGCGGCCGCGCGTATCTCGGCTGCACGCTGACGATCCCGCCGGGAACCGGACGGCGCCCGGCGCTCGCGTTCGCCCACGGCGCCGGAGAAGCGCCGCGCAGGTTCAACTCGATTCTGTCCACGTACCTGAACCACCTCGGGCTCGTCACGCTGTCGTGCGACAAGCGCGGTGTGGCCCAGTCGGGCGGCGCTTATCCCGGCGAGTTCCCCGGTGTGCCGGCCGTCGACCAGTACGCGCGCGACGTCCAGGCACAGGCGCGCTTCCTCGCCGGGCTGGCCGAGGTCGATCCCGCCCGGGTGGGAATCGCAGGCGTGAGCCAGGCGGGCTGGATCATGCCGCTGGCGGCGATCAGGGAGACCGCGATCCGCTTCATGATCGGCATCGTCTCGCCCACGCTGGGCCAAGGCCAGACCGACCACTGGGCGAACCTGAACGCCCAGGGCCAGGCGCCGCCGACCCGCACCGACGAGGACATGGAGGCCGAGGTCCGCGCGACCGCGCCGAGCGGAGTCGACCCGATGCCCGCGATCCGTGCGATGCGGATCCCCGCGATCTGGCTCTTCGGCGGCAAGGACCGAATCGTGCCCTCGCGGCTCTGCGTCGAGCGACTGGACCCTGTCGCACGCGAGCCCGGCCGCGACTTCAGCTACCGCGTCTTCCCCGGAGGGTCGCACGGGCTGCTGTTCACGGAAAACGGCCTGATCGACGAGCAGGCTCGCTCGAGCCGGTTCGTCGCCGGTTACTTCGCGACGATTCGCGACTGGCTTGCGGCGAGGGGGCTTACCGGCTAGAGGGTTGATGTGAAATTCGGCCGCAGTCGGGGGTGCTCCAGACCAAGCCGGGCAGTGCGGTCGTTCGCGGCGCGTAGCAGCGCTACGTGTCGCGGGCGAACGCGCTGATCCGGCGCCGTGTCTGGGGCGTCATCCGGCCCGGCGGAATTTCACATCAGGCCTCATTCCAGCGCGGGGGAGCTGGAACGGGAGCAGCGCGATGCAGGCGGCCTCCCGCGCCAGGAGCGCGAGCGGCCGGGGTGCGTCGGCGCCCTCGATGTGCAGCCGGATGCCGCTGCCCCGGAGCGCGGTGCGCATCAGGGCCCCGACGCGGAGCCGGTGCCAGCTCGAGGTGACGACGACGAGGTCGCGCGCGCCGAGCTCGCGGGCCTTGCGCGCCACGTTGGCGGCGTTCTGCGCGGTCGATCGCGACTCGACCTCGGGAATGAGCTCCACCTCCGGCCCCGTCCAGGCGTCTGCCATCAGCTCGGCCTCCGGGAATCCGGAGAGGATGACCGTGTCCACGCCGTCAGCGAGCTCATGCGCGCGGGCGAGCCGCGCAGCGCAGATCGCGTGCAGCTCCTCGTCGCCTCGCCGGGAGTACCCGAGAACCGCCAGGATCCTCACTGACGGCGCCGGCGGAGAGCCTCGGCGGTGATCAGCGTGCCGGCGACGGTCAGGACGAGGACGAGCGCCTTCTTGCCCTGCAGCTTGGACTCGCCGCTCGCGCGCTCGCGCATCTCGACCGGAAGCTCGTCCACGCGCAGGCCCTCCTCGTGGAGGCGGAGGACGGCCTCGACCTCCGGCGCGCCGCTCGAGTACGGCCGCGCGAGAATCGGCATCGCGCGCGCGTTGACCGCGTACATCCCGCTCGTGGCATCGTGGAACGGCCGGTCGAGAACCATCTCCATCGACCGGCGGAGGAGACCAGTCCCCAGGCGCCGCGCAGGTGAGGTCGTGTACCGCTCGCGGGAGAAGCCGTTGCCGCCGGCCGTGGCATACCGCGACCCGACCGCCACGTCGCTCTTGCCCGAGCGGACGACGTCGAGGAGCTTCCGCAGCTCCTCGACGGGATGCTGCCCGTCGGCGTCGACTCGGCCGCAGTACTCGTAGCCCTGCTCGGCCGCGTAGCCGTACCCGGCCGCGATCGCCGCGCGCAGTCCCCGGTTCACGCCGAACGAGAGCACTTCGGCGCCCTGCTCGCGCGCGATGTGCGGCGTCCGGTCGGTCGAGCCGTCGTCGATGACGAGCACGTCTGCGTCCGGGAGCTCGTCGCGGAGCTCGTGGAGCACGGCCGCGAGGTTCTGCTCCTCGTTCCACGCGGGAATGAAGACGAGGGTGTCGTGCTTCTTGGCCATGGCGAAAGGCTAGATCCCGCCGCCCTCGAGCGGTAGCCCGGCTGCCGTCCAGTCGGCCTTCCCCTCCGCGTAGTGGCGGACGTTCGTGTAGCCGAGGAAGCGCAGACGCTCGCCGACGAAGACGGAGCTCTCGCAGTCGACGTCGATGCAGTAGACGACGACCTCGGTGCGGAGGTCGGGAACTCGGCGCGGCGCCCGTTCGTCCACCCACTCGAGCGGGAGGTTGATCGCGCCGGGGAGGTGGGACCGGGCGTACGACATCGGGGCGAGCGCGTCCACCAGCACGAAGTCCTCGCCGTTCTCGATCTTCGCGTGGAGCTCGTTGCGGGAGATGTGGGGGAGCTCGCTCATCTCGGAGCGAGCCACTCCTTCAACCGGACAGGAGCCGCAAGCGCGCCGAAGTCACCGCGATCGCGGATCGCCTCTGCCGCCGCGACCATCGCGCTCAGCGCGACCCAGGTGAGGCTGCCCCCGACGCTGACGCGCTGCGCGCCGGCCTCGCCGAGCTCCGCCGTCGTGAGATCGGGGACCGCCAGCACGTTCACCGGCTTTGCGACCGCGTCGCACACGGCCCTGACCTCCTCGATGGTTCGCAGGCCCGGCGCGTAGAGGACGTCTGCGCCCGCCGCCTCGAAGGCCTGGAGCCGCGAGATCGTGTCGGCAAGGTCGGGATTCCCGCGGATGTGGTTCTCCGCGCGCGCCGTCAGCGTGAAGGGGAAGTCGCGGCGCCGCGCCGCTTCGACAGCTGCGGTGACTCGCTCGACCGCATGCCCGAGCTCGTAGAGGGAGCCCGACGGGTCGTAGTCCTCGATCGAGCCGCCGACCGCGCCGGCCTCGGCCACTCGGGTCACCGCGAGGGCGGCGTCCTCCGGCCGCGAGCCGTAGCCGTTCTCGAGGTCGACGGATACCGGGAGCCCCGTTGCCTCGTTCAGAGCCCGCGTGTGCTCGACGACCTCGTCGAGGGTCGCGCTTCCGTCGAGCCGGCCGAGCGTGAAGGCGAAGCCCGAGCTCGTGGTGGCGAGCGCCTCGAACCCGAGCGCCTCCAGCACCCGCGCCGACCCTGCGTCCCAGGGGTTCGGGATGACGAACGGCTCGCCCTCGTGGAGGGCGCGGAACGCTTCAGCCTTCTCGCGCTGGGTCGGTCGCACCGGAAGAGTGTTCCCCATCGGCTACAGCGGCTGGGCGCCTGACGCGCTTGAAGACACGCCGCACGGCCACCGAGGCAGCCGCGATCAAGGCCGCGAGCCCGAAGGCGACGCCGAACGCGAGCAGCGGCCGCTCGTGGAACACGCGACCGCCGAAGTAGCCGAGCAGGACGGAGTAGAGCGCCCAGAGGCAGGCGGCAATCGCAGTGAAGAGCGCGAACCGGCCGTAATGGAACTTGCGTCAGGCCGCTCATGAAGGTCGCGCCGGTTCGGCCGCCCGGGACGAAACGCGCGACCAGGAGGATCACGGCGCCGCTGCGCCGAAGCTGCACGCACGCCCACCGGACTCCACGTTGGGCGTAGGGCCCGTCGAAGAAGCGGCGCTGCGCCCGGCGTCCGCCGTAGCGGCCGAGCCCGTACGACGTCGAGTCTCCGACGAACGCACCGAATGCCGCCGCGCCGAGCACCGCGGGCAGCGCGATCCCCGGCTCGATCGCCGCAAGCACGCCCGCAAAGATCGCCGCCGACTCGCTGGGAAGCGCGGGGAACACCGCGTCACCGGCCGCGATCGCGAAGAGAATCAGGTAGGCGGTCGGCGGCTGGGCGAGCAGGTCGTAGAGCGAGCCCATCTCCCAAGGATCGCAGGAGCGGGACGGCCTCCGTAGACTCGGCTCGATGGCCGGCGCTCCGCTCACCACGGTCGTCGGGAGCTATCCGCAGCCTGACTGGCTGATCGACCGCGAGCGGCTCGGGGACCGGCTGCCGCCGCGCGTCCGTGCCCGCGAGCTCTGGCGGGTCGCGGAGCCGCTGCTCGAGGAAGCGCAGGACGACGCGACTCGACTCGCCGTTCAGGACATGGAGCGCGCCGGCGTCGACGTGATCACCGACGGGGAGATGCGGCGCGAGAGCTACTCCAACCGCTTCGCGACGGCGCTCGAGGGGATCGACCTGGACGAGCCCGGCGTCGCCCTCGACCGTACAGGTCACGAGAATCCGGTCCCGCGGGTGGTCGGGCCGATCCTCCGTCGGGAGCCGGTGGAGGTTCGCGACGTCGAGTTCCTCCGCTCCATCACCGACCGCCGGATCAAGATCACGGTTCCCGGGCCGTTCACGATGACCCAGCAGGCGCAGAACGACCACTACGCCGACGAGCGCAGCCTGGCTCTCGCTTACGCGGATGCCGTGAACGAGGAGTTGCGAGACCTGAAGGCGGCGGGCGCCGACGTGGTGCAGATCGACGAGCCGTACCTCCAGGCGCGTCCCGAGCCGGCGCGGGAGTACGCGGTCGATGCGATCGACCGGGCCCTCGACGGCATCGAAGGCGACACGGTGCTCCACACCTGCTTCGGCTACGCGCACATCGTCCACGACCGGCCCTCCGGCTACCCGTTCCTGCGCGAGCTGAACGGGTGCGCTGCGACGCATCTCTCGCTGGAGGCGGCTCAGCCGGACCTCGACCCCGAAGTGCTCCGCGAGCTGCCGGACAAGACGATCGTCCTCGGCGTCCTCGACCTCGGCTCGGGTGAGGCCGAGACGCCGGAGGTCGTCGCCGGCCGGATCCGCCGCGCGCTGGAGGTCGTCCAGCCCGAGCGGCTCGTCG
Organism: uncultured Actinomycetes bacterium; assembly: GCA_963798935.1. GTDB lineage: Bacteria > Actinomycetota > Thermoleophilia > Gaiellales > Gaiellaceae > JACDAN01. Next base: position 15,972 of record CAWCVG010000034.1, read on the forward strand.
TCGCGCCCGACTGCGGGATGAAGTACCTGCCGCGCGACCTGGCGTTCCGCAAGCTGCAAGCGATGGTCGAGGGTGCGAGGCTGGCCGCGGATGACTGACCCGCCCGTCACCCGGATCTCGCAGGCCTACCCCGACAGGGTCGAGGTACGGGGGCGCGACCTCACCGGCGATCTGATGGGCCGGCTGACCTTCACCGAGTACTTCCACCTGCTGCTCACCGGCGAGGAGCCGACCGAGGAGCAACGCTTCTTCCTCGACCTCCTGCTCGTGTCGATCGCCGAGCACGGGATGATGCCGACCAACGTCGCCGCCCGGATGACGCTCGCCGCCGACCCGGGCTCGCTCCAAGGCGCGGTCGCGGCAGGGATCCTCGGCGCCGGCCCGGTCGTGCTCGGCACCGCGGAGGAGTGCGCCGAACTGCTGCAGGACGAGGAGCCGCGGGAGGCTGTGCGCCGTATCCGCGACTCCGGCGGGAAGGTGCCGGGCTTCGGCCATCCGGTCCATACCCCGGTCGATCCGCGGGCCGAGCGGATCCTCGAGCTGGCGGACGCCCGCGGTGTGAGCGGCGCGCATGTCGCGCGCGCCCGGCAGGTCCGCGACGCCGTCGCCGAGCTGTGGAACCGGCCCCTGACGATGAACGTCGCAATGCCGATGGCGGCCGTGATGCTCGACCTGGGCTACCAGTCCTCGGCCGTCAAAGCAGTCCCGATCCTGGCGCGAACCGCCGGCCTGCTGGCGCACCTCGCCGAGGAGAGGGAGCAGCCGATCGGCCTTCGGCTGGGTCAGGCCGCGGAGGAGGCGGTCGAGTACGAGCGCTGACGTCGAGATGCGGCCCTGGGACGAGCAGCTCGCGCTCGACGCCGAGAGCTACAGCGCCCAGCTCGCGTATCTCCTCGAGCGCTCGCCGTTCTACCGCGCGAAGCTCGGCACGCAGGTCAGCGACAGGCTCGCCGACATCGCGCAGCTCCCGTTGACGGAGAAGGCCGAGCTGCGGGAGAGCGTCACGCCGGAGAGCCCGTTCGGCGCCCACTTCTGCGCCGAGCCGTCCGAGCTCGTCCGGATCTACTCCACGAGCGGCACGACCGGGACGCCCAGCTACATCCCGCTCACGGTCGGCGACCTCGACAACTGGGTGACCGGCTCGGCTCGGAGCTATGCGGCCTCGGGCATCGCCCCCGGCCAGCGCATCGTCTCGACCTACAACGCTGGACCGTTCGTGGCGGGTGCGGCGCTCGGCGCCTTCGAGCGCCTCGGGCTCACGCACATTCCCGTCGGCACCGGGAACACGGAGCGGCTGGTGCGCGCGATCGAGTTGCTCCGGCCCGAGGCCGTGGTGCTCACTCCGTCCTACGCGGCGCACCTCGCCGAGAGCTTCGACCTCCGCGCTTCGAGCGTCGAGCGCGTTCTCGTCGCCGGCGAGCCGGGCGGGGGCGAGCCTGCGTTTCGCGCGAAGCTCGAGGACGGCTGGGGCGCGAAGGTCACCGAGGCGATGGGGATCGGCGACATCGGCGTGTCGCTCTGGGGCGAGTGCGAGGAGCAGGACGGCATGCACCTGGGTGCTCGCGGCTTCGTCCACGCCGAGCTGATCGACCCGGACACCGGCGAGGCGCTGGAGGTCGACGACGGCGCGCAGGGGGAGCTCGTCCTCACGCATCTCAGGCACCGCGCCGCGCCGCTCCTCCGCTTCCGCACCCGGGACCACGTCGAGGTCCGGACGAGCCCGTGCAGGTGCGGCCGCACCGGGCCGCGAATCCGCTGCCTCGGCCGGACCGACGACATGCTGATCGTCCGCGGCGTGAACGTCTTCCCCTCCGCGGTCCGCGACGTCGTCAGCGGGTTCGCGCCGGTGGTGAGCGGCCACGTCCGAGTCAGACCGCAGTCGGTGGGCGTCAAGCAGGAGCCGCCGCTGCCGGTCAGCGTCGAGCTTGCGCAGAACGCAGCGCCGGACCCGACACTCGCCGACGCGATTCGCGAGAAACTGCGCAGCGTGCTGGTCATCCAAACACGTGTCGACCTCGTACCGTGGGGCAGCTTGGCGCGCAGCGAGTACAAGTCGGAGCTGATCGAGCGGTGAGGAAGCTCCAGAGCCAGGGCGTCCACCACATCACGCTCGTCGGCGCCGACCGGCAGACGTCGATCGACTTCTGGGAGGGCGTGCTCGGGCATGCCGTTCGTCTTCGACCAGCCGAACCTGGACAACGAGTCGGAGAGCCACCTCTACTTCGACCCCGGCGACGGGCGGCTGATCACCGTCTTCACGAACGAGGAGCGAAAGCCGGACCCGACGCGCACCTCGACGGACATCGGCGCCGTCCACCACATCGCCTTCGCCGTCTCGCAGGCGATCTTCTGGCAGGCCGTGGAGCGGCTCGACGAGCGCGGGGTCCGCCACAGCGGGGTCAAGGACCGCGGCTTCATGGACTCGATCTACTTCGAGGATCCGCTCGGCCTCCTGATCGAGCTCGCCTCGTACCGGTTCGAGCCGCCGTTCGGCTTCACGCACGCCGACGTGCTGCTCGAGGCGCACAAGCTGAGAGTCGAGCGAGGCGACTACAACATCGACAAGGAACACCTCGCGGACGCAATCGAGCTGCTCGTCGGGCGATCACGGGCGTCGCTCTCGGAGGACCGATCGCCGAAGGATCCCTACTAGGAGGAGGATCAAGTGGCCACGAACACGCTGAACATCCTCAAGCCGAGCGTGAACAACCTGACCGTTCGGATCTTCGTTCGGGCTGCCGGGCTCGACTTCGAAGAGCAGGACGTGTGGGGCAAGAAGCCCGAGTACCTGGGGAGCTACCCGGCTCAGCTGACGCCGATGCTCGAGGAGGAAGGGCTGCCGAGGGGTGCGCTCGGAGAGAGCTGCGCGATCATGGCCTACCTCTGCAACAAGCACGGCCTCGAGCAGTTCTATCCCTCTGACCCGGGGAAGCGGGCGATGGTCGACAACGCGATGTTCTACTTGATCGGCACCTTCTATCCGCTCCTGACGCGGGCGACCTACCCGGCGCTTGGCTTCCCGCAGTACCCGGGCGAGGTCGCGACGTCGGACGCCGACGACGCGATGAAGGAGAAGGCCCAGCAAGACGCAGAGGCCGCCCTGGCCGAGCCGCTCGACGTCTACAACACGTTCTTCCTCGCCGGGCAGCCGTTCATCGGCGGAGACTCGCCCTCCATCGCCGACTTCCGCTTCGCGGCGACGCTCGAGTTCCTCCGAGCCATCGACTACGACTTCCCGGCCTGGGCGGAGGAGTACATGAGCCGGATGGAGGAGACGCTCGGCGAGGCGTACTCGGAGCCGGTCGCGGACGTGCGCGGCTACATCGACCACGTGAAGTCACAGGCGGCGGCGCCGGCATAACGGCCGTCGGCGGGGCCGAAAAGAGTGGGGTCAGCCCCACCACGGAACCGCGCGCGCCGTGCGACCATTCGGGTCTGGTGACAACGTTTCTCGTCGTCGACGACCATCCGACCTTTCGGAGGACTGCGCGGGCGTTTCTGGAGGACGAAGGCTACGAGGTCGTCGGGGAGGCGGCAGACGGCGCCTCGGCGCTCGAGGCGGCGGCGTCCTTGCGCCCGGACGCCGTCTTGCTCGACGTCTACCTCCCGGACCTCAGCGGGTTCGAGGTCGCAGCTGCGCTGACGTCGAACGGCAATCCGGCGACGATCGTGCTCACCTCGAGCCGAGACTCGGGTGAGTTCGGCAACCTGGTCGAGCAGAGCGGGGCGCGCGGCTTCATCTCCAAGGCCGAGCTGTCCGGGCAGACCCTGGCGGCGCTGCTGGAATGACGGCACGACGCGCCTCTGGCTCCTCGTCGCTCCGGCCGCGATCGTGGTCGGGGCCGCGGCAACGGCGCTCATGTTCCTCAGCGACCACCAGGACGTCCCGCGGCTCCAGGCGGTCCTGATCGCCCTCACCGGCGGCTCGTTCATCGTCGCCGGGCTGCTCGCCCGTACGCGCCGGCCGTCGCAACCGCACCGGTCTCCTGCTGATCGCCGTCGGCTTCAGCTGGTTCATGAGCAGCGGGCTCGATGGGCTCGAACGACTCCCTGCCGTGGACGATCGGCGTCTCGCTCAGCGCGCTGCCGGCCGGGTTCCTGATTCACCTTCTGATCGCGTATCCGAGCGGCCGGCTCCAGTCGAGCTGGGAGCGGTTCGTCGTGGTGACCGGATACGTGCTCGTCACGGTCGCCAATGCGCTTACACCTCCCGTCGACCCGGACCCGGTTCGCGTGCGCGGACGAGGGCTGCCCGGACAACGCCTTCCTCATCCGGGACGACGAGACGCTGAACCAGTTCGCCGTCTCGGGGATTCAGGCGATTCGCGGTCGCGTACCTGCTGGCCGTCGTCGTAACCCTCGTGGGCCGGTGGCGCCATTCGAGCCCGGCGGCGCAGCGGGCGCTCGCGCCCGTCCTGCTCGCCGGCGCTGCGACGCTGTTCCTCTTCGCGCTGAGCGTCGGCGCCCAGCCGTTCTCGGAGACCGTTCCGAGGTGACCGGCTGGATCGCCTGGTCGCGCTGATCGGCGTCCCGTTCCTCTTCCTCGCCGGCCTCCTCCAGAGCCGCCTCGCGCGCGCGGACATCAGCCGGGTCCTGGCCGAGGAGCCCGTCGGCGGCGTGCAGGAGCGGATCCGCGATCTGCTGCGCGACCCGACCGCCGAGCTGCTCTACGCGTGCGCCGAGCCGACGAGCGGGTACGTCGACGTCGACGGCAGGCCGCGCGAGGCGGTTGCCGAGCCGGGCCGCGCGATCACGCCGATCGAGCGGGAAGGGCCGTCCGCTCGCGGCGATGGTGCACGACGAGATGCTCCTCGAGGAGCCCGAGCTGCTCGAGCAGGTGGCGGCCGCGGTCGGGCTCGAGGTCGAGCGGGACCAGAACCTGTTCGCGCTGCAGGCAAGCGAGCGCCGCAGCCGCGCGTTGCTGGAGGCACTGCCGGACAAGATCTTCCGGATCAGCGAAGACGGGATCATCCTGGACATCCAGGAGAACCTGTCCGGGCCCTCGGCCGGCGGTCGAGGTGGGGTCGAGCGTGTACGACGGGCCGGCGTCGAACGAGGTCACGGATCGGGTGATGGCGGCGGGCAGGCTGGCGCTCGCGACGGGCGAGCTGCAAACGCTCGAGTGGTCGGCCGAGCTCGCCGGGGACTTGCGCCACGCCGAAGGTCGCTTCATCCCGAGCGGGGACAAGGAGTTCATCATGCTCATCCGCGACGTCACCGATCGCAAGCGGCAGGAGGTGGAGCAGGCGGCGCTCCACCGCGTGGCACTCGCCGTGGCCAGCGAGGCGCGCCCCGAGCAGATCTTCGACCTGGTCTCTGAGGAGATCGCCCGTGTGCTCGCCGCACATACGACGAACCTGATCCGCTACGAGGCCGGCCGCCGCGAGGCGCTGATCGTCGGTGGCTGGCGGAAGCCGGGCGCCGTCGGCTATCCGATCGGAGAGCGCTATCCGCTGGAGGGGACCGCGTCGGAAGCCGTGATGAAGACCGGCCGGCCCGTCCGCCGCGAGCGGGATGACGAGGCCATGCCGGCCTGGGTAGTCGAGGAGATGCAGGTCCTGGACGTCAACTCGCTCGTCGCCGCGCCGATCGCGCTGACGGGCCGGCCATGGGGTGCTGCCATTGCGACGCTCAGCCCGCCGCACTCGTTCCCGCGTGGAGCCGAGGAGCGGCTCAGCGCCTTCACGCGCCTCGTCTCACTGGCGCTCGCGAACGAGGAAGCGCGCAGGGAGCTGGCGGCCTCGCGCGCCCGCCTGGTCTCGGCCGGCGACAAGGAGCGGCGCCGGCTAGAGCGGAACCTCCACGACGGAGCGCAGCAGCGTCTCGTCTCCGTGTCGGTCGCGCTCCGGCTGGCGAAGACGAAGCTGGACAAGGCGGAGTCGGACCAGGCAATGGAGCTCCTGGCGGAGGCGAACAACGAGCTCGGCCTCGCGCTCGAGGAGCTTCGCGAGCTCGCCCGCGGCATCCACCCGGCGGTGCTCACCGAGCGGGGCCTCGGTCCCGCGCTCGCCTCGCTCGCCGACCGAGCACCTGTTCCTGTCGACGTCGAAGGACTGCCCGAGGAACGGCTCCCCGGCCAGGTGGAGGCCGCGGCGTACTACGTGGTCTCCGAGGCGCTCGCCAACATCGCCAAGTACGCCGAGGCATCGTCCGTGAGCGTCCGGGTCGCACGGGAGAACGGACGCGCCGTCGTCGAGGTCGTCGACGACGGCGTTGGCGGCGCGAACCCGAGGCTCGGATCGGGGCTGCACGGGCTCACCGACAGGGTCGAGGCGCTCGACGGCCACCTGCGGATCAAGAGCCCGCCGGGCGTCGGGACGACGATCCGAGCCGAGATTCCCGTGGACTAGTCGTCCGGTGTCGGCGCTTCCCACTGGGACAGTCACCTTTCTCTTCACCGACATCGAAGATTCGACCGGGCTCGTGCTGGAGCTCGGCGACGCCTACGGACAGGTGATCTCGCTGCACCGCCGGATGGTCAGGGAGGCCGTTGACGAGCGTGGCGGGCACGTCATCGACTCCCGCGGAGACGAGTGCTTCCTGGCCTTCGACCGAGAACACGACGCGGTCGAGGCGGCGGTTGCGATCCAGCGCAGGCACGAGTCCCACCGCTGGCCCGGCGACCGGAACGTGCGAGTGCGGATCGGAATCCACACCGGCCGGCCGACGATCGAGGACGACGACTACGTCGGGATCGACGTCCACCACGTGGCCCGGCTCTGCTCCGCCGGCCACGGCGGCCAGGTGCTCCTCTCAGGGACGACGGTTGAAGCGCTCGACGAGGTGTCGGTCAAGGACCTCGGCGAGCACGAGCTGAAGGGGCTCCAGGGCCCGGAGCGCATCTACCAGCTCGAGCGCGCCGACGCGACCGGCGACTTCCCCGCGCTGCGGCTGGTCAACGGGCCCGGCGCCGACGCCCAGGCGGAGCCCGTCGGCCGCCAGCCTGCGAAGGCCCATCATCCGCTCCGCGTCGCGCTCGCCGACGACGCGGTGCTGCTCCGCGAGGGGATGGCCCGTCTGCTGGGTGAGGCGGGCTTCGAGATCGTCGGCCAGTCCGGCACGGCCGACGATTTGATGCTGAAGGTGCGTAGCTACGCGCCGGACGTCGCGATCGTCGACATTCGCATGCCGCCGACGCAGACGGACGAGGGGCTCCAGGCCGCGCGGGAGATCCGGGCGAAGCATCCGGACGTCGGCGTGCTGGTCCTCTCGCAGCACGTCGAGCCCGAGTACGCGATGGAGCTGCTGGCCGAGAGCGCGGAAGGCGTCGGCTACCTGCTCAAGGACCGGGTCTCCGACATCGACGAGTTCGCGGCCGCCGTCCGCCGGGTAGCCGAGGGCGGCTCGGCGCTGGATCCAAGCCTGGTGCGACAGCTCGTGGGACGACGGCGCACGCGCGGCCCGCTGGACGACCTGACGCCGCGGGAGCGCGAGGTGCTGGAGCTGATGGCGGAAGGCCGCTCGAACCAGGCGATCGGCGAGCGCCTGTTCATCACGGCCAGGGCGGTCGAGAAGCACACCACGAGCATCTTCCGCAAGCTCGGGCTCGCGCCGGCGCTCGAGGATCACCGCCGCGTGCTGGCCGTGCTCGCCTTCCTACAGAACTAGCAAGTCGAGGCTCGCGGCGCTGTGGGGCTAGCCCCACCTTCAGACGCCTGCTGGCCACATTCCCGTCCGAGCCGCCCGTCGCCAGCCTGGACGCGTCAACTTCCGCAAAGGAGACGCATCGTGTCACCCACCGCAACGCATTGGAGAGAACTGGCGCGGAGGACGGGAGACGGCGTCGAGGCGGCGCTGCTCTGGGACGAATCGGTCCGCCGCGTGAAGGTCACCGTCAGCGACGACCGGCTTTGCCACCACATCGACTTCGACGTCGGCGGTGCGGGAGAGCTGAGCGCGTTCGCGGCGCAGTTCGCGGCGGCGGCGAGCCCGCTGGAGGAGAGGAGGACGCATGACTGACCCAACGGACACGCCACGCAACGGCGAGAACGGCCGCCGCGCCGCCCACGAGCGGCTCTCGACCGGCGCGCTCGCGCGGTGGGCGCGGGCGAATGCCAGCCATCCCTGGCGCGTCGTCGTCTCCTGGGTCGGAATCGTCGTCCTGCTGATCGGCCTGGTGGCGACGGTCGGCGGAGACCTTCGCGACGAGTTCGACATTCCGGGATCCGATGCGCAGCGGGCGACCGACCTGATCGAGGCGGAGTTCGCGTCCGAGCAGGGCGGCGTGCTCAACGTCGTCTTCGCCGCGCCCGAGGGCGAGCGGCTGGACACGCCAGAGCGCGAGGCGGCGGTCCAGGAGGCGATCGCGCGCCTGAAGTCGCCTGAGTTCGAGCCGACCGAGGCGAAGGCCGGCCTCGAGAGTGTCGGGAACCCCTTCAGCGACGACACCTTCTCGGACGACGGGCGCATCGCCTACGCGGAAGCGCAGTTCGACCGGGTGATCTACGACGAGGACCGCGAGTCAGTCGTCGCCGTCCAGGACGCCGTCCGCGAGACCGTCGAGCCGGTCGGCGTGACCGTGGAGTACAACGGCGAGGCCGAGTTCCCGCCCGTCGAGCAGGGGACCTCCGAGGCCCTCGGGATCCTGGCGGCGATCGTCGTCCTGCTGATCGTGTTCCGCACCTTCGTGGCCACCACGATCCCGATCGCCCTCGCGCTCACCGCGGTCGCGACAGCGTTCTTCTTGCTCTTCATCCTGGCCGGCATCACCGACATCAACACGATCACGCCGATCCTGGTGTCGATGATCGGGCTCGGGGTGGGAATCGACTACTCGCTCTTCATCGTCACGCGGTTCCGGCAGCTCCTCCACGACGGGCTTTCGCCGAGGGACGCCGCGGCGGAGGCGGGCGCCTCGGCGGGTCGCGCGGTGGTGTTCGCGGGCCTGACCGTGGCGATCTCCGTGAGCGGCCTCGCATTCTTCGGGCTGGACTTCGTGACGAAGCTCGGCATCGGCTCGGCGCTCGGCGTCCTGACCACCGTGCTGATCGCCAACTCGCTCTTGCTGGCCGTTCTGGCGCTGCTCGGGCACAAGATCGACCGGCTGAAGGTGCCGTTCCTGCGGGCGGTCGACGACTCCGAGGCGGCCAGGGAGAAGACCCTGATCGCCCGCTGGGGCAGGTTCGTGACCGGCCATGCCCGAGGCGTGTTCGCTGCCACGCTGCTGCTGATCCTGGGGCTGGCGGCGACCTCGGCGCTCGTGCGGCTCGGTGCCGCCGACCAGGGCACGCAGCCCACGGCGCAGACCAGCCGGCGGGCATACGACCTGCTCGCCGAGGGGTTCGGGCCGGGCTTCAACGGGCCGATCCCGATCGTCGTCGACGTGAACGGCGACGCCGGCACGCCACAGAGGATCTACGACCGCGTCCGCGACCTGGACGGCGTCGCCTCGGCGGCCGAGCCGCAGCTCAACGACGAGGAAACCGTCGGCATCGTGTTCGTCACGCCGGGCTCGGCTCCACAGGACGAGGCGACTGACAACCTGGTCGACCGGCTGCGGAACGACATCGTCCCGGCCGCGACCGACGGCGGCGACTCGGTCGTCTACGTCTCCGGCCAGACCGCCGCGTTCAAGGACATCGCGGACCGGATCATGGAGCGGCTGCCGCTGTTCCTGCTGTTCATCATCGGCGTCACGTTCATCGTGCTGGCGATGGCGTTCCGCTCGATCGTGGTCTCGCTGACCGCGGCGGTCACCACGATCCTGTCGGCCTTCGTCGGGTTCGGCGTTCTGACGCTGGTCGTCCAGGAAGGCCATCTGCTCGGCCTCACGGGGCTGGATCGGACCGGGCCGATCGAGACGTTCGTCCCGCCGATCGCCTTCGCGATCCTGTTCGGGCTCTCGATGGACTACATGGTCTTCCTGATGAGCCGGATCCGGGAGGAACACGTCCACGGGCTCCAGACACGGCAGGCCGTCGAGCATGGAATCGCGGCGATCGGACGGGTGGTCGTGGCGGCTGCGGTGATCATGGGCACCGTGTTCGCGGCGTTCATCCTGAGCGCGGACCGAATCCCGAAGGAGTTCGGGCTCCTGCTCGCGGTTGCGATCATCACCGACGCGCTGATCGTGCGGATGACGCTCGTGCCCGCCCTCCTGACGATGCTGGGAGAGAAGTCCTGGTACATGCCGCGCTGGCTCGACCGGCTCCTGCCGAACATCACGATCGAGCCGCCTCAAGACGGCGAGCGCGAGCCGAGGTTCACGGAGCAGCCGGTGCAGGCTCCCAGCCGGCCATGACCTGAGGATCGACACCTGGGGGCGGCCGGCGCGCCGCCCCCAGGCCACAGCGCGAATGCGATAGACCCTGCGTCATGACGCTCCTCGCCGACGTCGTCGCCGCATCGAAGGAGATCGCCGACACCAGCTCGCGGTCTCGGAAGATCGCGGTCATCGCCGACCTGCTGAGGAAGCTCGAACCGGAGGAGATCCCGGTTGCCGTGGGCTTTCTCGCAGGCGCGCCTCGGCAGGGTCGGATCGGCGTCGGCTACTCGACGATCCACGGGATCGAAGACGGCCCGGCACCGGAACCGTCCCTGACGATCGAAGAGCTCGACCGTGCGATCTCCGAGGTGCAGGCGACGACGGGCGGCGGCTCCGGGGCCAGACGCAAGGCGATCCTCGGCGGGCTCTTCGACCGAGCGACGGAGGACGAGGCCGACTTCCTGCGCCGGCTCTTCACGGGCGACCTGAGACAGGGCGCGCTGGCCGGCTTGATGGTCGACGCGGTCGCGAAGGCGGCCGAGGTCCCCGGCGAGCTCGCGCGGCGCGCGCTGATGCTCTCGGGCGATCTCACGCGTACGGCCGAGATCGCCCTGACGGAGGGGGATGTCGGGCTCCGTGCGGTGGGCTTCGAGCTCTTCCGGCCGATCTTCCCGATGCTCGCGTCCACCGCCGAGAGCGTGGACGAGGCGGTCGGGAGCTTCGAACGCGCTTCGGTCGAGTGGAAGCTCGACGGGATCCGCATCCAGATCCATCGCCGCGGCGACGAGGTCCGCATCTACACCCGCAACCTGAACGAGATCACGGATGCGCTGCCGGGGATCGCAGACGCAGTTCTCCGCCTCCCGGTGGAGCAGGCAGTCCTCGACGGCGAGGCGCTCTGGATGAGCGAGGACGGCCCTGCCGCCTTCCAGGACACGGTCTCGCGGCTCGACCGTGAGGCTCCGCCCGAAGGGGTCGTCACATTCCTCTTCGACCTCCTCCATGTGGACGGTGACGACCTGCTCGACACGCCGCTCGAGCAGCGCGCCGCCAGGCTCGACGCGATCGCGCCGCAGCTGAGGATCCCAGCGGTCGTCACCTCGGACCCCGCCGAGGGATCCCGCGTGCTCGAGGAGGCGCTCGGGGCCGGCCACGAAGGCGTCGTCGTGAAGGACGCGGCGTCGCTCTACGGCGCAGGCCGTCGCGGCAAGGCCTGGCGCAAGGTGAAGCCGGTGCGGACGTACGACCTGGTCGTGCTCGGCGCGGAGTGGGGGCACGGCCGCCGGCAGGGCTGGCTCTCGAACCTCCACCTCGGCGCGAGAGATCCCGGGACTGGCGAGTTCATGATGGTCGGCAAGTGCTTCAAGGGCCTGACGGACGAGCTGCTCGACTGGCAGACGAAGGAGCTGCTCGAGCGCGAGACCGAGCGGCGGGGAATCGCGGTGCTCGTGCGGCCGGAACTGGTCGTCGAGATCGCGCTCGACGGTGTCCAGGCCTCGACGCGCTACCCGGGCGGCGTCGCGCTGCGCTTTGCCCGCGTCAAGCGCTACCGGCCGGACAAGAGCGCGGCGGAGGCGGACACGATCGACGACCTACGGGGGCTTCTTCCGGCCAGGTCAGGCGTCGAGGTCTAGAGGCCTGATGGGAAATTCCGCCGGGCCGGATGACGCCCCAGACACGGCGCCGGATCAGCGCGTTCGCCCGCGACACGTAGCGCTGCTACGCGCCGCGAACGACCGCACTGCCCGGCTTGGTCTGGAGCGCCCCCGACTGCGGCCGAATTCCCCATCAACCCTCTAGCGGCCGAGCCGGTACACGAGGCGGGCGAACTGGCCGACCTGCTCGGCCTCGACCAGCTCGAGCCGGGAGGAGGTGATGCGCCGCGGCAGGAGCGGCGCCCCGCCGCCGAGCGTCACCGGGGCGATGCCGACGATGAGCTCGTCGAGGAGCCCTCGGTCGTCGAACTGGCCGACGAGGTCGCCGCCGCCGACGAGCCAGATGTTCTTGTCTTGCGCGGCGGCGGTCATCTCGGCGTGGACCGGCTCGACGTCGCCTTGGACGAATCGCAGGTTGGCTCCGGGTGCCGCGGGCAGGTCCCGATGCGTGAAGACCCAGCAAGGCCGATCGCCGTAGAAGCTGCGCCACCAGTCGGGATCGTCGAGGAGGTTGTGGTTCGCCAGGCTCCACTCGTACGTCGTCGCCCCCATCGCCATCGCGCCGACGCCGGCCATGAACTCGCGGAACTCGTCGCCGGGGTTCGGTCCGCGGTCGACCACGAAGAGCCAGTCGAGCGAGTTTTCCTCGTCCGCGATGAATCCGTCGAGGGTCGTCGCCGTGTAGTACTGCGTCTTCGGCACGAGGTCTGACGCTACTCGAGAGACGCCAGCCGCTCTTCGAGGAAGGCGATCTGGTCGGCGTTCCAGAGCGAGCGGTCCTGGTCGCGGAGGAGGATCACCGTGCCGTCCGCGAACCGTGCCTCACGCCTCGCGTCATTCAGGAGCATCAACGCGAGCAGCCCGTGCACCTCGGGCATCAGCTCGGCCAGCGCTCGACCGAGCCTGATCGCCTCACTCGCGAGCTCGCCGCAACCCCCGTAGCCCTCGTCTTCCCGACCCGCGCCGGCCCGCGCGACTAGGGCGGGAGATAGGTCACCTCGAGCGCCGGCCGATGCGCCGGGTTCGCGAACTCCGCCGAAGGCACTCTGGGCCCACTGACGAGGAAGTCCTCCTCGCCCTCGGCGAGCTTCAGGAGCAGGCCGTTGTTCGGCGCGCCGTACTCGACCCACTCGATGACCTGGTCGGTCACGTCCCAGGAAAGCCGCTGCAGCGCGGTCGGTGTGACCGCTCCCTGCGAGACGAGCGGGCCGATGTCGACCTCCCGCTCGTGGAACCAGTCCGGGCTGAGGATCGGGTGGATGTCGATCGTGTAGCTCCGCGGAGGGCAGGGTCGCTCGGTCCTGCGCGGCGCGAGGCAAACGCCGTCGAACGAGAGCAGGAGCGAGGCGGAGAGCACGATCGAGCCGCGCGGGATCGTGCTCAACGGAAAGCGAAGCGCCGAGCGCCAGACCTTGTCGACGTCGCCGCCGATCGAGAGCCTGTCGGAGAAGTCGCGATAGCAGCGCTCGTCCCAGTCGTACCCCCAGTCGCACCAGAACGGGAACGAGCCGTCGGCCGAGGGCGCCGTGCGGAGGACGACCGAGTCAGTTTCCGCGCGCGCGGCCCCGGCGGTGAGGGCAAACGCGACGAGCATGAGGCCGAGCCACTTCATGGCGACCATCGTCGCGAGGAAATCCGCGCGCGTGGGTCACGCGTCTGCGCCGAGACCGTGTCAGGTCGTCCACAGCGTCCGGAACCCGGCTAGGACAGGTAGCTCGGCAGCCGTGCGTCCTCGAGATCGACTCGCGATCCGCGCATCGGCACCCCCTCCCGCAGGAGAAGGCGTCGTTGCCGCTGCCCCTGGGCGAGGCTCCCGTCGGCCCTGACGACGCGGTGCCACGGGAGGTCCTCGTCCGTCGTGGCGAGCACTCGACCGACAAGCCGCGGTGCGTTCGGATCGATGTCCCCATAGGTCCGGACGAATCCCTCGGGGATCGCCCGCACGCGTTCGATGATGCGGGCCCTGCGGGAGTCGGACTGGTCGGCTGCGTGATCCACGAACGGCGTGCTTAGGCTTGAGCGCGAGTGGGCAGAGAGGATAGGCGCGGCAGACCCCCCGACTGCCTGGAGGCTCCAATGGCCCACGTACTCGGAGAGCAGGCCGCGCAGGAACGCTCGCAGGCGTCGGCGTCCTCGGGCTTCGTCCACCCGTGCCAGACCCGTACGATCAGTCACACCTGACGATGGAACTCTCGCATGCTCAGCAGAGCGCATTCGGGCAGTTCGCGTCCGTCTCGCCGCAGACGATCTGGGACGGCGTCGTCGTCCGCGCGCTCCACGGCGAACGAGTCACGCTGGGTCTTGTCGAGCTGGCGCCGAACAGCGTCGTCCCGGAGCACAGTCACCCCAACGAGCAGATCGGCGTGCTCGTCAGAGGATCGTTCAAGCGCTTCCGGATCGGCGATGAGTCGAGGGAGATCGGCCCCGGGGAGACGTGGCGAATCCACGGCGGCGTTCCGCACGAGGTCGAGACCGGGCCGGAGGGAGCTCTGGCGGTCGAGCTCTGGTCGCCGCCACGCGAGGACTGGGAGCAGTTCGAGCGCGAGGAGCCGCGGCCGACCGGCTGGCCGGAGTAGTAGTCCGAGCGGGAGAATTGCGCGAGCCGATGTCGAAGACGCTGAACATCGTCGGTCTGGGCGGCTCGGTGGCGAGCAACTCGAAGAGCCGTGCCGCGCTGGAGGCCGCCTTGGCCGGCGCGGAGGAAGCCGGTGCAACGACCCAGCTCCTCGACATCCACGTCCTCGAGCTGCCGATCTACAACCCCCAGCAATCCGAGCCCACCGCGAGTGCCGGAGAGCTGATCGAGGCGCTGTCACGCGGCGGACGGCCTGCTCTGGAGCAGTCCGCTCTACCAGGGGACGATCTCCGGCGCGCTGAAGAACGCGCTCGACTGGCTGCACCTCCTCGCCGACCGCGATCCGCCGTACCTTCACGACAAGGTGATCGGGCTGATCAGCACCGCCGGCGGGACGCAGGGGCTGCAGGCGATCAACACCATGGAGTTCTCGGTGCGTGCGCTCCGGGGCTGGGCCGTGCCGTACGTCGTCCCGGTCGCGTCTGCGTCTCGTGTCTTCGACGGCGACGGCCTGATCCAGGACGAAGCGATCGAGCTCCAGCTGAAGACGCTCGGCGCCGAGGTCGTCCGCGTCGCCGAGCGGTTCGCAGAGGACCGCACCATCCATCGGCAGCACGAGTGCAACCGGGCGGCCGAGCGCGTCATGGTCGCCTAGCGCGCGGGCCCGTTCAGCGAGTCCGCGTCGACGAGCCCGCTCTCGTGCGCCAGTACGACCGCCTGGACGCGGTCGCGGAGGCCGAGCTTCTGGAGGATGTGCGTGATGTGCGTCTTGACCGTCGCTTCGCTGATGTAGAGCTCCCGTCCGATCTCGGCATTCGAGAGGCCGCGCGCGACGAGCCGGAACACATCCGCCTCGCGCTCCGTGAGGTCCTCGAGCTCCCTAGGCGGCGTGCGGCGCGGAATGCGCATGAACTGCTCGATCACGCGTTTGGTGACTGCGGGGGAGAGAAGCGCATCGCCGCCGGCAACTGTCCGGATTGCGGCGAGGAGCTGTTCGGGAGGATCGTCCTTGAGAACGAAACCGCTGGCGCCGGCCGTGAGCGCTTCGTAGACGTATTCGTCGAGGTCGAACGTGGTCAGGATCAGGATCCGTACACCGTTTTCGGCGGCGAGGATCCGCCTGGTCGCCTGGAGGCCGTCGAGCTCGGGCATGCGTATATCCATGAGGATGACGGTGGGGTGAAAGCGCGCCGCCTTGTCGATCGCCTCGAGTCCGTTGCTCGCCTCGGCGACAACCTCGACGTCCGGCTCGCCGGCGAGGAGCATGCGGAAGCCCGCCCGGACCATCGACTGGTCGTCCGCGACGAGGACGCGAATCGTCATTGCCGGTCACCGCCGAATGGGAGGCGCGTGCTCAGCACGAAGCCCCCTCCGTTCGCGGTCCCTGCCGTCATCTCGCCGCCGTAGATCTTCACGCGCTCGCGGATGCCGACGAGGCCGTGGCCGAGGCCGTTGGTGCTCGTGGCGCCGCGGCCGTCGTCGCGGATGTCGATCTGCAGCTCGTTGGAGCCGTAGCGAACGGTCACGTCGGCATGGCTGGCATGCGCGTGCTTCAGCGTGTTGGTCAGGCCCTCCTGGATGATCCTGTACGCGGAGAGGTCGATCCCGCGCGGAAGCGGCAAGCGGTCGCCGTCGAGGTGGACCCGTACGGGGAGGCCGGCGCGGCCCACCTCCTCCACCAACGAGTCGAGACGGTCGAGACCCGGCTGAGGGGTCAGTTCGAGGGCTTGGCCGTCCTGGCGCATCGCCCCGAGGAGGCGGCGCATCTCGGTGAGCGCGGTGCGGCCGGCTCGCTCGACACCCAGAAGGGCATCCTTGTCCTCTTCGAGGGCTTGCGGGAGCTTGTGCCTGACGGCCCCGACCTGGAGCATCATCACGCTCATCGCGTGGGCGACGATGTCGTGGAGCTCGCGCGCGATCCGCGTCCGCTCCTCGGCCACTGCGATGCGTGCAGCTGCATCTCGCTCCTGCTCGGCGAGGGTCGCACGCAGCTCCGCTGCTTCGGCCTGCTCGGCGCGTTCGCGGAGAGCAAAGCCTGCGGCCCAGCTGACGGCGAAGTCGATGGGGATGAATACGAGCTCGCCCGTCGTGTGACCAGGGATCTTGTAGACGATCACCGCCAAACTGGCGAGAGCGACGACGAGGCCGATACCCGCCTGCCAGGGGCTGCGCAGGTTTCCGAGCAGGAACGCGACTGCGAGCCCGACCACGAAGAAGCTCTCCAGGGACGGGATCAGCTGCCAGTCGATGAACGAGATCCCGGCCGCGAGCACGAAGTACGCGAGTGGGCCGGCGAAGGGAAAGCGCCGGCGAGCGAAGATCGGGAGCACCAGGATCGCGATCGCCGGTAGTCCGAACCAGAGTGTCGTGCGCGCCGACTCGCGTCCGACGACCAGTTGGAGCATGGCTGCAATCGCCAGGAACGCAATCAACAGGTCGAACCAGTACGTACGCGCGATCGGCCGAAGCTTGTTCACACACCGAAGGTACTGAACGCCGCCAATCCGCGCCTCATACTCGAGGAGGAGGCACGATCGGCCCTTGGTACGAGCTCGAATCGGACTTGGCTCCGACGACGGCGCTCCGCCGCGCTCTTAGCGTCGAGGCATGCAACTCGACCAGCAAGGGAGGAAGCTCATGACGGGCACGAAGCCCAACAACCTGGCGGCGCGCATGGGACGCTGGAGCGCCGCCCACTGGAAGACCGCGACCTTCGGCTGGCTCGCGCTCGTCGTGGGCGCGTTTGCGATCGGCGGCGCGGTCGGGACGAAGACCATCGACCCGAACACCGCGGGACCGGGCGAGTCCGGCCGCATGGACAGGATCCTCGACGCCGGGTTCAAGCAGCCCGCCGGCGAGAGCGTCCTGATCGAGAGCGACTCGCTCCGAACGAGCGATCCGGCCTTCGAGGCCGCGATCGAGGACGTCGTCGCCGGCGTTTCCGCGCTGGACGTCGTCCAGAACGTGCAGTCGCCGCTCGACCCGGCCAACCGCGGCCAGATCGCGGAGAGCGGCCACGCCGCACTGGTGGAGTTCGAGATCCGGGGCGAGGCCGACACGGCAGCCGACAAGATCGCGCCGGTACTCGATCGCGTCGACGAGGCGCAGAGGGCGCACCCGGAGCTCTTCATCGGCGAGTTCGGTGACGCCAGCGCGGTCTACGAGACAGATGAGTTGTTCGCAGAGGATCTGGCGAAGGCAGGCCTCTACTCCCTGCCGGTCACGCTGATCATCCTCGTGGTCGCCTTCGGCGCACTCGTGGCGGCCGGCATCCCGCTGCTGCTGGGACTGACTGCCGTCATCGGGACGTTCGGCCTGATCGCACTGGCGAGTCAGGTGCTGCCGATGGCGAATGAGGTCTTCGCGATCGTGCTCCTGATCGGCCTCGCTGTCGGCGTCGACTACTCGATGTTCTACTTGAAGCGGGAACGCGAGGAACGGGCCGCCGGGCGCGGCGAGCGGGCGGCACTGGAGGCCGCCGCGGCGACATCGGGCCGCTCGGTGCTCATCTCCGGCGTGACCGTGATGGTGGCCATGGCCGGGATGTTCCTGACCGACGGACGCGACGTTCGCATCGTTCGCCGTGGCGACGATCATCGTGGTCGCGCTGGCGATGCTCGGCTCGCTGACCGTGCTGCCCGCGCTGCTCTCGCGGCTCGGCGACAAGGTCGACCGGGTGCAGGTCCCGTTCGTCCGGCGCCTCCGCCGCGACGACGGCGAGGGCCGGATCTGGGGCGCGATCATCGACCGCGTGCTCAGGCGCCCGGTCGTTTCCACGGTCGTCGCGGGCGGACTGCTGCTGGCGCTGGCCGCGCCCGCGCTCCAGCTCAAGATGGTCAAGCCCGGGCCGGACACGTTCCCGCAGTCCCTCGGCGTCGTCCAGACCTACAACCGGATGCAGGAGTCCTTCCCGGGTACCGCGCTGCCGGCCAACGTCGTCGTCAAGGCGGCGGACGTCAACGCACCAGCGGTTCGCGATGCGATCGACCGGCTGGAGCAGCAGGCACTCGCGAGTGGCCGCATGCAGGAGCCGATCACGGTCGATGTCAGTCCCGATACGACGGTCGCCAACGTCACGATCCCGATCGCCGGAACCGGAACCGACGACGCATCGGTCGCGGCGCTCGAAGCGCTTCGTGAAGACATCGTCCCGGCGACCGTGGGCGCCCTCCCGGACACCGAGTCCGGCGTGACCGGGCTGTCCGCCCAGTGGAAGGACCAGACCGACGAGATGACCTCGAAGCTGCCGTTGGTCGTCGCGTTCGTCCTTCTGTTCGCATTCGGGCTGATGCTGGTCGCCTTCCGCTCGCTCGTGGTGGCGGCGAAGGCGATCGTGCTGAACGCTCTCTCGGTCGCCGCGGCGTACGGAGTCCTGGTGATCGTGTTCCAGTACGGCTTCGCGAAGGATCTGCTCGGCTTCAGCTCAACGGACGGGATCGACCCCGTCGTGCCGCTGCTGCTGTTCGTGATCCTGTTCGGCCTCTCGATGGACTACCACGTCCTCGTGCTCGGCCGCATCCGCGAGGCGTTCTACGGCGGCGCGTCCATGGACGACGCGATCTCGCTCGGGATCCGGCACACGGCCGGCGTGGTCACGAGCGCGGCCATCGTGATGGTCGGCGTCTTCTCGATCTTCGGCCTGCTCTCGCTGCTGTTCTTCAAGCAGTTCGGCGTCGGGCTCGCAACGGCGATCCTGATCGACGCGACGATCATCCGGGCCGTGCTCCTCCCGGCGACGATGAAGCTGCTCGGGGAGTGGAACTGGTACCTCCCCCGCTGGCTCGAGTGGCTGCCTCGGCTCGAGGGCCGCACGTCCGAGCCCGCGCCGGCGATAAAGCCGGCTCCGACCTCAAGCTAGGCCGCAAGGCCCCGCCTCTCACGCCGGTGGGAGGCGGGGCGGCCTTCCTGGCTGGTGGCTGAGTACGCGGCCGCAAACCCCTGCCGCCAGGTCGGGTAGCGCAGCGTCCACCCGAGCTGCCGCTTGGCTTTCGCATTCGAGGCGCCGCGGACCTCGGTTCCCAGCATGACCGCGACGTCGCCCGCGAACAGCCGCGCTAGCCAGACGGGAAAGTGGCGGGGCGGCTTGGCTCCGAGCGCCTTCGCGAGCACCGGCAGCCACTCGTGCACCGGCGCAGGCTCGTCGTCGACGATGTTGTAGATCGCCGGGCCGTCGTGCTCGAGCGCGATGACGGTTCCGCGGCGGCGTCGTCGAGGTGAATGAACGAGGAGACGCCGCCGCCGCCGCCGACGATCGGGAACTGCCGCTTGCGCACCGGCTCGATCAGGCCGTCGTTGAGAGCTCCGTAGAAGTTGCCGTACCGAAGCGCGATGCCGCCGGCGTCCGTGACCGCCTTGTCGAGGTGGTTCATCGCGGCGCTGGTCTCGCGGATCGCCTCGAGCGGAGTTGGGTCGAGCCGATCGTCCTCGGTCTTGACCGGCCCGCCTTCGCGCGCGTACCGCAGGCTGGCGAAGCTCTGCGCGACGAACCGGCCAACGCCCGCCTCCCGCGCGGCGGCCAGAAGCGCGTCGGTGCCCTCGATCCGAAGCCGGTTGGTCTGCGCGAAGGCGCGGTCCAGGTTCTTGGAGAACTTCACGTCCGCCAGCGCGGTCGCCTGGTGGACGATCGCGTCGGGCTCGGCTTCGAGGACCGCCTTGCGCACGGCGCGAGGGTCGAGCAGATCGAGGACGATCGGCTCTGCCCCGAGCGCCCTCAGACGTTCTGCGTTTCCGGACGATGTCGAGGTGCCGATCACCTCATGCCCTCTTTCGATCAACTGTGGAACCAGCCGGGTGCCGATCGCACCGCTCGCTCCTGCTACGAACACGCGCATCGTGTTCTCCTTTCGTGTCACATCCGCGCTGTCTCGCGGGTCTACTTGTATGACCCGGCGAGACGAAGGAACGTGACCGATGAACGAACGCGACTGGCTGGCTGAGCGATTCGAGGAGCACCGAACCCGTCTGAAGGCGGTGGCGTACCGGATGCTCGGCTCGCTGACCGAGGCGGACGACGCCGTCCAGGAAGCCTGGCTGCGGCTCAACCGCACCGACACCAGGGAGGTCGAGAACCTCGGCGGTTGGCTGACGACCGTCGTCGCGCGCGTCTCGCTGAACATGCTCCGCTCGCGCAACGTGCGACGCGAGGAGCCGATCGGCGTCCACGTTCCGGAGCCGATCGTCGACCGCGCCGACGCGATGGACCCGAGCACGAGGCGCTGCTGGCGGACTCGGTCGGCCTGGCGCTGCTCGTCGTGCTCGAGAAGCTGACTCCGCCGAGCGGCTCGCGTTCGTGTTGCACGACATCTTCGCCGTGCCCTTCGACGAGATCGCGCCGATCGTCGGCCGTTCACCCGAGGCGGCGCGCCAGCTCGCCAGCCGCGCGCGCCGGCGCGTCCAGGGCGAGTACGCGGTTCCCGACACCGACCTCGACACCCAGCGGAAAGTCGTCGACGCCTTCCTCGCGGCTGCGCGCGAAGGCGACTTCGAGGGGCTGCTCGAGGTGCTGGATCCCGATGTCGTGCTGCGGGCGGATCTCGGCCCTGCCGGCGGATCGAGGGAGCTCCGCGGAGCGAGGGCGGTCGCGGGCCAGGCGCTCTTCTACTCACGGCTCGGCCTGGTCACGCGGCCGGCGCTCGTCAACGGCGCGCTTGGCGGTGTCTCGACCCGCGACGGAGAGCCGTTCGCAGTCGGCGGCTACACGATCCGGGGCGGGAAGATCGTGGAGATCGACATCCTCGCCGACCCGGAGCGCCTCCGGCAGCTCGACCTGACGATCCTCGACGACTGACTTCGGGCTGGTCCGGCTCGCCGGCGTAGCTACCGGACCCGAAAGACTCCGCTCCCGGTCGGAGTGCGCGACTCCGCCCTGGGGAGGAGGTCCCAGCGGAAGCCGCGGAGTACAGTCGATCGTGTGGTTGCAGGGTCCGGTCGAGGTTGGTTCGAAGCTGACGACCTTCGCCGGGTCGTCCCGTTGTTCTCTCTCGCTTTCCTCCTCGTCGCGGCGATCACCCAGCCGTCGTCGGCGGCCGATCTCATCCTCGCGGCCGTGCCGATCGCCGCCTTCGCTTCTGTGGGCGTTCGTCCCCGCTGTGCCGCTCGCAGCCGTCTCTCTCGCGATCGTCGTGCCGACCGTCTTGGTGCAGGAGTCAGGACACCTCGAGCCCGTCATGTTCAACGCCTGTCTGCTGGCCTTCGCGGCCGCGCGCTGGTCGCCGTCCGTCGGCGCGGCGGCGTCGCTCGGCGCGCTCGCAGGCGGCGTCGCCCGTACTGGTCGCCGTGATTCAGGACCCTGCCGAGGTCGCCGTGGGCATCTGGATCGTGGCCATCGCGTTCACCTGGGTGTGCGGTCGCGCTGTCGCTCGCCAGGAACGGCTCGTCCTCCAGCTCGCGGGCACCCGGCGTCAGCTGGCCGAGCAGGCGTTCCACGCCGAGCGCCGTCGGATCGCCCGTGACGTGCACGACTTCGTCGGTCACGGCCTGGCCGGGATGTTGCTCCAGGTGACGAGTGCGCGGCACGTCCTCCGCCGCGACGCAGATGCTGCAGAGGAGGCGCTGCGATCCGCGGAGGAGGTGGGCCGTCACAGCATGCAGGAGCTGCGTCGGACGGTGGCGCTGCTCCGCGAGGACGAGGCAGGCGTGGCGGCACCCGTCCCCACGGCGAATGAAATCCCCGCTCTCGTCGATCAGGCGCGGGACGGAGGCCTGGCCGTCGAGTTACAGACGCAAGCAGACCTGTCACGGATCCCACCGCGTGTCGGCCTTGCGCTCTACCGGATCGTGCAAGAAGCGTTGGCCAACGCAGCCCGCCATGCGCCGCGTGCGCAGACGATGCTCGGGCTGGAGCTGGCGAACGGCCGAGTCGCGTTCGTCGCCGACACCACTGGGCCTCTCGTCTCGCGACCTGTTTCGGGGCAGGAGCGACCCGGATACGGGCTGATCGGGATGCAGGAGCGGGCGACTGCGCTCGGCGGGCGGTGTGCCGCCGGCCCGACGCCCGCCGGCTGGCGGGTCACGTGCGAGCTTCCGGTGGAAGACGGGAGCAGCTCGTGATCCGAGTCGCCGTCGTCGACGACCAGGCGATCGTGCGAGCCGGCCTGACGCGGATTCTCTCGCCCACCGACGGCTTCGACGTCGTCGCCGAGTGTGCCGACGGCCGACAAGCGATCGAGGAGCTTCCCGCTCTTCGTCCGGACGTCGTGCTGATGGACGTCCGCATGCCGGTGCTCGACGGCTGTGAAGCGACAGCGCATCTGCGCGGCCTCGACGAGCCGATCGCCGTGCTGGTGCTCACGACGTTCGGCGAAGACGAAGTCCTGTGGGGCGCGATCGAGGCGGGCGCTGCCGGGTTCGTGCTGAAGGACTCCTCGGCCGAGGACCTGATCGTGGCGGTGCGGGCGGTCGCCGGCGGTGGCGCATGGTTCGACCCGGGAGTGGCGCCGCGACTGCTCGACCGCTACCGGCGGGCCGTCGCCCCGGCCGCGCGAGACGCGGCCCGGCTCGAGGAGCTCACCGACCGCGAGCACGAAGTGCTGCAGCTCATGGCGCGGGGTGCGACGAATGCCGAGATCGCGGCAGCCCTGTTCGTCGCCGAGGCCACCGTCAAGACCCACGTCGGCAGCATCTTCGGCAAGCTCGGTGTCCGCGACCGTGCCGCCGCGATCGTCTTCGCGTACGACCACGGCGTCGTGACGCCCGGAGCCGAGCCGACCTAAGCGGCTGCCATCCCCCTGTGGGGGGAGCGCAACTCGGGCCCTGGGGCCGATGTGCGTCAGCCCCACGGAGGGCTACCGTCGAGTGGATGACTCGGTATCGCGACGAGCTGATGTACGTGCCGACGAGCAGGCCCCTAGTCCGCAGATGAGGACAGGGCCTCTCGCCGCCGCCAGCGCGCGCCATCCGTGGCGGGTGCTCGGTGCGTGGGCGATCGTCGCCGTCCTCTCGATCGCCGTGATCGTCGTGTTCCTGGGTGGCAGCCTCACGACCGAGGGAGCGCCGACGAACAACCCGGAGTCGGAGCGCGCCGAAGATGCTCGGCTCGCGGCGTTCCCCCCGAATCCGTCGACGGCGGTGACCGACGTCGTCGTCATCCGTTCCGAGGACGTCACGGTCGACTCGCCCCGGTTCGAGGGCTACGTCCGGGATTTCGTCGCTGAGAGCGAGATCACAGCTCTCGGGCGTGCGCGAACGTACCTCGACGGCGGCGAGGCGCTCGTCTCGGAGGATCGACACGCGACGATCATTCCGATCGCCCTCTCCGACGACGGTGAGACCGAGGCGCTCGTCGAGAAGGTCGAAGCGGTCGCCGAAGAAGGCCCGTTCGCCGTGTCGGTCACGGGCACCGAGACGCTCGACCACGACTTCAACCTCCTCTCGCAGGAGGACCTGGAGAACGGCGAGCTCAAGTTCGGACTGCCCGCCGCGCTCATCGTCCTGCTCCTCGTCTTCGGCGCGGTCGTCGCCGGGCTCGTACCGCTCTTGATGGCGATCGTGGCGATCGTCGTCGCGCTCGGCCTGACCGCGCTGCTCGCGCAGCAGTTCGAGCTCTCGGTGTTCGTCATCAACATGCTCACGGGCATGGGTCTCGCGCTGGGGATCGACTACTCGCTCTTCGTCGTTTCCCGTTACCGCGAGGAGCGAGGCCAGGGGAGAAGCGAGCTCGCGGCGATCGAGGCCTCCGGCGCCACCGCGAGCAGGGCGGTCTTCTTCAGCGGCAGCGTCTTCGTCGTCGCCATGCTCGGAATGCTGCTCGTCCCGAACTCGATCATGCGCAGCCTGGCAGTCGGAGCGATTCTCGTCGGGATCACCTCCGTCGTCGCCGCGCTCACGCTGCTGCCGGCCGTCCTCGGGCTCCTCGGCGACAAGGTGGACGCACTCCGCATACCTCTGGTCGGGCGGCGCTCGCTCGAGGCCTCGAATCCCGAAGGCCGCTTCTGGGGCGCGATCGTCCGCCGCGTGCTGAGGCGCCCGGTCGTCAGCCTGGTGCTGTCCGCAGGCGCGCTGCTCCTGCTCGCGCTGCCAGTGTTCCGAATGGACGTGGGGACGAGCGGCGTCTCCGCGCTGCCTGACCGCTTCGCCTCGAAGCAGGGCTTCATCGCGCTGGAACGCGACTTCCCGGGGACCACGACTGATCCGGTCGAGATCGTGGTCTCGAACGCCTCCGCGCCCGGCGTCCAGGCGCGACTGGCAGAGCTTCGGAGCAGCCTCGCCGCAGATCCGCGCTTCGGTCCGGGCGAGATCGAGCGCTCGACCGACGGTCAGGCCGCACTCCTCACCGTCCCCGTCCAGGGCGACGCCTCTTCCACGGCGGCAACCGAGGCCGTGCGCGAGCTCCGCGACGAGCTCATCCCCGAGACGTTCGCAGCGACGAATGCCGAGGTGCTGGTCGGCGGTACGAGCTCGGAGAACATCGACTACTTCGACTCCGTCATCGATCCCGCTCCGTTCGTGATCGCGTTCGTCCTCCTGCTCACCTTCGTCCTGCTGACGGTCGTCTTCCGGTCGGTCGTCGTGGCCGGAACGGCGGTCCTCCTCAACCTGCTCTCGGTGGGCGCCGCCTACGGCCTGCTCGTGCTGGTCTTCCAGGAGGGCGTCGGCGCCGACCTCTTCGGCTTCCAGCAGACGGACACGATCGAGGCCTGGGTCCCGCTCTTCCTCTTCTCGGTGCTCTTCGGGCTCTCGATGGACTACCAGGTGTTCCTGCTCAGCCGGATCCGTGAACGCCACGTCCAGACGGGCGACACGACCGCCGCGGTCACGTTCGGCGTCGGCTCCACCGCACGCATCATCACCGGCGCGGCGCTGATCATCGTCGCCGTCTTCTCCGGCTTCGCGCGAGGCGACCTGATCATGTTCCAGCAGATGGGCTTCGGCGTCGCCGTCGCGCTCCTGATCGACGCGACCGTCATCAGGTCGGTGCTGCTGCCGAGCGCGATGAAGCTCCTGGGTGAGCGGAACTGGTATCTGCCGGCGTGGCTCGAGTGGCTGCCGCGGGTCGAGATCGAGGGACCTCGTCCGGAAGGGCATGGCCGAGCAGTGCTCGATTGACCAGGAAGGAGAATTGCCATGTCAGAGACTTCTGAAGCGCCACAGCCAGACCCCGCGATGAGGCGGCTGGACCGCCTTGTCGGCCGCTGGAGCATGGAAGGGAACCTCATCGGCTCGGACGAGACCACCATCCGCGGCGAGACGTCGTTTCGCTGGCTGCCGGGCGGCTTCTTCCTCGAGCAGCGCGTGCAGATCGACTTCGGTGGGCTGCAGATCGACAGCCTGGAGGTGATCGGCTACGACCCGGAGACGCAGACGTTCCCCTCGACCGTGTACTCCAACTTCTCGCCCGAGCCGTTGCCCTACAAGTGGGATGTGCAGGGCGACTCCGTGACGATCTCGGTGTCATACGGGCCGCTGGACTCAACCTTCACCGGGTCTTGGCGGGAGGACGGCACGTTCTCGGGCGGCTGGCGCCCGAACCCCGGTGCCGACGAGACCGTGAACGTCGCCTACGACATCGGCGGGTGCCGTGCCAAGTAAGTCGGCGGGCTCGCCAGGCGAAAGGACGCATATGGATGGAGATCGAGACAGCGAAGGGGTCGTCGTAGAGGAGCTCGAGGCCCAACCAGTCTTGAGCGTCAGGGGCAACGTCGACGTCGCCCGGCTCGCCGAGGCCCAAGGCGAGCGCCTGCGCGAGGTCTGGAGGTCAGTCGATGCAGGCGAGGTGACACCGGCGGGACCGCCCTTCGTCCGCTACCACACGTTCGGTGATGCGGAGACCGACCTCGAGGTTGGAATCCCCGTGGTCGAGCCCGTCGCCGGCGGAGGGAGAGCCGAGGGCGGCGAGCTGCCGGGCGGAACCGCGATCAGGACCTGGCACATCGGGTCACACGACGGGCTGGGCGACGCCTACGGCCGTCTCGACGCCTGGCTGACGAAGCATGGCGGCGCGAAGAATGGGGCAGCCTGGGAGGTCTACTCGTGGATCGACGCGAGCGAAGAGCCTGACCCGTCGACGTGGCCGCCACCGACGGAGTGGCGCACCGAGCTCGTCCAGCCGATCGAAGGGAGTCGGTAATGGTCGCGAACCCCATAGACGAGGCCCGGGAGGACGCACGGCGGCACGTTCGCCGCAAGCGGATCTTCTACAGCGTTCTCGGGATCTGGGTTGCCCTGAGCCTGATGTGGTTCCTCATCGACCTGGCCGACGACAGCAGCTCGTACTGGTTCTACTGGCCGATGCTCGGCACGGGCATCGGCGTCGCGATCACCGGAATCGTCCTCCTCGGAATCGGCGGGCTCTTCGGCGCAGATTGGGAACGGCGCGAGATGGACAAGTATCTCCGCCGCCGAGGGGACGAACCGGGTCCGTAACACCCCAGCCCGGCGCTACTGGCCGCTGACCGTCACTCGATCGCGGCCCTCGCGATGGCGGGCGGCTCGCGGCCGGCAAGGAGCCAGCCGGCCGCGGCGGCCGCCGCAGGGATGCCAACGACCATCAGGACGAGGTACAGCACCGGGATCCGACCGAGGTAGTCCAGCTTGTCGTGGTACGTCGCCCCGAGCATGAGATAGGCGCCGGCGACGCCGATGAGCGCGCCGAGGAAGGCGAGCCCGCCGGCGGTTGCGGCCGTCAGCGTTCGGCGGATCCTGCTCGTTGCTCCGGTTGCGGTCAGGGTGCGGAGATCACCGGCGCTCTCGCTGCGGATCAGCCCGACCGTCATGGCGAGGATCGCGAGCGCGAGGAGGGCGCCGGCGGCGGTGGCAATGGCGATGAGCGTCGTGGAGGAGGGGTTCTCGCGCCGTGTCTCGATCGTCAGGCCACCGGCGGCAGCGACGTCGCGGGCATCCGCGATCTGGTCGCTCGTCAGGGGCCGTCTCGACTCGACGAGCCAGCCCGACGGGATCTGCTTCCAGCCGCGGCGGCGAAGGCCCTCGAGCGTGACGAACGAGGTCGCGATGTCGGTTTCTCCCCTGGGAGAGCCGAAGAGCTTTCGGCTGTCGATTCTCTCGACGTTCGTGACGGCACGTCTGATCAGCTTTGGTTCTCCGCGGGCCGTCGTCTCGAAGCGGACAGTGACGAGCTCGTCGGTCGGGACGCTCCGGTCGATGAGGAAGTCCGTCCTTGAATCGATCGCGGCGGAATCGCTTCCGAGGTACCCGAGCAGGGCGGGGGTTGCGACGTAGAGGCGCGATTTGTAGACGTAGCAGTCCGCTCGGCTCGCGCAGATGTATGGCCCCGAGTCCTTAGGGTCGCCGACTTTCCGCACGAGGGGTTGCGTGGAACGGACTCGCAAGCCGCCGTCGGGGTGGGACGGTTCGCCGGGGTGGTAGGCGTTGTGGAGCGGGATCACGGCCGCGTCGTCGAGATCTGCCGCGAGTTGGCGGACGCGAGCAGCCATGCGTTCGAGCTGTGCGGGCGGCTGGATCGCGACGTGCTCCGGGCCCACCGTTGCACCGGTGTACACGCGGATCTGCCGGTCGGACAGGTTGGGAGGCTCACCGGCGGCCTTCTTCTCCTCGGCCGCCGCGATGATGACGATCGTTGCTGCGATGCCGAGGGCGAGGGTGATGGCGGCGAGTGCCGCCCCGGAGCGGGCCTGGTAGCGGGCGAGGTCTCGTAGCGCCAGACGCACCGCGATCGGGGCGTGCCCCGCCGTCCGGGAGAAGATGCGAATCGCCAGGGGGCCGAGGAGCAGGCTGCCCAGGATCGTCGCCACGATCCCGATCACGATGAGCGGCGTTCGGTCTCGGTTGGACACCACGAGGCTGCCGATACCTGCCGCGATCAGCACCGCGGCGACGAGTGCCGAGTGGTGCGCGGGCTTCGGGCTCGGCGGTCGCGCCGAGAGGGCGCGCGTGACGGGGACGCGGGCGACCGCTCGCCCCGGCCACCAGGCCGCGGCCGTCGCTGCTAGGACCGCGACGACGACGGTCAGTGCGAGCAGTGCCCAGGGCAGGCTGGACCGGTCGAGGCGAAAGTCGAGCGCCGGCTCGAGTGTCGGCTCGATCGCAAGCCAGAGTGCGAGACCCGCGACCGTTCCTATCAGTGCGCCGATCGCACCGACGACTGCGCCGTTCGTGAGCAGCACGAGTCGAAGGTGCTTCTCGGTCGCGCCGATCGCAGCGAGCATGCCGAGCTGGCGGAGCCGTCGCTGCGCGATGACGGCGAAGCCTGCCGTGGCAACGAGCGAAGCCAGCAGCATGAAGACGGTGGCGACGGAGAACATGGCCAGTTCGGGCGCCGGCTCGTAGTGGCCCCGAATCCTGGACGCCACTTGGGCGGACTGGTCGCCCTGCGCTTCCAGGAACGCGTCGACCGCCTCCTCGTCGGCGTCGACCAGGACCGTGACGGTGTCCGGTGCTCCGGCGGACAAGGGGGAGACGAGGGCGAACTCGTCGCTCAGCTCACGTGGGTTCTCGACGATGCCGACAACGGTTCGGCGACGGCCGTCGAGGGCGAGAGGCTTACCGATCTCGAGCCCGAGGAGCGTCGCGACTCCGTCGGTGACGGCGACCTGGCCGGGGGCTTCCGGGTAGCTGCCGCGGCGGAGCGCAAGCCCTGCGTACGGTCCGCGCGGGTTCTGGGCCCGGAGCTCCACCTTGTCGACACTGCCCGGGACAGGCAGGGAGCGGTGGGCGATGACATCGGCCGTCCCGAACCGCTCCTCGATGGCGGCGAGACTTGCCTCCAGCTTGCGCGGATCGGCGGCGTCCAGCTCGAACAGGACGTTGGCCGAGCCGAACTCCGCGTAGTCAAGGGGCCCCGAGTTGTAGGCGATCGTGACGCCGCAGACCGCGGCCGCGACGGAAACGGTGATCAGAGCGATCACCAGGATCTGCCGGCGCCACTCGCGGCGGAACATACGCCACGCCCAGCGGATCAGGGGACGGCGCGCGGCAATTCCGCCGCCGACTCGGTCGTCGCAACGCAGAGCGGTGCGCGACCGACGTCATCACCGGTCACCGGCGGCGAGGAGCGACTCCGGGCCGGGCGGCGCCACCGTCTGGTCGACGACGTGGCCGTCGCGCAGGAAGACGACGCGGTCGGCCCACGAGGCCAGCTGCGCCTCGTGGGTCACGACGACACCTGCGATACCACGGTGCGTGGCGGCCCGAAGCAGGCGCATGACCGCCTCGCCGTTCACCGAGTCGAGCGCGCCGGTCGGCTCGTCGGCGAGCAGCAACCCGCGCTCGCCGACGATCGCCCGTGCGATCGCAACCCGCTGCCGCTCGCCGCCCGACAGCTCGTCGGGGTAGCGATCCGCGTGGGCCGCGACATCGAGCTCCTCCAGCGCCTCGAGGCCCGTGGCGCGTGCGGTCTTGGCGCGGACGCCGTCGAGCTCGAGAGGAAGGGCGGCATTCTCGACGGCCGTCAACCCCGGCAGCAGGTTGAAGTCCTGGAAGACGTAGCCGATCGACCGGCGGCGCATCTGCGCCCGCTCCGAGCGCGAAACGATGGCGAGGTCGACCCCGTCCACGAGCACCTGGCCGCTGGTCGCCTCCTCGAGGCTTCCGGCGATCGTCAGGAGCGTGCTCTTGCCCGAGCCGCTCGGGCCCATGATCGCCACCAGCTCGCCGCGCTCGACGGAGAGGTCGACCTCATGGAGCGCGCGCACCTCGGTCGGCCCGGAGCCGTAGACCTTGGATACCTGTCGCAATTCGAGTGCGCTGGTCATTGAGAGACCTCCTTCGCGCGTGATGGTTCGAACGAAAGGTCGGCCACCGCGGCCGGCGTCAGCGACGGCCGCTGCTTCAGGCGAACGTCGGCGGCATCGAGCCAGCGGACGATCGCTTCCAGCCGGAAGAGCTCAGCGTCGGCGACGAGCGCCAGCGCCACATCGTCCTCTCCGGCCGCGGCCTTGACCCGGGTGTAGCGCTGCATGACCTCGATCACGTGCCGGCGGTGCACCTGCAGGATCTCGTGGACGTCGGTCCCGGGGACCTGCAGGGCAACGAGCACCTTGATCACGAGCTCGTCGCGCGGAGGGGGCTCGAGGTCGGGCGGAGTCCGAAGCCAGTCGGCCAACGCACGGTCGCCGGCGTCCGTGATCCTGTATCGCTTCCGCGACCGCTCGCCTTCCCGGTCGTCGGTCTCGACGAGCCCGTCCCGTTCGAGACGCTGGAGAGTGGTGTAGACCTGCCCGACGTTGAGCGGCCAGACCTCGCCCGTCCGGGACTCGAACTCGCTCTGGAGTCGCAGGCCGTACTTCGGCCCTTCGCTCAGCAGGGCGAGGAGGGCGTGGGGGACGCTCATGAACGGCTCCATGCAGAAGGCATACTGGGTACTATACTCGGTATGTACCGCCGACGCAAGTCTCGCCGCCGGTGCCGGCTCGTCAGCGTGGTCACCCAACATCGGCTTCCACTTGGGCGATCGCGATCGCGCTCGCGATCGTGGCGCCGCGGGCAGCCTCATTCGGCTATCTGCTCATCGCGGTCGTGTCGATCCTGCGGGTGCGCGGCGACGAGGTGGCGCCAGAGCCCGCCTGATCGGTGACGCGAAGCACCACGTTGCCCGTCTTCTGTCCGCTCTCGACATAGCGGTTCGCCTCGACGACGTCGTCGAGCGCGTACGTCCGGTCGATCACCGGCCGGTACTTGCCCTGTTCGACGAGCTTCTTCACGAGGAGGAGCTCCTCCTTGCGATAGCGGCCCAGGCCTAGCGTCGCACGCTTGCTCCCGACGAACCGTGTGACGAGACCGAGGAGTGGCACGTGGTACATGAACCCGAGGTCCATGCTGATGTAGATCCCGCCGGGCTTCAGCGCGTGGCGGCAGCGGCGAAACGAGTGCTTGCCGACCGCGTCGAAGATCACGTCGTAGGTCTTGCCGCTCTTCGTGAAGTCCTCGTGAAGACGATCGATGACGTCCCGCGCGCCGAGCGATCGCACGACCTCGACGTCCTTCGTGTCGCAGACTGCCGTCACGTCGGCCTCGAAGTGGTGCACGAGTAGCTGGACCGCCGCCGTTCCGACCGAGCCCGCGGCGCCATAGACGAGGACGCTCTTCCCGTGTAGCGGGTACGCCGGTCGCAGGCAGCTCAGCGCGAGCAGCGAGCCGTCAGGGACTGCCGCTGCATCCTCATAGGTCAATCCCGTCGGCTTCGGTGCGATCGGGCCGCTCTCACGCGCGGCCACGTATTCGGCGTTCGACCCGTCCTTGACGCCCAACACCTCGTCGCCGACACGGAACTCCGTCACGGCAGCTCCGACTTCTTCTACGCGGCCCGCGAACTCCGAGCCGCAAGTCGGCCGCCTCGGGCGGCGCAGGCCGGTGAAGAGACGGACGAACCGGTACTCGAGGTGGCGTACTCCCATGGCGTCGCCGCGCGTGACCGTCGACGCGTGAACCCTGACGAGCACCTCGTCCTCCTTCGGCACGGGCCGCTCGACTTCGGCGACGCGCAGCACCTCCTCCGGAGATCCGTACCCATCCTGGACGGCTGCTCTCATCGTCACTTCCTCTCTCGATTCGGCTGGATGCGATTGATGGGTGTGCCGTGCTTCCAGGCGCGTCCGGCCCGGTAGAGCTCGGCGGGCCTTCCGCCGCCCGGCCCGGGTTGCGCGGTGCGCCCGGTCGGGATCACCCAACCGCCCTCGCCCACGAGGCTGCGGCGGAAGTTCGCGGCGTCGAGCTGGACGCCCCAGATCGCCTCGTACACCGCTCGCAGCTCGGCCATCGTGAAGGTCGTGCCGACGAAGGCTGTCGCGATGCCCGAGAGCTCGAGCTCGACCCGGACGCGCTCGACCGCGTCGCGCACGATCCGCAGGTGGTCGAACGCGAGCTCGATCCTCTCCTCGAGGATGTCCGAGACGGGGACGAGCGCCGCGTGTGCCGCGTCGGTGCCTGCGACGATCGCTCCCACGTCGCGAAGGACGGCGAGGTACCCGACGGTGACGACGTTCATGCGCGGGTCGCGTCCGGGATCGCCATAGGCGCCGAATTGCGTCAGCAGGCTCGGAACGTCGACGCCGGTCTCCTCGGAGAGCTCACGTCTCGCCGCTTCGTCCAGCGTTTCTTCAGGTCGCTTGAACCCGCCTGGAGTCGCCCACATGCCCTGAAACGGAGCTTCGCCTCGCCGAACGAGGAGGGCGTGAAGCTCGCCCTCGACCATGGTCAGGATCACGACGTCGACTGTGACGGCGAACGCGGGGAACTCGCTCGAGTCGTAGTCAGGAGGGACGTTCCCCTGCTGCGTTCTTGTCGCCATGACTCTTACCTTCGCACAAGAGTTTGGGTCATGTCAACCAAAACGCTCAGAAATGCGCGTGATCACGTACGACGGCCGGGACCGATGCTCAGCGATGCGGCGTTTCAGCGCCGGCGCCGGCGGAATAAGACGAGAACACGAAACGGGAGGCGAGAAGAATGGTTGAAGAAGATGTTGCGGCACAGAAGTCCGCATCGGACGAGGACGATGAGCTCGAAGATGAGCCGAGCGACGACGCGACTGAGGACGCCGAGAGTCAGCGTGGAGCCACTGAACCGACCACTGCGAGGTGGGCGATCCGCGGCGCAGTTGTCGGCGCAGTTGCCGGCGGCGCGGTCGGAGCGGGCGTCGGGGCGCTCGTCGCCCATCGGCCGGAGGCGCTCAGGCAGGCAGCCAGCCTGATTGGCGGAAATGCCAGGCAGATCGCGAGTGCCGCAGGCGTTGCGGCGGCCGAGGTCGTGTCGTCGAGGGGCCTCGGCCAACTCGCTAGCGGCGATGAAAACGGCGACCGCGCCCAGCTGATGAAGCAGTCGGCGATGGAGGCGGGGGCGGCCACCGCCAAGGCGGCACGAGACTCGCTTGTCTCGCTACGCCAGGAAGCGGGCACTTCCGGATGATCAGTGCACGCGAGCCAGGCGCAGCGTGCGTCTGGGTAGAGCCGTTCGAGAGGAGACCTTCATGACGCCGGACAGCGAAGAACAACAAGGGGCAACGGAAGTCGCCGGGGGTTCACGTCGTTTGGGAGTGCCGCTGTTCATAGCCGCGGCGTTTGCTGCGGGAGCGGGGGCGGCACTCGCAACGAAAGCATTCCTCGACTCGCGCCGAAAGGACTTGCCTGACGAGGAGTCCGCCCAGGACTTGCCCAGCGTGCTTCGTCGAGCCGGCCTCGATGTCGCGATCGCAGCGACGAATCAGGCTGCGGAACGCCTCGAGCAGGATCAGTCGCAGCCGCAGGACGGGGAGTCTGCGGTGCAGCGGTCGTAACTCAGCTTCGAGAACGCCTCGAGCAGCCGGCCGGCACGTTCGGCCTGCGCGTGTTCGGGGAACGGGTTACCAGGGACCTTTGCGAACAACTACGAGCAGCGCAGGAGGATGTCGATGGCCAGCCTGAAGGATGTAAGAACGCTCGCGGGAGAGCTCGAACAGCGCGTTCGCCGATTGAACGAGGAGGTCGCCCGAGGGTCAACGGACTTCCTGCAGGTCGTCGTCCTCGCGGACGAGGTCGCTGAGTTAGCCGATTCGCTGGCGTCGACGTTCTCCGCGATCGACGAGCAGATCGACCGCCGCCTCGCGGAGGCGAACGGGGATACCGGCCGTAGCACCCAGAGTCGGGCGCGACCTGGTGCCCCAAAGAGTCAACAGCAACGCGGACGTGCGAAGAGTCAGCCGCAGCGCCGAGGCGCGAAGCGCCAGGCGAAGCGCGGCGGCACCCGTCGCAGCGCCGCGCGCGCGCCGCGCGCCGAAACGGTGGAAGAGCCGACGAAGTCCGAGCTCCTCGAGCAGGCCAAGGACGCGGGTATCTCCGGGCGCTCCGAAATGTCGAAGGACGAGCTCGTGGAGGCAGTCGAGTCGAAGGAGCAGCAGACGAAGGATGAGCTCCTCGAACAGGCGAAAGAGGCGGCTATCCCGGGGCGCTCCGAGATGTCGAAGGACGAGCTCGCGGAGGCAGTGAAGTCGCAGGAGCAGCAGACGAAGGAAGAGCTCCTTGACCAGGCGCAGGCTTTGGGTATCCCCGGGCGCTCAGAGATGTCCAAGCAGGAGCTACTCGAAGCGCTGCGCAGGGAGGCGTCCGTCACCAGAGAGGAATTGCTGGAGCGCGCGAACGAGGCGGACATTCCGGGGCGCACCGAGATGACGAAGGAGGAGCTGCGCGAGGCCCTCCGGACGGTGTCGCGCTAGAGCGCGCTCTGGCTTCCGTTCGTTGCTGCGCCGTTCCCGGCCGCAGCCCGGGCAGGCTCGGCAGGCGCCGAATCGGGGGTGGACCCGAGCGCCCAGTCCTCCGGGACTCCGTTCGACGCGCCGAGCCCGGCGTTCTCGCGACCGCGTCGTAGCGCGAGGCTGACCGGAGCAGCATTCCCCTCCGGCGCAGGGAAGAGCTTGCGCGTCATGATCACGCGCTCCTCTTCACGCTGCTCTGGGCTCAGCGGCTCGATGAAGGGACCGAAAGCCGCAAGCTCGAGCTGTACCGCGGACGCGCGCTCTTCGCGGGCCCGATGCCTCCCCGACTGGAGGCCGAGGTACGCGGCGAGGCCGGCCAGCATGAGCGACGCGAACAGCCCGGCGACGAGGGATTCGGCGGTCGGGTCCGTAAAGACTGCACCGGCGAACGCGATCGCCACGGCTCCGAGGCCGGCCAAGACGGCGAGGCCGCGCAGGATCTCGGCCGCCCGTTTTTCCCGACGGCCTTGCCGGCGATAGACCTCGCCTGTCCCCTGCAGCCCGATCGCTCCGACGAGATTGGCGGTCTCATGCTCCATCCGCCTGATTTCGGCTACCCGCGCTTGAACCTCGTCGATCGCCTCCTGCTGCGCTCGGGCGAGGTCGGCGCGAAATACATCCAGCTGCGCCTGGAACTCGGCGGTGCGCGCGCTCTCGCTCTCGGCGAACGCCTCGGTGTGGGCCGCCATTTGCTCGTCGACCATGGCAGCCTGCCTGCCGAGCGTCTCCTCGGCCTGGGCGAGCTTCTTGTCCACGGCCGCCTGTCTCTCGACGTGCTGCTCGAGGCGCGAGCTCCACTCCTCGATCTCGGAGCCGAGCCCGGTCACCTTGTTCGCTTCGGCCTCGACCTCTCGACGCAGGGCAGCTACGCGGTCTGCTGTCGACTGGTGGAAGCGCTCCGCGGTGGCGGTGACCTGCTGCTCCATCTCCTTTCGCGTCACGGGGAGCAGCGCCAGCGCATCGGCGAGCGCGTCGACATGCGCATCGGGGGCCTGGAGGGCACCACGCGGATCGTTCGAGATGGCGCATGCCGCCGACTCGATCGAGGCGAACGCGCGGGTCGAGACGAGTCGCGGGTCGGCCGCGGCGAGGACGCCGCGGGCGTAGGCCACGACGTCGTTGAGCCGCGCGAGCTCGCTCTCGGATGCCGGCCGGTCCCCGGCGGGGAGCGCGTGCAGCTCCTCGTGTGCGTCCTGCACGTGAGTGCGGATCTTCTGCAATCGATGGTCATGAGTCGCCATGACGACCGCCTTTCGGATACGGGGTCACTTCTGAGTCCGTAGCGATACGAGTACGCGCCGAAGAAGGCACGACGTCAGCTTTACTGGGGGATCGGACGGAGCTGCGGAAACGCCTTTTGAGCGCTACATTGCCGTTCTCGTTCGACGTCGACGGGGAAAGGGGATCCCATGTTGCGAGCTCGATCGATGATGCTGGCCGTCGCGCTGGTTTTGGCTGGGGTCGCGAGCGCCGCCGGTGTATCGACCGCGAGCGCCGCACCGCCGGAGCCGTCGTTCGGGCCGAACGTCATCATCTTCGACCCGACCATGCCGGTCGGCCAGATTCAGGCGACGTTCGACGCGATCCACGCGCAGCAGGTCGACAACGAGATGGGCACCAACCGCTATGCCCTCCTGTTCAAGCCGGGTGTCTACGGCAGCGAGACCGAGCCCCTGCAGCTGAAGGTGGGCTACTACACCGACGTCGCCGGCCTGGGCGCCTCGCCGACCGACGTGACGATCAACGGCAAGATCGAGGTGTACAACCGCTGCCTCGAGGGTGGGGGCACGAGCAACTGCCACGCGCTCGTCAACTTCTGGCGCACGCTGTCCAACCTCTCCCTCAACGTCAACACAGCAGGGCAGGACGGCTGTCGGGCGTCCGCGAACTTCTGGGCGGTCTCCCAGGCCGCCTCGATGCGGCGCCTCAACATCGCCGGCGCCAACCTCTCGCTCATGGATTACTGCACGGCCGGGCCGCAGTTCGCGAGCGGCGGGTTCATCTCCGACTCCAGGCTCCCGTTCGTCATCAACGGCTCGCAGCAGCAGTGGCTGATCCGCAACAGCGAGATCGGGGGCTGGTCGAACGGCGTGTGGAACCAGGTCTTCGCGGGTGTCGTAGGGGCGCCGTCGGACGCCGAGTTCCCGAACCCGCCCTACACGACCTTCGACACGACACCGCTCAGCCGCGAGAGGCCGTACCTGTTCGTCGATTCACGGGGTGCCTACAACATTCGCGTGCCGTCGGCGCAGCGGAACACGAGCGGCATCACCTGGGCCGAGCGGCATGACGCCCGGGCGCACGATCCCGCTCCACGACTTCTTTGTGGCAACGCCGTCGGACTCCGTGCACACGATCAACAGCCAACTGGCCCGCGGCAGGAACCTGTTGCTGACCCCGGGCGTCTATGACGTCGGGAAGAGCATCTCTGTGAAGCGCCCCAACACCGTGGTCCTCGGTATGGGGCACGCGACGCTCACCGCGGTGAACGGCGCAGTGCCGCTCGAGATCAAAGATGCCCCCGGCGTCATCGTCGCGGGCGTCACGATCGACGCAGGCACGGTCGAGTCCCCGCGGCTCCTGCAGATCGGCAAGAAGGCCAAGAAGAGCTCCAAGAGCGACCCCTCGAACCCGACCACGCTGTCGGACGTGTACTTCCGCGTCGGCGGGCCCCACGTCGGCAAGGCCGACGTCGCGCTCGAGGTCAACAGCGACCACGTGCTGATCGACCACACGTGGGTCTGGCGGGCGGACCACGGAGTCGAAGGCTTCACAGACACCGAGCGCTGGAACACGAACACCGGTCGCAACGGCGTCATCGTCAACGGCGACGACGTGACGGCGACGGGCCTGTTCGTCGAGCACTTCCAGCAGTACAACACCGTCTGGAACGGCGAGCGCGGCAAGACGATCCTGTACCAGAACGAGCTGCCGTACGACCCTCCGACCCAGGCCGATTGGATGCACGACGGCGTCGAGGGCTGGGCCGGCTACAAGGTCGGTGACCGTGTGAAGACGCACGAGCTCTACGGCGGCGGCGTCTACGTCTTCAACAGGAACAACCCGTCGATCCACACCGAGAACGGCTTCGAGGTCCCGCAGACGCCGGGCGTCCGGCTCCACCACTTCATGACGGTCAACCTCGGCGCCGGCACCATCGACCACGTCGTCAACGGCGTCGGCGACCCGGCGGACACCAGTCGCATCGGCTCGCCGGTCTACATCGTCGACTACCCGTTCGAACCGTCGTAGCCGCCCGTCCGTGCACCGGCTGACCAAGGCGCAGGCTCGCCGGATCGCCGTGCGCGCGCAGATGCTCGACGCCCGCCGGCCGACGGAACTGCTCGCGGTCGTGCGTCAGTCACCCAACGAGCGTCTGCTGGTCGAGCACATCCCATTGGCCGTCGGAGCCGCCAAGGAGCTCTACCGGGCGTTCGCCCAGCTGCGCCCATAGCAGGCGAACCGCGTTGGGGTCAGACCCCATCGCGACGGCGTGTCAAACGTGCGTCGAAGCATCGGCGAGCAGTCCACAGATCCGGGCAACC
This sequence comes from uncultured Actinomycetes bacterium, assembly GCA_963798935.1. Lineage (GTDB taxonomy): Bacteria > Actinomycetota > Thermoleophilia > Gaiellales > Gaiellaceae > JACDAN01. Next base: position 54,088 of record CAWCVG010000034.1, read on the forward strand.
ATCCGGCTGGACGCGTCCGCTCTGGGGACGAGAAGTTCCCGTCTCGAGACGGGGTCTGACCCCACCGCGATTTCTGTGGTAGTCGGCGCCTGCGGTTAGTCCCACGGCGGCGGGTTGTGCGTCCAGCGGCCGCCGACCATCGTGGCGACCACCTGAACCTCCGCCAGCTCCTCGGGCTCGATCGCGAATGGGTCCCGGTCGTCCCGGGCTTCCAGGCCGACCTCGTCGTCCTCGAGGATCACGCGGGACAATCTAGTTCCCGATCGCCCGGCGAAGCCGCGCTTACGACGGGCGTTGGTTGACTCTGCTGCAAATCGACCCGACCGCCGCGATCGCACCGAGCGGCGACCTCGTGGCGTGGAGCCGCCTCGGCTCTTCGTATGACCCAGCCGAGCTCAAACAGGCGCTGGAGCAGGACCGGACCTGTTCGAGCTCGACGCGATGGTGCGCTGGATGACCTCGCCTCGTGGCTCGGGCTGAGCATCGCCTAGCAAGACCGACCGAACCATGCTCGCCGTCCCGCCGAACGAACGGTGATGGCGATCAAGCACACCACTCTCGCAGTCGCCGCGGCGCTCCTGCTCGCATTGGCCCTGGGCGTCCAGCGGGCGAGCGCAGCGACATTGCTCGGGTCGGTCGATCCGAGCGCGTCCCCGGACGCGTTCGCCTGCGCGGTCTACGCCTGTCCCGCCGGGACGAGCGTCGGCTTCCGCCAACTTGCGCTGCATCGCTCCGATGTCGTGGTGAGCGAACCAGGCGTGCTCGTCTCCGCACGCGTGAACGCAAAGCGGATCGCCGGCGCCGAGCAGCCGAGGATCGCGGTGCTGCGGCCTGTCGACGAGGACGACATCGGTGTGACCATCGCCGGCTTCGCACCTCTGCCGGTCGTATCGTCGGCCGCCGAGGTGCACGAAGTGGCTGATCTGCACCTGCCGGTGGAGGCCGGCGACTCGATCGGCTTCCTGCTCCCGTCGGGCCAGGTCGACCTCGGCCTGAGGACGCGCCGGCAGCCCGACGGCGCCGTCCAGTGGTTCACGGAGCCGTGCGGGCCCTGCCACATGGACGGCGGGACCGGCCGCGAGCTCCTGGTCGAGGCCAGGATCGAGCCGGACGAGGACGAGGACTTGCTGGGTGACGAGTCGCAGGACTCCGATTCGGCCTGGACGACGAGCAGTCCGAGGAGCTGGAGGAAGACGAGTACGACGACTGGTTCGACGAGCTCGAGAGCGACGAGGAGAACGAGCCGGTCTCGACACGAGTCAGGAGGCTTCGACTTCGCGACCTCGATCGTGCGCCGAACGGCGACCTGTTCGTACGGGTCGACACGCCCCGACACGGACGGCTGGGCGGAATCGTCACGACCTCCGCCGGCCGTTGGGACCTCGGCGTTCCGCGGACGATCGGCCGGGGTGAAGGTCGTGCGCAGCGCACCACACGAGTCCGTCTTCGGCTGCGCCTGTCACCGGCCGGGCGTCGGATCGTGCGGCGACCGGGTCGCCAGCGCGCGCGCATCGTCGTGTACCACCTGTCGCGCAGCGGCGTCAAGGTGACGATGCGCCAGATCCGGCTCTAGCTCTGAGGTAAGTCGGTTCGGCCAGCCCGGGGCCGGTCTATCGTTGACGCATGGAGCTCCTCGAGCGCGAGGGCGCACTTGCCGCGCTCGCCGAGGCGCGCGATGCGGCGGCCGGCGGCGAAGGTCGAGTGGTGTTCGTCACCGGGTAGGCGCGTACCTATTTCGGGGCCGCGGCCTGCCTACGGGCTAGTCGCGAGTGGCGGCGATGCTCGCGCTCTCGACGCCGTAGGTCCGGCAGGCGTCGAGAGCACGGTCGCTGGCGAAGCGGTAGTCGTTGCGACGGGTCGCGCCGATCGTGAAGCCCGCGGCCATGATCGCGTCGAGATAGACGGGCTTCGGGATCGCACCGGCGATGCACGCCGCCCAGAGCTCGGTGTTGCGGCGCGTCTTCTCCTTGAGCGGCGTCGCGCTGACGATGTCCGCGATCGCGAGCCGGCCGCCTGGGCGAAGGACGCGGGCGGCCTCCGCGAAGACGCGGTCCTTGACGGGCGAGAGGTTGACGACGCCGTTCGAGATGACGACGTCGAAGCTGCCGTCCTCGAATGGAAGGTCGTCGATGCTCGCCTCCACGAACTCCACGTTGTCGATGCCGTGGCTCTCCGCGAGGCTTGTTGCCTTCGTCAGCTGCGCGTCGGTGAAGTCGACGCCGACGACCCGTCCTTCGTTCCCGACCATCGCCGCGGCGCAGAACACGTCCGTGCCGGACCGGAACCCAGGTCGAGGACCCGGTCACCCGAAGCGAGCGACGCAAGGTCGAGGTGGTAGCCGACCCCGGCGAACGACGCGAGCGCCAGGACGGGGACGGCTGCGAGCAGCTGCTCCGGATAGCCGAGCCGGAGCGCAAGGTCGCGGCCCGTCTCGAAATGGCGCGGCGCCAGGGGATCGGTAGCGACTCGCGGTACATCTCCTGCACCTGCCGCTCGAGCTTCTCCCTGTCGATCAGGGTCGAGGCGTTCGCCTGCGGCAGCTCCGATGGGGGAGTGGAAGATTGCACGAGTCCGACGGTACGGCCGCGATCGCTTGTGGTCAACGGCGCCGGCTACCCATCTTCCGGCAGCCGCTACCTATCTCGCACGCCTCAGCTTTACGTTCACGGCGTTCCTCTGCCCTGCAGCTCAGCGCCGGACCCGGTAGTGCATGTGGGTGACACCATCCTCGCCCTCGAGGATCCGGATGCGCTCCAGCTCGATCTGGCCGGGAGCGAGGCCCTCGAACAGACGGCGTCCTTGGCCGAAGAGCACCGGGATGACATGGAGCTCCATCTCGTCGAGGACGCCGGCAGCGAGCGCGAGCTGCGCGGTTCCGGCGCCGTGCACTAGCACGTCCTTGTCGCCTGCAGCTTCCTTGGCTCGAGTCATCGCAGTCGTGACGTCGTTCACGTAGGTGACCAGCGGCCACTGCCTCAGATCGGCAGGGTCGTGGCGGGTGAGGATGAAGATCGGCACGCCGTCGTGGTGGTCGCCGCCCCAGCCGCCCGCCGGCTCGAAGGTCCCCCGGCCGGCGACGACCGCGCCGGTGGCCATGAACTCGTCGAACACCTGGCCGTTCAGACCCGACGGGCGGCCGGGGACTCCAGAGTGGGGGTCGGTGTCGGCACCCGTCGGGAACGCCCACTCGTGCAGGCGTTCCCCGCCGTCACCGAGGCCGTTGTCCGGTCCCTCGTTGGGCCCGGCGACGAACCCGTCCAGGGACATGGACATGTAGAGAACGGTCGCGGACACAGTGGCTCCTTTCCCGCCCGGGGTCCTAGCTGGGACCTGTCTGCTTCAGCGAGGAGCCTAAGCACGCGTCGTCTACGCTCGCCGGTCATGACCGCGGCGCTTGTCGAGCGGGCCCTCTCCATCGGCGCGGATCCGCGCGAGACGGCCGACGAGCGCTTCCGCAGGCGCCTCCTCGTCGGGGTGGCGCTCATCATCCTCCCGGTCGCCTTCGTCTGGGGCTGCCTGTACTGGGCCGTCGGCGAGCACGGGGTCGCGCTCACGCCGTGGGCGTACGTCACCGGATCGGCGATCAGTCTCGCCGTCTTCGCGCGAACCCGAAACTTCGCGTTCCTGCGCACCGCGCAGCAGGTTCTGATCCTCGTCGCGCCGGCCGCTGGGGACGATCATGCTCGGCGGTACTCGACGAGTCGAGCTCGGTGATCCTCTGGTCGCTGTTCGCGCCGCTCGGGGCAGTCGCCTTCGACCGCCCGGGCCGCGCGTGGCCGTGGTTTGCAGCCTTCGTCGCCACCATCGTGCTCTCGCTCGCTCTCTCCGAAGTCGTTCGGCCGGACGGCGCCGACCTGCCCGACGCCTTCGTCCGGACCTTCGACGTCCTCAACATCGTCGTCGTCTCGTTCGTCGCGATGCTGTTGCTCGTGACGTTTGCGCGCGGACGGGACACCGCGCAGGCGCGCGTCGAGACGCTCCTGCTCAACGTCCTCCCGGCCGAGGTCGCGCAGCGCCTCCAGTCGGATCCCAACTCGATCGCCGACCACTTCGACGACGCGAGCATCCTGTTCGCGGACGTCGTCGACTTCACGCCGCTCTCGAGCCGACTCGACGCGCGCGAGGTGGTCGGGCTCCTCGATCGGCTCTTCACGAGCTTCGACGCGCTCGTCGACCGCCACGACGTCGAGAAGATCAAGACGATCGGCGACTGCTACATGGTCGCGGCGGGCGTCCCCAGGCAGCGGCCGGATCACGCACACGCGCTGGCGAGGCTCGCGCTCGAAATGGGCGAGTGCGCGAAGACCTGCCTTCCCGAAGGCACCGAGCACAACCTGCGCCTCCGCATCGGCATCAGCTCGGGGCCGGTCGTGGCGGGCGTGATCGGGCGCCGCCGTTTCCTCTACGACCTCTGGGGCGACACGGTGAACATGGCGAGCCGGATGGAGTCCCATGGGACCCCCGACGCCATCCAGATCACCCGCTCGACGTGGGAGCTCCTGCGCGACGACTTCGTGCTCGAGCCGTTAGGGCTCGTCGACGTGAAGGGCAAGGGGGCGGTCGAGACCTGGCGGCTCGTGGGCCCGAGCGACGGCTCTCCTCACCGGCCGCTGGCGGCATAGGCGGCGAGCCGCTCGGCGAGCTCGGTCGGGCGGCTGAGGGTGATGTAGTGGCCGCCGTCCATCTCGTCCGGCTCGATGCCGAGGCGCTCGCGGGCGTGCCGGCGCGCCCAGGCGGCGGGGAACATGCGGTCGTCTCGACAGAGGAGGTACCTGGTGGGCGTATCCGGCCAGGCCTCGAGAGGCCAGGGCTCATGCAACGCCTTCGAGTCCTCGCCACGTTCTCTCCGCCTCGCCTCGGCCGCGAGCTCGGGCGGAACGTCGTGGTAGAAGACATCGTCGTAGCCGCTCTCCTCGTAGGCGGTGTTCGTCCACCAGTCTGCGAGGAGCTCGCCCGGTGCGGGGATCATCGCCGCGACGAGGACGAGGAGCTCGGCGGGGATGCGCGCACAGACGAGCGGAGCGGTGAAGCCCCCGAGCGAGTGGCTCACGACGACGAGGTCACGGCGATCGCCGACTGCCTGGACGACCGTGTCGGCGTACTCCGACCAGCCCGCCGAGACGTCCTCGCTGGGGAGATCGACGGCGATCGGGTTGTGCCCGTGCTCGCGCAGCTCAGGCGCGACCAGGTGCCAATCCCACGACGTCCCACCGCCTCCGTGGATGAGCGCGAAGGTCGCCACGGTGGGCGAGGCTACCTGCGGAAGAGCTCGATCAACGCAGTGGCGAGCTCAGTCCTCAGCGCACCGCTTTCTTCACGAGCGCGGCGATCTTTGCCTCTTCGGCGGCCGTCAACTTCTTCAGCGCGAAGGAGGTCGGCCACATGGCGTCTTTGTCGAGGTTCGCCTCGTCGCTGAAGCCGAGCGTCGCGTACCTCGACTTGAACTTCTCCGCGCTTTGGAAGAAGCAGACGACCTTGCCGTCCTTGGCATATGCGGGCATCCCGTACCAGGTTTTCGGCGAGAGAGACGGCGCGCTGGCTTTGACGATCGCATGGAGCCGCTTGGCCATGGTGCGATCCGATCCCTTCATCTCTGCGATCTTCGCGAGCAGGGCGCTCTCGCCGTCCGCCTTAGCCGCTTCCGCCTTCAGCTCTTGGGCGCGCTCCTTCATCGCAGCTCGTTCCTCCGCCGTGAATCCCTTGGACTTGTTGGTCGCGGTAGTGCTCTTCGCGGACTTCTGCGTGGCCTTCTTTGCGCTCATCGCTCCCTCCTGTGCGAGCTCTCCTAGAGAGTCGTGGTGGTGATGTCGGTGGCCAATAATTTGTAGCACAAATAATTGGCGACGCGGAGTAATTGTGCAATGATCTTGAAATGGCAACGAGTCCTACCACCGACGACGCGGTCAGCGAGTTCGCCGGCCAACTGTTCTTCCGGCTCTGGCGGGTGTCGCATACGCGCACTGCGGAGGCGCTCGAGTCGCTTGGTCTCACGCCGGCGCTCTTCGCGCTACTGAATGTCCTCGGGACCCGCGAGGGAGCGATTCAGCAGGAGCTCGGCTCAGCAATGGGCGTCGATCCCAGCACGATGGTTTCGTTGATCGATCAACTCGAGAACGCAGGACTGGCAAAGCGCCGACCCCGACCAACGGATCGCCGCGCCCGCGAGGTCGCAATCACCCCCAAGGGCGGCCGGGTGCTCGGGCAGGCCCGGCAGTTGGCGATGCAGGTCGAAGACGACGTGTTGCGGGGGCTCAGCCCGGCTGAGCGCCAACGCATGCTGGCGCTGCTTCGGCGCGCCGTCGACTCGGCGCCGCCGCAATCGCCGTGGACCGCTGAGGAAGGGGACTAGCGGGAGCGGGCCGGCCTGGCTCTACAACATCTTGTTTACCAGGTCACTGCTGAGCCAGCTTGCGATCCTCCCCGAGCAACCGGTGGCGTAGCCGGCCGAACGTTGCCCGTCCGGCGATCGCGACCACAGTGATCACGGTCGCGCCGACGGGCGCGAGTTGCAGAACGCTCTCCTCGACGGGGAGGCCCATGACGTGCGCGACGATCACTGGAAGATCTCCGTCGTGCAGTCGCCGCCCTGCAGGCGAACCTCGTGCGCTCGTGCGGGGCCGTCGGCGCGGTCGTGGAAGTCGACGAAGAAGTCCGGGTCTAGCTCCATGCCGCCGTCGGGGTCGCAGTCGATCCGCAGCAGCCACGAGCGCATGTCGGGGTAGAACTGGTTGTCCCAGGTCGAATAGAGGCTGTTGGAGACATAGAGGCGCCGGCCGTCGAAGGAGAGCTGGAGCATGTTCGGGCCGCCGCTCAGGTCGCGCGGGCCGTCGCTGGGCTTGCCGATCGCCCCGCCGAGCCAGACCTGGCCGGTGAGCTTCGGCTCCGCCGGGTTGGAGACGTCGTACCGGCGAACGTCGCCGTGCAGCCAGTTCGCGAAGTAGAGCCAGCGGTCGTCCATCGAGAGGACGAGGTCGGTGATGAGCCCCGGCACGGGGAACGGCCAGCCTTCCTGCTCGACGCTTTCGACGGCGATCACCTGATCGGCTGCCCAGCCGCCGTTGTCGCTGCGGAGGCGCCACATCGTGCTCGAGAGCGCTGCACCGGCAAAGCCCTGCTCGGCGTCGGGATCGTGGAGCCAGCGGACCTCGAGCGGGATGAGGCCGGTCTCGCCCAGGTCGACCGTCTGCTCGAGCGTCCGCTTCTCCAGGTTCCAGAAGTGGAGTCGGCTCCCGTAGCGACCAGCGGTCACGTCGTCGAGGTCGAAGCCGTTCTCGTAGGCGTTCGGCTCGCCGAACTCCGAGGAGACGAGGAGGTTCTTGCGCGGCTGGTACCAGAAGTCGTAGTTGAACCGCGGCGTCTCGCCGCCGTTCTCCCAGCGGCCCTTGACCTCGAAGGTCTGCGCGTCGAGGACGGCGAACCCGCCGGCGCCGTTGCCGTCGGCGTCCCCCAGCATGGAGACGACGATGTTGTCGCCGGGCATGCAGTGGACGGTGTGCGGCCGCGTGTAGCCGGTCTTGGCGACGAGCTCCTCGGGCTCGATCACCTTCTCGATGTACGGCTTCCGCGGGTCGTCGGCCACGTTCACGATGTGGATGCGCGACGAGCGGAAGCCGGGCACGATCAGGTGGGAGCGGTCGGGGCCGTGGCACGCCGACGAGCAGCGGTTCCAGCCGAAGTGGTGGAGCTCGTCGCCGACGTTCGGCATCGGCAGCTCGTGGGCGATCTCGCCCCGCTCGGCGTCGATGACGGCGAGGAAGTCGGGCTTCTTCACGCCTGTCCCCTCGTGCAGGCAGGCGAGGTAGAGGAACTCCTCCTGCGGCGCCTGCATCGCCTTCCGCGGCGAGGCGTGGAACGACTGGGGCTTGTGGTGCTGATGCTCCATGAGAGCTCCTTTCAGGTCGATCCTCGGGTGGCGAAGAGCGTGTAGCGGGACAAGCGGCGCTCCGAGGCGAGCGCGTGGACGACCGCGAGGAATGCTTGCAAGTCCTCGAACGTCTCCTCGCCCTCGTCCGCGATCAGCTCGGCGCGCAGTCGAGCGCGGGCCTCCTGCCAGCGGGACGCCACGCGAACCACGTTCGCGGTCGTGTCGTCGCAGCGGACGAGATCGAAGCCCGCCTCCGCGACGAGTCGCTCGTCCTCGTCGAGCAGCGCGAAGACGAAATACCCGATCGAGGCGCGAAGCGCGACCTCCTCGCTGGAGAGTAGGCCGGTCACCACGATCGGGTCGGTGAACATGATCCTGCCGCCTGGTTTGAGGACGCGGTGCCAGTCGCGGAGCACGCCGAGCCGGTCGGACAGGTGGTTGATCGCGTCGATGCAGACCACGGCGTCGAACGAGGCGTCCGCGAACGGGAGCGGGAGCCCTGCGTCGGCTTGCACGAAACGGGCGAGCGAGGCGAGGCCCTCGCTGCGAGCCGCTTTGCTCGCTGTCTCGATCGCGTGCGCGTTGACGTCCACGCCCACGACGTGCGCCCCGCGCGTGCGGGCGAGGTGGAGGTCGGGCCCGCCTGAGCCACAGGCGACGTCGAGCACGTGCGCCCCCGGGATTGGCACGAGCCAGTCGAGTGCGGAGTCCCACTCGTCCTTCGACAGCCAGCTGTTCTGACCGATGTCCTCGCCGTAGGTCTCCTCTCTGACCCGGCGCCGCGCGCTCAGCGCGAAGCGTCGATAGGCGGTGTCGTAAAGTTGTACCTGCGCGGTCATGGCTCGCAGAGAGAGTCGGGGAGAGGGCTTACGCGCCTGTAACGCGGGACTAACTCGGGGCTAACGCGAGCGAGATTCGCGGTAAACGCGTGCGAGAATCGGCCGGAGGTGGAGTTCCAGATCCTCGGTCCGCTCAGGGTCGTCGATGGTGATCGCGACCTCACGCCCGCGCGCCCGAAGCAACGCGCGCTGCTTGCGATGCTGCTCCTCCATCGCGAGGAGGTCGTTCCGGGGGCGCAGCTGATCGACGCGGTTTGGGGGGAGGAGCCTCCCGGGACGGCGCAGACCGCCTTGCACGGGCACATCTCGGCCCTGCGCAAGCTCCTCGGCGCAGATGTGATCCGGACGCGACCGCCCGGCTATCTGCTGCAGGTCCCCGCGGACGCGGTCGATCTGGCCCGGTTCGAGACGCTGATCGCGGAGGCGCGGCAGCGACCCGATCCCGGGGAGCGCTCGAGTCGCCTGCGCGAGGCGCTTGCGCTTTGGCGCGGGGAGCCATTGTCCGACCTCAGCTACGAGGCCTTCGCTCAAAGCGAGACCTCCCGGATCGAAGAGGTGCGCCTAGGTGCGCTCGACGATCGGTTCGACGCCGATCTGGCGCTCGGCCGCCACCACGAGCTCGTCGCCGAGCTGGAGCCCCTTGTCGCCGCCGCGCCGTTCCGCGAGCGTTCCCGCGCCCAGCTGATGCTCGCCCTCTATCGCTGCGGACGGCAGACGGACGCGCTGCAGGTCTTCCAGAGCGGGCGGAAGGCGCTCGTCGAGGAGGTCGGGATCGAGCCGGGCCCGGCGCTCCAGCAGCTCGAGCGCCAAATACTGAATCAGGATCCGTCGCTGCAGCTTGCAGCCGAGGCGCCGTCAGCGACGCCGGTCGAGGAGGCGCCGACGACCCCGCTGCCCGGACTCGGCCACGCGAGGCCCGAGCTGGAGGAGGAACGCAAGGTCGCAACGATCCTCTTCGCCGACGTGATCGGCTCGACTGAGCTCGGTGAGCGGCTTGATCCCGAGCGGCTTCGTGCGCTACTGCGCACATATTTCGAGGCAATGGCCGAGGTGATTGCCTCGTGGGGCGGCACGCTCGAGAAGTACATCGGCGACGCGATCGTCGCCGTCTTCGGGGTGCCGACCGCGCACGAAGACGATCCCGTCCGAGCGATCCGCGCCGCAGTCGAGATGCTTGAGCGTCTCGACCAGCTCAACCGCAGCTTCCAGCAGCGCCATGGCATCACGCTCGCGATCCGGATCGGCATCAACACCGGCGACGTACTTGCCTCGGCCGGCGAAGCAGGCGATCAGTTCGTCGCCGGCGATGCAGTGAACGTTGCCGCACGGCTCGAGCAGTCAGCCGAGCCGGGAGCGGTGCTGGTTGGAGAGCGGACGCAACTGACGGCGCGACGGTTCGTTCGCTTCGGGCAGCCGATGGCGCTCGAGGTGAAAGGCAAGACAGATCCGCTGACCGTCTACCGTGTCGAGGGCCTCTCTGCGGGCGGCGAGGCGCGCATGGCGGCGCTACGGTCGCCGCTGGTCGGGCGCGCGCGTGAGCTGAACCAGCTCAAGGGGCTGCTGGACGAGACGCTGGAAACAGCGACGCCCCATTTCGTGCTCGTCTACGGGCCCGCGGGAATCGGGAAGAGCCGCCTGATCGTCGAGTTCCTGGCCGCCGCTCGCGAGCGAAGCGAGCTCGAGGTGCTCACCGGCCGTTGCCGAGCGACCGGTCGCGGGATTACGTACTGGGCCCTGGCGGAGATTCTTCGGCAGGCCTTCGGGATCGCGCTCGACGACCCGGCGGACGTGGCCGCCGAGAGCATGCTTCGCGGCGCCCGCGCAGCGCTCGCCGGGCTCGAGCTGCCCGAGCAAGAGCTCGCGCGAACCGTAGCCGCGCTCGCAACGACGGCCGGCATCCCGCTGCCGGACGACCCCCTCAGCGAACTCGAGCCGCGACTTGTCGTGGATGAGCTGGCGCGCGCCTGGCCGCGCTTCGCCACCGCGCTCGCGAGACACCGGCCGACGATCGTCGTCGTCGAGGATCTCCACTGGGCCGGTGACCCGCTCCTCGAGATGCTCGCGCGCCTGATCGGCCGCTCCGACGGGTCACTCCTCATCGTCGCGACGGCTCGACCGGAGTTCGCCGCCACACGGCCGAACTTCGTGGCGGGCCGTGAGGGCGCGACGGCGATTTCGCTTCAGTCTCTGACCGAGCCGGAGGGGACGGCGCTCGTCGAGGGTCTGCTCCAATCGGTCGAGCTTCCCGACGAGTTACGGCGCGAGATCGTGCGCACCGCCGACGGCAATCCGTTCTTCCTCGAGGAGATCGTCCTCCAGATGATCGACACGGGTGTGATCGTCCGGGAGCGAGATCGATGGCGAGCTTCGGTCGACAATGCCGCGATCACGCTTCCCGACACCGTCCACGGCGTCATTGCCGCTCGCATCGATGCCCTCGCCGGCGACGACAAGCGCGTGCTGCAGGAGGCGGCCGTCGTCGGGCGTCGCTTCTGGCTGGAGCCGCTCTCCCGCGCTCTCACCGAGGCGGCGGTGACGACCGCGCTGCTCCGGCTCGAGGAGCGAGGACTCGTCGTCGCGCGGCCGACCTCGTCGCTCAGCGGCCAGGCCGAGTACCAGTTCAAGCATGCGCTGGTGCGCGACGTCGCCTATGCCGGGCTGCCGAAGGCGCGTCGCGCGCGGGCGCACGCCGAGCATGCGGTCTGGCTCGAGGAGCTCGCAAGCGACCGGCGCGAGGAGCTAGCCGAGCTGATCGCGGCGCACTACACGTCGGCGCTCGCGGGCGAGGACTCCGACCTTGCCTGGACCGACGACTCGGCCGGCTGGCAGACGGCGCGCAAGCGTGGCTTCGAGGCCCTGCTCGCAGCCGGCGACGCCGCCCGCCGGCGCTTCGCCGTCGTCCGGGCGCTCGAGCTCCACGAGCAGGCGCTCAGTCTCGCCTCGGGCAACGCGCTCGAACGCGGCCGCGCGCTCGCCGCCCTGGGCGACGACCACGAGGCTGCCTATCACGGAGACGAAGCCTTCGAGGCGTATCTCCCGGCGCTCGAGCTGCTACGGGGAGAGCCAGGCGCGGACTCTCTGCGCGCGCACATCTGCCTCATGGCCAGCCGTATGGCTGCGGTGAAGTGGGGCGGCTTCCGCTCGAAGCCGACGCCGGAGCTGTGGGACAGCCTGGTCGACGAAGGACTTGCAGCCGCCAGGGACGACGAGACCCACGCCTGGCTGACTGTGCTGAAAGGCAACATCGGCGTTCGCCGGATGAGGCTGAAGGTCGGCGACCCACTGTCGCTCGACGAACGTCTCCAGTTCGCCGAAGCGGGCGTCGATGCCGCCGAGCGGCTCGACCGGCCCGCGGTCCTCAGCCAGTCCTACCGCACCTCCGGGCTGCTGCTGTCCCTCGCCGGCGACTGGGACCGAACACTCGAGCTGGCGCGACGCGACATCCGGCTCGTCGATCGGCTCGACCCCGCCGAGCAGTCGTTCGCGCTCTTCTGGGACGCGCTCTTCTTCATGGAGCTCGCGGGCGAGTTTCGGGAGAGCGCGGAATACGCCGAACGCTCGCTCGAGCTCGCACGCGCACTGACACCCCACGAGCGCATGCACGGCACGTACACAGTCATGCATTCGCGTTACCACCTCGGCACCTGGTCGGAGCTCGACGCCCTCGCCACCGAGCATGTCGCCGCGCTCGAGAGCGAGCCCGGGATCGGCTGTCCCTATGCGCGCGCCGGGCAGCTGTTTGCGGCGCTCGGACTGGCGCATCAGGGCCGTCTCGATCGTGCTACCGAGCTGGCGGCCACGTTCACGCCCAACCTCGAGAGACCCGGCCTCCCGGAGGCTTTGCTCGCGCGGTACCTCGTCGCCCGGGGCGACGCGGTGGCCGGGCGGGAGCTCGCGGAGCAGATCATCGGCCGCCCGGTTTATGCCGAGGAGAACGCGTACGAGATCCTCGCCATGCTCGATGCGCTCGTCGCGCTCGAGGACTGGGACGCACTCACCGCGTACCTGCCCCGCGCCCGCGCCTTCTCCGATGCGCTCGCGCTCATCTCGCCGGCAAGCGACCGGGCCGCGGGAATCGTGAGCGCCGCGGCGGGCGACCCGGCAACGGCCGAGGAGTGCCTCACCCTTGCGCTGAAGCGCTTCGAGGAGCTGGGCGTCGTCTTCGACGCCGCCCTGACGAAGGAGCGGCTCGCAGCGGTCTTGCCCAACGGTCAAGCGACTCGACTCCGCCGGGAGGCGCTCGCCACGTACAAGCAGCTCGATGCAGCCCCACACGCGGAACGCCTGCAGGCAGCTTCGCGGGCCCCTGCGCGTCTGCGCTAGCGCCGGCGACGTTGAGCTCTAGGTGGCCCGGATCGTCTCGCCGAATGCAAGGCCGACGATCGACCACAGCGCCACGCACGGGCCGAGAACGTGCGGCGCCTGCGACACGGTGCGGCGAGCTGCGTGGGGCGGCGGCCGATCCTCACGCCTATCGGCGGTTGAAGGACGGACCTAGTCTGAGAGCTGGCTGGAGGTGTCGTATTCGGCGCCGCCTGTCCAGGACATGTCATGCCCGGGGCCCGCGATGAACCCGTCGAGGGACATCGCCACGTGTAGGAGAACCATGATCTGGGAGCGCTCAGCGCAGGAAGGCGGCGACAGCATCTGCTGCCGGTGTAATGAGCTTCGGGTCGTCGTAGAAGTCGATCTGGCCCTGCGACTCGAGCCAAAGCTCATGCTTGGGCGACTTGACACCCGAGTAGAAGGCGTGGGCGAGGTCGGGAGTCAGCGCCTGCTCCGAATGAACGATCAGCACCGGCACCTCGAGCGTGTCGGCTGCGCCGCGTGCGTCGAACGGCAGGCTGTAGGCCAGCGACTGGACTGCGTAGCCGTTCACGTAGTTGGACACTCCGCCGCGCGGAGTCCCGTAGAACTCATACGCCTCCCGCAGCGGCATGGCGACGTCGCCGCCATCAGGCCCGACCGCCGGGATGGTCTCCGCCTCGCCGGTCTCGCGCCACTTTCGTTCGGCAGCCCGGCCGCGATCGATTCGCGCTTGGTACTCCTCTCCCATTCTCGCAACGGTTTTCGCGTGGTCGGTGAACACGCCGGCCACACCCGCGAAGGCACGGAAGCGCGAGTCTTCGGCGACCGAACGCACCATCGGCCCGGCGCCGAAGCAGACGCCAAGGCCGAAGACCGGTAGGCCCGACAGCCGGTCGTCGGCGAGGAGCGCGGTGACCGCGTTCTTGATGTCCTCGATGTTGGCTTCCGGGTTCTCGAACTGCCGCGGCAGCCCCCCGCTCTCGCCGAAGTACCGGTAGTCGAATGCGAGCGCTGCGTACCCTCGCTCGGCCATCGCCTGCGCGTAGGTACCGGTCGCCTGCTCCTTCACCGAGGTGAGCGGGCCAACTGCGACCACGACGCCGGCCGGCTTCGCCCTCTCCGGCAAGAACAGATTGCCCAACAGAGTCTCGCCTTCGCTTTGGAACGTAAATCGCGTCTTGGTCGCACTTTCCATGCTCCTACAACTCCTCTCAGACGTCGTACGCGCCAGACATCAAGGATGCACATGCACGGCGGGGCTGGAGAGGACGCAGCGCGCGTCGGGTCGGCCGCGTGCACTGGCGACGCGGAGGCGAAATTGACGCATGCCTAGGCGCCGCGCAGAGTGGGCGGGATGGCGACGATGGCCGACCTCGACGAGCTCGCGCTCGCCATGCCGCTGGTCACGAAGGAGGTGTCCGACGACGGCAGGCCTTCGTACCACGTCCACGGGAAGATGTTCTGCTTTCACCGCGGCCGGCGGCCGGACGCGATCGACGCGGAGACCGGGGAGCGCCTCGACGACGTGCTCATGTTCCGCGTCGACGGCCTGGACGAGAAGGAGCTCCTCCTCGCCGACGACCGAGGCCTCTACTTCACCACGCCTCACTTCCGGGGCTACCCGGCGGTGCTGGTGCGCATCCCGGACCTCGCCCGCATGGACCGCGAGGAGCTGTACGAGCTCGTGGCGGTCGCCTGGCTGACGCGCGCGCAGAAGCGCGTCGCAGATGCCTGGCTGGCGGAGCACAGGGTCGACGAGGAGTGACCGCATGTCGAGAACGAAACGGCGGCTCCGTCCTGGTGTTGACAGGCAACCGCGAAACGAGGAGCGAACATGGCCAGATACCTGTTGGGAGTCGATTCCTGAGCGGCGCCGTCGAGGCGCCGATGGACGAGTGGACGCCGACTGGCCGTAGATTTCCGCCCTTTACGGGGTGCTGGAGCAGATCAGCGGAAATCCGATCGTCAGGCTCAACCGCGCCGTCGCGGCGGCGATGGCCGAAGGCCCCGCCGCGTCAGGCCCGATCGGTGACGGCGACCCCGCTCATAGGGATCGGACGGCCTCGTAGGTGAGGATGGCGACGCCGTCGGCGAGTGTCTGGGTATTGACGAGCCGCATGGGTTTCTTGTCGCTGGTCTCCCCGAAGAGGCGGTCGCCGGCCCCGAGCACGACCGGGAAGATCTTCAGCCGCAGCTCGTCAACGAGGTCGTGCTCCATCAGCGTTCGCAGGAGCTGGAAGCTGCCGGCGACGAGAATCTGTCCATTGACCTCTTGCTTCAGGATCGAGACCTCGTCCACCACGTCGCCCTTGAGCACCGTCGAGTTGTTCCAGGCGGGATCTTCGAGGGTCGAGGACACGACGTACTTGGGCAGGCTGTTCAACCTGTCCGCCAACTCGCCACTCCGGGATGGCCACCGCGCAGCGAACCACTCGTAGCTCCGCCGGCCCAGCAGCAGGGCCTCGGCGTCCAGCGCTTCGTCGAGCGCGAGCTTGTTGAGCTCTGGGCTGTCCTTGATCAGGCCGACCCAGCCGCCGAGCCTGAAGCCCTCGTCACCGGCCGGGTCCTGGACGACTCCGTCGAGCGAGACGTTCTCGCTGATGACGATCGTTCCCATTTCGGCTCTCCTTTTCGTTGGTGCTGTCGGCTACCACTCAGCTCCTGGGCCGCCGCGGCCGGCTCCGGCGCTCCTACTCAAGGCGCCGGCGCCAGCAGCCCGAGCTTGGTTGCGATCGGCTCGATACTCAGCTCCATCAGGATCTGCAGCTCGTCGCTCGGCTCGTACGCTTTCATCCGGCCGACGACGGCCGCCTTCGCCTGATCGGGGTTGGACCAGTCGGCGCCCGACACAGCCTCGACGAAGCGCTCGATGTACTCGCGCTGCCAGTCCCACATCTCGCCTCCGACCGGTCCGCCGTGACCGATGTGGAAAACGGCGCCCTCGGGGAAGCGCGTGCGGAGCGTCTCGATGTTCCGGAGCCATTCCTCGTAGAAGCCGTCGCCGAGGAAGCAGTGCTTGTGGTCGTAGATCTGGTCGCCGAGGAAGACGTCTTCGCGTCATCGCCGAGAATCCACGGGCTGTCGTGTGGCGACTCGCTCGGGCCGAGGTCGATGACGGTGAACTTCACGTCGTCGAAGCTGACGCTCTCCCCACCGGCAATCGCGGTGTTGGGGAAGACTGCGATTCACCGGCCAGTCCTCGCCGAAAAGCGGGCCGACGATCTGATCCTTGACGGCGTCGTCCGCCGTGATCGTGTCGATGACTCCCTGCGGTGCGTAGATCGGGACGTCGTCGCCGGCGACGACCTCGCCGAGCGCGGCGTAGTGGTCGGGGTGAGAGTGCGTCAGGAGGGCGGCCAGGAGCGGCTTCCCGAGGCGCTCGATACCGGCGCGCATCTCCTTGGCGGCTGAGACCTGCAGTAACCCGTCAACGGCGACGACCCCGGACGCGGTTTCGACCAGATAGGCATTGACGAATGCGCCTTCGTGCTCGACCGGGAAACGGTGAATTGTGGGAACTGCCGACATGGTCGCTCCTTTCAGCTGAGTGTCATGACACCTCGTACTCGTCGTGCCGGCGGAGCCAGAGCTGCCACGCCTCGCCCTCGTCGCGGCCCTTCGGTGCGTGGTCGAGGATCGGGTAGTAGCCCATCAGGAACTCCAATCCGCGCCACGTGGTCGAGTACGTGTGGTACACGGCGCCGTCGTCTCGCACGAAAGTACTGAAGCCGGGGCTCTCGGTGAGGTAACCGACGACGTCGGTGCCCGTCGCGCGGGCGTTCTGCTCGACGATCGGCGGTAGCCCGGTCCACGGCGCGAGCCCGGTCGGCCTCATCTCCGCCACGGCCTCGCGAGCCTGTTCCTCGGTGAACGAGAAGCCGAGGTCGAAGTTGAAGTCGGTGCGGGCGGTCGAGACCCAGGGAAAGCTCCAGCCCATGCGGCGCTTGTAGGCCTGCAGCTTCTCCAGCGGCGCTTGGGAGACGAAGACGAACGACACGTCACGAGCGCGCAGGTGTGGGAGCACGCCGTTGACGGTATCGGCCATCGACGAGTTGACGGGGTCTCCGGCCTGGTAGCTCGGGCCGAACATGAAGTGGTAGACGAGCAGCTGGGAGTGCCCGTCGAACAGCTCGCCGAGCGCCTTCTCACCGTCGTCCGTGTCGAAGCGGTACTCCTTCTCCACTCGCACCCAGGGCAGCTCGCGCCGCTGCCGCGCGAGCTCGTCGCCGAGTCTCGTGTGGTCCTTTTCGCGGGCAAGGAGTTGCTCACGTGCCACGAGCCATTCCTCGCGGGTTCCAATCTTGTGATCAGTCATTTGCGCCTCCATCACTCGAGTCCTTTCATCGTGTGCTCTTGCAACCATTGGTTGCCCTAAGCGGCATAACGAGCAACCATTGGTTGCGTATTCCCGAAGGAGGAGACGGTGGTTCCCGAGCGCATCGAGCGAGAGATCCTGATCGAGGCCCCGATCGACGTCGTCTGGGCGGTGCTGACGGAGCCCGAGCACGTCGCCGGCTGGTTCAGCGACTCGGCCGAGATCGACCTGCGCCCCGGCGGCGAGGCGACATTTGACTGGCGACAGCACGGCCCGGCCCGTGCCTGGGTCGAGCGGGTCGAGCCGCCACGCAATTTCGCCTATCGCTGGGTCCGTGCTGTCGGCGAGGAGCAGCGCAAGGACAACTCGACGCTCGTCGAGTTCACTCTCGCCGCAGAGGGTGACCACACGCGCCTGCGAGTCGTCGAGAGCGGGTTTCGGGAGCTGGACTGGTCCGAGGACAAGAAGGCGAGGTACGCGGGCGAGAACACACAGGGCTGGCAGCTCGAGCTCGACGAGCTGCGCGAGTACGTCTCGAAGCTCGTCCGTCCAGCTCCCCAGCGATGAGGCGAGGCGGCGACGACGGCGACGAGCTCTGGGCGGCGGTCGCCGACCCAACGCGTCGCAGGCTCCTCGACGCCCTGCTAGCCCACGGCGAGGCGACGGCCACGACGCTCGCCGGCGATTTGCCCGTCACGCGGCAGGCCGTCGCCAAGCACCTCTCCGTTCTCGAGCGCGCGGGTCTCGTCGACTCGCGCCGAGTGGGGCGTGAAGTCCGCTACGCCGTCCGGCCGGAACGGCTCGACGCCGCAAGTGAGTGGTTCGCGCGAGTCGCCGCCGAGTGGGACGACCGCCTTGGAGCGATCAAGCGGCTCGCGGAGTCGTCGGCCCGCGAGCCAACGAGCAAACAGCGAGGAAAGTGACCGCTTCGATCGTTTCGCGGATTTGAGGGACAGCGCTACGCGTCGGTCTGAACGAGAAAGCGCCGATTTCCGGCGCTTTTGCGGAGCCCTCTTCCCGACTCGACCGGAGATCCCTCCGAGGGGATTAGTCCTAGGACCACGGAGAAGCCCCGCCTCGGCGGGGCTTCTCTAGGCGGAGACGGCCCGACTACTTACGGGCAGGGTACGGCGGTCGGCTCCGGCGCGTACTGGGCGCCGTGGCCGCGGCGCCTGGCGAGCCAGGCCAGCGGCGCAAGGGCGAGACGCTGCATCCAGAGCGGCGGGAACGCCGCCTGCACCTCGTCCTCGAACTCGCGCGTGAACAGGGCGAGGTCGAGCGGCTTCGGGATGCCGTTCATCATCGTGCGTCCCTGCTCGGCGAGCGCGACCGCAGTCTCGAACAGCTGCTCCATCTTGAGCGCGGGCCGGATGTCGACTCGGACGAGCGCGGGCTGGTCCCCGACGTTCGCGAAGTCGTGCGGCACGCCGGGCGGGACGACGACCACCTCGCCCGGGCCGGCGACGACCCGCTTGCGCCGCATCCTGAACCGCATCGTTCCTGCGACGACCTCGAAGCGCTCCTCTTGTTTCGGGTGAAGGTGCAGCCCGCCAGGGACGCGGGCGCCCAACGGGAGCTCGAGGTCGATCGCGACGAGCTCGCCGTCCGTCTCCGCCGCGGTCCGGCGGAAGGTGATCCGCTCGCCGCTGGCGGGGTTCTCCAATGTCTGTCCTGTGTATGCCATGGTGGCTCCCTTCGGTCGATTTGCCCGCCTCCGCCGGCGCGGAGGCGGGCGTTGTCATCCGGGCCTTTCAGGCGGCCTCCGCCTTCGGCACGAGCTGCTCGGGTTCCGCGGCTGTCGCCTCCTCGAGGCGCCGCCTGCGCGGGATGAGGAGCGCGAGCGCCGCCCCGACGGCGACCACCGCCGCTCCTGCCCACAGCGCCGGGACGAGCCCGTCGGTGAACGCCTCGGGCGTCTCGTAGCCGCCCGTGCGGGCGAAGATCGAGGCCAGCACGGCAACGCCGAGCACGCCGCCGACTTCGCGGATCGCGTTGTTCGCACCGGAGGACTTCCCCTCCTCCTCCGGCCGCACAGCCGAGAGGACGACGTTCGCGACCGGCGCGAAGAACATCGCCATCCCGATCCCGGAGAGGATGAACGGCCCGACGAGCGACCCGTAACCGACGGTCGGAGTCGAGACCGCGGCCATCCACCCGAGCCCTGCCGCCTGCAGGGCCAGCCCGACTACCAGCAGGGGCCGGCTTCCGATCCGATCCGACAGTGCGCCCGCAATCGGCGCCACGAACAGCTCTATTGCCGTCCAGGGCAGGAGCAGCAGGCCGGCCTCGAGCGGCGAGTAGCCCTGC
The DNA here is from genome assembly GCA_963798935.1 of uncultured Actinomycetes bacterium. GTDB lineage: Bacteria > Actinomycetota > Thermoleophilia > Gaiellales > Gaiellaceae > JACDAN01. The sequence continues at coordinate 73,721 of CAWCVG010000034.1, forward strand.
GCGGTCTGGAAGAACTGCACGAGCAGGAAGATCGAGCCGAACATGCCGAAGTACATGAGCAACGAGGCTCCGTTCGCTGCTGCGAAGGCGCGGTTCCGGAAGAAGCGCATGGGCAACATCGGTTCGCGCGTCCGGAGCTCCCAGACGACGAACGCCGCCAACAGCGCGGTCCCGCCGCCCAGGGCGCCGATGATTCCCGGGCTCGTCCAGCCGTCCCCGTTCCCGTTGATGACGCCCCAGACGATCGCGAGCATGCCCGCGCTCGCGAGGACGAGTCCGGGCAGGTCGAGGGACTTGTCGGGCCCGTGCGACTCGCGCAGCTGGGTCGCGAGCGGGAGCAGCACGAGTCCGACCGGGACGTTCAGCCAGAAGATCCACTGCCATGCGATGCCCTCGACGACCGCACCGCCGACGAGCGGGCCCATGGCGACGGCGAGGCCCGCAATGCCCGACCAGGCGCCGAGCGCAGCTCCTCGCCGCTCGCGCGAGACCGCGTCGCTGAGGATGGTCAGCGTCAGGGGCGTGACGATCGCCGCGCCCAGGCCCTGCAGCGCGCGAGCAGCGATCAGCCAGTCGGCTGACGGCGCCAGCGCAGCGGCCGCGGACGCGGCGGTGAAGATGCCGACGCCGAGCGTGAACATGCGTTTGCGCCCGAAGCGGTCGCCGAGCGCGGCCCCGGTGAGCAGGAAGACGGCGAACGCCAGCGTGTATGCGTTAACCGTCCACTCGAGCTGCTCGAGCGAGGCGCCGAGGTCGACGCGAATCGCCGGGATCGCGGTCGAGACGACGAGGTTGTCGAGCACGACCATGAACAGCGCGATCGAGGTGACGACGAATGTCCAGAAGGTGTGCGTTCTGCCTTTCATCACCTTTCTCCTAATGTGGACTCCAAATCTAGATGCTACGTCTAGATGGAACGTCTACACGTTGTCAAGAATTCCCGGGAGCCCTAGGGCGAGACGCGGTCGAGTTAGACGGCTCGTCTAGACGATCGGTTAATCGTGGAGCAATCCGATGGCTAAGCTGTGGTCATGGCGATCAGGCCGTACACCGCAGCGCGCCGGCGCGAGAGCGCGGAGACCGTCGACCGCGTGCTCGTGGCCGCCGAGCGCCTGATCAAGGACGGGGCGTTCCACGCCGCGACGATGGACGAACTGGCCGTGGCCGCGGGGGTTTCGCGCGCGACGGTCTTCAACCGCTTCGGCTCGAAGCTCGGCGTGCTGGAGGCGCTCTTCACCCGGGGCATGGAGGGGCCCGAGATGGCGGCGATTCAGGAGGCACTCGCGCTCGAGGACCCGGTCGCAGCACTCGACGCCGTGGTGGAAGCCGGGTGCGCGATCTGGGAGGTCTGCGGGTTCGTCGTTCAGCAGCTGCAGGCGGTCGCTGTCTTGGAGCCAGACGCGGCCGCGCTAATCGACGAGCAGCAGGACGAACAGCGTGCCGACCTTCAGGGCCTGACGCGGCGCCTGGCCAAGGCGGGCAGGCTGCGGCCCGGCCTCAGCCAGGCGCGAGCGACGGCGACACTGCACATGCTCACGAGCCTCGAGTCCTTCCTCTGGCTGCGCGAGGGCTATGGCCTGTCGCCGCGCCAGACGCGCGAGACGCTGACGGAGCTGGCGCGAACGCTGCTCCGCTGACTCGGTCTCAACGTCGCCCCCGCCCGGCCTGCCGCCGTCGCTAGCGCTGCGGCGTGGTGCAGCACGGGCCTGCACTCGATGTGGCTCACCGACCGCGAAGGGAGCCGAAGAAGTTACTCCTATAGGGTCACGGCGTCAGCCGCTGAGCAAGGATTCCAGTTTGGGGAGCATCATCTCCCACGCCTGGCGGCCTAGATCGGCCGTGCCGGGTGGGTGCGGGCCCTCGCGCACGATGAGCCGGGTCTTGCCGTCCTGGCCGTGGAATTCCACGCGCAAGTTTGACGGCCAGGTCTCGGTCTGACCGGGAATCCCGTCCCAGCTCCCGCGACTCGAGAGCAGCTCGTTCTCGACGACCTCGGCGAAACGGCCGTCGAACTCTGTGCGCATGGACGGATCGTCGTCGCTGACCATCGCGAATCGCTGCCGTCCTTCGACCCGGGCGTCCAGCTCGACGGTGTCGCGGTGGACCGGGAACCCGACGGGCCCGTACCACTGGGCGAACTGGTCCGGGTCGGTGAATGCCCGGTAGACCCGCTCGGGCCGCGCGTCGAGGACTCGGGTGATCTCGATGTCGTACTGGGGCTCATCCACTATTGGTGCCTCCTTCGGAGTCGCGTTCCAGGAGCCAGTCAGTCGTCGTCGAGCACCTCGCGCAGTTTGTGCGCGAAGGCTTCGGGTTGGCCGGCGTATCCGAACTCGCCGCCGAGGAAGCCGCCGTGGTGGGAAGGGAACACGGTTGCCTGTTGGCCGAGCAGTTCGGCGGTGGCGACCGCTGTGCGTCCGGTGAACGTGTCCAGCGACTCCTCGCCCACGGCGATCACGATGCGCGTCGGCGCCGCGGCCAGCGCGGCGACGTCGGGGCGATAGCTGCTGACCGCCCAGGACCGGTCGGATAGCAGCGGGTCGTCGCGGGAGCCGTCGTCCTCGGGCGGCATCCCGAAGTGGGCGGGATCCGGCGCAGCTTGCGCGAAGTACTCGTCGGTGAACTCGCCTCGCCACGACGTCATGGCGATGAAGGCCGCCATGCCGGCGCCCGAACCCTTGGCCTCGTAGGCGTCGCGAAAGCCGGCGCGGGCGCGCTCGGCCGCAGCGGCGTCGGGGAGCACGGGGATGAGCGGCGGCTCGTGGGCGACCAGGGCTGTTACGTCGTCGGGATAGGCCGCCACGAGCGCGAGTGCGGTCACCGCGCCGCCACTGCTCGCGAACATCTCGACCGGCCCGGCAGCGAGCGCCTCGATCACGGCATGTACGTCGTCCGCCTGGACCGTGGGCGCATGGTCGACCCGGCCGTCCTTGCGAACGCTACGGCCGAGGCCGCGCGGGTCATAGGTGACCACGGTCCGGTCCGGGAAGTGCGACGCCAACGTCTCGAAGCCGCTGGCGTCCATCGGCTGAGCGATCATGAGCAGCGGTTGGCGTCCGTCGGCGGTGGGCAGCGGGCCACGGACGTCGTAGGCGATCTCGGCCCCGGCGGTTTCGAGCATGTGCGTCGTCGTCATGACAGTACGACCGTTCCCGCGTCGAAAACTCATCGGCGCTCGGAAGTCAGGTGTCGTCTCGCAGCGACAGCCCTTGGTCGGCTAGGGCCTTTTTGCAGGATCTCGACCGACCTGGGACCTACGCCGTACGAGGCTGAGCACTTGCGAGTTCCTGCTAGCTGCAATGCGCCGCCGCGAACTCGCTGCGACGCTATCGGGATGGTCGTCCGCTGCTTGATCGTCGACGACAATCGAGCCTTCCTGGAGGCGGCTCGAACGCTGCTCGAGCGAGAGGGCTTGACGATCGCGGGGGTCGCCTCGACAAGCGGGGACGCGCTGCGCCAGACTGAGACGCTCCGGCCGGATGTCGTACTCGTCGATGTCTCACTTGGCGATGAGAGCGGCTTCGAGCTCGCGCGGCGCCTTGTCGCCAACCACGTTCGCACAGCTCCGGTGATCCTGATCTCGACTCGCTCCAAGGACGACCTCGCCGACGCGATCGCGCAGAGCCCGGCGGCTGGCTTCCTCGCGAAGTCGGAGCTGTCGGCGGACGCGATCCGCGGTCTTCTCGACGGGAGCTAACGCGCGTCCAGGTAGGTGACCACGGCGAGCACGCGGCGGTGATCGTCCTCTGTCTCCGGCAGGCGCAGCTTCATCAGGATGCTGTGCACGTGCTTCTCGACGGTCCCTTCAGTCACCCAGAGCTGGCGTGCGATTCCGGCGTTTGAGCGACCTTCGGCCATGAGCGCGAGCACCTCGCGTTCGCGCGGGGAGAGGTCCTCGAGCGGGTCGTTGACGCGCCGGGCTGCCACGAGCTCCTGGACGAGCGCGGGGTCTACGACCGATGCGCCTTTGACGATCCTTTCGAGCGTTACGAGAAAGTCGTCCACGTCCGTCACGCGGCTCTTCAGGAGGTAGCCGATGCGCTCCCCGCTGCCAACGAGGTCCATTGCGTGCTCTACCTCGACGTGTGCGGAGAGAACGAGGATCGCCGTCGCCGGGGCCTCCTCGCGAATCATGCGCGCCGCCTCGAGCCCTTCCGTTGTGTGGCTCGGCGGCATCCGGATGTCGACGATCGCGAGCTCGGGTTGGTGCTCGCGGACGAGCTCGATCAGCTCGGAGGCGTCCCCACACTGGCCCACGACCTGGAAGCCGGAACGCTCGAGCAGGCCCGCCAGACCCTCGCGGAGGAGGACGTCGTCGTCGGCCACGATCACGCGCGTCGCGCGAGCGGTCATCGGGGCGATTATGGGTTACCGTGACCCGATGGGCACGTCGCCGAGTCGGGCCGGCGCGCCTCGACCCTCGATCAGGTCATGGCGCATCCGAACGTGAGGGATCGCGTCGAGCCCCGGCGGCTCGCCGATGAGCAGGCGGCGCTACGCCGGGTAGCGACACTGGTTGCACGGGGCGCCTCCCCGGCCGAAGTGTTCGAGGCGGTGGCTGCCGAGGTGGCGACGTTACTGGGGTCTGACTTCTCGCTGGTTGGCCGCTACGAGGCTGATGCGACGCTGACCCACGTCGCATCGCATCCCCTCGAACTCCTGTCTCAACTAGGCCCGCGGACGGTCCTCGATGGCGATGACCTCGCCTCGCTCGTACAGCGCAGCGGCCAGCCAACGCGCATCGACTACGGCGACGCTCCGGGTCCGGTCGCGGCGCTCGCGCGCGAGCTCGGCGTACGGTGCGCCGTCGGAGCGCCGATCCTGGTCGATGACCGGACGTGGGGAGTGATGGCCGCCGGGTGGGCGCTGCCCGGGAAAGCCTCGTCCGAAGCAGCTGAGCGTACAGCGGAGTTCACCGAGCTGGTCGCCACCGCACTCGCCAACACGGAGAGCCGAAACGTGATCACGCGTCTCGCGGAGGAACAGGCGGCATTGCGGCGGGTCGCGACGCTGGTGGCGCGAGGCTCGCCCCCGGCCGAGGTGTTCGAGGCGGTAGTAACCGAAATTGGTCAGCTGTTTCCCGAAGCGAATGCCGCAGCCCTCAGCCGCTACGAGACGGACAACACGCTGACGATGATCGGTAAGTGGAGTAGGACCGGGGGGTACGTCCCCGTCGGGGAGCGTTACCCTCTCGAGCGCGGCACGGTCGGCAGTCTCATTGCGAAAACCAGTCGGCCTGGGCGGGTCGATGTCGATACGGAGGGGTTCCGTTCGCTCCCTGCCGTTATCCGCGATCTCGGCTGGGTCTCGGTCGTTGGCGCGCCGATCCTGGTCGAGGGTCGGCTCTGGGGGTTGGTGGGCATCTCCTCGACCACCGAGCAGTCGTTGCCTCTCAGCGCGGAGGAACGGCTCACGGAGTTCACTGAGCTGGTCGCCACGGCGATCGCGAACGCTGAGAGCCGGGTCGAGCTGACAGCTTCCCGCGCGCGGATCGTTGCCACCGCGGACGCGACGCGGCGGCGCATCGAACGTGATCTGCACGACGGCGCCCAACAGCAACTCGTCTCGCTCGCACTCGAGCTGCGCGCCGCGCAAGCGGCGCTGCCGCCCGAGCTCGCCGACCAGCGCGCCGAGCTGTCGCGCGTCGTCGAAGGGCTGACGGCAGTGCTTGACGAGCTGCGCGAGATCTCAAGTGGAATCCACCCGGCGATCCTGTCCGAGGGCGGGCTCGGGCCGGCGCTGAAGACGCTCGCGCGCCGCTCGGCGATCCCCGTGGTGCTCGACGTCCGCGTCCAAGGTCGGCTGCCGGAGAGCGTCGAGGTGGCTGCCTACTACGTCGTCGCGGAGATGCTCACGAACGCGGCGAAGCACGCGCACGCCTCGACCGTCCATGTGGACGTGGCGAGAACTGACGGCGTACTGCACGTCTCTGTCCGCGACGACGGCGTCGGCGGCGCCGATCCGGCGCGCGGCTCGGGGCTCGTCGGGCTGCGTGACCGCGTCGAGGCTCTGAGCGGGACGATCGCCGTCGACAGCCCGAGCGGCGAAGGCACCGCGATCGAGGTCGCACTTCCACTTGACTGAGTGAGGCCCGCGTGACCGGCCGGCTCTTCCGGCTAGCCCGAATCGAGGACTGCGGCTAGCGCCGATGACATCGCGTCGCGGCGGAGCGACGCTACCGGCCTGGCAGTCCTCAAAGAAAGGAGCTCTTCATGAGCAGGTCAGACACTGCGACTGTCGTCCTCGTCCACGGCGGTTTCGTCGACGGCTCGGGCTGGCAGGGCGTCTACGACCGGCTGAAGGAGGACGGCTACAACGTCGCTGTCGTCCAGAATCCGACGGTCTCGCACGCCGACGACGTTGCCGTGACCAAGCGTGTGATCGACGCGCAGAGCGAACCGGTCATCCTCGTTGGACACTCCTACGGCGGGGCGGTGATCACCGAGGCGGGAAACCATCCCAATGTGGCGGCGCTCGTCTACATCGCAGGCTTCGTGCCGGACAAGGGCGAGTCCGTGAACACCCTCATCGGGGGCTTCCCGACCGATGGCCCGCAGCCACCGATTCTTCCGCCCCAGGACGGGTTTCTGCTCCTCGACGGGGAGAAGTTCCACGCTTCATTCGCAGGCGACCTGAGCGCCGAACAGGCCGCGTTCATGGCCGACTCGCAAGTCCCGTGGGGCGTCGATGCCCTGGGCGGCACGATCAGCGAAGCTGCGTGGCGGAGCAAGCCAAGCTGGTACCTCGTCACGACCGAAGACCGGATGATCCCGCCACCGGCCCAGCGCGAGATGTCAGCGCGGGCGGGTTCGACCGTGATCGAGGTCGGGGGCAGCCATGCGATCTACGTCTCGCAGCCAGCGGCCGTGGCCGAGCTCATCGAGACGGCGGTCAACGCGACGACTCCGGCTTCGGTCAGCGCCTAGTAGTCGAGCTGGAGAAGGGGATGGTTCGACGGCTCGTGCTCCGCGCCAAGGACGCGGAGCACGAGCCGCGCCGCATCAGCGGCGCGTGCGATTTGCGGGGGCGTTCTGCAAGCCCCCTGGGGTTAGGCCCGCCTGGCGAGCTAGGACGGTTTCTTTGCTCGCCTTGACCGAGATCGTCCGCCCCGGCTGCGGCCATCCGCACGGAGCTGTTCTGTGACCTCGTAGCTGCGCTGCTCGCGCTGGAGCCACTCCGCCAGAAAGGGTTCGATCACGCAGTACTCGCCCTGGTCGTTCGACCCGACGATCTCCTTCTTGATGAGCCCCGCCAGCGCTGTTTGCAGCGTCGGATTTGCCGGTAGCTCATGTCGTTCGTGGTAGTCGGATGAATAGAGGCTCCGAGTGGGCTCAGTGGCCAAGGCGAGCATCAGCAGACGCTGTGGACGAGGTGCCTCGTCCCAGAGGTGGGCAAAGTGATTGTGCTCGGAGCGCAAGACGCGTGTGAGCGCCTGTTCGACATCGGCGACTGACGCCTCGCTCCCATGTGGCACGAGCTCCCACACGAAGTAGGCGAGCTCCTGCGTGCCATACGGATGGCCCTCGGTGGCGCCGAGGAGCCGTTCCAGCGCATCGTCAGCGATGCTCCTGCCTGTGTCCGCAAAGCGCTGACGGATGAAGCGTTGGAACTTTGCGGGCGAGATCAAGCCGACCTCCAACTGCTTTGCACTCCGCCAGAACGGTTCGTTCTTGTCGTTGAAGATGCGCTCGAGGATGTGCCGTTTGCTGCCCAGGTAGACGTGGCTCACCTCTGGCTGCGCCTGAAAGACAGCGCGCATCAAGTTCGGGAACCGCTTGTCGAGGGCCAGGATCTCTTGGAACTCGTCGAAGATGATCACGACTGTGCGTTTTCGATCCACGGCGAGCTCCCCGAGGAGCTCGAGCAGCCGTTCGATGGTGTCGTCGATATCAGCTTTACGACGGCCGGCCTGGAAGCTGAAGCGCAGCGATCCGTCGCTCGGGTCGACTTCCATCGTCGGATGGACACGGAGCCCACGAAAGAGCTCGGCCGCGCGCTCAAAGGCTTGATCCACCGGCGAGGCGATGTCTGCGTAGATCGTCCTGGCCAGCGCTGCGGCAAAGCGTTCCTTTGTGGGCGTCTTCATCAGGTCGCAATAGGCGACAAGTGCCTTCTTCTGCATCGCTTCTTGCGCGGCTCGCAGTACGAGCGAAGACTTGCCATAGCGTCGAGGTGCATAGACGAGGACGTTCTGGCCGTTGCGCATGTCGGAAGCAAGCTCACGAACCTCGTCCTCACGGTCGGTGAACGCCTCGTCGAGTGCGAGGTCGCCAAAGGTGAAGGGGTTGGTGGCATTCCTATGCATAGTTACATTATGTCACGAGACATAAGAACGGCGGCCCCCCAGCGCGGGGCCACTCTTCCGTCCGCTGTTGCCTCATGTACGACTACATAATGCTCGCGTACATATTGTGGAGCGGGCCTTCGCGCGCCGGCGGCAGTCAGGCCGCAGATTCCCTGTTCGCGCGCATACAACGGCGAGTCTCTGTGTCAAGGTAGCCCTCTCTGCTCGACCCCCGGGGCCAGCGGTCTGTGGTGCACATAGAGAGCCTGTCAGGCCGATGTCCATGGTCGGCTGCCGCGAGAACTACCTGCGGAGGACTACGGAAGGAGGAGCGATGACAGACGCCCGAAACGACTGGAAGCCTGTTGCTCGTCGGTTGTGGTTGTGGCCGGTTGCGATTCTGGTCGGCTTTCCGATCGGTGGGTTGCTCGCCGACCTGGCCGTGAATGGAGTCGATTCCGTCGGGACGGCGCTCCTCGGGGGCCTCATCACCGGCGCGATCATCGGAGCGGCGGAATGGCTCGCCCTGCGACGGTGGGTCTCGTGGCTCTGGATCGCGGCGACGACCGTCGGAATGGCCGCGGGCTTGACCGCCGGCGCGGCGCTCGTCGACTACGGGATAAGCCGAGGAGACATCGTCCTCATGGGTGCTGTCACCGGGCTCGGCGTGGGCGTGTTGCAGGCGCTCGTGCTCGCACGACACCGAGTCTCCGGCGCGTTTTGGTGGGCGCTCGCGAACCCGCCGGCCTGGGCGCTCGGCTGGCTCGTGACCTCATACGTGATCTCGAGGAACGTCAAGGAGCAGTTCACGATCTTCGGCGCGAGCGGTGCGATCGTCTTCGGGTTGCTGACGTGGCTCGTGCTCGCAGTGCTGTTCCGCGGGACGGAACCCGAAGCCGCACGATGAACGTCGGACGCGCCGCGTCAAGTCCTGTTGGCCTTCGGGTTCGCCGGACTTGGCATTTTTGTGCCCCGCGACGCTGAAGAGCTCAGTCGTCGGCGGCGTGTGCGAGCGCCGAGGGCGTCTGGCGGCCGACGATCGCCGGGGCCTCGTGGACGAGCTCGTCGTTCTCGAGGGCCTCGACCATGAAGAGCGCGAAGTCGACGCGTCGGGTGAGGTTGCTCTCGAGGATGGGGTCGCCCACATGCCGGCTCCACACGGGCACGCCCTGGCTCTCGCCCTCCTCGAGGTCGCTGCCGCGCACGACGGTCCACCGCGTGTCGCTGGCGAACACGCGCCGGCACGCCTCCACCTGGTCGTCGAGGTCGGCGAAGCGAGTGACGCGCCCGAGCCAACCGCCGTACTTCACGAGCGCCTTGAGCTTCCACGAGTACACGTCCTGGCCGTCGCGTGTGATGTGCCACCCGCACGAGAACACGAGGCGCGCGCCCGGAGGCGCGTGGTCGAGCACCGCCTGGGCCGTTCCCGTCGAGTACCCGTGCACACCTCGCGGGACCAGCACGACGAGCACGCCCTTCGCACCCTGCAACCGCGCTCTTGATGACCTCGCGGTCATCCGTTGCTCCCGGAACGACGGTGATGCGCCCTTTGAACGCGTCGAGCTTCGCCACGCTTTCTTCGCGGCACACACCGATCACCTCGTAGTTCCGATCCAGCGCGTGCTGCACCATGTACTTCCCGAGTTTCCCAGAGGCTCCAACGATGCAGACCTTCATCGTCGGCCTTCAGCGGCCGCACGGTGTGAGTCAGTGGGCGCCTCGTGTGCACTGAAGGATTCCCTCCAATGCCTTGTCAGTGGCCGGTGAGAACGCATAGGCGGCAGTGCGGCGATGGTAGGTCGCTGAGGCGCCGGCGGGTCGGCTCCACCGACTCCTGTCTCAGCCGTCCACCTGGGCGGTCGCGCCGCTACGGTTCGGCCGGCTCTCGATACGGAGTCGCTCTCAGCGCCATCACCGCACCCGCACGACGGGAGGTGGTCGAGCAACGAAAGGAAGCAAGATGGCTGACGAGGTCCAGGTGGAGAACCGCCGGCTCGATGCGAGCGAGAACGAGGCGCTGATCGGCATGGCCCGGATGGGCGCGGATGCGTTCGGGTACACGGCGGAACTGCGGATCAACCGCCAGCTCGCCCAGCTCCTGCGCCTGCGAGTTTCGCAGCTCAACAACTGCACCTACTGCCTCAACCTGCACTATGAGGCGGCGCGCGAGGCGGGCATCCCCCGGGCCAAGATCGACACGCTGACAGCATGGTGGGAGACCGAGCTTCATTCCGAGGCCGAGCAGGCAGCGCTCCGCTATGCCGAGGCGCTCACCCGTGCTGCTGACACCGATCGGGACGGGGCGTTCCAGCGCTTCCACGACGCGCTCGCCGAGAACTTCAGTCCGGAGGAGATCCTCGAGATCGTCGGCGTCGTCGTCAACATGAACGTCTGGACCCGGATCAAGCTTGCCGAGGGCGCGATGCCCGGCCCGGCCTGAGACATCGCGCGTCCGGCGCGACAGTCGGTGAGTCGACGCTGCCGGATACAGTGAGCTACGACGGCTCGTTGAACGAGGAGGTGGCGTCACGTGGACGGAGTCGAGAAGGCGATCCTTGCCGGCGGCTGCTTCTGGGGCATGCAGGATCTCATCCGGAAACGACCGGGCGTTCTGTCGACAAGAGTGGGCTACACCGGCGGCGACGTCGCGAACGCGACGTACCGCAACCACGGCACGCACGCCGAGGCGATCGAGATCGTCTTCGACCCCGAGCAGATCTCGTATCGAGACCTGCTGGAGCTCTTCTTCCAGATCCACGATCCGACGACGCGGAACCGTCAGGGCAACGACGTCGGGACGAGCTATCGCTCGGCGATCTTCTATCTCGACGAGGAACAGCGCCGGGTGGCCGACGACACCATCGCCGACGTTGAAGCGTCGGGCCTCTGGCCCGGGAAGGTCGTCACCGAGGTGACGCCGGCCGGACCGTTCTGGGAAGCTGAGCCCGAGCATCAGGACTATCTCGAGCGGTATCCGAACGGGTACACCTGCCACTTTCCACGCCGGGATTGGGTTCTCCCGCGACGAACCGAATCGGTCCCGGGTTAGCACGCTTCCGCAGGCCCGCCTCCGCTTCGACTGATGACGAGACCGGCCCGAATCGCCGTCGTCTACTACAGCGCGACCGGCAACGTGCACCGTCTCGCGCGCGCGCTCGCCGAGGGAGCGGAGGGCGAGAGAGCCGAGGTGCGCCTCCGCCACGTCGAGGAGCTCGCCTCGGAGCTCTTCATCTCCCAGAACCAGTACTGGGGCAGGCACCGCTCCGAGGTCGAGGACGAGCCGGTCGCGAGCCTCGAGGACCTGGAGTGGGCGGACGGGGTCGCCTTCGGCACTCCGACCCGGTTCGGCAACGTGGCGGCGCAGCTGAAGCAGTTCATGGACCAGGCGGGACGGCTCTGGCAGGAGGGCAAGCTCGCCGACAAGGTGGCCACCGCCTTCACCGCCTCGATGACGACGCACGGGGGGCAGGAATCGACGATCCTTGCCCTCAGCAACACCCTCTACCACTGGGGCATGCTCATCCTCCCGCTCGGCTACACGGCGAGCGAGGTGTTCAACGCCGGAGGCAACCCGTACGGCACCTCGTACACGAGCGGGAAGAGGGTCGAGGGTCCCGACGAGAAAACGCTCGCGGTCGCCCGCTACCAGGGCCAGCGTCTAGCCCGCTATGCCGCGGTCGTCGCCGCCGCCCGCGAGGCGGACGCTTTCCGCGTCAAGCGGCCGAGGCCCGAGCGCTTCCAGGCGGCCGCGCTCGACTGAGTCCGCGCTCAGCCGTCGCGCTGCTCGCTCGTCGGAGCTTCTGTGATCAGTCGGGCGCCGCGACCGTGGGTTGCGAAGCTGAACAACCAGCGGATGAGGACGAGCAGCCGGTTCTGGAAGCCGATCAGGTACCAGAGGTGGACGAGCAGCCAGGCCGCCCAGGCGAGAAAGCCGCTGAGCCGGACGCCTTTGATGTCGGCGACTGCCGCCGCTCGCCCGATCGTGGCCAGGTTGCCCTTGTCGCGGTAGCGAAACGCGCCGTGCGGGCGCCCTCGTAGCCGCGCGCGGACGACGCTCGGCCGCGTACCGCCCTTGCTGCATCGCGACCGGTGCGACACCGGGCAGCACGACGGGCTCGCCGCCCGGGTCACGGGCGCGGACCATGTCGCCGATCGCGAACACCTCCGGGTGCCCGGGAAGGGTGAGGTCGGCTTCGACGGTTACGCGGCCGGCGCGGTCACGCTCTGCTCCGGTCAGCTCGGCGAGCCTGCCGGCGAGGCTGGACGCGGTGACGCCGGCAGCCCAGACGACGACGCGGCTGGGGATGCGCTCCGCGCCGCCGTCTCGGCCCTCGAGCGTCACGCCGGCGGCGTCGATCCCGATCACGGTGCGGCCCGTGAGGACGGTTACGCCGAGGCGCTGCAGCGACCGCTCGGCCTTGGCCGACAGCGAGGGCGGGAAGCTCGTCAGGACGCGATCGGCCATCTCGACGAGCAGGATGCGGGCGCGGCGCGGATCGATCGTCCGGAAGTCACGCCGCAGCGTGTCGCGCGCCAGCTCGGCGATCTGGCCGGCCATCTCGACGCCGGTGGGGCCGGCCCCGACGACGACGAACGTGAGCCACGCGTCGCGCGCCGCAGGGTTCGGCTCGACCTCGGCGGCCTCGAAGGCGGCGAGGAGCCGGCTGCGAACGGCGACCGCGCTCTCGAGCGACTTCACCTCGGCAGCGTGCAGCTGCCATTCCTCGTGGCCGAAGAACGAGTAGTGCGAGCCGCCGGCGACGATCAGGGTGTCGTACCCGAGCCGTTCCGGCGCCGGCACCGCCCCGACAGGGCGCAGGTGCAGCTCACGCGCGTCGAGGTCGAAGTCGGCGACCTCGGCCAGCAGCACGCGGACGTTGCGGTCGCGCTTGAAGATCGCGCGGAGCGGATAGGCGATCTCGCCGGGCGAGAGCGCCCCGGTCGCGACCTGGTAGGTGAGCGGCTGGAAGAGATGGAAGTTGCGGCGGTCGACGAGCGTGACCTCGACCGGCGCACGCCGCAGCTTCGACACCGCCTGCAGGCCGCCGAAACCTCCGCCGACGACGACGACGTGGTGGTCCCGGGAACCAAAGGTGCACACGGTGGCCACTATTCTCAAGCGCCCGGGCTTCGGCCCGTGTGAAGGACCGTACCTCGGTGACATCAGCGACTTCGAGAAGTCCGCGATTCTGCGCGCGCTCGCCCTTGGAGCCGCCCGTCACCGTTCGTCATTGACGTCGGCGGTTAAGCCTCTGTGTCGGTCTGGTGTCGCCGGTTGTTCGACTCGACCGACGGGGGTAGGGTGGTCGGGTCCCCGAAGCCAGAGAGGAGGGTCAGCCGAAGCCCACCCCCACGGACGGAGGTCCTCTTGAGTAGCACCGTCGAGACCGCAGTCGCGGTCCGCCCCTTCCACGTCGACATTCCGGACGCGGCCCTGGACGACCTCCGTCGACGCATCGCAGCCACGCAGTGGCCCGAGAAGGAGACCGTCGCAGATGAGTCGCAAGGTGTGCGGCTCGCGACGATGCAGAAACTCGCGCGCTATTGGGAAACGGAGTACGACTGGCGCACGTGCGAGGCGAAGCTCAACGCCCTACCGCAATTCGTAACCGAGATCGACGGTCTCGACATCCACTTCATTCACGTTCGTTCGCAAGATGACGACGCGTTGCCGCTCATCGTCAATCATGGCTGGCCGGGCTCGATCATCGAGCAGCTGAAGATCATCGAGCCGCTCACCGATCCCACGGCGCACGGCGCGAGCCCAGCGGACGCGTTTGACGTGGTGATTCCGTCGATGCCGGGTTACGGGTTCTCGGGGAAGCCGACGAGCAGCGGTTGGGGCCCCGAGCGCATGGGTCGAGCCTGGGCGGAGCTGATGCAGCGGCTCGGCTACAGCCGCTACGTCGCGCAGGGAGGCGACTGGGGTGCGTTCGTCGTCGATCAGATGGGCTTGCAGGCACCTGCGGGACTGCTCGGCATCCACACGAACATGCCTGCAACGGTTCCAGCCGACGTCGACAAGGCTTCCCTGGCCGGCGACCCGCCGCCGTCTGGTCTCTCAGCCGAGGAACGACGCGCATACGAGCAGCTGATCCGGACCTACGCGCAGGTCGAGTACGCCAGGATGATGGCGACGCGCCCGCAAACCTTGTACGGGATCGCGGACTCGCCCGTCGGCCTGGCCGCCTGGCTCCTCGACCACAACGATGCCGACGGGCAGCCGGCCGCGGCGGTCGCCGCCGCTCTCGACCGGACGACGAGCAACACGGGCGAACTGACGCGTGACGAGATCCTCGACAACATCACGCTCTACTGGCTGACGAACACGGGGGTCTCTGCGTCTCGTCTCTATTGGGAATACAAGGGTGGCTTCTTCAACGTGAAGGGCGTATCCATCCCGGTTGCCGTGACCGTCTTTCCCGGCGAGCAGTATCAGGCGCCGCGCAGCTGGGCCGAGCAGGCCTACCCCAACCTCATCTACTTCAACGAAGTCGAGCAGGGCGGCCACTTCGCCGCCTGGGAGCAGCCGCAGCTCTTCACCGAGGAGCTCCGCGCGGCGTTCCGTTCACTGCGTTAGCAAAGGAGGTCGTAATGAGTACTGCCGCCGAGACCGCAATCGATATCCGTACTTTCCAGGTCGAGATTCCCGAAGAGGAGCTCGCCGACTTGCGCCGCCGGATCGAGGCGACGCGCTTGCCCACGAAGGAGCTCGTAGAAGACCGGTCACAGGGGGTGCAGCTCGCGACGATTCAGGAGCTCGCCCGCTACTGGACGACCGAGTACGACTTCGGCCGGATCGAGGCGCGGCTGAACGCGCTCCCACAGTTCACGACCGAGATCGATGGGCTCGACATCCACTTCATCCACGTCCGCTCGCAGCACGAGGATGCGCTGCCGCTGATCATGACGCACGGCTGGCCCGGCTCGGTGATCGAGCTGCTCGAGACCATCGGCCCGCTGACCGACCCGACCGCGCACGGCGGGCAGGCCGAGGACGCATTCCACCTGGTGCTGCCGTCCTTGCCCGGGTACGGGTTCTCCGGTGAGCCGGCCGAGCTCGGCTGGGACGCCGCCCGCACCGGACGCGCGTGGGCGGAGCTGATGCGCGGCCTCGGCTATGACCGCTACGTCGCCCAGGGCGGCGACGTGGGTGCCCTCGTCACGGACCTGATGGGCCGCCAGGGTGTCGAGGGTTTGGCCGGCTACCACCTGAACTTGCTCACGGCGGTGCTCGCGATCGCCGATCAGCTGCCCAGGGAATCCGAACAGGAACGCGCAGCGGCCGCGGCGGTCGCGGCGTTCAGGCAGGACGGCTTCGGCTACTTCCTGGAGATGGCAACGCGGCCGCAGACGATCGGCTACGCCCTGCTGGATTCACCCGTCGCGCTGGCGGCGTGGTTGCTCGACCACGACACGGACAGCTACTACAAGATCGCCGGCGCCTTCGTCGACGGAAAGCCCACGGGCAACCTGACACGGGAGTCGATCGTCGACAACATCACGCTGTACTGGCTGACCGGCACTGCAGCCTCGGCGGCCCGGTCGTACTGGGAGGACGCACGAGCGCTGGCGGCAGCGCTTGCGAGCGGCCAGCCTCCCCCGCCGGTGACCGTGCCGGTCGGCTTCACGACGTTCCCCGGCGAGATCTGGGCCTCCCCGCGCAGCTGGGTCGAGGCGGTCTACCCCGACCTCGCCTACTTCAACGAGGCCGACAGGGGCGGCCACTTCGCCGCCTGGGAAGAGCCCGAGCTCTTCTCCACCGAGCTACGGGCCGCCTTCAGGTCGCTGCGCTAATCCGGAAGTGGCCTCGCTTCGAAAGGAGCTCCCTCAGGACCGCCGACAGGCGGTCCTGAGGGAAACATCGCCGGCGTCGCCCGTTTGGGTAGGGGAAACGTGAGCCTCTTCGGCGCGCGCCGCCACCCGCGCACGGCCACGTTGCCCGTCGAGGGTCGCCTGCCCGGTTTCGAAGGGGCAACCGGCTGGCTGAACTCGTCCCCGCTCACTCCCGAGGGTCTGGCTGGAAAGGTCGTTCTCGTCGACTTTTGGACGTACACCTGCATCAACTGGCTCCGCACGCTGGCCTTCGTCCGCGCGTGGTCCGAGAAGTACCGCGATCGAGGCCTGGTCGTCATCGGCGTCCACACGCCGGAGTTCCCGTTCGAGCGCGAGGTCGAAAACGTCCGCGAGGCCGCGCAGGCCATGCGGGTCGAGTACCCGATCGCTCTCGACAGCGACTACGGGGTCTGGAGCGCCTTCGGGAACCGGTACTGGCCGGCCGTCTACCTCGCAGATGCAGAAGGCCGGATCCGGTACCACCACTTCGGCGAGGGCGAGTACGACGACGGCGAGTGGATGATCCAGCACCTGCTGCTCGAGGCCGGAAGCGAGGGCATCGACGAAGAGCTCGTCTCCCTCACGGCGGAGGGTTTGGAGGCGCAAGCCGACTGGACGAACCTGGGCTCGCCCGAGACCTACCTCGGTTACCAGCAAGGGCAGAACCTCGACTCTCCCGACGGTGTCGCGTACGACGAGCCTCGCGGCTACGTCGCGCCCGAGTCGTTGCAGCTCAACACCTTGGGCCTGGCCGGAAACTGGACGATCGAGGGGCGGGCGAGCGTGCTGAACGAAGCCGGCGGGCGAATCGTCTTCCGCTTCCATGCCCGCGACGTCCACCTCGTCCTGCGCTCGCGGGCGGGCACGACCGTCCCGTTCCATGTGCTGGTCGACGGCGAAGCGCCCGGCGCAGCCCACGGGCTGGACGTCGACGACCAGGGTCACGGAACTCTTGTTCAACCGCGGCTCTATCAGCTGATCCGCCAGCCGGGATCGATCGACGACCGCACATTCGAGATCGCCTTCGACGCCCCCGGCGTCGAGGCCTACGCTTTCACGTTCGGCTAGCCGTGGCCGGTGACGTGCTCAAGGTGCTCGACGTCGTGGCGACCGAGCAGGAAGCCGAGGTCATCTGCGGACTGCTTCGCAGCGCAGGTATCGCGTGCCTGACGCGCCAGACGAACGTGGGCGCCGGCGCGTCTGACGGGATGACGGTTGCGGGCCCCTACGAGGTCGTCGTCCGCGCGGAGGACCTCGAGGCGGCTCGTGAGGTCGTTCGAGGCGCGTAGGGTTGGGGCGAGCCGGAACGGCTATCCGCGAGGAGTAGCCTAGAGCTATGGCCCAGCAGGCCGACCGCGCAGCCGAGACGCCGCCGGCGCCGCGAGGATCGTCGCCGACGCCGCCTCAGCGTCCCGGGTTCCGGCTCTCTCCCCGCTGGATCGTCTTCTTCCTTGCGGTGCTCGCGCTCAACCTGTTCATCAGCACCCGGGCGATGGGGCCTGAATCGCGGGTGCGTGTCCCGTACAGCCCGTTCTTCCTGCAGCAGGTGCAGGCCCGCAACGTCGAGGAGATCACGTCCAAGGGGACGGACATCCAGGGCGCCTTCAGGAAAGAGGTGACCTTCGAGGACTCGGAGCCGACGGCACAATTCCGCACGGAGATTCCCGCGTTCGCCAATACCGACGAGCTCTCCCAGCTGCTTCAGGAAAACAACGTCACCGTCAACGCCGACCCGCTCGATACCGG
The DNA here is from genome assembly GCA_963798935.1 of uncultured Actinomycetes bacterium. Taxonomy (GTDB): domain Bacteria; phylum Actinomycetota; class Thermoleophilia; order Gaiellales; family Gaiellaceae; genus JACDAN01. The sequence continues at coordinate 91,587 of CAWCVG010000034.1, forward strand.
TGCGCCATGGTGGCAGACGCTGCTGGCCGGCCTCTTGCCGACGATCCTGCTCGTCGTCCTGCTCTTCTGGCTGTTCCGCCGGGCGGGGAACGTGCAGAACGCCCTCGGCGCGTTCGGACGATCGCGCGCCCGCCGCTACGAGCAGTCGGGCGACAAGGTCACGTTCGCGGACGTCGCCGGGATCGAGGAGGCCAAGGACGAGCTGAGCGAGGTCGTCGACTTCCTGCGCAACCCGGACAAGTACCGCAAGCTGGGCGCCCGGATCCCGCACGGCGTCCTGCTCTCCGGCCCTCCCGGGACGGGCAAGACGCTGCTCGCGCGCGCGGTTGCCGGGGAGGCGGAGGTGCCGTTCTTCTCGCTGGCGGCGTCCGAGTTCGTCGAGGCGATCGTGGGGGTCGGGGCGGCGCGCGTGCGCGACCTGTTCAAAGAGGCGAAGGAGAGCGCGCCGGCAATCGTCTTCATCGACGAGTTGGACGCAATCGGCCGCTCGCGCACGAGCGGCGTCGCCGGCTTCAGCGGCGGCAACGACGAGCGCGAGCAGACGCTCAACCAGATCCTGACCGAGATGGATGGGTTCAACCCCGCGACGAACGTGATCGTCCTCGCGGCGACGAACCGGCCTGACGTCCTCGACCGGGCACTCCTTCGGCCGGGGCGGTTCGATCGCCGGGTCGCAGTCCAGCCGCCGGACCGTGACGGGCGCGAAGCGATCCTTCGGGTGCACACCCGCGGCGTCCCGATCGGCCCCGACGTCGACCTCGCACGCATCGCCGCGACGACGCCAGGAATGGTCGGAGCCGACCTCGCCAACCTCGTGAACGAGGCGGCGCTCACCGCCGCGCGGCGCGGGCACGACGTGGTCGAGGAAGCCGACTTCACCGACGCGCTCGAGCGGATCGTCCTCGGCGCGGAGCGCCAGGTGATGATGAGCTACGAGGATCGTCGCCGGACGGCCTACCACGAGGGTGGGCACGCGATCGTCGGGATGCTGACGCCCGGCGCCGATCCCGTGCGCAAGGTCTCGATCATCCCGCGCGGGATGGCGCTGGGAGTGACGTTCTCCGCCCCCGACGCCGACCGCTTCAGCTACCTGGAGCCGGAGATCCTCGCGAAGATCAAGGGCGCCCTCGGCGGCCGCGCCGCCGAGGAGATCGTCTTCGGTGAGATCAGCACGGGCGCGGAGTCCGACCTCGAGCAGCTGACCGCGCTCGCCCGGCAGATGGTGGGGCGCTGGGGCATGAGCGACGCGCTCGGGCCGATCTCCGTGATCCCCCGCGACGGGTCGGGGCCGTTCCTCCCCGGCGCCGCAGAGGTGTCACCGGAGACCCACAAGCTCCTCGACGACGAGGTGCGGCGCATCGTCGGCGCGGCGCACGACGAGGTCGTCACCCTTCTGACGGAGAATCGGGCGCGGCTCGACGCGCTCGCGAGCGCACTGCTCGAGCACGAGACACTGGACGAGGACGACGCCTACGCGGCTGCCGGCGTCACCCGATCCCAGGCTACGCCGGCCGGAGAGCTCGCCGCGGCGGCGCACTCCAGGACGTAGGCGCGAGATCATCCAACGGGGCCGCGGGATGGCTCGCCGCATCTCGCTACGAAACTCACCTCAGAGTGTCTTCAGACGAGCGACCGGGCGCGTAGGGCGGCCCCCGGCTGAGGAGCGGTCTGTCGTTTGCGGAGCGCGTGGACGAGCCGCCCCGTCTCTGCGCTGTCGAGGACGACGGCCGAGGCCTCGCCGTCCTTGAAGGAGCCGAGCCCGACGAGCGCTGGCTGTCCGGCGGCGCTCACGTGCGGGCGGTGTTGGTGGGCATAGACAACGAGCGCCGGGCCGAGCTCTGCCGTGACTGCGGCGAAGGACCCGCGCGCGTGCGGGCCTTGCTCCAGCGTTCGCGGGTCGTGGCAGAGGAGGAGGTCGATCTCGCCCCCGCTGGCGAGGCGCTTCAAGACGGCCCGCTCGCGCGCGGCGGCCCGATGCCAGTCGCGGCCGGCTCGAGGCGACCAGGGGCGGAACGCGCCGCCGTAGGCGAGGCAGCGCAGGCGGCCGAGAAGGAAGCGTGTTCCGGGCGGCAGGTGATGCAGGCGGAACCCAAGCGGCACCGGCCCAGGGGCGTGTACGTCGGCGCGGGCGCCGGCGAGTGCCTCGGCGTCGTCGTGGTTTCCCTCCACGAGCAGAAGCTCGAGATCGGCGCGACGGAGCAGCGCCCCGGCGAACCGGAGGAAGCGGCGGCCTACGGGGTCGCGCGGCAGGTAGCAGAGATCGCCGAGGGAGACGAGCGCGTCACAGCGCTCATCGACGGCGCGCTCGACCAGGTCGCGCAGGTGCCGTCGGTCGCAATGCACATCGCCGAAGACGAGCAACCGGCTCACTCGACGAGGCTACCGCCGCGCGTCACGTTGGTGTCTGACGCGTGGGCGCGATTAGCGCCCTGCACGTTCTTGTGTAGGCCGCCAACGAGCGGCGAGCTCCTCCGGTTGCGGCGGCGGGCCAGGCAACTCGTCTCGGACGGGCGTGCGAAGCGCTTCGAGCTGCAGCGCGAGATAAAGCTCCTCGTTGAGTCGTTCGGCCGCCTGCACCAGCGGGAAGAAATCCTCGGTCGGCGTAAAGCGGCCGGCCAGCCGGATCGTCAGGGAGTGAACGCTCGCCTCGACGAGACCTCCATGAGCGCGACGAACGACTCCCACGGGTCCTCGATCGCGATCGCTCGCTCAGCCACGGCAACGTAGTCACGCAGGCCACGCAGGCAGAGAACGCGTATGAGCTCCTCCTTGCTCTCATAGCGGCGATAGAGCGCGCCGATCCCGACACCGGCACGCGCCGCGACCGTGCTGATCGGCGCCGACGGATGGTCGATGAAGACCTCGCGCGCGGCCGCGAGTATGAGCTCGTCGTTGCGAGCGGCCTCAGCTCTACGCCCATTCATTGCGCGCTACCGGTTCGATAGTTGCGCCCGCTAGGCTCCATAACGCCCCACTCACTGCTCGACGGAGATCGCGGCGATGGTCAACGATCGCGAAAGGGAACTGTCCGAAAAGGTCGCCCTGGTTGCCGGAGCGACCCGCGGCGCGGGGCGTGCTATCGCGGTCGAGCTGGGCAGAGCCGGCGCTCATGTTTACGCGACCGGGCGCAGCAGCCGGTTGGCGGGGCGGTCCGAGATCGACCGTCCCGAGACGATCGAGGAGACCGGGGAGCTGGTCGAGGCGGCCGGCGGGTCGGCGACGGCGTTGGTCGTCGACCATGAGGACTCGGGCGCCGTTGCTGCGCTCGTCGAGCGCATCGGGTCGGATCATGGACGTCTGGACGTGCTCGTCAATGACATGTTCGGCGGCGACCGGTACGCGCAGTGGGACAAGCCGCTCTGGGAGCACGACCTGCCCGGTGGGTTGCGGATGCTCCGCATGGGCGTTGACACGCATCTGATCACCGCCCATCACGCGCTGCCGCTGATGCTGAAAACCGTTTCGGACGAGACGCCCGGACTTGTGGTGGAGATGACCGACGGAACTTTCGAGTTCAACGCCAACTTCCGTCAAGGCGTCGGCTTCTACTACGACTTGGTCAAGGCCAACGTGCAGCGGATTGTCGTCGGATTGACTTTCGAGCTGCGTGAGCACCCGGTCGTGGCCTTGGCCGTGACGCCAGGCTGGTTGCGCTCGGAGAACATGCTCGACAACTTCGGAGTCACCGAAGAGACGTGGCGCGACGCGCTGGCGAAGCGACCCGGGTTCGCGATCAGTGAGTCCCCCGCGTACGTGGGGCGGGGCGTCGCGGCGCTCGCCGGCGACGCAAACCCGAGCAGGTACGCCGGGCGCTCGCTCACGTCGTACGACCTGGCGAAGGAGTACGGCGTCACCGACACCGACGGCTCCCAGCCGAACTGCTGGGGCTACATCGACACGTACGGGATCGACGAGCAGAGCGGAAGAGGAGTGGAAGAGTTCCGGTAGGCAGCTCGAGGCTGTGCAGGGCTCCGGTAGCCGCCACCTCACCAGGGACACCTGGGTCGCCTGCGGCCAGGGTTCCGGAATGACGCCAGAGCGTCGCCGTTCACTGGGCGCGGTGACACGCGACCGGGTGCGAAGTCGCGGTTGACGCCAACGCGTCGGAACCCAGCTTTCTCCTTGCCGACGCGGCGGTCTTGCATTGGGCGGCGGAACCCGCTATAGTGAACCTAATGGTTCAGTATGATGCGACCGTCGACCTCGCCTTCGCCGCCCTCGGCGACCCGACCCGCCGCGCTGTCCTCGAACGGCTCGGCGCCGGCAGCGCGACGATCAGCGAGCTCGCCGAGCCCTTCGGCATCTCGCTGACCGGCATGAAGAAGCACGTCCGGCTGCTCGAGGAGGCGGAGCTCGTGACGACGGAGAAGGTCGGCCGTGTCCGTAGGTGCACGCTCGTGCCCTACGCCTTCGAGGGCATCAGCACCTGGCTGCAGCGGCTCGACCGCTTCGCACAGGTCGTCGAACGCACGAAAGGAGCACGATGAGCACCACCACCAACAAGAGCACCACCAAGAAAGACAAGAAGTCCGAGGGATTCACGGCCGAGGAAAAGGCCGCGATGAAAGCGCGCGCCAAGGAGCTAAAGGCGGCCGCGGAGGGGGAAGAGGCCGTGCTCTCCGCGCTCGCGGCGATGTCGCCTGGCGATCGCGCCCTCGGCGAGCGGATCCACGCGATCGTCAAGGAGACCGCCCCCGACCTCACGCCGAAGACCTGGTACGGGATGCCCGCGTACGCCAACAAGGACGGCAAGGTCGTCCTCTACTTCCGCAACGCGGAGAAGTTCAAGGAGCGCTACGCGATGCTCGGCTTCAACGACAGCGCCAACCTCGACGACGGGTCGATGTGGCCGGTCGCCTTCGCGTTGACCAAGCTGACCAAGGCCGACGAGGCCAGGATCGCGAAGCTCCTCAAGCAGGCGGTGAGCTGAAGATGAACGAGACCACGGTCACAACTCCGAACGAGCTGGAGATCCGCGTCGAGCGGGTCTTCGACGCGCCGCGCACACACGTCTTCTCCGTCTGGACCGATCCGCAGCTGATCCCCGAATGGTGGGGCGACGGCACGGTCGTCGAGGAGATGGACGTCCGCCCGGGCGGCAGGTACCGCTTCCGCACGCCGATGGGCGTCGTCGAGGGCGAGTTCCGCGAGGTCGAGGCGCCCGAGCGCCTCGTGCAGACGTTCCAGAACCACCTGCAGACGCTGGAGTTCGAGGATGTCGGTGAGCAGACGAAGCTGACGCAGACGATGCGCTTCGCCACGCCCGAGGAGCGCGACACGACGATGCAGTACGGCGTCGAGGAGGGCGCGAAGGGCGGCTTCGCGCGGATCGACGCACTCCTCCAGCGGCTACCGCTCGACGCGTGAGCCGCCGACGATCGCATTCGTGCCGTCGTCGAAGCGGACTCCGGGCCTTGCCCTTGCCGCCGGTGTGGAGACCGGCGACGAGGTCGAGGTTGAGCTGGAATTCGATCCCGAGCCCCGTCTCGTGGCCGAGCCCGCGGACTTCGCCCGCGCCCTCAGCGCCGATCCGATCGCCCGCACCGCCTATAACCGCCTGCCCGACGGTCGCAAACGGGAGCACGTGCGCGCTGTCGAGAGCGCAAAGAAGCCCGAGACGCGCGTACGGCGGATCGAGAAGGCGCTGGCCGCGCTGCGGGACTTGGAGTCAGCGGGGAGCGCCGCCGCCCGCGGGAGGACTTCGGCTTCGAAGTCAATGTCCGGCGGGCCCTGAACTGGAGAGGACTGCAAATACATGACTACCGTGAGTCAACGCACAGGGGTGCCAACAATTCGTTTTGACGCCACGCTGTACACGATCGACAAATGGACCATTTTGCGCTTGCCTGAGAAAGCGAGCGGGAAACTGCCGTCGCGCGGGCAGGTGGCAGTACAAGGAACGATCAATGGCCATGGGTTCCAGACGGTTTTGGAACCAGACGGCTATTTGGGCCACTGGATGAGGATTGATGGAAAGCTACAACGAGCCGCTGCTTTGAGCGCGGGTGACACCGCCACGCTCGAAATCGAGTTACTCCAAGACTGGCCGGAGCCGAACGTGCCACAGGATCTTGAGGCAGCTCTGGCAGCGGCCCCTCAGAAGATCCAAGCCCTATGGAGAGACATTACGCCGATGGCGCGCTGGGAATGGGTTCGCTGGGTCAATGCAACCGGAAACCCTGATACGCGCAAGCGACGGGTCGAAGTAACTGTCTCGAAAATGAAGAGCGGGAAGCGACGGCCCTGCTGCTTCAACCTTGCCGCATGCACCGACCCGAACCTGTCAAGGAGCGGCAGGCTCATTGAATCAGTGTGATTTGTCGTGTTCGACGTCGATACGCACTAAGTCCGCAAGCGTCCGAAACAGCTCGGCTCAGTAAGCGGGCCCCTGCCAGCACGCCCCGCCCCGACGAACACGTTCACGGGGTTGGGGTAGCCTCAGACCTCTTCTCTTACGCGCGCGTGCGCGTGCGCGCGAGGAGGGAGGAGCTCGGAGTTGCGCGGGGCGCGGGCAGTTGCACCGTGACGCGGAGCCCGCCGGCGGCCCGGGGGGTGAGGGTGAGGGTTCCGTCGTGTGCTTGGGTGATGCTGTTGACGATCGCCAGGCCGAGGCCGACACCTGCGTGCTCGGTGCGTATGCGTTTGGTGCCGCGAAGAAACGGCTCGACGAGCGTGGAAACTAACTGCTGGGTGAGCTTCTCGCCGGTGTTCTCGACAGTGAGCACGACACTCTTGGGGTGAACTCTGGTCGTGACCCACACGGTGCCCTGCTTCAGGCAGATTGTGGACGATCGCGTTGTGCACGAGGTTCGTGGTCAACTGCAGCAGGAGCGCGTGTGAGCCGATGGTGGGGGTCGTGTCGCCGGAGGTCTCGATGGTGAGGCCGCGTTTTTCTGCGAGGGGGAGGAGCGTTTCAGTGGCTTCTTCCGCTATGAGGGACAGGTCGACGTGTTCTCGGGTGAAGGACCGTTGGTCGGCGCGGCTGAGCAGGAGCAATGCTTCAGTGAGGTCGATCGCTCGGGTGTTGACGGCGTGGAGGCGGTCGACGAGTTCGCCGTTGTCGCCGTTCAGATCGTTGCGGGCCACGTCGAGAAGTGTCTGCGTGATGGCCAGTGGGGTGCGCAGTTCGTGGGAGGCGTTGGCTGCGAATCTCTCCTGTTCGGCGATGTGCGCTTCGAGCCGTGTGAGCATGGTGTCGAAGGCGTCGGCGAGTTCGCGGAACTCGTCTCTGCGGCCCGGTAGCCGGATTCGGTGGGAGAACGATCCGTTCGCGGCCGTGCGTGTGGCGTCTGTGATGCGAGTCAGGGGGGCGAGCATGCGGCCGGCGAGAAGCCACCCTCCCAGGAGACCGAACACCAGCAGAAACGCCAGCACGATGGCCGCGGCCGGAGCGAATTCGCGCAGGAGGAAGTTGCTGTTCCCGGGCACTAAGCCACCGGTGCTGCTGATCGCACCGTCGAGGAACTCAAACGATTGGCGGTGCTGGCCGGCGAGCCACGCGGCGGCGAGCAGCAAGGCACCTGCGAGCATGAGGAAGCCGGCGTAGCTGAGGGTGAGCTTGAGGCGAACACTCAAACCAGGGGCTCTATCCACGGTCTCCTCCCTCACGTCCGGTGTCTGGTTGAGTGTCGATGCGGTACCCGACGCCGGCCACGGTGGCGATGATCCAGGGTTCGCCGAGCCGTTTGCGCAGTCCCGAGACCGTGATGCGCACGGCGTTGGTGAACGGGTCTGCGTTCTCATCCCACGCCCGTTCGAGTAGCTCTTCGGCGCTGACGACACCGCCTTCGGCAGCGACGAGGACTTCGAGCACTGCGAACTGCTTCCTGGTCAGCGCGACGTAGCGGTCGTCGCGGTAGATCTCTCGGCGGAACGGATCCAGCCGCAGACCTGCGATCTCTCGCACGGGTGGCCTGTGGTGTGCACGCCTGCGGTCGAGTGCTCTGAGCCTGAGCACGAGTTCTTGGAGTTCGAACGGCTTCGTGAGGTAGTCGTCGGCGCCGAGCTCGAACCCGGTGGCCTTGTCGTCGAGACGGTCGGCAGCGGTGAGCATGAGGATCAGCATGCCGCTGCCGGAGGCGACGATGCGTTTGGCGATCTCGTCACCGGTAGGTCCGGGAATGTCTCGGTCGAGGACGGCGATGTCGTAGGCGTTGACGCTCAGCAGCTCCAGAGCGGTGTCGCCGTCGCCCGCGATGTCTGTCGCGATCGCTTCCAGGCGTAGCCCATCGCGGATGGCTTCCGCCATATAGGGCTCGTCCTCAACGAGCAGCACACGCACGGTCCGATGCTACGAGCTGGCGCATGTCGTCGGCATATCGAAAACCAGATACGTGCTGGCAACACCACGCTGCCTTGAATCGAGGCATGACCTACAGCAAACGAGCACGACCAACGACCCGTCGGTTTCCCAGGATCCTTGTCGCCGGCCTGCTAGTCGTCATCGCGGGGATCGCCGCAGCCCTCGGCTACCAGTTGCTGGCGCCGTCGTCCTCGACGGCCGCATCCCCCATCGACGTCCTTCGCAGTGAGCACCGTGGTGCGCTTGGCGCGCCTGACGATGTCGTCCCGACGCCGCGACGGTCTCTGACCACGATCCCGGGTGTAGGCAACCTTGATCGCGCTCTCGTCGGTGCCCTCCACCAGGCTGCAGCTGATGCCGCGTACGACGGGGTCGAGCTGTACGTCAAGAGCGGCTGGCGTTCCCCGGAGTACCAACAACACCTCCTCCAAGAGGCGATCTCGAAGTACGGCTCAGAAGAGGAGGCTGCCCGATGGGTGGCCACCCCCGAGACGTCCCCTCACGTCTCGGGAGACGCGGTCGACATCGGGCCCCTCGACGCCACGGCGTGGCTGTCCGAACATGGCGCCGAGTACGGGCTGTGCCAGATCTACAGCAACGAACCCTGGCACTACGAACTGCGCCTCGAGGCCATCGATCACGGCTGCCCTCACATGTACGCCAACCCTACGCACGATCCAAGGATGCAGCAGTGACCAGCACCTCGGCAGACAACTTCCGCAACCGCTACTGGAAACCCGCCCAAATCGCGGCGGGCGTCGTGCCGCTGCGCCGCGTCTAGGCTCCATCCTTCGTTGTCTGAGCTGGCTACGTGGCGCCTTCAGAGAGCGTTTGCGAAGCGACGGTCGCATTCCCGTTGGCCACCGCCGGTTACGCCCGCTCGGTTGCATGAAGGCCCCAAGCCACGCGAGTGCTGGCAGACCAGCCGATTCGGGCGTAAGCACGCTCGCCCAGGCGAGCGTTCGTGGATGTTCCCTGAAGGATTACCAATCGGACCATTGTTCAGCTCCCGGCCACGCGCTGGACGGCTGGCCGCTGCCAGGCCGATGATTTCTTACAAGAGCGACAGCTCACGACACGCTAATTTGGGGCACCCCAAAGCAGAGGAGAGCCCCGTGGGCAAGGTGGTCATGTACAGCTCGGTGTCGGTGGACGGCTTCGTCGCGGACGAGAATGACCAGCCCGGACCGCTGTTCGACTGGTTGTCCAGCGGTGACGTCCCGTTGGACGAGAGCGGCGAGGTGAAGGTGTCGCAGACGTCCTACGACTACACCCGGCCCTACTGGGACCAGATCGGGGCGACAATCGTCGGCCGCCACGTCTTCGACATGACGGACGGCTGGGACGGGAAGCCTCCGGGCGGGATCGACCACGTGGTCGTCGTGACGCACCGGCCGGAGCCCGAGGGCTGGGACCCCGAGGCGCCGTTTCACTTCGTCGACGGCGTCGAGGCAGCCGTGGCCAAGGCGCAGGAGCTTGCGGGTGACCGCATGGTCGAGGTCGCCGCTGGCGAGGTCGGTGGCCAGGTGCTTGCCGCGGGTCTGGTCGACGAGGTGCGCATGGACGTCGTACCCGTCGTGTTCGGGTCCGGCAAGCGCTACTTCGGGTCGGTCGACGCGCAGCACCTGTTGGAGGATCCTGACGTGGTGATTCAGAGCAACCGGGTGCTTCACCTGCGCTATCGGGTGCGCCGTTGACCGCCACGGCATCCTCGACTATGCAGTGCTAGTGGTCGTACTTCCGACCAGAACTATCAGCTGAGTTTCTCCCCGTAACCTGACCAGTAGCTCGGATGACATCCCGAACACTGGCGCAGCAGAACGCCGCCTCGCTTGCGCGTAGATTGGTCTTGCCATGTCGAGCTGGTACGACTCCTGGGCGGATCGATATGCGGAGTGGTCGACTGGCGTCACTGCTGACGTCCCGTTCTACGTTGGGCTTGCCCGTGAGGCTGACGGGCTACTGGTCGAGCTTGCGGTTGGTAACGGGCGCGTTGCGATCCCGGTTGCTCAGGCAACGGGCAGGCGTGTGGTCGGGATTGACTCTTCGCCGGCGATGCTCGCGCAGGCTCGAGTGCGCGCGGCTGAGGAGGGAGTCGAGCTCGACCTGCGCGAAGGTGACATACGAGAGCTTGAAATCGAGGAACCGGCGGCCTTGATCTACTGCCCCGGGCGGTCTCTGCTGCATCTGCCCACGTGGGGGGATCGTCGCCGCTGCTTTGAGCGGGTCGCGGCGTCGCTTCTGCCTAACGGCCGCTTCGCCTGGAATGCGTTCGCCTTCGACCATCACGTCGCATCCGCCATAGACGGCCAGCATGCCGACACGCCGTTGCCGCACACGAGCCACTACAGCGTCAGCGATAACCGCGTCGACATCACCTTGGACGATGGTGGAACCGGTTCGCTCTGGTGGGCAACCAAGAACGAATGGCTGGGGCTCCTGGACGTCGCGGGTCTGCGTCTGGAAGCTCTCTATGGCGGATTCGCCGGCGAGCCGCTCGACGACAACAGCCCCGAGTACGTCTTCGTGGCCCGTCGCTAAGTCGCTCAGCCTGGCGTCCCGACAGCGCCAGGGGCACACTGGCGCACGTCAGCGGGAGTGGAACGAACAACGAAGCCATCGTGCCGACGGCGCAGACCGTCAGCCGGTGCGCTCGTCCGGTGGGCGTGTCGAAGCGACAACAGGACTAGAGTCGGCCGCGTGACGCTTCAACGGATGGACAACGTCGGCATCGTGGTGGAGTCCCTCGATGCCGCTATCTCGTTTTTCGCCGAGCTCGGCCTCGAGCTCGAAGGGCGAGCCATGATCGAAGGAGACTGGTCAGGGCGCGTCACTGGACTGCGCGACCATGCGCGTCGAGATCGCCATGATGCGCACGCCGGACGGCCACAGCCGGCTCGAGATCTCGCGATTTCTCACGCCGCCTGTGGTCGCCGATCACCGGAACGCCCCGGTGAACGCTCTCGGCTACCTACGCGTCATGTTCACCGTGGGAGACATCGACGATACGCTCGCCCGGCTCCGCCCGCACGGAGCCGAGTTGGTTGGTGAACTGGTGCAGTACGAGGATGAATATCGGCTCTGTTACGTCCGAGGCCCTGAGGGGATCCTCATCGGGTTGGCCGAGCAGATCGGCTAGCGGGTTGAACTTTCGCGACGGGAGAGCCTCGGGCGTCGCTCCCGACCGCTGGCCCTGGCCCAGCCGAGCGCGCGTTGTCTCCTAGCCCGATTCGCTTGCTTCCGGGCTGGGAGTGAACAGCTTCCAGTCCCCCTCGGAGACGACTTCGACGGTGCCGTCGACCACCTTTATGGCGGTCTGATCGTCGATCGCATACGCCGGCACTGGTATCCCGGCGGCCCATCTTTCTATGTTGGCCAGGGAAGTGTCCGGCATGTCCTCGCGCTCCAGGTGCGGAAACAACGAGAAATCAACCAGTCCCAGCGCTCTATCGCTGCCCGTGAGCGGATCACTTTCGTCGTAGGTCTCTCCTCCGAAGTCGGGAGTCGCGACCATGGCACCGCCGCTCGTGCCGACGTAGACCGTCTCGCGTCCCAGCGACGGCAAGAGGTCGGCCAGTCCGGACTGCCGCATCCAGTAGCACAGATACAAGGGACTGCCGCCCCAAACCAGCAGAGCGTCAGTCTCCTGGACCTCAGGGATCCAATACTCATCTTTGATGCTGGGCAGCGCGGTCAGCTCCAGCACTCCCAACGACTTCCAACCCAATTCGCACATGGGGCCGGGAGCTGATCCGTTGATGAACCGGTAGACGTGTGAAGGTCCGCCGGGGAAGGGCTGCACCCCGGTGGGGATGCAGAGGGCGCTGGACTCGGCAATCGGTTTGCCCAGGAGGTCGACCAGCGCGTTGTGGATGGTCGTGTTGGTGATGCCGGCGGACGTGAGAAGAAACCTCATGCGTGCTCCTTCGCTCTCGGTGTAGGCGTAGTGCTTCCGTTGAGAAGACTCAGCAGAGGCGCCCAGATCATCGTTCGCCCCAGCCGTCAGGGGACATTCCCAGATACTGGCCCACGCGAGTCGCGCAGACCTTTTGGCCGACCCAACCGACGGTGGTCTGCGATCGGCAAGACTCCGTCTGAATGCTGCTCACGTTGCGGGAGCTACGGGACGAGGATCTGCCGCTGCTGTTCGAGCAGTGGGCGGATCCGGTCGCCGTACACATGGCCGCCTTTACGGCGCCCGACCACATGGACCGGGACGCATTCGAGCGCCGCTGGTCGAGGCTACGAGCCGACAAGACGGTGCTCAACAGAGTCATCGTCGTCGACGACGACGTCGCCGGAACGATCGGCTCCTGGGGCGAGTCCGGCGAGCGCGAGGTGACGTACTGGATCGGCCGCTCCTACTGGGGCAAGGGGATCGCGACCGATGCGCTCACTGCGTTCTTGGCTGTTGATCGTTCGCGGCCGCTCCGCGCCCGCGTTGCGTCCGACAACGTTGCGTCGCGCCGCGTCCTCGAGAAGTGCGGCTTCCGCGTCATCGCGACGGAACGAGGCATCGCTGAAGCGCGCTCAGCCGAGATCGAGGAGCTCGTGCTGCGGCTCGACGAGCTCGCTCCCACGGAATAGAGCTTCGGGCGGTGGAGCCGGGGAATCCGCGGTAGGGCTCGCAGCCGAACCAATCCCTCTCTTCGCGCGCGAACGCAAGACGGTCGCTGGCTGACCGCAGCGCCCAGGTCGGCGATCGAACTCACCATGGGAGAATCGGACGATGGCGATCACCGGCACCGGACAGCGGCCGCGGGCTTGCGCGAGCTAGGCGAGATGGGTGAGGGTCGCCACTCACCGCTGAACCTGAATTCGTTGCTGGCGGCGGTCGAGGCGGCGCCGCCGGTCGCGGCGGTCGATGTGCTCGCCGCCGCGCTGGCGGAGGCGATCGGTGCCCGCGAGGTCAGTTTCCTGATCGCCGACTTCAGTGGGCGGTCGCTGATCCGACTTGGCCACTCGGGCGGGACGAGGGAAATGCGATTGCAGGGGAAGGAGACTGCGGAACGGGTGCCGTTGGTTGGGACGCCGCACGGGCAGGCGTTAGCCGCCCAGGCCGTCGAGGTGATCGTCGAGGATGGCGGCGCTCGCTTGTTCGCGCCGGTGACCAGCCGCGGTGAAGCGGTCGGTGTTCTGGAGTTGGGCCTGGATGATTTCCCGGCTGAGCAGACGGTGGCCGATGTCGCTCTTGCGGCGCACTTCTTGGCGTACGTGGTGATTGCGAACCGCCGGTATACCGATCTCTTCGAGTGGGGACAGCGCTCGGTTCCGTTGTCGTTGGCGGCGGAGATCCAGCACCGGCTGTTGCCTGGCGCCTTTACGTGCGAGGCCGGACAGTTCACTCTCGCCGCCTGGCTGCAGCCGGCGGGTGAGGTCGGGGGTGACACTTTCGATTTTTCGCTGGAGCGCGACACGTTGCATTTGTCGATGACCGACGCGATGGGCCACACGATGGACGCTGCCCTGTTGGCCACCGTGTTGGTCGGGGGCCTACGCAACGCCCGCCGGCGGGGGGTTGAGCTGGCCGAGCAGGCGCGGCTGGCGAACGATGCGCTGGCCGAGCAGGCGGGCGAAGGCCAATTCGTTACCGGCCTGCTCGTGCGGATTGACCTGGCGACGGCGACGGCGGGCATCGTCAACGCCGGCCATCCCCCGCCGCTCCGGCTTCGGGGCGGGAAGTTCGAGCAGCTTCGTCTGGAGGCTGACCGCCCGTTCGGGCTGGTGTCCGGTCGCGGCTACCGGGTGCAAGCGCTCCCATTGGAGGTGGGCGACCGGCTGATGTTCGTGACTGACGGCATGCTGGAGCGCGACGCCTCCCGGATGAACATCGCGGCCATCCTGACCGCAAGCATGAACATGCACGCCCGCGAGGCGGTGCAGCAACTCACCCAGGCGGTTCTTGAGACAAGCGGCGGCCAGCTACGCGATGACGCCACGGCGCTGTGTCTCGATTGGCATGGCGGCCCTCCCCGCGACCGCGACGCCACCTCGGGAGCAGACCGCGAAGGGCGACTGCATCAAGCAGCGTCGGCGTGAACGCGCAAGAGGCGGGCGAGTGCGCGGCGATTGACGAGAGTGCCGAAGGCCGGCGTTCGAGGCGCGATTGCTGTTCGCTTATTGGCGGCCGCGGGGTGTCTTGTCGGGCTTGCCGGCCTCCCAGTAGAACTCCTCCCGCGCAAGCACGGGCGTCCCTTCGAGGAGCGGCCCCCAGATGCTGAACGCGGCCGAGCGGACCGGGTCGTTGACGAGGTCGCGGACAAGCCCTTCGATGCCTGAGCCCTCGAAGACGAAGACCACGGTCTCTGTGCTGAGGAAGACGCTGTGCCGACGAAAGCCGGTCTCGCCAAGTACGTAAGGCGCGCCCCCGGCCAGGATCTCACTCGCTTGCCCGCGGGAGTCTGGGCGGAGCTTGGCGACCACCGCGACGCGTCCGGTCACGTCACCGCTGCGAGGCGGCACTTGGGCTCCCTCGACCTCGTCGCTGCGATCCGTCATTGGATTGCTCCTTTCCGACACTCGGTGTCTCGCACATGTTATGAGCGGTGAAGCAGCGGTCAGCCGACTCGGCTCTCAGAGCCCGCCGAGGGCTCGAGCCAGTCCGCATGAACTTCAGGCCTGCCACCTGGCCCGGCTCCCGGACCAGCTCTTGGCCGCCGCTTTTTACGTGCCGAGCGCCTCCGTCCTGGGCCCGTACCGGCCGAAGACCGCGAACGCGAGGATGACGAGGCCGATTCCCGTCAGGATCAACGCGACCCCGACGACGATGCCGAAGATCGAGATCTGCTCAGCCATGTACGAGACGTTCAGCCCGGTCGCGAGGGCGGTCTCGTTGATCCAGATGTTTCTGGCCCCGTTCGAGATCGGCTCGCCGCTTTCGTCTTTGGCGGCCGCCGCTTCGTCGCTCGTGCCCGCTGGATCATCGGGCTCCGCTGCCGACTGAAAGCGCCCCATCTGCGCGTAGCTCAGACCGTCTGACGCCTCGAGCGCGTGGACGCGCATGTACTGAGCGAAGCAGCGTGCCTCGGCGCCGGTGTCGATCGCTTGATCGACGACGTCGCAAGACGGCAGCTCGATGGTGGCGGGAAGCCCGGCCTCGCTGGCTGCCTTCTGGATCTCAGCAGGCGTCATGTCCGATCCGCCCACGATGAACTCCTTGCCGAGCTCGTCGCCGACCGTCTGGTACCCGTTGATCCCCATGTAGAGGGCGACGGCGCCGAACACGATCAGCACTGCGCCCGAGACGAACCCGCCGATCTCCCAGACTCTTCTGCCCTTCATCGCTCCACCTCCTGATGGACTCGTATAAGCGCGACCTTTCGTTCGCACCTGGCCACGTCCTGTCGCTTCGCGTCACCGGCTTGCGCCTACGTCGGGTGCCGCCGCCGACCCTGGATCAGCGCGTGGTTGAGCATCGTCGCGTCCTCGTCTTCGCGCGCGACGACGACGATCTTGTTCCAGACGCCCGGATAGACGACCCGCTCGCTGTACAGCTGAGTCCGAAAGCCTTCCGTGTAGACCCGGGGAAGGGCGTCGCCGGCGCCGTACATACGCCGCCCGCCGTCGCTCCCACGGATGACTGCGACGAGGTCGCGTGTCTCCTCGTAGTCGTCAGCTGCGACGAACTCGGCTAGCGGCCGGTGCGGGGATCCACTGCTCAGGAAGGCGACGACGTACTTTCGGTCGCGCCCCCACTTGTTCTTGCGAATCGTCTCGCCAAGACCGATATGAACCGCGCCTTCGGCGCGCGTCACACCCATGAACACGCGGTAGCGCGAATAGCGCTCGCGCTCTTCCGGCCACTGATACGACTGGCCCTCCCGCTCCTGCACGAGCCCCCAATCCTCGGCGAGATCCGCCGCCCTCGGCCCACGAGCAGGGGCGACGCCTTTCCCATCTGTGCCATCGGCATCAACAGGCTTGATGATCGGATTGTCGAAGCCCGCCTGCGCGAGCTGAATCAGAAGTGGGCCGAGCTCCCGATCCGGAACGCGCTCCAGAGTCACGGAGAAGGGCACATTGCCTCAGCGCTTACATTGATAACGTATGAAAACGTAACTCCGTAAAGCTACGTTGTCAAGAAATCTGCTACAGTGCGTGGTGCGCGAAGACCCAGACGGAAGCCGTCGAGGCTCCGAGGATTCTCCTCTTTCGACTGTCACACCGGGCCCAAGCGCATCAAGGAGAGCTCAACCGGCAGGCTCTTCAGCCTGAATCGTGACAGTGAGGAGCACCAGATGCATGCCACCATCCGACGGTACGAGGGCATCGACCAGGATCGCACGGAGGAGCTGACCAAGAAAGTCGGCGAGAGCCTTCTGCCGCGCCTGAGCGAGATGCCTGGCTTCAAGAGTTACCACCTCATCGAGGCCGACAAGGGCGTCATGAGCTCCATCTCCTTCTTCGACACGTCGGCGCAGGCCGACGAGTCGACCCGCGTCGTAGCCACCTGGGTGCGCGAGGAGAAGTTGGAGCGGGCACTTCCGAATCCGCCCAAGGTCACGGGCGGCGACGTGATCGTGGAGAAAACATTCGTGAAAACGAACGGATTCGTCCGCGCGTAACCCCGACCGCAGCAAGGGGAGGCCCGCACCGCGGGGCCTCCCCAGTCCCGAGTACGTTGTTCTGCACATCGCTTTGCTGAGTTAACGGCCCAGCGAGGCCGACCCCATAGAGGGAGGCCGTCATGGCCGAAGCACTTCTAACCAGGAACCAAGAGATCGAGCGGACACTCCAAGAGAAACGCACGCAGGGCTACCGAGTCGAGTCTCACAACGACACGCAGGCGGTGCTCTTGATCAGGGGTCGCCGCCGGTTCTTCAACCTGCTCCGCGGGGACGACTTGCGCTACCGGCTGTCGTTCGACGAACACGGCCACGCCAGCAGCCGAGCGATCGCGTAAAACGTCGCCGCCAGAACGTTCGATGTAATGAAGGCCCGCGCTTGCGGGCCTTCCCCCTTGGTCCTAGCCGGCTGCTCGTGCGATCGGTATTCGTCGCGGCGCGGCCAACCTTGGCCCCCTCCTCTCTGCGGAAGAAGCCGCGAGACGTCGCCGGTGCGTCGCGAGTCCCCCGCAGATGTGTCGCTGCGCTCCTCGATCGATGACATGCTCAGGTTCGCCCAGGCCAACCTCGACAGTCAGGCAAGCCCGCTCCACCAGGCGATGGCGGCCGCTCGCGCCCCGCGCCGGCCGGTCGACGCGAGGTCGCAGCTCGGGCTCAACTGGTTCACGCTCGGCGAGATCGCGTGGCACAACGGCGGCACGGGCGGGTTCTCCACCTTCCTCGGAGTCAACCAGGCGACCGGAACCGCGATCGTGGTGCTCAGCAACTCGCGGCGGGAGAGCGTCGACGACCCCGGCTTCCACCTGCTCGACAAGCGTCTCCCGCTGACGCCGGCCCGGATCGAGCCAACGGCGATCGCCCTGCCGGGCAAGCTGCTCCAGCGCTACGTCGGCCTCTACGAGCTCACAGGCACCAAGGTACGGATCGCCCGCTCCGCGCAGGGACTGAACGTCCACGTCCCGCAGGAAGGAAGCACGCGGCTGTTCGCTGAGACGACGACGCGCTTCTTCGTCAAGTACGCGGAGACCCCGATCCGGATCACCTTCCAGCTCGCCCACGGCAAGGTCACCGGCTTCCTGCTCTTCGAGAACGGCCGCACGACGCGGGCCAGTAAGGTCCGATGATCGAGTTCGCCGGCGTCGCGAAACACTTCGGCGAGATAACGGCGCTCGACGGCGTGAGACTCACTGGGCTCACTAGAAGGAAACGATGACCTCCTTGTCACACACCAGCCCCCAGCCGGCGACGGCGGGAACGGTCAGCCGGCCTCGCGTCTGGGCGTGGCCGCTCGCCGCCTTGCTCGGGTTTCCGATCGGCGGCTACGCGGCGAACATCATCGTCGGCGGGGTCGACTCCGTCGGCGCGGCGATCGCCGGTGGCCTGATCGCGGGGGCGGTGGTCGGAACCGCGCAATGGCTTGCACTCAGGCAGTTCATCGCGTGGATCTGGATCGCCGCGACGAGCCTCGGCCTGAGCATTGGTCTCGCGATCGGCGCGGCACTCGTCGACTACGGCGTCGATCGAGGCGAGCTCATGCTCATGGGCGCCGTCACCGGCCTCGTCGTGGGAGGGCTGCAGGCGCTCGTGCTCGCCCGGCAGGGCTTCGCGGGCGCGGCGTGGTGGGCGGTAGCGAACCCGCCAACCTGGGCGCTCGCCTGGCTGATTAGCTCCTACGTGATCTCGGCGAACATCGACGAGCGGTTCACGAACTTCGGCGCCAGCGGCGTGCTCCTGTACGCGCTCGTAACCGGCCTGCTCCTCGCGTCGATGTTCCGTCGGTAAGGAGGGGTCACGATGAAGGGTCGGAGCAGGCACAGCGTGGGCGGCTCAGGGAGCGGCTCGATGGCCGCGCTGACCGATTGGGTTCTGAGCCACAAGCGACTCGTTCTCGGTCTCTGGTTGGTGGTATGGATCGCTGCCGTCGCTGCGCTTGGGCCGGCGGGCAGCTCGTTGTCGCAGCAGTTCAACATTCCTGGACGTGAGGGCTTCGAGACGAACAAGGAGCTCGCGCGAGATCTACGGCGCAGGCGGCGACGTCGCGCCGATCGTGCCCGTGGTGACCCTCCCGGAGGGGAAGACGGTCGATTCGCCCGGCGTCCGCGCGGAGCTCGATGCGGCGCTGGCGAAGGTGGAGGCGGCGCTGCCGGAGTCGATGAGCGCCTCGTTCGCCTCGACCGGCGACCGGGCGTTCGTCTCCGACGATGGCCGCACCACCTTCGCGCTCGTCTACATCCCGGCCAAGGGTGGGGTCGACCCCGGCCAGGAGGAGGCCCGCGCCGCGCAAGCCGCGCTGGCGGGCGTCACCGTCGGCGGATCGGCGGTCGAGGTGACGGGGCTCGACGCGCTCCGCGCCTCCGCCGGGGACAACGAGGGCGACGGCGCCGGCGTCGTACTGGGGACGCTTGTGGCCGCGCTGGGCGCGCTGCTCGTCCTCGCGTTCGTCTTCCGCTCGTTCATGGCGTTCGTGCCGCTGTTGATGGCGCTCGTCGCGATCCCGACGACGTTCCTACTGGTCTGGCCGCTCGCGAGCGTGACCGACGTCTCGGTGATCGTCCAGTTCCTCGTCGCCCTGATCGGGCTCGGGATCGCGATCGACTACGCGCTCCTCGTCGTCGTCCGATGGCGGGAGGAACGCCAGCGGCCGGACGTGACGAACGAGATGGCGGTGCGGAACGCGATGCAGCACGCCGGTACCGCGGTCGTCTTCAGCGGCACCACCGTCGCGATCTCGTTGCTCGCGCTGCTCGTTCTGCCGGTGCCGTTCATGCGCAGCATCGGCATCGCCGGGCTGATGATCGCGCTGGTCAGCGTCGTTGTCGCCGTCACGCTGCTGCCGGTCGTGCTGGCGACGATCGGGCCGAGGTTCGACTGGCCTCGGAACCGACGCGACGCGCAGGCCAGCCGTGGCTGGTCGGCCTGGGCGCGTCTGATCGTGCGCTACCGCTGGCCCGCAGCAGTCGCCTCGACCGCCGTGCTGGTTGCGCTGGTGGTCGCGGCCGCGAACATCCAGCTCGGGAACCCGCTCGCTGCCTCGCTCTCGAAGGAGGGGCCTGCTCGCTCCGGCCTCGAGAACCTGGAGGGCTCCGGCATCGGCACCGGGCCGCTCTCGCCCTTCGACGCGCTCGTTCGCTCAGGCGACCCCGGCGCTGTCGCGCAGGCGTTCGCGCAGGTCGACGGTGTCCGCAGCGCCGCAGCACCGGCCGAGTGGCGGCGCGACGGGACGGCGATCGTCGTTGTGTTCCCGACTGCGGATGGGAACTCGCCGGCGGGCCGGGAGACGCTCGACCGCCTGCGCGCCGACGCGGAGGCGCTGCCGGCCGAGGTGACGATCGGTGGCGAGGCGGCGCAGGGTGCGGACTTCCTCGAGGCCGTCTACGGCAACTTCCCGCTGATGGTCGCGCTGATCTCGATCCTCACCTTCATCCTGCTCGCGCGCGCGTTCCGCTCGCTGGTCCTGCCGCTGAAGGCCGTCCTCCTGAACCTGCTCTCCGTCGCCGCCGCCTGGGGGCTGATCGTGCTCGTCTACCAGAAGGGCTTCGGCTCCGAGGCGATCTGGGGGATCGAGGCGACGCAGGCGATCAACGTCGAGCTGCCGGTCGTCATCTTCGCCTTCCTCTTCGGCATCTCGATGGACTACCAGGTCTTCATCATCAGCCGGATGCGGGAGGCGTACGACCGCACCGGCTCGACCGAGACCGCCATCGTCGAGGGGATCGGCCGAACCGGCCGGCTCGTCACGAGCGCGGCGCTGATCCTCTTCCTCGCCTTCGTCGCGTTCGCACTCCAGCCGGGCACCGAGGCCAAGATCTTCGCCACCGCGCTCGGCGCTCGGCATCCTGATCGACGCCACGATCATCCGCGGCGTCCTCGCCCCGCCGCCGTCGCCCTCTTCGGCCGCTGGAACTGGTGGCTGCCCGACTGGGCCGCGCGCATCCTCCGCGTCGAGCCATCACCTCTCAAGCCCGAGGAGACCCCTCCCAACCTGCCCCTGAGGTGGGGTAGGCGACAGCCGGTCGAGGGGAGTTACCGATGAAGGTGTGCATCGTTGGAGCCTCCGGGAAGCTGGGGCAGTACATGATCCAGCACTCGCTGGATCGCGGCTACGAGGTGGTCGGCGTCTGCCGAGCCGCGAGCGTGGCGAAGCTCGATGGGTTCGCGGGGCGCATCACCGTGATTCCGGGCGCGACCGACGACCGCGAGGTGATCGAGACGCGCCGTCCCAGAGCGGCGTTTTAGGTTCTGAAGGCTCCATAAAGGGCTCCATACCCACCGCAAGCTGGACAATTTGCAAGTCTGATTGAACGGAAAAACCCCTGGTGAGCACGGATTTTGCAGAGCCCTCTGACGGACTCGAACCGTCGACCCCCTCCTTACCATGGAGGTTTCGGGCGTCACGACCGTACACGCACGATCACTCGCGACACACTTTCTCCTGGAAATCGGGCTGTTGCAGGCGGCGGAGATGCGTCGCGAGACGTCGCGCGTGTCGTTTCTGATGTGTCCGTTTCGTGTCCGCGGGGCGTTGACGAAGAGGACAACGGTAGGCCCGGGTCGGGGACGAGGGCTACCGGTCGACTGAAGTTTGGACGCTGTCGGCTTCGCCCGGCTGCAGGAGACCTGACTCGTACGCAAGCACGACCGCCTGCACCCGATCGCGCAGGGTCAGCTTCTGGAGGATCCGCGAGACGTGCGTCTTCACCGTCGCGTCGCCGACGTACAGCTCAGCCGCGATCTCGGCATTCGAGAGGCCTCGGGCGACGAGCCGGAGCACCTCGAGCTCGCGCGGGCTTAGCGCCTCGAGCTGTCCCGGTCGGGCATTCGAGCGCGGACGACGCGCGAACTCCTCGATCAGGCGCCTGGTGATCGACGGGGCAAGGAGCGCCTCGCCCGCGGCGACGACGCGGATGGCGGTCACGAGCTGGTCGGCGGGAGCGTCCTTGAGCAGGAAACCGCTCGCGCCCGCGCGCAGCGCTTCGTAGACGTACTCGTTCAGGTCGAACGTCGTGAGGACGAGAACCCGTGTCTTGCCAGCGAGCCGCCGCGTTGCCTCGAGGCCGTCGAGCCGGGGCATCCGGATGTCCATCAGCACGACGTCAGGACGAAGGAGAAGGCCGGCCTCGACTGCCTCGCCACCGTCCCCGGCTTCGCCGACGACCTCCAGGTCGGGCTCGGACTCGAGGATCTTGCGAAAGCCGGTGCGGACGAGCGCTTGGTCGTCGGCGATCAGGACCTTGATGGTCACGCGGGCAGCCGCGCGCGGACCGTGTAGCCCGGCCCACCGTTCCTTCCGCTTTCGACGTTGCCGCCGATGAGGGCGGCGCGCTCGCGCATCCCGACGAGACCGTGCCCGTCTTCGCGACCCTCGGCGCGGCCGAGCCCGTCGTCGCTGATCTCGAGCTCGACCTCCTCCGGCCGATAGCGAATGACGACCCGTGCGGAGGCCGGTCCGGCGTGCTTGAGCGCGTTCGTGAGCGCTTCCTGCACGATCCGGTAGGCGGATAGGTCGACGCCCGGTGGAAGCTGCTTCACCTCTCCTTCGACGTGAAGCTCGACCGGGAGACCCGCCTCACGCATCCCTTCGGCGAGGACGTCGAGGTGCGCAAGGCTCGGCCGGGGGGCCAGCGCGAGCTCGCGGTCCTCTTTGCGGAGCTACCCCCAGGAGCCTGCGCATCTCGACGAGAGCCTGACGGCCGGTCGTCTCGATCGAGCCGAGCGCCTCGCGCGCGGATGCCTGCTCGCCCTCGAGTACGCGCTGCCCCGCCTGCGCCTGCACCACGATCACGCTGATCGCATGCGCGACGATGTCGTGCAGCTCGCGGGCGATCCGGACTCGCTCCTCGGCGACCGCGAGCCGGGCCTTCTGCTCGCGCTCCCGCTCCAGGCGCTCGGCGCGCTGCGCGAGACGCGTCGACTGGGTCCGCTGCCCCCGGAGAGCGAAGCCGACTCCGTAGGCGGCGGCAAGCATGAACCAGGCCGGCACGGTGTCTTCGATCCCGGCCCCGCCCGTGAGGAGGTCGACGAGATCGGCGGCGAGGAAGACACGCCGCCGAGCGCGCCCGCCACGAGCGCGCGACGACGCTCGGCGTGC
The DNA here is from genome assembly GCA_963798935.1 of uncultured Actinomycetes bacterium. Lineage (GTDB taxonomy): Bacteria > Actinomycetota > Thermoleophilia > Gaiellales > Gaiellaceae > JACDAN01. The sequence continues at coordinate 114,541 of CAWCVG010000034.1, forward strand.
GCGCCGAGGGAGTAGAAGACGACGAGCAGCGCGATCCAGTGCTGGAACGGCGGCTGGTCCGAGTGCGCCCGGTCGATCAGCGAGACCTGGAGCCCGACCGAGGCGAGCACGAGCGCAAAGACGAGCGGTCGGCGCTCGCCGCCGCCAGGCGAGCGGAACGGTGATCAGGAGCAGGAGCAGGGCGTTCGGGAGCCGCGGGCCCGGGATGCCGTCGTCGAAGAGCGGCCGGACCCAGATCTCATACTGCGCCGTCACCGCCAGGGCGAGCGCGAGCAGAGCGTCAAGAAGATCGCCCGCACGCGATGCCGCCCAGCGGCGTGCGCTCATGCAGGGACGGTAGCGCGCACGTTCCCGACCCGCATCCGCCCGAGTGATGACCCGAAGAGGCCACGATCCCCCTGCGGCCGACCCTCCAATCCGGATTCGGGCCGACGACACGCGGGCCGAGGGGCCGTAGCGTCGAGGCAGTCGAAATCTAAAGGAGGTTGGAAATGCACGAGCAGATCCTGCCGCGGCTCGGAGCAGTAAGCGGTGCCGTCTCCGTCGCGTTGATCTTCGGACTCTCAACGACAGGGAGCGACGCATCACCGTAATCGCGGGGAGCTGATCGGGCTCCTTCTCTTCATCCCGTTCCTGGGCTACCTCTGGAGCGTGTTGCGCGACGCAGAGGGCCCAGGTGGCTGGCTCTCGGCGACAGCGTTCGGCGCTGGGCTGGTTGGTGTCACCATGAAGCTCGCCAGCATCGCCCCTGGCTGGGCTGCGCGCGACTTCGGGGACGCGACTGCGACTCACAAGGCGCTCGAACGGATCAACGAGGCCTCCTTCATCGCCAGATGCTGCCGACGGCGTGATGCTCGCGGCGATCGCGATCGTGACCCTCAAGCGGCATGCGCTACCCCGCTGGCTGGGCTGGCTCGCCGCCGTCGCGGCCCCGCTGCTCATCGTCAACGGAATGTTCCTCGACGCGGAGTTCGGACCCGCCTTCCTGCTCTTCCTGCTCTGGGTGCTGCTCGCAAGCGTCGTCCTCACCGTCCGGCCGAGCGGCGTCCGGTTCCACGCCGAACCGGTCCCGGTGCAACCATGAAGTCGACCTCGGAGCGAAACGTGCTGTGGATCAGCACAGCCGCGATCACGGCCGGCGTCCTGCTCTTCCTCTCGAACCTGTTTAGCGAGTTCCTGCTCCCCGGGGAGAAGGACGGTGAGATCGTCCGCCTCGGTCTCGGCCTCGTCTACATCGCCGCCTACGGCGTTGGAGCCGTGGCGCTCGTCGTCGCGCTGCGCGGGCTCAGCACGCTTCACCGTAGGCGGGGCGAGCTCACGCGAGCCGGTCACAACGGGCTACGTGTCGCGGCCGCCGGCGCGGTGTTCCACGCGCTCTTCGCGGCTGTGTACTTCGCAACGGCCGCCGCCACGGGGGATGCAGTCGATGCGGCATTCTTTCTCTACGCGCTCGGCTTCCTGCTCCTGATCGGGGGAAGCCTCACGGCGGGGGTCTCGATGATGCGGACAGGGCTTCAGCGCCCCGTGGGTGCGCCGTTGCTCGTGGCAGGAGCCATGGCGATCGTCACTATCGTCACCCCGGCGCCCGTCCACGACGTCGGCCTCTTCCTGTTCGACGCGGCCTGGATCGGTGTGGGGCTGGTGCTGATTCGGCCGTTGAGATCGGGGTCGGTAGGCCGCCGAACGCTGGGCTGGAGCTCGGCCTGATGACCATGCCTTACGTCGTCGAGACATCGGGCTTGACGAAGCGCTTCGGCGAGCGGGTCGCCGTCGATCGTGTCGACCTGCACGTCCCGCGCGGCTCCGCCTTCGGCTATCTCGGGACCGAACGGCGCCGGCAAGACGACGCTGATCCGGATGCTGCTCGGCCTCACCGATGCCACAGCCGGGACGATGCGCCTGCTCGGGCGTCCGGTGCCGTCCGAGCGGGCGCTGGCGCTCGCACGCGTCGGCGCGATCGTCGAGGAGCCGCGCTTTCACGGTCACCTGACCGGGCGCGAGAACCTGACGGTGATCGCGGCCGCGCGCGAGCCGGAGGCGCACGACCGGATCGAGGGAGCGCTGGCCCGCGTCGGGCTCGCCAACCGGGCGGACGAGCGCGTGAAGCGCTACTCGCTCGGCATGCGCCAGCGACTCGGCGTCGCTCGCAGCCTGCTCGCCGACCCCGAGCTGTTGATCCTCGACGAGCCAACGAACGGGCTCGACCCGGCCGGCATCCACGAGTTCCGCGACATGATCAGGGGGTTCGTCACGGAAGGCCGAACGGTACTCCTCTCCTCCCACCTCCTCGACGAGGTCGAGAAGATCTGCGATCAGGTCGCGATCGTCGACCGGGGACGCGTGGTCATGCAGGGCTCGATCGCGGAGCTGGCCGCGGGCGGCGAGCAGTCGATCCTGATCGCCACGAGCGACGACGGGCGGCGCGCTCGCGATCCTCGCCGACCATCGCGCGGTCGCGTCGGCGTCGCCCGCAGCGGACGGGATCCGCGTACGGCTGCGGACCGACGCGGAAGCGGAGGCCGCGTCTGACGATGTCGGCCGCCGCATCTTCTTGGCCGGCCTCGCGATTCGACGCTTCGAGCCGGCGCGCATGTCACTCGAGCGGCGCTTTCTGGAGATCACATCCCGACTGGAGGAAGCAGCATGAGCACGACCACTGTCGCCGCAGAGCATCCGTCCGCACGCAAGCGAGCTCGCTGGTCGCCCCGGCTCATGACGGCCGAGCTCCTCAAGCTCCGCAAGCGCCGCGGGCTCGTCGTCTCGACGCTCGCCCTCACGGTCGTGCCGATGCTGGTCGCGTACACCGTCCTCGTGATCCTGCACGCAACGAAGCCCGACTCGCACGGACCGCCCGGGAGCATGGAGAACTTCGGCGGGGCGATGGAGCTGCTCACGCAGATCAGTGCCGTAGCGGCGATCCTGGTCGGGACGACGCTCGGAGCGGGAGACCTGGCGCCGGCGTCTTTCGCGAGCTCGTCGTCACCGGCCGTTCGCGGCTCGCCCTCTTCGCCGCACGCGTGCCCGCCGGCGTCGCGCTGCTGGTCCCGCTCGTGGGCGCCGCCTTCGCGGTCGCGGCGACGGCGGCGACGCTCCTCGCCGGGACCGCTGAGGCGCCGAGCGGAACCGTGCTCGCGCATTCCGCCGGCTGGCTCGCGCTCGTGACCGCGCCGAGCTTCGCGCTCGCGCTCGGCGTCTCCTCCTTGCTCGGCTCGCGCGGAACCTCGATCGGCATCCTGCTCGCGTGGCAGCTGGTCGCCGTGCCCCTGCTCCTCCAGGTCGGGATCCTCGGCGTCCTCCGTGAAGGATTCGTCGAGGCGGCTACGAACCGGCTCGCCCCCGCGGCCCTGGTGGAGGGCACTGTCGCGGTTCCGATGTCCCTCGGAGCCGCCGCAGCCGTGATCGCGGCGTGGATCGCCGTGCCGCTGGCCGTCGGTGCGTGGCGGACTTGCGCTCGCGATGCCTGAGCACGGCGCAGGGTGAGGGGCCGCTCGGGGATCGCGTTCAAGGCGTGGGCTGCGATCCTCGTTGCCGTCTTCGGTGTCGCCTTCTTCGGGCTTACGTCCCTCGTCATCGCCTGGTTCGAGGATGTCGAAGGCGTTGCCGGGCCCGTCACCGATCTCGGCTACGGCGTTCTATTCGGAATCATCCTGACGACGGGGCTGCTCGTGCAGCTCCGCCGCCCCGAGCAGAAGATCGCAGGGGTCCAACAGACCTTCCTCGTGATCCCCGCACTGGTCATCGGGTCGGCGATCGCCTCCGACTCCCAGAATCTCGTCCCGGCCCTGATCCTGCTGCCTGCGATCGGGATCCTGCTCGCGCTTCATCCTGCCCGAGAGGAGTTCTTCAGAAGAGGCGACGTTCTGAGCCGGACACTCCTCGCGATCACGGTCATTGCTGCCGTCCCGCTCGTCGCCTACGCGCTGGACATGGGAGCGCAGGCGCGAGACCTGGAGGGTCCCCCACACCACGTGCAGCGCTTGTCGACGATGGCCGCCATGGCCGTCGCCATCGTGCTGACCGGCCTGCTTGCCGCGCTTCAGACGCGAGGATGGAGGATCCCGGCCTGGAGCGCCGGCACGGCGGCGATCATCTTCGGGCTCGCGTCGGTGGCCTTCCCGGATCAACCGGGCGCCGTGGGGCGTGGATGGGGAGGCGTGGCGATCGCGGGAGGTGTCCTGTTTATCGGACTGGCCGAATGGGAGGTCAGGAGGGCGACGGCCACGAGTGAGCCTGGCTCGAAGGACTCGTCTGGTTGTGATCCCCTCACTGCAGAGAGGGGTCGCGTCTCGCGCCCGCTCAGATAACGGCCGCGGCCTCTTTGCAGGGATTTCGTCGATCGAACTCAATCGTCTCTTGCCGGTAGCTTGTGTCGGAAGGCGCCGCGATGCGTCGCCATGCGTCGCGCGTACCGCAGATGTGTCCGGAAGGTGTCCGCGCGTTTGATGGGCAGACAACAACAAAGTGCCAGTTTGCAGGCACTTTCGAAGCCCTCTGACGGACTCGAACCGTCGACCCCCTCCTTACCATGGAGGTGCTCTACCAACTGAGCTAAGAGGGCGCGGGGCCGATTGTAGCCGCGTCCCTCCGCGGTCTCCTTGCGTCCGGTGGGCGTCGGACGCATTGGCGATTGGGCCCGCGGCCGGCCTCGGCCCTGCTGCGATCATCTCCCGGTGAGCGCGGTCCCCGCCGACCTCCCGATCCGCCGCAACACGATCCTGCTCGCGGCGACGATGGCGGTGAACTCGGCGGTGCTGCAGCTCGTCGCCGCCGTCTCCTCCCTGACCTTCGTGCTCGTCACCGGCTTCGAGGCGCTGCTCGGGCTCGGGCCGGCGATCTTCCTCACCGCGTCTGCGCTGACGGCCCTCCCGGCCGGATGGGCGATGGACCGATTCGGCCGGGTGCCGATCATCGCCGTCGGGTTCCTCGGCGGCGCCACCGGCTGCGCGCTGACCGCACTCGGGACTGCGACCGAGCAGGCCGTGCCGGTGATCGTCGGCTTCGCCCTGATCGGATCCTCGGGCGGCGTCTCGCTGCTCACCCGCACCGCGGCCGGCGACATGTACCCGCCCGAGCGCCGCGCGCGCGGCATCGCCTACGTGCTCAGCGGAGCCGTGGTCGGAGCGATCCTCGGGCCCGCCGTCTTCAGCCCGATCTTCTCCGGGAAGGACGAGCTCGAGGCGAGCGTCCTGACGATCCCGTGGCTCGGCGCGGGCGTCCTGTCCCTCGTCGCCCTGGTGCTCGCCCTGAACGTGCGGCCCGACCCGAAGCGCATCGCCGAGCTGATCGCGCCGGCCGAGGACGGGCCGCCGCAACCGGCGGCGCCGCTGGCCGAGATCGTCCGCAGGCCGGGCGTGATCCCGGCGCTCCTCGCAGGGTTCGCCTCGATGGCGGTGATGGTCTCCGTCATGAACCTGACGGGGTACGTGGTCGTCGACCACCGCGAGCACGCGCAGCACCTGATCTTCCCGATCATCGGGGCGCACGTGCTCGGGATGTACGCGCTCGTGCTGGTGATCGGCCCGGTGATCGACCGAGTCGGCCGCACCCGGGCGCTGGCGACGGGCCTGATCGTCATGTCCGCCTCGTGCGCGGGGATCCAGGTGTTCGAGGGTGTCTGGATGACGGGCGTCCTGCTCTTCGGCCTCGGTCTCGGCTGGAACGTCTCGTTCGTCGCGGCGACCGCCCAGCTCGCCGACCGCACGGCCCCGGGGGAACGCGGCAAGCTCCTCGGTGCGAACGACCTCGTCGCCGCCCTCCTCGGCGCCGGCCTCGCGCTTCTCGGCGGCTTTGCGCTCGACTTCCTCGGCGTCACCGCGTTCGCGTTCGGCGCCGCGGCGATCGTGCTGCTGCCGGTCTTCTGGATCTACCGGCTGAGGGAGGCGGGTCCGGGCGCGCCCGAGGTGCCGCCGTTGCCGGTCACGAGCAGGGCCGGGGAGTGATCCGAAGGCGAGGCGTTCGAGTGGGGGCGGGAGGATTCGAACCTCCGAAGGCTGAGCCAACGGGTTTACAGCCCGTCCCCTTTGGCCACTCGGGAACACCCCCAGGCGAACGGAGATAGTAGCGACGGAACACGTGGACGCCCTCGTCGTCGGAGCCGGGCCGGCCGGCTCGTTGGCCGCGTTCCACCTCGCACGGGGTGGCGCTCGCGTGCTTCTGACGGACAAGGCCCGCTTCCCGCGTGACAAGCCATGCGGCGGCGGGATCACCGTCCGGGCGGAGCGCCAGCTCCCGTTCTCGATCGACCCCGTCGTCGAGGACGACGTCGACATCTTCGAGCTCCGTCTCGCCACGGCATCGACCGGGAAGCGGCCGGGCTGAGACCTAACGCCACGGATCGAGAAGCGGGATCCCGGTCTGAGCGAGGCGGCTCGTGTCTCTGGTCACGAAGGTCAGACCGTGAACCAATGCGGTCGCGGCCTGGAGCCCATCGATCACAGGCAACGGTGTCGGTGCGTTGAGCCGGCCCCATGCCTCGGCCTCGGTCGAAGTGAGCGGGAGGATTCGCTCGGAGAAATCGTGCTTCAACCCGGCCAGCCACTGTTCGAAGACCTGGGCCTGAACCGGATCTCGAGGTCGGATGCGCTCGATTCCTTACGGACCTCCCCGACGACCAAGGCGCTGATGAAGAGCGCCGACTCGCTCACGCCCTCGACCCAGCGCGCAACCGCGGTCGCCGGTGGCTTCTTACGCAGCTCGGAAAGGACGTTTGTGTCGAGGAGGTAGCTCAAAGATCGACTTCACGCGCGGGTTCCGTCGATCGCTGAATGTCGAGCAGGTCGAAGTCGGGCCCGTTCATCAGAAACTGCTTGAAGTCCGGCTTGCCGTCGCGCAGGCGCCGGTACTCGTCGATCCCGAGGACGACCGCGACTTCCCGACCCCGCCGCGTGACGACCTGCGGCCCTTCTGAGAGCGCACGGTCGACCAGCTCCGAGAACCGCTGCTTGGCCATCTGAATCTGCCAGATCATAACGCTCCTGTCTAGACTGTCTAGATAGTACAGGTCGGCGGTGCGGAGCCTCCTCGTCCATGCCTCGACTCTCCGCGCCGACCAGCGAAATCACCCAGCCCCTGATCCGGATGACGCAGCGGCGGCGGCTGGACGCGTTCCTGGTCGACCAGGCCCGCGAAGCGGGGGCGGAGTTCCGCGACGGCTTCAGGCCGGAGGACACGATCGACGCCGAGGTCGTGATCGGCGCCGCGGCGCGAACGGGACGACGGGACGCAAGGCAGGCCTCGACGACCACCTTCGCACCGTCGCGCTCGAGGGCAACGCTGCAGTCGACCTCGAACGGTTCGCCGGCCGGGCGTGGATCGAGTTCGGCGTGGTTCCGGGCGGCTACGGCTGGGTCTTCCCCAAGGCCGACCACGTCAACGTCGGCGTGGGAGGGTGGCACTCGCAGGGACCGCAGCTTCGAGCCCACTTGCGCGGCTGTGCCGCGAGCACGGGATCCCCGAACGGGAACTCACCGACGTCCGCGGGCACCGGCTTCCGCTCCGGCGTCCCGGCTCGTCGGCCGCCCGTGGACGCCTCGCACTCGTCGGCGACGCCGCAGGCCTCGTCGACCCGGTCTCGGGCGACGGATCTACGAGGCGGTGCTGAGCGCGCGGCTGGCGGCGGCGAACGCGCTCGACATCCTGGCCGGCCGCAAAGCCGATTTCACGCCGTATGCAGTGGAATTGCGCCGCCGCCTCGCAGTGCAGACCGCTGCCTCGTGGCGGGCGAAGACGGCACTCGACCGCTTCCCGAGAACGACGTTCACGCTCTTACGGGCGCCACTCGCCTGGCGGGCGATCGAGTCACTGCTCCGGGCCGACGCGGAAGAGCCGGCGGACGTCGGCGGGCCGGGCGGCGCGGCGCTCCGCGCCGCCGAGCTCCTCGCCCGACTCGCGGGCGATCCCGGCAAGGCGTTCGCGGCGTAACCCCCCGTTTGGGGGTCGCGAGACGCCCGACCGCCGCCGACGGTTGGAGTCGATGCCCCTTTGGACCAGATCAGTGCGCGCTCGCGCATTCTCGCGCGCCTGCAAGACGAGCGCGGAATCGCGCTCGTCATGGCGATCGGAATCCTGTTCGTGCTGACCATCTCGGTCTCGGCCGTGATGGTCTACACGACGGCGAGCGCGCGCCACGCGACACAGCAACGCCGGGCAGAAGGCGTATGCGCTAGCGGAGGCCGGCGTCAACAACGCGCTCGCGGTCCTGAACACCAACTATCCGTCCACCACGGTCTATCCGGGCGACACGCCGCCGGTAAACTCCTGCCACGGGAAACTCCACTACGACGAGGGCAAGGCCACCTGGTCGGGGACGCTGCAGTTTGAAAACGCTCCAGGCTGGACCTGGGAGTGGGCGATCACCTCGATCGGTGAGGTTGCGAACCCCACCGGGCCCTGGCGCCGGCAACGTCACGCGAACGATCAAGGCAAAGGTCCCGGGTCGTGATGCCGCCCGAGCAGCCGGTCGGGAGCGACGGGACGCTGAACTGGATCTACGCGGGCGATAGCGCGCGGTTCACCAACTCGGTCACGATTAAGTCGCCGGTCTATACGTGGCTACGACCTCAAACTGGAAAACAAAGCTGCCCATCTCCGGGGTTCCAGGCCAGGAGCGGTGTCGCTCAAAAGCTCGTTGTCGGGGGTGATCCGGCGGCCGGCGGCAACCTCTTTTATGCAGCAGAAGGAGGATACGGTCGGCGCGGATATGCCGCTTGAAGCTGTTCACATTAACGGGCTGTGTGAGTCATGGTTCGGTTGGTGTAGGTTTTCACGGGCTGCAAGTGGGGCGACGTGCCGTCGCCCCCGCACGATCACGTCTGGGCCAACGTCCACAACAACACAGTTCCGCCCAACCTCATCATCAAGCCCGAACTGACGTGCTGCGCGCCGGTAAAGGGCACGAACCGTCACCGCCTACCGGAACCAGTCAGATGGGCTTCTGGTAC
>CAWCVG010000035.1:0-111813 GCA_963798935.1 uncultured Actinomycetes bacterium
ACCGGGACTTCGTCCTCAAGGGACCGGGCGTCAACCGGCGCACGAGCCTCCGCGGGCGCGGTCGCAGCACCTGGACCCTGAACCTGCGGCGAGGGACCTACCGGTACTGGTCGTCCTCGACCCCGGGCGCGAAGAAGAGCTTCCGCGTCACGTAGCGCAGTCGGTGGGGAGGGCGCCTTCGCGGCGTCCTCCCCGCCTCAAGGCGCGAACGTCTCCGTCGGCGCGATCACGACGTCGAGGAGCAGCGGCTGCTCTCGGTGAGTGAGCGTCGGGATGACCTCGTCGAGCGTCTGGACGAGCTCGCCGTGCTCCGTGATCCGCTGCGCGTCGCAGCCCTGCGCGCGGGCGAGCCCGGCGATGTCGACGTCGAAAGCCGGCCAGGCCCCGCGCCCACCTTGGCGCTCCGCGAGCCGGTCCATGATCGCGTACCCGCCGTTGGACAGGATCACGAACAGCGGCCCGACGCCGTAGTGCGCAGCGCTCCACAGGGCCTGGATGCCGTAGAGGGCCGAGCCGTCGCCGACGACGGCGACGACGGGCCGGTCCGGAAGGGCCATGCGGACGCCTGTCGCCCCCGCGAGCGCGAACCCGAGCCCGCCCATCGCCGCGCTCAGGAACCCCAGCGGCCTGCGTGCGAGGAGACGGTCGTGGAGCTCCGGGCGGTCGACGGGCGCCTCCTCGACGACGACTGCCTCGTCGGGAAGCCGTTCGGCCAGCGCGGCGAGAACGTGGCCGGCCAGGAGCGGCTCCCCTGCCGCGGGAGGATCCGGGGCGGGTGGCGGACGGTACGGCTCCGGCGGCGTCGCGTTCCGCTGCGGAAGTCGTTCGGCAAGCGCCCGGCACACGGCGGCCGGAGGAGCGAGCACCGCGAGCTCGGCCGGGCTGCGCTGGACCTCGTCGGCGTTGTCACCGACGACCGCGATCCTCGTCCCGGGCTCCGTGAAGCGGCCCGGGGCGTACGGCGACTGACGGAAGGCGGGCGCGCCGACCACCAGGATCGCGTCGTAGGGTGCGAGCCGCTCGCGCAGCCGCGGGCGGTCCGCCGGAAGCACTCCCGCAAAGAGGCGGTGGTCTTGCGGGAAACCGGCCCGCGCGCCGAACGACTCCTGGAAGACCGGGGCGACGAGCCGCTCGGCGAGGCCGACGAGGGCTTCCCACGACTCGGCGTCGTCGGCTCCCGCGCCGACGACGAGCGCCGGCGCCCGCGCCTCCTCGAGGAACCGGGCGAGCTCCTCCACCGCGGCCGGATCGGCGGCGGCGGCGCGAACGACGCGCGTCGGCGCCGCGTCCTCCCGATCCTCGTCGGCGGGGGCGCCCCAGTCGTCCATCGGCACGATCACAAGCGCCGGCCCGCGCTGCGTCTGGGCCTCGTGCGCCGCGCGGCCGATCGCGCCGGGAACGTCCTGCGCGCGAACAGGCTCGTCGACCCAGACCGGATACTCGCCGCCGAGCCCGCGGAGCCTCCCGGCGAGGAACGGCTCGAAGGCGAGGTGGCGGCGGTCCTGCTGGCCGACGAGGACGACGAGCGGCGCTCGGTTGACGCGGGCAGTGGCGAGCGCACCGACCGCATTGCCCAGGCCCGCGGTGGTGTGGAGGAGGGCGAGGGCCGGCTCGCCTCGCCCGATCGCCCAACCCGTCGCGAGGCCGACGACCGAGCCCTCGTGCAGGCCGAGCACGAAGCGCAGGTCGTCCGGAAGGTCAGTGAGGAACGGCACCTCGGTCGAGCCGGGGTTGCCGAAGATCGTCGTCAGGCCCCGCGCTCCGGAGGACCTCGAATGTCGCGTCGCGCACCGTCCCGCCGCTCACGGCGCGCAGTATCACGGGTGCGGAAGTTCGGTATGAGAACATCCGTTCACATGGAGGCCACCCATGGACGGAACCCGGACTACGTCCAGTCGCTCGAGCGCGGGCTGGCGGTGATCCGCGCATTCGGCGTCGAGAGCCCCGAGCTCCGGCTGAGCGACGTCGCGCGGGCGACCGGCCTCACGCGCGCGGCGGCGAGGCGGTTCCTGCTGACGCTCGTCCGCCTCGGCTACGTCCGGCAAGACGGCAACACGTTCTCGCTGCGGCCCCGCGTGCTGGAGCTCGGGTATGCGTATCTGTCTGCGCTCAGCCTCCCGGAGGTCGCCCAGCCGCACATGGAGGCGCTCGTCGCCGAGGTGAACGAGTCCTCGTCCGTCGCCGTCCTCGACGACCTCGAGGTCGTCTACGTCGCCCGCGTGCCGACGCAGCGGATCATGACCATCATCATCGCGGTCGGAACCCGCTTCCCCGCCTATGCGACGTCGATGGGGCGCGTGCTTCTGGCCGGCCTCGATCCGGAAGCGCTCGACGAGCGGCTCGGCCGGATCGAGATCGAGCCGTTGACGGCGATGACCGTGACCGACCGGGCAGCGCTCAGGGAGCGGATCGACGGAAGTCCGCGAGGTCGGCTGGGCAGCGGTTGACCAGGAGCTGGAGGAGGGCGTCCGATCCGCTGCCGTGCCGATCCGCGACGCCTCCGGCCGGGTCATCGCCTCGCTCAACATGTCGGTCCATGCGACGCGGATGACCATGCCGGCCCTTCGCCGGGAGGTCGTCCCCAAGCTGCTCCGGACGGCCGAGGCGATCGAGGTCGACCTCAGCGTGTCGGGAGGGCCGGCGAGCGCGGTCGGTAGCGCTTGACACGGTCTCGGCGCCGATGGGAGAGTGCGGTTCGGTAAACGGATAGTTGTTCTCATTGCGAACGCGAGGAGGAGCCTGAGATGACGGCCAGCGCAGTCGAGAGCCCCGTCCGCGGTCTCCACATCGGTGGGGAGTGGACAGCCGCAGAGGGAGGGAACACCTTCGAGGACACGGACCCGTTCACCGGGGATGTGGTCGCCACCGTTCCGGCCGGCACCCGCGAGGACGCGCGCCGCGCGATCGAGGCGGCCGCCGGCGGCGTTTCCCGCCTGGTCGGAGACTCCGCCCGCCGCGCGCCAGCAGATCTTTCTCAAGGCAGCGGACATCCTGGAGGCGCGGGGAGACGAGGTCGTCTCGTGGCTGACTCGCGAGACGGGCGCCACCTTCGGCATGGCGATGTTCCAGCTGCACTTTGTCGCCCGGCCTCCTCAGGCAGGCGGCGGCGCTCCCGTACCAGCCCACCGGCGAGATCATCCCGTCCGACACCGGAGCGTTCGCCATGGGGCTGCGACGCCCGGTCGGGGTCGTGGCGTCGATCGCGCCGTGGAACGCGGCGCAGATCCTGTCGGCCCGCGCGATCACCGCTCCGCTCGCGCTCGGAAACACGGTGGTGCTGAAGCCGTCGGAGCACTCGCCGTACGTCGGCGGTCTCATCTGGGGCGAGATCTTCTCCGAGGCCGGGCTTCCCGAAGGCGTGCTGAACATCGTCACGCACGCACCCGGAGAGGCAGGGCCGATCGGCGAGGAGTTCGCCGAGCACCCGGCGGTCCGGGTGATCAACTTCACCGGCTCGACCGAGACGGGTCGCAAGGTCGCAGAGGCCGCCGGCCGGAACCTCACGCGCGTCGTCCTCGAGCTTGGCGGGTCGAACCCGCTCGTCGTCCTTGGCGACGCCGACCTGGAGTACGCCGTGGACGCGGCGGCGTTCGGCTCGTTCTTCCACCAGGGTCAGATCTGCATGTCCGCGCGCAGGATCATCGTGGAGAAGCCGATCGCCGACGATTTCGTCCAGCGCCTGGTCGAGAAGACGAAGGGGCTCAAGGCCGGCAATCCGGGCGAGCAGGACACGATCATCGGGCCGCTGATCACCGAGGACGCCGTCTCGACCGTGAAGAGCCGCGTGGACGATGCGGTCGAGAAGGGAGCGAAGGTGCTCGTCGGCGGCGAGGCGGACGGCTCGGTCTACCACGCCACGCTCCTCACTGACGTACCGCGGGACTCGGAGTTCGCCCAGGAGGAGACGTTCGGGCCGGTCGCGTCGATCGAGGTGGTGGGAGACGCCGACGAGGCCGTCGACCGTGCGAACGACACCGCCTACGGCCTCTCGGCGGGAATCATCACGTCCGATCCCGACCGCGGGCTCGCGCTGGCCCAGAGGATCCAGTCGGGGATCGTCCACGTGAACGACCAGCCGGTGGGCGACGAGCCGCAGATGCCGTTCGGCGGCGTCAAGGGCAGCGGCTTCGGTCGCTTCGGCGGCACGGCTGCGATCAACGAGTTCACCGAAATCCACTGGGTGACCGTCCAGAGCGGTCCGCACCCGTTCCCCTTCTAGACGCGGGGGTTCGAAGTGGCGGAGATCGTTCCGCTCGACCAGGCGGTCGGAGAGCTCGTCAACGACGGCGACGTCGTCGCGCTCGAGGGCTTCACGCACCTGATCCCGCACGCTGCGGGCCACGAGCTGATCCGGCAGGGCAAGCGTCGGCTGACCCTGGTCCGGATGACGCCCGACGTCGTCTACGACCAGCTCATCGGCATGGGCTGCGCGCAGAAGCTCGTCTTCTCGTGGGGCGGCAACCCCGGGGTCGGGTCGCTCCACCGGCTGCGGGATGCCGTCGAGCACGACTGGCCCGCCCCGCTCGAGCTGGAGGAGCACTCGCACGCAGGGATGGCGGCCGGCTACGCGGCCGGCGCGTCGAACTTCCCGTTCGGCCTCGTCCGCGGCTACGAGGGCACCGGTCTCGCCGAGCGGACGAACGTCGGCTGGGTGACGTGCCCGTTCACGGGCGAGCGGCTCGCCGCCGTCCCGGCGATCCGACCCGACGTCGGGGTCATCCACGCGCAGCAGGCGGACGCCCGGGGGAACGTCCAGCTCTGGGGGATCAGCGGGGTGCAGAAGGAGGTCGTGCTCGGCGCCAAGCGCTCGATCGTGACCGTGGAGGAGATCGTCGAGGAGCTGGATCAGAAGCCCGGGTCGACGCAGCTGCCGGCCTGGACGGTGACCGCCGTCTGCGAGTGCCCCGGCGGTGCTCACCCGTCGTACTCGCACGGGTACTACGACCGGGACAACGCGTTCTACGTCAGCTGGGACGGCATCAGCCGCGACCGCGACCGGTTCCTCGCCTGGATGCAGTCCCACGTGCTCGACACGACGGACGTCGCCGAGTACCACCGCATCCTGCGGGAGAGCGAGGCGACCCGCGTTTGACGCAGGTGGAGTCCTACACAGCCGACGAGATGATGTCCGTCGCTGCCGCCCGGCGGCTGAGGGACGGCGCGGTCTGCTTCGTCGGGATCGGGTTGCCGAGCCAGGCGGCGAACCTCGCGCGCACCACGCACGCACCGGACTGCGTGCTGATCTACGAGAGCGGAGCGATCGGCGCGAAGCCGAGCCGGCTGCCGCTCTCGATCGGCGACGGGGAGCTCGCCGAGACCGCGGACACGGTGGTCTCGGTTCCGGAGATCTTCAGCTACTGGCTCCAGGGCGGGTGGATCGACGTCGGATTCCTCGGAGCCGCGCAGATCGACCGATTCGGAAACCTGAACAGCACCGTCATCGGCGACTACGACCAGCCGCAGGTCCGCCTGCCCGGGGCCGGCGGCGCGCCGGAGATTGCCTCCTGGTGCAAGGAGGTGTTCGTGATGCTCCGCCAGACGCCCAGAGCGTTCGTCGAGCAGCTCGACTTCCTCACGAGCCTGGGCCGCCCGAACGGGCAGCGCGGAGGTGTCGGCGTCACGTGCGTCGTCACCGACCTCGGCGTGCTCGAGCCGGATCGCGAGAGCGGAGAGCTGACGATGACGGCGCTCTACCCCGACGTAACCCCGGAGGAGGCTCGCGAGGCGACCGCGTGGGGGCTCAGGCTCGCCGACGAGCTCCGGCCGGTGCAGCCGCCGACGGCGGAGGAGCTCGAGGCTCTCCGGGCGCTGAAGCCGGCGAACGAGGAAACTGTCCGGCGATGAGCCGAACGATCGCCGACTCGTTCGAGACCGTCGCCGACGGGCAGGACGCCGGCCAGCCCCCGTATCTCTACCCCGACTACCGCTCGACGGAGCTGCGGGCGCCGAAGCGCCCGCTCGTGATCCTCCCGCACACCCTGTCGGAGCTCACCGGGCCGGCGTACGGCCACGAGTCGATCGGCGAGCTCGACCACGACCTCACGCGCCAGCACGAGGGCGAGCCGCTCGGGGAGCGCATCAACGTCAGCGGCCGGGTGACCGACTCCTCGGGACGGCCGGTCCGCTCGTCGCTGATCGAGATCTGGCAGGCGAACGCTGCCGGCCGCTATCTCCACGAGGTCGATCAGCATCCCGCACCGCTCGACCCGAACTTCTCGGGCGCGGGACGATGCGTGACCGACGACGACGGGCGCTACAGCTTCGTGACCGTGAAGCCCGGCGCGTACCCGTGGCGCAACCACCCCAACGCCTGGCGCCCGGCGCACATCCACCTCTCGCTGTTCGGCCGCGCCTTCACGAACCGGCTCGTGACGCAGATGTACTTCCCCGGGGATCCGCTGTTCGAGTTCGACCCGATCTTTCAGTCCGTCCGCGATGCCCGGGCACGGGAGCGGCTCGTGTGCAGGTTCGACTACGACACCACGGAGCCCGAGTGGGCGCTCGGGTACCGGTTCGACGTCGTCCTCGGCGGGCCGGCCGAGACGCCCATGGAGAGCTGATGCCCGCGGCGACGCCGTCACAGACCGTCGGCCCGTACTTCACGCTCGGGCTCTTCGCGTCGCAGGCGGAGAAGCTCGTCGAGCCGAGCGCCTCCGGAGCAGTCCGGGTGACCGGCCGCGTGCTCGACGGCGCGGGCGAGCCGGTTCCCGACGCGATGGTCGAGATCTGGCAGGCGGACGAGGACGGCCGCTACCGGGACGACTTCGGCTGGGGCCGGTCGGGGTGCGACGCCGACGGCCGGTTCTCGTTCACCACCGTCAAGCCGGGACGCATCGGCGAGGCGGATGCCCCGCACGTGGTCGTGATGGTGTTCGCCCGGGGCCTGCTGAGGGCCGTGCTCACGCGGATGTACTTCCCGGACGAGGAGGAGGCGAACGCGTCCGATCCCGTCCTCTCCCGTCTCGACGACGGCTCGACGCTCGTGGCGAGGACGGTGGACGGCGGCTACGAGTTCGACGTGCGCCTCCAGGGCGACGAGCAAACGGTCTTCTTCGCCGTCTGAGATGTTCGACCGGCTCTTCGTGCCCGCCGACGCCCGCGACGCGCTCGGAGACTCCGCATGGCTGGCGGCCATGCTGGAGGCGGAGGCCGCGCTCGCGCGCGCGGAGGTGGCCGCCGGGGTCATCCCCGACGAGGCCGGGGAAGCGATCGGCGCAGCCTGCCGGCCGGAGTCGTTCGACCCTGCCGCCATCGCCGACGAAGGCCGTTCGCCGGGCAACCCTGTGGAGCCGCTCGTCCGTGCCCTGAGAGAGGCGGTCGGGGACGATGCCGCGGAATACGTCCACTTCGGCGCGACGAGCCAGGACATCCTGGACACGGCGGCGATGCTCGTGTCGAGCCGGGTGCTCGGGCTGATCCTGGAGCGGCTCCAGGTTGTTGCCGAGGAGTGTGCTCGGCTTGCGGACGCCCATCGCGCCACGCCGATGGTCGGAAGGACGCTGCTGCAGCAGGCGGAGGCGGTCACGTTCGGTCTCAAGGCCGCAGGCTGGCTTGTCGCCGTGCTCGAAGCGCGAACGGCGCTGGTCCGAGTGCGCGACGAGCGCCTCGCCGTCCAGCTCGGGGGCGCCGCCGGAACCGTCGCGGCGCTCGGTGAGAGCGGTCCCGAGGTGCTCCGGCTGTTCGCAGGCGAGCTCGAGCTGGCCGAGCCGGTCGCGCCGTGGCACACGAACCGGACGCGAATTGCCGAGCTCGGCTCGGCGCTTGCGATCACCGCGGGCGTCACCGCAAAGATCGGGCTGGACATCGGGCTGATGAGCCAGAACGAGGTCGGCGAGGTCTCGGAGGCGAATGCCGGCGCGTCGTCGGCCATGCCGCACAAGCGCAATCCGGTCGGCAGCGTGCTCGCCGTCGCGTGCGCTCGACAGGCCGGCGCCCAGGCGAGCGTCCTGACAGGCGCGCTCGTCCAGGAGCACGAGCGCGCCTTTGGCGCGTGGCATGCCGAGTGGCCGGCGCTGGTCGGGGCTCTCGGCTACACGAGCGGTGCGGTGGACGGAGCGCGCCGAGCGCTCGACGGCCTCGAGGTCCACGAGGAGCGGATGCAGGCGAACCTGGAGCAGAGCGGTCGCGATCCGGATCCCGGCTCGGCCGAGGCCTTCGTCGAACGGGCGCTGGCGAGCTACCGGGAGGTCGCGCACACATGAGGCTCCACTACCGGCTGGACGGAAACGCGCATGCGCCGGTGCTCGCGCTGCCGAGCTCGCTCGGTACGAGCACGGAGCTCTGGACGGAGAACGTTCCGTACTGGGCCGAGAGGTTCCGCATCCTTCGCTTCGACCAGCGCGGCCACGGAGGCTCGGAGGTTCCGCCCGGCCCGTACTCGCTGGACGACCTCGGCCGCGACTTCGTCGGGCTGCTGGACGAGCTCGGCATCGAGCGGGTCTCGTTCTGCGGCGCTCTCGCTCGGAGGCGCGACCGCGATGTGGGTCGCCGCACACGCGCCGGAGCGGATCGACCGGCTTGTCCTCGGCTGCACGTCGGCGAGGTTCGGCGACCCGGCTCAGTGGCTGGAGCGCGCTGAGACCGTACGCCGTGCCGGAGTCGAGCCCATCGCCGACAGTGTGGTCGCGCGGTGGTTCACCGACGACGCCGAGCCCGAAAACGTCGCCCGCTTCCGGGCGCTGCTCGCCTCGACCCCCGCCGAGGGCTACGCCGGCAGCTGTGAGGCGCTCTCCGGCTGGGATTTCCGCGACCGCCTGCAGGAGATCCGGGCGTACACGCTGGTGATCGCCGGCGCCGAGGACGCCGTCGTGCCGCGCGCCGACTCCGAGCTCCTCGCCGAGCGCATCCCGCGCGCGCAGCTGGTTGCCCTCGAGCGCGCCGCGCACCTCGCCAATGTGGAGCGGGCCGAGTCGTTCTCGCGGGCCGCTGCCGACCATCTGTCCGCCCCGATGCGGGAGGTTGCATGACCGACGAAGGCATGAGGATCCGCCGTGAAGTCCTCGGCGACGAGCACGTCGACGCGGCGATCGAGGCCACGACGCCGGACACCGCTGACTTCCAGGACCTGATCACGCGCTATGCGTGGGGCGAGATCTGGGCGAGACCCGGACTCGACCGGCGCACGCGGAGCGCGATCACGCTGATGGCGCTCGTGGCACTGAACCGCGAGCACGAGCTTGCGATGCACATCCGAGCGGCGCTGCGGAACGGCCTCACGCGGGACGAGATCCGCGAGGTTCTGCTGCAGAGCGCGATCTACTGCGGCGTCCCGGCCGCGAACGGCGCCTTCGCGGTCTTCCGGGAGGTCATGGCCGACGAGGAGGGAGGAACATGAGCCAGCGGACGAGCCCACCGTTTCGGGCCGACCATGTCGGGAGCCTGCTCAGGCCGCCGGAGCTCCTGCAGGCGCGAGAGGACTTCGCGGCCGGGCGGATCTCCAAGGACGATCTTCGGCGGGTCGAGGACGAGGCGATCCGAGAGATCGTCGGGATGCAGGAAGAGGTGGGGCTTCAGTCCGCGACCGACGGCGAGTTCCGCCGGACGTCGTGGCACATGGACTTCATCTACCAGCTGGACGGCATCGATCCCGCCGACGAGCAGATCAGGGTCGCCTTCCACAACGAGCAGGGAGACGTCGAGTTCACGACGGCCGCGCTCAGCGTGCACGACCGCATCGGCCTGTCGACGACGATCTTCGGCGACGCCTTCGAGGCGCTGAAGTCGATGACCACGAAGACCGTCCCGAAGCTGACGATCCCGTCGCCGAGCATGGTCCACTATCGCGGCGGCCGGGCCGCGATCAGCGAGGACGCGTACTCGGACCTCGACGAGTTCTGGGCCGATCTGGTCGCCGCCTACAGAGACGAGGTGCGGCGGCTGGGCGAGCTCGGCTGCACCTACCTCCAGTTCGACGACACGAGCCTGGCCTACATGAACGACCCGAAACAGCGGGCGTACATCGCGGAGATCGGCGGTGACGCCGAACACCAGCACGAGCACTACATCCGCCACATCAACGAGGCGCTCGCCGACCGGCCGGAGGGCATGAGCGTGACGACCCACATGTGCCGCGGCAACTTCCGCTCCTCCTGGGCCGCCGAGGGCGGCTACGACTTCGTCGCCGAGGCGCTCTTCAACGAGCTGCAGGTCGACGGGTTCTTCCTCGAATACGACGACGAGCGCTCCGGCACGTTCGAGCCGTTGCGGTTCGTCCCCGAGGGGAAGATGGTCGTTCTCGGGCTCGTGACGACGAAGCGGGGCGAGCTCGAGCAGAAAGACGAGCTGAAGCGGCGCCTCGACGAGGCGTCGAAGTTCGTCCCGCTCGACCAGCTCTGCCTCTCGCCGCAATGCGGCTTCTCCTCGACCGTCGAGGGAAACGCGCTCACGCACGACGAGCAGGTCGCCAAGCTGCGCCTGATCGTCGAGACGGCGCACGAGGTCTGGGGCTGAGGGCCGAGCGGACGCAGGTCGGCATCGTCGGCGCCGGGCCGGCCGGCCTCGTCCTCGCCCACCTCCTCCACCTGGAGGGGATCGACTCCGTCGTCCTCGAGGACAGGAGCCGCGAGTACGTCGAGCAGCGGGTCCGGGCCGGGGTGCTCGAGCAGGGAACCGTCGACCTGCTGCGGGAGATGGGAGTCGGCGAGCGGCTCGACCGCGAAGGCCTCGTCCACGACGGGATCGAGATTCAGTTCGCCGGGGAGCGCCACCGGATCGACTTCCCCTCGCTCACGGGCGGGCGTCGGATCACGGTCTACGGCCAGCAGGAGGTCGTGAAGGACCTGATCGACGCCCGGCTGGAGACGGGTCGGCCGCTGCACTTCGAGGTCGCCGACGTCAGGATCGACGGCTTCGACGGCGACGAGCCTGCCATCCGCTTCCGCCACGACGGGGAGGAGGCCGAGCTTCGGTGCGACTTCATTGCCGGCTGCGACGGCTTCCACGGGATCTCCCGGGACAGCATCCCGGGCGGGGCCCTGAGGGTCTTCGAGCGGGACTACCCCTTCGCGTGGCTCGGGATCCTCGCCGAGGCGCCGCCGTCGAACGAGGAGCTGATCTACGCCTACCACGACCGCGGCTTCGCGCTGCTCAGCATGCGGACGCCGACCATCACACGCCTCTATCTCCAGGTGCGGCCGGACGAGGATCTCGGGGATTGGCCGGACGATCGCATCTGGGACGAGCTCGAGCGCCGGCTCGGGCTCGAGGGGTGGACGCTGAACACCGGGAAGATCATCGAGAAGGGGATCGCCGGGATGCGCAGCTTCGTGGTCGAGCCGATGCAGCACGGCCGGCTCTTCCTCGCCGGTGACGCCGCCCACATCGTCCCGGCGACCGGCGCGAAAGGCCTCAACCTCGCTGTCGCCGACGTGCGAGCCCTGGCCGCGAGGCTCGCGGCGTGGTACCGCGACGGCGACGACTCGCTGCTCGAGAGCTACTCGTCGACGGTTCTCCGGCGGGTCTGGCGGGCCGAGCACTTCTCGTGGTTCATGACGTCGATGCTCCACCGGCGCGAGGACGCGGACCCGTTCGAGGTCAAGCTCCAGCTCGCCCAGCTGGCGTACGTCTGCGGCTCGGAGCGCGCAGCGGCGTCACTGGCCGAGAACTACGTCGGGCTCGAGCACTTCTAGGCGCCGGGCGTTTGCCCGGCCACGGGCCGGGTAGAGCCTTTCTGTAACCGCACAGGGGGAAAGCCCATGAAGAGGTTCAGGCTCACAGCTGCGGCTGCCGTGTCGATCCTCGCGGTGGTTGCGGCAGCCGCGGGCGGCGTGGTGGCCGCGACGCAATCGAGCGACGAGCAGGCGCTCAGACCCACTCGAGAGCCGGCGGATCGCCGGATCGAGTCGCGGGTCAATCACCTGCTCTCGAAGATGACGCTGGAGGAGAAGCTGGAGCAGATCCAGCTGCTGCCGGACTTCCTCGTCACCGAAGCAGAGGTTCGGCAAGGGCTCGGCTCGGTGCTGAGCGTGACCGATCCCGCGCGGATCAGGGAGCTTCAGACGATCGCCGTGGAACAGTCGCGGCTGAAGATCCCGCTGCTCTTCGCCTTCGACACCATCCACGGATTCCGGACGGTCTTCCCGATTCCGCTCGCCACCGGAGCGAGCTTCGATCCGCAGGTCGCCTTCGACGACCACACGTACGGCGCGCGCGAATCGGCCGCCGTCGGGCTCAAGCAGACGTATGCACCGATGATCGACGTCTCGCACGAGCCGCGCTGGGGTCGCATCGCCGAGGCCGCCGGTGAGGATCCCTATCTGAACTCCGTGCTGGGCGCCGCGCGGGTGAAGGCGATCCAGGGACGCGACTACAGCGCCCCGGACAAGCTCGTCGCCAGCCCCAAGCACTTCGCGGCCTACGGCCAGCCGGAGGCGGGCCGTGACTACAACACGACCGACATGTCCATCCAGCGGCTGTGGAATCTCTACATGCCGCCGTTCAAGGCCGCGATCGACGCCGGTGCCGACACCGCGATGTGCTCGTTCAACGCGATCAACGGCGTGCCGGGCTGCGGCAACGACTACCTGATGAACGAGATCCTCAAGGACGAGTGGAACTTCGACGGGTTCGTCGAGAGCGACTGGACCGCCGTCGCCGAGATGCGCGCCTGTCCGCCGGTGATGCCCGAATACCGGCGAGTGCGGGCACGGCGTCGCCGAGGACGGCCCCGCAGCTGCGGAGCTCGCCCTCGAGTCCGGCGTCGACTCCGAGATGACGAGCACGCTGATCAGGGACTTCGGCGAGCAGCTGCTCCGCGATCGCCGGATCTCGATGAAGCGGATCGACGACGCGGTGCGCCGGATCCTGCGGGTGAAGTTCCGCGCCGGCCTGTTCGAGAACCCGTACGCGCCGTACCTCCCGGCAGAGGCCGAGGCGCAGATGCTGCGGCCCGACGCGGTCGCGGCTGCCAGGAACGCCGCGAGCCGCTCGATGGTGCTCCTGAAGAACGAGGGCGGGATCCTGCCGCTCGATCCCACGAAGAGGACGGCCGTGATCGGCCCGCTGGCCCGGAACGGCCACGACATGCTCGGCCCGTGGTGGGGCGCCGGCCGCGACGCCGACGTCGTCACCGTCTTCGACGGGATCGCGCAGCAAAGCCCGGGCGCGACGTACGCCCAGGGCTGCCAGCTCTCGAACACCGAGCCTCCGCATACCGATCCCGAGGGTTGCGGTAGCGAGGCCGGGTTCGCCGAGGCAGTCGCCGCGGCGAACGCCGCCGAGCAGGTCGTACTCGCGCTGGGCGAGACCCGCGAGATGAGCGGGGAAGCCGCGGCGCGCAGCACGCTCGACCTGCCGGGCAAGCAGGAGGACCTGATCCGCGCGATCAAGGCGACCGGGAGGCCGTACGCGGTCGTGCTGTTCACCGGCCGCCCGCTCGCGCTCGAGGACATCGTCGGCGACATGCCGGCGCTGCTCCAGGCGTGGTTCCCGGGTGTGCAGGCCGGGCCCGCGGTGGCCGACGTCGTGTTCGGCAAGGTGAACCCGGGCGGCAAGCTGCCCGTGTCCTTCCCGCGCCGGCTCGGCCAGGTGCCGATCTACTACAACCACGAGCGGACCGGGCGGCCTTGCAACCCGGACGTGAAGTGGAACTCGCGGCACCGTGACATTCCGAGCTGCTCGCCGCTCTTCGAGTTCGGCTACGGGCTCAGCTACACGACGTTCGAGATCTCGAACCTCCAGCTCAGCTCGTCGTCCGTCTCGAGGCACGGCAGCATCAAGGCGTCCGTGACCGTGAGGAACACCGGGAGCCGAGCGGGTGACGAGGTCGTGCAGCTCTACATCCACGACCCGGTGGCGAGCATCTCGCAGCCGGTTCGCCGCCTGCGGGGGTTCGACCGAGTGACGCTGAGCCCGGGCCAGTCCCGGACCGTCACGTTCACGCTCGACAAGAGCGACTTCGGATTCTTCGACGACCGCGGAGAGCTCGTCGTGGAGCCGGGCGTGATCGACGTCTACGCCGGGTCGAGCTCCACTGCGGACCTCAAGAGGTCGTTCACGGTGCGAAGGTAGCCATCGGTTCGAGGAGGCGGAGGCCCTTGGCGACCGGGGCCTCCGCCGCCCATCTGGCCGGGTAGCCACGCGTCACATCTCGCACGACCGCATTCGCCCAGGGGCGGATGAATTCTCGTGGTCCGAGCGTTCAACTTAGTGGGCGCTAACTGGAGGGAAGCATGCTCGACATCGCGAGAAGCGAGAGGGTGCGCGGAGGCCAGCAGCTCGCGCGTCAGCCCGAAGGCGCCTCGCCGCGTTGCAGGCGCCGGCTCGAAGCTCCTGCTGGTTGCGAACGCGAATGCCAGCGGCCTCAACGGCAGCCGGGACACGGTCGACCGCGTGTCGTCACTTGCTGCACTCTTTCGGCGCTTCCGTCGAGACTCGTTGGACGGCCTCGCCCGGCGAGCTCGACGAGCTCGTCTCCGAGGAGGAGCGGCGCGTCGTGCTGGTCGGCGGCGACGGAACGCTGCACGCGATCGCCAACATCCACGGGCACAGGCCCGAGGTCGCGCTCCTCCCCCGGGGGCGGGCAAACAACATCGCACGGGCGCTCGGCGTCCCGCTCGACCTGAAGTCGGCCGCCCGGCTCGCCGTGCAGGGAATCGCCCATCCGATCGACGGGATCGCGGTCGACTCGCCCGGGGTTTGCGATGACGGCGCTCGAAGGGGTGAGCGTCGGCTTCCAGGCGCAGGCGCGCGCGCTCTATCGCGGCGTCAACTCGGCGGACACGGCGGCCGGAGTCTCGGCGGCGATCCGCGCGTTCGCCCGCTTCGAGCCCGTCTCGCTCGCGCTGGAAGTGGACGGTCGAGCGCGAGACGCGGCTCCTCGACCAGCTCTTCGTCGCGAACTTCCCGCTGTTCGGCCCGCGCCTGGCGGTCGCGCCGGGCGCGGATCCGGGCGACGGCGTGGTCGAGGTCGTGGAGATCGACGCCGGAAGCCGGGCCGGCCTGGCCATGCAGCTCGCACGGGTGAAGCGGGGAACGCACCTGGGCCAGGACCGTGTGCGGATTCGGCCGGCCCGGCGCGTTCGGCTTGCCGTCCGCGGCGCCTCGCCCGTCGTCGCCGACACGACGGTCCTGCGCTCTGGACCGGTCGAGCTGGCCGTCCGGCCGCGCGCAATCGACGTCGTGGGGCCTAGTCGATGACCGTTCACGCTCTTGCCGCACCTGCTTCGGCTCGCCTCGGGCGAGGGAGCCTGTACGTCGTCGCGTTCGCGGCCGCGGCGGTCGGTGCCGGGACCGCGAGGGCGGTCACGACGACCTACCTCCCGGTGCTCCTCGACCGGATCGACGACGCGCCGGGCCTGATCGGCGTCGTGATGCTCGTGAACGCGGGAGCCGGCTTCGCGGTCCCGCTCGTGATCGGCTACTGGAGCGACCGGCGCCGCGCCCGCGGGCTCGGCGCGCGCCTGCCCTTCGTCCTCGGCGGCAGCCTGCTCGGAGCGGGCGGCCTGGTGGCCGTCGCCCTCGGCTCGTCGTCGTCCTACCTCGCGCTCGCCGTCTTCGCCGCGACCGTCTACGTCGGCCTGAACGCGGTCACGACCGCCCATCGCGCGCTCGTCGCCGAGCTGTTCTCGAGCGGCGAGCGGGCGCGGGCCACCAGCGCGCAGGAGCTGGCTCTGCTTGCGGGTGGGCTGCTCGGGCTCGCAGTCGGCGGTCTGCTGGCGGACGTCGCCCTCTGGGCACCGTTCGCCGTCGCGGCCCTGCTCTTGCCGCTGACGGCCGTACCTACGCTCCTCGGCGTCGCCGAGCCCCATGTGGACGGACACGAGCCGAAGGAGCGCCAAGCCCTCCGCTACTACCTCGCGGTCGCAACTCGTCCGGGCGTCCGCGGACTGCTCCTCGCGGAATGGCTGTGGGTGATGGGGTACGCCGCCCTGCCGGCTTTCTTCGTCCTCTACGCCGAGAAGGTTCTCGACCTGTCGCTCTCGCGGGCGTCGCTCGTCCTCGCCGCCTTCGGCCTCGTCACCGCCGCCGCGATGTTCGCCGCCGGACGCGTGAAACGGCCCGAGCTGCTCCGGCCGCTGCTCCTTCTGGGCATCGCGCTGATGGGAGGCGGACTCCTCGCCGTCCCGCTCTCCACGAACCTCGTTGCGACGACGCCGGCGCTGATCGCGGCGGCGGCCGGCTTCGGGGTCGTCTCGACCGTCGGCTTTCCGTTCCTCGCGTCGATGATCCCGGAGGGCGAGGCGGGCTCCTACACGGCGCTGTTCTTCTCCGTCCGCGCGATCGGCTCGACTGTCGCGCTACCGCTCGCCGGCGCGCTGATCGCGTTCACAGAGAGCTACCGGGCGCTCTTCGTCCTCGGCGGGACCGTCACGCTGCTCGGTCTGGTGGCGCTCGCGGGGATCCGCGTTCCGGCGCACCGGCCGAGCCCCACCTGGGCGCTCCACTGGACGACCTCGCTCGCCGTTCTCTACGCAGTCGTCCTCGGAGCCGGAGTGCTCGTGGCAAGCACAGGGCTTCAGACGATCGACGAGACGCTGTTCCGCTGGATCAACGCGCTCGGCCCCGGGCCGGAGCTCCTCTTCGAGCTCCTCGAGAGCCCGCTGCGGAACTACGCGCTTCTCGCCGCCTTCATCGTGGCCGCGGCACTCGTCACGCGCCAGCACCGAATCCGCCGGCTCCTCGCGCTGGAGCTGGTCTCGGTCGGCCTCGCCCTCGGGTTGCTCCAGGCGCTGTACGCGGTGTTCGACCGGCCGCGGCCCTCCGAGGTGTTCGAGCAGGCCGAGATCGCCCTCGCGTACGGGCACAACTGGGCCGCGATCGAGTCGTTCCCGAGCGGTCACATGGCAGTCATCACCGCGCTCGCCGCCACCGCGTGGTTCGCGATGCCGCAGCTCCGAGGGATCCTGGTCGCCTACATCGCGCTGAACGCCGTCACGCGCGTCTCGTTCGGCGCCCACTTCCCGGCGGACGTCGTCGCCGGCGCGGCGCTCGGCTACGGCAGCGCGCTGGCGGGGCGCTCGCTGCTTGCCCACACGGCGGCGACTCGGGCGGCGGCTGAGCGGCCGACGCTCGGGCGCCTGGCACCGAGTCGCGTCCGGGCGGTGATGCCGAGCCACGGCGACGTCCCCGACCGCAGGCTCGTCGCAGAGGTGCTCGAGAACGTCGGCGGGCTCACCATCGTCGACGACGGCTCGGATGCGGAGACGGCACGCGAGCTCGACCGGATCGCCGAGGAGTTCGGCGCCGAGCTCGTCCGCCTACCGAAACGCCGCGGAAAGGGAGCGGCGCTGCGGGCGGGGCTGGAGGCGGCGCAGGAGCAGCAGCCTCCTCCCGACGCGGCGGTGCTGATCGATGCCGACGGCCAGCATCCCGCGAGCGCAATCCCAGATCTCCTCGAAGCGGCGTCGACCGCGGAGCTCGTCATCGGCGACCGGTTCGGCGACCTCGGCTCGATGCCGCTCAAGCGCCGGATCGCCAACCAGACCAGCCGAAGGCTCCTCGAGCTGACGACAGGGCACCGAGTCCGCGACACGCAGTCCGGGTTTCGGGTCCTCCGCGGCCGCGCCCTGGACGTGCCGATCTCCGGGAACGGCTACGAGGCCGAGAGCCGGCACCTGAAGTCGCTGCTCGTGCGCGACGTCGACGTCGCGTGGGTGCCTATCCCGGCGATCTACGAGGACGAGCGAAGCGAGTTCCGCTCGGTGCGAGACTCCGCCAGGGTCGTGGCAGCGCTGGTCGGTCCTGCCGGAAGAAGTACGCCGTCGCAAGGCCGATCGCAACGCCGAGCAGGCTTCCGACGAGCACGTCCGACCAGAAGTGCACGCCGAGATACACGCGAGACACCGCAACCGTGCCTGCAAGCACCAGGAGGGGAATCCTGAACCGCGGGTAGAGCACGCCGACGGCGGTTGCGGCTGCAAACGCCGTCGCGGCATGGCCCGAGGGGAACGACGTCGAGTCCGGGAGCGACACGAGCGACTGGATTGCCGGGTCGGCGAGCGGTGGCCGTGCACGCTCGGTTGCGAGCTTCAGCAGCACGGTGAGTCCTTCGGCAATCCCAGCCGCCGCAGCTGCGGCGAGCGCCGCAGCCGGAAGCCGGCGCTTCGCTGCATCGCAGCAACCGCCTGCCACCGCGAAGAGCGGCCACTTCACCCACCAGGCCGACGCGACGATGAAGACCGCAGTTGCAGGGCCCCAGTGCGCAGCGTGGAGCCACTCGAGAGCAGCCCCGTCCAACTGGGCGAGCTGATTGATGAGGCCCGACAGGGCCACCACGATACTTGCGGAAGATGAAGACGGGATGAGAGCTCCCGGCCACGTCGCGAGGCTGAGTGTCGCTGTCGTTGCAGCGGTAGTGTCGCCAGCCGGCGTGCGCGGAGTCTGGAGCTCGTTGTCGAGGCCACGGGCATTCGCCACGTTGCGCAGCGTCCGGTTGAACTGAAAGAACGTCTGCTCCGTGTGGAAGCGGGCGGTCTCGGTCTGGAACGGCATTCGAACGGTGCTGGTGTTGCTCGCCGGTCCCATCGCGAGCATCCCTACGCCCGCGGCCGCACCCGTACCGCTTTGCCCCGTCCTTTTCAGGCCCGTCCGGAATCGACGCCATGTACGCGTCGTACGCAGTCTGGACGGTCGCCGCCTGCAACGGCACGCGGGCGACGAGAACATCACTCGCCGCCGGGCGCCGCAGCATCCGCACCGGGGCGCGGTCACACCCGTCGCGAACGGTTTGAGGCCTCCCTCGACGGCGGCTGAAACCCTGAGCCAGCGTGTACGCGGAAACGCTCAGGGATCGGTCTTGCACCAGGAACGGGCCGCGGCGCGAAGCCGCGGCCCGTCCCCCACGAATCCGTCGACTCAGTCAGTCGTCGTCCTCGTCGTCATCATCATCGTCGTCCACCGGCTCGAGGTAGTGCTTGTCGAGCCAGCGGGCGACCTTCTTCCCGATCCAGGCGCCGTCCTCGTCGGCCGACCGGAAGTGGATGCCCAGCCACACGCGTGCGTCGATCGTGTCGTCGATCACGTCGGTGAAGCGCTCGTAGGGACGCGTTACCGTAATCGGAGGAGTCCCTAGAGGCGACCCCGGAGGAACGAAGGTCGCGGTCAGGCCGAACTCCTGCTTCCTCTTGCCGAAGAACGCGGTCGCCGCATGCATGAAGGCACCCGTCTGGCAGTTGAAGCCGGATGGATGGTCCGGATACGGAGGCGAGGCGAGGAGCGACGTCCACGCGGGATCGCCGACCGTCTTCGGATCGCCGTCGGTGTCACCGAGCCGGATCGCGGTGATCGGACGCCAGAAGCCCCAGTACTCCTTGTCGTCCCAGCACCCGATCGCGGCATCCGCACCGGACAGGTTCAGCATCGCGAAGAGCCGCGCCTGCTCGACGAGCGTGAGTCCCTTGCTCGTCGAGAGCCCGCGGAACGTGCGGTTGAACATCTCCACAGGACTCACGGTGAAGAACTGCGCGGTAGCGGTTTGCTCGGCCGTCCTCTGGGTCGGCGTGGTCGTGCCGTTCCCGCCCAGGTTCTTGACCTCGTCGTACTCCTTCCGGTACGCGCCGCTCCCGATCTTGGTCGGGCCTTTCGTCCGGAACTGCGACTCGCTCTTCATCACGAACGGATCGACGAGAGCCACCCAGGCGTTCGGGTCGTTGATGTTGGCGGGTGGCGTGGGCCGCCAGTCACCGACGCCCGAGCCGACCGTGAAGGCGATAAACGGCGTATAGCGTCCGTCGTTCGCCCGCTCCTCGAGCATGGCGTCCGCGGCCGCCGCTCCGGCGGCGACCCCCGCGGCCACCGCCGACAGGCCGTCCTCGGCGGTTGCTGCGGCGAGGGAGTCCGCGAGGTGACCATCGAGCCTCGTGACAATCGCCGGTGTCAGCGCCGGCGCGATCACCATCCCGACGAGCACATCGTGCGCGGCCGTCGCCACCGCAGCAGCTTTGGACGCTGACGCGGGTGCCGACGGAAGGCCCTCGAGATATGGTTCGTGACCGCCGTCGATCGTGTTGACGGCGTCGTATACGGCGCCCTGCACCATCCCGAGGTGCAGCACGGACACCGGGGGCGGTTGGCCGACGCCCGGAGGCGTAGCCGTTGGCGCGTTGATGAGTGCCTGGACCGCGTAGAGGTTCCAGTCCAAGACGGCGTCCTGGGGTGGCCCCGCTTGCGCGGTGGAGGCCCCACCCCCGAGGACTGCTGCAGTGAGCACCAAGAGCAGCGCGGCGAGGCCGGTGCTGATTCCCATCCTTCTGCGACCTCGACTCTGGTTCGAGCCGATACTCGTGCGCAGCATCAGTCTCTTTCTCATTCGGAGTTCTCCTCTCCGGTTGGGATTGCTTCGACGATGCGAATAAGGCCGAGCTCTGCCCGCTCGGCTGCGAGCGCGGCGTCCCGGCTCGACGGCGCGGCGAAGACGAAGAAGCAGATCTCGTCAGCGGGCAGGTGGAAGGCCCGTTGGAAGCTGACCACGGTGCCCTCCTGCGTCAGCTCCTCGGCCGCCGACCGAGCTCTCGCTTCACGCGCGGTCCGCTCTGCGGCGTTGCCGTGAGCGAGGTACGTCTCGACGAGGTAGCTAGGCACGGCAACGACGCTGGCAGCCTGCGGCCGGCCGCGAAAGCTGGAAACCTCAGCTGTTTGCGGCGAGGAGGTGCGCGAGCTCGGTGCGCGAGCGCACTTCCAGCTTGCGGTAGACACGCGTCAGCGTTGTCTCCACGGAGTGCACGGTCAGGAAGAGGGCCGCGGCCACTTCTCGGTTCGTATGACCCTCGGCGACGAGCAGGGCGATCCGACGCTCGGCCTCGGTCAGCTCGCCGTTCGCAGGGGCGCGCCCGCCGATCCGCGTGAGCTCGGCGCGGGTCTGCTCGGCCCAGAGCGGCGCGCCGAGCCGCTCGAAGCGCGCGAGAGCGTCCTCGAGCGTCGTGCGGGCGGCGGCGCGCTTCTTCGCGCGGCGCTGCGTCCGTCCGAGCGCGAGCAGCGTGCGCGCGTGGTGAAACGGATCGGTGCTGCGGGCGTGCTCGGCGAGCGCGCGCTCGAAGCCGGCGAAGGCGCCCTCGAGATCGCCCCGCGCTGCGAGCAGCAGCCCGCGGCAGCGGGCAAGGATCGCCAGCGCCCAGGCCCGGTCGAGCTCGACGGCCTGCTCCTCCCACGCTGCGAGGACATCGTCGGCCTCGTCGAGCTCGCCGACCGCGATCAGCGCCTCGAGCAGGTCGCCGAGGTGCGGGAGCTGCCCGGCTCGAGGATGAAGGGGTTGTGAAGCTCGTACGAGCGTCTCAGGTAACCGAGCGCTGCGGTCGCGTCTCCGAGCGAGAGCTCGACGAAGCCGAGCACCCAGCCGTGGCCCGATTGGGCGACGCACATCCCCTCGGCCTCGGCGCGGGCGACCGCTGCTTGCGCTCTGGCGCGCGCGTCGTCGATCCGGCCGCTGTGGGCGGCGATCACGGCGGCGGGAAATTCGTCCGGCGGCATGCACTTCAGAATGCCGAGCTGCGTGTACAGGTCCAGCGAGTCGGCTATGTAGCGGTCGGCCAACTCCCAGTTCCCTGCCCGCCACTCGAGCAAGCCCAGGTGGCCAGAGCGCATCCGCCTCTCCTGCGGGATCGTTCCGGGCTTTCACGCACCGCGGACCTCGCGGAGGAGCGGTCGCGCGCGGTCGACGTCCGCTGACCAGAGGAGCTGCCACACCGAAGACAGCCGTCGGGCCGTCAGTCGAGCGGCCACTCGGCCAAGGATCGCTCGAGCGAGAGTGCCTCTTCCATCTCCGCGGTTGGGATGCCGCGGCCGGCGTTGAAGTGCATGAGGCCGTAGGCGGCGAGCGCACGGCAGCGGAGCGCAGCGTCACCGACACGGGGGCGGCGCGGACGGCGAGCTCGTGCGTGTTCGATGCCACGCTCGACGCCTTCGGTGTAACGCATCAGTCGGGCGAGGCGGAGATGAATGGTGGCTTGGAGCGCATCGTCGCTCTTCGGCCTCCGAGAGTGCCTCGCGGTAGAGCGCGACTGCGTCTCGCGGGCGTCGTCTGGACGCCGGCCAGATGCGCGACGACGGTTGCGCGCTCGTCGCCCGGTGCAGCCGTCGTCTCGCGCCTGTTCGAGCAAAGCCGCTGCTCGGGCGTTGTCCCCCGCGCGGTTGTGCATCGTCGGCGGCGAGGAACAGGCGCCGACGCGCGTCGCTCGGGACTCGATGGAGGCGTAAGTCGGAGCGCCTGCTCGGCGAGCTCGGCGGCCGCCGCCGGCGCCCCGCGAGCGTGCGCCGTTCGGGCGGCCTCCTCGAGGAGTCGAGGCGACGTCCGGTTGGGCTCGGCCGTGGCGAGCGCGAGGTGGCGAGCGCGTTCCTCGGCGGACGGGACGACGTCGGCGAGCCGTGCGTGCAGGGACCTGCGGCGCGCGGGTGTCTGGCGGGCGACGACCGCCGAGCCAAGCAGCGGATGCGTGAATCTGACGTCGCTCGCCGTCGAGCTCGAGAATCCTCGCGTCGAGCGCCTCGGCGAGCCCCGGGTCGAAGCGAGCGCCGAGCGCCGCTTCCAGGAGCGCGACGGTCGGGTCGGCCAGGGCTGCGACGGCGTGCGCAACCTCGCGCGCCTCGGGGCCGAGGCTGTCGATTCGCGCGTGCAGGAGCTCGTCGAGGCTCGAAGGAATCGGGAGCTCGTCGCCGGCCGCGAGCGTGCCGCCTCGTCGTTGGAGCGCGGCTCCCAGCTCGAGCACGAAGAAGGGGTTGCCGCGCGAGGTCTCCCAGAGCCTGATCAGGGTCGGTCGTGGAAAGCTTGCGCCGAGGCGTATGTGGAGCAGCTCGTGGGTCGCGCCGAGGCTGAGGCCGGTGACTTCGACCGACTGGAGCCGATCCTCGGGAACGGCGCGGCGGAGCCAGTCCGGGACCTCGCCGCGGATTGCCAGCAGCGCGGCGACCGGCTCACGATCCAGGCGGGCGAGCGCATAGCCGAGGGCCGCGAGCGAGGCAGCGTCCAGCCACTGGACGTCGTCGACCGCGACACAGAGTGGACCGTCGGCGGCGATCAGTCGCAGCGCCGCGAGGAAGGCGGCGGCCACGGCGCGCTCGTCGGCGTCGATCTCAGCGTCGCCGAGCAGCAAGGCGGCCTCGAGAGCCCGCCGCTGGATCGGTGGCAGCTCGGCGGAGGACCTGGTGCGCGTCGCCGAGCAGGTCGGCCAGCCCCGCGAACGAGAACCGGGTCTCGGCACCCGAGGGTCGAGAGGACAGGATTCGGTAGCCGCGGGTCGACGCGGCCTCGATTCCGGCCTGCCAGAGCGTCGTCTTGCCGATTCCGGCCTCGCCGGGCAGAACGGCGGCGCCCGGAAGCTGATCGGCGGCGTCGAGGAGCCCGACGATGGTTCCGAGCTCCTCGTCCCTTCCGACAAGCTGCCGGGCAGCTGTGGACACGTGAGCAATCCTGAGCCAACTCGCGGGGTGATTCAATGGCCCGAATGGGGCGGCTTGCGCTGACGACCACGATGACCGTCGACGCCCTGATCGAGTGGGCGAGTGGTTCGTGGCCGACGGTGAGCACGATCGCGCGGCGCGAGCAGTTCGAAGAGGCGGCGGCGATGATCATCTTGTGGGCGCTGGATCCACCCGGCCGAGCCCCTGACGCAGCGCCGCAATCGCGCCCGGCGCGAAAAGTCACACAATCGGCACAGTTCGCCCTTGACACCGCGCGGGGTCCGACACCGGGCGGGCGCCTTGAGCTATCGGCGCATCTTGGCGAACGCGCGATAGGCGGGCTTGCGCGCGCCGCGGGCGGTGAAGACGCCCGACTGCCAGCCGGAGAGCCGCTTCTCGTCCCGGATCAGGAACCAGACGATCATGTCGATCCGGCGGGTCCGCCGCGCGATCGCGAACGCCTGCTGCACGTACTTCGCCTGCGTCCGGTACCGGACGCCGAACTGCCGGTCGGGCGGGCTCGTCTGGTAGCCGTACTCGGTGACCCAGAGCCGCTTCTTGCGACCCCAGAGCCGGTTGACGTGGTTGATCAGCACGCCGATGTTCGCGAGCGTGATCGACTTCTTCGAGCGCGGAACCGTGTCCGGGCGCTCGAATTTGCTCCCGTAGTACGGGTGGTGCGCGTAGGCGTCGAAGTGCTTGAGGCCGGCGCGGCGCAGCCACGTCATGAAGACGAGCGGCGAGGTCGACGGGCGCGAGCTGCGCGGCGCGTCGTTCCCCCGCGGGCCGGTGACGCCACACGCGACCTTCTCGCCGCGCAGGCGGGTGGAGTGCACGCCGGCGAAGATGGCCCTGCAGATCTTGGCGTAGTCGAACGCGCTCTGAGGCCGCCAGCCACCGCGGAACCGCTTCCACTGCGGCTTCAGGAAGACGGGGTTGTTCGGCTCGTTCCAGGCGAGCCAGTGGCGGACCGCCGGAAGCCTTCGCGCGGGCTCGTTCTCGGCCGTCTTCACCCTGTAGGTGCCGCTGTAGCGCCGGGCGGCGGCGTGGGAGAAGAGCCGGAGGTCGGTCATGCGGCGCGGCAGACGGTTCCTGGCGCGGCCGGCCCAGCGCGGGGTTCCGTAGATCGTCGCGAGGACTCGCACCTTGTTCGCCGCCGCCTTCGAGACGACGTTGTCGACCGCCGTCCAGTTGTAGGCCCGATCGGCCGGGTCGGCGGCCTTCTTCGGGCGCCGCTTGGCGACGCTCGACCAGTCGATCGTGATGCGGACGATGCCGGCGCGTAGACCGCGAAGCTGCCTGAACGCCCAGTCCGTGCGGCCGTAGACCTGCGCATCGTCGTAGAAGCCGACGAGCATTCCTGACTGGAGCGTGCGATACGCCACCGTGTCGGAGCTGGAGGCCGAGTCGGCCGTCGAGGTGGTGGCGGCCGCGACTGCTGCGGCAGCGACGATCGAAACAAGGGCTGTCAGGACGCGCTTGGACATGAGCTCCAGCCGAGGCTAGCCGCGATCTGCCCCGTCCTCGGTCATGCTTACCAAGGTTTTACTGCTCTAAAACATGGCACTCATCGGAGCAATCACTCCTGCTCCAAGCGCTCGTACGCGAGGGTCAGCTCCTCCATCGCGACGTCGGTGCCTCGGGCGTTCAGGGGGCCGCTGACGTGCTTGACGATCCGGGCCCGGAACAGCTGCCACGCCATCACGACCGCGGTGTGATCCTCGCTCTGGAGCTGGATCGTGACGGTCCGCACAGCTCCCTGCTCGCCGTTCCGGATGTCGTCGAGCCAGTCGTGGAGGTCGAGCGAGCCGATGATCCCGCGCTTGAGCGTGACGTCGGGGTAGCGGGCGAGGCCGGTGAGCTTCCGGACGTCGTTCGCCCTGTCATTGCCGTTTCGGTACTCGATGACGTCGACGGCCATCGCGATCTCGCTGCACTCCTGGAACCCGGCCTGCGGCCCCTCGGTCGAGCCGGTTCCGAGGTCGACGAGGAAGTTGAACTGCGCATAAGGGAAGTCGCGAAGGACGGCCATGTCACTCTCCTTGGGTTGGCTTGTCGGTCTCCAGCCAGACGAGATCGTCGAAGGCGAGCTCGAGCTCCTCGTATGCGAGGCCGGTCTGGGCAGCGTCGAACGCGGGGCCCGACCAGCGCCGTGGCCAGGCGCCGACGAGCCGCCACGAGTTGACGACCTTCCCGCCGGCCGAATCGAGCTGGCTGATCGTCACCGTCCGCCGGTCTCTCTTCCCGTCGACGATGCGCCTGCGCCACTCGTAGAGCTCCTGCGACCCAGTCAGCGCGCGCCGGAGCACGACCGTCTCGAATCGGTCGTACGGCTCCTCCGGGAAGGTGAGGTCTGTCTCGGACATGAGCGGCCCGACCTCGCAGAAGCCGATCTCGCGTCGTCCGATCCGGACACGGAAGTGGCTCGTTCCGAGCAGCGGTTCCGGCTCGCGGGGCGGCACAGCAGGCGACGGTACGCCCGCCGCCCGATCCATGCAACGCGGTTCGGAAGATCAAGAGCCTCTCATGAGCACTTGACCGGTTCTTTAGGCCGACGGCGTACGGTCGGGAAGGGATGAAGCTCCTCGCGGATCGGGCGACAGCGGGAATCAGCGTTCGGCTGTTCTGGGATGAGGCCGCACCCGCCGGCGCGGACGTCGTCCTCGAGTACGAGGACGAGAAGGACGGGGTGGCGTTCACGATCTATCCGCCGAGGGATCGCGCCCTCGACGCCTTCTACCACCCGAACGCCTACGCCTGGCTCGAGTGGGGGAAACAGACGGCGTAGGACTGCCTCCTCCTGACAGCCCCGCCCTGGCGTCTCGGGTGGGTCAGGAGTATCGTCGTAGGCACCGAGGAAGGACGGGAGGCAAGTGACGGCCGTTCCCGCGACCGCACCGCTCGAGGCTGAGCCCCGCGCCGCGCGCGCGACGCTGCGTCCGCTCGCTCTCGGCGCCATCGCTCTGGCCGGCTGTGCGGGAGCGGCGTACTCGTTCACCTCGGCATTCCGGAACCCCGCTGTCGGGGCCGACCTGGGCGAGCCGCTCGTCATCGCCCTGCTCTCGAACTGGCTCACCGCGTCGTACGTCCTGTGCGGCCTCTTCGCGTGGTGGCGCCGGCCCGAGAGCCGGTTCGGTGCCGCTGATGGTCGCCGTCGGCTTCGCGAACTTCGTCTCGACGCTGTCGTGGACGACGAACGACCTCACGTTCACTTTGGGCCAGGCACTCGACCTCCTGCCCCCGGTGCTGTTCCTGCACCTGTTTCTTGCGTTTCCGTCGGGTCGTCTGAGCGGGCCGGTGGAGCGCGCTTTCGTCGTCAGCGCATATGCGGCCGCCGTCGTGCTGCAGGTGGCCCGGATGCCCTTCGGCGGGTTCGGCCCCAACAACCTCCTCGAGCTCACCACGCACGAGGACGCTGCGCTGATCTCGCTCCGAGTGGCGCTCCTGACGATGAGTGCCTATTGCCTGATCGGGGCAGCGACCCTTCTCCTACGCAGGCGCGGCACGCTTCGGCCGTTGCGGCCAATGTTCGTCCTCCTGCTGGACGCGTTCGCGCTGGGGCTCGTGATGATCGCGGCGCTCTTCGTCTCCGCTTCCTTCGACGGGCCGGCCGTGCAGGAGATCCGGTGGGCAACGTTCGCGACACTCGGCGTCGCGCCGCTCGTGTTTCTCGCAGCGCTGCTGAACGTTCGCTTGGCGCGGTCGGCGGTGGGTGACCTGATGCTCGAGCTGCGAGCCGAGCCCGCACCCGCCGACCTTCGGGACTCGCTGGCCCGCGCGCTGCGCGATCCCTCGCTGGAGCTCGCATACTGGCTGCCCGACTTCGGCGTTTACGTCGATCTCCACGGGAAGCCGGTCGAGCTTCCGAACCTCAAGGGCCGCTCGACGACGCTCATCGACCGCCACGGCGAGCACGTCGCAGCCTTGATCCACGACCCGGCGCTCGACGATGAGCCCGAGCTGCTCGAAGGCGTGGAGGCTGCAGCCGGGATCGCGCTCGAGAACGCCAGGCTCGACGCCGAGCTGCGGGCCCGGCTCGAGGAGCTCCGCGGCTCCCGCGCGCGCATCGTCGAGGCGGCGCAGAGTGAGCGGCAACTACTCGAGCGCAATCTCCACGACGGCGCGCAGCAGCGGCTCATCGCGCTCTCACTCGAGCTGAGCATGCTCAAAGGGCGAGTCAACGGCGACCCGGACGTCAAAGCGGGGATCGACCGGGCCCGGAGAGAGATCGCGGCTTCCCTGGCTGAGCTGCGCGAGATCGCCCGAGGGCTGCACCCTGCCGTCGTCAGCGGCCACGGGCTTCCCGTTGCCCTCGAGCAGCTCGCCGCGCGGGCGCCTCTGCATGTGGAGCTGAAGGTCGAGGTCGGCCGCCGACTTCCCGAGCGGCTCGAGGTAGCGGCGTACTACGTCGTCGCGGAGAGCCTCACGAACGTCGCGAAGCACGCGCGTGCCGAGTCGGCATCGGTCGCGGTCCTCGAGGAGCAGGGCGAACTCGTGGTGGAGGTCATCGACAACGGCATCGGCGGAGCCGACAGCGAGCGCGGCTCCGGACTCCGCGGCCTCGCAGATCGGGTCGAGGCGCTGAACGGTCGGCTGCGCGTCTGGACCCCGCGCGGGGGCGGTACGCGCGTCAGAGCGGAGATCCCGTGCGCGTAGCGATCGCCGAGGACAGCGTGCTGCTCCGCGAGGGGATCGCGCGGGTGCTCGGCGACGCGGGCTTCGAGGTCGCCGCGCAGTGCGAGAACGCCGACGATCTGCTGCTGCACGTGCGCAGCTTCCCGCCGGACGTCGCAATCGTGGACATCCGGCTCCCTCCGACCCACAGCGACGAGGGGCTCCAAGCGGCAATCGAGCTCCGTTCCAGCCACCCGGAAGTGGGCGTGCTCGTCCTCTCCCAGTACGTCGAGGTCGGGCTCGCATTGAAGCTCGTGGCCGACTCGGCCGAAGGCGTCGGCTACCTGCTCAAGGACCGGATCGGAGACGTGGATGAATTCATCGCCTCGGTGCGGCGTGTGGCGGAAGGTGGGTCGGCGCTCGACCCGATCATCGTCTCGACGCTGCTCTCGCGCCAGCGGCCGGACGACCCGATCGCCGCAGCTGACGCCGCGCGAGCGCGAGGTGCTCGAGCTGATGGCGTCGGGCAGCTCGAACCAGGGGATCGCGGACAGCCTCGTGATCACGCTGCGCGCCGTCGAGAAGTACGTCTCGAGCATCTTCAGCAAGCTCGGGCTGCCGTCGACCGGCACCGAGTCCCGCCGCGTTCTGGCCGTTCTGCTCTACCTGCGTTCGTAAGAAGCCTCTTAGGAGATACGCCAGAAACCCGCCCCCCAAGCGGCCAGTCTCCCGCCTCCTCGCGCCGTTCCCATCGTGCAAGCGTGGGGAGACGTGAAGACGCGGATCATCCAGAACGAACCGGAGCCCGAGCCGTCAGCCGAGGTGGAGGCGGTCGCACCGGTCACCGACGAGCGGCAGACCTGGCTGCGGCGTGCCTGCTTCCTCGTCGCCGTCGTCGGCTACTTCGTCATCGGCGTCATCCACCCGGCCGAGATCGAGGTGGGGGACGAGACCACGCTGTACATCGCGATTCACCTCGTCCAGCCGTTCTTCATCCTCCTGCTTGCCTGGGGCACCTGGCTGCTCGTCAAGGATCTTCCGGGGCGAGCCGCGCAGGTGGCCCGCGTCGCGATCGTCCCTTACGCAATCGCCTACTCGATGTTCGACGCGATCGCCGGCGTGGCGCTGGGAGGGGTCGTCCGTCTAGCGAATGACGCGAGCGCGGCCGACGGGGTGGTCGTGCAGCGACTGCTGGACACCGGGACCGACTACGTCGGCATGGCCCTCTTCATCGCGTCGGACCTGTCGTGGTTCGTCATGGCCCTTGCCGCCGCCATTGCCGTCAAGCCGATCGGCGGGCGAGGCCCGACGCTGCTGATGGCGATCGGCGCCGCGATTTTCGCCATCGCCCATCCGTGGCCGACCGGCCCGATCGGCATTGCGCTGTTCGGCCTCGGCATCGCCTGGCTCGAGCTCAGGCGCGAAACCGCGAAAGCACCCGAGGCACAACCCGTCCTGGCTCCATGACCGGAGAGGAGAACGCCGAGATGAGCACGACGCAGAAGCACCACCTCGCGGCACGCATGGCGCGCTGGAGCGCGCACCACCGGAAGACCGCGATCTTCGGCTGGCTCGCGCTCGTCATCGCCTTGTTTGCGGTCAGCATCGCCGTCCCCATGGAGGCGATCGTCGACGAGACGTCAGGCCCCGGGGAGTCCGGACGCGCGGACACGATTCTCTACGAGGACTTCGAGCAGCCGGCGGGGGAGAGCGTGCTCATCCAGCACGAGACCCTCAAGGCCAGCTCACCTGCGTTCACCGCCGCCGTGCGATCGGTGGTCGAGGGCGTTACGGGCCTCGATGCGGTCGCGAAGGTGGAGTCGCCGTTCGACCCGGAGAACAGCGGCTTGATCTCGGACGACCAGCGCTCGGCGCTCGTCGGGATCGAGATCCGCGGTGACGCCGAAGACGCCTCCGACAAGGTCGACCCGATCGTCGCGCGGATCAAGGAGCTGCAGGCGGCCAATCCCGAGTTCACGATCGGCTCCTTCGGTGAGAGCACCAACAAGGCTGTCATCGCGGAGTTCTTCAACGATCTGAAGAAGGCCGGGCTCTACTCCGTGCCGCTGACCCTGATCATCCTCGTGTTCGCGTTCGGGGCGCTGGTTGCGGCCGGCATTCCGCTCCTGCTCGGGCTGACGGCGGTACTGGGGACTCTGGGCCTCCTGTCGCTCATCAGCATGGTCTTGCCGATGGCGGAGGGAGTCCAGGCGATCGTCCTCCTGATCGGCCTCGCCGTTGGAGTCGACTACTCGATGTTCTATTTGAAGCGCGAGCGCGAGGAGCGTGCCGCGGGCCGGAGCGAGGAAGCGTCGCTCGAGGCCGCTGCGGCGACGTCTGGCCGTTCGGTGCTCATCTCGGGCATCACGGTGCTCGTCGCGATGTCGGGGATGCTGCTCACCTTCGACCCGACCTTCGCCTCGTTCGGCGTCGCGACCATGACAGTCGTCACGGTGGCCATGATCGGCTCGCTGACGGTCCTGCCGGCGCTGCTCTCCAAGCTGGGCGACAACGTCGACCGCCTGCGAGTCCCGTTCGTGCACCGGCTCAGCCGCAGGGACGGCGGGGGTCGAGTCTGGGGCGCCATCATCGACCGGGTGCTGCGCCGACCGATTGTGTCGGTCGTGCTAGCCGGTGGGCTCCTCGTCGCCCTCGCGATTCCCGCGGTGCAGCTGCACCCCGCACAGCCCAGCATCGACACGTTCCCGCAGAAGTTCCTCGTCACCTACAACCGGCTCAAGGAGGCATTCCCGGGAACGGAGATCAGCTCGCAGGTCGTGGTCAAGGCGCCGAACGTCGAGGCGCCGGCCGTGCAGGAGGCCATCGGCCAGCTGGAATGGCGCGCGATCGACAGCGGCGTCATGAACGAGCCCATCGACGTCGACGTGAACGCGGCGAAGACAGTCGCCGTCATAAACGTTCCCATGGAGGGCGACGGCACCGACGCCACGTCGAACCAGGGCCTGGCGGCGCTGCGGGACGAGATCATCCCGCCGACACTGGGGACGCTCGCCGACGCCGAGGTCGCAGTGACGGGCACCACGGCCGAGGCGAAGGACTTCGATGACCAGATGGCGACGGCGGCGCCGCTCGTCTTCGCCTTCGTCCTGCTGTTCGCCTTCGGCCTCATGCTCGTGGCCTTCCGGTCACTCGTGATTCCGTTGAAGGCCGTGTTGCTCAACCTGTTGTCGGTCGGGGCTGCGTACGGGATCCTCGTGCTCGTCTTCCAGCACGGCTGGGGCAAGCAGGTGCTGGGATTCGAGTTCACCGGCGGGATCGATCCGTTCCTCCCGATCCTGCTCTTCGTGATCCTGTTCGGGCTCTCGATGGACTACCACGTCTTCATCCTCAGCCGGATCCGCGAGGGCTACGACTCGGGCATGGCGACAGAGGCCGCGGTCTCGCACGGGATCAAGTCGACAGCCGGGGTCGTCACGAGCGCGGCGATCGTCATGGTCGGCGTGTTCTCGATCTTCGGCGCGCTCCAGGCGATGATCTTCAAGCAGTTCGGCGTGGGGCTTGCGGCGGCAATCCTGATCGACGCGACGATCGTCCGCGCCGTGCTTCTTCCGGCGACCATGAAGCTGCTCGGCGACTGGAACTGGTACCTGCCGAAGTGGCTCGAGTGGATGCCGCACTACGAGCACGGAGAGAAGCTCGAGCCGGTCGAGAAGGTCGAGGCGCCGCCGGTGCCGACCGTCTAACGCCGTGTCGACGGTCGCTCATCCGTCGGCTGAAACCAGAGGGGCTGCCGCGACGCGAGTCGCGGCGGCCCTTCGGACCGAGGTCGGGTTGGCGCGCCTCGGCTTCGGCGTGATCGGCCTGCACGTGGTCGACGACAACTTCCTCCAGCCCGAGCCTGGCGTGTCAGCGTCGGAGCATCTGGTGAGCGGTCTCGTCCCGCTCGGCGTGCTCGTCGGCGCGGCAGCGATCTACCCGCGACTGCGTACAGGCCTTCGCGGCGTCCTCGCACTCGTCTTCGGTTTCCTTGGTGTGGTCGGCGGCACCGAAGCCGCGTACTACGCCCAGGACGTCGGGCTTTCGGGCGACGACTACTCGGGACTGCTGTCGATCGGCGCCGGCTTCCTGCTCCTGGGCGTGGGCGCGGTCACACTGTGGCGATCCCGCCGACGGACCGGAAATCTCGCCTGGCGGTATGCGCGGCGGGCGCTGTACGTGGTCGCGGCCCTCCTCGTCGCCGGCTTCGTCCTGTTCCCGATCTCCCTCTCGTACGTCGTCACGCATGTGGCGCCGACGGACGTGCCGGCCGCGAACCTCGGTGCCCCGTACGAGGACGTGCAGTTCACAACGAGCGACGGGTACGTCCTCAAGGGGTGGTACGTCCCGTCAAAGAACCGCGCCGTGGTGATCTCGTTCCCCGGCCGGTCCGGCACGCGGCTCCAGGCGCGGATGCTCGCTCGTCACGGCTACGGCGTGCTCCTCTTCGATCGGCGTGGCGAGGGTGAGAGCGAAGGCGACTGGAACGTCTTCGGCTGGCAGGGAGAGCGCGACCTTCACGCAGCCGTCCAGTTCCTTCAGGGCCGCGCCGACGTCGATCCGGAGCGCATCGGGGGCATCGGCCGGTCGGTCGGCGGAGAGATTCTGATCGGAGCCGCAGCCGAGTCGGAGGCCTTCAAGGCGATCGTCAGCGAGGGAGGCAGCAGCCGCTCCGTCAGAGACGACGTCGCCAACTACGGCTGGGGCGTGAGCCAGCTGCCGGCGTACGCGCTCTCGTCGGTCCAGACGGCCGCCACGGCGGTCTTCAACAACAACCTGCCGCCTGAGGCTATGAAAGACCTCGCGCCGAAGATCTCGCCGCGCGCGGCGTTCTTCATCTACGGCGAGCACGGCCAGGGCGGGACGGAGGAGACTCCGAACCGCGGCTTCTACGCCGCGGCCGGAGAGCCGAAGGAGCTCTGGGAGGTCCCTGGGGCCCAGCACGTCGGTGGGATCACGACTCAGCCGGCGGAGTACGAGCGCCGCGTGATCGCGTTCTTCGACGAAGCCCTGCGCGGCTCATGAGCACGGTCGCTCATCCCTCGGCGGAGGCCAGGAGCGTGGCGACCCGCGCCGTGGCGGCCGTTCGCACCGAGGCCGGCCTCGCCCGGCTCGCCCTCGGCGTGGCTGTGCTCCATGTCGTCGACGACAGCTTCCTCCAGCCTGAAGCCGGCACGTCGGCGGGCGACCATTTGTGGGGCGGCCTCGTGCAGGTCGCGCTGTTCGTCCTCTTCGCCTGGGCCTACCCGCGCCTTCGGGCCGGCCTTCGCGCCACGCTCGCGATCTTCGTCGGGATCTTCACGGCCACGATGAGCATCGAAGCCATCAACTATCTGCGGGAGAGCAGCATCTCCGGCGACGACTACACCGGGCTGATGACGATCCCGGCCGGACTGCTCCTCGTCGGTGTCGGGCTCGTCACGCTTTGGCGGACGAGGAAGAACGGCCGCCCGATCCGCCGGTACGTCCGGCGCGCACTCCTCGCGGTCGGGCTGTTGCTCGGCGCGGTTTTCGTCATCTACCCCGTGTCCCAGTCCTACGTCGTCACCCACACGGGCCGCGCCTTTGTTCCGCCGGAGAACCTCGGCGCGGCCTACGAGGACGTCTCCTTCACGACCGGTGACGGCCTGAAGCTCGTGGGCTGGTACGTGCCGTCGAAGAACGGCGCGGCGGTCATCTCGTTCCCGGGACGCAAGGGGCCGCAGAAGCCGGCAAGGCTGCTCGCCGGTCGCGGGTACGGCGTCCTGCTCTTCGACCGGCGCGGCGAGGGCGAGAGCGAGGGGGATCCGAACCTCCTCGGCTGGCAAGGGACACGCGACATCGAAGCGGCGGTCGCGTACCTCAGGACTCGGCCGGACGTCGACGGCGACCGCATCGGCGGGCTCGGCCTCTCGGTGGGTGGCGAGATGATGCTGCAGGAGGCGGCCGAGACTGACGGTCTCAAGGCGGTCGTCTCGGAGGGCGCAGGCGTCCGCTCGGTGCGCGAGGCGGTCCACGTCGAGGGCGCCGACAAGGTGATCTTCTCCTGGCTGTTCGGCCTGAACACCATCGGAACCACGATCTTCACCAGCAACCTGCCCCCACGCAGCCTCACGGATCTCAGCGCCGAGATCACCGAGCCGGTGCTCTTCATCCATGCGACGCCCGGAGCGGGCGGCGAGACGCTCACCGAGAAGTACTACGAAGCGGCCAAGGGGCCGAAGGAGTACTGGGCGGCCCCGGGTGGGCACACCGGCGCGATCGACGCGGCGCCGCAGGAGTACGAGCGCCGCGTCGTCGGCTTCTTCGATCGAACCTTGCTCGGCTCGCCTTGACGCCTGCGTCCGCCGTGCGAGACTCGCGGTGGGATGACGCGGCTACTCCAGAGCCTCGGAACCGACGTCGAGCGCGCGATGAGCGACGTGAACGTGCCGTCGTACATCATCGATAGCAGCGGTGTGATCGCCTGGCTGAACCCCGCCGCCGAGCGGATCGTCGGCGACGTCCGCGGTCACCGCTTCACCGACGTCGTCGCCCCTGGC
Organism: uncultured Actinomycetes bacterium; assembly: GCA_963798935.1. GTDB lineage: Bacteria > Actinomycetota > Thermoleophilia > Gaiellales > Gaiellaceae > JACDAN01. Next base: position 34,461 of record CAWCVG010000035.1, read on the forward strand.
GACCGACCGCGGGCCAAGGAGGCGTTCATGCGCAAGATCGTGGGCAAGGAGAAGGTCACGGACGCCGAGGTCGACGTCGTCGGCCCGGACGGAAGCCAGGTCTCCGTCGAGGTGAGCTCGGTGCCGCTCCGCGAGGGGCACCAGATCGTGGGCGTCTTCGGCCTTCTCTCGCGGCCGCCGGCACCGCCCAAGGCCCCGCGTGAACACGCAAAGCTCACGCCGCGCCAGCGGGAGGTCCTGGCGATGCTCGCCCATGGCTCATCGACGCAGCAGATCGCGGGGCTCCTCCACCTGAGCAAGGAGACTGTCCGCAATCACATCCGCGGGGTCTTGCAAGCGCTCGAGGTCCACTCCCGCGTGGAGGCAGTCGCTGCCGCCCGGGCCGAGGGCTTGCTCGACGATTGACCCATTTGGGTCAGGCGCGGATCGCCGCTGCCTAGGACCATCCTGGTGCCGTCAGACTCGAAGTTCTCCCTCTGAACATCGGGCCTAAGCGGCGATCCGCGCCCCCGCGCGGATCTCTCGAGGCGGGGCTCCGGGGCCGCACCGGGGCCCCGCCTCGAGGGTCGTTCGACTAGTCCGCGCGCGCCATCGCGCCGTCGGGCTGCGGCACGATCCGGATGTACGGGCGCGGCGACTCCCAGCCCTCGGGATAGGTCTCCCGCGCCTCGTCGTCCGAGACCGACCCCGCGATGATCACGTCGTCGCCCTGCTGCCAGTTCGCCGGCGTCGCGACCTTGTACTTCGAGGTCAGCTGGAGCGAGTCGATCACGCGCAGCACCTCGTCGAAGTTGCGGCCGGTCGTCATCGGGTAGACGAGGATGAGCTTGACGGTCTTGTCGGGCGCGATCACGAAGACGTTGCGCACCGTCTGGTTGTCGGCAGGCGTTCGGTCCCCCGGGTCGCCCTCGACGTCCGCGGGGAGCATCCCGTACGCCTTCGAGACCTCGAAGTCGGCGTCGGCGATGATCGGGTAGTTGGGCGCGTGGCCCTGCGTCTCCTCGATGTCCTTCACCCAGCCCTCGTGGTTGTCCATCGGGTCGACCGAGAGCCCGATCACCTTGACGTTGCGGCGGTCGAACTCCGGCTGGATGCTGGCCATGTAGCCGAGCTCCGTCGTGCAGACCGGCGTGAAGTCCTTCGGGTGCGAGAACAGCACCGCCCACGAGTCGCCGATCCAGTCGTGGAAGCCGATCCTTCCCTCCGTGGTGTCGGCCTCGAAGTCCGGTGCGGTGTCGCCGAGCTTGATGCTCACGTAAATCCTCCTCCGTTGGGGTTTGGGGTTCGACCCCAGCGCTTCAAGGTACGCCTTGCGGGTCGGGTCGCGCAACGGAAGCGGATTCGCGATACAAGGCAGGCGTGAACGTTCCTCCCATCCCCGGCAACCTGGAACGGGCTGCGGCCTGGTCGTGGCGGCTCCTCGTCTGCACCGCCGCGGCGCTCGCAGTGCTCGCGGTGCTCTGGTACCTGCGCGTGATCGTCCTGCCGGTGATGGTTGCGCTCACGATCGCGCCGGCGCTCGCCCCGCTCGTGGGTCAGTTCAGGCGGGTTCGGCTCGAGCGTCCGGCGGCCGGCTTCGCGCTCCTGGTCGGGCTCGCCGTCGTGGCCGGGCTGGTCGCGGTCGTCACGACGTCGGTGCTCGCGCAGTACGACGAGCTCGCGGACTCGCTCACACGAGCGGTGAACGACATCGCCGACTGGCTCGAGGGCGAGCCGTTCAACCTGTCGCTGGACCGGTCGGAAGACCTCGAGGCGTCGCTTTCGGAGTCGTGGCAGGAAGCGTCCGGGTACCTCGCCTCCGGCGTGCAAGCGGGCATCGGCCTGCTCGCGGGACTCGTACTGGCCGTCACGATCCTCTACTTCGTCCTCCGCGACGGTGCGGAGCTCTGGGCCTGGATCCTCCGGCGGTTCGCACCCGAGTCGCGACCGGCCGTGGACCGGGCGGGGCGGGATGCCTGGCGCGTCCTGGGAGGCTTCGTCCGCGGCACGGTGATGATCGCGGCGATCGACGCCACGCTGATCGGGGTGGGGCTCTGGCTGCTGGGTGTCCCGCTTGCGTTCGCGCTCGCGGTGCTCGTCTTCCTGGGTGCCTTCGTGCCGTTCCTCGGCGCGTTCGTCTCGGGGCTCGTGGCGGTGCTGGTCGCCTTCGCGGACGAGGGGTGGAAAATCGGGCTCGCGGCGCTGGCGCTCGTGCTGGGCGTTCAGTTCTTCGAGGGGACGTTCCTGCAGCCGATCATCCAGAGCAGGACCGTCGACCTTCACCCGGCGGTGATCCTGCTCGCCGTTGCCGCCGGCGCCTCGCTGTTCGGCATCCTCGGCGCCTATCTCGCCGTGCCGGTGACCGCGGTCGTGTTCGCGGTCATCGCGTCGATCGAGTCGGACGACGAGCTCGGGACCGAGCGCATCAACTCATAGGCGATTCTCAGACAGGGCTGGCAGGCTGCCGCCATGTCAGAGGTTCCTCGCGTCACCCGCAGGCGGGCGCTCGGCTGGCTCGGCGGCGTCGGGCTCGCGCTCGTCGTTCCGGGCTGCGCCGACGACGACTCGCCCGAGTCCGCGGGAGGCACCACACCACCACGACTGGGGGCACGACGACGGCCGCCAAGACGAGCCCCGACTGCGTGCTGACCCCGGAGCTGACCGAGGGCCCGTACTACCTCGATCTCGACCTCATGCGCCGCGACATCACCGAGGGCCGGCCGGGGCTCGCCTACGACCTGGCCGTCAAGGTCGTCGACGCCGACTCCTGCGAGCCGGTCGAGGACGCGATCGTCGACGTGTGGCACTGCGACGCCGGGGGCGTGTACTCCGGCGTGGAAGGCGACGGCGGGACGTTCCTGCGCGGCGTCCAGGTCGCCGACGGCACCGGCACCGCCACCTTCCGCACGGTCTTTCCCGGCTGGTACTCGGGCCGGGCAGTCCACATCCACCTGAAGGTGATCCAGGGCGGGCAGACGTGGACCGGGCAGCTGTTCTTCGACGACGCGACGCTCGACCGGGTGTACGCGATGGAGCCCTACTCGGCCCGCGGCCCCGCCGACGTCTCGAACTCGTCGGACGGGATCTTCGGCGAGAGCGGCGGCTCCACGGTCGTCTCGACCGATGTCGGCAGCGACCGGGCGACCGGCCAGGTCACGCTTGGGATCGAGCGCGCTTAAGGAGGGTCTGGCGAAACATCGGCTGTGCCGCAGGAGCACGCTGCTCGCCCCGAGGACTGCGTCCTCAGTCGCGCCCGTATCTCATCCGATACGAACGCTCCCTGCGTCCTTGCCTCGGAACGACCATCGCACCCCTGCGACGAGCGACGTTCCACCAGACCCTCCTAACGACGCGCGTTCTGCGAGATCGTCGCGTCGGACGGGCGAAGCATCGTGTAGACGAGCAGGCCGATGAACGGGATCACGAGCATCCCGATCGCCCACGCGACCTTCGCGCCGCCGCCGAGGTCGGGTCGATTGCTGAAGAGGTCGAGCAGCGCCCGGACCCACAGGATCAGGAAGAGCACGACGGCGGCGAGGATGAGCAGGCGGACGATCACGCCGAGCAATCAGACCACACTTCAGGCGCCGCCGCGCTCTCATCGAATTCTTAAGAACGGTTCAGCCTGGTCTTAGGCGCGGCGGGTTCCCTAACCTGGGAAGCCACACCCTCAGGAGGAGACCGACATGGAAGAGTCCCATGCGCCCGCGCCGAGCCAGGACGACCTGGAGCGCGCCTTGTTCGAGATCAAGCGCGTCATCGCCGGGCAGGACACGATGCTCGAACGCGTCCTCGTCTGCCTCCTGGCGGACGGCCATCTGCTCATCGAAGGCGTCCCGGGTCTCGCGAAGACGCTGACGATCAAGACGACCGCCCAGGTGCTGGGCGGGACGTTCAACCGCATTCAGTTCACGCCCGACCTGATGCCGAGCGACCTCGTCGGCACCCGGATCTACCGGCCGAAGGAAGGTGACTTCGACGTCGAGCTCGGGCCGGTCTTCTGCAACTTCCTGCTCGCCGACGAGATCAACCGCGCGCCGGCGAAGGTGCAGTCCGCCCTGCTCGAGGTCATGCAGGAGCGCCAGGTCACGATTGGCAAGGAGTCGTTCGCGGCGCCGAGCCCGTTCCTCGTGATGGCGACGCAGAATCCGATCGAGTCCGAGGGCACCTACCCGCTGCCCGAGGCGCAGGTCGACCGCTTCATGCTCAAGGTCGTCGTCGGCTACCCCGAGTCCGAGGACGAGCTGACGGTCGTCCAGCGCTCGCTCGCCGGGATGGCCGAGGTTCGTCAGATCCTCGACCTGGAAGCGCTCATGTCGCTTCGCGAGTCGGTTCGGAGGGTCTACGTCGATCCCGCCCTGTCGCGCTACGCGGTGCGGATCGCGACTGCGACGCGCGACCCCGAGTCGATCGGCCTCGCCGAGCTGAAGCCGTACATCGCCTTCGGCGCGAGCCCGCGCGGGCCGATCTCGCTGATGACCTCCGCCAGGGCCCTGGCCCTCATCCGAGGACGCGACTATGTAATCCCGCAGGACGTCCGCGAGCTGGCGACGGACGCGCTCCACCACCGCATCGTCCTCAGCTACGAGGCGCTGGCGGCCGAGGTCGGCACGGACTCGATCGTCTCCTCTGTCCTCGACGTCGTCCCGGTGCCCGAGATCGAGCTCTCGTTCCGCGCGGCATGACCGTCACCGCTCTCAGCCGTGAGCGGACGCCGGACCGTCCCGGTCCGGGGCCGATGCCGGAGGCGCTCCTCCGGGCGCTCGACGTGAAGATCGGGCGGCGCATCGACGGCCTGCTGGCCGGCGAGCACCGGACGGCCGCGGTCGGCATCGGCACCGAGCTCGCACAGATTCGCACCTGGGAGCCCGGCGACGACGTCCGCCGGATCGACTGGAACGCGACCGCGCGCTCGGACGAGGTCCAGGTGCGCGTGGACGTCGCCGAGCGGGCGCTCACCTCGTGGGTGCTGCTCGACGTCTCCCCGTCGATGCGGTTCGGCACCGCCGACCGCCGCAAGTGGGACGTGGCCGAGGGCGTCACCGTTGCGCTGGGCCATGTGGCATCGCGTCGGGGGAACCGGGTCGGCATCACGACCTTCGGCGGGAACGAGCCGGTGCTGCTGCGGCCGCGGCAGGGACGGGTCGGCCTGCTCGGCGTCTTGCTCACGGTGCGGCGCGAGCCGGAGACCGAGCAGGTCGGGCCGACGTCGATCGGGACCGCGCTGACGCAGGTTGCCCGGGTCGCCCGCCAGCGCTCGCTCGCCGTCGTCATCTCCGATTTCCGCGGCCCGCGCGACTGGCGCGCGCCGCTCCTCCAGCTCGCCGCCCGGCATGTCGTCGTCGCGGTCGAGATCCGCGACCCCCGCGAGCAGGAGCTGCCGAACGTCGGCCACATCTGGCTCGTCGACCCCGAGACGGGGCGCAGGCTCCACGTCGACACGGCCAAGCGGAAGCTGCGCGAGCGCTTCGCCGATGCCGCCGCCGAAGAGCGGGCCGGCCTCGGACGGGAGCTCGCGTCGCTCGGTGTCCCGCACCTCGTCCTGTCGACCTCCGGTGACTGGCTGCGCCCCTTCGCCGGCTTCGTCTCGCGCGAAGGGAGGCGGCGATGAGCTTTGCGACGCCGTTCTTGCTCTGGGGCCTGCTTCTCGTCCCGCTCCTGCTCATTGCCTACTGGTTCGTCCAGCGTCGCCGGATCAAGTACGCGGCGCGCTTCACCAACCTCGACCTGCTCGCCAACGTCGTGGACGCCTCGCCCGGACGGCGGCGCCACCTGCCCGCGCTGCTCGTCCTTGCCGCCCTCGCCGCGCTGATCGTCGCCATGGCGCGGCCTCAGACGGTCGTCGCCGTCCCCCGCGACGACGCGACCGTCCTGCTCACGATCGACAGCTCGGCCTCGATGACCGCGACCGACGTCCCGCCGAGCCGGCTCGAGGCGGCGAAGTCGGCGTCCACGTCGTTCCTCGACCAGATCCCCGACCGCTTCCGGGTCGGGCTCGTCACCTTCTCCAGCATCGTCAGCGTCCTCGAGGAGCCGAGCGACGACCACGACGAGGTCCGCGACGCGCTCGACCGGATCGAAGGCGACGTCGGCACTGCGCTCGGCGACGCGATCGTCGAGTCGGTCGCCCTCGCGCCCGATCCGGAGGAGGCGGAGGAGCTTTCGGGCGGCAAGCCGCTCTTCGCAATCCTGCTGCTCTCGGACGGGGCGAACTCCGTCGGCCGCGAGCCGCTCGACGTCCTCGACGAGGCCAAGGAGGCGGGCGTCCCGATCTACACGATCGCGTTCGGCACGCCAGAGGGCACCGTCGAGATCACGAACGACTTCGGCATCACGCAGACGTACAACGTGCCGCCGGATCCCGACACGCTCCGGCGTGTCGCCGAGGAGACCGGCGGGCGCTTCTTCGAGGCGCCGACCGAGGCCGACCTGGAGGAGGTCTACCGGGAGATCGGCTCCCAGGTGTCCTACGAGGACGAGGAGCGCGAGCTGACCGCCGTCTTCGCCGGGATCGGCGCCGTCTTCCTGCTTCTCGGCGCAGGCCTCTCAGCTCTCTGGTTCGGACGAATCCCGTGACCTCGCAACCCGAGAGGAGGTGACAGATGGAGGAGAACGCACGCACGCTCGACCTTCGCCCGCTGCTGCTGGTCGCAGCCGCCGTCGCCGTCGCCCTGACGCTCTGGGCGAGCGGCGCGTTCGCTGCCGGAGGGTCGTCGTCAGGCGACTCCCCTGGTGGAGCCCCGTCGACGTCGATCCAGAGTGGCGAGGACGACCAGGCCCCGCGCCATAAGGACTGCCCGAAGGATCGCGGCGGCTCCGGCGGCTCCGGCGGCTCCGACGCTCCGAGCCTGTAGACGCACCGGAGGGCCGCAGCAGCCGCTGCGGCCCTCCGGGCGGTGTGTCAGCTCGCCGCGATGCCTTCCTGTCCGACCGGCAGGCCGGCGACGTTGCCGAGCTTCGTCAGCGTCCCGTCGTCGTTGACCCGGAACTCCTCGACCGTGCCGCCGATGCCCGTCTGGGCGTAGAGGAACCGGCCGCCTCCCGCGGTCGCCATGTCGATCGGGCCTTCCTCGGTCGTCGCGACGACGCCCGTCGGGCCGATCAACGTCGGCCGTCCGTTGCCGTCGATCCGGTAGCCGCTGAGGTTGTTGCTGCCGGTGTTCGACACGTAGAAGAAGCCGCGCGCCTCGACGATCCAGCACAGCGCGACCTGGTTGTCGCTCTGGGACTGCGGGTTCGCGAGCGTCCCGTCCCGGTTGATCGTGTACGTCGTCACCGAGCTCGTCGCCGCCTCCCCGGAGACCAGCCGGCCCGGCGGATCGAACGTGAACGCGAACGGCACCGGCGTCGCCGACGGGTTCTCGACCGCCGTCTCCGACAGCCGTCCGTCGCGCCGCACGTCGAAGACGTCGATCGTGCTGCCGCTCGCCTTCGTGGTCACGATCAGCTGCCGCCCGTCCGGCGTGAAGCCGACCTGGCCGGGCGAGGTGAGGAAGTTCGGCGGGTCGGTGTTCGCGAGCCCGAGCGAGCGCGCCGAGCCTTCGAGTGCGCGGACGCGGTCGCCGCGAATCTCGAAGCCCTGGACGATGCCGACGCCGCCGGCGTTCAGCACGTAGACCAGGTCGTCGTGGACGGCGATGCTGGCCGGGAAGTCGCCGCCGGACGGGTCGACGTCTGTCAGCTCCAGGCGGGTCCCGTGGACGCGGAACACCGAGATGGAGTCGCTGCCGGCGTTCACCGCGAAGAGCAGCCGGTGACGCTCGTCGTAGACGAGCGAGCCCTGCGAGCCGAGCCGGTCCGACGCCGTTCCCGGGCGCCGCGTTCCCGCCGTTGCCGCCCGTTCTGTAGGTGTCCTCCTCGGTGAGCCGTCCGTCTCCGTGACGCTGGAAGACGACGATCTTGTTGCCGTCGAGCTCGTTCGTCTGCACGAAGACAGCGCTCTCGCGCCGCCTGTCGTCGCCTCTGCCGTCCGTCATCGGCCGAGACGGCACCGGCCGTGACGAGCGCTGCGAGCGCGGCGGCGAGGACGTAGATGAGCCTCGATCTCATGGATCCCCCTTGTCGTTGCGGACCCGGATCGACGCTAGTTCCGGGCAGTACGGTGCGCCCTTACGGTTCGGAGAACTCGCGGCGCGGCGGACGCCGATTTCGCCACGGCCGGCGCCGGCGAATTAAGGAACTCGTAACGCACGCGGCGATCCGGCCGCGATCCGGCCGGGCAGACTGTGTGCATGGCAACGGTCCTGGTCGTGGACGACGAGCCGATCGTGCGCGACGTCGTGTCCCGATACCTCGAGCGCGACGGCCACACGATCGTGGAAGCAGGTGACGGAGACGAGGCGCGCGGGCTGATCGAGCGGGAGGCTCCGAACCTCGTCGTCCTCGACGTGATGCTTCCCGGCAAGACGGACGGGCTGGCGCTCTGCCGCTGGATCCGCTCGACCTCGGACCTGGCAGTGATCCTGCTGACGGCGCGCGGGGAGGAGACGGATCGCATCGTCGGCCTCGAGCTGGGCGCCGACGACTACGTGACGAAGCCGTTCTCTCCGCGGGAGCTCGCGAGCCGCGTCCGCACCGTCCTGCGGAGGGCGCAGCCGGCCGCGCCGCCGCCGCAGCGGGTCGAGGTGGGCTCGCTGGTCGTGGACGCCGGCCGGCACGAGGCGCGAAAGGACGGACGGCTGCTGAGCCTCACCACCCGCGAGTTCGACCTGCTCTGGTTCCTGGCCTCCAACCCGAACCGCGTCTTCTCCCGCGACCAGCTGATGGCGCGCGTCTGGGGCTATGCGGCCGCGCTGGACACCGGCACGGTGACCGTCCACGTCCGGCGGCTGCGGGAGAAGCTCGAGGACAACCCCTCGAAACCGGACCTGCTCGAGACGGTCTGGGGCGTGGGCTACCGGCTCCGCGCATGACTGCGTTCGCCGTCGCCCTCGTTGTCGCCGTGCTCGCAGGAGCCGTCGCCGCCGTGGCGGTCCCGCGGCTTCTCCCGACGCTGCGTCTGCAGCTCGGCGCCCTGGCGCTGCTCGCCGTCACCCTGCCGCTCGCGGTGGTGATCGCGTCCGGGATCGTGATGTTCGACATGCACGACGCGGAGATCGTCGCGGTGGCGCTCGCATCCGGGCTGCTCGCGGTGGCCGGGGCGCTGCTGCTCTCGCGCCGGATCCTCCAGCCGCTGGAGCAACTGCGCGAGGCGTCCGCCGAGCTCTCCCGCGGCGAGCTGAGCGCGCGGGCCTCCGAGTCCGGCCCGCGGGAGCTCCAGGAAGTGAGCGCGTCCTTCAACGAGATGGCGACGAGCCTCGAGCAGCTGTTCGACGCCCGCCGCCAGCTCGTCGCCTGGGCGAGCCACGACCTGCGAACGCCGCTCGCCTCACTCCGCGCGATGGTCGAGGCGCTCGAGGACGGGCTGGCCTCGGCGGACGAGTACCTCCCGGCGATCCGCGAGCAGCTGGAGACGCTCTCCGTCCTCGTCGAGGATCTCTTCGAGCTGGCGCGCATCGACGCGGGCGTCCTCACGCTCGAGTTCCGCGACCAGCCGCTCGGTGAGCTGATCTCGAGTTGCCTCCGCGCGCTGGACGCCGAGGCGAAGGCGCGCAACGTCCAGCTCGAGGCGCGAGTCGATCCCGCCGACCCGGCCGTGCGGATCGCGCCCGAGAAGGTCGAGCGGGTGCTGCTGAACCTGCTGACGAACGCGGTCCGGCACACGCCGGGCGACGGCGCGGTCTCCGTGGTCGTTCAGCCGAACTCCGACCACGTCGTCGTCGCCGTCGAGGACACCGGGGCCGGCCTGACAGCCGGCGCGGCACAGCGCATGTTCGAGCGCTTCTGGCGGGACGACGAGTCGCGCGCGAGCTCGAGTGGAGGCGCCGGGCTCGGCCTCGCGATCGCGCAGGGCCTCGTCCACGCCCACGGCGGCACGATCTGGGCCGAGAACCGAAGCTCGGGCGGCGCCCGGGTCGCCTTCACCCTGCCGCTCTCGAGCGCCCGCCAGGCGTGACTCCCGACCAGCCCGAGGTGCTCTTCGTCTGCGTGCAGAACGCCGGGCGCAGTCAGATGGCGGCCGGCCTCGTCAAGCTCCGCTCCGACGGGCGCATCCTCGTCCGCTCGGCCGGGAGCCGGCCGGCCGCCGAGATTCACCCGCCTGTGGTCGCCGCGATGCAGGAGCTCGGCGTCGACATGGACGAGGAGTTCCCGAAGCCGCTCACCGACGAGGTCGTCCGGGCCGCGGACGTCGTGATCACGATGGGCTGCGGCGACGCCTGCCCGATCTATCCGGGCAAGCGGTACGAGGACTGGACGGTCGACGACCCTGCGGGCCAGGACCTCGAGACCGTGCGCCGGATTCGTGACGACATCGACGGCCGCGTCCAGAAGCTGATCGACGACGTTCTGGGCTAGTCCCGCGGGGACAGCCGAGGTCGCCCGCCGCGGATCGGCGAGCGGCGGGTATCGATGCGGCGAACGCCGGCTGCGGAGCGAACGAGCGATCGTAGGGTCCCGGCGATGAACAGATACCCGGGCCGCGCTCGTCAGATGTCGAGCCGCTCGTTCTCGAGGTCGAGGTCTCGCTGCACCCGGCGAACCACGTCGTCGTCGATGGCGCCCTCCCGCCGGAGCTGTCGCAGCGCCTGCCGCTCGGCCTCGAGGAGCTCGCGCCGCAGCCGCTGGAAGTTGAGCGACTGGTCCTCGATCGCGCCGTCGCTCTCCGTGTCGAACCTTGACCGGAACCGGTCCCGGCGAAAGTCGTAGAGCCCGCGTAGCCGCTCGGCGGTGTCCGCGTTCACCCAGTCCTCGTCCACGAGCTCGTCGAGGCGGGCAAGCGCGGCCTCCGCCGCGCGGATCCGTGCCTTCGCCTCCTCCTTCTCCGCGAGGCCGTCGTCCTCGACTTCGAGCCAGCGGATCAGCGCGGGCAGGGTCAGGCCCTGGACGACGAGCGTCCCGAGGATCACCCCGAACGTCAGGAAGACGATCAGGTCGCGGTTCGGGAACGGGGCGTCTGCGTCGGTGGTCAGCGGGAGCGCGAGGGCGGCGGCGAGGGACACCGCACCGCGCATTCCCGACCACGAGAGCACGACGGCGCTCTTCCACGGTGGGTTGCCGTCCATGCGCATCATCCGGGGCATGTAGGCGCCGACGAGGACCCAGGCGAAGCGGACGACGACCACGACGGCCGTCACGAGCGCCGCGTAGCCGAGCAGCTCCCCCGTCGTGCGGGCCGCGGAGAGCTCGTCGAGGATCGCGGGCAGCTGAAGGCCCACGAGCGCGAAGAGCGCCGCGTTCAGGACGAGGAAGACGATCTCCCACACCGCCTGGCCTTGGAGCCGGGTCTGCGACGTCGTCAGCTCGGGCGTGTGCCAGCCCATGTAGATGCCGACCGTCACCGCCGCGAGCACGCCGGAGACGCCGAGCGCGTGGGCGGGGAGGTAGGCGAAGAATCCGCTGAGGATCGAGATCGTGATCTCGACAGGAGGGTTGTCGAGCCGCCGGCGAACCTGCCGGATCACCATGCCTGTCGCCAGGCCGACGAGGATCCCGCCGGCGACGTTGACCACGAAGCTCCCCGACGCGGAGACGAGCGAGAAGCTGCCCGTGACGACGGCGACGACCGCGACGCGGTAGACGACCAGCGCCGTTCCATCGTTGACGAGGCTCTCGCCCTCGATGACGGCGATCAGGCGGCGCGGCAGCCCGAGCCGCTGCGCGATTGCGGTGGCGGCCGTCGGGTCGGTGGGGGAGACGATCGCCCCGAGCACGAAGGCGGTCGGCCACGTCAGCCCCGGGATGAAGGCGTGGGCGACGACCGCGACGGCGACGGTCGTGGCCAGCACGAGCCCGACGGCGAGCAGGGAGATGGAGCCCGCATTCGCACGCAGCTCGCGGAGTGGGGTGAAGAACGCGGCGCCGTAGAGCAGGGGTGGCAGGAACGCGACGAGGACGAGGTCGGGTGAGAGCTCGATCTCCGGCATGCCCGGCACGAACCCGAGTGCGAGCCCGCCGAGGACGAGCAGAATCGGGTACGGGACGCGGACGATCTGCGCGATCGCGAGCAGCGCGGCGCCCGCGACGAGCAGTCCGAGCAGAACGACGCTGTCTTCGGCCCCGAAGTGCATGGACTGATCTCAGCAGACGACGCAGTCGTCCGGAATGAGGTGGGAGCTAGGGAGGGCCCGCCGGTGAGCGGGCCCTCCCGTTCGTTCTCTACGGGGTGGTCTCGATCGAGAGCGCCCCGTTCGACGTCGCGAGCCGGAGGAGGAAGAGGCCTGGGACGGTCGTCCGCCGTTGCTGCCCGGCGGAGTAGCTCGTGATGTGCGTCCGGTTGTCCTTCGCCCGCCAGTCGGCGCTCGCGATCTGCAGCGGCGAGATCACGACGAACTCCTGCTCGAGCTGGTCGAGCGAGCCGTTCTTCTTCGCCTTCCAGTCGAAGAACATCACGTTGTACGGCGGGCGTGTCACCGCGCCGCCGTTGTACTGCAGCGTCTGGATCCCGGCCACGGCGTCGTTCTTCATCAGCCCGGTCGAGTGGACGAGCCGCAGGGTGTTGCCCGCGGCGTCGACCAGGTCGTACGTGCGGATCTCGACACGGTGGTTCCGGTTGCCCGTCGGCACGCGCTGGACGGCCGACGGCGTCAGCGGGCCGGTGGACGTGCCCGAGTGAGCATCGCGGCCGTAGACGGCGACGTCCTTCTTCGCCGGATCGAACTGGAGGTACGCCTCCGGCGCCGCCTTGTCGAGCTTGACGGTGGTCGTGCCGACGTCGCTGGTGTTGCCCGCGTTGTCGGTCGCGAAGTAGCTCAGCGTCGTGATCCCGTTCATGTTGATGACGATGCTGGCGGTCGCAGCGTTCACGGTCGTCGACGCGATCGGCTGAGCGCCGGTCGCCGAGTACGTGATGCTCTTGATGCCCGACCCGTTCGCGTCGTCGGTCGCCGTCAGCGTCACCGTGACGTTGCTGTTGTGCCAGCCGGCCGCGTTGGGCGGAGGCGCGACCGACGCGGTGATCGTCGGCTTCAGCGTGTCGGCGATCGTGAAGTTCGCGTTCGAGACGTCGAAGAAGACGTTGCCGACGGCCTCGATCTTCACGCGGGCGCTGCTCGTCGCGACGTGCGGGATCGTGACCGCCTCCGAGCCGTCGTTCGGCGTGCTCGCGGCGAGGACGTGCGGGTACGTGAGCCCGCCGTCCGTGGACAGGCTGATCTTCACGTCCGTCGTGCCGACCGGCGGAAGATCGGTGTTCGCCTTGTCCCAGGTGACCGTCTGGCTCGAGCCGCCCGGATACGTGACGGCCGTGTTCGGCGCGGTGACGAGGAACGGGCCGGTGTTCGGCGCCAGCTTGAGCGTGAGGTCACGGGCGTTGTTGCCGCCGCCGCCCATTCGCAGGTCACGGGCGGTGAAGCGGAAGTGGAGCTCCGGCGGCGGGCCGAGGTTCGTGCCGAGGAAGCCGACGTAGTCAGCGGTCGGCAGGAACTCCGAGTAGCACTCCCTGAGCGGGAGGGGGACCGGCGGCGCGATCGGCCCGAGCGGGCACGTCCCGGTGTCGGCGTTCGTGTTGTTGTCGAGGATCTGCTGCAGGTCCGGGAAGACCCGGGTCGGGCTCGGCGTCACGTGGTTCTGGTTCGGGGAGTTGTACTGGAGCGTGTCGGTCTCACTGATCGGAGCCGACCGCGGGAACATCGCGAACAGCGGCCCGTCCGGCTTGACGTTGTTGAGCAGCGACGTGCCGCCGTTGTTGCCGCCGGGGATCGGCGCGCCCCCTCGGTCGTTCTGCTCCCACGCGTAGAGGATCGTGTCGCCTTGCGGGTCGGTCGCCGCCCCGGTGAGGGCGAACGGCGTCCGTAGTGGGATCGTGAAGCTGGTCGTCGGCTGTCCGGTCACCGGATCCGACGCGGCCGGGAAGCTGATCACCGGGAAGTCGTTGCCGGTCATCGTGACGGTGCCGCCGTTGTTCACGGCGCCGCCGCGGTCGGTCTCGCCGACGAAGCCCGATGCGCCGGAGCTGAAGTCCTCGACGGCGAGCGACGCCAGGTCCGTCAGAGCGAGCGTCCCTCCGTACGTGACCTGGAAGCCGGTGTTGTTGATCACGACCGGGTTCCCGCCGCCGCCTCCGAACGCGTTGATCGTCGCCGTGCCGCCGGCCGGAAGCACGGAGTTCACCGCGGTGGTTACCCCGGCCGTCGTGTACGGCAGGGTGCCCGCCGGGAGCGACGGGTCGTTCGTGATCGGCAGCGACTGCGTGCCGTTGAAGTTGACGCGGAACGAGTCGAACGACCCGCCGTGGTTCGTCTCCTCGACCGAGGCGAAGCAGCCGCCACAACTGAGGTCGACGAGCTCGACAGATGGATGGTCGAGCGGGCCGCCTGACGCAGGCGGGTTGAAGGTGATGATGAAGCCGGTCGTCGCCGCCCCGGTCACGGTCGCGCCCGGGAAGCCGGGAATGTCATTGAGGGCCGTCGTCAGGTTTGCGTTGTTGTACGCCTGCGCCGAGCCTCCGATCAGGGCGGAGTCGTTCCCGCCGAACCGCATGCGGAACGGCGAGAAGTACGTCACGGATCCGCCGCCGGTCGGGTTCGTCGTCGGCGCGGCCGGCAGCTCGTACTGGAACGACCGGGGCGTCGGGACCGCGGTGATCGCGAAGGTGCCGGCAAAGCCGCCGCCGGTCGTGATCGTGACGATGTCGCCGACCGAGCGGCCGTGCGCGAGTACCGTCCTGATCGTCGCCGTCGTTCCGACGGCGCTCGCGCCCGGTGCGAGGAGCCTGATGTTCCCGCCGCCCGTCCTCGCCAGTCCCGTCGCGGTCGGATGGGTGAAGGTGAAGGCGCGGGTGGTCGGTACGGTCTCGACCGTCCACGTTCCGTTGTACTCGGGGACGGGGACGCCCGTGATCTCGACCTGGTCGCCGGGCTGGAGCGTGTGGGTCGCGCCGGCGGCTCCGGTCGAGATCGTCACGACGCTGCCGCTCTGGGAGGCGCCTCCGAGCTGCGCCGTGCTGGGGGCGGGCCCAACCGCCACATTCAGCGGCTGAACCGTGGACGCCCGCGAATAGCCGGGGCCCAGAGTCACCGTCTGCACTTCGTCGCCGCCGCCGAAGTGCCGGAGCGAGACCGTCTGCACTTCGTTGAGCGGAGCGAACGTCGTCGTCGCGGCGAAGGTCGTCATCTCCTGCTGGCTCCGCTGCGAGAAGTACGGGTCGCTGTGAGGCTGGAGGTCGTCGGTCGCGCAGATGCCGGCGTACGCCTGGACGGAGGAGCCGCTGCCCGGCTCGACCGAGTGCGCCTGGCTGCGGTTCCCGCCGGAGCAGTTGAGCTGGTTGCCGTTGAACGTGTGGTTGCCGGCGAACTGGTGGCCGAGCTCGTGCGCGACGTAGTCGACGGCGAAGAAGTCGCCGACCGGCGTCGCGAGCCCCGTGCAGCCCGCTGCTTTGTTCTGCCGTCCGACCTGGGCAAGCTGCGCGACACCGCCGCCCGGCTGGCCGAGCGCCAGGTGGCCGACGTCGTAGTTCGAGGCGCCGATGATCTGGCTGATGACGATGCGTTGCCGCGCCGTCGAGCAGCTCAGCACCTGCGCCTGCGTGTAGCAGCCGGCGGACCCGCAGGGCCCGTTCGGCGCGACCGCAAGGTCGTACGTGTTCAGGTTGAGGAGGTCGCTGTTGGCGATGAACTGCATGCGGATCGTGAGGTCGTCCTCGTAGATCTGGTTGACGCGGTTCATCAGCGCGACCTTCGCGGCAGTCACGTTCGCCGGCCCGCCGAAGTAGGCCGAGTAACCGGGGTCGGTGACCATCGCCAGGCGGTAGGTGCGGAGCTCCGGCCCGGTCGGCGGATCGACCGACGGGTCGTCGTCGCGGACGACCTGGTAGCTCGTGTGCGCGCTCTGCTCTCCGTCAGTCGCGTCGACGATTCGCGCGTCGAGCTTTCCGTCCGGGTCGGCGACGAAGCTCGCGTCGAACGATCCCTCGGAGTTCGACGTCGCCGTCAGTGTCCGTGTCGGGGCGTTCTCGGTCGGATCGCTGATCGTGATCGTGATCGCGGCGTTCTCCTCGAACCCGCCGCCGTGCACCGCGACCGTGTCGGCGGCGTGGTAGTACCCCTTGTCCGCAGAGAGCTCCGCGAGCTGGGACTCACGCTCGACGAACGGGCCGTGCGTGTCCTTCGCGTCGCGGCCGTAGTAGCTGACGTGGACGCCGGGGTTCCGGCCGACGAAATAGGGATCGATGTACCACGCGCCGTGCGACGACCGGACCGAAGCATGGAACCCGAGCGGGCTGATGTCAGCGTGGATCGTCGCCGTGCGGTCGGTGAGCCCACGGCCGCGGTACGCCTTGATCTCCGGATGCTTGCGCGCGAGCCCCGGGGCCATGATCGGGTACTCGACGAGCGCGAAGCGATGGAAGGTCCCGTTCGGCGCGGGGAGGGAGACGACGAGCGGGTTCGTGCGGGCCGCAGTCGTGCGCTCGCGCGGCGCACGTGCGAGCACGGACCGGAGCCGTGCCGAATCCAGGGCCACCGGGCGGATGCTGCGGGCGTGCACGCCGACCTTCCGATTGGCTGCTCGACGCGGCTTCGCGGCCTTCGCCCAGAGGTGCTTCGTGCCGAGCGTGTCCCTGAGCGCTCGGAGGTGCTTCTCCGTCGCGCTGGGTGCGGCGCTCTGCGCCGGCACCGCCGCTGCGGACACGGCGACTGCGAGAACGACGCCGAGCGTGAGCCCGGCGGTGGCGAAGGTTCCACGGCGCCGGGTGCGGCGCAAGGTCGTGCGCGTCATGACTCTCTCCCCTTCTTACGGTTGCGGCCGGTGCCGATCCTCGCATATCGGATCGGCAAATCGCTACAGGACGTGGGCGACGGCCTCGATCTCGATCAGCACGTCCGGCCGGAAGAGGCCGGCGACCTGGACGAGCGAGCTGGTCGGCGGCGAGGCGGTGTTCACGAACTCGTCGCGGACGGCCCGGATCGTCGCGAGCTCGGAGACGTCGACGACGAAGATCGTCAGCTTGACGACGTCGGGCCAGCTTGCACCGGCGGCCCGGAGCGCCCGACCGACGTTCGCGAACGCCGTCCGCGTCTGCTCCTCCCAGCCCTCGGCGAGGGTCCCGTCTGGCTCGATCGGCACCTGGCCCGAGGTCCACACGAGGCGGCCGGACGGGATGCTGACGACGTGGCTGTACCCGGACGGTGCGGGGAGATCGCCGGGCGATGAGAACGTGGGCTTCACGTCGCCGGGCGCAACTCGATCTCGGCCGGCAGCTCGTCCGGCTCGTCCGCGGGCTCGAGCTCGTGCCGCGTTCTCGCGTCGAAGTAGACGTAGGCGGTGGTCAGCGCCACGAAGGGCATGGTCAAGGCGTACACGATCCCGGCGACGATGTTCAGGAGCGCAAACGGCGCGTCGGTGAAAAGGATCAGCAGCGCGCCGAGGAGAGGGCCGGCTGCGAGCGCGACCGCAGTTCCGACCCCGACGAGGGAGGCCACCCGCAGCCATCGGCCCTCGCACGAGCTCAGCAGCTTCGCCGCAGGGCGTCGATCGCTCGTAGACCTTCGACCTCGACAACCTGCGCGGCGAGCGCCCAGCGAACGCCGATCCAGACGGCGACGGGAATCCCGATCCCCGTCGCGGTGAGGGTGATCCACGCTGCGGCGAGGATCCCGGACGCGCCGAGCAGCGGTCGCCACCGCATGATCGCTAGCCGGTAGGCCTCGACGGGATTGACGTCACGGCCTTCGTCGAGGCGGACGAGTGCACAGACTGTGGCGGCCTGGACGAGCGCGAGGCCGAGCAGCGTCAGCGTCGTCCCGATCAGGACCGACAGCAGCACGAGTGCGCCTGCGCCCTCGGCGTCGCCACCGACGCCGGCGACCAGTAGCCCCTGGAGCAGCGTGGTCACAAGGACGATCGGGATCAGCAGCAGGCCGATCCCGAGGAAGAGCAGCGCCCGGCCGACGTACATCCGGGTCGCGGCGGAGAGGATCTGGCCCCACGTCCGGCGGCGGGCGATCCGGAGTGGTGCGACCGGCGTCCACGTGGCCTTGACGGTCAGGAAGATCACCAATCCGAGGAGGAGGGCCAGCGCGACCACGATCGGCAGGGGGTTCTGCAGGAGCTTGATCAGCCCCACCGAGCCGGCCGCGACCGCGTCGCAGAAGAAGTCGGTCGCGCTCGTCCCGAAAACACCGCCGGTCGGCACGCCGTAGGCGCGGTCCCGCCACTCCTCGGACCACAGGATCGGCTCCGTCCACTGAAGCTTGTCGTTGGGGCCGGTCGGGCCGTTGAAGAACGCCTCCTGGAGCTCGCCCCAACGCCCGTCATAGCCGATCCAGGGAAACGCCTCCCTCCCCGCGGCGGCATCGCTCGGGACCGTCTTCACCGCCGGCCTGAGCTCACGGTGCGGCCCGCGCGTGTCGTCGCAGCCGACGCCTTGCTGCGCCGAGCTGCCGATGTAGAGGGCCTCGTCGAAGAAGTTGGCGTGGGAGCCCGCCGCCGGGTAGACGACGGGCCGCCCGTCGACGAGGTCGAGCTTCTCCTCGCCCCAGGCCGCTGCCTCGCCGCCCTCGTGCTGGCTGTAGCCGATCGAGACCGGCTCCTGTGTGAGCGCCTCGCGGGCGTCTTCGGCCTCGAAGACCAGCTGGATCATCTCCCAGTCGCCCTCGTGGAGGTTGTTCCAGTCGTTGAAGACATAGAACAGCCAGTACTGAAGCGCGAGCATGCCGGGGTGGCCGGGATCGCCGATGACGTGCGCGTACACCGTCGGCTCGCTTCCCTCGGAGATCCGGCGGCCCCAGAGCTCGTAGGAGCAACCCGGCTCGAGCGCGTTGCCGGGGTAGTCGAGGTGGTACTGGTAGAGCCCGTCGAGGTCGGCAGCTATGGGCGCGACCTTTACGAGATCGAACGGATTCCACGGGCCGCGGAGGGCGACCGTTCGCTCGTTGAAGAGGATGTCGACGTCGACCGGCTCGTAGGGCTCCCCGGGGCCGCACTCCTCCTGCTGTTCGACGAGCCGCACCACCGGTGCGTAGCGCTCCGCGAGCTCGCGCTCGTCGGCGAGCGCGGCCGCGGCGCCCGGCGCCGACAAGAGCGCTACTCCAACGGCTACAAGGAGGGTCCTCACGGCTCGGGGTTCGACGCGAAGAGATCCAGTCCCAGGCGTCGGGAGAGGAACCGGGCGACGAGCTGCCCCTTCACGCTGTTGCCGGCCTCGTCGAGCGGCGGAGCGAACGTGCCGAGGCCGCCCTTGCCCGGCGAGACGGTGATGATCCCGCCGCCGATCCCGCTCTTTCCCGGCAGCCCGACGTCGTAGAGCCAGTCGCCCGACGTCTCGTAGAGGCCGGCGGTGGTCATCACCGCGAGCGTGTACCGACTGGTCTCGGCGGAGACGACGCGTTCAGCGGTGAGCGGGTTGACGCCGCCACCTGCGAGCGTCGCACCCATCGCGGCCAGGTCCTTCGCAGTCACGCCCAGGGAGCTCTGTCGCGTGTAGCGGTCGAGCGCCTCCATCGCGTCGTCGTAGATCCGGCCGCGAGCCTCGAGCAGGCGCGCGAGCTCGCGGTTCCGGTAGTTCGTCTTGGAGGCGGACGCGTAGACCTCCTCGTCCAGCTCGAGCGGGCGCCCGGCGAAGCGCGACAGGCCCTCGCGGAGGGAGTCCCACTCACCGGCCAGGCTGGCGGCCGCGATCGCCCCAGGGTTGACCATCGGGTTCGTCCGGCCGTCGGCACTCCCCTCGACCGCCTCGGGCGAGTTGAAGGAGAGGCCCGTGGCGTTCACACCGAGCTTCTCCCGAGCCGCCTCCGCGCCAAGCGCCTCGCAGACGAGCGCGAAGACGAACGGCTTCGCCACGCTCATCAGCGTGAACTCGCGCTCGGCGTCCCCGGCGAAGAAGATGCGGCCGTTCGTTCCCACTACGCAGATCCCGAACAGGTCCCGCTGCACGCGCTCGAGCGCTGGGTAGACCCGCGAGGTCTCGCCTTCGTCGTTCGACCGGAAGCGCTCGTACGCTTCGTCGACGAGCTCCTGCGCGACCTCGGCCGGCAGCCGTCCGGTGGAGACGAATGCCTCGCCCGGGCCCATCACCTATCCCGCAAGCGGAGCGTCGAGATCCTGTCGAGCCGCGTTCCGGCGGAGCCAGAGCGTCGAGTTCAGGAACGCCGCGCCGGTAATGAGCCGGCTGATCACGTACAGCCAGACGAGCAGCGTGGCCGCCGTGCCGAGCGCGCCGTAGGTCTCCTCGGAGCGTCCGAGCCGGGGCGCGAAGTAGTAGACCACGGCGATCTGGATCAGCTGGACGCCGCCGGCGACGAGCAGCGCGCCGGGGAGGAGGTCACGGATGCTCGTCGCGCGTCTCGGCAGGAGCCACATCGCGGCCAGCGCGAGCCCGGTCGTGACGGCGAGCGTGATGCCGAGTCCGAAGATCGAGACCGCCCCGAGCTGCTCCCGGAGCCAGGCGACCCCCGCGGAGGTGGCCGTGTAGGTGATGAAGAGGCCGTTGAAGATCCCGATCACCCTGAACGGCCGGCGGATCTTCGGCGGCTTGAGCTGCCAAGCGAGCGCGTGGGCGAGGATGAGCGCGCGGACGGCGCCGAGCGAGAACCACCCCAGGGTGACGAGCCCGAACGCGAGGACGAGCGCAGCGTTCCGGTCGCCGGCCTGGAGCGCCCGGGCTGCCGACTCTGCCGCGGCGGCGCCGATCCCGAACTCGCGCGAGACCTCCTCGAGCCCGTCCTCGTCGTGCTCGACCCAGAAGGAGAGCATCGCGGCGACGACCAGGCCGAGCGGCACGAGCCAGAGGAAGATGCGGAACGCGACGCCGCCGGCGATCAGCCCGCCGCCCAGGTCGCGCTCGGTCTCCATGACCTCGCGGACGAGCGGCGCCCCGGGCATGGTGTCGACCCGGCTGCGGGCGGTCGCGACCCGCTCGGCGAGGGCTTCTCTGCGCGAAGGAGGCGAGCCGTCCATCCCGCGCCGTCCTACCGCCCCGTCCAACCCTTGTCAATCTCGTCGGCGCGCTCGCGAACCGCGAAGCGCCGCTCTGGTGGCTGATCCTGGTTCTCGGTCTGATCGAGGTCCCGGTCGGGATCTGGGCCCTGAAACGCCCGGGGCTGACGCTCGCGATCTTGATCACGCTGATGGGCGTCTGGGCGATCGTGCAGGGGATCTGGGAATGCGTCGTCGCCTTCGAGTTGCGAAACCTCCCACGCCGGCTCCGCGCCCGGATCGCTTGACACTGCCGTAGAACCGCGTACTCTCGGCTGAGAACGCCGGTTCTGCGGCCCGGGGCTCGAAAGAGACCATGGTGGACGCAACGGCACAGAGCGTGGGGGTCGAGCAGGCGACAAACGGCGCCCGGGCCGACGAGTTCACGACGAGCGACGGGGCCGGCTCGGACTCCTTCCCTGAGCTCGTCCGGGCTCACTACGCGTGGGAGAAGGCCGGCTGCTCGGAGGGCCCGGAAGCCGAGCGGTACCGCTCCGTCCTGCAGAAATTCCAGGACAAGGAAGGCGACCTGTTGCACGTCTACTGGGCGACGAAGCGGCCCTCGGCGGTCGCGCTCACCCGGAAGGAGCGCACCGGGATCGCAAAGAGGTTCAGCGACCACGACGACCGCATCCGCCTCCACCGGGTCACCGACTGGCTCGCCCGTGAGAGCCGGATCGCCGACCTCCTGCACCACTGCGACACGCTCGCGATCAAGGTCTCGGAGGTGCTTCGCGGGAGCTCGGAGCGGATCGCGACGCAGTGGATCTACACCGTGCAGAGCCACCTGCTCGGGTTCATCGAGCGCACGGGCGGCCGCGCCGACCCGAAGACGATCAAGGAGGTCTGGGAGGCTCAGAAGGACGAGCTGATCGAGATCGAGCGCTACTACGCGCGGGCTGCGACGAAGGCCGCCCGCATCGTCTACTTCTGGGGCATGGTCGTCGGCGCCGCCGTCTCCGTGGCTGATGGGGGTCGGGCTCGCGCTGCTCGCTGTGGTGGTCCGGCGAGTTCAACCACCCGCAGACGGTTGCCACGCAGACCTTCTTCGTCTGCTTCGTCATGGGCACCCTGGGCGCCTTCGTCAGCGTGCTGATGCGCATGAGCTCGAACTCGTTCCAGGTCGACTACGAGGTGGGGCGGTCGACGATTCGCCGGCTCGGCAGCTTCCGGCCGTTCATCGGCGCCGATCTTCGGCGTGGCGATGTTCTTCCTCATCAAGAGCGGGCTCTTGAGCATCGAGGTGAGGACGAAGTCGCAGCGCGACAGTTCTTCTTCTTCGGCAGCCTCGCCTTCCTCGCCGGGTTCAACGAGCGCTGGACGAACGTGATCTTCGGCCAGGCCGAGCAGACGATCGCCGCCAGCCTCTCCCCGCCGACCGCGGCGGAGCGCCGCCGGCGCAAGGACGAGGACGAGGACTGAGGTCCCGCGAGGAGGAGGCGGCGCTTCGGGGTAGCGGCTACGGGCTGCCTCCGCCCGACACCGGCAGCGCTCTCCTCAACGCGATCAGCCGCGCCGGGATCTTCCTCGTCCACGTCGAGCGCCGCATCGACCCGTTCTTCCGGCCCGCCCTCGACTGGCTGCTCCGCGAGCCGCTCACGCGGCTCTTCACCTGGCTGATCAACCTGCGGCGAAAGGACGAGGGGCTCGCGATCGCCGAGGAGCGGATCCAGCCGGACGAGGAGAAGAGCCTCCAGGCGATCATCGACGCATTCGAGGCGCAGATGGCGCGGCTCTGGAAGCCCGGCTACTACGAGCGAGGCGGCAACACGAAGACCCACGGGATCGTCCGCGCCGAGCTCACTGTGCGGGACGACCTGCCAGAGCACATGCGGCAGGGGATCTTCGCCGAGCCGGGCCGCACCTACCGCGCCTGGGTCCGGTTCTCCGGGCCCGGGCCGTACATCACGCGCGACATCGACGACGTCGGCTTCATGAGCATGAGCATCAAGCTGATTGGCGTCCCGGGCCCGAAGCTGCTCGAGGACGAGCAGGGGACGCAGGACCTGATCTGCGTCTCGACCCCGACGTTCGTCACGCCCGACACTCGCTCCAACGCCCGCCTCCAGCAGTGGAGCTACAAGAACGCGCCGATCTTCTACTTCCTGAACTTCCGCGAGCCGCACCTGCTCGACTCGCTGATGCAGTTCCTCTGGACGAAGACCCAGACGAGCCCGCTCGAGGGCGACTACTTCTCGTGCGTCCCGTACCTGCTCGGAGAGGGTCAGGCGATGCAGTACGCCTTCCTGACTCGCAAGCGCAAGCGGAGCCGGGTGCCGCGGCTCCCGCTCCGGCCGCCCGACGACTACCTGCGTGAGGCGATGGTGAAGACACTGGCGGAGCAGGACGTCGAGTTCGACATCACGCTCCAGCTCCAGACCGATCCGCATCTGATGCCGATCGAGAACAACGCCGTCCTCTGGCCGCCGAGGCTCTCGCCGCGGGTGCCGGCAGCTGTCCTGCACATTCCGAAGCAGACTTTCGACTCGCCCGAGCAGCTCGACTTCGCGCGGGTGCTCTCCTACAACCCCTGGCACTCGGTGCCGGAGCACCGGCCGCTCGGCAACCAGAGCCGGGCGCGCAAGCGGATGTACTCGGAGCTCTCGCGCCTACGCCAGCGGATGAACGACGTCGAGCACTACGAGCCCACGGGCGACGAGGAGTTCCCGGGCTCGCCGGCGCCGGCGATGGAGCGCAGCGCCGCCAGCCCCGGCATCAAGAAGTAGGCGCCGCCCTTCACGGTCACGAAGCGGGGGACGCCGGTGTAGTGCTCGCGAATTCCCTCGCCCGGCGCGGTGAAGCCGCCGCCGTAGGGCTCGGACGGGCCGACGAGCGGGTCGGCGTCGTCGTAGAGGCCGCCGAACTTCGGGTTGTTCAGCCAGGTCTGCTGCACGAACTCGAACTGGCGGGCGATGTTCCCGCTCAGGCAGATGAAGTGGAGGCCGCGCGGCTCTCCGTCGTCCTCGGCGTGGAGAGCCTCCTCCACGGTGAGCGGCGAGCCGTACTCCCGGCCGCGGCGGAGCAGGCGGTGGCGGCGGTTCAGCTCCAGCGAATCGTCCGAGCCGGGGTTCGGGTCGAGCGAGTCGCGCGGGTTGGCCCGCCGGATGTGGGAGGCGACGGGGCAGCGAGCGCCGCGCTCGTCGTCGCGGTGGTAGCGGAAGTCGTTCTCCTCGGCGAGCGCCGGCTCGTCCGCCTCGGGGGCGAGCACGAGCGGCGCGCCGCTCGGCCAGCGGCCGACGAACTTCGACCCCAGGCGAATCCGTGCCTGGGGATCCTCGGCACCGTCGGCCGTCCGAGTCGCACCGTCGAGGTAGGCCCAGAATCCGCGGACGTCCTGCGCGAGCTGACGGAAGACGAGGTAGCTGCCGTTGCGTCCCAACGGGGGGTGGTCGGTGAGTCGGCCGTACTCGTTCGGGTAGCCCAGGACGAACTCGCCTGCCTTGACGGTGAGGTTCTCCGGGCCGGTCTTGCCGAGCCCCTCGACGAGCGGCTGGGAGACGCCGTCGTGCCAGCCGAAGGGCTCGAACCCGTCGAGGTCGGACGTTCCGAGCCGGTGGAGCTCCCGGACACCGTGACGGCGAAGCAGCGCCGACTGCTCCTCCTCGAGGGCGTGGAGCTCCGCGCGGTCGGTCGCGTAGAGCAGCAGCACGCCGTCGACCCGCGCCGTGCCGGGCCCGCCCCAATCCCAGCGCTCGGGGATGCTCGTGCCCTCGTCCGCGAGGATGCGTCGACGGTGCGGAGCCGTCATCCCGGAGAGGAACTCGCTGGAGAACTGCCGGATGGTCTCAGCGTCGACGCCGAGGCGGTCGAGGCCCGTCGCGGTGAACGCGACGTTGGCGGCGCGGCGCTCGGGCCGGTCCTCCGACGTCGTGATCCCGCCCAGCGCTTCGCCGAGCCAGGTCCGGCTCGAGGCGTCGTCCTCGAAGCCGAGGAGGACGAAGCTCGCGAGACTCAGGTTCGAGTAGCCGCGGGCGAAGAGCCCCTGGATGTCGGCGCGCTCCAGGTCGACGCTCATAGCGCCTGCACCCACGCCTCCTCGCGGTCTCCCCGGAGGTCCGAGTGCAAGCCCTTGCGCAACCGCTCGTTCGCGGCGACGTTCGCTGTGCTCAGCCGGCCGTACGCCGGGTGCCAGACCCGGGTCGGCACCTGGTGCAGCCGCAGGTAGTCCTTGAAGGCGAGCTCGTCGCGGCAGCCGTCCTTGATCAGCCAGCGCGTCCGCGGGTAGCCGATCCCGTTCGTGAAGACGAGGTTCAACCCCCACGAGATCTTGTCGATGAAGTCGTCCATGTAGCTCTCGAGGCTGCCGTCGTAGTTACTCGCGAAGAGCACCTGCCGCCGGTCGTTGAGGAAGAGCCAGCGCGCGAAGTGAATCGTCTTGACGCCGACGAGGTCGCCCGGCTTGAGGAGGTGGCGGGTGACGGCGTTGAGGAGGTAGAGGACGACGTTGATCGTCATCTTCCTGAACGGGCCCGGCTTGACCTGGCCGACCGCGGTGAAGGGATTCATCGGCAGGTGGTCCTCCAGCGCGGCAAGCTCGAGCACCGCCGCTTCGGCCGCCCGGTTGTGCGGCGCCGGGTCCCGTTTCTCTGCACGGCGGAGCAGCACGGCGTAGACGGGCGCGGCGAGGAGCGCGAACGGCAGTGCCACGAGCACGAGCAAGCCGACCCACGCCAGGTGCGCCCACTCGCGAAGCCGGGCGACGAGGCCGGGGCGGTCCGCCGGCTCGAGCGCCCACCTGAGGCGCGGCTGCGAGCCGACGAACTTGCGGATCGCGTCGCGCACCGCGCGCGGATGGCGGTCGCGCAGGTCCGGGCGGCTGTCGAGGAAGTCGCTCACGGCTTCGCGGAGCTCGGCTTCCTGTTCGATCTGCTCCTTCGTCCGGCCGCGAGTGTTCACGTAGGTGGCAGGCGCACGGGCAACCCGGCTCCGGAGCCACTCCAGGCGCTCGCGCTCGCCCGGCGTCCCTGTCGGGTAGCCCTCGCAGTGGCCGAAGACGCGGTCGATCCCGTCACCGGCCGAACGGACGAGCTCGGCCAGATGCTCCTCCGGGGATACGTCGAGATCGGCCAAGTAGACGAGGTTCGCGGGCAGCGGCTGCCCGCTGTGATCGGTATCCGCGGGGACGACGACGATCCGGGCGAAGTGCAGGCCGGTCAGCGAGCCGAAGTCGATGACCTCGCCGTTCGCGACGCCGTTGCCCATCTGCGCCAGCAACCGGTCGAGCTCCTCGGCCGCGCCGTCCCGAACCGGCGCGACGACGCTCAGCGCGGACTGGAACGGCACGGGGTCAGGCGTCGTTGAAGTCGAGCGCGAAGTGGAGGAGCTTCGACCGCTCCCAGAAGACGAGGCCGAGGTAGACGCCGGGCGAGACCTCGCGGATCTCGTCCCGGATCCACTTAGCGACGAGCGACGTGTCCGAGTAGTCGAGGACGATCGTCTCCTTCTCGTCGAACCAGCTCGCCTCCTTGTACACCTTTGCGCGCACGGCCTCGATCCCGAGCGGGCTGATCTTGTTCAGCAGCTCGCCCTTCCCGCGGTCGAACACCTTTCCCTTCCAACCGACCAGGTGGATGAGCGCCGCGACCGGTCCGGTCAGGTCGGTGCCGGACGCCAGCAGGACGGTGCCGTCGGCCTCGCCGTCGGGGATCTCGCCGGCGGGACTCCGCTTGAAGAGCTCGTCGAGCTCGTCCGGCGTCATGGTCTGGAGCTGGGCAGCGTCGATCGGCATATCCGGGCTCCGCAGCGGCCCGACGCTAGCACGGTCACTCCAGCGCTACAACCGCGTTGACTCGCCTCTGGGAGGCTGGTTCAATCGCCAGCAAGAGGGGATCTAGAAGGGAGCAGGCTATGGGCTCGATCTTCTCTGCGGCGCTGGACCGGACCGCGGAACGGTTCGATCGGTGGCTGGGCTGGGACCGGCTCCCGCTGCCGCTCGCGATCCTGACGCTCGTCGGCCTCAGGGGCCGGCTCCGGAACGAGAACCTGCACGACACCGGCAAGGGGCGGCGCGTCGCCGAGCCCGACAAGGACTCCGGCGACTACCTCAATGCGCGCACCTACGACGGGACGTTCAACGACCTCAACGACCCGCAGATGGGCGCCCTCCACGCGCGCTTCGGACGGAACGTCCCGCTCCAGTTCACTTGGCCCGAGCCCGAGGAAGCGCTGCTCGAGCCCAACCCACGCCTGGTCAGCCGACGCCTCCTCACCCGGGACGAGTTCTCTCCGGCGACGACGCTGAACCTTCTCGCCGGCGCGTGGATCCAGTTCGAGGTGCACGACTGGTTCAGCCACGGCCAGGGCGACGAGGAGAGCCCGTGGCAGCTGCCGCTCGAGGAGGGCGATCCCTGGCACGAGAACCCGATGACGATCCCGCGGGCGAAGCGCGACCCGAGCCCCGATGCGAGCGGTCCGCCGACGTACGCGACCGAGGACACGCACTGGTGGGACGGCTCCAACGTCTACGGCGGCGACAAGCGGTTCGCCGACGCGCTGCGCACGGGCGAGAACGGGAAGCTGAAGATCGACGAGCAGGGCCTACCGCCCACGGAGCTGGAGCAGATGATCGATCTCAAGGGCGTCGCCGGCAACTTCTGGGTCGGCCTCGCGC
Source organism: uncultured Actinomycetes bacterium (assembly GCA_963798935.1). Taxonomy (GTDB): domain Bacteria; phylum Actinomycetota; class Thermoleophilia; order Gaiellales; family Gaiellaceae; genus JACDAN01. The sequence goes on from CAWCVG010000035.1 coordinate 61,999, forward strand.
TCCTCCACTCGCTGTTCATGCGCGAGCACAACGCGATCTGCGACCACCTCCACGCGAAGTACCGCGATCTGGACGACGAGACGCTCTACCAGAAGGCCCGCCTCGTGAACGCGGCGTTGATGGCGAAGATCCACACGGTCGACTGGACGCCGGCCGTGATCGCGCACCCGACAACGGTGGTCGCGCTTCGCGCCAACTGGTGGGGCATCCTCGGCGAGGGCTTCGTCAAGCGTTTCGGGCGCCGGACGAGCAACGAGGTGTTCCGGGGGATCCCGGGCTCGCCGACCGACCACCACACGGCGCCGTACTCGCTGACCGAGGAGTTCGTCGCCGTCTACAAGATGCATCCGCTGATCCCCGACGACTACACCTTCCGGTCCCTCGCCGACGACAGCGTCCTCCAGGAGCGAACCCTCGAGGAGATCGGCGCCCTCGACGTCCGTGCCCGTCTCGACGAGATGCCGATGACCGACGTCTTCTACTCGTTCGGCCGCATGCACCCGGGCGCGATCGAGCTGCACAACTTCCCGCGCTTCCTCCAGCACTTCAAGCGGCCCGCGGGCGACGAGATCGACCTGGCCGCGATCGACGTCATCCGGACGCGCGAGCGGGGAGTCCCGCGCTACAACCAGTTCCGCCGCCTGTTCCACATGAAGCCCGTCGAGTCGTTCCGGGAGCTGACGGACAACCCCGAGTGGGCGGAGGAGCTGGAGGAGGTCTACGGCGACGTCGAGCGGGTCGACCACATGGTCGGGATGTACGCGGAGCCGAAACCGCGCGGCTTCGGGTTCAGCGACACCGCGTTCCGCGTCTTCATCCTGATGGCCTCGCGGCGGCTCAAGAGCGATCGGTTCTTCACCCGCGACTACCGGCCCGAGGTCTACACGAAGGCCGGGATCGACTGGGTGGAGGACAACACGATGCGCACGCTGCTGCTCCGCCACTTCCCGGAGCTGGAGCCGGCGCTTCAGGGCGTCGAGAACCCGTTCGCACCCTGGCGCCAGATCGGGGCCTAGGTGGTCGGGGACGCGGCTCGGGTCACGCTCGCAGCCGTCCGGATGTTCAACGGCGGTGCTTCGCTCGTCGCGCCGCGGATGTTCGCGCAGCGGCTGGGGCGCGAAAGCGACGCCGACGGCGCAGCCGTCCACGCGCTGCGGATGTTCGGAATTCGCACGGTGCTGATTGCGCTCGACCTCATGAGCCGCGATCCTGCGGTCCGGCGGCACGCGCTGCGGTTCTCGGTGCTGATCCACGCCACGGACACCGTCTCGGCGGCGATGGCGGGCCTGAACGGCCAGCTGCCGCCGAAGGCCGCGAAGCTCGCGACCGGCGTCTCCGCGGCCAACGTCGTGCTGGCGCTGCTCGCGAGCCGGAAGGGGCGCGCGCGTAGTTAGGAGGGCCTGGCGGACAAAGCGCGGCCGGCGAATCTGGCGACCGCATACGCTGCTCCGGTTGCCGCACCGAGAGCCAGCCCGACGAGGTTGGTCGTCGTGCAGGTGCGGCAGACGTTGCAGCAGACCGGGACGGCGGGGCCGTATTCGGCGGCCCGGTTGGTGATCGGGGCCGCTTTGACAGCGAGTCTCGTCAGCACGGCCTCAGTCTAGGCAGCCCGCGCAGCGAGCGCCATGCCGCCGAACCCTCCAGACTCCCGGCATGGCGACGGAGATCGTCTTGGTCCGGCACGGGGAGACCGAGTGGAGCCGGGACGGGAAGCACACCGGCAACACCGACGTCGAGCTGACGGATCGCGGGCGAGAGCAGGCGGCGGCGCTCGCCGCGGCCCTCCGAGGGAGAGACTTCAGCCTTGTGCTGACGAGCCCGCTTGCGCGTGCGGCCGAGACCGCGAGGCTCGCCGGCTTCGGGGAGATCGCCGAGCCGCGCGACGAGCTCCGCGAATGGGACTACGGCGCGTACGAGGGCCGCAAGACCGTCGACATCCGAGAGGAAAAGCCAGGCTGGACGCTGTGGGCCGACGGCGTCCCCGAAGGAGAGACGGCCGCCGAGGTCGCGGCGCGGGTCGACAGGGTGGTCGACGAGCTGCGAGAGACCGAGGGCGCCGTGCTCGTCTTCGCGCACGGGCATCTCCTGCGCGTGCTCGCCGTCCGCTGGATCGGCCTCGAGCCGGAGTCGGGACGCTTGTTCGCGCTCGATCCGGCAACGATCAGCGTCCTCGGCTACGAGCGGGAGACGCCGGTGATCCGCGTCTGGAACGCCGCCGTCACTCCCTGAAAAAGGCCCCTACAAATGCCAAGTCCCGCAGACCCGAAGGCCAGCAGGACTTGACGACCCGACTCTCTCACACTCTCTCGGGTCCGTCAAGCGGAATGTGAACGGCGAAAGCGGGCAACCTCAACTACGCTCCGGTTTCAGGACCTGGACCAGCTCAGTCGGGACGCTCTGGATCCGACGGCGTCCCCTACGAGAGGGGGATCTGCTATGGCCGACCAGCCCGTTTGCCAGCGGCATGGACGTCCTGCAGTCGCTTCGCGTGTGCACACACGCCCGGACGGAACTCAGGAGGTCGAGTACCTCTGCGAGATTGACGTCGCGGAGGAGCGCGTGAGGCGTCTCGGAGGACGCCGAAGCCTTTTCGACGACTTCTTCTCCGATTTCCTCGGCGACGGCGGCACCGGAGCCGGCGAGCGCATGCCCGCGCAGCAGCGCCAGGTAGAGCGGGTCGACGTCACCCAGTTCTTCAGCGACGCGACCCGCGAGCTCCTGCAACGAGCGGCTCAGACGGCGCTCGAGTGGGGGAGCCTGGACCTCGACACCGACCACCTCCTGTACGCCGCGCTCCAGGACGACGTCGTGCGGCACGTACTCGAGCAGATCGATGCCGACCCGCAGGCGATCGCGGCGCAGCTGGAGGAAGAGGCCGACAAGGGCGAGCGCACCGACGTCGCCCCGTCGCTCGCGCCTGATGCGAAGGCCGCACTCCTCGCTGCGTACGAGGAGTCGCGCGAGCTCGGCTCGTCCTATGTCGGGCCCGAGCACGTGCTGCTGGCATTGGCGCGGGACACCGATACCGAGGCAGGGGAGCTGCTCGAGCGTTTCGGCGTCTCCCACACGAAGCTCCGGGGGGCCGTCATCCGCGGCGTCGAGGGCGGCGCTCCGAAGGAAACGTCGCAGACACCCAAGCTGGACGAGTTCGGCCGTGACCTGACGTCCGAGGCCCGCGAAGGGAAGCTCGACCCGGTGATCGGCCGCGCGGACGAGATCGACCAGACGATCGAGATCCTCTCCCGCCGGACGAAGAACAACCCGGCGCTCTTGGGCGAGCCGGGAGTCGGGAAGACGGCGATCGTCGAAGGCATCGCCCAGCGGATCGTCAACGACGAGGTGCCCGAGACGCTTGCCGACAATCGTGTGGTCGCGCTCGACCTCGCCGGGATGATCGCCGGCACAAAGTACCGGGGCGAGTTCGAGGAGCGGTTGAAGACCGTGATCGACGAGGTGCGGGCCGCCGAGGACCTGATCCTCTTCATCGACGAGATGCATACGGTGATCGGGGCCGGGGCCGCCGAGGGCGCCATGGACGCGTCGAACATGCTCAAGCCGTCCCTGGCCCGCGGTGAGCTTCACGTCATCGGCGCGACGACGCTCGACGAGTATCGGGCGAACGTCGAGCGCGACCCGGCGCTCGAGCGCCGCTTCCAGCCGGTCTTCGTGCGCGAGCCGACCGTCGACGAGACGATCGAGATCCTCCACGGATTGAAGGACCGCTACGAGGCCTTCCACCGTGTCCGGATCTCCGACGAGGCGATCGTCGCCGCAGCCGAGCTCTCGGACCGCTACATCCGCGACCGCTTCCTGCCCGACAAGGCGATCGACCTCGTCGACCAGGCAGGTGCGCGGGTCCGGCTGCGGATGAAGACGAAGGACGACGACACCCGGTCGCTCGAGGAGGAGCTGCGCAGGTTGGCACGCGAGCGCGACCAGGCGACGGCGGCCGAGGACTACGATCGCGCGGGCGAAACTAGGGACCAGCTGGAGTCGCGCCGCGGCGAGCTGGACGAGCGGCGCAAGAGTCGCTCACGGGCCCCCGAAGTCACCCCGGAGGACATCGCCGAGATCGTCTCCCGTACGACCGGGATCCCCGTCTCGCAGCTGACGACCGAGGAGCGCGAGCGGCTCATGCAACTCGAGCAGGAGCTCCACGGTCGGATCATCGGCCAGGAGGAGGCAGTCTCCGCCGTCGCGGAGGCCGTGCGGCGAGCCCGTGCCGGGCTCGCCGACCCGAGCCGGCCCGACGGGAGCTTCCTCTTCCTGGGCCCGACCGGCGTCGGGAAGACGGAGCTCGCCAGGGCTCTCGCGGAGGCGCTCTTCGGCGACGAGAACCTGATGGTGCGGTTCGACATGAGTGAGTTCCAGGAGCGCCATACGGTCTCCCGGCTCGTCGGCGCGCCTCCGGGTTACGTCGGCTACGAGGAGGCCGGGCAGCTGAGCGAGGCGGTGCGTCGCCGGCCGTACGCAGTCCTCCTCTTCGACGAGATCGAGAAGGCGCACGCGGACGTCTTCAACATCCTGCTCCAGATCCTCGACGACGGCCGGCTCACTGACTCGCAGGGACGCACTGTCGACTTCAAGAACACGATCGTGATCATGACCTCCAACCTGGGTGCCGACCGGATCCAGCAGTACGCGCGGACCGGTGGGGACTTCGATCGGCTGAAGGAAGACCTGATGGACGAGCTCAGCCAGAGGTTCCGTCCGGAGTTCATCAACCGGATCGACGAGATCATCGTCTTCCGTGCGCTCAACAGCGAGCAGCTGGCGGACATCACAAAGCTCCTGCTCGACCGGCTGGCGCGACGGCTTCGGGCCCAGCGGATCGACGTCGAGTTCGACGAGGAGGCGGTGAGGCTCCTCGCAGAGGAAGGGTTCGACCCCGAGTTCGGCGCCCGCCCGCTCCGCCGAACGATCCAGCGCCGCGTCGAGAACGAGCTCTCGCGCTTGGTGCTCGGAGGCAGCGTCGAGCCTGGCGACAAGGTCGCCGTCAGCGCGTCGGGCGACGACCTGCATTTCGACGTCGAGACGGGCGGCGCGGCCGAGCTGCTTCAGGCGGAGGACGAGGAGCAGAGGCAGGAGGAGCCGGCGGCGACACCCGCGTAAGGCCACCGGCCGCGCCGGCGAAGCCGGCACGACCTCGGTCGGCTCCGCCGAGTCGGAGCCTTCGAGCAAACTCACGGGGTGAGCACCGGCTCACCCCGTGCCCCGCGGATCTCCGCGGTCTTCCGCGAGACCGAGCGCGTCACGCCGCTCGAGCTCTTCTTCGATCTCGTCTTCGTTCTCGCGATCACGCAGTGCACGGCGCTGATGGCGGACGACCCGACCTGGGCCGGGCTCGTGCGGGGCCTGCTCGTCCTCGGCGTTCTGTGGTGGTCGTGGGTCGGCTACGCGTGGCTGACGAGCGTGCTCGACCCGGAGGAGGGCGGCGTCCGTCTCGTGATGTTCGCGGCGATGGCGGCGCTGCTCGTCGTCGCGCTGTGCGTGCCCGGCGCGTTCGGCGACGACGCGCTGCTCTTCGCGTGCGCGTACGGCGTCGTCCGCTTCTCGCAGATCGCGCTGTTTGTGATCGCGAGCCGCGAGGATCCGGCTCTTCGCCGGTCCGTCCTCGGCCTCGCCGGAGGAACGGGGATCGGCGTCGGCCTCCTGGTCGTCGCTTCCGGCCTGGACGGGTGGGCGCAAGGCCTCGTGTGGGCATTGGCGCTCGCGATGGACATGGCGGAGCCGTTCTTCTTCGGTTCGGAGGGCTGGAGCCTCGAGCATCCGGGCCACTTTGCCGAGCGGCACGGCCTGATCGTGATCATCGCGCTCGGCGAGTCGATCGTGGCGATCGGGATTGGCGCAGGGGTGGCCGTCGACGCCGGCGTCGTCGCCGCCGCGACGCTAGGGATCGGCGCAGCCGCGGCCCTGTGGTGGCTGTACTTCGACGTGGTCGCACTCGTCGCGGAGCGGAGCCTCTCTCGGCTTCCTGCCGGCCGTGAGCGCAACGAGCGCGGCCGCGACTCCTACTCATATCTCCACTTCCCGATGGTCGCCGGGATCGTCCTCCTCGCCCTGGGCCTGAAGAAGACCGTCGGCGACGTCGAGCACGAGCTGGGCACCGTCGTCGCATCTGCGATGTTCGGCGGCGCGGCGATCTACCTGCTCGCGCACGTCGCCTTCCGGCTGCGGAACATCGGCACGCTGAACCGTCAGCGACTCGTCTGCGCCATCGTGCTGCTCGCGCTGATCCCACTCGCCGCCCGGATCCCGGCGCTCGCGGCGGTCGCGATCCTGGCCGCCGCGCTCTGCGGGCTGGTCGCGCTCGAGGCGGTCCGCTTCGCCGAGGCAAGGGCGCGAGTGCGCCAGAGGCTGGCGGAGGAGAGCGCGACTCACTAACCGCGTCAGCCGACGCCGGTCCTAGTGGGTATGGCGGGCTTCGCGTCGGTCGTCGAGAACGAGGGCGTCTTCGCTCGGTCCGCCGACGTGAACGGCTTCACGGTCGGTGAGCTCAGCTTCCCGGCCGGCTACGTCCAGGCGCCGTTCGAGCCCGACGTGCCGTACCTGGCGGTCGTCATCGGCGGCGCGCTCGAAAAGTCCTTCGGCGCCGGCCTGCCGCTCCACTCCGGAACGGCGCTGACGATGCCGGCCGGCGCGACCCACGGCGCCCGCTTCGGCCCCGACGGCGCACGGATCGTGATCGTCAAGGGGCGCAGCGTCGGCTTCGACCGCCTCGACCGGCCACGCGGGCTCGGACTGCTCGCGAGGCGCCTCGCCGTCGAGCTGCGTACGTCCGATGCGGCCGCTCCGCTCGCGGCCGAGGGGATCGCGCTGGAGCTGCTGGCTGCGACCGCACGGAGCACGCGACCGGTCGATCGCGCGCCTGCGTGGCTGGGCGCCGCTGAGGAGCTGATCCGCTCCCGCCGGAGCGACTGCGTCCGTCTGAGCGAGGTCGCCCGCGAGCTCGGAGTCGCTCCGGTCCAGGTCGCGCGCGGATTCCGCTCCCGCCACGGCGTCTCGGTCGGGGAGTACGGCCGCCGGGCCAGGATCGAGTGGGCGGCGAGGGAGATCGCGGACGGCGACCGCTCGCTCGCCGAGATCGCCATGGAGGCCGGGTTCGCCGACCAGAGCCACTTCACGCGGCTGTTCAGGCGCTACGTCGGGACGACGCCCGGCCGGTTCCGCACGTTCCAAACCGGCTAGGCATTCAAGACACGCGGGGCCGCGCGGCCGATCCTGGAGGCCCCACCTAGGAGGCTCGATGCGCCTGCGCACAATCCTGACCCTCGCCGCCCTCGTCGCGTTCTTGGCCGTTCCGGCAGCGGCCGCCGACCAAGGCTCGTCGGCGTCCGCGAAGGGCGCCGTGACGTGGACGATCCCGCCGGAGACGTTCGGCGTCGAGATCCACAACATCCTCGCCTTCACCGCCAGGACGCGACCTGACGGCACCGCCGACGGACGGTTCCTCTACATCCAGACCGCCGAGGGCGAGTCCTTCGTCTTCGGGGTCGACGTGACGTGCATGAAGACCTACGACGGGAACCGCGCGAAGATCGGCGGGGTGATCACGTACTCGAACGACGCCACGCAGCCGGTCGGGCGCTACGCCTGGTTTCAGGTCTTCGACCTCGGCAAGTGGCCGCGCGGGCCGGCCGACCGCTCGAGCCTGATCGGTTTCGGCGACGAGGCCGCCAACGAGGCGTTCTGCAACAGCCCCAACCTCCCGCGGTTCGGGCCGTGGGACGTGTTCGGCGACATCACGGTCAAGACCTAGGAGGGCTTGGTGGAACGTCGCTCGTTGCAGGGGTGCGCTGGTCGTTCCGAGGCAAGGACGCAGGGAGCGTTCGTATCGAATGAGATACGGGCGCGACTGAGGACGCCGCCTCGGGGCGGGCAGCGTGGCCCTGCGGCACAGCGTTGTTTCGCCATGCCCTCCTGAGCGTTACCCCCCGCACGCGAAGGGGCCGCGAGGCGCGGCCCCTTCGCTACCGTCGAGCCGTGACGGTTCGGGACAACCCCGACGGGCAGCGGTACGAGGCCCTCGTCGACGGCCAGCTCGCCGGATCTATCCACTACCGCGAGCGCGAGGACGCGCTCGTCCTCGTCCACACCCAGGTCGAAGAGGGGTTCGAGGGGCAAGGGATCGGGAGCAGGCTCGTCGCCGGCGCGCTCGACGACATCCGCGCGAGAGGCCTCCGGATCGTGCCGATCTGCCGCTTCGTGAGGGGATACCTGGAGCGCCACCCGGAGTACGAGGACCTGATCGCCGCCTGAGAGGCACGTCGGCCGAGGGCCAGCTCAGTCCTCCAGCGGAAGCTGCCGGCCGGCGATCGGCGTCGAGTGGATGATCGACGTCGTCGTCTGCCCGAAGACGATGAAGCGGTCGAGGATGTCCTCGAGGTCGTCCATCGCCCGCAGGTGGAGCTTGAGGACAAAACAGTCCTCGCCCGTGACCCGGTGACACTCGACCACCTCCGGCACCTCGCGAGCGAGCTCCGGGATCTTCTGGAGCTGGCGCGTCGTCGGGCGGATCCGGACGAAGGCCGCGATCGGGTAGCCGAGTGCCTTCGGATCGACCTCTGCGCAGTAGCCGGTGACCACGCCAGTTCGCTCGAGGCGTGCGAGGCGCTCGGCGACCGCCGGCGAAGAGAGGTTGACCCGCCGGCCGAGCTCGGCGAGTGAGAGGCGGGCGTTCTCCTGCAACTCCCGTAGAAGTCGTCGGTCTGTCTCGTCCAATGCCTATGAATCGTAGGACATTTCGGCGCGAACGGGGCGAGAATTGTGGCGATGCGGGCAAGTCTCCGTCGATTCACCTCGACCGCGCCGCCCGAGAGCTTCTTCGTCGTCAGCGCCGTCTTCCACTACCTCGGGCCGGCGTTCGCCGTTCTGCTCTTCGCCCGGGTGGAGCCGTTGGGTGTCGCCTGGCTCCGGATCGCGAGCGCTGCGCTCGTCTTCGCGGTCTGGCGGCGTCCCTGGCGGCTGCTCCGGAACCGCACCGTCGTCGCGATGGGGCTCGTCCTGGCAGCGATGAACCCGTGCTTCTACCTCGCGATCGACCGGCTCCCGCTGGGCACCGTCGCGGCGATCGAGTTCCTGCCGGTGATCGCGCTCGCGGCGCTCGGAACGCGGACGAGGCGGAACGGCCTCGCGCTGGCCGCCGCGGTCGGCGGCGTCTACCTGCTCACCGACGTGCAGCTGGAGGGGGAGCCGGTCGGTGTCCTGTTCGCGTTCCTCAACGCCGGGCTCTTCGCGGCGTACATCGTGCTCGCGCACCGGGTGGCCCAGAGCGGGATGGGCGGGATCGACGGGCTCGCCGCCGCAATGATCGTCGCCTGGGTTGCGGTGTTGCCGCTCGGCGGCTGGGACGCCGCGCCCGCCTTCGTCGACCCGGTCGCGCTGGCCGCGGGCATCGGCGTCGGGATCTCGTCGTCGGTCATCCCGTACGTGTTCGACCAGCTCGCGATGGCCCGGATGCGCCGGGCGACCTACGCGCTCCTCGTCTCGCTGCTGCCGGCGACCGCGACCGTGATCGGCATCGTCGTCCTCGGGCAGATCCCGAGCCTCGTCGAGGTGGCCGGCGTGGCGCTCGTCGTCGCCGGAGTGGCCGTCCATCGGGAGCGGGGGGAGCTACATTCAGGCGCGGATGAAGCGCTTCCTGATCCCGCTGCTGGCGCTCGTGCTCTGCCAGCCCGCCGCGGCGGCGACGACGCGGCTGGACCGGCACGGGACCGTCGTCATGGACGGCCGGAAGGTCTTCCCGATCGTGCTGGCGAAGGGGCCGCCCGCTGAGGGCTTAGCGTGAGGTCGCGGCCGCCGGCGTGAACGTCCTCAAGGTCGGGCCGACGCGGGACTGGACGGCGGACGACCTCGCTCGGACGATCGCCGAGAACCGGGCGGCGGCGCAGCACGGGCTCTCCACGTGGGTGAACCTGAGCGCCTTCGCGCAGCTGCGGCCGGGTCGCTGGAGGGAGTCGCTGCTGCGCCACGTAATCGGCACGCTCGAGGCCGATCCGTCGGCGCGGGCGATCGCGATGTGGAAGGGCGCCGACGAGCCGTGGCGCTTCCGGATGCGCCCGGCGTCGCTCCGCTACGCGTACTGCCTGGCCACAGGGAGGCGCCGTGCGTGGTGCGCCGGACGCCGGCCGGTGGACACGGGCCGTCTCTGGGTCACCGTCCAGGCGCCGCGCGCCGGGGTCTGGTCGCTGGCGCCGTACTCGGAGGTCACCGACGTCCACGGCGTCAACAGCTACCCGATCGCGATCGGCGACCCGGATCCGGATCTCGGCGAGCCGGGCTCCTGGACGAACATCCTCGGCCTCGCCACTCCGAGGCGCGCTGTGTGGACGACGCTCGGGATCTGCTGGACGTGGAGCTACGACGCGGCGGGCAACGTCCAGCTGCCGACGCGCGAGCAGCAGCGCTTCATGGTGTACGACGCGATCCTGAACGGCGCTCGAGCGCTCGCCTTCTACGGCGGTCAGAACCCGAAGTGCTGGGGGCAGCTCGACGCCGCAGGCGGCTGGAACTGGACGTACTGGGAGCGCGTGCTGGAGCCGCTCGTCCGCGAGATCTCGGCAGCGAGCCCGCTGGCGCCGGCGCTCAGGAACCCGGGGACGACGCGCGAGCTGCCGACCTCGGACCGCTCCGTGCGCGCGATCTCGCGGCGGGGCCGGAACGGCGAGCTCTGGGTGATCGCGACGAGCAGGAAGGACGGGCCGGGCGACGTCACGATCGGCGGTCTGCCGGACGGCCCCGCGCAGGTCTACGCTGAAGGCCGCTCAGTGAGTGTCTCGAACGGCGCGCTGACGGACACCTTCGACCGCTGGGCGGTTCATGTGTACCGCCTGACTCCGTCGACGGCTCGCTCGAGCTGATCGTCGGTCAGGTAGGGCGCCGGGCCGAGGCGGAGGAAGCGGCCGCGGGAGTCGGTCAGCACGCCGTCTTCGGCCAGACGGCGGGTGACGTCGTCTGCATGCGGCACCTCGACGGCGACGAAGCCTCCGTAGTCCTCCCGCCGGCCCTCGACGCCGAGCGCGTCCGCGAGCCGCGTCGTCTGCCGGAGGTAGTTCTCGCGTAGCGCGTCGGGCGTGAGCCCCTGCTCCTCGAAGAAGTCGAAGACGCGCGCCGCCCGGTAGTGGCTCGTCGGGTCGTACGTGGCGCCGGCGAAGCGCATGCCGCCCCGCGGGTACTCGACGGCGCCGGGCGTCTTCTCCGCCGCCAGCTCCGCGAACTCCGCGTACCAGCCGGTGAAGCGCGGCCGCAGCTCGTCGGCGTGGCGCGGCACGCGGAGGAAGCAGTTGCCTTCCCCGAGCTGGAGGTACTTGTAGCCGCCGCCCACGACCCACGCCGACCCGAGGTCGCCGAGCGGAAACGACATCACGCCGAGCGCGTGGTAGACGTCCACGAGCAGCTCCGCGCCGCGCGCCTCGCACGCCGCAGCCAGATCGCCGAGGCCCGGGACGATCCGCGAGTCCTCGAACAGCACCGCCGAGACGAGCACCGCCGCCGTCCGGTCGTCCGTCTCGGCCGCGAGCCGCTCGGCAAGCGTCTCCGCGGGACGCGCCTCGACGATCACGACCTCGAGCAGCTCCTCCTCGGCGAGCCGCGCCATCAGCCGCCTCAGCGTGTGGAACTCGCCGCTCGTCGTCACCAGGCGAGGGCGACGCCGAAGGTCCAGCGCCGACAGGAATCGCAGGACGAGCCCGAACGTGTTCTGGTCGAGCGCGAGCTCGGCGTCCGGCGCCTCGAGCCAACGCCGGAAGCCGGCCCGCACCCGGTCCGCCCGCTCGAAGGCGCGGCCCCACTTCTCGTCCGCGTGGAGCGCCGCGTCGTCCCAGGCCTCGACGACTCCCTCGCGGCCGACGTCGGGCCAGGCCTGGTGCGAGTGGCCGGTCAGGAGCAGGCGCTCGGAGACGCGGAACGCCGAGTAGTGCGGCGCGAGGTGCTCGGCCGAAATCAAAGCTCGGAGCGAACCGCCCAGAGATCCGGGAAGAGCGGCTTGTGGAGGGTCGTCCTCAGGTACGCGGCGCCAGGGGAGCCGCCGGTGCCGGGCCGCTCGCCGATCGTCCGCTCGACCATCTTCACGTGGTGGTAGCGCCACTCCATCAGGCCCTCGTCGAAGTCGACCATCCGCTCCGCCATCTGCGCCGGGCCGCGGTCGTCGCGATACGCCTGGAGCAGCGCCGCCTGGACGCCCTCCGACTCCTCCACGGGCTTCGTCACGTCGCGTTCGAGGGTCTCCGGCGGAACGGGATACCCCTGCGCGGCCACGTACCGGAGGAACGAGTCGTAGACGGACGGTCGCGACATCGCCGCCTGGACCTTCTCGTGGTCGACGCCGCCCTCGTGGTAGGCGTCCAGGACGCCCGGATCGCGCCGGCCCAGGATCGCCTCGAGCTCGCGGAACTGGCCGGACTGGAAGCCCGAGGACTGCTCGAGCCGGTCGCGGAATGCCAGGAACTGCACCGGCGTCATCGTCTCGATCACGTCCAGCTGGGCGACCACGAGCTTGAGGATCGTCAAGAGCCGCTTGAAGGTCGCGAAGGCGCGCGCCTCGTTGCCCTCCTCGAGCATCCGCTGGAGGTATCGGAGCTCGTGGATCAGCTGCTTGAACCAGAGCTCGTAGACCTGATGGACGACGATGAAGAGGATCTCGTCGTGCTCGTCCGACGTCGGCCTTTGGGCGCCGAGGATCTCCTCGAGCGCGAGGTAGGACGTGTAGTTGAGCGACCGCTCCTGGCTCACGTCGACTCTTTGTACAGCTCTCTGGCGATGATCTCGCGCTGCACTTCCGAGGCGCCCTCGTAGATCCGCGTCGCGCGCACCTCGCGGTAGAGGTGCTCGAGGAGATGTCCCTTCTGGAGCGCCCGTGCTCCGTGCACCTGGATCGCGACGTCGACAGCCCGCTGCGCAGTCTCGGTCGCGAAGAGCTTCGCCATTGCCGACGCCTTGCGGACCGGCCGAACGCCGGCGTCGTACTGGCTCGCCGCATCGCGGACGAGCAGCCGCGCGGCCTGAATCTGAGTCGCCACGTCGGCGAGCTGGTGGCCGACCGCCTGGAAGCGGGCGAGCGGCTTGCCGAAGGCCTGGCGCTCGGACGTGTACCGGACGGCCGCGTCGAGTGCGGCCTGGGCCATGCCGACTCCGAAGGCGCCGACGCTCGGCCGGAACAGGTCGAGCGTGTCCATCGCGACCGCGAACCCCTCGCCGACCTCGCCGAGAATCTGCTCGGCGCCCGACCCGGACGCCGTCGAAGTCGAGGCGTCCGATCGGGTGCGGCGCGAGCAGGTCGAGGTGCTCGCCGGTGAGGCCCTCCGTCTCGCGCGGGACCGCGAACGCGGTGATGCCCTTGGCTCCGTCGTCCGACGTGCGCGCGAAAACCGAGTAGACGTCCGCTTCCGGCGCGTTCGAGATCCAGATCTTCGTCCCGGTGAGCCTGTAGCCGTCGGCGTCTGGCTCGGCTCGAAGTCCGAGCGCGGCCGCGTCGGAGCCGGCGTCGGGCTCGCTGAGCGCGAAGGCCGCGACGGCGTCGCCGGCCGACAGCTTCGGGATCCACTCTTCGCGCAGCTCCGGCCGGGCGGCGCGCAGGATCGGATAGCCGCCGAGCCCCTGCAGCGCGAGCGCCGTCTCCGCCTCGGTGCAGCCGTGCGCCAGTCCCTCCCGCAGCTGGCAGAGCTCCTGGGCCGAGCCGGCGAAGACAAGCTCGAGCAGCCCTTCGTCACCGAGCGCCTTCACGAGCGGCCGGTTCAGCCGGCCGGGCTCACCCTGCTCGGCGATCGGCGCGAAGCGGTCATGGCCGAGCCGCTGCGCCCGCTCGAGCAGCTCGTCCGTCACGCCGGGATCAGCTCGGTGCGGAGCTCGTGGCTCTGCCCGGGCACCGGCCACTCGTAGTAGATGCGGTAGCCGCCGGTCGGGAGGGGGAGGACTTCGAGGTAGCGCGCGACCGAGACGGGGGCGTCGCCGGTCGGCGCGAGCTTGGAGCCGCTCGGCGCCGCGAGCCCCGTCCGTTCGAACCAGTTCTCGTCCTTCGTCGCCCGGCCGTCGTAGGCGGCGCGGCCGTCCGGAAGGATCGCTGTGAGCCTGGCGCCTCGCGCGTCCCAGCTTCCGGGCCGAGGCTCCAGCACGGTTCCGCGCCACTCCCAGTCGATCCCGTTCGCGCTCGTCGCGTACGCGGTCGTCATCCGGTCCTCCTCGTCAGGCTCGTCCAGCGGGTGGCAGCAGATCCATGCCTGCCATTCGTCGCCGGCCCGCCGGATCACGGGGTCCTTGACGGCGACCGAGTCGTCGCCCGGGAAGACCTTTCGGTGGTCGGCGTCGGCGAATCCCTCCGGGTGGTCGGCCTCGAGCATCCCGATCCACCAGTGCTTGCTGTTCGGCGTCGCCGGGCAGACGTAGATGCGCCAGCGGCCGTCCTCGGCCCGTGCGAGGGCCGGTCGCTCGATCGACCACGCGTCGAACCTGTCCTTGTCCAGCGTGCAGACCGTCTCGAACGTCTGCCCGTCGTCGGATCGGGCCACGACCGTCGCGGCCAGGTCGTTCTCAATGACCCGAACGCGGTAGGCGAGGACGATCGACCCGTCGTCGTCGAGGGCCGCGCTGGGAGCTCCGGCCCAGTGCTGCGGGCCTCTGCCTGGAGCCGGGACTGCGACGACGGACTCCCCGGTGCCGGGGAGCGGGAAGTCGCTCACTCGGGCACCACGGCGACGCCCATCAACTCGACGCGGGCATCCGGGTCGAAGAGTGCCGAGACTCCGATGAGCGCCATCGCGGGATAGCGCCGGCCGAAATGGCGGCGCCAGACCTCGCCGAGCTCGGCCGTCGACGCGCGGTACTCGTCGATGGCGGTCGTGTAGACGACGAGCGAGACGAGGTGCTCCGGGGCGCCGCCCGCTGCACCGAGCGCGGTGAGGAGGTTGGTCGCCGCGGCGTCGAACTGGTCCACGACCGTCTCGCCGCCGCCGATCTGCCCGCCGAGCCAGACCGTTCGGCCGGGCGCCGTTACGACCGCGTGAGCGAACCCCACGGCAGGGCCGAGCCCGGGCGGATCGACGATCCAGTGCTCCCTCACCGACCGGTCCACGCGGGGCTTCTTCCCTCCGACCACGCCGCGTAGAACTCGCGGAAGTCCTCGCTCTTCATCAGCAGCGCCTGGGCGAGCGCCTCCATCTCGATCGCGCCGCCGAGGTCGAGGTCGAGCTCGCGGGTGAGCAGGATTTTCGTCGTCGCGTAGGCAAGCGCGGGGCCGTCGGCCAGCTGGCGCGCAAGTTCCTCGGTCGTCTGCTGGAGATCCTCGTCCGGGACGACCCGGGTCGCGAGCCCGATCGCCGTGGCGCGGGCGGGGTCGACGTCGCCGCCGAGAAGCAGGAGCTCCGTCGCCCGGCCAAGCCCGACGAGGCGGGGGAGGAGGTAGGCGGCGCCCATGTCGGCGCCGGCCAGGCCGACCTTCGTGAACAAGAACGAGAACTTCGCCGAGCTCGCGAGCAGCCTGAGGTCGGCGGCGAGCGCGAGGACGGCGCCTGCGCCGGCCGCGACGCCGTTCACGGCCGCGACGATCGGGATCGGACAGTCCCGCATCACCTTCACCACGGCGCCACTCATCCGCGTGAACTCGAGGAGCTCGCCCGCGGACATCTCCTGAAGCTCGCCGATGATCTCCTCGACGTCGCCTCCGGAGCAGAACCCGCGGCCCTCGCCGGTCAGGACGAGGACGCGGACGTCGCCGATGTGCGGGAGCTCGGTGACGAGGTCGCGAAGGTCGGCGTAGACGTCGAACGTCAGCGCGTTGAGCTTGTCCGGCCGAGAGAAGGTCACGGTTGCGACGCCGTCCTCGACCGTGAAATCGAAGTGCTCCCACTCCTCCGTGAAGCCAGCCGAGGCCCGGAATGGGCTCACGACTGGATGCCTCCGCCGTCGAGCACGAGTGTCTGGCCGTTGATCGCGACCGCCTCCGGCGAGGCGAAGAACTCAACGGCGTACGCGACCTCCTCGGGTGCGAGGAGGCGGCCGAGAGGCGTCATCTGCACGAGCGACGCCTCGGCCTCTGCGGCGGAGCGGCCGGTCTTTTCGACGATGTTCTCGATCGTCCGGCGGGTCATATCCGTGTCGACCCAGATCGGGCAGACGGCGTTCGCCGTCACGCCCGTGCCGGCCAGCTCGGCTGCGGTCGCGCGCATCAGGCCAATCGCGGCGTGCTTCGAGGCCGTGTACGCAGCCGTGTAGCGCGAGCCGACGAGGCCTGCCACGGATGCCACGGTCACGATGCGTCCATCTCCGCGCTCGATCATGCCGCCGATCACCGCACGGGTGCAGAGGAACACCCCGGTGGCGTTGACGTCGAGGTGCCCGCGCCAGTCCTCGGGCGTTGTGTGCTTGAGCGGCGTGCTCCAGGCGACGCCGGCGTTGTTGACGAGGACGTCCACGGGGCCCGCCTGCTCGAAGAACTCGTTGACCATCTGCTCGTCGGTGACGTCGAGCCGGTCGCGGCCGACGGCCTCTACGCGGTCTCCTCGGGCGCCGAACCGCTCGGCAACCGCCTTGCCGACACCCTTCGTTCCGCCGGTGACGACGACGAGTCGGCTCAGCGCAGCGCCTTCCGGTCGAGCTTCCCGGACGGAGTCCTCGGGAGATCGTCGACGAAGCGGATCTCGCGGGGGACCTTGTGGCCGGCCAGCTGGCCCCGTGCGAAGTCCATGAGCTCCTGCTCCTCGAGCGGCTCGCTGGCGACCACGTAGGCCCGGGTGAGCGTGAGGCCGTTCTGCTGCGCGCCGACGACGGCACACTCGACGACCCTGGGGTGACCGGCGAGGCAGTGCTCGATCTCGGCGGGAGCGACCCAGATCCCGCCGACCTTGATCAGGTCGTCCGCGCGGCCCCGATACCAGAAGTAGCCGTCCTCGTCCCGCTCGAAGAGGTCGCCGGTGCGGACCCGGTCGCCGTGGAACGTCCGCTTCGTCTTCTCGTGCTCGCCCCAGTAGAGGAGCGCGGCGGTGTCGCCCTCGATCCAGAGCTCGCCGTTGTCGGCGATGTGCGCCTCGTAGCCGGGCACGAGCTCGCCCGTGCTGCCGGGCTTCACGCGGCCGGGCCGGTTCGAGATGTAGATGTGGTACGCCTCGGACGAGCCGATCCCGTCCAGCACCTCGACGCCGAAGGTCTCCTGCCAGCGGTCGTGCAGCTCCTTCGGCAGCGCCTCGCCGGCCGACGTGCACAACCTCACAGGAGACATGTCGAGTGTCAGACACTCGTCATGTCCCGGCCGGACGGTTTTGGCGACCATCTGCGCCATCATCGTCGGGACATTCACAAGGATCGTCGGCTTGTGCTCGGCGATCAGCTCGAAGATCCGCTCGGGCGTCGAGCGCTCCGGGAAGACGATCCCCGCTGCGCCGACACCGAATGGGAACAGCGCGACCAGGTCTCGCGCGTAGCCGAAGAAGAGCTTCGGCACGGGGAGGACGACGTCGTCCGGCTGCACGTCGAGGACGCCGCGTGCGTACCACTCGAAGCTGAGGACAGGGCTGTGCGTGGGGTGGACCGCCGCCTTCGGCAGCCCCGTCGAGCCGGTCGTGAACTTCCAGATCGCGACGTCGTCCTTGGTGGTCGGGGCCGGCTCGAGCTCGGGCGAGGCCGCTGCGAGCCGCTCTGCGAACGAGTCGTCCACGAGGAGAAGCTCGCGGAGCCAGCGGCTCCCCTCGGCGGCCTCGCGGATCGCAGCCTCCGTCGTCTCGTCCGCGACGACGACGCCCGCCCGCGTGTAGTCCAGGTAGTAGGCGTAGTCCTTCGGCTGGAGGAACGTGTACGCCTCGGCCGTGACCGCGCCGATCTTCTGCGCTCCGTACCAGAGTGCGACGAACTCGACGGAGTCGGCAAGCACCAGCAGCACGCGCTCCTCGGGCCTGACGCCGAGCTCGAGCAGGACGTTCCCGCTCCGGTTCGCGAGCTCGGCCAGCTCCGCGTAGGTCGTCGGGCCGCCCGGGCCGATCAGCGCGGTTCGGCCGCCGCGTCCCTCCTCGACGTTTCGGTCGACGAAGTGGGTCGCGAGGTTGAGCTCGCGCGGGAGGTCGTCGTAGCGGATCACGCCGCGGCGACCTCGCGGATCAGCTCGACCAGCATCTCGGCCAGCGTCTCGAACGTCTGCTCGCCTTCTTCCGCCGTGGCGTCGGCCGGCGCGCCGGCGTACGCCTGATCCATTCCCATCGCGACGAAGCTCGTCTTCCCCGACCGGATCGCCGCCGGCATGTCGATCATCCTCGCCTCGAGCGTGCGCATCCGCGCCTGGTCGACGAGGTCGGGGCGATCGGCGAGCACGAGGGACGTCTCGTACCGGCCTGCGTGACCCGCACCAGCGCGGAACTCCTCGGTGAGGCGCTCCGCGCGCGCCCGCCGCGTGACATCGAAAAGCGGCAGCGACGAGCTCGCGAAGCGTCCAGACCTGTTCCGGCTCCAGGTGGCTGTTCACGAGCACGACCCGCTCGAGCCCTGCACAGATCTCGGTGACGAGCGACGTCAGCGTCTCTTCGCTGATCGAGAACGCGCCGGGAAAGTCGGCGCCATAGCGCGTGACCCCGTAGGGGAGGGGCGGGAGGACGAGCACGTCGACCTCGCCGCGGAGCCGCTCGGCCGCCCGCCGGCAGATCCCGACCGAGATCAGCGTGTCGGTCGAGAGCGGCGCGTGCGGCCCGTGTGGCTCGGTCGCTCCGAGCGGCAGGAGGTGGACGGCGTCGGCGCGACCCGCGAGCTCCGGGTAGGCGAGGTCGCCTAGTAACAACTTGTTACTTGCCCCCGAATTGCCCATGGTCAGCGAGAGACCTCCGCTTGTAACAATTTGTTACTTGCCTCGAGCGGGCGCTCGATATCGGCTGCCGGCAGGTCGAGGAGGACGAGGTCGGCGCGCCCGGCGGCGACGGCCGTGTTGGCGTCGTCGATCGTGGTCAGGTGGCCGCCGACCAGCGTCGGGACACGCGCCTCGTTTCGGACGCGGTCGCTGAGCGCGGTCAGGAAGCCGCGGCGGTACTCCGGCCGGTCGTCGTGGACGGTCTGGCCGGCCTCGACGTGGATCAGGTCCGCCCCGCCTTCGGCCATGGCCCGCGCGATCGCGACGCCGTCGCCGACGGAGTTGCCGCGTGCGTGCCAGTCGGTGACGGAAAGCCGCACGGCTAGCACGCGGGGCCAGACGGCGCGCACGGCGTCCAGCACTGAGAGCGGGAAGCGAAGCCGATCGTCTTCCTGGTTCAAGAGCGGCGAGAGGTAGCTCCCGAGGAGGTAGCCGTGGGCCATATCGAGCTCGAGCACGGCCACGCCGAGCTCGTCGGCCCGCCGGGCGGCCGCCAGGAACTGCTCGCGGATCGCCGGCTCGTCCGGCTCCCCGGAAACTGCGCCGAACGGTCCGTACGGCTTGCGCGACGGGGCGACGACAGGCCAGCCGTCAGTGAGCGGAAGATCGACCCCGACGGAGCGCGGCTGCGTCGACCCGCGCCGCCCCGCATGGCCGAGCTGGAGCAGCACCTGTCCGGCGGGCGGGCTCCACTCGTCGATCGTCGGCGTCTCGGGCGTGATCCGTCCCTCGCGGGAGACCGCCACGAAGCCGCTCGGCACCAGGCCGAACCGGTTCTCGAACCGGATGCCGCGCAGCTCGAACGGCGAGAACGCGGGTGGCGGAGATACCGGCGCACCTCCGAACCAGCCGTCGAGGGCGCGGGTGAATCGCGGGTCCCGGATCCCGAGGCTCGCGTGGGTGATGCGCCCGCTCCGGGTCAGCAGGTTGAACGCGAACTGAATCGGCTCGAGGTGCGTGTAGCTGCCGACGCGCCGGAAGTAGGCGGCGCTCTCGCTGGCCGCTGCCTGCGTCCGCTCGACGGCCGGCCCGCGCTCGAGCTCGTAGTCGACGAGCGCCGCGTCGACGTCCCAGCCTCGTCGCGCGAGCCCGTTGGCCAGCGCGATCGAGTCCTCCATCGCAAGCTTGGTGCCGGACCCGATCGAGAAGTGCGCCGTGTGGGCGGCATCCCCCAGGAGCACGACGCGCCCGTCGTGCCAGACCCGGTTCGTCACCTTCGGGAAGTCGAGCCAGACCGACCGGTTCGAGAACAGCTCGCGGCCGCGGAGATCGCGGGCGAACAGCTGCTCGCAGTACGCCAGATTCTCCTCTTCGGACATGTCCTCGTGCCTGGCACCGAGCCACGTCTCGAGGGGACACTCGACGATGAACGTGGACATGCCCTCGTCGTACGGGTACGCATGGACGTTGTAGACGCCGTGCTCCGTCTCCTTGAAGACGAACGTGAAGGCGTCGAAGACGTGATCGGTCCCGAACCAGACGTACTTCGACCCCTCCGGCACGACCGTCGTCCCGAAGTCGCCGAGCCCTCGGACGACCGAGTTCGCGCCGTCCGCGCCGACGACAAGATCCGCCTCGGGAAGCTGGGAGACCTCGACGCCGAACTCGAGCTCCACGCCGAGCGCTCGGCAACGGCGCTGCAGGATCTCCAGCAGCCGCTTGCGCGCGATCGCCGAGAACGAGTGACCGCGCGAGCGAAGCTCCCGACCGCGGTAGCGGATGTCGACGCGATCCCAGCGCGCAAAGGTGTCCGTGATCTCGAGGTGCGTCTCGGGATCGGCGTCGCGCAGCGAGCCGAGCGTCTCCTCGCTGAAGACAACACCCCAGCCGAACGTCGCGTCGGGCGCGTTCCGCTCCGACACCCGCACCTCGACGGACGGGTCAGCCTTCCTGAGCAGGATCCCCAGGTAGAGGCCGGCGGGGCCGCCGCCGACGATCTCGACCCTCACGCGAGCGCCTCCACGAGCCGGTCGAGCTCCTCGGGGTCGGCGACGGACGGGAAGAGGACGAGCTCGTCGCAGCCAGCCTCCTCGTAGCCCCGAACGAAGTCCTTCACCTTCCGCGCGCTCGTCAGGTTCTCGGCGACGACGCGGTCGGCAAACGGTCCGATGAAACGCGTAGTAGTCCTGCAGGTACGCATCGCCGCGCGTCCGGGTCGCCGAAGGCGAAGTAGCCCTGGCCCCAGAGGCGCGGCTGCCCCGGCCGGCCGAGATCCGCCCACGCCGCCTGCGCACGCGAGGCCGCCGAAGCGAACGCACGAGGCGGCCCGCCGCCGTGCGCGTAGCCGTCTGCATACCGCGCCATCCGCGAGAACGCCTGCCCGCTCATGCCGCCGACCAGGATCTCCATGCCGTCGCGCGCGGGCCCGACGCGGTCGCCATCCACGCCGCCCCGGATGTACGCGAGCTGCTCGGCGAGCTTGCGCCCGCGGCCGCGCGACTCCACTCCGGCCGCCTCGTAGTCCTCCGTCCGGGCGCCGACCGCGAGCCCCAGCGTCAGCCGCCCGCCAGAGAGCGCGTGCACCGACGCTGCCTGCTTCGCGAGCAACCCGGTCGGTCGCAGCGGGCCGATCGCGATCATCGTCGCCAGCCGCACGCGCGAGGTGACTCCGGCGGCGGCCGCCAGAGCCGCGAACGGCTCGAAGCTGTCGTAGACGACGCGGTCGAGCACGCCCAGCGACGAGAATGGCCCCTCGTCCGCCCGCCGTGCCCAGTCGAGCAGCAGCTCGCCGGTCGTTCCCGGCGTGGTCGTTGGCAGCCCTACCCCGACGTTCATCCGACCCGAAGCTTCACACTTCCGGCCAGGTGAGCTATCAGGAGCCGTCCCCGTTCGACAGCCACTACGGGCTCGTGGTCGACGAGGCGACCGACGAAGTCGTCAAGGGCCGCGTGCCGGTACGGCCGCACGTCCTCCAGCCGATCGGCCTGGTGCACGGGGGCGTGCACGCGTCGATCGCCGAAGCGCTCGCCTCGCTCGGGACCAATGTCGGAGTAATTGAGGACGGCAAGATCGGGCTCGGCCAGTCGAACAACTCGAGTTTCCTCCGTCCGATCAGCGAGGGCACCGTTCACGCCGTCGCTCACCGCCGCCACCGGGGCCGCACGACCTGGATCTGGGATGTGGAGATGACCGACGACGCCGGCCGCCTCTGCGCGATGAGCCGAGTCACGATCGCCGTACGCGACCTCTGAAAAGAAAGAGCCCCGCCGTGGCGGGGCTCCGTCGAATCCCTAGCCCTTGCGCTTGGGCTTGTCCTTCTTCTTGCCCTTGTTCTTGCCTTTGTGACCCTCGTGCTTCTTTGCCTTGCACTTCCCGAGCTTGTCCCCGCGCTTCATCGCGCGCTGGACCTTGCGGGCGCCCTTGACCTTGACGGTGTGCTTCCTGCCGTTCTTGGTCTTGTGGCACATGCTGAAGACGGCCGACCCGCACGGGCCGAGGGCGTCTCCGTGCCTCAGGTGAGCCTTCACGGCGTTCCGCGAGACCCGGATCGTGCGGAACGGGTTCTTCTTCGACCCTGTCCTGTGACAGATCGTCACCTTCTTCTCGTACTGAGAAGCGGCTGCCGGAACGCCGGCCGGAGAGACCGCGGCGCCGACGGATGCCATCCACGCAACGGCGAAGGCGGCCACGAGCCCGGCGACAGCGCCGACGGTTACGCCTTGCCTCTTGCGGCTCTTCATAGTCCTCGGAACCTCCTGGTCGTTTGTGGCCGGGGGCCTTTGCTCACTGTAGCCGCCTTATCGGCCGCGTAAACCGATTCTTGAAGCGGGCTCTACGGATCGAGGGATTGACTAGCGGCCACTTGTCGAGAAGTGCTGATAGTCCTTGGACGACGTCCAGCGCCCGCCCCAGTGCCAGCCCACCGAGTCGAAGGCGCGCACCACGATGCTCGAGCTCGTCGCCATCCCGGGCCGGGCCGATTCGACCGGTCGAGGTAGGCGCGCCCGGCCGGCGGCTCTACCAGCCCGCTGTGGACGTAGGGGTTCTCGACCGGATTGAGGTCGATCGCCCGGCCGTACGCGTGCTCCGACCAGCGTCTGGTCCCGCCGACGAGGCGGCAGTTGAACGCCGACGTGTTGTCCGCCCGCATCGACCGGTCGTCGCTCCCCCGGTAGACCTCGACTCCGAGCATCCGCCGGATCGGGAACCGCGCGGCGTACAGGCGGCGGAACACCGAGACGACGCGGGCGGTCTCCGCCGCGTCGACGACAAGGACGCCGACGCGTGACCGCCCGCCGAAGTCCCAGTGCCGGAGGCGCACGGCCCGCAGCCGGGCGGGCCCGACCGGGCAGCCCGGACGCCAGGAGTACCGGAGATCCTCCGCCGTCACGGGCGAGATGCTCGAGCTAAACGGCGGCGCCGGCGCGGCGCCCGCGACCGGCACGAGCAGCAACAGGGCGGCGACGGCGAGCTTCGCCATGATCCGAGGGTAGTCTCAGCCGCGTGCGATCGCTCGTCGTCGCCCTGGCCGCGCTCGCCGCACTCACGACCACCGCCCAGACCGCCGGCGGGACGACTGCCTGCGCGCCGAACCTCGCGAACCGCCTGAAGACGGTCGGCGCGGCCGACCAGCTGATCACCGTCGAGGCGGCGAACTACAAGACGACGAGCGCGGCGCTCCGCCTCTGGCAGCGGAGAACGGACGGCTGCTGGCGCCCGGTCGCCGGGCCCTGGACCGCGCGAGTGGGCTGGAACGGCCTCGCCGACCGCAGGCGCGAGGGCGACGGGACGACGCCGACCGGCGTCTACTCGCTCGGCCGAACGATGTACGGGAACGCGTCGAACCCCGGCGTCCGCTTCCGCTACCGCCGCCTGGTCTGCGGAGACTGGTGGAACGAGGACCCGCGCTCGCCGACCTACAACATGTTCCAGCACGTCCGCTGCGGGACGAGGCCGCCCTTCCGGACGACGACGCCCGGCCTCTGGCAGGAGCGGACGGCGTACCGCCACTTCGCGGTCATCGAGTTCAACATGCGCCCCGTCGTCCCGGGCCGAGGCTCCGGCATCTTCCTGCACGCGAAGACCGGAAGCTCGACGAACGGCTGTGTCAGCCTGCCGGTGGCGCAGCTCGTCTCGACGCTGCGTTGGCTCGACCCCGCGAAGCGGCCCCGAATCGCGATCGGGACCGCACAGACATTCCGCCGGCTCCGTTAGCGGCTCGTTAAGCGACTTTCCCGGACGCCGCCCGACGCGTAGATTTGCGCAGTTGCTCACGGAGGGATGGGTCAGCCTCCGTTTCCGCCGCACGGGACCGGGAGAACGATGGAAAGAAAGCGCAAACCGACTGCGGAGGCGCATAAGCGCAGGCCGCCCAAGTCCCGGGGCAAGAAGCCTGCCGCGAAGTCGGGACGGCAGGCGGCCGGGTTCGAGATCCTCCAGTCGAAGCTCGAGGTGCCAAAGCTCCGTGACGGGCTGATCGACCGCCCGGCCCTCGTCCGCCGCCTGCGCGCCCCGAGCAGTGCGCGGGTAATCAGCATCTCGGGGCCCGCCGGCTACGGCAAGACGACGCTTCTGGCGCAGTGGGCCGCGGCCGATCCGAGGCCGTTCGCCTGGGTCTCGCTGGACGACCGCGACAACGACCCGGCCGCGTTCCTGACGTACGTCTCAGCCGCCGCGGACGGGATCAAGCCGGTCGACGTCAGCGTCTTCAGGGCCGCTGCATCGGGCGCCGACTCGATGTGGACGGTCGCTCTTCCCCGCCTCGGCGCCGCACTGGCCGCGATCGGAAAGCCGATGGTGCTCGTCCTCGACGACGTCCACGAGCTGCGCCACCGCGACTGTCTCGACGCGCTCGAGCCGATCGCGAAGCATCTGCCGGACGGAGCGCAGCTGGTGCTCGCCGGCCGCGCCGAGGATGGGCTGCCGCTCGCCGGGCTGCGCGCGGCGGGGCGCCTGCTCTCCCTCGGCCCTGCGGAACTGGCGCTCAGCGACGGCGAGGCGCGGGCCCTGCTCGCTTCGACCGGCGTCGAGGTCACGGAGACCGAGGCATCGGCGCTCAACGAGCGGGCCGAGGGCTGGGTCGCCGGCGTCTACCTTGCCGCGCTGTTCTCGCAAGCGGCAGGCGTCGAGGAGCTGCCGTCGTTCGGCGGGGACGACCGGTTCGTCGCCGACTACCTTCGCGCCGAGCACCTAGCCCACCTGAAGCCCGCGGAGATCGAGTTCCTCACCCGGACGTCGATCCTCGACCGGATGTCGGCCGGGCTCTGCAACGAGGTGCTCGAACGAAAGGACTCGGCCCGGAAGCTCGAGGCACTCGAGCAGGCGAACCTCTTCGTCGTCCCGCTCGACCATCACCGTGAGTGGTACCGGTACCACCACCTCTTCCGCGACATGCTTCGGGCCGAGCTCGACCGGCTCGAGCCGGACTCCGTGCCGGCGCTCCACAGGCGCGCGGCATCGTGGTGCGAGCGGAACGCCCAGCCCGATGCGGCGATCGACCACGCGGCGGCTGCCGGGGACATCGACGAGGTGGCGCGGCTCGTGGGCCACTTCGCGCTGCCCTTCTATCGCAGCGGCCGCGTCGTCACCGTCGAGCGCTGGTTCGGTCAGTTCGACGACCCAGACCTGCTGCTGCGCTACCCGGCCATCGCCGGGTTCGGCGCGTTCGTCAGCGCGCTCCGAGGCCGGCCGGAGGAGGCGGAGCGCTACGGCTACGCGCTCGAGCACTCCCGGTACGAGGGGCCGATGCCGGACGGAAGCGCGTCCTACCGGCCCTGGGCCGCGCTCGTTCGCGCACTGCTCTGCCGCCGCGGCGTTGCCGAGATGGGCGCCGACGCCAGGCTCGTGCTCGACGAGCTCGCTCCCTCCAGCTTCTGGCATCCGATCACCCTCGCGCTCCTCGGGGTCTCGCTGCTCTTCGAGGGCGAGGTGGAGCAGGCAGAGGAGATCCTCACGGAGACGGCCGAGGGAGCGGCGGGCAGCGGCGCGATCTACGCGGGCGTGATCGCGCACTCGGAGCTCACCCTCCTCGCGCTGGAGCGCGGGGAGCTCGAGAAGGCCGAGGCCGAGCTCGCTGCGGCGCGGGCGCAGCTCGACAACCAGCCGGTCGAGGAGTACGTCGCCGCCGTGATCTACTTCGCGGCCGCGGCCCGGGTCGCAATTGCGAAGGGCCAGGCGGCCACCGCGCGCGGGCTCCTCGTGCGGGCGACCCGGATGAGGCCGCAGCTCACCCATGCGTTCCCGTGGTTCGCGGTCCAGACGGGGCTCGAGCTGGCCACGGCGCATCTGGGGCTCGGAGACCTCGAGGGTGCCCGAACGCTGTTCCGCGAGGCCTCAGACGTCATCCGCAAGCGGCCCGAGCTCGGAACGCTCCGCGACCAGGAACGGGACCTCCAGGCCCGGCTGGCGAGCGTCGCGACCTTCGACGACGGCTGGGCATCGACGCTGACCGCCGCAGAGCTCAGGCTGCTGCCGCTGCTCACCACGCATCTGTCCTTCCGGGAGATCGCCGAGCGCCTCTACGTCTCCCGCAACACGGTCAAGACCCAGGCGATCTCGGTCTACCGCAAGCTCGACGCGTCGAGCCGTAGCGAAGCGATCCAGCGCGCGCTCGAGCTCGGCCTGGTCGACGCGCCCGTCGCCTCGGTCTCACCTTTCATCCCTGCGGGGTGATGCGGGCCGACACCGGGAGGCATGGAATCACTCTTGTCGGCCTATGGAGGAGTACCAGGTCACGCTTCGGAAACTTGCGCTCCGTGATGAGCGATTCATCGACGGCCTGCTGCAGAACGACCGCGCGAGCGCGACCCTGGCGGACACCGACGAGCGCACGCATGCCCTCATCCGCATCGGCGCACTGATCGCGCTCGACGCGGCGCCGGCCGCGTACATGAACTCCGTAAACGCCGCGCTTCGCGCCGGCGTCTCGCACGAGGAGATCGTCGGCACCCTGATCTCAGTCCTCCCGACCGTCGGCGTCGCGCGGGTCGTCACCGCAGCGCCCAACCTCGGCCTTGCGATGGGCTACGACGTCTCGGAAGCGCTCGAGCTGGTCGAGAACGGCGGGTAGCTCCGGCGGCTTTGCGGCCGGCCTGCCCGGCGGAAATCATCCGGATTGCATGATGAACCGGCACGCCTTTCTCGCAACGCTCGGGGTCCCGGAACGGAGGAGGAGCGCATGACCGCTGTTGCCCCGAAGACCGAGCTGGGCGTCGCCTCCGAGGTCGGAACGCTGCGCACTGTGATCGTCCACCGGCCTGACGTCGCGCACGAGCGGCTGACGCCGAGCAACTGCCACGAGCTCCTGTTCGACGACGTCATCTGGGTGCGGCGTGCCCGTCAGGAACACGATGCCTTCGTCGACCTGATGAGGGGCCGCGGGGTGGAGGTGCTCCTCTTCCACGAGCTTCTCGCCGAGACGCTCGAAGACCCAGAGGCGCGTGGGTGGGTGCTCGAGCGCAGGCTCCGGCCCGAGGAGGTCACCGCACTCTTTTCCCGCGAATTGACCGCCTGGATGACCGAGATGCCGGCGGAGGAGCTCGCGACGAAGCTGACCGGCGGGGTGATCCTGAGCGAGCTGCCGACGGACATCGTCGACGCCGTCGGCCGGGCGCTGGCACCGACCGACTTCGTGATTCCACCGCTGCCGAACCAGCTCTTCACGCGTGACACGAGCGCGTGGCTCTACGGGGGCGTCTCGATCAACGCGATGTTCTGGCCGGCGCGTCAGAACGAGACGCTGAACGTCGAGGCGATCTACCGCTTCCACCCGCGCTTCCGCGACGCCGGCTTCCCGATCTGGTTCGGCGGCGTCGACCACGACTGGGGCACGGCTGCGCTCGAGGGCGGCGACATGATGCCGATCGGGGATGGGGTCGTCCTCGTGGGCCTCGGCGAGCGCAGCAACGCGAAGGCGGCAAGCATTCTGGCGCGAAACCTTTTCGAAGCAGACGCCGCTCGCCTGGTGATCGGCGCACGGATGCCACGTGAGCGGGCCGCGATGCACCTCGACACGGTCTTCACGTTCTGCGACCGCAACGTGGCGACCCTCTACGAGCCTGTCGTCGAGCAGATCCTGCCCATCCTCTTCCGCCCGGGTGGCGAGGACGGCGTCACGGCTGAGATTTCCGAGCGGACGTTCCTCGACGAGGTCCGCGAAGCCCTCGGGCTCGCCGAGCTGAAGCTCGTTCCCACTGCCGGCGACGAGTTCGAGGCCGAGCGGAACCAGTGGGACGACGGCAACAACGTCGTCGCCCTCGAGCCGGGTGTAGTCGTCGCCTACGAGCGGAACGAGCCAACGAACGCGAGGCTCGCGAAGGCCGGTGTCGAGGTCCTGGCGATCGCCGGCCAGGAGCTCGGGCGTGGGCGAGGCGGCGGCCACTGCATGACCTGTCCCGTCGTCAGGGATCCATGAGGAAGGGAGCAAGAGCATGAGCACCGTCGTCGATCTACGCGGCAAGCACTTCCTGCGGCTGGCCGACTACAGCCCGGAGGAGATCACCTACTTGATCGAGCTCGCGGGCGAGCTGAAGTCGGCCAAGCAAGAAGGACGCGAGGAGCAGAAGCTGGTCGGAAGGGAGATCGCGCTGATCTTCGAGAAGGACTCGACGCGCACGCGCTGCGCGTTCGAAGTCGCGGCCTACGACCAGGGCGCGCACGTGACCTTCATCGGCCCGTCCGGCTCGCACATGGGCCACAAGGAGACGGCGAAGGACACCGCCAGGGTGCTCGGCCGCATGTACGACGCGATCGAGTACCGCGGCTTCGGCCAGGAAATCGCCGAGGAGCTCGCCGAGTGGTCGGGCGTCCCGGTCTACAACGGGCTCACCGACGAGTGGCACCCGACCCAGATCCTCGCGGACTTCCTCACGTTCCGAGAGCACGTGCCGAAGCCGCTGAACGAGGTCGTCTTCTGCTACCTGGGAGACGCCCGCTTCAATATGGCCGACTCGTACCTCGTGGGCGCGGCGAAGCTCGGCATGGACTTCCGCATCGCCAGCCCCAAGTCGCTCTGGCCGCGGGACGAGATCGTCGAGCTTGCCCGCTCCGTCGCCAGCGAGACCGGCGCTGAGATCACGATCACCGAGGACGTCGCCGAGGCGGTCAAGGGCTGCGACGTACTCCTCACCGACGTCTGGGTCTCGATGGGCGAGCCCGACGAGGTCTGGGCGGAGCGGATCGAGCTGCTCAAGCCCTACCAGGTCAACTCGGAGACGATGGCGGCGTCCGGCAACCCCGACGTGAAGTTCATGCACTGCCTGCCCGCCTTCCACAACTCGGATACGGAGGTCGGCAAGGAGATCTTCGAGAAGTTCGGGCTCGAGTCGCTGGAGGTGACCGAGGAGGTCTTCGAGTCCCCGGCGTCCGTGGTCTTCGACGAAGCGGAGAACCGGCTGCACACGATCAAGGCCGTGATGGTCGCGACGCTCGGAGACTGACCATGCGTGTCGTCGTCGCACTCGGCGGCAATGCTCTGCTCCGCCGCGGCGAGCCGCTGACCGCTGAGAACCAGCGCGCGAACGCACAGGTGGCGTGCAAGGCTCTCGCGCCGGTGGCGCTCGAGCACGAGCTCGTCATCTCCCACGGCAACGGCCCCCAGGTGGGGCTGCTCGCGCTGCAGGGCTCGGCCTACACGGAAGTCGATCCGTACCCGCTCGACCTGCTGGGCGCGCAGACCGAGGGGATGATCGGCTACCTCATCCAGCAGGAGCTCGGAAACGAGCTCCCGCTCGAGAAGCGCCTCGCCTCGCTGCTGACGCTGATCGAGGTCGATCCCCAGGACCCCGCTTTCGACGACCCCACGAAGCCGATCGGGCCGATCTACGACAAGGGCGAGTCGGAGCAGCTCGCGAAGGAGAAGGGCTGGGCGTTCAAGCCCGATGGGGACAGCTTCCGTCGCGTCGTCCCCTCGCCGCTTCCGCAGCGGATCTTCGGGATCGAGCCCGTGCAGTGGCTGCTCGAGCACGACTGCGTCGTGATCTGCGCCGGCGGCGGCGGCATCCCGGTCATGTATACGGACGAGCCGGCGCCGGCGGGCAGGCAGCTCGTCGGCATCGAGGCCGTGATCGACAAAGACCTCGCGAGCGCCCTTCTGGGTAAAGACCTTCGAGCGGACGCCCTCGCGATCGTCACGGACGTCGACGCTGTGTACGCCGACTGGGGCACGCCCGAGCAGCGAGCAATCCGCCGGGCGACGCCGGACGCGCTCGCCAATACCGAGTTCGCAGCGGGCTCGATGGGACCGAAGGTGCGGGCGGCCTGCTCGTTCGTCGAGGAGACCGGCGGCCTGGCGGCAATCGGCTCGATCACGGACACGCCGGCGCTGCTGCGCGGCGAGGCCGGCACGATCGTCACGCGCGAGGCGTCGGGCATCGAGTTCGACGAGACGACAACCGGAGTCGGCGCGCCGGTCTGATGACGGCGAGCGCCGGTAGCCCCGTCGCTCCGGACGGTCGGGAGCCGCGACCGCCGACCCTGCTCGACGCGGTGCTGCCGGTCGTCGTGCTGATCGCGCTGATCGCGCTCACGATCGTGCTCTTCGGAATTGACGCCACGAACGGGCCCCTTCAGGTCGCGCTGCTCCTGAGTGCGGCGTTCGCCGCCCTGATCGCGTTCAAGAACGGCTACACGGTCGAGACCGTCGCCGAAGCCGCCGTCAGCGGCATCAGCTCGGCGATCGGGGCGATCTTCATCCTGCTCGCGGTCGGTGCGCTGATCGGGACCTGGAACATGGCCGGCACGATCCCGACCGTCGTCGACTACGGGATCAGGTTGCTGAACCCGAACATCTTCTTCTTCGCGACGGCGGCGATCTGCGCGATCGTCGGGGTCGTCACGGGCAGCTCGTGGACGACGGCCGGAACGCTCGGCGTCGCGTTCGTCGGGATCGCGACGGTGCTGGGGCTCTCGGAGGCGGCGGCCGCAGGCGCGGTCATCTGCGGCGCGTACTTCGGCGACAAGATGACGCCGCTCTCCGAGACCACGATCCTCGTCCCGCAGCTCGTCGGCGGCGGGCTCACGGTCGGACGGCACGTGAGGAACATGTTCTGGACCGCAGGGCCGGCCCTCGGCATCAGCCTCGTCATTTTCCTCGTAATCGGGATCATCGCGGAGCCGGCGGGAGAGGCGAGCACCGACGAGGCGGTCGCGGCCTTGCGTAGCGCCTTCAACATCTCGGCCCTCAACCTGCTGCCGATTGCGCTGCTCGTCGTGTTCACGATCAGGAAGGCGCCGCCCTTCCTTGCGATTCTCGGCTCGGCACTTTTCGCCGGGATCCTCGCCTGCTTCACGCAGTGGTCGCAGGTCAAGGCCTTCGTCGACGAGCCCGACCGGAACCCGGTGGCTATCGGGATCAAGGCGATCTACGACGCGATGGCGAACGGCTATGTCAGCAACAGTGGACTCCCGGGTGTTGACGAGCTGTTCTCCCGCGGCGGCATGTCGAGCCTCCTGACGACGATCTGGCTCGTCATGGCGGCTCTGGCGTTCGGAGCCGTCCTCGAGCGTGCGGGCTTCCTCGAGCGCCTCCTGCTGCCGGTTGTCACCCACGCACGGTCGCGGGGTCAGCTGATCCTGTCGGTCAACGCGAGCGGCGTCGGCCTCAACGTGGTCGCGGGAGACCAGTACGTGGCGGACGTCCTGCCGAGCCGCATGTTCCGCGGCGAGTTCGAGCGGCGCGGTCTTGCACCGGAGACGCTGTCGCGCGCCGTCGAGGACTCGGGAACGGTGACGTCTCCTCTCGTTCCATGGAACACGTGCGGTGCGTACATGTCCGGCGTGCTCGGCGTGTCCACGGCGGCGTACTTCCCGTTCTGCTTCTTCAACATCTTCAGCCCGATCCTCGACGTCATCTACGGGTTCCTGGGCTTCAAGACGCCGACGCTGGCCGAGGTGGAGGAGCGCCACGGGGTCGCGGCCCCGCTTGCCGGCAGCGTCGCTCCAGCGGGGAAGACATGAGGAGGCTCCAGTGACGACTACCGCTGTCCCGCCCGAGCCGGACGCAAGGAAGAGCAGCCGGTTCACGCTGCCCTCGGCGTTCACGATCCTGTTCGGGCTGATCGTCATCGCGGCGATCGCGACGTGGGTGATCCCCGCCGGGACGTACGACCTGAACGCCGACGGCAACCCCGTGCCCGGCTCGTATCACGAGGTGGAGCAGAAGCCGTCCCGGATCGTCGTGGACTCGCTTACCGCCCCGATCAACGGGCTCTACGGCATCGAGAACGCCGAGGGGAACATCAACTACTACAACGAGGGGACGCTGTTCGGAGCGATCGACGTCGCCCTGTTCATCCTCGTGATCGGCGGCTTCCTCGGCGTGACGATGAAAACCGGGGCGATCCAGGCGGGCATCGGGACCCTGGTTCGGCGCCTGGAGGGAAAGGAGCGGCTGATGATCCCCGCTCTGATGATCGTCTTCGCGCTCGGAGGGACCACCTACGGCATGGCCGAGGAAAGCCTGGCCTTCTACGCCCTGGTCATAACGGTGCTGATCGCGGCCGGATACGACACGTTGACGGGCGCCGCCGTCGTCCTTCTCGGGTGCGGGATTGGGACGTTCGGATCGACGATCAACCCGTTCGCGACGGGAATCGCCTCAGGGTTCGCCGACGTCTCGATCAGCGACGGACTCATCGGCCGGCTCATCATCCTCATCGTCGGGCTCGCGATCGGGATCTTCTTCGTCCTGCGATACGCCGATCGAGTGAAGAAGGACCCGTCGACGTCGGTGGTCTATGACGCGAAGGCCGAGAACGAGGCGCGGTTCCGCGCCGAGTCCGAGGGCGGCGTGATCGTGATGACAGGGAGGCAGAAGGCGATCCTCGCCATCTTCGGGCTCGCATTCGCGCTGATGATGTACGGCGTCATCCCGTGGGAGGACCTCGGTATCGGGCTGCCCACCTTGTGGTGGTGGTTCCCGGAGATGACCGCGTCGTTCCTGCTCTTCTCGATCGTCATCGGGCTCGTCGCGAGGATCCCGGAGGGCACCTTCACCGAGACTTTCGTCGACGGGGCTCGCGACCTTCTGGGCGTCGCCCTGATCATCGGGGTTGCCCGTGGGATCACCGTGATCATGAACAACGGCGAGATCACG
Organism: uncultured Actinomycetes bacterium; assembly: GCA_963798935.1. Classification (GTDB taxonomy): domain Bacteria; phylum Actinomycetota; class Thermoleophilia; order Gaiellales; family Gaiellaceae; genus JACDAN01. The sequence goes on from CAWCVG010000035.1 coordinate 94,845, forward strand.
GACACGGTCCTGCACTGGACCGAGCTCGCTCTCGGGGACGTCGGCAAGACCGCCTTCGCGATCGTGATGTTCCTGCTGTTCTTGCCGCTGTCGTTCCTGATCCCCTCCTCTTCGGGACTCGCGACGGTGGCGATGCCGATCATGGCGCCGCTCGCGGGGTTCGTGGATGTGCCGAAAGAGCTCGTCGTCACTGCCTTCCAGAGCGCGTCGGGGCTGATGAACTTGTTCATCCCCACCTCGGCAGTCGTGATGGGGGGTCTCGCGATTGCACGCGTTCCCTACGACCGGTACCTCCGCTGGGTCTGGCCGCTACTCGCAGCGCTTGCGGTGCTCAGCGTGGTCGTGCTCGGCGTCTCGGCGGCTCTGGCATGAAAGGAGGATCGAGATGAGAGAAGCGGCTCGCTGGGTGGCGCTGATTCTGATCGCGCTTGTCCTCATCGGTTTGATCGCCTATGCCCGCGGTGACGAGCATCATCGCGGCGACGACATCGGCGCGCTTGGCGTCGCCGTCCCAAGGAGTGAGGTGTCATGAGTGCGGTTGTCGCTGAGACCGGGCCGGTCGCCCGTGACGGGACCTTTGGCACAACCTGGAAGCAGACGCGGCGTCCGCGCAGCTGGACGTCGACCCCCGTGTCGGGCTCGACCTGCCGGAGGTCGAGCGGCGGCGCGAGCAGTACGGGCCGAACAAGCTCGCGGAGGGGGAGAAGGAGCCGGGCTGGCATGCGTTCCTGCGCCAGTACCGAGACCTGATGCAGCTCGTCCTCGTCGGCGCGGCGGTCGTCAGCATGGTCGCGCTGCAGGAGTTCAGCACCGGGATCGCGATCCTCGGCTTGACCGTCGTCAACGCGATCCTCGGCCTGAATCAGGAGGGGAAGGCGGCCGAGAGCGTCGCGGCGCTGCAGAAGATGCTCATCATCAAGGCCACGCCCGTCGTGGCGGCGAGGCGGTCGACATTCCGGCGGAGGAGCTCGTGCCGGGGGACATCGTCTCGTTCGAGGCGGGCGACAAGATCCCCGCGGACGGTCGCCTCGTCGTGGCGGCGGCATTGGAGATCGAGGAGGCCGCTCTGACCGGCGAGAGCACGCCGGTGCAGCAAGTCCGTCGACCCGGTGCCGGGCGACGAGGTGCCGCTCGGCGACCGCGTGGACATGGCGTACATGAACTCGACCGTGACGCGCGGTCGAGGCGAGATGGTGGTCACGGCGACGGGCATGGAGACGGAGGTCGGCCAGATCTCGGGGATGCTCAGCCAGCGTCGAGCAGGAGAAGACACCGCTGACGCGCCAGCTGGACCAGCTGACGGTGCTTGATCACGATCATGGCCGGGGTCGCGCTGGCGGCCGTCGTCGGGATCGGGCTGCTGCGCGGCGACGACTTCGACGAGCTCTTCCTGGTCGGGATCAGCCTCGCCGATCGCCGCGATCCCGACGGGCCTTCCCGCCGTCGTGACGACGATGCTCTCGCTCGGCACGCAGGCGCTCGCGGCGAAGGGCGCGATCATCAAGCGGCTGCGGTCGGTCGAGACGCTCGGCTCGACCTCGGCGATCTGCTCCGACAAGACCGGCACGCTCACGCTCAACCAGATGACAGCCCGCCAGCTGATCGTCGCCGGTCGGCGCTATTCGGTCGATGGGGAGGGATACTCGACGACGGGCAAGATCCTGCGCACGGCGGGCGAGACTGACACGTCCCTCGAGCCGTTCGTCCTCCCGATGGCGCTCGCGAACGACGCGTCGGTCCGCGACGGCGAGATCGTCGGCGATCCGACCGAGGCGGCGCTCGTCGTCCTGGCGGCGAAGGGCGGGATCGACGTCGACGAGACGCGCCGCGGCCTATCCCCGGCTGGCCGAGGTGCCGTTCGACTCCGAGTACAAGTTCATGGCGACCTTCCACGAGATGGAGGGCGACGACGGGCGCAAGGTCGTGCGCTGCTACGTCAAGGGCGCGCCCGACGTCGTGCTCGACGCGGTCGACGACGATCCGCGACGTCGACGGCTCGTCGACTGCCGGCTGCGGAGGGGCGCGACCGCGTGCTCGCCGAGAACGACCGGCTCGCCGGCGAAGGGCTACGTGTGCTCGCCGTCGCCTCGCGCGACATCGACCCGCGCCAGTTCGACCCCGGCGGCCACGCTGCTCGACGAGGTCCAGGGACTGACGCTGCTCGCGCTCGTCGCGATCGTCGACCCTCCGCGGAAGGAGGCGAGGGACGCGATCGCGCTGTGCAAGAAGGCCGGGATCCGCGTCCGCATGATCACGGGCGACCACGCGACGACGGCGGCCGCGATCGCCGGCCAGCTCGGGATCGAAGGGCGAGCGCTCCCGGCACCGAGTTCGCGGCGCTGAGCGACGACGAGCTGAACGAGCAGGTCGAGGGAGATCGGCGTCGTCGCGCGCGTCGCACCCGAAGACAAGGTGCGGCTCGTGGACACGCTCAAGAAGCAGGGCCACGTCGTCGCGATGACCGGCGACGGCGTCAACGATGCCCCCGCGCTCAAGCGCTCGGACATCGGCGTCGCGATGGGGATCACCGGCACCGAGGTGACGAAGGAAGCCGGCGACATGATCCTCACCGACGACAACTTCGCCACGATCGTCGACCGCCGTCGAGGGCGGCCGCGGCATCTACGACAACCTGATGAAGTACGTCCGCGTCCAGATGATCATGCTGGGCGGGTTCATCCTCACGTTCCTCGGCGCCGGCGATCTTCGACATCGCCGGGGGCACCCCGCTCACGCCGCTGCAGATCCTCTGGGTCAACTTCGCCGTCGACGTCCTGCTCGCGATCGGACTCGGTTTCGACGCGCCGGCGCCGGGGTTGATGAGGCGGAAGCCACGCGACGCGAGCGCACCGATCATCGACCGGAGCTTGGGGATCCGACTCGGCATTGCGGGCGTGCTGATGGCGGCGCTCACCCTCGGCGTCGTGGCCTGGGGCGAGGCGCGTTACGACCTCGTCGTTGCGACGACGATGGGCCTGACGACGCTCTCGCTGATGCACATCGTGGCGGCGCTGGAGGCCCGAGAGCCCACGGAGACCATCTTCACGCGCTACACGATCGCGAACCGCCGCTTCGTGCAGCTGATCGGCGCGGCATCGGTGCTCGTCTTCCTCGTCACGACCCTGTCGCCGCTCCAGCGGATCTTCGACACCGTCTCGCTGACCAGCGCGCAGTGGGGGATCTGCCTGCTCGGCCCGGTCGCCTTCCTCGCGGTCGCAGAGCTCGGCAAGCTCATCGACCGGAAGACCGCCGGGGACGCCCCGGTTGCGGTGCCCGCGGGCGTCTAGAGCCGCATGACGAGAGCTGGGGGAATCGCGGTTCCGAACGACGGCATCCGCGAGCACGCAGGGCGCCTCGCCGCCGGACCGGTGAACCGCGGCGCGCTCGCGCTCGAGTTCTCGGAGAGCGCGGCGTCCTCGGCCGACGTTCACGTCGAAGGCCGCAATTTCTACCCGCCGATGCTCGAGGACATCCACGCCGCCACGTCGTCGATCCACATCAACCAGTTCGGGTTCCGGCCCGGCGTGATCGGCGACGCCTTCGCCGACGCGCTCGTGAACAAGGCCACCGCGGGCGTTCCCGTCCGCCTCGTGGTCGACCGCCAAGGGTCGAAGCCCGAGGAGGATTCCCGAGCGCTCTACGAGCGGCTCACGGCTGCCGGCATCGAGGTCTGCGTCGTCCGGGCGACGAAGCCGCGCACGCAGGCCGGGACGCTGGGCTCGGGCGGGGAGACGCACTGGAACCTCGCCGGTCTCGGCCACATCGACCATCGCAAGGTCGTGATCGTCGACGGCCGAATCGGCTGGATCGGCGGCGCCGGCATCGAGGACCACTTCCAGGACGGCCGCTTCCACGACCTGTTCCTGCGAGTCGACGGCCCGGTCGTCGCACAACTCCAGCTGGTGTTCCTCGCCAGCTTCCGGTGGCTCGGCGGCACGGTGCCCGAGGAGCAGGTGGAGATGCTCTTCCCGGAGCTCGACGCGGGGCCCGAGGCGGTCCCGGCCGTCGTCCTGCACAACGCCCCCGGCCGCTACCGGCCGATCACGGACGCGATCGCGGCCCTCGTCGACGGCGCGAGCGAGACGCTGGACGTCGTCAACCCGTATGTCACCGACCGCCGGATGATCAGGCGAGTCGAGCGGGCCGCGCGCCGCGGTGTCCGTGTCCGGCTCTTCGTCCCGGCGGACCCGAACAACTGGGCCTGCGCCGCCGCTCAGCGATTTCACCATGCGAAGCTCCTGGACGCCGGCGTCCGGATCCTGGAGTACCCGACGATGCTGCACGCGAAGGCGTTCGTCCGGGACGGCGAGGAGCTCCTCGCGGGCACCTGCAACCTCGAGGCCTGGAGCCTCAAGCGCTTCTTCGAGATCGACCTCCGCGTCCGGTCGGCGGCGGTCGCAGCGCAGTTCGAGGAGCGCTTCGCCTCACCGGCCGAGGCGGCGTCTTCTCCCGGCCGGGTGCTCACCGGGGCGAAGACCAGGGCGAAGTCGGCTGCCTTCGCGGCGCTCTCGCCGCTGCTGTGAGCCGTCCGGGCGATACGCTTTCATGCCATCGGGATGATGTCTCCGACTTGTTCCCGCGAGAAATTTGTCCCGTGCCGGTGATGGGATTTCGCTCCGGGCGGGTCCGCTGATGTCGACGGCCGATTCCACCGCTGACGGAACGCCCGCTGTCCCGACAACGCGTGCTCCCAGCGTTGCAGGTCCCTCGTACATCGCCTGGACCGCGCTTGCGCTGATGACCGTCTCATCGGTGGCCAGCCTGCGTCCCGCGCCGACGATGGCCGTCTACGGCCTCGCCTGCGTGTTCCTCTACGTGCTGCCGGCGATCGTGTTCCTGATCCCGACGGCGCTCGTGTCGGCCGAGCTCGCCTCGGGCTGGTCGGGCGGGGTCTACCGGTGGGTGACGGAGGGCATCTCGCCCCGCATGGGCTTTACCGCCGCGTGGCACCAGTACGCAATGACGCTCTTCTACTACCCGACGCTGCTGTCCTTTGTGGCGGGCACGCTCGCCTACGTGATCGCGCCGGACCTCGCATCGAGCGGCGTCTGGACAGCGATGGTGATCATCACCGTTTACTGGCTCGGCGTGATCGTGACGTTGCGGGGCGGGATCGGTGTGGTCGCGAAGCTCGCCTCGAGCGGCGTCCTCATCGGCACGTTGATCCCGGGTGCGCTGCTCGTGACGCTCGGGATCGTCTACCTCGCCCAGGGGAACCCGTCCGCAGCGCCGATGGACGCGGAGCACATCTTCCCCGCCTGGACAGGGATCGCGAGCATCGTCCTGATCGTGTCGAACTTCGGTGCCTACTCGGGCATGGAGATGAACGCCGTGCACGTCAACCGGCTCCGCGACCCGAGCAGACAGTTCATCAGGGTGATGCTCGTCGCCACCGCGCTCGTGCTCCTCATCCTGATCCTGCCGCCGCTCGCGATCAGCTGGGTCGTTCCGGCGGCAGACGTGAGCCTGACGGCGGGGATCATGCAGGCCTTCGAGGCGGTGCTCGCCTTCTTCGGCATCCAGTGGCTCACGCCGATCATCGCGCTGGCGATCGTGTCCGCCTCCCTCGCCGGCTTCCTCACCTGGCTGGCCGGGCCCTCGAGGAGCCTCCTGCTCGTCTCGAGGGAAGGCGGCTACATGCCGCCGTGGTTCCAGCGGACGAACCCTGCGGGCGTGCAGGTGAACATCCTCGCCGCGCAGGGGGTTCTGACCACGATCCTTGCGCTCCTCTACGCATTCGTCCCCGCCGTCTCGAACGCCTACTGGATCTTCATGACGATCACCACGTCGGTCTATCTCCTCATGTACCTGTCGATGTTCCTCGCCGCGTACAACCTCCGCAAGCGCCAGCCCGATCATCCGCGCGGCTATCGCGCGCCGGCCCTCACACTGCTGTGCGCCATGGGCTTTCTCTCCTCGCTCGCGGCGATCGCGATCAGCTTCGTCCCGCCCTCGCAGCTCGGCACGCTCAGCACGACCGGGTACCTCGCCTTCGTCGGCGGCGGGATCGTGTTGCTCGGCGTCATCGTCCCGGGACTCCTCCTCTGGCTCCGCAAGCCGAGCTGGAAGACTGACGAGCCCGTTCCGGAGGCCGCCGCGTGAGGGAGCGCACGATCTACTGGATCGTCGGTGGGATCCTCGGCGTGCTGCTGATCGCGATGCTCGTCGGCTGGAACTACGACCGCCAGAACGACGAAGCCGACGCGAAGGCGGCAGGAACTGATCGCTGCCTTCGAGGGGGCCGGGCTCACGGCTCCGGACCAGGACCAGATCGCGCGGACGCTCGGTGACGACGGCGGCCAGGTGTGCGAGACGGCCGACAGCGAGCTCGTGCAGGGCTACTGGAAGCTCCGGCTCATGGTCGGCGGCGAGTTCTACACCCGCGCCGTCAGGCTCGACGGACGGATCCGCGAGGGCCTGTCGCTGGTCGTCGACGTTTACTGTCCCGAGAAGCGCCCCGACATCGAGGACCTCTTCGAGGACTGGGACTTCGACGACACCGTCCGCGACTAGCGTTGTAGGGCCGTGGCCCAAGACGCTCTCCGCGAACAGATCAAGTCCTTGATGCCGCAGGCGTGGGAGGACCTCGCGCGAGCGGTCTCGTTCAGGTCGGTCGCCGACGGCAGCGAGCCAGTGGAGTGCGAGCGGATGGCCGAATGGACGGTCGAGGCGTTCTCGGGTGTCGGCGTCCAGGACGTCCGCGCTCACGAGACCGCCGACGGGAGCAAGACCGTCACCGGCCAGGTTCCGGGGCCGCCGGGGGCGCCGACGGTCCTCCTCTACTTCCATCACGACGTGCAGCCCGCGGCCGACGAAGGCTGGGAGTCCCCACCCTGGGAGCTGACCGCGAGGAACGACCGTTGGTACGGGCGGGGCGCCGCCGACTGCAAGGGAAGCCTGACCGGGCACCTGGCCGCGCTGCGCGCGCTGGGTCAGGAGCCGCCCGTGACGGTGAAGATCGTCGGCGAGGGATCCGAGGAGCAGGGAACCGGCGGCCTCGAGGGGTTCGTCGTGGAAAACCCCGACGTGCTCCGCGCGGATGCGATTCTCGTCTGCGACACGGGAAACGTCGCGGTCGGCGTGCCGACCCTCACGGCGAGCCTGCGCGGGATGGCGAGGGTCTGGGTGACCGTGCGCACGCTCAGAGCGCCGTGCACTCGGGCATGTTCGGCGGCGCCGCACCGGACGCGCTCGCTGCGCTCATCCGCATGCTCGACACCATGCGCGACGAGCGCGGCAACACGACGATCCGTGGGCCTCGACGGGACGCAGAAGTGGCCGGGCGCGGCGTATCCCCCCGAGCAGCTGCGCAAGGACGCCGGCGTGCTCGACGGCGTCGACGTCCTGGGTGACGATGTCGCAGACACGCTGTGGGCGCGTCCCGCAGCCACCGTTCTCGGCATCGACTGCCCGCCCGTCGTCGGCTCTTCTGCCGCCGTGCCCCACGAGGCACGCGCCCGCATCGACCTGCGGATTCCGCCCGGCGTCGACGCAAAGGATGCGCAGTCGAAGCTGATCGAGCATTTCGAGGCCGTGGCGCCGTGGAACGTCAAGCTCGAGTTCGAGCGAGAGGCGGACGGGGAGCCCTTCAAGGGCGCGACCGAAGGGCCCGGCTTCGAGGCTATGTCGGATGCCATGCGCGACGCCTACGGACGCGACGTGACCCTCCAGGGGCAGGGCGGCTCGATCCCGCTCTGCACGGTCCTGCAGCAGACGTTCCCCGACGCGGAGATCATGCTGCTCGGCGTGGAGGAGCCGCAGTGCCTGATCCACTCGGCCAACGAGAGCGTCGACCCGACCGAGATCGAGAGGATCGCGCTCGCCGAGGTGCTGTTCATGCACAAGTACGCGCAGGCAAGAGCCTCGTAGCGGCCATGGCAACGACCGAGGCTCCCACTCCGTTCACGGCCGAGGACTTCGCCCGGCGGATGGATCGCGCGTCCGAGCAGGCGGAGGCGGAGGGTCTCACCGGCATCCTCGTGGCGCCCGGGCCCGATCTTCTCTACTTCACGGGCTACCAGCCGATCGCGATCACCGAACGGATCACGATGCTCGTCCTCCAGGCGTCTCGACGAGCCGGCCATGATCGTGCCGGTGCTCGAGCGGCCCGACGCCGAGGCCTCGCCGGGAGGCGCGAGCCCTGTCGCTCGCCGACTGGTCTGACGGCGCCGACCCCTACGCCGCGACCGCGAAGCTGCTCGACCCGCGACGGCAGGTACGCGATCTCGGACTCGGCGTGGGCGATGCACGTGCTCGGCCTGCAGCAGGGAGCTGCCCGAGTCGGAGTACGTGTCGATGACGAGCACACTGCCGATGCTGCGCGCCGTCAAGGACGCGGACGAGCTCGAACGACTCGCCGCCGCGGGTGCCGCGGCCGATGCGAGCTTCGAGCAGATCAGGCAGGTCCGCTTCGCCGGTCGTCCCGAGAGCGAGGTCGCCTCCGATCTCGCCGGCTTCCTCCGTGAGCACGGACATTCGGAGATCGAATTCACCGTGGTCGGCTCGGGCCCGAACGGCGCCAACCCCCATCACGAGTTCGGCGAGCGCGTGATCGAGGAAGGCGACATGGTCGTCCTGGACTTCGGCGGCATCAAGGACGGCTACGCCTCGGACACGACCCGCACGGTCCACGTCGGCGAGCCGGCCGACGACGAACGCGAGGTCTACGAGGTCGTCCGGCAAGCGCAGCAGGCGGGCTTCGAGGCGGTGCGGCCGGGCGTCGAGTGCCAGGAGATCGACCGGGCCGCGCGGCGCGTGATCGCCGACGCGGGGTACGGCGAGCAGTTCATCCACCGGACGGGGCACGGCATCGGCCTCACGACGCACGAGCCGCCGTACATGGTCGAGGGCGACACGAATCCGACTCGAGCCGGGGATGTGCTTCTCGATCGAGCCCGGCATTTACCTCACGGGGCGCTTCGGCGTTCGGATCGAGGACATCGTCACCGTCACCGACGACGGCGGACGGCGCTTCAACAACACGTCCCACGAGCTCCAGATCGTCGCGTGAGCGTCCGCGGCGCAGCCTTCCTCGGCATCGGCGCGATGGTCGGCGCCGGCATCTTCGCGCTGCTCGGCGAGGCAGGCGCGGTCGCGGGCTCTGCCGTCTGGCTCTCCTTCCTGCTCGCCGGGATCGTCGCCACCTTGCTCGGCTACAACGTCGTCAAGCTCGGCGTCCGCTACCCGTCCTCCGGCGGGCTGATCGCCTATCTGCTGCAAGGGTTCGGAAACGGCCGCCTGGTCGGGATCGCGTCCTGGCTCGGCTACTTCGCCGCGATCGTGATCGTCTGCTCGATGGTCGCCGTGTCCTTCGGGAGCTATGCGACCTCGCTCTTCGTCGGCGACGACGCCGGGGCCGCCTGGGACAACGTCTTCACCTCGATCATCGTGGTCGCGATGGCCGCGATCAGCCTGGTCGGGGCGGGCGTCGTCGACCGGGTGCAGTCGCTGATCGTGGTCGTTCTGCTGGGCGTCTTCTTGATCTTCATCGCCGTGACGATCGTCGACATCGACTGGGATCTGCTCGCGTTCGACGGCTATCCGGCGTTCTCGGACATCATCTCCAGCGTCGCGCTCACCTTCTTCGCCTACCTCGGCTTCAGCGTGATCACCTTCGCGGTCGGCGACCTCCGCGACCCGGCCCGCGAGCTGCCGAAGGCGATGTACGTCGCACTCGGCGTCACGTCCCTGACGTACGTCCTGATCTCGCTGGGCGTCTTCGGCACGCTGACCGTCGACGAGGTCGTCGGCTACGGCGAGACGGCGATCGCGGAGGCGGCACGGCCGGCGCTCGGCGACGCGGGCTTCACGATCATGGCGATCGCCGCCCTGCTGGCGACCGCGTCGTCCGTCAACGCGACGCTCTACGCCTCCGGCGGGTTGACGACGATGCTGGCCGAGGTCGGCCAGTTCCCGCCCTTCTTCGGGCGAGGCTCGCCGCTCGGCAAGAACGCCGGGCTGCTGATCACGTCGGCGATCGTCCTCGTCGTCTCCAACCTCGTCGACCTCTCGGCGATCGCCTCGGTTGGGAGCGCCTGCTCGCTGATGATCTTCCTCCTCGTCGGGGTCGCCGGCTACCGCCTTCGCTCGGAGACCGGCGCGCTCGGCGTGATCGTGCTGGTGGGAATAGCGGCGACGGGCATCGTGCTCGCCTTCTTCGCGGTGGACACGCTGCGAAATGCTCCGCAGACGTTCGTCGCCATCGTCGCGATCGCCGTGCTGGCCGTGGTCCTGGACATCATCTGGAAGCGAGTGCGGCCGGAGCCCCCGCCGGCGGCGACCGCCGCGCCGGTCCAATCCGGTGGCGCCTAGCGGCGGCCGGAGCCCCAGCCGGGCGAGGTTTCCGGCGCGCAGGTGCGCCGGCCGCGAGTCGTCGTCTGACCGGGCCGTCGAGTTCCTGATCCGCTTCGCGCGCGCGGGCCACGAGGCCGGCTACCCGACCGCCGATCTCGAGGACCGCGTCGTGGCGCTTGCGCGGTCGCTCGAGCTGGAAGGCGTGCAGGTCTCGGCGACGCCCACGCTCGTCGAGGTGTCGCTCGGATCGCTCCCGAACCAGCAGACGTTCACGCTTCGCGTGCGTCCTACCGCCGTCGACCTGGACGCGATCGCCCGCCTGGACGACCTCGTCGACGACGTGATCGCGGGGCGAGCCGACACGGCGAGGCGGACAGGCGAGCTCGCCGAGATCAAAGCAAACCCGCTGGAACGTCCCTGGCCGCTGCTGCTGGCCGCATACGGGATCGCCGGCGCCGCCCTGACGCCAGTCCTCGGCGGCGGCTGGCGGGAAGCTGCCGCCGCCGCGGTCGTTGGGCTCATCGTCGGCGCAGTCGCGCTCCCCGCCACTCGCAGGGCACGAACCGAGCCGATGGCGGCGCCCATCGCCGCCATCGCTGCGAGCTTCTTCGCGGCCACGGTCGTGGAGCTCGGCCTGAACGCGTCGCCCAGCGTCGTGACGCTTGCCGCGCTGGTGACCTTCCTGCCGGGCATGCGACTGACGATCGGCATGCGGGAGCTGTCGAGCGAGCACCTCCAGTCGGGCGTCGCGAACACGGCGAACGCTCTCGTCCAGCTGGTCGGGCTCGTCTTCGGCGTCGAGATCGGGCGCTCGATCGCGGCGAGCTGGTTCGGCCTGCTGGACCCGGCCGCGCACGAGGCTGCCTTCGCGGGCTGGCACCTGCTTGCGGCCGTCGCGGCCGGCCTGGCGTTCACGCTCACGCTGCGCGCGCAGTTCCGTGACGCGTGGATGATGTGCGCCGCGGCCGTCCTCGCCCTCGGAGCAAACGCGGCCGGCGCGGAGCTCTTCGGCGCCCTGCCGGCGTCTTCGTCGCAACGCTCGCCGTCGGTCTCGGCGGCGGCCTGGTCGGGGCCAGGCTCCGCCGTTCACCGCTGGTCTTCATCGTTCCCGGCGTCCTCATGCTCGTCCCGGGGAGTGCGGGCTTCGACAGCATCCTCCAGCTCCTGGCGAACGAGACCGTCAGCGGAATCACGGCCGCGTTCGACACGTTCGTCACCGCAACGTCGATCGCGTACGGCCTGATGGTCTCCGCAGTGATCCTCCCCGGGCGCTTCGGCGTGGGAGGGTCTGCCCCGTGACGGCGCTGCGACGGCTTGCACGCGTCGCGCCGCTCGCCGCCCTCGGCCGTCGCGGGCTTCCTGTTGGGATCCTGCGGCGGCGGCGAGAGCGGGCTCGCGACGGCGTCGGGCCTGACGGCACGAGGCCAGATGGGCCGTGACCGGCCCGGCCGCCCCGACACGCACGACGCGGACAGCTGACCGCGCCAACCAGGACCAATGAGACGGTCACGGAGCCGGCAGTGACGGTCACCGAGCCGGCGACCACCGAGGAGGCCGAGACCGTCACGACCGTCGAGACGGAGACCACCGTCGAGACAGAGACCACCGTCGTGCCGACCACGACAACACCCGGCTCCGCCGCCAACGCCGACCACGACGACGGCCGAGGAGACGTCACGAGCGATACGCCCTGGGGCTGGATCGCGCTGGCCCTGGTGTTGGCGGCGGCAGCGGTGCTCGGGCTCGTGCTCTGGAGGCGGCACCGTACGAAAGCGGCTCGATGGTCACGCGGCCTGACGGATCTCTCCCGGCGCAGCCTCGTCGCTCTGGACGACGTCGTCGCCGAGGGCTCGGTCGTGACCGGCCAGGTCCAAGCGCTGGCCGACGAGGCGCGGTCGCTCGAAGCGAGCGCGCCCGACGAGCCATCGAGAGCAGAGGCAGCCGGCCTACGAATGCGGCTCGACGACCTCGCGACGGCTCTCGAGGCGGACAGAAAGCTCAGGCTCGGCTCGACACCGCCGACCGAGGAGCAGCTCGCGTACTCGACGTCTCTCGTCCGCCATCGAGATCGATCAGCTCCAGGACGTCGCTCCGTCCGACCGGACGCCGGCCAGCCTCCTCCGTGAGCCTCACGCTCTGAGAGGATCACGCCCATGACGGCCGCCGACTCCGGCTCCCCGGCGCGCGCGGCCGCCGCGACCCTCGTCCTGTTCACGCTGGCGTCGGGCCAGTTCCTGATGACGCTGGACAGCTCGGTGATGAACGTCTCGATCGAGGAGGTCGCCGAGGACGTCGGCACGACAGTGACCGGGATCCAGGGCGCGATCACCGCCTACACGCTCGTGATGGCGGCGCTGATGATCACCGGAGCCAAGATCGGCGCGATCATCGGGCGGAAGCGCGCCTTCGCGATCGGCTGCGTGATCTACGGCTGCGGCTCGCTCACCACCTCGCTCGCCCAGAGCCTTCCCGTGCTGCTCTTCGGCTGGTCGTTCCTCGAGGGCGTCGGCGCGGCGCTGATCATGCCCGCGATCGTGGCCCTGGTCGCGGGAAACTTTCCGGCGGAGCGCCGACCGGCCGCGTACGGGCTCGTGGCCGCCGCCGGCGCCGTCGCCGTCGCCGTCGGCCCGCTGATCGGCGGCTTCTGCACGACCTACTTCTCCTGGCGGTGGGTCTTCGCCGGCGAGGTCCTGGTCGTGCTGGTGATCCTGCTCATGACGCGCCGGATCGCGGACGCGCCGGTCGAGAAACGACCGCAGCTCGACGTCGTCGGCGCCGTGCTCTCGGCGCTCGGCCTGGGGCTCCTCGTCTTCGGCGTCCTCCGCTCGGGCGAGTGGGGCTGGATCCAGCCCAAGACCGGGGGCCCGTCGTGGGCCGGGCTGTCGCCGACGATCTGGCTCGTCCTCGGCGGGCTCTTCGTGATCTGGATCTTCTTCCGCTGGCAGGCCCGCCGAGAGTCGCACGGCCAGGAGCCGCTCGTCCGTGTGGAGATGCTCCGCAACAGGCAGCTGACGGGCGGCCTGACGATGTTCTTCTTCCAGTTCCTCGTCCAGGCTGGGTTCTTCTTCGTCGTGCCGCTCTTCCTCTCGGTCGCGCTCGGGCTTTCCGCGATCGAGACCGGTGTCCGGCTGCTGCCGCTCTCAGTCACGCTGCTTGCGGCTGCGATCGGAATCCCGAAGCTGTTCCCTCAAGTCTCGCCGCGCCTGGTCGTCCGTCTCGGTCTGCTCTCGCTCCTGGCGGGGACGGTCGTGCTCCTCGGCGGACTTGACCCGGGCGTCGGCCCAGAGGTCGTCTTCGTGCCGATGCTGCTCGTCGGGCTCGGGATCGGCGCGCTCGCGTCGCAGCTCGGCGCTGTCACGGTCTCGGCGGTGCCGGACGAGGACAGCCCGGAGGTCGGCGGCCTCCAGAACACGATGACGAACCTCGGTGCCTCGCTCGGCACGGCGCTGGCCGGGTCGCTGCTGATCGCCTCGCTCACGTCGGCGTTCCTCCTGAACGTGCAGCAGAGCGAAGCCATCCCTGCGAGCGCGAAGCAACAGGCGCAGGTCGAGCTCGCGGGCGGCGTGCCGTTCGTCTCCGACGCCGACCTCGAGACCGCCCTCGAGGAGGCAGGCGCCGCTCCCGAGACAACCGAGGCGGCTCTCGACGCCTACAGCGATGCGCGCTTGGATGGCCTCCGCTCTGCCCTTGCGATCCTCGCGGTACTCGCGGTGCTCGCCCTGTTCCTGGCGCAGGCCATCCCGACGAGACCGATAGGGGCGGCGGCCGAGACCTAGCCGCCCCCGTTTGCCCTGTTTCAGGGCAGGGAACCAGGCAGGTTGTGCCGAGAACCAGTTGGACGCCGTCGCTGACGGTCACCGAGTGCGCCGGGCGCGTACGGCTCCAGCTCGGCGTCATTGCCCGCGGTGAAGGCGGGTCGCTTCAAGACGCTGCCGACGACCTGATCGGCCACTTGCTCACGCTCGTGCACGCCTTTCGCTCGAGTGGGTTCAAAGCGTCCTCGGAGGCCAGGCTCGACCTCGAGACGATCGCCTATCTCTACGAGATGGGCGAAATCGTCGCGGCCGGCGGAGACATCGCGGGCGCGTGTTCGGCTGACGAGCCTACTGCCTCGCCATCGCCACCCGGAGAAGCTCCTCGGGCGTGATCAGGTGGTCGGCGTCGGCGGCATCGTCTCCGAGGTCGATCTCGACCCACTTGACGCGCCCTGAGAACTCGGTCTCTCCCGCAGTGACGTCGTCGCTGACCGGCGTGGCGCTGTCCGACCCGATGTCGGTCGTCTCGTCGGCCGAGAAGGCCATCGGCACGGTCGCGTCGACACGACCTTCGCCGACTTTCTCGCCGTCGAGAAAGAGGACTGCGTCACCGCCCTTTCCGAGCCCACCGCCGTCGTAGGAGAACTCGACGCGGACCTGGTGGTCGCCTGCGGGGATCGGCGATTCGCCGTACACCTTGAACTGCTGGAGCCCGAAGAGGTTGTAGCAGTACGCCGGCTTGCCCTCGTGGGCATAGAGCGTCCAACCGCCGAACGCGCCGCCCTGCGCGACGATCACGCCCTCGGCGCCGCTCTCCGGCACCTCGATCTCGGCCGTGACCGCGTGGGACTTGTTCTTGAGCGCCACGACGGAGTTCTCCGACAGCCTGCCCATCCCGCCGAAGAGCAGCTGACGATCGCCCTTGATCAGCTGCGGCCGTCCGGCGAGATCGGGGTTGAACCGTTCGAACCGGCGGTCGTCGAGCGGCAGCACGTTGTACTTCCCGGCCTCGATCAGAAACAGCCGCTGGAGATCACGGAGCTTCTCGGGCTGCTCGGCCGCGAGGTCGTGTGCCTGCGTCCAGTCGTCGGGCCCGTAGAGCTCCCAGACGTCATCGTCGAAGGCAGGCGACTCGGTCGCCACCCAGGGGATGCTGTGCCGTGTGACCGCGGTCCAGCCCTTGTGGTAGATGCCGCGGTTGCAGAACATCTCGAAGTACTGCGTCTCTCGACTCTCGGCGGCGCCCGCGTCGTCGAACGACGTCGCCATCGAGACGCCGTGCAGCGGCATCTGCTGGATGCCGTTGACGGAGGTCGGCTCGGGCAGACCGGCGACGTCGAGGACCGTGGCGGCGACGTCGATCACGTGGTGGAACTGGGTGCGGACTTCGCCCTTGGCCTTGATCCCGTTCGGCCAGTGCACGATCGTGCCGTTCCGGGTCCCGCCCCAGTGCGAGGCAATCTGCTTCGTCCACTGAAACGGCGTGTCCATTGCATGGGCCCAGCCGACCGCGTAGTGGTTGTACGCGGTCGGGGTGCCGAACTCGTTGATGCGTGCCGTCATGAAGTCGACCGTCTCGAGCCCGAAGGCGCCGTTGAGGATGATGAGCTCGTTGAAGCAGCCGTTGGGGGTGCCTTCAGCGGAGGCGCC
Organism: uncultured Actinomycetes bacterium; assembly: GCA_963798935.1. GTDB lineage: Bacteria > Actinomycetota > Thermoleophilia > Gaiellales > Gaiellaceae > JACDAN01. Next base: position 110,543 of record CAWCVG010000035.1, read on the forward strand.
GTTGTCACCGACGATCACATACACGAGCGTGTCGTCGAGGATCTCGAGGTCATCGAGGGAGTCGATCAGCCGCCCGACATGGTGGTCGGTGTGCTCCATGAACCCGGCGTAGACCTCCATCTGCCGGGCAAGGATCGGCTTCATCTCGTCGGGCATGTCGTCCCAGCCCGGGATCTCGGCGGGCCGCGCCGTGAGCTCCGCGTCCTCCGGGATCACGCCGAGCTTCTTCTGGCGCTCGAACGTCTCCTCGCGCAGCTTGTCCCAGCCCTGGTCGAACTTGCCCTTGTACTTGTCGGACCATTCGGTCGGGACGTGGTGCGGAGCGTGCGTCGCGCCGGGCGCGTAGTAGATGAAGAACGGCTTGTCCGGCATCAGCGCCTTCTGCTGGCGGATCCAGTCGATCGCGTGATCCGTCATGTCCTCCGTGAAGTGGTAGCCCTCCTCGGGCGTGCGGTCGGGCTCGACCGGCACGGTGTCCTGGTAGATCGCGGGTGCGTACTGGTTCGTCTCGCCGCCGATGAAGCCGTAGAAGTGCTCGAAGCCGCTGCCGGTCGGCCAGCCGTGGAACGGTCCCATCGGGCTGGTCTCCCAGACCGGCACCTCGTGGCACTTGCCGAACTGCGCAGTCGAGTAGCCGTTCAGCTTCAGCGTCTCCGCGAGCGGAGCTGCTGACTTCGGCCTGATCGAGTTGTAGCCGGGCGCAGAAGTCGCGATCTCGGTGATGCCGCCCATGCCGACGGCGTGATGGTTGCGGCCGGTGAGAAGAGCCTGCCGCGTGGGGGAGCAGAGCGCCGTCGTGTGGAAGCGGTTATAGCGGATGCCCTTGTCCGCGAGCCGTTCGAAGTTGGGCGTCTGGCAGGGCCCGCCGAAGGCCGACGAGGAGCCGAAGCCGGCGTCGTCGACCAGGATCACGAGCACGTTCGGCGCACCCTCAGGCGGCCTGAGCGGCTCGATCGGCGGGAACGACGTGTCCGGGTCCTTCGCGTCGTAAGTCGTCACGCCGACGTGCTGCGGGTCGGGGATCGGGCAGGACTGTCGCGCTGAAGCTCTGGCATGGGGGTCTCCTCGTTTGGCGGCTTGCTCGACCAGCCTTCCGGTCGGTGCAGGCGCCTTCATCGCCCAATCGGGATGATGATGCGCCGTCCTGCCGGGCCGCATGATGGAGCGGGCTCTCGGGGCTCCGCTCAGGGCCGGGAACCAGGCGGGTAGCGCCGGAGGCGAGCCCTAATGGGGCCTCTGCGCGGTCGACAAGGCCCCGAGCTCGCGCGCAC
>CAWCVG010000036.1:0-127691 GCA_963798935.1 uncultured Actinomycetes bacterium
TCATCCTCTCGCTGCAGATCGCGCTCATCACGACGGTCGTGGCGACCGTGCTCGGCACGCTCGTAGCACTCGCACTCGTCCGGCACCGATTCCGGGGCCGAGGCCCCACGAACGTGCTCGTCTTCCTCCCCATGGCCACGCCCGAGATCGTGCTCGGCGCCTCGCTGCTCACGCTGTTCCTGCAGATGCGCTTCGCAACCGGCTTCACGACCATCTTCATCGCCCACGTGATGTTCACGATCAGCTACGTCGTCGTGACAGTGAAGGCGCGGCTCGTGGGCTTCGACCGGCACCTGGAGGAAGCCGCCATGGATCTCGGCGCGAACGAATGGACGACCTTCCGCAAGGTGACGCTGCCGCTGATCGCTCCTGCGATCCTGAGCGCGGCCCTGCTCTGCTTCGCGATCTCGATCGACGACTTCGTGATCACGTACTTCAACGCCGGCTCGGAGACGACGTTCCCGCTCTTCGTCTGGGGCGCGGCTAGGGTGGCGGTGCCCCCGCAGGTGAACGTCGTTGCCTCGGCGATCTTCGTCGTGGCGCTCGCGGCGATGGCGGCGAACGTCCTCTACCAGACGCGGCGCGGCCGACAAGCGAAAGGAACGACATGAAGTCCGAGACTGTCCAGTCCACGCTCGACCGGGCTCGCGTCAAGGAGCTGACCGAGCGCGAGTCCCGGAAGCTCGACGAGCGGACGCCGAAGTCGCGCGAGCTCTTCGAGCGGGCGAAGCGGACGATGCCGAACGGGGTCGCCTCGACGTATCAAGCCCGCGATCCCTGGCCGATCTTCCTTACCCGGGGCGAGGGCCAGTACGTCTGGGACGCAGACGGGCACCGCATGGTCGACTACCACAACGGCTTCGGCTCGATGGTCGTCGGCCACGCCCACCCGGCGATCGTGCGGGCGGTCTCGGAGCGCGTCCGCCTCGGCTCCCACTTCTCGGCCCCCACCGAGGACGCGGCCTTCGTCGCCGAGGACCTCGCCCAGCGCTTCGAGCTCCCGAAGTGGCGCTTCACCAACTCCGGCACCGAGGCGACGATGGACGCGATCCGAATCGCGCGCGGCGCCACCGGCCGCGACACGATCGTCAAGATTCTCGGTTCGTACCACGGGCATCACGACGCCGTGATGGTCGCCGTGGGCTTCGCGCTCGGCTCGGACGTCGATCCCGACGATATCCCCTCGAACCCGTACGGCGAGGGCCTCCCGCAGGCCGTCGCGGACCTGACCGTCGCAGTGCCCTTCAACGACGCGGGCGCGCTGGCGCGGCGGCTCGACCGGCTCGAGGAGGAAGGGCGGCTGCCGGCCTGCATGATCATGGAGGCGGCGATGATGAACCTCGGGGTCGTGCTCCCCGAGGCCGGCTATCTCGAGGCCGTCAGGGAGGAGACCCGGAAGCGCGGAGTGCTCCTGATCTTCGACGAGGTCAAGACCGGGCTGACGATCGCCCCGGGCGGAGCCACCGAGCGCTACGGGGTTCAGCCCGATCTCGTCACGCTGGCGAAGACGCTCGGCGGCGGCTTTCCGACCGGCGCCGTCGGTGGGACCGAGGAAGTGATGGAGGTCGTGGAGACGGGGCGCGTGAACCAGGTCGGCACCTTCAACGGCAACCCGCTCAGCATGGCGGCGGCGCGGGCGACGCTGGAGGAGGTCCTCACCGGCGACGCGTACGAGCGGCTCGAGGCGATCGACGACCGGCTCGTCGCCGGCTGCCAGGGAGTGATCGACCGGTACGGGCTCCCCGGCTACGCGGTGGGGATCGGGTCGAAGGGCTGCGTGACGTTCGCGGCCGAGAAGGTCACGGACTACAGCAGCTTCAAGCGCAGCCAGGACGAGGAGCTGGCCGAGCTCGCCTGGCTCTACCACGCCAACCGCGGCATCTTCATGACGCCCGGCCGTGAGGAGGAGTGGACGCTGTCGGTCGCGCTCGAGGAGGCCGACGCGGACGCCTACGTCGCCGTCTTCGAGGAGCTCGCCTCGGACCTGACCGCATGAGCGACCTCCAGCAGCAGGCCCGCAACCACCTCTGGCTCCACTTCACGCGCATGGGCGGCTTCGCGGAGGACGAGATCCCGATCATCGTCCGCGGAGAGGGCTGCTACCTGGAGGACTCGAAGGGGAAGCGCTACCTCGATGCGCTGGCCGGCCTCTTCGCCGTCAACATCGGCTACTCGCACGGCGACGAGATCGGGCAGGCAGCGCACGAGCAGATGAAGGAGCTGCCCTTCTACACGAACTGGTCGTACGCGCACCCCCGCGCGATCGAGCTGGCGGCGACCGTGGCCGAGCTCGCGCCGGGAGACCTGAGCCGCGTCTTCTTCTGCTCGGGCGGCTCGGAAGCCGTCGAGTCGGCCTGGAAGCTCGCGCGGCAGCACTACGCCGCTCGCAAGGAGCCGCAGCGGCGCTGGAAGGCGATCGCGCGCAACGTCGCGTACCACGGCACGACGCTGGGGGCGCTCTCCATCAACGGGATCCCGGCGCTACGGGCGCCGTTCGAGCCGCTCGTCCCCGACGTGGCCCACGTCCGGAACACGAACCGCTACCACCGGCCGAAGGAAGAGACCGAGGAGCAGTTCACGGCGCTCCTGCTCGAAGACCTCGAGCTGAGAATCGAGTCCGTCGGGCCGAGCACGGTGGCGATGGTGATGATGGAGCCCGTCCAGAACGCCGGCGGCGCCTTCACGCCGCCCCAGGGCTACTGGCGCGGCGTTCGTGAGATCTGCGACCGATACGACATCCTCCTCTGCGCCGACGAGGTCATCACCGGGTTCGGCCGGCTGGGGCACTGGTTCGGCTCCGAGCGCTACGACATCCGCCCGGACCTGCTGACGATGGCGAAGGGTCTCTCCTCCGCCTACGCCGCGATCGGCGGCGTCGTCGCCTCCGACCGGGTGATGGCGCCGTTCCTCGAGGGCTCCTCGATGTACACGCACGGGATCACCTTCGGCGGACATCCCGTCATGTGCGCGATCGCGCTGAAGAACATCGAGATCATGAAGCGGGAACGGGTCGTCGAGCACGCGAAGGAGAGCGAGGACCGCTTTCGCGAGACGCTCGCGCAGCTCCTCGACCTCCCGATCGTCGGCGACCTGCGCGGGACCGGCTTCTTCTACGCGCTCGAGCTCGTCAAGGACAAGGAGACGCGGGAGACCTTCACCGCCGAGGAGTCCGAGTGGCTGCTGCGCGGCTTCCTCTCGAGGCGGCTCTTCGAGGCCGGCCTGATCTGCCGGGCCGACGACCGCGACAACCCGGTGATCCAGCTGTCGCCGCCGCTCGTCGCCGGTCAGGAGGAGTTCGACAGGATCGCGTCGGTGCTCGGCGAGGTGCTGACCGAGGCCTGGTCCGAGCTGGAGCGCGGCGGGAGAGCCCTAGCGGAGGCGTAGCTCGAAGTACGTCGTTCCGTGCACCGGGTTCGGGCGGTACGCCTCGATCTCCTCGAACCCGAGCGAGCGGTAGAGGCCGCGCGCGGCCTCCATCGTCGGCAACGTGTCGAGGCGCATGCGCTCGTAGCCGGCATCGCGTCCGGCCTCGATGATCGCCTCGGCGAGGCGCCGGCCCAACCCAGTCCCCTGGAACTCGGCCCGGACGTAGAGCCGCTTCATCTCGCACACGTCCGGCTCGTACGGCCGGAGCGCCACGCAGCCCGCCACCTCGTCTCCGTCGAGCGCGAGGAGGAGCCGGCCGGCAGGCGGCGCGTAGTCGCCGGGTAGCTCGGCGAGCTCGCTGTCGAAGTCCTGGAACGACAGGTCGACCTCGAGGGAAGAGGCGTACTCCTCGAAGAGCTCCCGTACCGCCGGCAGCCGGTTCTCCGCGTGGCCGTCGACGATCCGCAACCCCACCGAGCCGCGAGGGTAGCTGCCCGCCGAGTTGCGCCCGCGGCCGCTGATGTGACAATGAGCAACATGGCCCAGGTCGTCGAACCGCTGCAGGCCGCCCGGGAGGCGGCCCTGCGCCAATCGTGGCGCCAGGCGTACGACGCCTACGCCGGGGTGGACCCGGACGAGTTGAGCGCGGAAGACCTCGAGCGCTACGGCGAGGCGGCTTGGTGGACGGGGCGGCTCGTGGAGGCAATTGACTTCCGCCAGCGGGCGTACCGCGGCTACGCGGCCGACGGTCAGAAGCGCGATGCTGCTCGCGTCGCCCTCAGGCTTTCCTGGGACGAGTCGGGCCGCGGCGCGTTCGCCGTCTCGCACGGATGGTTCGCCAATGCGCAGCGCTTGCTGGAGGACGAGCCGGAGGCGATGGAGCACGGCTACCTCGCGCTCGTCCGCGCGATCAACGCGCTCTTCGCCGAGGGCGACTTCCCGGCCGCGATTGCCCACTTCGACCGTGCCTTCGAGCTCGGCCGGCGCTTCGGCGACCGCGACACGCAGATGCTCGCCCTCGTGGGAAAGGGACGCGCGCTCGTGAAGAGCGGCGAGATCGACGCGGGCCTGGAGCTGCTCGACGAAGCGACCGCTGCCGCCGTGAGCGGCGAGCTCCAGCCGTACTCCTCGACGATCGTCTACTGCATGACGATCAGCTCCTGCCACGACCTCGGCGACTACCGCCGGGCGGCCGAGTGGACCGATGTCGCGAACCGCTGGTGCGATCAGCTCGACGTCACGGGGTTCCCGGGCGCCTGCCGCGTCCATCGCGCCGAGATCATGCGCTTTCGCGGCGATCTCGAGGCGGCGGAGAAGGTCGCGATGGCGGCGTGCCGGGAGCTCCAGGACTTCGAGCGCCAGATCACCTCGGGCGGCTTCTACGAGATCGGCGAGATTCGCAGGCGCCTCGGCGACCTCGCCGCTGCGGAGGAGGCGTACGGAAAGGCCAACGAGCTCGGCAGCGATCCCCAACCCGGGCTCGCCCTGCTCCGGCTCGCCGAGGGCAAGCTCGGCGCAGCCACGGCAGGAATCACCCGCAGCCTGGAGGAGGCCGAGCAGACTCCCGCCCGGCTCCGGCGCCTCCCTGCGCAGGTCGAGATCGCGGTCGCGGCCGGCGACCTCAAGACCGACCGCGCGGCGGCGGCGGAGTACGAGAACCTGGTCGGCTCGTACACGATCGGCGGCCGTCGGGCTCCCGCCTTCGAGGCGATCGCCAACCTCGCCGACGGCCGGATCCGGCTCGCGGAGGGCGACGCCGCGGGCGCGGCGCAGAGCCTGCGGCGGGCGCGTGACGGCTGGAAGGACCTCGGCGCGCCGTACGAGACGGCCGAAGCGCGGCTGCTCCTCGCGCTTGCGTTTCGCCGGCAGGGGGACGAGCACGCCGCCAAGGAGGAGCTCGGGGCAGCTCTGGCCACTTTCGAGCGGATCGGCGCGCGGCGCGACGCGCAGCGAGCCCGCGAGCTGGTGGGCCGTCAGCAGACGACGCGGACCTTCCTCTTCACAGACATCGTCGGGTCGACGAAGCTCCTGGAGACGCTCGGAAACGACAAGTGGAAGAAGCTCCTGGCCCGGCACAACGACGTCGTGCGCGAACAGATCGTCGAGCGCGGCGGCGAGGTCGCGCAGCAGACCGGCGACGGGTTCTTCGCCGTCTTCGCTACCCCGGGGTCGGCAATCGAGGCGGCGATCGCCATCCAGCGCGCCCTCGACGCGGAGATCGTCGCTCCCGACGTGAGGATCGGCGCGCACACGGGGGCGGGCTTCGAGGAGGACGGCGGCTCGAACCGCTACGGCGGCGAGGCTGTCCACCTCGCTGCGCGGATCGGCGCCGCCGCCGGGGCCGGGGAGATCCTCGTCAGCCGCGAGACGCTGGACGGCTCCGGGACGGGCTTCAGGCTCCTGGAGTCGCGCGCGAGCAGGCGAAGGGCTTCGAGCAGCCCGTCGACGTCGTCTCGGTCGACTGGCGCTAGATCGACCTAGGTCGCCCGGGTGGAGGAGAGCCCGAGCCCGACGAACACGATCCCGGTCACCCAGCGCTTCACGCCGAGATACCAGCGGCTGCGTCGGAGCCACGCGCCCGCGGTTCCGGCTGCAAGCGCCCAGAGCGTGTCCGACGTGAGCGCGATCACGACGAAGATCAACCCGAGCGCGAAGATCTGCAGCGTCGCGGCGCCTGCGTCAGGATCGACGAACTGCGGCAGGAACGCGATGAAGAAGAGCGCCGTCTTCGGGTTCAGAACGTTGACGACCACCCCGTCGGCAAAGAGGCGTCTCGGCGATCTCGGGATGCGTATGAGGTCGTTCTCCACGGTCTCGCGCGTGAGCAGCCGGCGGATCCCGAGGAAGACGAGGTAGGCGGCGCCGGCGTACTTCACGATCGTGAAGGCGGTCGCCGACGAGGCGAGGAGCGACGAGAGGCCGATCGTCGCCGCGAGGACGTGGACGAGGCCGCCGACGCCGATCCCGAGGGCGGAGACGACGCCGGCGAAGCGGCCCTGGTCGACGCTCTGCGCGACGATGTAGAGCACGGCCGGGCCGGGTACGACAGCCAGTGCCAGCGCGGCGACGCAGAAGAGGGCGAGGGTCGAGAGGTCCACGCGCGAAGCTTGCCTACTCGCTTAGGCTTCCCGCGTGGGCCAGCGGAACTACGAGGCGCTCGCGCGGGAGAACGAGCACTTCCGGCAGGTACTCGAGACCGGCGAGCATGCGCAGCTGGTGGTGATGACGCTCGCACCGGGCGAAGAGATCGGCGAGGAGACGCACCAGGGCGACCAGATCCTCTTCTTCGTCGAGGGCGAGGGTGACGCGATCCTCGAGGGCCAGTCGAGCCCGGTCCGCTCGGGCGAGTACGTCTTCGTCCCGGCCGGGACGCTGCACAACTTCGTGAACACGGGCGGCGAGCCCCTACGCCTGCTGACGACGTACGCGCCGCCCGAGCATCCGCATGGCACCGTCCACCGGACGAAGGCCGAGGCGGACGCCGCCGAAGAGCAGCACTAGCGCGGCCAGATCTGGGTCACGCGTCCCGTAGCGGGATCGATCCTCGAGACCCGGCCTCCGATCTGGCCGACGAGGAGCTTGCCTGCGCGATCGACGGCGATTGGGCCCGGCGACGACACGGTCGCGATCGACCGAACCGCCTCCGATCGCGTGATCAGCGACACACGATCCGCCGAGAACTCGGTCACATAGAGGCCCGCGGGCGCCTCGACAGCGGCCGAAGGATTGCCGAGGCCGGTCGCAAGCATCCGCAGGCTGCCGTCCGGCGCCAACAACCTGACGTTGCCCGCGAAGGACTCGCAGATCACGAGCCCCTCGGCCGTCCGGAGGATTCCGTGCACGCCGTTCAGACCGTCGGCGAGAACCTCTCTCGAGCCGTCGGCGCCCAGGCGGACAATCCTCGTCTGCTCCTCGACGACATCGAAGCCGTTTGGAGCCGCCGCCACGCCCTCGAGCTCGGCCGCGCCGCGTGCAAGTGGACGCGTCCTGCCGGTGATCGGGTCGAGCTCCAGCACGCTGACGCCCGAGGAGACGAGCAGCTTGCCGCCGGCGAAGGGCCGGAGATCGCGTGGGCCGGGCACGCGGGCGAGGGTTGCGCCTTCCCCGCGCCCGGGTTCGAGCCGGAACACGGCGTTCTCCCGGAAGTCGGCGACGAGCAGGGTTCCGCCGGGCTCCTCGACGACGCCGTGCGGCTGCTGGAGAACCGGGACGCGCGGACGCACGTTCACGGTGCCGACGAGCCGGTCGCTCCGGCCGATGCGGACGCCGTAGCGCCAACGCCCCGCGGCAGGAAAAACCACGGAGGCGCGGTGGGCGCGTCCGGAGCGGGCGAGGCGGAACCGGCTGACCCTTGCACCCTTGCGGATCACGAACGCTCGCGGACGCTCACCGCGGACGCGGAGGGAGGCGCGCCATTCCTGGCCGACGCGCAGAACGCGAGGCGGGCTCTGCACGGAGATTCGAGGCGCGGCGGCTTCGCCGGCCACGCACGCGCTGAGCGCGAAGGCTGCAATGATCGCGACCAGCGTCCGCAACGTCCTCACGGCGTGCGATAGTACAGATTCGAAGTAGTTGCTTCAAATCTGAACGAGATGGCCGAGCCACCTCCACTGATCTTCCGGCTCTACACGACCTTCCAGCGGTCGGGCGAGCTTGTCGCGTCGGCACTGGCAGGCTCGGGGATCCGATCCGAGGACGCGCCGCTCTACAGCGTCCTCGACCGGGAGGGGCCGCTCACCCCGACCGCGCTGGCCAGCCGCCTTGGGATCGGCGCGAGCACGTTGAGCTACCGCCTGAAGTTGCTCGAGTCCGGCGGGGTCGTCGTTCGGCGGCCGAATCCACATGACGGCCGCTCGGCGATGCTCGAGCTCTCCGCGGAGGCGCGGCGCCATTGGCAGAGCATCATTCCGGGCTTCGCTGAAGCGCTCCGCGGGGCCGAGCGGCGGATCTCGTTGCCGCCGGATGACGTGGCGGCCGCGCTGGAGGCCCTCGCCCGGGCGATCGACGAGGAGCTCGCAACCCGCCCCAGCCCTGCACGAGCTTCGCGCTAGAGGGTTCTCGCGATGCCGAGGATGTAGGGCGCCGAGGTGATCGTCAGGAGCGACGACGAGTGAAAGCCTCGCTCGAGCCGCTCGATCCGGAACCCGGCGGCCCGGATCGCCGCCTCTGTGTCCCGAGTGGTCTCGCAGCCCCCCAACGCGCGGGTCCAGAACAGCCGGTCGAGCAGGCGCTGAGCTGCGCGGAAGAGGACGTGCCTGGACCGAACGTGCTCCCAGAAGCGGAGCTCGCCGTCTGGCCGGAGGACACGCTTGATTTCTCGGAGAACGTCCGCCGGCTCGCTCACGCTGCACAGCACGCCCATGACGACGACGGCGTCGAAGGATCCGTCCTCCGCGGGCACCCGCTCGGCGACGCCCTCGGCGATCTCGATCGGAACAGCAGTGTCTCGCGCGCGCTGCACGGCTGAGTCTCTCGCCGTCGCGTCGGGCTCGACTGCGAGCAGCGTGGTGACCGTCGGCGGGTAGTGCTCGAAGGAGCGGCCGTCGCCCGAGCCGACCTCGAGCACGCGTCCCTCGAGCCCGGCGAGGAGCCTACGGCGCAGCTCGCGCGCACCGGCGTCGGGCCGCCGCTGCTCGCGCCGCTCGAGGAAGCGCGCGAAACGACTCTGTTGCGACCCGTAGAGCGTCGAACCGGAGGACACCGGTCGCCGCCTACCTCCTCCGGTTCACGCCGAGCGCGATCGCCGCGACGATGACGATCGCGACGACAAAGATCGTGATGACGGCAGGATTCATCAGGCCTCGAGGGGTCGCGGGCACGGTATCCGAGCCGCTCGCGAGTGCGATCGGTGTCGGACCCCGCGGAGTGTCAAGGGGCGGGTGTGCCGAGAGTGGAACAACTCGTCCACGGCCGGATTGAACCCTGACGAGGACTCGTGCGAACAGCCTCCTGACAGCTCATCGACCCTCGGAGGCTTTCATGCACCTCTCACGCTTCTTCAGCCGCGGCGTCCTCCTCGTCGCGCTCATGGCGCTCGCGCTGCCGCTCGTCGCCCTCGCCGACGGCGGCAAGCGGGACCGCGACGACCGCACGTTCCTGGCGACCGACTCCGCCGGCAATCTGCTCCGCTTCAGCTCCGACAACCCGCGCAGACTGCGCTCGAAGCCGATCACCGGCCTTCCGGCCATGGTCACGATCAAGGGGATCGACTTCCGGCCGGCCTCCGGCGACTTGTACGCGCTCGGCAGCGACCGAGTCGTCTATCGCCTGAACCCACGTACGGCGATCGCCGTGCCCGAGGGTAGGAGCTTCGACCTCAGCCCCTCGGTTCTCTCCGGCACCGTCAACGGGTTCGACTTCAACCCGACGGTGGACAAGATCCGCGTCACGAGCGACGCGGGCGACAACCTCCGGCTGAACCCCGACGACGGCACGCTGCTCTCCGTCGACACGAAGCTCGAGCCCGGCCGGCGTCCAGATCGTCGGATCGGCTTACACGAACTCGTCCTTCACCGCCTTCGCAACCCGCCCCACGGTGACGGAGCTCTACGCCTTCGACGTCGGCGCGAGCCCCGACAGGCTGTGGATCCAGCGGCCGGCGAACGCGGGGACGCTGATCATGCCGCTGTCGACCGGACTCGAGCTCGGCGCCAACGTCGGCTTCGACATCGCCGGTGTCGACAACGTCGGCTGGCTCGCCGGCACGCCGAAAGGCCGCTTCGGGGCTCGCCTGTACCGGCTCGACGTGAACACGGCGCGGGCGAAGTCCCTGGGACGGATCGGCGACGGCTCGCACACGATCACGGGCCTCGCTGCGATTCAGGACCAGTAGGCCACAACGCCGGGGAGGGTCGGCACGACCCTCCCCGGCCCACGTCCGCTTCGCTGCTGCCGTGGACCCGGCCGAGTACCCGTGCTCAGCGTGACGGCGGAACCGGGCGACGGGAACCCTGCTCGGACAGGGCCGGAGGTGCTGCGCTCAGCGCCCTGAGCGGCGGGCGACGACGAAGGTGCTTTGACCAAGCAGCTGCCCGTACCGACGCGCGGACGGAGCTCCGTACCCGGGCCAGACGTACCAGCGGTAGCTGCCGGCGAGCAGCTGCTCCTTGCGCCCAAGGTTCGTCCAGCGGGCCTGGAGTTGGAGCCGCGTGCTTCGTGGGCCACACGGTGAGAACCTTCCGGCGGCCCCGGTAGACCTGCACGTTGTAGTACCGCGCGCGACTCGCCCGCCGCCAGACGAGGAGCGGCGGCCGCGTGACCTTCGCTCCGGCCTTCGGGGTGACTAGCGCAGACGGCGGGCCTGACGACGGCGCCTCGATCCGCCACGCGTGGAGCGACGGTGTGAGATCGGTGTTCCCGCCGCGTCGACCGCCCGCACCTCGAACTGGTGGCTCGCCCTGCTGAGACCCGTGTAGTGCTTCGGCGACGCGCAGAGCGCGAACGGCGCGCCGTCGAGCCTGCACTCGAAGCTCCCGCCTTCGCTTGCCGAGAACGCGAAGGTCGCCGAGGTCGCCGTCCCGCCGGACTTCGGCGTCGAGACGAGGGTCGTCTCGGGGCGCCGCTGGTGTCGATCGTCCAGGCATGCGCGACCTGAGCGCTGAGGTTGCCAACGGCATCGCTGGCCCGAACGAGGAAGGCGTGTCCGCCGTCGGCGAGACCGTGATACGTCACGGGCGAGCTGCACGGCTCGAAGCTGCGGTCGTCGACCTTGCAATCGAAAGCCGAGGGCTCGTCGGCCGCGAACGAGAAGCTCGCCGCGCTGCTGTTGCTGAGGCCGGAGGGCCGGACATCAACGCCGCCGTCGGAGCGAAGGGTCTCGATCGTCCAGCTGTGGCTCGTGTCGGCCCCGGTGTTGCCGGCCGCATCGGTCGCCCGGACCGAGAACGCGTGCGGCCCGTCCTGCAAACCGCTGTAGCCACCGGCGAGGTGCAGGCGCGCCGCGCTGCCGTCGAGGAGGCAGACGAACGTGGCGTCTTCATTCGAGGTGAACGAGAAGCTCGGCGAGGTGCTGTTGCTCGGGTTGGCCGGCTTGGCGGTGATTGCGGTCGTCGGCCCGACGTGTCGATCGTCCAGGTGTAGGTGGCTGCAACGCCCTGGTTGCCGGCGGCATCGGTCGCCCGCACGGCGAAGGTCGTGGCGGCCGTCGATCAGGACGCCATAGCTCTTAGGGGAGACGCAGGGCGCGAAGCCACCCTGCTCGAGGCGGCAGGCGAAGGCTACTGCCGGCCTCGCTGGACGTGAAGACGAAGCTCGGCGGACTTCTCGTTGCTCGGATTCCTGGGCCTCTCCTCGATCGAGACCGTCGGTGCGATCGTGTCGATCCGCCAGCTGAAGCTCGCCGCCTGCCCGGTGTTGCCGAGCGCGTCGGTCGCCCTGACGGCGAAGGTATGGCTGCCTTCGGACCGAGGTTGCAGAAGTCTTTCGGCGAGACGCAGGTGCGCGAATGCCGCCGCGTCGAGCCGGCAGGCGAAGGTGCTTCCGGTCTCGCTGGCGGAGAACGAGAAGCTCCCCGACTGTCTCGTTGCTCGGGTCGTTCGGCTTCGCGTTGATCGACGTGCGTCGGGGCGGCGGTGTCGATCGTCCACGTGTAGGAGGTGGCGGCGCCGAGGTTGCCCGCTCGGTCGGTTGCCCGAACCGCGAAGGTATGCGAGCCGTCGCCGAGCCCGGAGTAGTCTGAGCGGTGTCGCACATGGCGCGAACGGCGGCACCGTCCAAGCGGCACGAGAAGAGGCTGCCGGTCTCGCTGGCCGTGAACGAGAAGCTCGGCGCCCTTGGCGTTGCTGGGTCGCCGGATTCTGCGTGATCGTGGTCGTCGGCGCCGTCGGTGTCGATCGTCCACGTGTGGCTCGCTGGTGGTCCGGGGTTGCCGGCCGGATCGGTCGCCCGGACGCTGAAGGTGTGTGGCCCCGGCGCGAGAGGGTGGCGAGGGTCGTCGGCGAAACGCACGGGGCTGAACGCTCCGGCGTCGAGCTTGCAGGCGAAGGTGCTGCCGCCTCGCCGGCCGCGAACGAGAAGGTCGGCGTGGTGTCGTTGCTCGGGTCGTTCGGCTTGGCGGTGAGCGGCGTCGCCGGCGCGGCGGTGTCGACCGTCCACGTGTAGCTCGTCTCCGCGCTCGTGTTGCCGGCCGGGTCGGTCGCCTTGACGACGAACGTGTGGGGGCCGTCGGGGACACCGGTGTATTCCTTCGGGGAGACGCACGTAGCGAAGGCGGCCCCGTCCAGCCTGCAGGCGAACGTAGCTGCCGGCCTGACTCGCCGTGAACGAGAAGGTCGGCGAGTTGTCGTTGCTCAGGGCGGCCGGCTTCTGGGTGATCGCGGCCGTCGGTGCCGCGGTGTCGATCGTCCAGGTGTAGGCCGCCTCGGACCCGGTGTTGCCGGCCTTGTCAGTGGCTTTGACCGCGAAGGTGTGGGCGCCGTGGGCGAGAGATGAGTGCGGCTTCGGCGAGGTGCAAGGCGCGAAAGCGCCGGCCGTCGAGCCTGCAGAGAGAAGGTACTGCCGGCCTCGGCGCCGAGAAGGTGAAGTCGGGCGACGAGATGTTGCTGCTCGGGTCGCTTGGCTGGCCGATGGTCGTCGCCGGCGCGACGGTGTCGATCGTCCAGCGTACACGCACGTCCGTGGCTCGTGTTTCCGGCCGCGTCGGTGGCCCGGACCGTGAACTTGTGCGACGCCGTCGGGCAGGCTGGGGTAGCTCGTCGGGCGAGGCGCAGGCGGCAAACCCGCCGTCCTCGAGACGGCAGAGCGAAGCGTGCTTCCGGGCTCGTTCGACGTGAACGGAAGGTCGGCGTGCTGTTGTTGGTCGGGCATGCGGCTTGGCTGAGATCGTCGCCGTCGGAGCGACGGTGTCGATCGTCCAGTCGACGACCGTCGCGAGCCCGGTGTTGCCGGGGGAGTCGGTTGCCTTGACCGCGAAGGTGTGCTCGCCGTCGGCGAGGGCCGGGTAGCTCTTCGGCGAGCTGCACGACGAGAAGCGGCCCGCGTCGAGCCTGCACTGGAAACGGCCGTCGCGTCGACCGACGTGAACGCGAAGGTCGGTGAGCTGTCGTTCGTCGAGTTGGCCGGCCGCTGCGTGACGGCGGCGATCGGCGCCGTCGTGTCGATCGTCCATGCGAGGCTCACAGACGCTCCGACGTTGCCTGCCAGATCGGTCGGGCGAACGACGAACGTGTGCGAGCCGTCGGCGAGAGTTGACGCCGTAGTTCTTCGGCGACGTGCACGGCGCGAACGATCCCGCATCGAGCTTGCAGGTGAAGCTGCCCGTCCTCGTCGGAGGCGAACACGAAGGTCGGTGACTTGTCGTTGCTCGGGCCGGTCGGGCCGGAGGTGATCGAGGCGGTCGGCTGGGTCGTATCGATCGTCCACGTCGTGTCTCTTCTCTGGCCCGGTGTTCCCGGCGGAGTCCGTGGCCTTGACGACGAACGTGTGCGTGACCTCGGCGAGGTTCGGTGTACCCCTTGGGCGAGGTGCAGGGAGCGAACGCCGCGCCGTCCAGCCGGCACTGGAAGGTGCTTCCGCCCTCGCTTGCGGAGAAGCGTGAAGCTCGGGAAGCTCGTCGTTGCTCGGATCGGACGGCTTCTGCGTGATCGAGACCGTCGGCGCGATCGTGTCGACGTCCAGGTGTACGCCGCCGCGGTGCCCGTGTTGCCCGCCTTGTCCGTCGCCTTGACGGCGAATGTGTGCGCGCCCTGCGGCGAAGGCGAGATAGCAGCTTCGGCGAGACGCACGGCCGCGAAGCGCCTCGTCGAGCTTGCAGTGAAAGCGCCGCCAGCTCTCGTTCGCCGTGAACGAGAAGCTCGGCGAGGTTCTGTTGCTCGGGTTGCTCGGCTTGCCGGTGATCGTCGCCGTCGGGGAGACCGTGTCGATCGCCAGGTGTAGATCTCCTCCGCGCTCGGGTTGCCGGCCGGATCGGTGGCATTGACGGGAAGGTGTGCGAGCCGTCGGCGAGGCCGGCGTAGTTCGCCGGCGACGTGCACGGCGCGAACGCGCCGCCGTCGAGCTTGCAGAGGAAGCTGCTGCCGACCTGGCTCGCCGTGAAGGGAAGCTCGGTGAGCAGTCGTTGCTCGGATCAGTCGGCTTGGCGCGTGATCGTCGGCTGTCGGAGCGACGGTGTCGATCATCCAGGTGTAGCTCGTCTCGACCCCGATGATTGCCGGCGGGGTCGCTGGCCCGGACTGCGAAGGTGTGCGAGCCGTCGGCAAGGCCCCGTGTAGCTCTTCGGCGGAGACGCACGGCGCGAAGCCGCCCGCGTCGAGACGCACTGGAAACTGGCTCGCCGGCTCGCTGGCCGTGAAGCGAAGCTCGGAGAGCTGTCGTTGCTCGGGTTGCTCGGCTTCTGCGTGATCGCCGTCGTCGGTGCGGTGGTGTCGATCGTCCAGGTGTAGACCTCGGCGGCACCGGTGTTCGAGGCGGCATCCCTGGCTCGCACGCGAGAACGTGTGGGAGCCGCGCCGCGACCGCGGTGTATGTCCACGGCGACAGCGCAGGGCTCGAACGCACCGTTGTCCAGCTTGCAGGCGAAGCTGCTGCCGGCCTCGCTCGCGGTGAACGAGAAGCTCGGCGAGCTGTCGTTGCTCGGGTCGGCCGGCTTGACCGTGATCTCCGTCGTCGGCGCCGTCGTGTCGATCGTCCAGCCGTACGTGGCAGCGGCGCCGGTGTTGCCGGCGGCATCCATTGCCCTGACCGCGATCGTGTGCGGGCCGGCGGCGAGCCCGTCGTAGGTCTGCGGAGACGCGCAGGGCGCGAAGGCGGCGGCATCGAGCTTGCACCGGAACTGCGCCGGCTCGCCGGCAGTGAAGGCGAAGCTCGGAGAGCTGTCGTTGCTCGGGTTCGCCGGCGTATGCGTGATCGTGGTCGTGGGCGCGACCGTGTCGACCGTCCAGTGCGTGACGCGCTTCCGGGTCCGACGTTTCCGGCCGCGTCGGTCGCCCTGACGACGAAGGTGTGGCGCCCGTCGCCGAGACCCGGGTAGTTCTGCGGCGAGCCACACGAGGCGAATGCGGCGGCCGTCCAGCTTGCACCGGAACTGTGACGGCTCGCCGGCGGTGAACGCGAAGCTCGGAGAGCCGTCGTTGCTCGGATCGCTCGGCTTGTCCGTAATCGTCGCGGAGGGCGCGACCGTGTCGATCGTCCAGCCGTATGTCGGCAGCGGCTCCGATGTTGCCGGCGGCGTCCGTGGCGCGAACGGCGAGGGTGTGCGGCCCGTCGACGAGCCCGGCATAGGTCCTCGGCGAGCTGCACGACGCAAAACCTGTGCCGTCGAGGTTGCACTCGGCGTTCGCAGGCTCGTTGGTCGTGAACTCAAAGGTCGGGGAGTTGTCGTTGCTCGGGTTCCGTGCGGCTTGTCCGTGATCGCCACGGTCGGAGCGGCAGTGTCCACCGTCCAGGTGTGGCTCGCCTGGGCCGGCGTTGCCGGCCGGGTCAGTCGCCTTGACGACGAAGGTGTGCGAGCCGTCCGCAAGCGCCGTGTAGCTCTTCGGCGAGGAGCACGGCAAGAAGGCTTCGTCGTCCAGCTTGCACTCGAGCGTTGCCTGCTCATCGGCGCCGAACTCGAAGGTCGCCGAGGCCTGGTTGCTCAGACTGGCCGGCTTCTGCGTGATCGAGGCGGCGGGTGCCGTGCCGTCCACCCGTACCGTGGGCTGTGCTCCGCCGAGAAGGAACCCGACCGTGCCTCGAAGGAGCTCGCTCGCCCACGTGAACGTGTCCTCCGTTTGCGGCGACGTAGCGGTGAAGGCGACGGTCAGCGTGGCGCCCGCGCACAGCTCGTCGCTCGGGCTCGATCCCGGCTGCCGGAGGTTGAGCTTCGCGTCCGCGAGGAGCTCGCCGTCCGGGACCCACGTCGATGCCTGGCACGCCCCGGCAGCACTCGTGGTCGCCTGCACGGTCGGGATGTCCACGACGAAGCCGGGCGGGATCCCGATTCTCGCGCGGTCCGCGCCCTCGGGCGAGGCCGCGTCGTTCGTCAGGACGACGGTGTACGCCGACGAGGTCGAGGGCTTGATGTGCGACGGCGTGGACCCGGCGGTGAACGTGTTCACGACGTCCGCCGAGGCCCCGGAGGCCACGAGCAGACACACCGCCGCAACGGCGGCGGTCAAGAGATGGCGACGGTCGAGCATGGATCCTCCTAGAACAGGACGGCGGCGTTGAGCCCGAGAAGGGCGAGTGCGATTGCTCCGAACCCGGCGGTTGCGAGGTCATGGCGGCGCGCGTACAGCGGTTCGGCGACCTCGGGCCAGGGCACGAGGCGGCGCGTGGCGACCGACGCTCCGAGCAAGAGAACGATTCCGATGCCGAGCAGCAGCGGCAGGATCGTCGGGACCGTGATCAGCGCCATCGGCTTGCTCGCCGAGCCGAGGGCCACCGGCGAGCCGTCGAGATCGAGCGCTTGCGAGGCGGCGGCGACGGGCGTTTTCCGCTTGGACCTCGCAGGCTTCCCGCGGGTCACGCGCGGCGTGACTCGTTTGCCACGGCGCACCGGCCGGACCGGCCGGCGCGTCGGGGTCGCCACGGCCGGCGCAAGCGGTTTCGAAGCGGCCTTCGGCTTCCGACGCCGGGCCTTCGGAGGCGCTGTCGGAGCCAGCGCCGTTGTGGCGATCGGGCGACGAGCGGCGCGCTCGACAGCCGCCGGTGGTGGCGGCGGCGCCTTGGGACGGACGACCTGCTTGGGGCGGGTCGGCTTGGCGTCCGGCTTCGGAGCCGGCTTGGGATCAGGCGCCGGCGGCGGCGGCGCGGGCGCCGCCGCGACCGTCGTGGTGGTCGGCTCGGTCTGCTGGGGGAAGCCCTGCGCGACGGCCTGCGAGGTCGCGAGCCCGAGCAGGCAAAGCGCGGCGAGGAGAGTCGTAACCCCCACGTACCGCGAGCGCGACGGGGCGGCGCCGGCTCCGCGACTCATCGTGCTCGAGGACTCGCGTCCGGGCCCCTCGGCCCGAGACCGCTGACGACAACTCGTGCGTGGTGACTTTGAGACATGGCGGCGTAAGCGTTGGCCCGGACAGGGCCTGTCTGCTCCCCGCCGGCAAATCCACGGCTAGAACTGTGGCCGCCCCCTCTCGACGGCCGGAAGGACAGCAATGACCTAGCCCTTTGGCTAGGTCCTGAAGGCGCTAGCCGCGCTCGATGAGCTCGATCCGGTATTGGTCCGGATCGCGCACGAAGCAGATCCTGGAGCCGCCCTCGCGCACCTGGTACGGCGGCCGCTCCGGCTCGATTCCCTGCGCGGCCAGCTTCTCGAGCGTGGAGTCGAGATCCTCGACGGTCAGCGCCACATGGCCGTAGCCCGTGCCGAGCTCGTACGAGTCGACGCCGAAGTTGTGGGTCAGCTCGAGCTCCGGAGTCTCCTGGCCCGGCACGCCCAGGAAGTAGTTGACCGCCTCGTCGCGGATCGGTGACTCCCGCCGCTTCTCGAGGCCGAGCGCCTCGTAGAACGCGATCGACCGCTCAGGGTCGGTCACCCGGTAGCAGGTATGGATCAGCTCCACGGAGCCGATCCTACGAGAGGCGGCGGAACCGCAGCGTCCACACGACCCGGAGGTTGTGCGACATCGAGCCCGACGGCGGCTCGAAGGGAAGCATCGCGCTCCGCGTGACGTCCGCGCGAGCGACCACGGTCCGGCGGCTGCCCGAGAGCAGCAGCTCCTCGTCCACGCGGCCCGGGGCGATGCTCAGCCACGAGTCCGGAGAGCTGACCGTCCAGTCGAACCCACAGAGGCGAAGCTGTGGGCTGCCGGAACGCCGGCGGAAGGCGATCCGGTTCGCGCCGCTCCAAACGAATGTGGGCCGAACGCTCGCTCCCTGCGTTGTCGCGTTGCACGTACCCCTGTCGCTCCGGAGCTCCTCGCCGAGGCACTGCCGCGTCTCCGTCCACGAGCCCTTCCCCGCCGAGGACGTGATCCGGACGCGGAAGAGTCGGCCGGGGCGATAGCGGGCACGGGAGCTCCAGCGCGTCACGGTCACGACCGTCGGCCGTGCACTGACCACACGCCATTCGCGCGACGTCATCCCGAAGCGGCGCACGATGCATTCGGGATCGCGGCTCGCGTTCCCGTAGTTGTAGTCCTCGACGACGCGCCCATTCAGCGTGACGGCCCAGCGGGTCGGAGGCTGCGCGGCATTCGCGGCGAGCGGAAGCGCGACCAGCGCAGCCAGGAAGACCACGACGGCGAGCCTCATGCCCCGGATCTTCCCAGAATCGGCCGGAATCGAAACGCCGACGAAGAGACAGGCGGGCGCCGGCCGACGGCTCTCTCGTTCACGCGAGATCCACGACCTCGTCGGCGACCTCCAACAGGACCGGGTCGTGCGTGCTGAACACGACGGTCGTCTCCGACTCGTCGACGATCCCGGCGAGGAGGTCGCCGACGGCGACGGCGTTCGCCTCGTCGAGGCGGGCGCTCGGCTCGTCGGCGAGCAGGAGCGCGGGGCGGGCGGCGAGGGCGCGCGCGATGGCAACGCGCTGCCGCTCGCCCATCGAGAGCCTGTCGACCCGCTGTTCTGCAAGCTCGGCCAGGCCGACGGAGGTCAGCGTCTTCTGCGCGTCGCCGCCGGAACCGCGCAGCTGCAGGCCGAGCTCCACGTTCTCCCGCGCGCTCAGGAACGGGACGAGTGGCGCGTCCTGTGCGATCACGGCGAGCTCGGTTCGGCGAAGCGCCGCCCTCTCCGAGCGCGACAGCTCCGAGAGACGGTGACCGAGGGCGATCACCTGGCCCTCGGTCGGGAGGTCGAGCCCTGCCAGGAGGTGGAGAACCGTCGTCTTCCCCGACCCCGAGGGCCCGGTGATCGCGGTCAGTCGGCCGGCCTGGAAAGCCGTGCTCAGCCCCTGGATGGCCGTCCCTGTCCTGAAACGCCGTCCGACGCGGCGAAGCTCGGCCGCCGGCCCGTTGGCGGAACGTCTCGTCCTCTGGCGCGCCGGCTGCGCCTCGACCGAAGGTCGTCTACTGCCCGACGGGGAGAGGGAGATGGAGGAGCCCTCGAGCCCGGGCCGTGCCCGTGATCCGATCCCGGCACCGGCGAGCAGCTCCTCCGGGATCCGCACCCAGCCGGTCGACGCGACCACGAGCGCCTCCTCCCCCGGCGGTCCCTCGGCGCTCACCCGGCCGTCGCGAACCTGGACCACCCGGTCGGCGATCTCGGCCGATCCGATGTCGTGGCTCACGATCAGCACGGTCGTTCCCTGCTCGCGCGCGAGCCGGCGGATCAGGGCGTACACGCCCTCCGCCGTCGCGGCGTCGAGCTCACCGGTCGGCTCGTCCGCCAGGAGCAGCCTGGGCCGGTGGACGAGCGCGGCGCAGAGCGCGACACGCTGCTGCTCGCCTCCCGAGAGCTCCGCCGGTCGCGCGTCGGCCCGGTCGGCGAGCCCGACACGCTCGAGCAGTTCGCGCGCGCGGGCCTCCCTGGCCGTGGGCTGGTCGCCGCGCAGGGCGAGCGGGAGCTCGACGAGCTGGCGAGCCGTGAGCTCCGGGGCCAGGAGGCGCGAGTAGTGCTGGTCGGCGTAGCCGATCGCTTCGGCTCGGAAGCGATCACGAGCGCGGCCGCGGAGCCGCCGGAGGTCGACACCGTGGACGCGCACGAGCCCCGCGGAAGGGGCGTCGAGCGCGGCGACGATCCGCAGCAACGTCGTCTTCCCCGACCCGCTCGGGCCGAAGACGACCACGATCTCGCCCTCGTCGATCTCGAGGGAGAGGCCCTGAAGCGCAGCAGCCCTTCCCTCGCGGGTCGCGTAGACCCTGAAGAGGTCCCTGGCCTCGACCGCGGGGCTCACGCCGCCTCCGGCCGGGCCGGCGCACCGCCGCGGAACGGCCGGCGTGAGAGAAGCGCGACGATCACGAGCGTGAGGGCGCCGAGCGCGATGAGGCCGCCGAGCAGAAGCGGCCAGGGCAGCACCGGAACGAGCGGTGGCTCGGCCGGAGTCGCGTTGGCGGTGACCGCGACCAGGTCGGTGACGAGGAGCGAGGCAAGCACCCCGGTCGCCAATCCGGCGAGGAGGCCTACGGCGAGAATGGCGGCCGATCGAACCCAGAGGTGGCGAGCGAGCCGCTCGGGGTCGAAGCCCAGGCTCTCCAGGTCGAAGAGCTCGGCGGAATCGTCCCGTGCGTCCACGGCAAGCGCGAGGACGAGGCCGCCCACGACGAGGAGCCCGGCAACGATCGCCGCGGCGAGGAGCGCGAGCGAGGCGGATCGCGAGACCGGATCGGCGCGCAGGCTTCGCTCGACCTCGGTGCGCGACGTCACTTGCACGGGAAACGGCGTTCGGCGGCCGAGCTCGGCCTCCGCGTCCGGCCCACCCGAGAGCCAGGCTTCGTCCGCGACCGCCACGCCGGGCGCGCCGGCGTTGGCCGCGATGGCGAGCGCCTCCCGGTCGGCCACGAGGAAGTCGCCGGAGAGCGTCGGGAACCGGCGCGCGGTCTCGACGATGCGGACGTCGACCGAGGCGCGGCCGATCCGAATCGGGAGCACGCGGGCCGATCCCGCCGAAGAGACGATGGAGTCGGAGGCGATCACGGGAATCGGCTCGTCGTCGGTCGGCTGGCTCGGCCGGATGCGAAAGGTGCGGTCCAGGGTCAGGAAATAGCGGATGCGCGCCTGCGACCGGGATCCAGCGGTGCCGCCGCCCTCCGACGAGACCCAGTCGCTGTAGTCGACGGCGAGCACGCGGGTGCCGCTCGGCGTGCGAACGCGCGGCTGTTCGAGCGTCAGCAGTCCACGCAGGAAGACGTCCGGCGCGGCCCGGCTCCCTGTCGCCCGGTGCGCCGCGGTGAACTCCGCGATCGGCGGGAACGCAAGGGTGAGGCCGACCAGCGTCCCGCCGCGAGCCACGGGCGGGATCGAGGCGCTCACGGCGCCGCGCCGGCCCGCGAGGTCGAGCACCGAGAAGCCGCCGTCCGGCCGCCGAACCTGAGCCGAGATGCGGATCGGATCGCCGCGTACGGTCCGGGGCAGGATCAGCTCCCGGCCCTCGGGCGGCAGCTCGACGCCGCGCAGGCCCCCACCCCGATACGCGACCGACTCGCCCAGCTCCTCGAGGGAACTGGAGGCGAAGTCACCGCGCCAGCGCATCCGTTCGAACGCGTCCGGGGGAAGCCCGAGCACCGTGAGCTCGGCGGAGCGGTTGAGGGTCGGCGCCTCGCCGTCGCGCCGGATGACACCGAGAGCCCGCGGTCCGTAGGTCGGGGCGAGGTCGGCCGTCCGGCCGGCGAAGCGGCCGCGCGTGGGATCGGGCGAGACGACGAGGTCGAGCGGAGCGGCGTAGGACGCGGCATCGCGCTGGTTCGCCGCGAGCGTCGCCCGGTAGGTCAACGCGAACACCGACATTGCGGACGTCACGGTCAGGCACGCGACGGTGACGGCGGCGACGCCGGGGTTCCGCACGAGCGAGAGGACCGCCACGCGGACGGAGACGCCGGCCGTCGCGGCGGGCCGCTCGCTCAGCTTCAGGAGGGCGGGGAAGGCGCGGGCGGCGAGCAGCGCGGCGGCGAGCGCCACGAGCATGGGCAGGAGCAGGAGTGGCCCGCCGATCCGTCCCTCCTCCGTGAGCGACTCGGCGTCGGTTTCGCCGAACAGGAAGGTCATGCCGATCGCAGCCAGGACCGCGACGGCCGCGACATCGACGGGGGTGATCACGCGGCCGCGAATCTCGAGCGTCGCAGCATGCGCCGCCGCGACGACCGCCGCAACCGCGCCGATCGCGAGCAGGGCGAGCGTCCAGCCGAACCAGCCCGACGACAGAGCCCGCTCGACCGCGTCGCCGGCCGGCCGGTCGGCGGCTGCGGCGACCAGCGCGCCGGCGACGAGACCCGCGACGCACCCGACCAGCACGGCCGGCAGCGCCACCATCGCGGCAAAGGCACCGGTCTCGAGGCCGATCTGCCAGCGGAGCGCGCGCAGCCGACGGAGCCTGAACCGCGTCTCTCTGGCACTTCGCCGGAGCCTCGAGGCCGCAAGGACGGCGAACGCGAGGAAGACGACCACGAACTGGCCGCCGACGAGGAGCTGGCGCCGGCTGGCGCTCGTCGCCCGGTGGCGCGCCTCCTCGAGCTCGTGGAGAGGCGCACGCACGGCGAACGCCGGATCCACCTGTCGCAGCCGGGTGTCCAGCTCGGCGATGCGCGTCGGAAGCTCGGCCGCCTTGGGAGAATCGAGCGCGGCGAGATCCAGCGGTACCGCCCAGGTGAGCGTGCGGAACAGGCCGGTCACCTCCGGTCGTCGCGCCAGCTCCTCGACGCCGACGCCGACGAAGACGCGCTCTGCGGCGGTGGTCGAGCCGACGAGGGCAGCGAGCGGCGCGCCGGCCGCCGCCGTCGCCGAGCCGGTCACCGACAACCGGGACCCAGCGAGGGGCCGGCTGTCAGCGTCGAGCGCGACGAGCTCACAGCGCGCTCCACTGCACCGCGCGGGGAGACGGCCGGACCGCAGCTGGAGGAGCCCTGTCGCGTCCTCCACGGCCGCGAGCCGAACGATGTCCGTGCCGAGCCTGGTCGACCGGAACCCGACGGCGCGCAGGGGCTCCCCGACCTCGAGAGCCCGCAGCCCGCTCTGCGCTTCGCGGTCGAGCTGCGCCCACCCCGTCGTGCCGATTCCGACCCAGCTCACGGTGAGCATGCGCTCGTCGGCCGGCAGGCGGCCGACCGCGTCGGACACCGCACGGTCCTCCACGACGACCTGGCCGACGAGCAGCGCCGTCAACGCCGCTGTGGCAAGGGCGATCCCGAAGCCCGTGAGCAGCACGGAGCCGGGCCGGGCCGCGATCCGCCGAGCGGCGACCGCGAGAGGAGCAACGAGCCGCCGCGTCATCGCCGATAGAGGTTAGGCCTCGAGGTCCTCCCGAACGAGGCCGAAGAGGACGCCGTCCACCCACTCGCCGTGGCGGTGGTAGGCCTTGCGCTTCACGCCTTCGCGGACGAACCCCGAGCGCTCCGCGTGGCGGATTGCGCGCTCGTTGAACCCGTAGATCTCGAGCTCGAGCCGGTGGAAGCCGAGGTCGAAGATCAGGTGGCGCTGGAAGATGCGCGCCGCCTCGTCCGAGAGCCGGCGGCCGCGGTAGTCCGGATGGATCGCCAGGCCGCCCAGGCGCGCGATCCTGCTCCGGCGGTTCGCGAGCGAGAACTCCAACATCCCGGCGCCGGCCCAGGCGTCGCCGTTTGGGACCTCGATGACGAAGAGTCCGAAGTCTCCCGGCTCCTCGGTCGACGCGCGGACGTCCTCGAGGACGCCGGCCCGGTCACGCGAGCGGGAGGCGGCGAGGAACGGCGCCGTGTCCTCCTCGTTCAGGAGCCCGACGACGAAGTCGACGTCGTCCTCGGTCGCCCGGCGCAGTCGGAGACCGTCGCCTTCGACGATCAAGGAGTCGGCGCGGGCACGGGCTGCTGGCGGCGGAGCGGCCGGACGAGCCCGGAGGCGATCGCGACCCCGGCGAGGATCAACGCCAGGCCGACGAGCGCCGTGATCCGCAGGGGCTCGTCGAGGAAGACGGCTCCGTAGAAGAGCGCCACCACCGGCAGGAGGTAGACGACCAGGCTCCCCTTCGACGACCCGTAGTCCTCGAGGAGACGGAGGTACATCATCAGCCCGAGCGCCGTCCCGAGCAGGCCGAGCACCGCGACCGAGACGATCGCCTCCCAGCTGGGAACGCCGCCGGGCCCCTGCGCGATCCCGAACGGGAGGATCGCCACGGTTCCCCAGAGCACGGACGCGGTCGAGACGAGCAGCCCCGACGAGTCTCCGAGCTTGTGCTGGCTGTAGAGCGAGCCGACGGCGTAGGAGATCGAGGCGAGGATCACTGCGAGCGTCCCGACCGCGCCGGCCCAGCCGCCCTGGGGGTCGACGCCGACGAGCACGCCGACGCCGAGGATGCCCAGGACGAGCCCGAACGCCCGCAGGCCGGTGACGCGCTCGTGCCGCGCGAACCTCATCGCGAGAAGCGCGACGAAGATCGGCATCGACGCATTCCCGATCGCGGCGATCCCGGAGTCGATCCGGGTCTGGCCCCAGGCGATGAGCCAGAAGGGCAGGGCGGTGCTGATCACGCCGAGCACGACTCCGGCCCAGCCGAAGTCGCGGACACAGCGCACCGCCTGCCGGAAGCCGCGCTTCGCGACGAGGACGGCTCCGAGCGCCGCCGACGCGAAGAGCAGTCGGCCCGTCATGGTCGCGGCGGGCGAGAGATCGTCGATCGCGATCTCGATGAACATGAACGACGAGCCCCAGATCAGGGCGAGGACCAGCAGGAGAGGGACGTAACCGCGGCTCACTGCTGAAACCTAACGAGCGAGGCGCCGGCAGCCTTCCGACCGCCGGCGCCCTTACGCGTCAGGTCTTCAGATGCAGGCGAGACCAGAGGGTTCTCGTCTGCCGGTGACGCCGCCAGCGGTGGGCGAGGCCGCCGACGGCCGCCAGCAAGCCGGCGGCTCCGACCGCGGCCGCCGCCTGAACGCTTCGCTTCTTCATTCGTGATTCGTTCTCTGGTTCGGTCTTGCGGCTCTCTTGTGTCCTCCACTTGCGAATCGACTTGGATGCGTCACGAATCATCGTCGCTGTCCTCCTCGGAGCCCTGGTCCCGGACTCGGTCTACGACCACCTTGGTCGCCGCGGCCGCTCCGGCAACTGCTGCGCCCGCGGCGACGCCCTTCAGTGCCTTTCGGACCGCGGGCGAGTCGGGCTCGACCTCTTCCTCGACGCCTTCGATCGCACCCTCGGTCATCTTCTGCGCGCCGACCTCCTGCAACTCGGGAAGGCCGGCGATCTCCGTCTCCGTCAGGTCGAGCCGGTTGACGGCCTCGGCGAAGCGGAGGTAGGTGTCGACGCTCGCGATCACGATCCGTGCGTCGATTGTCAGCAACTCGATCCCGATCACCGAGACGCGCACGTACGCGTCGATGACCAGCCCCTTGTCGAGGATCACGTCCAGCACGTCCGCGAGCCCGGACGGGCTCGGCGCGCGCTGGAGGTAGTTGCTCGCCGTTCCTTGGGTTGCGATCGCCATCCGTCCTCGCTACGACCGTGCGCGCCCCACAGCCCGCTCGAGCTGGGCCTTGGTCATCTTCGACCGGCCGTCGATCTTCAGTCGCTTGGCCGTCGCGTAGAGCTGCTCCTTCGTTCGTTGGCGGCCCGATCCGCTGGAGCCGGAGCTCGAACGGGAGCTCGAGCCCGAGCTCGATCTGGCTCGCGAGCTGGAGCCGGACTTCGAGCCGCTCGTGCCGGACTTCGACCCGCTCGACCGTGAGCGCGATCCCGTCGAGCCCGACTTGCTCGAGCCGGAGCTCGATCTGGAGCGCGAGCGTGAGCTCGAAGACCCCGACTTGGCGCGGCTGCCGCCGCTCTGGCGGCTCTGGCCGGCCTTCTGCTGGCCGCCCTGTCGGCTCTGGCCGGCCTTCTGCTGGCCCTCCTGGCGGTCAGCCTGGCCCTGGTCGCCGTCCTCGTCATCCGAGCCGCTGCCCATCAGCTTCTTCGCGACACCGACTGCGGCCGGCACTGCGACAGCGGCTGCGACGCCCGTGACGACCTTCTTCGTGGTGGACATGCCCTCCGTTGCATCCTGTTCCGGATCCATCTGCCTTCCTCCGATCTCCGTCAGTTGCCTTCGTCGGACGCGTCGCTCGAGGACTCGTCGGCAGCGTCATCTTGCTGCTCGTCCTCTCCGCCTTGCGATCCGAGCATCTCCTTGGCTGCGCCGCCCGCGGCGCCCACTGCGGCACCCGCGGCTGCTCCTGCGGCGGCTGCCTTGGCAGCCGTTCCGAGCACGGAGGGCTGATCCGAGCCCTGCTCCTCGGGGGCAGCCGACTGCTGCTGCTCTTCCTCGGTCTGCTGCTCTTCCTCGGTCTCCGGCTGATCCTGTTCCTGTTCGCTCATGAAACCTCCTGTCAGGTGCGTGTAGGCGGACCCGTGCCCAACTTCGTCCGCCGGAAAACGTCGCTCGGCGCAACCCGCGCGCGCGTTTGAGGTCGCGGCAAATGGGGAGAGACCGGGCGGAACAATCAAAGGGCAGAGAGGAAAACAGATGGCAGACACACCTGAGTCGGAAGGCGGCGCCGGCGGAATCCCGCGGAAGTTGCTCATTCCGGTGGCGATCAGCGCCGTCGGGAGCTTGCTTGGATACTTCCTCGCCAGGAGGGACCGGCTTCGGGAAGCAGCTCCGAAGCTCCGCGAGGCCGTGTCTGACCTTCCTATCCCGGAGATGCCCGGCCGCACGGGCGAGCTCGCGAACGAGCTGAAAGGCAAGCTCGACAACGTCCTCGGCAAGGAGCCGGAGACCGACGTCGACATTGACTCAGGCATCCCCACCGATCAGGACCTCTCGGAGTTCGAGGACCGGCGACGAGAGCGACAGAAGCGGCGAAACCAGCGTCGACAGAGACCAAGGAGCTGAGAGATGGCGATCGCAACGCAAGGAACGGCGAGCAACTACCTCCAGCGCGCGCCGAGCCCGTCGGGGCTGGCGGACGTGCTGGACGTGATCCTCGACAAGGGCCTGGTCATCGACGCCTACGTGCGCGTCTCGGTGATCGGGATCGAGCTTCTGACGATCGACGCGCGGATCGTGATCGCGAGCGTCGACACCTACCTCCGTTTCGCCGAGGCCGTCAACCGGCTGGATCTGGCGGAGTCCGGGGGGGCGGACCTCACGGACCTCCGCGGCGGCGGTAACGGCAAGACCAAGGGCGCGCTCGAGGGCGCAAAAGATGCGTTCACGTCGAACGACAAGGACAAGCAGAAAGAGAAGTCCCGCTAGCGCGGCGGCCGGCCCGTGACCGGACCGATCTACGTCTACGGCGTCGTCTCGACGGACCCGTCGATCTCCTTGCCCGGCGACGGCGTGGCGGACGCCGCCACCCGGGTGGTCGAGAGCAACGGGCTGTCGGCGGTCGTGAGCACCGTGCCTGGCGAGCGCCTTCGCGTTCGCCGTCGCGACCTGGACGCCCACCTGCGTGCGCTCGAGCAGCTCTTCGACCAGACCACGGTGCTGCCGTGCCGCTTCGGAACGGTGCTCCCGTCCGAAGAGGACGTCCGGCTGCACCTCCTCGACGCGCGGCGAGACGAGCTACACGCGCTGATGAAGAGGCTAACGGGCCGCGCTCAGATGAACGTCAAGACTGAGTACGACGAGCCGGAGGTTCTGCGCGAGGTCATGGCGTCGGACGCGCGAATTGCGCGCCTGCGCGACCGCGCGAAGGGACTCGGCGACGCGGGGTATTACGAGAACATCCGGCTGGGAGAACTGATCGCGGAGCACCTCTCAGCCCGACGTGGGAACGACGCCCAGCGAATCTTCGCCCGGCTCGCGCCCCTGGCCACGGAGGTCGTGGGTGACGAAGACGAGAGTACGGCCCTGCAGGTGCTGAAGGCGTCCTTTCTCGTCGAGCGGAAGCGCCTCGACAGCTTCGACGAGGAGCTCGAGGCGCTTTCGAAGCAGGATGCGCCGGTGATGCGGTACGAGGCGGTCGGCCCGCTCCCGCCCACCGCGTTCGTCTCGCTCGGCCAGGCGGGCTGAGCGATGGGGCTGCTCACGGGACTGCTGACCCTTCCACTCGCGCCGGTCCGCGGGACCATGTGGATCGCGGAGCAGCTGCTCGTTGAAGCGGAGCGCCAGCTCAACGATCCGGCGGTCATCGAGCAGCAACTCGCGGCGGCGGAGAGGGCCCATGAGCGCGGCGAGCTCACCGACGACGAGCTGGCCGACCTCGAGGATGCGTTACTTCGGCGCCTGACTGGGCAAGATGCAGAGTGGTATGGCGAAAAGCACGAGTAGCGAGAATGAGGCACTCGACGAGGTGGCGGGCGACGACGACCGCCAGAGCGCGACCCACCGGACCCTGAAGCACGCGGCGTGGACCGCGGCGGCTGGAGCCGTCGCTGCCGGCCTCGCCGGCGCCGCGAAGGCCCTATCCGACCGGCGCAACGGCGAAGCAAAACAGCAGGGGCAGGCAAGCAGCACAGAATCGAAGGCCGAGGCCGAGGCCGAGCCAGAGGCCGAACAGGAGCCCGCGACCGAACCGGAGCCCGAAGAGAGCGAGACGGAGACTCCCCCGGCTGCGGAGGATGCGCCGGAGGCCCGGGACGAGCCTGAGGCGCCTCCGGACGAGCCCAGGCGCGGAGACGACGCCGACGCCGGGTCGAGCTCGACACCACAGGGAGCCTCCGCCGACGAGATCACCGAGATCACCGAGCAGGCCAGACGGAAGCTGGAGGAGCTGCTCGGGAAGGAGCCGGAGCGCGTCTCGGGCTTCGCTCACGCGAACGGCCGCTGGACGGTGATGCTCGAAGTACTCGAGGTTCGGCGAGTGCCGGAGACGACCGACGTCCTCTCTTCCTACGAGGTCGCGTTCGACGACGACCACAACCTCGTCAGCATGTCCGAGGTGCGGCGCTACCGCCGCTCGCAGATCGAGGAAGGCCGATGAGCAGCCCCGCCCGCAGTGGGTCTGCCCTGCCGTCGGCCTACGGAGGACGCCAGCCGGCCCAGCTCGCCGACGTGCTCGAGCGCGTTCTCGACAAGGGGATCGTGATCGCCGGTGACATCCAGATCAACCTGCTCGACATCGAGCTGCTGACCATCAAGATCCGGCTCCTCGTCGCCTCTGCCGACAAGGCCCGCGAGATGGGCATCGACTGGTGGGAGGGAGACCCGTTCCTCGGCCGCGGACAGAAGGACTCGCTCGAGGGCCGGCTGAAGGCGCTCGAACAGGCGACGGGGATCTCCGACGGCGACGGCGGGGAGACCGAGAGCGACTCGTGACCACGGCCGGCAGGCCGCAGGGCCGGGCGGCGTCGAGCATGGGCTGGTACGTCTACGGAGTCGTGCACTCGGGGGAAGTGCCCGAGACGACCTTCGACGGCCTCGACGGCATGGGCGGCGGCCCGGTGGCGCTCATCGACGGGGGACGTCTGGCAGCGATCGCAAGCGAAGTGCCGCTCACCGAGTTCGGAGAGGAGCCGATCGTCGAGAACCTGCGCGACCCAGCGTGGCTCGAGCGGCGCGTTCGCGCCCACGAGACCGTCCTCGAGACTGCACTTCGCGCCACGCCGGTCGTCCCGTTCCGCTTTGGCACGATCTACCGTGGTGAGGAGCACGTCCGGGAGATGCTGAGCGCCCATGAGCGGCTAAGCGAGGCACTGGACCGTGTGCGCGACCGGGTCGAGCTCGGCGTCAAGGGATTCCTCGCGGAGACCCCAGCCGAGACAGCACCGGGCACCGTTGAGGACGAGTCCTCGGCCGGTCGCCGGTACCTGGAGGAGAAGCAGCAAGCTCGGCGGCTCGCAGAGGAGCGCGACGCAACGAAAACCCGCCTGGCCGACGAGACGCACGAGCGGCTCGCAACCGTCGCCGAGGGAGCCCGCGCGAACCCGCTCCAGCCGCGCGAGGTTTCCAGAAGCGATCTCGAGATGTTCCTGAACGGCGCGTATCTCGTCGCAGCCGACCGGGTGCGCGCGTTCCGAGCGGCGCTCGACGAGCTGGAGGCAGAAGTCGGACCGAAGGGCGCCGTGTACGAGCTGACGGGCCCGTGGCCGCCCTACAACTTCGTCGAGGACCGCCGTGAGTGAGCTGTCCGCCGCGGCGCGACAGGACGTCACGCTGCTCGAGCTCGTGGACCGCGTGCTGAACAAGGGCGTCGTGCTCAGCGGGGACGTCACGCTGTCGGTCGCGGGCGTCGATCTCGTCTATGTCGGCCTGCGGGTCCTCCTGGCGTCGGTCGGCACCCTCGAAGAGCTCGAGTCCCGCGCGCAGTAAGTGCTGTACGTGTACGCGTTCGTCGAAGCTCCGGCCTCCCTGCCCGACGTTCCGGGCATCGACTCGGCCGTCCTCGAGACGCAGGCGGCTGCCGGGCTCGAGGCCGTCGTCAGCAGGCACGACTCGGCCGCGCCCAGGGCGTCCGAGGAAGCGATCGTCGCGCATGCCCGCGTCGTGGAGGCGCTCGCGGCCGCGAACGAGGCGGTGCTGCCGGCGCGCTTCGGAGGCGTGCACACCGATCCGGACGCGCTTCGCGCGGCGATCGAGGAACGAAAGTCTGAGCTCGCCGCGGCACTCGAGCGTGTGCACGGCTGTGTGGAGCTCGGCGTGCGGGCGCTCGCCCCCGCCGCCGAGCGCGCGGAGGCTTCGTCGGGCTCTGCGTACATGCGCGCGCGACTCGGTCAGCGCCAAGAGACAGAGCGACTCGCCGACGAGCTGCACGACCCTCTCGCCGCGCTTGCACGCGAGGCGACCCAGACGGTCGGCGCGACGGAGAGGCTCCTCCTCAGCGCCGCGTACCTCGTGCCGGGGGACGGCGTCGCCGCGTTCCGCGACCTGGTGGAGCGCCTGCAGAAGGCGCACCCGGAGCTCGGCATCGTCTGCACAGGACCGTGGCCGCCGTACAGCTTCGCCACCGCAGAGGGGGGCTCGTCGTGAGTCGAGAGGACGAGAAGATCCTTCACGCCGCCGGCGACATCGACCAGCTCGCGACCGAGCTCGACCGGCTCGGCACGGCCTTCCCCAAGCGGGTCAACGCCGACCCGGAACGTGTTGAGCAGGGGCTCGCGCAGCTCGTTCTCACCCTGGTCGAGCTCCTCCGTCAGCTGATGGAGCGGCAGGCGCTACGCCGGATGGAGCAGGGCACGCTCACCGACGAGCAGATCGAACGGCTCGGCGAGACGTTTATGAAGCTGGAGCGCCGGATGGAGGAGCTGAAGCGCGAGTTCGGTCTCGAGGACCGAGACCTGAACCTCAACCTCGGCCCGCTCGGCGACCTGCTTTGAGGTTTCCATCAGCCGGGCGCGGGTAGCACGCATGCACGCATTGTTCGAAAAGGGAGGACGTTCATGGCGTCACTGAAAGATGTTCAGCAGCTGACCAAGGGTCTCGAAGATTTGGTCGGTCAGCTCAGCTCCGAGCTGGGGAACGGTGAGGTCGACTTCAGCAAGCTCATGTCGATCACCGACCAGATCAGCGAGCAGGCCGACGGCCTCGCGGAGACGTTCAGCAATATCAACGAGGCGCTTCAGGAGCGCATACAGAACGCAAAGCAGGGAACATCGAGCGGCTCGCGCCAGTCGGCGAAGGCCGGCTCGGGGAGCTGAGATGGCGGAGCAGAGCGAGACAACGGACAAGGCCGAGGCCGAGCAGTCGAACGGCGGCAACGGCTCGAACGGAGGCCACAAGGTCGTTCAGGCGGCGGCGATTGCCGCAGCGACCGGGGCGGCCGCATTTGCGGCGAAGAAGGCGTTCTCGGCCCGAGACCAGGCGTCTGAGAGCGGCGAGAAGACCGCGTCCAAGACGAAGTCCGGCGGCGAAGACCAGTCGACGATTGTGGCGATGGCCTCATCGAGCTGGGCGGCGGCGAGTCACACGCTCGTGCCATTCGTCGAGGAGGCGGCAGGAGCCGCCGGGGACTGGGTCGGGCGCAACGCCCCCGACGTCGTCGTCGAGACGATCGTGCCGCGGTTCATCACGGGCTTCGAGCGAGCGCGCTCGCAGTCCGATCAGTCCGAGTAGGAGCGAAAAGAAGAAGCGCCGGGCCTATGCCCGGCGCTTTTCCACTTCCAAGGAGCGTCGGCTTATGACTGGCGCTCTTTTCTCCGCTCTGCCCGTTCCTTCCGCGACTGCTCGAGCTCTTCAGTATCCGAGCTCTCGGAACTTGCCTGGTTGCTGTTTCCGTTCGAGCGCGACTGCTGCTTGCCGTTCTCGTCGCCGCCGTCGGAGTCCTTCTCCTTCTCCTCGTCCTTCTTCTCCTCCTGCACGTACTCCAGGCCCTCGGCGTCGCCCATCTCGCAGTAGGCCTTGAACCGCGCGAGGTCGCCTGGACGGCCCGCTTCACGAACCGCATCCCCGATGCCATCTTCTCGAGGATCCCGCTCGGGCGGAAGTCCATCGTCACGAGCACGCGGGTCAGGTTGGTGTCGAGCTTGTGGAAGCTGACGACGCCGGCATGTGCTGTGCCCGTCGTCGTCTTCCACGCGATCCTGTCGTTCTTGCGCTGGTCCGTGATCTCTGCTTCCCATTGCCGAGTGCTAAACCAGATCTTCTCCGACCACGCCACGATGTTGTCGTCCTTCTTCTCGACGCTGAGCACGCGGTGCATGAACTTCGGATACTCGTCGAAGTCCACCCACTTCTCGTAGACGTCCTCTACCGGGAGCGAGATGTCGGTCCAGCGCTGGATCGGCAGGCGCCTGGTCTTCTCGCGCCCACCACCACCCCCGCCGCCAAGCTTCTCCTTCGCCTTGCCGGCGACGGCGCCGACCACGCCACCTTTGCTCTGGAGGTCTCCGGCAGCCTTCTCGCCGATCTTGGTCACCTCGTCGGCGCCCTTCTGCTCGACCTTGGGCATGACGTGGTTCCGGAACAGGTCAGGGGCCTTCCTGGCCGCCATGGCCGCCGCCAGCGTTCCCACCCCCGCGGCCGCCGGAATCAGCAGCTTCTTGCCGAGGTTGCCGTTCCCGTTGTCCCCGCCAACCCCAACGTCTTCCGCAGCTCCTTCGACCTTCTCGACAGCTGTGTCGGTCATCGAATCAACTCCTCCTTTTTCGTCAACAAAGGTTGGACCTACCCGCTCGTGCCAGTGTGTAACGCGGCGCAGATCGGGTACTGCATGTGACGGGACAAAGAGACCACGAAAGGGGTTAATCATGGGCGACAAGACCGATCGAGTCACCGGCACCGTCAAGAAGAAGACCGGCGAGGCAGTCGGAAACAAGAAGCTCGCCGCTTCAGGTCGCCGCCAGCAGGTCAAGGGCAACGCCAAGGCCGGCGGCAAGAAGCTCAAGGACGCCGGAAAGAAGCTCTAGCACGGCACGTGGGGCCGCCTCCGGGCGGCCCTGCAGGCTGTCCGCGTAGAGGACTAGACTCGGATCCCTGACGCGGGTCGTTGAACAGCCTCTCCACCGCGCCCTCGGGCTCACGGACGGCGAGTTCGAGCGAATCCGCGAACTGCTGGAGCGCGATCCGAACGACTTCGAGCTCGCAGTGTTCTCGCTGCTCTGGTCGGAGCACTGCGGCTACAAGCACTCGGCGCTGCTCCTTCGGCGCCTGCCGTCCGCGGGCGAGCGGGTGCTTCAGGGGCCGGGCGAGAACGCGGGCGTGCTCGACCTCGGCGACGGGCGAGGCGGTCGCGTTCAAGGTCGAGAGTCACAATCACCCGTCCGCGGTCGAGCCGTTCCAGGGCGCGGCGACCGGCGTCGGCGGGATCCTGCGCGACGTGATCGCGATGGGAGCCCGGCCGGTCGCTCTGCTGGACGGGCTCCGCTTCGGCGTGCCCGGGCTGGATGTTCGAGCGCGCGGTCGAGGGGATCGGCCACTACGGGAACTGCGTCGGGGTTCCGACGGTCGGCGGCGAGGCCGTCTTCGACGAGGCCTACGCCGGCAACTGCCTCGTGAACGCGATGTGCGTCGGGCTGCTGCCGGTCGACCGCCTGACCCGCGCGAAGGCGACCCTGACCGGCGGCCTGGTCGTCCTCTACGGGGCGACGACGGGCCGGGACGGGATCGGCGGCGCCAGCGTCCTCGCGAGCGCCGAACTTGCCGAGGAAGACGCAGACAAGCGGCCGACCGTCCAGATCGGCGATCCGTTCACCGGCAAGAAGCTGATCGAGTCGAGCCTCGAGCTCGTCGAGCGTGGGCTCGTGGAGTCGCTGCAGGACTGCGGCGCGGCCGGGCTCGCGTCGTCGCTGGCCGAGATGGCGCGCGACGGCGCCGGCGTCGACGTCGACCTCGACCGGGTTCCGCTTCGCGAGGAGGAGATGGAGGCCTGGGAGATCATGGTCTCCGAGAGCCAGGAGCGGATGGTCGCCGTCGTCCGCCCCGAGCGGCTCGAGGACGTCCTCGGCGTGTGTCGTCGCTGGGAGCTGGCCCACGCCGTCATCGGCGAGGTCACGGACACCGGCGAGCTGCGCGCGTTCCACGGCGGCGAGCTCGTCGGGGAGATTCCCGCCTCGCTGCTGACCGACGAGTGTCCGCGCTACGCCGTCGAGACCCGTCCGAAGGAGACGAGGCCGGCGCCGGTCGCCGACTCGAACCTGACGAGCCGCCGCTGGATCTACGAGCGGTACGACCAGCTCGTCGGCTCGCGAACGGTGCGTCGGCCGGGGCTGGACGCGGCCGTGCTGCGGCTGGACGGGAACCGTGGTCTGGCCGTCTCCCTCGACGGGCCTCCCGTGGGCGAGCGGGATCCTTGGCGTGCCGGCGCGCTGGCCGTCCTGGACGCGGCGCGCAACGTCGCCTGCGTCGGCGGCGAGCCGATCGGCCTCACGGACTGCCTGAACTTCGGCAACCCCGAGAAGCCCGAGATCGGCTGGGAGCTCGAGCAGGCCATCGAGGGCATCGCACAAGCCGCGGAGGCGCTCGGCATCCCGGTTGTCAGCGGCAACGTGTCCCTCTACAACGACACCGACGGACGCTCGATCCCACCCACCCCGGTCGTCGGCTGCGTCGGCCTCGTCCCAGACGTTCGCCGCGTCCCGAACGGCTGGCGCCGAGGGGACACAGTCGCCGTGGTTCGGGGGGCAAGTAACAACTTGTTACTTGGAGAGTTCGACCTGCCGCGCGAGGCCGGGCTGATCGGGGCGGTTTGGCGCGCGGCTCCAGGGCTTTCGCTGGTTCACGACGTCTCCGACGGCGGGCTCGACCTGGCGCTTCGGGAGATGGCCGAATGGTCGGGTGTCGACGCCGATCTGGACGTGCCCGACCCGGACACGGTGCGGTTCGTCCTCGCCGGCGACCACGTCCCCGACTTCGCGGAGGAGGTGGGCACCGTCTAGATGTGCGGGCTCTTCGGCATCCGGGCGCCTGAGCGCGACGTCGCGCGCGTCTCCTACTTCGGGCTCTTCGCACTCCAGCACCGCGGCCAGGAGTCGGCGGGGATCGCCGTCTCCGACCAGGGCCGTCTGACCGTCGTCCGCGACATGGGGCTGGTCGCGCAGGTCTTCTCCGAGCAGACGCTCCACGGCCTCGACGGCCAGCTCGCGATCGGCCATACCCGCTACTCGACGACGGGCTCGACGCGCTGGGCGAACGCGCAGCCGCTCGTCCACCACGGACAGGCGCGAACCGTCGCCCTCGGCCACAACGGCAACCTGACCAACGCCGAGGAGCTCCGCGAGGAGCTCGAGGCGGAGGGCGTGCGGCTCGGCTCGAGCTCCGACTCCGAGGTGATCGCCGCTCTGATCGGGAACGACCCTGCCCCGCTCCCCGAGGCGATCGCCCACACGCTCGAGCGCGTAGACGGCGCGACGACCGTCGTCGCCCTCACCGAGGGGAAGCTCGTCGGCTTCCGCGACCCGCACGGCTTCCGGCCGCTCGTTGTCGGGAGCCTCGGCGACGACTGGGTGCTCGCGTCGGAGAGCTGCGCGCTCGACCTGGTCGGCGCCGAGCCCGTCCGCGAGCTCGAGCCCGGCGAGCTGGTGGTCGTGGACGACGAGCTCCGGACGGAGCAGGTCGCCCATCCGTCCCAGAGCCTCTGCCTGTTCGAGTTCATCTACCTGGCGCGACCGGACTCCCGGCTCGAGGGCGTCGAGGTCCACCGGGCGCGGGTGCGGATGGGCGAGCGGCTCGCGGCGGAAGCTCCCGTCGAAGCCGATTTCGTCATGCCGGTGCCCGATTCGGGCACACCGGCGGCGATCGGCTTCGCCCGCGCCTCCGGCATCCCCTTCAACGAAGGGCTGATCAAGAACCGCTACGTCGGCCGCACGTTCATCCAGCCGGACCAGGGGCTCCGCGAGCAGGGGATCAAGCTGAAGTTCAACCCGCTGGAGGAGGTGGACGGCAAGCGCGTGGTGGTCGTCGACGACTCGATCGTCCGAGGGACGACGATGCGCCAGCTCGTGGCCATCCTCTTCGACGGCGGCGCGACGGAGGTGCACGTCCGCGTCTCGTCGCCGCCGATCGTCTCGGCGTGTTTCTACGGGATCGACTTCGGCGACGACGATCAGCTCGTCGCGTCCGGCCGGACGATCGACGAGACCCGGGCGGAGATCGGCGCGACCTCGCTCGCCCACCTGTCGCTCGAGGGCGTCCAGGCGGCGACGCGCCGGCCTGACAACGAGTTCTGCCGCGCCTGCTTCACGCGCAAGTACCCGACCCGCGTCCCCACGGGCCGGACACTCGCGAAGCTCCGGTTCGAGCCAGCCGCGGTTTAGCGGCTCGTCCGCGAAGCGGACCAGTGGAGGGGGTCTGGGGGAACCGGGAGGTTCCCCCAGCGGAGGCGAGCGGCTACTGCTCGAGCACGCGGCTCGCCTTGGCGATCCCGCGCGACAGGATGTACGCGATCGTCGTGAAGAGGAAGAACTGGAACCACGACCCGGTGTCGAGCACGTCGGAGATCCAGACAACGAGCCAGGCGACGATCAGCGCGACGAGGTAGAGCGCGAATTCGGCGTTGCCGGGAATCGGCAGCCGCGCCACGTCGATCGTCATCCCCTGCGAACGTGATGGTGGTGGTGGCGGCGGCGCATGCTGCTGCGTCGGCTGGTCTGGCGTGGACATAGAGGTGCTCCTTTCGGGCGACTTTCCCGCATGTTCAGCGGGCGGATTCCAGCTCCTCCCCGCGCCCGTACCGGACTGCCCGCCGCACTGCGCGCGGGTCGAGCCCTTCCTCGAGCAACCGCTGCCGAAGCTCCCCCTCGTGCGCCAGCTTGAGAAAGAGCCATGCGAGGGCGCCGATCGTCACGAATGAGCCCTCGACCATCATGATCGTGCCCGCGAGGCCCTGATCCTGGAGCGCGCCGATCCCGAAGTGCTCCTCGCCGTGGTCGTAGACGTCGTAGATCACGTCGCCCGACCAGACGAAGACGTTGCCGAGCGCGGTCTCCAGCAGCCGGACGACGGCGACGTAGCCGAACTTCCAGCCCGTGCCGAACCACTCCGGCCCGGGCAGCACCTCGACGACGGCGGCCCACATCAGCACTCCCGTCGTGAAGAAGGAGAGGTGCTCGAGCGCGTGGACGGCGCTGTGCTCGACCGCGGCCTCGTAGAGCGGCGGGAGGTGCCAGAGGTAGAGGCTGACCGCCCACAGCGGCAGGGCCACGAGCGGGTGCGCGAGGTGGCGGAGCGGCGCGAGCCACGGCACGGCGAGGATCGGTCTGAGCAGCGGCCCGGTCAACCCGAGCACGAACGCGAGCGCAGCGAGGTCGCCGAGCAGGACATGCTGGAGCATGTGGACGAAGAAGAGCTCGTCCTCGAGCGGCATCAGCTGCGCAGCGGCGGCGAGCGTGATCCCCACCGCGAAGCTCGCCTGCCGCCAGCCTGACACCGGAGCGCCCCGCGCGGCCAGCGTCCGCGCCCGCCGCCAGTACATGACCGCGACGACCGCGAGCGGCAGGAGTGCGGTGAGGGCCGTCATATGCTCCCTATTAGACTCGCCCACAGGTGGAGGAACAGACGTACGCGGCCGCCGGAGTGTCCCTCGCGACCGCCGATTCGGTCGTCGAGCGGCTGCGGGCGGCCGTCGAGTCCACCGGGGCCGCCGGCTTCGGCGCCTTCGCCGGGCTCTTCCCGCTGGAGGACGGGCGACTGCTCGCCGCGTCGACCGACGGCGTCGGGACGAAGCTGATCCTGGCACGCGAGCGGGGAGCGCTTCGGGCGTGCGGCGCCGACCTCGCTGCGCACTGCATCAACGACGTGCTGACCACCGGCGCCGCCCCGCTCTTCCTCCTCGACTACGTGGCCGCGAACCGGATCGAGCTGGACGAGGTGGCAGAGCTGGTCGACGGCGCCGCCGAGGTCTGCCGGGCGGCAGGCGTCGCGCTGCTCGGCGGCGAGACGGCGGAGCTGCCTGGGATCTACCGAGACTCAGAGCTCGACTTCGCGGGCACCTGCGTCGGGATCGTCGAGCGAGACCGGCTCGTGGACGGCTCGGCGATCCGCGAGGGCGACGTGGTCGTCGGCTTCCCCTCCGCCGGCGTGCACGCGAACGGCTTCACCCTGGTTCGGCGGGTGCTCGAGGAGGAGGACTACGCCGGCGACGACCTGCTCGCGCCGACGCGGCTCTACCTCGACGACGTCCGCGCATTGGACGGCGCCCACGGCCTCGCGCACGTCACCGGCGGCGGAATCGAGGGCAACCTGGCGCGCGTCGTGCCCGACGGGCTCCGTGCGGAGATCGACTGGGAGAGCTGGGAGCGTCCACCTGTTTTCCAGTGGCTCGCGCGGCACGTCGAGGAGGACGAGCTGCGGCGCGTCTTCAACCTCGGGATCGGCTTCTGCGCCGTCGTGCCGGAGCCGGCCGACGGCCAGGTGATCGGGCGGATCGTCGCGGCGTGATCGGCGTCCTGGTCTCCGGCGAAGGGACGAACCTCCAGGCACTGCTCGACGCCGGGCTCCCGGTCGCTTGTGTTGCATGCAACAAGCCCGGCGCGCGAGCACTGGAGCGGGCTCGAGCGGCCGGGATCCCCGCAAAGGTGTTCGATCTGGACGGGTACGAAAATCGCGAGGGGCGGGACGACGCGATGGGCCGCTGGCTCGAGGAGCAGGGCGCGACCTTCGTCGTCTGCGCCGGATACATGCACCTTCTGCGCAAGTCGTTCCTCGACCGCTTCGAGGGCCGGATCGTGAACACCCATTCGGCGCCGCTCCCGGAGTTTCCCGGCGCGCATCCGATCGAGGACGTGCTCGCTGCGGGAGTCCGTCAGACAGCGGCGACCGTCCACTACGTCGACGAGGGCGTCGACACCGGCGCGGTGATCGTCGCCGAGCCGGTGCCGGTGCGCGAGGACGACACGGTCGAGAGCCTGCGCGCCCGCGTCCAGGCGGTCGAGCACAGGCTGCTGCCCGAGACCGTCCGCGGCCTGATCGAGTGATCCGG
The DNA here is from genome assembly GCA_963798935.1 of uncultured Actinomycetes bacterium. Classification (GTDB taxonomy): domain Bacteria; phylum Actinomycetota; class Thermoleophilia; order Gaiellales; family Gaiellaceae; genus JACDAN01. The sequence goes on from CAWCVG010000036.1 coordinate 39,120, forward strand.
CGCGCTCTCCTGTCCGCCTGGGACAAGACCGGGCTGGTCGAGTTCGCGCAGGGTCTCCAGGATCTCGGCGTCGACCTGGTCGCGAGCGGCGGCACTGCCGAGCATCTCGCTGAGAGCGGCATCCACTCGACGCCCGTCGAGGAGCTGACCGAGATCCCCGAGATGCTCGGCGGCCGCGTCAAGACGCTCCACCCGCGGATTCACGCGGCGATCCTGGCCCGGCGCGACCATCCGGACGACCTGGCGGCACTCGACGACCACGGGATCGAGCCGTTCGACCTGGTTTGCGTCGGCTTCTACCCCTTCACGCAGATCGTGGCGCGCCACGGAGTGACAGAAGTGGACGCGGTCGAGATGATCGACATCGGCGGGCCGTCGATGCTCCGGGCGGCCGCGAAGAACTTCGCCCACGTCGCGCCGGTCTGCTCGCCCAAGCGCTACCCGGAGATCCTCGAGGAGCTGCGCGCGACGGGTCGGCTCTCCGCGGACACCCGGCGGCGCCTGGCGGCCGAGGCGTTCGCGACTACCGCGGCGTACGAGACGGCGATCGCGAGCTGGTTCATGGGGCGCGAGGCGTTCCCCGACCGGTTCATCCCGAGCTTCGCGAAGGTCGCCGACCTCTCGTACGGCGAGAACCCGCACCAGCGCGCTGCCTACTACGCGGAGGAAGGCGCGCGGCGGCATCTCCTCTCCCGGGTCGACCAGCTGCACGGGAAGCAGCTCTCCTTCAACAACCTGAACGACCTCTCCGCCGCCCGGCGGCTGCTCGGCGAGTTCCAGCTACCGGCTGCGGTCGTCGTCAAGCACGCGAATCCGGCCGGGGTCGCGGTCTCGCGCTCGATCGAGGAGGCGTTCCGCCGCGCGCACGAGGCGGACCCGGTCTCTGCGTACGGGATGGTGCTCGCGCTCAACCGGCCGGTGACGCCGGAGCTGGCGGGCGAGCTCGCGGAGCGCTTCATCGAGCTCGTGATCGCTCCCGAGTACGAGGAGGGTGCGCTGGAGACGCTGCGCGCGAAACCGGCGATCCGCATCCTTCGCGACCGTGAGCGGCGGCGAGGCGACCTCGGCGAGCGGGACTACAGGCGCGTGATCGGCGGGCTACTCGTGCAGGACGGCGACCGCGAGGTCGACGACCGCAGCGGCATGGAGCTCGTGTGCGGCGAGGCGAGCGAGGCGGTCTGGGGCGAACTCCTCTTCGCCTGGCGCGTCGCGAAGCACGTCTCGTCGAACGCGATCGTCATCGCAAAGGACATCCAGACACTCGGGATCGGCGCCGGCCAGACGAGCCGCGTCGACTCCGTGCGGATCGCAGTCGAGAAGGCGCGGGAGCACGGGCACGACCTGACCGGGGCCGTGTTGGCGTCGGACGCGTTCATCCCCTTCGCGGACGGCGCCGAGGCGGCACTGAGCGCCGGCATCGCGGCGATCATCCAGCCTGGTGGCGCGAAGCGGGACGATGAGGTCGTCGCGGCCGTGGAGGCTGCCGGCGGCGCGATGGTCTTCACCCACCGCCGTCATTTCCGCCACTAGCACACGAATCGTGCGGGGGTCAGACCCCGAAACGGGACCGCGCCAGGAGACGATCAAATCGGCCGCCGTCCGTCCACGGTTCCGCATGGTTGTGCCGGCGGACACGTCCGATCCGTGGACGGAACGTCACACATCTGGGACGGGGTCTGACCCCGGCCGCGAACGTGTGCTAAGCGCGGCGCGGTCCTCGCTCTAAGCTTCGATCCGATGCCCCGCGAGTACCCGACCGCGCTCGAGCTCGTCGGCCGGACGCCGATCGTGCGGCTCCAGAAGCTCGCGCCGCCCGGGCGGACCCGAGCTGCTCGCCAAGCTCGAGTACCTGAACCCAGGCGGGTCGGTGAAGGACCGGATCGGCCTCCCGCTGATCGAGGCCGCCGAGCGCGACGGCCACCTGAAGCCGGGCGGGACGATCGTCGAGCCGACCTCCGGCAACACCGGCGTCGGCCTCGCGATCGCCGCCGCGATCAAGGGTTACCGGTGCATCTTCGTGATGCCCGACAAGATGAGCCAGGAGAAGATCGCGCTGCTGCGTGCCTACGGCGCCGAGGTCGTGATCTGCCCCACCGCGGTCGACGCCGACTCGCCCGAGAGCTACTACTCGGTCTCCGACCGACTCGCCGAGGAGATCCCCGGCGCCTACAAGCCCGACCAGTACTCGAACATGGCCAATCCGGACGCCCACTACGAGGTGACCGGGCCCGAGATCTGGGAGCAGACCGGCGGCGAGCTCGACGCGTTCGTCGTCTCGGTCGGAACCGGCGGGACGATCTCGGGCGCCGGCCGGTACCTGAAGGAGCGGAACCCGGACATCCTGATCGTCGGCGCCGATCCTGAGGGCTCGGTCTACACCGCGCTCGAGGACGAGGACATCCACCCGTACCTCGTCGAGGGGATCGGCAAGGACACCTGGCCGCGGACGATGGCGAAGGACGTCGTCGACGAATGGATCCGCGTGTCCGACCGCGACTCGTTCGTCGTCGCCAGGCGGCTCGCCCGCGAGGAAGGGCTGCTCGCCGGCGGCTCTGGCGGCACCTCGGTCTGGGCCATGCTCGAGATCGCCGAGCGTTTCGGGCCCGAGGCGAAGATCCTCACGATGATCCCCGACAGCGGCCGCAACTACCTCTCGAAGTTCTACGACGACAACTGGATGCTCGACCACGGCTTCCTCGAGCGCCGGGCACCGGCCACCGTCGAGCAGGTGCTGCGCTCGAAGCAGACGGAGGAGCCGGACATCCCCGACCTGGTCACGATCGCCGCGAACCAGAAGGTCGGCGCCGCGATCGACCTGATGCAGCGCTACTCGATCTCGCAGCTGCCGGTGATCCGCGACGGCGAGGTCGAGTCGCTCGCGGACGTGATCGGGTCGCTCCAGGACCGGGATCTCCTCGACCGCGTCTTCAAGAATCCCGACGCGCTCCACGAGGACGTCGTGGCCGCAATGCAGCCGCCGCTCGCCGCGATCGACGCCGGCGAGCCGCTCGACGAGGTCTTCTCCAGGCTCACCGGCCGCACGAATGCCGTCGTCGTGGCTCAGCAGGGCCGGCCCGTCGGGGTCCTCACACGAACTGACCTGCTCGAGTACCTAGCGCACAACCGGTAGGCCGACGTACCGGAATCCGAGCCCGGGGACGTCCTCGCCCTCAACCGGATACGGACGCCACTCGAAGAACCGCTCCTCGAAGCGGGCGTCGAGCTCTGTCCGCATCGCGCCGTAGCCGTGGAGGCCGCGGTGCTCCTCCTCCCACTCCGGCGTCATCGGCTCGCGACGGTCCCACGCGAACTCGTTGAGGATCAGCGGGCCGCGCAGCAGCCGGACGAGCTGGTCGAGCCCGGCGCCGAGGTCGTGGACGTGGTGCAGGGACAGGCTGGCGACGACCGCGTCGAACGGCCCGGGATCGTCGAACGCCTCGAGCGTGGTGCGCCGGAAGATCTCGCCCTCCGGCGCCTCGGGGTCGATCGCCACGACCTCGTAGCCGGCGGCGGCCAGCCCGAGTGCCAGCTCGCCCCCGCCGCAACCCACCTCGAGAACCCGACCGGGCGCCGGCGCGAGTTGCGAGAGTACGAACTCCTTGAGCTCCATCACCCTCACCATCCCACAGGCGCGCCGGCTCGCCGTTGCCGGGCAGCTGCTTCCCGCACCGAAGGGCACAACGATCCTCGACGTCGTCAAGCACGTCGGCTACCTGCAGCTCGACCCGACGAACTCGATCGCGCGGAACCACCTGCTCGTCCTCTGGAGCCGGCTCGGCCGCTACGACGAGGCGGACCTGGAGCGCTTGCGCTGGGAGACGCGGGAGCTCTTCGAGTACTCCGCCGCCATCGTCCCGATCGAGGACTTCCCGATCCACGAGGTGTCGATGCGCCGCTACCCGAATGCCTACAACTGGTCGGAGAACGTCCACAAGTGGCTGCGGGACAACGCCAGCCTGTACCGGAGCGTGATGGCGCAGCTCCGGCGTCACGGCCCGATGCCCTCGCGCGACCTGAAGTTCAAGGCCGACCGAGGCTGGGTCTCGACCGGCTGGACGAACGAGAGAAACGTCTCGAGGCTGCTGGAGATCGTTCACGCCAAGGGGAAGGTCGTCGTCGCCGGGCGGTCCGGTCAGCAGCGCCTCTGGGACGTGGCGGACCGCTGGCTGCCCACGGGGAACAGCCGAATCTCGGTCGAGGAGGCCGAGCGCCGCGTGATGGAGCGTTCGGCGCGCACGCTCGGCGTTGCGACGGCGGTCGAGCTCAAGCGCGAGTTCTTCCCCGGCGGTCCGTGGCCGGGCGCGGAGCAGGCGATCGACTCGCTCGTCGAGGACGGCCGGCTCGTTCCTGTGAGCGTCGAAGGGCTCAAGGGGCAGCGCTTCGCACACGCAGATTCCCTCACGCCGACTCGCCGCCGGGCGTACACGACCTTTCTCTCCCCGTTCGATCCGCTGATTCGGGACCGGAAGCGGACGCTGGCGCTCTGGGATTTCCTCCTGCGGCTCGAGATCTACGTCCCGAAGCCGAAGCGGCAATACGGCTACTTCGTGCTCCCGATCCTGCACGGCGACGACCTCGTCGGGCGCATCGACCCCGTCTTCGACCGGAAGACCGGCGTGCTGACCGTGAACAACGTCTGGTGGGAGCCGGGCAAGAAGGAAGTCCCACTGGACAAGCCGCTCCGCTCCCTTGCGGCCTTCGTGGGCGCGGACAGCATCAAGACGTAGACATGGTCGGGGTCGAGGTCATGCGCGAGGACGCGCGTCGCATCGCAGTTCGCGCGCAGCTGCTGGACGGGTCGGCGACGCGCGTGCTCGACACCGTCCGACGGCTGGGATTCCTCCAGCTGGACCCGATCTCCACCGTGGCAACTCCGCAGCAGCTCGTCCTCTGGAGCCGGCTCGGCGCAGTTCGACCGCGGCGAGCTCGACCGCCTGCTGTGGAAGACGCGGAAGCTGTTCGAGTGGAGAGCGTTCATCTGGCCGATCGAAGATCTCCCCCTCATCCGGGCGCGGATGCGCGAGCGCTGGGGCCACTACAAGCGAGAGCGCTGGGCGATGCAGTTCCTGAAGGAGCAGTCGAGCCTCCGGAGATACGTGCTCCGCGAGCTCGAGCGGCGCGGCCCGTTGCTCTCCCGCGAGCTCGAGCACCCGGACACCCGTTTCAGCGAGCGCACGGTCTGGTGGGGCACACGCGCCCAGCTCACCTGGATGCTCGAGCTCCTGCACCTACGAGGCCGCATCGCCGTCGCGGGCCGGCGCGGGAACCAGCGGCTGTGGGACCTCGCGGACCGCTGGTACCCGGAGAGCGAGACGGTTCCGGCTGCCAAAGCAAAGCGGGCCCTCGCGGAGAAACGCTTCCGCTCACTTGGCGTGAAGCTCGAGAAGGGGCGGTTGCTCGCGCACCCGGAGGCCGACGCGCGGCCGGTCGGCCAACGCGTCACGTTCCTCTCGCCGTTCGACCGCCTGATCCACGATCGAGATCGCGCCGAGGCGCTGTGGGACTTCCGCTACCGGCTCGAGATGTACGTGCCGAAGGCGAAGCGGGAGTACGGCTACTACGTGCTCCCGATCCTCCACGGCGACGACCTCGTCGGCCGGATCGAACCGGTCTTCGACCGGAAGGCCGGCTCGCTGAACGTGCTCAACGTGTGGTGGGAGCCGGGCAAGAAGGAAGTCCCGCTCGACAAGCCGCTCCGCTCCCTCGCCGCCTTCCTGGGCGCGGATAGCATCAAGGTCTAGCCATGGACTTCGAGACGAGAGCGATCCACGAGGGCCAGGAGCCGGATCCCGCGACCGGCTCGCTGACCGTCCCGATCTACCAGACGTCGACCTACGTCCAGGAGGCCGTCGGCGTCAACAAGGGCTATGACTACGCCCGGGTCTCGAACCCGACCCGGACGGCGCTCCAGACCTGCCTCGCCTCCCTCGAGAACGCCGAGTTCGGAGCCGCGTTCAGCTCCGGAATCGGTGCGACGACGACGCTCATGCACCTCGTGCACCCGAGCGAGAAGGTCGTCTGCGTCAACGACGTCTACGGCGGCGTCTACCGGATGTTCACGCAGATCTACGAGCCGAAGGGCTACTCGTTCGAGTTCCTCGACGTGGACACGATCAACTCGTCGCTTGCCGACCACATCGACGAGCAGACGCGGATCGTCTGGCTCGAGACGCCGACGAACCCACTCCTGAACATCGTCGACATTGCCGCGGCGTCGAAAGCGGCCCACGAGGTCGGCGCGATGGTCGTCGTGGACAACACGTTTGCGACGCCGTACCTCCAGCGCCCGCTCGATCTCGGCGCGGACGTGGTCCTGCACTCGACGACGAAGTACCTCGGCGGCCACTCCGACACGGTCGGCGGCTTCGTCGCCACGAACGACCCGACCGTCGCGGAACGGCTCTACTTCCTCCAGAAGTCGCTGGGCGCAGTTCCGGGCCCGATGGACTGCTGGCTCGTCCTCCGCGGAGTCAAGACGCTCGCGATCCGGATGCAGAAGCACTCGGAGAACGCGCGCCGGATCGCGGAGTACCTGTCCGAGCACGTGGCGGTCGAGTCGGTGCTGTACCCCGGCCTGCCCGCCCATCGCGGCCACGAGATCGCCGCGCGCCAGATGGACGACTTCGGCGGGATGATCTCCATCCTCGTCGAGTCCGAGGAGGAGGCCGTCGACCTCGTGGCCCGCACCAAGGTCTTCAAGCTGGCCGAGAGCCTCGGCGGCGTCGAAAGCATGATCGAGCACCCGGCCCGGATGACGCACGCGTCCACCGCTGACGCGCCGTTCGCAGCGCCCAAGAACCTGATCCGGCTCTCGGTCGGGATCGAGTCGGCCGGTGACCTGATCGAGGATCTCGAGCAGGCGCTCGTGCGGTCGCCGAGGGCCTCGGTTTCGAACTGAGCTCGAGCGCGTCGGGCCGGGGCGACTTCCAGAGATACGGAGCGTTTCCACGGCTGCTACCGTGGAGATCCACTATCGGTTCCAGTGCGTTCCCGCTCTGTTTTTCCGGAGCGCACGGGAAGCGGGGAAAGAGCTTGTAGTTGGCCCGAGAGGTCTTGATGAACGGGCGCGATCTGGTGGCTCAGGGCTGGTCCCAGGGCGCCGACGCGCGCGACTCGGATCAGAGCCCGGTGCATCCGTGGAGCGACGAGGCCCGATCCTGGTCGGTCCTCGGCGCGATCATCTGCGGCGACCAGACGCGCAAGGGACAGGTCCCTATCGACCGGCTGGCGCGCGCCGCAGTCGTGCTCGCGGGCGCTCTCGACACGCCCTCCCTTACGAAGTGGAACGATCAGCCTGGGCGCACCCAGGCAGAAGCAGTTGCCGCATTCGACGCAGCACTTGCCTCAGCCGCTGAGCGGCCCGAGAGCCTGGTGCAAGATTCCAGCGGCTGACCCACACGATCGCGCCGAGCTCATACGGACTGAGACGCTCTTTCGCGACGTCAACGAGGTCGTCCAGGTCTACTACCGCGTCGGCCAGGACACCGAGGCCCAGTTCGTGTGCGAGTGCAGCGACCCGGCTTGCGTCGAGAAGGTCCGCCTGACGCGGGCCGAATACGGGGACGTGCGAAGCCATCCGACGAGGTTCTTCCTCGTCCCGGGACACGAACAAGAGGTCGTGGACCGAATCGTCGAGAAGATGGTCGGCTTCACCATCGTCGAGAAGCCGCTCGTTCCCTAGTTACGGAACGTCCCGCGCCCGCGCGGTGTAGAGGCTGCGACGTGGAAAGGAGCCCGCGATGAGACGTGTGATCCTGCTGCTCGCGCTGGCCGCCCTGGCTGTGCCCTCTGCCGCGCTCGGCAAGGGCCCGACGGCCGCCACCATGGAGGGTCCCGGCGCCGGCGGCGGAGTCTCGTTCTCCGGAAGCGGCCCGCTCGGCAACCTGACCCAGGAGTCGGGCTGGTTCGCCACAGCCTTCGAGCAGGAGCCGAGCCCACTGCTCGCCGGACGGCCAAAGGGTGACCTCGGGCCGAGGTACACCGTGACCTACACGGTGCCCCAGGACGTGAACAGGACAGTCACGATCCGTCAGGACATCTACCCGTACGCAAGTGAGGGGCCGGTGACGTACATGGCGCCTGGCCAGCCGATCTTCGACACGCAGACACGCGGTGGCTGGTTCCAGGCCGGCCCGGACCTGAAAGAGACGCTCTTCGCCGCGGGCCTCCCGGAGACCACCGCCTTGCGCTCGTCCGACCGCACATCGTTCCCGACCGCGACCGTGAGCCTGCTCGCATTCGCGCTGGTGTTCGTCACCGCGACCGCACTTCTGGTGCACCGCCGCACCCACCCCGCAGCTGCCTGACCCCCGCGTAGGATCGGGCCGAGTGGACGAGCTCGGCCCGATCGACTTACACCACCGGGGCGCCGAGCGCGTGATCGCCTGCTACCTGCTCGAGACCTCGGACGGCCTCGCGCTGAACGACTGCGGCCCCTCTGTTTGTGTTCCAAGCCTCGAAGAAGGACTCGGCCGCTTTGGCGTGGCCGTTTCGGACATCGACTACCTGCTTCTCAGCCACATCCACCTCGACCATGCCGGGGCTGCAGGGGTCCTCGCCCGGCGGAACCCGCGCCTTCAGGTCCATGTCTCCGAGATCGGCGCGCCGCACCTGGTCGATCCCTCGCGGCTCGAGCGAAGCGCCCGGCGCCTCTATGGCGAGGCGTTCGACGAGCTCTGGGGAGAGGTGGCACCCGTGCCGGAGGAGCGAGTTCGTATCTTGGAACACAAGCTCTTGGGGCTCGAGACGTTCCCGAGCCCCGGCCACGCAAGCCACCACGCGTGCTACCTCGCCCCCGACGGGACGCTCTACGCCGGTGACGCTGCCGGCGTGCGGATCCAGCCGGACCGGTACGCCTGCCCGCCCACCCCGCCCCCGGAGTTCGACCTCGATACCTGGCTGAGGACGCTCGACGAGATCGAAGCGCGCGACCCTGCGCGCCTCGCGCTCATCCACTTCGGCGTCGTCGACGATCCCGGCCCGCATCTCGAGCAGCTTCGCGGGCGGCTCCGAGAGTGGGCGGCCGACGACGTGCCGGAGGACGAATGGTCACGTCGTCGGGAAGCCGAACGTGACACCGAGAGCTCCGACCCGGCCACGTACGAGCGGGCGATGCCGCTCTGGCAGTCGTACGCCGGGCTGCGCCGCTACTGGGACAAGCTGGCCGAGACCGGCGATCCCACGATCGCCTCCCGGAACGCATCGACGTAATCCTCGACCATCCGCTCGGGCGAGAACCGCTCCTCCGCGTAGCGCCGGCACTCGAGCGGGTCGAGGGCGTCGGCTTGCTCGAGCGCGGCCCCCATCTCGCGGTAGGTGTCGACGATGATCCCCGAGCGGCCGTGCTCGATCACCTCGGGCACCGCTCCGCGGCGGGTCGCGATCACCGGCGTCCCGCAGGCCATCGACTCGATCATGACGAGGCCGAACGGCTCCTCCCACTCGATCGGGAAGAGCGTCGCCCGCGCGTCCTGCAGCAGCTCGACCTTCGTCCCGTGCGAGACCTCGCCGAGGTACTCGATCCCGTGGATCCCGAGGTGTGGCTCGACGAACTCGGCGAAGTAGCGCTCCTCCTTCGGCTCCTGCTTCTTGCCGGCGATCTTCAGCGGGAGCTCGAGCTCCATCGCGACGGCGATGGCGCGGTGGCAGCCCTTGTCGTGGCTCATGCGGCCGAGGAAGAGCAGGTAGTCGCCGGGGTGAGGCTTGCAGGGGTAGACCGAGAGGTCGAGAGCGTTCGGGGCGTTTGCCAGCCACGGCAGCTCGGGCTTCGGCTTGCGCTGGTTGAGCGAGATCGAGATCAGGTGGAGGGCCGGCAGCAGCCCCGAGAGCGCCTCGTACATCTCCCCCGGCTCGCCGGTCAGCGGGCCGTGCACGGTGTGGACGACGGGCGTGTCCACGAGCCCCGACATGACCATTCCGCTCATACCCGTGTGCTCGCTGATCACGTCGAACTCGTCCGAGTACCTGTAGCACGGCAGCGCGTGGAGCAACTCGAAGTACGACCGCCCGATCCACTCGCTCGGCGCCGTCTCGAAGACGGACGACAGCTTCGCCTTGCTCCGCGAGTCGCCCGAGGCGAAGAGCGTCACGTCGTGTCCCGCGTCCACGAGGCCGTCCGCGAGCAGCGCGACGATCCACTCGATCCCGCCGTAGCCGCTCGGCGGCACGGGGAACCACGGAGGGCTGATGATCGCGATCCGGAGCTGTTCCTCGTTCATCCCGGGTGCACCTCCGCCTCTCCGTTTTCCAGCCGAACCTCCCAGAGCCTGTCGAATGCTCTCACGCCGGACAGTCTGAGGGAGCCGGCCCACGCCGGCAGCTCGGGCGGCGCGACCGTCTCCAGCGTGTTATGCCGCCGATCGGGCTGGAGCCCGAGCAGGAGCTGGAGCAGGAGCACCGGCGTCCCGGCGGCCCACGCTTGCGGTCGAGCGGCCGTCGGATATGCGATCGGGAAGCGCGTCTCGGTGCGCGGCATGCCCGCGAACACCTCCGGGAGCTGGTAGTCGAAGTGCCGTGCGGCCGTCAGCATCTGCCGGACGATCCGGTGCGCCTCCGGCCAGCGGTCGTAGCGCGCGAGCCCCCACGCGCAGAGCGAGTTGTCATGGGGCCAGACCGTCCCGTTGTGGTACGCGAGCGGGTTGTAGGCGCGGTCGAGCGTCGACATCGTCCGGATGCCCCACCCCGACCACAGTGCGTCGCCCATCATCAGGTCGACGATCGTGTCGACCCGCTCCGGCGGGACGATCCCGCTCCAGAGAAGGTGCCCGAAGTTGGAGCAGAGCGAGTCCACCTGGTTCTTCTCGCCGTCGAGCGCGAGGACGTAGTAGCCGCCGCGCTCGTCCGTCCAGAAGGCCTCGTTGAAACGGTCGCGGAGCTCCGCTGCCTCCCGCTCGAGGCGTTCGGCGAGCTCGCGGTTCCGCCAGACCTCACGTGCGAGCTCCGCGGTCCTGAGCTTGGCGTCGTAGACGTAGCCCTGCACCTCGCAGGGCGCGATCGGCGGCTCTGCGGTCCGCCCGTCGGCGAACCGCTGGGAGTCGTGCGAGTCCTTCCACGACTGGTTGTCGAGCCCCCGGCGGCTGCGCTTCAGGTACTCGACGAAACCGTCGCCGTCGAGGTCGCCGCGCTTGTCGATCCAGTCGAGCGCCCGCATCGCCGGCTCCTTCAGGCTCTCGACGAGCGTCGCGTCGTCGGTCCAGCGCCACACCTCCGAGAGGAGGACGAGGTAGAGCGGCGTCGCGTCGACGGTCCCGTAGTAGGTCCCGTGCCACGTGCGGGCGGCCTTTCCGCGCCGGAGCTCGTGCACGATCTTCCCCGGCTCGGCGTCCCGCATCGGGTCGTCCGTCGTCGCCTGAAGGTCGCCGAGCACCTCGAGCGCGGTCACGGCCAGCTCCGGCCCGAACAGCAGCGTCTGGAGGCACGTGATGATCGTGTCCCGGCCGAAGACGGTCATGAACCAGGGCATCCCGGCCGCGGGCAGCTTCCCGACGCCGTTCTCGCGGCCGTGCATCCGAAGGGAGGCGAGGTCGGAGACCGAGCGGCCGAACGAGTGCGAGAGGTCGTCCCAGGTCGCGCGCAGCTGGGGGACGCGAAGCTGCCAGGCGGCGAGCGACTCGCGGACCCGCGCGAGCTCGTCGCCGAAGCGCCGCTCGGCCAGGCGCGGGAGGACCTGTGGGCCGTCGAGCAGCGGGACGATGTCGAGCCGCAGGTCCCAGCGCTCGCGCGGCTCGAGCTCCAGGCGGTAGCAGACCGTCCCTCCGTCCACCTCACCCCGGCGCGACAGGATCACCTGCGTCTGCGCGGGGACGCCTGTCTCGTCCTCGAGCACGAACTGGTTGTTCTCCTCGTCGAATTGGGGCTGGACGAGGGGCGGCAGCGGCTCGGCGTTCTGCGGGTCGCCCAGGGCGAAGTCGTAGTCCTTGACCGCGAAGATGTCCGCGAAGTCGCAGGCCACCTCGATTCCGACCTCGAGCGACACCGGCCTCATCGCCTGGTTCTGGACGACCAGCCTGTCCTGCATCGCCTCGCCGATGAAGCGCTCGCGGATGATCGAGACCTCGTCCGCATGGAGCTCGTCGGTCGGCGGGTTGCGGAGGTAGAACGCGGCCGAGAAGTAGTCCACCTTGTCCGAGGTGAGCAGCAGGGGACGCTTGCCGTTGATCGTCAGCTTCAGACACGAGAGGAAGCGGGTGTCCTCGGCGAAGAGCCCGCTGGTCGCCCAGGTGCCGACGTCGCCGACGTCGTCGCAGATGCAGAAGGTCGAGCCCTCGAGGATCGTGATCGCCATGCGCTACGAGCGGATGATCCGGTCTGGGAGACTCTGTGCGCGGGCCTTGACGACGAGCTCGTCGACGTTGACGTGAGGCGGCCGCGTCACGGCGAAAGCGACACACTCGGCGATGTCGTCGGGCGTGAGCGGGTCGACGTTGGCGTAGACCTGCGCGGCGGCATCCTCGTCCCCCCTGAAGCGCACAATCGAGAAGCCGGTCTCGACGAGGCCGGGGTCGACGAGCGTGATCCGGATCGGCCGGCCGAGGAGATCCTCGCGCAGCGCGTAGGTGAAGCCGCGGACCGCGAACTTCGAGGTCACGTACAGCGCCGCCTTGGCGTACGCCTGTCTGCCGGCGACGGAGCCGATGTTGACAATGTGGCTGTCGTCGCCCAGGTGCGGCAGGCAGAGCCGCGTCATCCGGACGAGCCCGCGGACGTTCGTCTCGAGCACCGCCTCTTCGTCCTCCTCGCTGCTCTCGTCGAACAGGTCCCGCCCGAGGGCGAGCCCGGCGTTGTTGACGAGGATGTCGAGGCCGCCGAGGCGCTGCGTCGCGCTCGCCACGAAGCCGGCGCTGCTCTCCGGGTCGGTCACGTCCAGCTCGAGCGCGACGAAGCCGTCGCCGAGCTCGGCGAGTCGGTCGAGCCTCCGGGCTCCGACGGCAACCTGTGCACCCTCGAGGGCGAGCACGCGGGCCGTCGCCGCACCGATCCCGCTGGACGCGCCGGTCACGATCGCCCTCTTGCCGTCGAGCGCCCCCACCGGCGCGGACTCTAGTGGCCGTGAATGCGGCGGTGTTCGCGACTGGCGTGTGAGAACCCAAGGACGCAGGGAGCGCCCATACCGGTAGAGGAGGTATGGGCGCGACTGAGGACGCCGGGATGCGCAGCGTTCGCAGCGCGCCAGGCCGGACACAGTCGCGTTCGCGGCCACTGCTGCGATTTGAGACGATCCGTCGTGCCAACGCCGTCGGCGCCGAGGAGGCCAGGAGATGTTCGCACGTGTCGCCCGCTACCAGATCCCCGAGGAGAGCCTCGACGACGCCGTCGAGGGGTTCCGCGTGGCCGTCGAGCAACTGCGGGATATCCAGGGAAACGTCGGCGGCTACCTGCTCGTCGACCGCGACAACTGCACCGCGCTGACGGTGACGTTCTGGGAGAACCGGGGCGCAATGGAGTCCAGCGAGGTCCAGGCGAGCCGGCTCCGGTCACAGGCCGTCAGCCCGCACGGCGGTGAGATCCAGGCAGTCGACCGCTGCGAGGTCGCGCTCGACTTCAACGAGCTCTCCCGAACCTAGAACCGCGACCGCGGCCTCGTACTAAGGCACGAGCCCGAGCCACTTCATCGCGCCCGGAAGCTGAAGCCGCTCGTAGCTCTCGAACGAGTGGCTCCACGAACCGGTGACGGCCTCGACGCGTGCGCGCGGACGTCTCTTCCGGAGCTCGCGGTAGAAGGCTCCGGACTGCTTGTCCTGGTTGATGACGATCTTGTCCGCCTCGCTCCACCACAGCTGCAGCGGGACGCCGGAGCGGGCGATGGCGGGAAGCCAGTGCGTCGGACTGCGGAGGACGTAGCCGCGAGGATTGGTGCGCGGCGTGCCGCCGACCTCGATCCGCGCGAACGCTTGGGCGCTGCGGCCGCCGGGGCTCCGCGCGAAGTCGTGGTACCGGAGGTAGAAGTTCGTCACCGAGTCGAATGCCGCCGCGCCGGCCAGCAGCTTCGGGTACCGGCCGATCAGCAGCAGCGTCTCGTGGCCGCCCATGCTCCCGCCGACGGCGTAGACCCTGCTCGCGTCCACCCGGAGCCACGGCAGCGCCGAGTGGACGATCTGCGGCATGCGCGCGAGGTCCGCGATCTGTCCCCGCCAGCCCCACGAGTGCAGGGGCAACTGCCGGCCCATGCCTCCCGGGCAGACGAGCGCGAAGTTCCCCCGGCCCGGCAGGTCGCGCCACTTGCCGGCGTTCGTCGCCGCGCGCACGTTCCGTCCGTGCGGCGAGATCACGAGCGGAAGCGGCGGCGTCGGCCGGCCGGGCCCGTAGCGGGCGGGAACGACGACGACGGCCGGGCGAGCGCGACGGTTGTGAGCTCGGTAGCGGATCGTCAAGCGCTTGACCCCGTCGCTCACGACGATCAGTTCCGGATCGTGAGGATGCGGTCGGCCTTCGTCATGTTGCGGGCGGTGTCCCAGACGCGGACTCGGAGGAAGTAGCGCCCGTTTGCGAGCCGCGTCGTGTCCCAGTACGGCCGCGGGAACAGCCTGAACCAGTAAGTGCCGTCGCAGGCGACCGTGCGGTGGAAGAGCATGCAGCCGTTCGCCGGGAGGTTCTGCTCCGTTCCGGGCGCGAAGTGCTGACCGGCGGGCATCTCGAGCATCTGCTCCGACCAGAAGACGTCGCGGCGATGGACGATCCGGCGGGTCGCCACCTGGACGATCGTCACGGCGATTCGGAACGGATGGTGCGGGGCGGCGAGGTGCGGGATCTGCTTGAACCAGCCGATGAAGGACTGGGGATCGCTCGCTCGAACGCGGATGTCGACGCGGCCGGAAAGGCGGGCGCGATTGAGTCGCCTTCCTGCCTGCGGAAGACGGGCGACGTTCGCCGGCCGCCGCCCCCAGCGCGGCGTCGCCGGCGAGTAGAAGCGGATGTCGTGCACGACCGGCTTCACGCGATCGACGTACGGGTGGATCTTGCCGCCGCGCCGAAGCGGGTTGACGATCAGGCGCCGTCCGTCGGCGGTGAAGACGAACTCGGTCAGATGGACATGCCAGCCGCCGTAGACCGTCCAGCCGACCACCTGGCCGGGCCGCACGGTCTCGCCCCGTTCGACCGCGGCATCGATGTGGCCGTAGCCGAAGTGGCCGATGCGCGCGAATCCGCGGACGCCCCGCGGTGTCGCCTCGTGAACCCGGCCGCCCTCGATCGCGTGGACGCGGTGTGTTCGACCGGGCAACGCCCCGCGCTCGGGCCGGTCGTCGCGCACCGCTATGTCGATGCCCTCGTGGTAGATCGCGCCGCGGCGGCGGTCGGGCCGCGGGTCCAGGAACGAGCCGCGGATCGGATGCTGCCGGTTGAGCGGCAGCACGGGCCACCCTCGATAGGAGTCGTTGTAGCTCTGAAAGGCCTCGAGCCGGCCCGGAATCCGTTGCGCCACCACCTGGGAGATATCACGAACGGCCGTGCGCGAACCGCCGCAGCGCGTGGCTCCGCTTTCCTTTCCGTACGGCGAGCCGCCTCTGCCGCCAAGCCGGTTCGATTTCCCTCACGACCGGGCACGACGGTGGGGTGGGCACAGTCCAGGAAGCCGTCGCCGAGCGCGTCACGGGCAATCGCCCGTCGCGCCTGAAGTCAGCTCTCGCGGCAACGACTGTCGGTTTCATGGCGGCCGCCCTGGCGTACCGGCTGCTCCGCAGCGGGGCGGGCGGGAGCGAGACCGCGGACGAGAACACGTAGCGGCGAGGGCGAGAACTCCGGCCATGCGGGGTTCTCCTAGTGGGCGGTGCCGGGCTCGAACCAGCGACCTCCTGGGTGTAAACCAGGCGCTCTCCCAACTGAGCTAACCGCCCTGCGGAAACAGTATCGGCCGCGTCCGCCCGGCTGAACGTCGCCTCTCTCGAAATGTCGATCTCGCTCCGACGCGTTCGTCGCCCCTAAGCAAGGCTGCCAACAACCGACGAGAGGAGCGAGATGAGATTCCTGCTGCTGGTCTGCTGGGACGCGGAGAAGATGAACGCCCAGACGGAGCCGGACCCGAACGACACCCAGGAGAAGGAGAGCTTCCCGTGGCTGGACGACCTCCAGGCCCGCGGCGCCTGGATCACCGGCGACCAAGTAGCTCCGCCGCGGCGGGCCCGTTCCGTCCGCGTCCGCGGGGGAAAAACGATCGTCACCGACGGTCCGTTCGCAGAGACCAAGGAGGTGGTCGGCGGGTTCGACATCATCGAGTGCGGCAACCTGGAGGAGGCCGTCGAGATCGCCGCCGAGCATCCGATCGCCCAGATGGGGACGATCGAGGTCCGGCCGTTCTGGGCGAACTGATTACTCGGGGAAGTTCTCCGGGTGGAAGGCGTAGGCCCACATCGAGGTCGGCTCGATGCGCATGAAGACGACGCCCTCGCCCCACTCGAACGGGCTCGAGCCATAGATGTCGCGCCAGACCGGCTCGAGCTCCTCGACGCCCTCGTCGTCCCGGCCGATGATCGTCGCGTGACCGTGGACGACGATGCCGATCGTGTCGCCGTCCATGTGAGCGGCGCTGCACGCCGGATTGGCGCGGAGGTGCCGCAGGCGTGCCGCTCGACCCCCGGTCGAGACGGTGAATCTCCCTCGGATGAAGACGCCGTCGAGCGGTGCCACACGCGGCTCACCGCGCTCGTTCACCGTCCCGAACGCCACGTGCTTCGTTCCCTGGAGATAGCGGACGACCTGTCGCGCGTTGAGTCGCCGCTCTGGTTTCACGATGCGCGCGAGATGCGGGTTCGCCCGCGCGAACGTCCGGTCGATCAACGCCTGCAGCTCGCGGATCTGGTCCTCGGACTCGAACATTGCTGCTCCCATCCTGCCCCTAGACCTGCCTCGGCGCACTGGGCCGTCGCTGGGCGTGGGACGACTTCGTCACGAGCGTGTGGCTACGTACCGCAACCGGGCTCAACCTCCGGGCCGTCGCGCGTGGAGGCCGTAGCAGGCCTGAGCGATCCGGCCCGCAACGTTTCCGACTCTGAGTACTCTGCTTCCGGGCCCCCATCGACTAGCGGCCCAGGTCACAGCCCTTTCAAGGCTGTAGCGCGGGTTCGAATCCCGCTGGGGGCATTCAGGCGTTACGCGCAGACCCGAAAGCGCATGGTTGAGCCATCGCCCCCTACGTCGGCATCGAGTCGGTACGGGCGCTCGTGACCGGCCACGAAGCAGAAACAAGCTGGGTCGGCATCGGGCTGACCATCGTGAGCGCCGCGCTCATGCCTGCGTTTGGAATCGCCAAGCAGCGCGTGGGTGCGAAGCTCGGCTCTCCCGCGACCAAGGCCGAGGGGACTCAGAACATGCTGTGCGCCTTCCTCTCTCTCGCAGTCCTCGCAGGACTGCTCGGAAACACCCTGCTCGGAGCGCCGTCAAGGAAGGCTTGCCGCGCCCGAACCGTGGTGGCTCCTAATCGTTCGGTCAACTGACCGAGCAGACGACCTTTCCGGCTACGGGCTCGGCATCTGGCGTCGCCTCTGAGTGGGTCACCCGACAGGTCCCGTACTTCGTCTCGATGAGCTCCCCTTCGCGGGGAAGGCGCGGAAGCTCGAGCTGCTGAACGTCGGTCCAACCCGCCCCCTCGATTGTCACCGTGAAACGCACCAGCGCGATGATCGCAGAGGGATGTCGGCGAGACCGCGAGTGGGATACGGGTCGTCTTCATCGAGCTGGCCGTTCGTCCCAGCCGCAAGGCGGAGGGGAGACCGATGGCCTTCATCTACAAGCTCCAGCGGACGGACGGCTCACCAGCGCGGCCGTGGCGCTCGCCATGACCTGAAGCCACCCGGGCAGCCTTGGCTCGGGTGGCTCAGGTCCTCTCTCTACGGCTCATATTCGCGAATCGGCTGCCTGGGCAAGCTCACCCGCCGAATCGTCTTCGCCTTGGCAGCGCGAACGCTCTTCCCCTTCGCCTCCTGCAGCGCCCGCACCTGATCGCCGGGCAGGTCCGGCGGCATCGCCTGCGCCGCCGGGGCTGCGAGTGCGGCGACTGCGAACGCGCCCGCGAGAACCATGATGGTGAATCGCTTCCTACGTCTCATTGTCGTCCCTCCTTTCATGGACTTGACGCTAGAGATCCGCTCGCCGGCTGTCTGCCACGCAGGCGACGCAAGGACTGTCAACCTCGTGCCACAGCTTTCTGCTCGCGAATTGGTCCGCCGAGCATGGGCCGGGTGGATCCCCGGTGGAGGTGCGGCGAACGCTCTGGAGGCGATCAGCCCCCCATGCAGGCGTCCGGTCGTTCGCTTGACGTCCCGCGCGCTGAGTTCAGCGAGGACTAGAGCGCGAGAGATGCCCTCGCCGTCAAGCGGGGCCTAGGGCGTCCTTGATCTTGTCGATCGCGCCGGTCTCGCCCGGCTTGACGCCGCCCTTCGCGTCGGCGACCGACTCGGCAACCTCCAAGACGAGCTCCCGGTAGGCGCCTACCTCGTCCGGCGCCTTGGCGGCGAGGATCGAGGTTGCCGAGCGCAAGGCTTCGAGCGTCCCCGCCTCGACCTCCTCGGGCGAGGCAGTCATGCCGAAGCCGCTCGGCCGGCCGGCGGCGAGCTCGCCCGTGAGCTGGCTCCCGCTCTCCTTGCGCTCCTCGCTCAGGCGCTTTGCCAGTGCCGCGACCTCCCCAAATGTGTCGGTGAAGTCGCGGTCACCGATCGAGACGAGCATTCCGGCACCCGTCACACCTTTCCTCATCGTCTCCCACTCGTCTTCGCTGAAATCGGCCCTCGTTGCCATCGATCGTCCTCCCCAGTCGAGTTCGTCGATTATGCAGCGAAGGCGGCGGGCGCCGCGCTGATGCGCGGCGCCCGCTGGTGTGCTTGCTACGGAACGATCCGCCAGACCGCCCCGTTGCCCGCAGAGGCTCCGTTGACGGCGACGTAGAGCGCGCCTTCAGGTCCGACCACCAGGCCGGTGGCGCGCAGTAGGCCGCCCGCCACGAGCGTCGAGGCTGCACCGCCGCCCGGCGGCACCTTCATGATCGCGCCCGGTCCTGCGAAGGGGAACCCGACGCCCGGGATCGCCGATGCGTGCTGGAGCGTGTAGAGCGATCCGTCTGAGCCGAACGCCAGATCCGTGACCTGGGTCAGGCCGGTTGCGTAGGGCGTCGGTGCCTGACCGGGGACGACCCGATACACGCTCGCCGATCCCGCGGTGAACGGGAAGCCCGTCAGCGTCGACACGTAGTAGGCCCCGTCAGGCCCGACGACCACACCGGTCGGCACGGCGTCGCGCGAGAACGGAACCGGGATCCTCGGGAACGTCGCCACCGTCGAGATTGAACCGTTCGCAGCGACATCGAGAAGCGAGTTACCGCCGGCGTCCGTGATCACGCGGTGGCCTGGCAGTGCGAGCAACCCGAAGGGATTGCTGTCGATTTGGAGGCCGTCGGGGTTCGCGGACCGCTCGTAGCCGGCAATGTCCTCCAGCCGCTTGGCATGTCCCGAGGCCGAAACCTTCATGAGATAGCCGAAACCGAGCCCATCGAGGAGCGCGCCTGTCGCGTTCCCTCGATCGCAACTGCATCCGATCGTTACGAAGAGCCCTCCACGACCCTGAAAGGAGATGTGCTGTGGGCCCGCAGCCGTATCCCCTGCCGGCTGTGCGGCGAGAGACGGCAATCCCGTCGCGATCCGCTCCTGAGTACCCCGCCAAAGGCGGGAGATCGCCCCGGTGGCGCCGTAGCAACGCGTCCCTGGTCCATCCGGCTGCGGAACGCAGACTCCTGGACCCCCTCTTCCTGCCTCGGCCACATACAGGCCGCCTTCGGGGCCAAAGGCAAGCCCACGAGGGTTGTCGAGCCCTGTCATGACGGGCTCGGGCACCGCCGCCTGTGCGACGGCAGGTATCGCGAACGCCGCAACGGCGAGCGCGACAAACATCAATCTCCGCATGTCCTCTCCCCTTAGCCGTGCCCGGGAGAACCCCGGACAGCCACGGGACCCTACGTCAGACTATGCAAACCTTCAATAACCCACATGGACTAGTCCGTACGCGAAGTCAACGAGCAGTCCGAGGCCTCCCCGTATCCTCCTCCGCCGTGGACACAAGACGCCGCGTAGCGATCATCGGGGCCGAGCTCGACCTCGGCGCGGACCGCCGCGGGGTCGACATGGGCCCGTCGGCGATTCGCTACGCCGGCCTGGGCGAGCGGCTCGTCGAGCTCGGGATCGCGTCAGAGGATCGGGGCAACGTCTACACCCGCGTCCGCGAGACGATGGATCCCGGAGACGAGAAGGCGCGCTTCTTGACAGAGATCCGCGAGACCTGCGAGCGGATCGCCGAGCAGGTCCGGTCTGCCGCGGACAGCGGCCTCACCCCGCTCGTCCTGGGCGGCGACCATTCGGTGGCGATCGGAACACTCGGCGGGCTCGCGTCCGTCCACGGGCCGGGGGGAGTCCTCTGGTTCGACGCGCACTCCGACTTCAACACGCCGGAGACCACGCCGAGCGGCGCCGTCCACGGCATGCCGCTCGCGGCGGCGCTCGGGCTGGCGGGGGTGGGGTTCGAGAGCAACAGCTGGCCGCTGCCGGCGCTCGACCCCGAGCGGGTGGCCCTGATCGGCGCCCGGAGCGTCGATCCCGGCGAGCGGGAGGCGCTCAAGGAGTCCGGGGTCGCCGTCTACACCATCTCCGACATCGACCGGCGCGGCGTAGAGCCGATCATGAAGGAGGCGCTCGAGCGGGTCTCCGGCGCACCGTTCGTCCACATCTCCGTCGATCTGGACCTCGTAGACCCGGTCGTCGCGCCGGGTGTCGGCACGCCGGTCACCGGCGGCTTCTCGTACCGCGAGGCGCATCTCGCGATGGAGCTCGTCGCCGAGAGCGGCCTCGTCAGCTCGCTCGAGCTCGTCGAGGTCAACCCGATCCTCGACCACGAGAACGCGACGGCGAAGCTGGCGGTCGATCTGGCCGCGAGCGCGCTCGGAGCCCGAATCCTGTAGCGCTACGCTGACACGGCGGGCCGGTAGCTCAGTTGGTAGAGCAGGGGACTTTTAATCCCAAGGTCGCAGGTTCGATCCCTGCCCGGCCCATCACACGAAAGGAGGAACGCATCACGCTTCAGGTTGGCACTCTGGCGCCGCTCCTCCAGGTGTATCAGGCGCCGGCGTGACACTCCGACTATCACTGCGGAGGCTTCGACAGGCGATTCTCGACACCGGTCGCGGGCGGAATCGCTCTCGAAACGCCTCGGTCGAACCGGCGAACCTCGAGCGGAATCACTTCTACGCCGGCCGGCTCATCACCGCCGAGGATCTCGCCCTGGAGCAGCTCTACGTTCGCGAAAAGCTTCGGCGCCACAATCGGCTTCTCCACGGCTGGGGAATCGTCTTCGGGCTGGAGGTCGAATCGTCCTCGGACTGCGAGGTCACGATCTCGAAGGGCTACGCGATCGATGCGCACGGTGAGGAGATCGTCGTCCCGGAGGCAGCTCACCTCGACGTCTGCAGGTCGGGTGCCGTGGTCGAGGGCCAGACCGGGTATCTCGCCGTACGCTCCGTCGAACACGCGGTCCGTCCGGCGCCGACACCTGAAGGCGGAACCGAGCCCGCGCGGACGCGCGAAGGGTACGAGCTCGCGGTCCTGACCGAGCTTCCCGAGACCTCCGAGCAGGAAGCCCCTCCGCCGGCCGATTCGGGCTGGGTCGTCCTCGCCGAGCTCGCCGTCCACGATGGCCAGGTCTCGGTCGAGACGGTCGCGCATCGACGCTACGTCTCCGGCTAACGCCTGAAGCCGGCGGCCAGGACCGACCCCAGCAAGGCGCCGGCGATCAGGAGTTGCGCCTCCGCGGTCAGGCCGCCGGGCCGGTGCCAGCCCGGGATCCGGTGGCTCGGGAAGAGCTTGCGGCCGCCCGGCCTCGGGAGCCGGATCACGTGCTCCAGATCAGGCGCGATCGCGGTCACCGCGCCGACGGTGGCCGGGTCGAACGGGCCCCGCACAAGGGCGAGCGCGAGGCCGCCGAGGATGCCGCAGCGCAGCTCGAACCCCTTCGAGTCGATGTCCTCGTGCGGCACGCGGTCGCCGAGGAAGTGCAGGAGCGGCCCGACCGCGGCGGCTGTCCACGGCGAGCGGACGAGCGCGCCACCCACGGCGCCCGTGGCAAGGTGGAGCGAGACGATCAATGAAGCCGAAGCTTGTCGGAATCAACCACGTCGCGCTGGAGGTCGGGAACGTCGAGGAGGCGCTCGAGTTCTACGGGCGCATCTTCGAGCTGTCGCTTCGAGGACGCTCCGGCAGGATGGCGTTCGTCGACATCGGCGACCAGTTCCTCGCGCTCGCCGAGGGGCGGCGCCAGGCGCCGGACGACCACCGGCACTTCGGGCTCGTCGTCGACGACAAGCAGGGCGCGCTGGACGCTGCACGCGCGGCCGGCGCAGAAGTCAACGGCAACCGGATCCGCGATCCCTGGGGCAACAACGTCGAGGTGGTCGGCGTACGAGGACGTCCAGTTCACGAAGGCGCAGGAGATCCTCCGACGGCATGGGCCTCGACGGGCTCGAGAAGAGCGAGCAGGCCCGCGAGGAGCTGCGCACCAAGGGCCTTGGCTGAGCTCAGGCCGTACCGGCACGACGACGTCGAGGCGCTCATGCCGCTCTTCCGCGAGCTCTGGTCGGAGGAGGTGATCACGCCGCCCGGGCTCGCGTACTGGCTCGAGGAACAGCCCGAGCGCGCCGCGATGCAGGCGTGGGTCGCCGAGGAAGACGGCGAGCTCGTCGCTTTCGCCAACGCGCGCTTCCGCTGGGCGCTCGCAGAGCCAGGGATCGCTGGGCTCTGGGTCGGAGTCCTGCCGGAGTACAGGCGTCGTGGTCTCGCGACGTCCCTGTACGAGCTCGCCGAGGGACATCTCCTCAACCGCGCTGCGCGCCAGCTCGGTTCCACCGTCCGCGAGGACGAGGAGGAAGGGCGCGCGTTCGCCAAGCGCCGCGGCTACCGGGAGACTCGGCGCGAGCAATACTGGGCCCTGGACGTCGATCAGGACGCGGAGCCGCCGAGCCCGCCTGACAACGTGCAGGTCGTCCGCCTCGCCGAGGTGCTCGACCGAGAGCGTGACCTCTTCGAGCTTTACGAGATCGCGGAGCGGGACATGCCCGACGACCACGTCCACACGATGGAGTTCGAGGACTGGAAACGGGACACGCTCGAGAACCCGGAGCTCGACGCCGAGCTGAGCGCCGTCGTCCTCGTCGGTGACCGGCCCGCCTCGTTCGCCTGGCTGGTCAGCGATCGAGACGGGCAGCGAGCGATGAACGAGATGACGGGCACTGCTCCGGAGTTCCGCCGCCGGGGATTCGCTCGGCTGGCGAAGCAGACGACCCTCCGCTGGGCCGCCGAAGTGGGAATCCAGAGAATCCTGACCTCGAACGACTCGACCAACGCCGACATGCTGGCGCTGAACGACCACCTTGGCTACCGGGCGGCGGTCGTCCGGATCGTCGTCGTGAAAGACCTCTAGACCGAGGCCATCCCGGGCCGGAGCGAGCCGAGCCGGGTGGCGATCACCGAGTCAGCGACCTCGGCGCTTGCGGCGTGTCCCGTGACCGCCGCGATGAAGTCGTCGCGGTCGAGCGCAAAGAGCTCGACATCGCCCTTCGCCCGAGCCGTGGCCGTGCGCGGAACGTCCCGCAGGAGCGCGATCTCGCCGAAGTAGCCGCCCGGACCGGTCTCGCGCACGACACGCCCGTCGATGACGATCTCCACGTCGCCGTCGTCGACGATGTAGAAGCGGTCGCCGACGTCGCCCTGCCTGAAGAGCTCCTCCGCCGAGGCCAGCCGAACCGGGCTCAGCACCTGCGCGAGGCTCTCCTGCGTCGGCTGGGGAAGCGGCGCGAACAGCGCGATGCCGCGCAGCAGCTCGAGCTCCCGCTCCGGCACCGGCACCTCGTCGAGCTGCGCGAGCCGGCTGCGGAGGAGCGTTGCGAGGATCGGCAGGAGCGCGCCGGTGATCATCAGCGCGCCGCGGATGTCCACGGCGGCGATGAGCAACGGCGCAATGATGGAGCCGATCCCGATCGTCGCGACCCAGAGTCCCTGAACGGCGCCGAAGGCGCGGGCCAACACGTCGTCCGGCACAGCGCGCTGGAGGAGCGTGAACGCCGACACGTCGACGAGCGTGTTCCCGAGCCCGACCACCGCAAGGAGCAGGAGCGCCATGAGAAGGTTGGGAAAGACGCCGATCAGGGCGATCGGGATGCCCCAGAGCACGATTCCGACCAGGAAGTTGGACGACAGGCGCCGGCCGATCAGCAGCGCGGCGACGAGCGCGCCGACCAGCCCTCCGATCCCCACCGCCGAGTTGAGGAACCCGACTCCGTCTTCCCCCAGCTCCAGCAGCTCGAGTGCCGTGACGACGATCAAGACGTTGAGCGCTCCGGCGACGAGCGTCTGCGAAGCGAGCAGCACCACCATGACGCGAAGCCCCGGCTCGCGGAAGATCGTGACGAAGCCGGCCGTGAACTCGCGCAGGACGTCCTCGCGGCGCTCGCGGGGCTCGGGCTGCGTCTCCACCCGCACACGACTGACCAGCAGCGCCGCGAGCAGGAAGGCCGCTGCGCAGGCCCCGAAGACCACCTGCTCACTGGTCGCGGCCAGCAGCACGCCGCCGATCGCCGGGCCGCCGAAGACCCCGAGGCTTTCGATCGTGCTCGAGGTCACGTTGGCGGCGGTCAGCTCCTTCGGCGTCCTCGCGACGGTCGGGAGCAGTGCCGCCTGCGCCGGCCGAACGGCCGAGTACGCGATTGCGACCAGGCCGGCGAGGACGTAGACCACGACCGGCGAGCCGTCCAGCACGACCACCGCGGTCGTCGCCGCCAGGAGCACGGCGCGCACCAGCTCCGCGACGACGATCACCCGCTCGCGGCGGTACCGGTCGCCGAGGACCGATGCGAACGGCGAGGCGACCGCGGAGGGCAGGAAGCGGACCAGCCCGACCAGCCCGACTGCCGCGGCGCCGCCGTCGCGGTACGCGTACACCGCAAGCGCGATGCCGTAGGCCCAGTGGGCGATGATCGACGCCGCCCAGGCGCCCTCGATCCGCCGGATGTTCGGGTTGGCGAAGACCTGGCCGAACGAGCGCGCAGAGTCTCTGAAGCGTCTCCGCAGCGCTCTCACGCGCGAAGCATCCCACGGCCGACTGTGCTTTTCGAATCGAACGTGGGAAGATTCCGGTGCGAGCCGCCGTCTGGTGGTTCGTATGCGGTCGACCAACGTGAAAGGAGACCAGGGAATGTCGGAGGATCAGATGGGGCGCAACGACGAGGCCCATCGCAATGACGAGGCTCATCGCAACGACGCCGTCGAGGCGCACCAGATGGACCAGAGGGATCGCAACGACGAGGCCCATCGCAACGACGAGGCGGCTCGCAACGACGATGTCGAGGCGCACCAGATGGGCGAGGCCGCTCGCAACGACGAGGCCCATCGCAACGACGCGCCCGCACGCAACGACGATGTCGAGGCCCACCAGATGGGCCAGATCGAGCGGCAGGACGCCTAGACCGGGATTGCGTTTCCGCGTTGCCTGAGGCCGGGGCCAGACCCCGGCTTCAGTCTTTGAAGAGGCGTTCCAGCGAGCGGAGAAGCTCGACGCCTGCGGCGCGGCGCGGTCCGTCGAGCTCCTCGAGGTTCTCCGCGACCCGCGCAAGGAGCGCGGAGTCGGTGTCCGCGTCCTCGAGCACCGCCTTGGCGCGGCGCGCCTTCCGGAGCAGGTCGAGCGCGATCGCAGCCTGGTTCCCGAAGAGGCCCAGAAGCTCCATCTCCTCGAGCGAGAACCGCGACTCCTGCGGCCGGTCGAGGACGTAGAGGATGCCGATCGGCTCCTCGCCGTGGATCAGCGGGACGCACATCAGCCCCTTCGGCACGTATCCGGTCCGCTTCGCGGCCTCCTCGGCGAACCGCGGATCCTGCGAGACGTCGTCGAGGACGATCGGCTGGCGCGTCACGAGCACCCAGCCGCCGATGCCCGTGCTCGAGGGCAGGCGATCGCCGATCAGCGACTCGGATCCCTCGCCGGCCACCGCCTCGAAGACGAGCTCGTCCGTCCGCTCGTCGTAGAGCAGCACTGACGACGCCCGCGCGTGGAAGATCCCGCGCGCCACCTCGACGGTCGCCTGGAGCAGCGCACGGTGCGAATCCTCGGAGGCGAGCACTCCCGCGGCGACCGCCGCACGAAGCCTGTCCTCAGTCATCGCGATCCTCGACGTTGCTCGCCGTCAGGTAGAGGGCGCTCTTCAGCTGGAACGGCGTCAGCTCCGGGTGCTTGCCGAGGATCAGCGCGCAGATCCCCGAGATGTGCGGCGTCGCGAAGCTGTTGCCGGTCGACCGGGCCCGGGCCCCGCCGAGCCAGGCGACTTCCACGTCGACGCCGCGCGCGAAGAACTCAACGGGCGGGCTCGGGTTGTAGTAGAAGGTCTCGGCGTCCGGCTCCTCGTGGCTGCCCACGGAGATCACCGACGAGAAGCGCCACGGGTAGCTCTCCACCGGCATGTTGTGCGCCGAGGCCACGAGCACCGACCGGCGGAAGTAGGCGAGATCGGCGACCTCGTGGAGCAAGCCGGCGAACTGGCTCTTCGTCGTCGAAAGGCTCATGTTGATCACGTCGAACCCCTGCTCCACGGCCCAGCGAAGGCCGCCGAGCAGGGCGGTGCCGCTGCCCGTGAAACCGGCGCCGAGGACGCGGACGCTGTGGAGCTCGCAGTCGGGCGCGAGCGAGCGGACGATCCCCGCGCAGGCGGTTCCGTGCCCGCAGAGGTCACCCTCGACGTCCTCGACCACCGAGATCTCGTCGCCCTCCCCCACCTCGACGGCGACTGCGCTCGCGAGCTCGCCGACATCCGGGTGGTCGCCCTCGATGCCGCTGTCGAGGATGCAGACGCGGACGCCCTTGCCGGTCGATCCGCCCCAGGCCCACTCGCGCGTGACGCGGCCGGGCCAATCGGTGGGCAGTTCGAGCGACTCCGCGGTCCCCGCCGGAAGGCTCCACGCAGGGAGCGGGCGCGCTGGTGCTGGTTCGGCCACAGAAGCGATGTTACGCCGCGCCCAGCGTGCCGACGGCCTGGCGAGCTGCGTCGGAGGCGGTCTCGGCGAGCCGCCTGGCCTGCATCGTCCGGCGGTCGTCAGGGGTAATGGTCAGGTTCACCCGGACGAGACTGGCCGCAGCCCACGTCGCGGCTTCCGCAAGAAGCGCTGCGGCGACCACGTCCGCTCGACGGCTTGGCGTTCCGCGGTCGGCGACGATCGCGGCGAGACAGGCGGCGTCCGACCCGGCGTCCGCGATCGCCATCGGAACCTCGGCCGCGCGCCAGAGTGCGGCGCCGACGGCCATGTCCCTGACGACCGGCTCGACGCGCTCGGGCAGCCTCATCGACACGAGCGCCTCCTCGTAGGCCTCGGCGTCGCGCTGGGCGAGGGGAGCGATGCGCTTTCGCAGCCGCTCCGCCTGCGCGACGGCCGAGCCCGCCTCCGGCCAGTCGCCGGAGGCTCGGGCGACCATCGCCGTCAGGCCCGCAGAGATCGCGACTGCCAGCGCGGCAGCCGTCCCGCCGCCCGGGGTCGGGTCCTCCGAGGCGACGGCCTCGAGGAACTCACGCAGGGAGAGATCGAGAAGGTCGCCCGTGGTTTCCACGGGCGCATTTACGCACATGGGACAGGATCGATCCTGTCCCCATCACCTCGACTTACTTGTCGAGCCGGCGGCGCAGGATCTCGATCGTCTCGGCGTGCGCGACCACGTCGGCCTCCTCCAAGGCGGCCTCCGGATCCTCGATGACGCGACGGCGATACTCGTCGTCGGCAACCGCACGCTCGACGATCTCGTCGATCCCCCGCTGGGGGATGTCCTGCGCGGCCTTGACCCAACTTTCGGGAGCGGGCGGCAGTGCGCTCAAGATCTCACCAAGCTTTTCTTCGTCATACCTGGGCATAGAAGTCACCAAAGCTCAGGACGCTGGAGCGCCGAGGTTTCTTCCCTCCATCTCGACCCGCAGCTTGGTCAGGCAGCGGGAAATCCGGCTGGCGATCGTCCCTGACGGGATGTCGAGCGCGTCGCCGATCGTGTGGTAGCTCTCGTCGCGGGCGAAGAAGCGGTCGAGGATCTCCTGGCAGTTGTCCGGGAGCGCCGCCAGCGCCTCGTGCACGGCCAGAGCCTCGTCCAGCTGGGCGATCGTGTCGTCCGCGTCCGTGATCTCGAGGTCGTCGTCGAGCTGCTCGGTGGTGCCGGCCCTCAGCCTGTCGATGCACAGCCGCCGCGTCAGCTGCGCCAACCAGGGACGAATCGCGTCATCGTCGCGGAGCTTGTGCAGGTGCTCGTAGGCGCGGGTGAAGACCTCCTGGAAGACGTCCTCCGCGTCGTGCTCGGGCAGCTTGAAGCCCTGGACGGCGATCGCGTAGACGTAGCGGGAGAAGCGGTCGACCAGCTCGCGCCAGGCTTCGTGGTCGCCCGCTCGGCACCGCGCGACCAGCTGAGCGTCGGTCAACTCCACGCGCATGCCCATGGCCTGAACCGAATCCACGCCCATAGCTTATTCAGGCCAGGGAGGGCTCCAGGAAGAGGCTCCGCCACGCGCTCCACCAGTCGTCGGCCCGCACGACGATCGAGCGTGGGCCCGTGACCTCGACGCCGCTGCGTCCGCGGTACTTGTCAACCTCGCTCGTGCCGATGAAGTCGACCTGAATCTCTGCCGGGCGGCCCGGGTCGTACGGCGGCACGGCGCTCAGGTCTTTCAAGGCGTTGCGCGCGCCTTCCTCGATCACCTCGCGGGCAAGTTGAGGCGCGAGGTTTCTCGCGGCCCGGGAGCCGATCCCCTTCTTCACCGCGACCGTGGTCAGCCCCTCGCCCAGCAGCGCTTTCGCCTCGCGGCACGCGGCCTCGTCGCCGGTGACGAGCAAGACGGGACAGCCCCAGGTTCCGCACATCGCCGCATTGATGGCGGACTCTCCTACGAGCACACCGTTGAAGCGGAGGTTGTGCCACTCGCGACCCGACACCGTGTGGTTCATGACGCCGTCCGGGGTCCCGGCCATTGCGTGCATGCCGACGAGCAGGCACGCGTCGCAGCCCTCCTCGAGGAACTCGGTGTACTGCGTCCAGCTCGACTGGACGACGTACTCGCACGCGGGGTCGAGCATGTCGTGCACGAGGGAGTTGAAGCTCCAGCCCTTGCCGGCGCCGTGGTGGTCCATGACCACGATCTCCGTGGCGCCTGCGGCCTTCGCGCCGCGTACGGCTGCGTTGATCTCCTCGGTGTAGAGCTTGCGGCCCTCCTCGTACATCTCGTGCCCGCCGAGGGTCTGCTCGGGTCGGACGATCCCGGCGACCCCCTCCATGTCGCTGATGATGTGAACGCGCATGGCGGTAGTTTCACCATGTGGAAACGGGCCTGCGCGGGAAGCGTGTCCTGGTCACCGGTGCGTCGGGAGGGATCGGGTCGGCGTGCGTCGCCGCCTTCCTCGCGGAGGGCGCCGAGGTCGTCGCGCACTACCACCGCGGCCGCGAACGCGCGGAGGCGCTCGGCGACGTCCGCCTGGTGCAGGCGGACCTGACCCGGGAGGACGAGGCCGAGCGGCTGTTCGAGGACGCTGGCGAGCTTGACGCGTGCGCGGCGGTCGCCGGCGTCTGGCCGTCGGAGGACGTCCCGGTCTGGTCGCTGCCCCTCGACCGCTGGGAGCAGACGCTTCGCCAGAACCTGACCTCGACCTTCCTGACGGCGCGCGGGTTCCTCCGCTCGGCCGAGCGCACCGGCCGCGGAAGCCTCGTCCTGGTCGGCTCGACGGCGGGGATCTTCGGCGAGGCGGGCCATGCCGACTACGCGGCGGCGAAGTCGGCGGTCGCCTACGGGCTCCTGCTGAGCCTGAAGAACGAGATCGTGCGGATCGCCCCGGCCGGGCGCGTCAACTGCGTCTGCCCGGGCTGGACGAGGTCGCCGA
Organism: uncultured Actinomycetes bacterium; assembly: GCA_963798935.1. Lineage (GTDB taxonomy): Bacteria > Actinomycetota > Thermoleophilia > Gaiellales > Gaiellaceae > JACDAN01. Next base: position 69,029 of record CAWCVG010000036.1, read on the forward strand.
TGACGCGGCGCGAGGTCGACGATCCGGAGGTGATCGACCGAGTCACGCGGACGATGGCGCTCCGCAAGGTCGCGACGCCCGAGGACGTGGCCCGGCAAGTGGTGGTCCTCAGCTCCGACGAGCTCTCGGGCCATGTCACCGGCCAGATCGTGGTCGTCGCAGGCGGCATGGAGGGCCGCACGATCCACTAGGGACACGTCGTGGTGCCAGGCACGGAGACAGGGCCGGAAAGGAGAGGTTCGCTGCATGGCTGCACCGCTTAGGGCAGCACCGGTGTCCTCTAGAGACACGTCTTGGTGCCAGGCACCAAGACACGGCCGGAAGGGAGCATCAGTTACCTCAACCGCCGCGGAACGGGTTCCAAGAAACTCAGGCGAGGCCGCCGCCCGGCCCCGCCTGATTCTCTCGAGAAGAGAGCCGCTCTGAGTCTCAGAGCCGGCCCCGCCGCAACGGGCCCCTCTCGGTCTTTGTCCGACCCAGGCCCCGCCGCATCGGGCCCGCATCGGTTACAAGCACTTTCGGGCACGAGCGGTCGGTGATCCATCACCCTTTTGGGGTTGACTGCGCCGCTTCACTAACTTCCCCGCGAGATGACCGCCCGGCCCGGATCGGCGTAGAGTGGAATCCATGGCGACCCCGTTCGAAAAACGCCTGCAAAACGGGCCCATTGTCGTGGCGGACGGCGGAATGGGCACGCTGATCTCAGGTGCCGTCCCCCGTCTGAGGTTTCCCGAGGAAGCGAACCTCAGCTCACCGGAGACGGTGGTGTCGCTTCACGTCAGCTTCATCAACGCCGGCGCCGACCTGATCGAGACGAACACGTTCGGCGCCAATCGCAGGAAGCTGGCCGCGCACCGGCTCGACGACCAGGTGGAGGCGATCAACAGCGCGGGGGCGAAGCTGGCGCGCGAGGCGCGGGAGATCTCCGGCCGCGACGTCTACATCGGCGGCTCGATCGGCCCGCTCGGCGACCACGGCAGTACGCAGGACGAGCGCCGTGAGATCTTCGCGGAGCAGGCGAGCGCGCTCCAGGCCCGGGGAGTCGACCTGTTCCTGGTCGAGACGTTCTTCGAGCTCGACGAGCTGCTGGCCGCACTGGAGGCCGTGCGCAGCATCTCGTCGCTCCCGATCGTGGCGATGCTCACCTTCGACGAGCAAGGGGAGACGCTCGGCGGCGTCACCGCGCGGAAGGCCGTCGAGGCGCTGTCGGAAGGCGGACTTGCGGCGGTCGGCGCGAACCACGGCGCGGGCGTCCACGCGGCGCTGACGGCGCTGAACGAGATGCACGACGCGGACGGGGCGCTCGCGCTTGCGGCCATGCCGAACATGGGCCTGGCCAGCCTCGCCGGGAGCCGCGTCGTCTTCCCGCATGCGACGCCGGACTACTTCGCCGATTTCGCCGCGCACGCGCGCGACCTCGGCGCGAAGATCATCGGCGGGTGCTGCGGCACGACGCCGACCGAGATCCGGGCGATCGCGGCAGCAGTGAAGGAGGAGCGGACGGCGTCCTCCCCGCTCGTGATCCAGGAGCGCGAGGTGACGCTGTCGGTCGTCGAGCAGGCGGAGGACACCAGGCTCGCGAGCATGTTCCGCGAGGGTCACTGGGTTACCTCCGTCCAGCTCGATCCGCCGCTCGGCGGCAACCACCGCGGGATGTTGGAGATCGCGGCGGCGCTCGAGGACGGCGGCGCCTCCTTCGTGGACATCAACGACAACGCAACCGCGCGGGCGGGCATGAGCGCGCTGATGCTCTCGATTGCGATCGAGCGCTCGACCGCAATCGAGACGATCCCGCACCTGACCACGCGCGACGCCACCGTCCTCGGGCTGGAGTCCCAGCTGCTCGGTGCGCACGCGGAGGGGATCCGGAACATCCTCGCCGTCACCGGGGATCCGCCCGAGGTCGGCGACTACCCCGGCTCGAGCGGCGTCTACGAGGTGGACGCGATCGGGCTCACGCAGCTGATCTCACAGCTGAACCGCGGCGAGGACTACAACGGCCGCTCGATCGACGCCGCGACCTCGTTCTTCACCGGCGTCGCGCTGAACCCGACCCCGGACGACCTGGACCTCGAGGTCGAGCGCTACCGCCGCAAGCTCGACGCCGGCGCCGACTTCGCGATGACGCAGATCATCTTCGACCTCGAGTTGCTCGACCGGTTCTTCGACCGGTTCGGCGGGCCGTCGCCGATCCCGGTGCTGGTCGGCGTCTTCCCCGTCTGGAGCCATCCGCTGGCGCTCCGGCTGCACAACGAGGTGCCGGGCATCGTCGTCCCGGATCACGTGCAGGAGGCCCTGCGGGATGCGGGTCCAGACGGGCCGAAGGTCGGGATGGAGCTGGCGCGCGAGCTCGTCGAGGCGTCACGCAGCCGCGCGGAAGGCGTCTACCTCGTCGCGCCGTTCCGACGCCCGCTCGGGATCCTCGAGCTCTTGGCGGACGCGGCCTAGGAGGAGCAGGGGCCGGTCGAGACCGGGCGGCGTGCCCCCGCGATCGCCTCGCGAACGACGTCGGTCGGCACGGCGTAGCCGGCTGCGCTACCGGTCCGCGACGCGAAGACGGTGCCGACCACGCGGCCGTCGGCGTCGAGCAGCGGGCCGCCGGAGTTCCCGCGCCGCACACGGCCGCGGAAGCTCGTGATCCGCCGCGTGACGGGCCCGCGGCCGTACGCGTCCTCGCTGAGCACCGTCGCGGTTCCACCCGCTCGCCCCGGAGTCGCCCTCAGCGGGCCGTTCTCCGGATAGCCGGCGATCGCGACCGGTGTCCCTTGCGATGCCTCGGACTGTGCGAGCGGCCGGCGGCTCAGCCCGTCGACACGCAGGACCGCGACGTCGTTGCGCGGGTCGAAGGCGACAGCGACTGCCGACCTGCCGTCCGCAGTCGTGTCCGTCTGACCGGCGACCACGTGCGCGTTGGTCACGACGAGGTTCGGGCCTGCGACCCAGCCGGACCCGGAGATCCCGAGCCCGCACGCCGTTCCCAGGATGCGGACTACGCTCGACAGTGCGGTGCGGACCTCTGGATCGCCGGCGATCTGCCGATCCGGCGGGTCGACCGCCGGCAGCGGCCCGGTGATCGACGGGAACGGATCCACTCGCGCCAGCGCGTTCAGCACGTCGCGCGGCGGAAGCAGCTCGTTGAGCTCCTGGACGACCACGGAGCGCTGCACGTCTCGCCGCAGCTCGAGCTGGCCGGGAAGCTGCAGGGCCACGGCCGCGAGGATCCAGATGACGGCGAAGCCGATCACGATGCCGAAGGCGAGCCCGCCGGCGGCGTCCACGAGCCTGAGTGGACTGGCCCGGAGCCGCTGCTTGATCGAGATGCCGACGGACGAGGCGATCACCTCCATGACGATCGCCCCGACGACGGCACCGAGCAGCGCGACGAGCGGCGTGTACGGCGACACCGAGCCTTCGGCGAGCACGTAGGGCGCCAGCTTCGCGCCTGCGAGCGCGCCGACGACGACGCCTGCGGCGGACAGCACACTCAGCGTCAGTCCCTGCCACAAACCGAGGAGCGCCGTGCCTGCGACGACCGCGAGGATGATCCAGTCGAGGCGGGTCACTCGCGGGGTACGCTAGCCAGCCTCAATGGACGGGACTGCCCTCGAGGAGCTGATCGACCGCTACAACGCGGCCTGGAACGCGCACGACGTCGACGCGATCGTCGACCTGCACACCGACGGACTCCGTCTTCGAGAACCACACGACCGGAGACGTCAACGTCGGCCGGGAGGCGATCGGCAGCGCGATCCGCGGGATCTTCACCGTCTTCCCGGATCTGGAGTTCGAGACGCGGCGGCGCTACATCCGCGACGACCTCGTCGTCCAGGAGTGGACGGCGCGCGGCACCCATCTCGGCAAGATGAACCGCGCCGGCATGGAGGTCGAGCCGACCGGCAGGAGCGTCGAGTACCGCGGGATGGACGTGATCCCGATTGCCGAGGGCCTCGTCGCGCGGAAGGACGTCTACTCGGACGGCGTTACCTTGCTGCGCCAGCTGGGCCTGACCGCGATCTAGTCGCGGCTAGACTGCGTATCCCTACGCATTGGGGGCGTAGTTCAGTTGGTTAGAACGCCGGCCTGTCACGCCGGAGGTCGCGGGTTCGGTTAGAACGCCGGCCTGTCACGCCGGAGGTCGCGGGTTCGAGTCCCGTCGCTCCCGTCTTCTGAAATACCTGCAAATAGGCGCTTTGCGTTGTCTAGTCGGACGCCACAATCCGAGTTGGGGCAGCAAACGGGCAGCATCGCATAAGCGCGACGTGTCCAGTTGTGTGTCCAAAGCTCCTGCAAACAGGCGCTTTGTGTTGACTGATCGTACAACGATGTCCGGCTGCGTAGCCAACCGCGTCTCGTGAGGCAACGAATGACCTGCGGTCACCGTAGTCTGCGACCGCGAAGGGACAATCTGACGCGTTGAGAAAGCCGCGCGAGACCGCTGGGGCGCACCTTCGACTCGGCTGCGGTCCCGTACGAGCGGGCGCACCCGTCGTATCCGACGAGCTGGTTCGATGACCTGTCTGCACACGCTCGATCGAGCTTCGAGCGGCTCGAGACACTCGATCACTGCGGCTGACCCGTCGCGCAACGAGCACGGCCTTGCGTGAGGTCAGAGCTGGTGCTTCGGCACCCGGTCCCCACCTCTTGCAGACGGCCTTTCCCTCGACTGTGTTGCTCGCTCGCTAGGGGAAGTAGACCGCGGCGTTGTTGCCGCCGATGCAGACGTGGGGCGAGCTACCGGTGCAGTACATGTCGTAGGTGCGGCCGGTCGCGGGGCTGAAGACGTTGATCCAGCCGGGGCCGCCGCGCAGGTACTCGGCCCGGACGTTCTCGGCGAAGCCGCAGGTGGTGTTCGGGCCGACGACGAGGCCGCCTCCGCAGGTATCGGTTTCGTAGCCCGTGACGACGCCGCGATCGGGGAAGTAGACCGAGGCGCCGTTCCCGCCTGTGCAGACATGGGTCGCGCCGGTCGTGCAGTACATTCGGTACGTCTGCCCGGTCGTCGGGCTGTAGACCTCGAGCACGCCGGCTCCGGACTGCTCGAAGCTCGTTCTGACGTTCTCGGCGAACGGACACGATGTCCGCGCCCCCGCGGTCAGCCCGCCGCCGCAGTCCGTCGCGCGAGCGAACGGGACACGGCTCCCGGTCGCGGTTCGGCACGAGCGCCTCGGCCGAGGCGGAGCGGTTCGGGCGCCTCGCGCCTGGGGCAGCGCGGTTCGCGTCACCGTGACCGTCTCCGACGCGGGCGCCGCCCCGGCGGTGCTCGCGACGACGTCGATCGTGTTCGCGCCACGGTTCAGTGCGACCGAGCCTGTGAAGACGCCGTTTCCGACCTGCGCCGGTCGGCCGAGGATCTGCACGGCCGCATCCGGCGGGTCGACGGTGCCTCTGACCGTCACCCGGTCGGCCCGCATCGAGCTCCCATCGGCGGGCGCGGTGATCTGCACGCTCACGTTCTCGTTCACCGGCGCGGTCGTGGTCGTTGCGCTCGCGTTCTCGCTGCCGTCCGAGCCGCCGCAGGCGGCGGTTCCGATCAGGATCACAAGCGCGGCGACGACAATCCGTAGCCGCGCACGGATTTGCTCACGGCGTGAGAGTGACGTTGAGGGCCGCGAACGTCGCCGCGACCTGCGGGCCGGGCCGGTAGCACTTTCCGGTGATCATTTTCACGGTGATGCGAACGGCGCTACCTCGTTGCTTCCAGTTCCAGTTGAGAGCTGCGGGGCCGCGATGCTCACAGGCGACGAGGAAGTCGAAACCAAAGCCGCGGGGCACCTTCGATTCCGTATACCCGCAGGCTGATCGCCCGTGGCCGCACGGCGTTCAGCGTCAGCGTGTACGTGGTGCGTTGTCCTGCACGCGCAGGCCAGCGAAGCCGATACGTTCTTCGGCTGGCGGTATCAGCGGATCCTGACGCTGCTGCCACAACCTCGACCAGCCTTGTGCTCGACGGAGAGGGGGGTGCTCCGCTCGCGGTCAACGGCATTGAGCTCGCGAGGATTCCGGCGACCGCTGCGCATACCACTGCCAGGTGACGTGTCGTCAAGACCCGGCGCACGCCGGCATCTTCTCGCTGCGGGTCGTTGCCATCAACGTCTGCGGCCTCGGCTGATGACGAGGTTGATCTTCGTGTTCGCCGGCATCATCCGCCCCGGTCGGCGGCTCTGCCCGATCACAACGTCCTTCTTGCGCTTGCGCGAGTACGCCTTCGTCACCGTGCCCGTCCGGGAGTGCCGCTGCTTGATCAGCGCCTTCGCCTTCGCGAGCCGCTTTCCGACCACGTTCGGCACGTGACACTTGAGCACCTTGGCGAAGCCCGCAGTGACCGAGTGGTTCGCGTTCATCGTGAGCACGCAGGCCCCTGTCCCCGAGCAGTCTCCTGACCAGCCGCTGAACCGGGAGCCCGACGCCGCGCTCGGCGTGAGGGTGACCGAGGTGCCGTGGTTGAACTGCGCCGCGCAGGTCGCCCCGCAAGCAATTCCCGTTGGCGAGCTGGTCACCGTCCCCGAGCCGGAGCCGGCCTTGGTCACCGTCAGCGTGTGCGTTGTGGGAGGCGGTGGTGGTGAGGGCGGAGGCGGTGGTGGTGGGGGCGGAGGCGGTGGTGGTGGGGGCGGAGGAGGCGGCCCGCCTGTCTGTGTGGACGTCAGCCCGTAGGTGCCTGTGCCGTCGACGCCGCTGTCGGCGCTCGCGACCAAGACCAGATACGTCCCCGAGACCGGCGCCACCGCTTCGATCTGCGCCGCATCCGCGCCCGACTGACTCCCCAGGCTCCCGCCGGTCGGCGACCACAAGCGGATCCACGGCTGGAAATCATCCGTCTCGGACGTTTGGCTCACGTTGACCGTGATGCGAGTCCCGGCCGTCGCCGTGAACGTCCACACGTCGAGGTCGCCCTGCACGATCTCGCCGCTGTGTAGCGCCCCGTTGCGTCAGCGGACCACCCTCGTCGCCCGCCGAGACCGTGATCGGCCCCGGCGAATGCGCCATCGTCAACCGATACGTGCCGCTGCCGTCGACGCCGCTGTCGGCAGCTGGCGACCGAGCACCAGATACGTCCCCGAGACCGGCGCACCGCTTCGATCCGCGCCGCATCCGCGCCCGACTGATCCCGAGGCTCGCCGCCGGTCGGCGACCACAAGCGGATCCACGGCTGGAAATCATCCGTGTGCGGTGATCTCACCGATATGCACGGCGATCCGATCACCAGCGCTCGCCGTGAACGTCCACACGTCGAGGTCGCCCTGCACGATCTCGCCGCTGTGCAGCGCCCCGTTCGTCAGCGGACCACCCTCGTCGCCCGCCGAGACCGTGATCGGCCCCGGCGAATGCGCCATCGTCAACCGATACGTGCCGCTGCCGTCGACGCCGCTGTCGGCACTCGCGACCAAGACCAGATACGTCCCGAGACCGGCGCCACCGCTTCGATCCGCGCCGCATCCGCGCCCGACTGACTCCCCAGGCTCCCGCCGGTCGGCGACCACAAGCGGATCCACGGCTGGAAATCATCCGTCTGTCGGTGATCTCACCGATATGCACCGCGATCCGATCACCAGCGCTCGCCGTGAACGTCCACACGTCGAGGTCGCCCTGCACGATCTCGCCGCTGTGCAGCGCCCCGTTCGTCAGCGGACCACCCTCGTCGCCCGCCGAGACCGTGATCGGCCCCGGCGAATGCGCCATCGTCAACCGATACGTGCCGCTGCCGTCGACGCCGCTGTCGGCGCTCGCGACCAAGACCAGATACGTGCCCGAGACCGGCGCCACCGTCTTCGATGCCGCGCCGCATCCGCGCCCGACTGATCCCCCAGGCTCCCGCCGGTCGGCGACCACAAGCGGATCCACGGCTGGAAATCATCCGTCTGGGTGATCTCACCGATATGCACCGCGATCCGATCACCAGCGCTCGCCGTGAACGTCCACACGTCGAGGTCGCCCTGCACGATCTCGCCGCTGTGCAGCGCCCCGTTCGTCAGCGGACCACCCTCGTCGCCCGCCGAGACCGTGATCGGCCCCGGCGAATGCGCCATCGTCAACCGATACGTGCCGCTGCCGTCGACGCCGCTGTCGGCGCTCGCGACCAAGACCAGATACGTGCCCGAGACCGGCGCCACCGCTGTCGATCCGCGCCGCATCCGCGCCCGACTGACTCCCGAGGCTCCCGCCGGTCGGCGACCACAAGCGGATCCACGGCTGGAAATCATCCGTCTGGGTGATCTCACCGATATGCACCGCGATCCGATCACCAGCGCTCGCCGTGAACGTCCACACGTCGAGGTCGCCCTGCACGATCTCGCCGCTGTGCAGCGCCCCGTTGGTCAGTGGACCACCCTCGTCGCCCGCCGAGACCGTGATCGGCCCCGGCGAATGCGCCATCGTCAACCGATACGTGCCGCTGCCGTCGACGCCGCTGTCGGCGCTCGCGACCCAGATGACATATGTCCCCGCCGACGGCGCCACCGCTTCGATCCGCGCCGCATCCGCGCCCGACTGATCCCCAGGCTCCCGCCGGTCGGCGACCACAAGCGGATCCACGGCTGGAAATCATCCGTCTGGGTGATCTCACCGATATGCACCGCGATCCGATCACCAGCGCTCGCCGTGAACGTCCAGACGTCGGTTTCGCCCGCGAGCGCGATCGTGCCGGTGTTCGTTGCCCCGTTGTCGAGGCTTCCACCGTCGGCCGCCGCTACCGTCGACCTGTCCGTCCCGGGGGCCGCCGCGGCTGCAAGCCGCGCGTCAGCCTCTCGAGTTGAGCCCCCCGAGCAACGCTGCTCCGAGAATGACGGCGAGAACCCACTGCCGCGTTGACGCCGGCACCAGAATGGGCCGGAGCCACTTCCGCCCGATACTCCATCGGGCGATCCGCATCGCGACCACGTTCCTCACCCACGGCCCATCCCGCCGGCCAGGTGGGTCGCCTGGGTTCGGAGGGGAGAGGGACATGGCGACTCCTTCCGCTTGCCTGCCGCGCCGACCGCAGTTGGAGTCGACACACGACCGGCCGAGGGCTGGAGCCGGAAGAGATCGCCCGCCAAGAGTTGGAGCGGGACAGATCGACCCTACTCCTTGGACCTCGGATTGTCCAGCGACGCGCTGTAGCGCGATCGGCCCGGCGTTAGACTCCGTTGACACAATCTGAGCGGCGGGCGAATGAGCGAGCGCGAAACCGAGCACCTGCGCGTCCTGATTGCCAACGAGCGGACAGACGCATTGGCGCTCCTCGCCCCGATTGTCGCCGCGCTCGGGCACGACGTAATCGCGCGCGAGATCGATGTCGCAGACGTCGGGCCCGTCACCGGCAGGGAGCGACCCGACGTCGCGCTCGTCGGGCTCGGCGAGAGCTCCGAGCACGCGCTCGGCCTGATCGAGAAGATCGTCCAGGAAGCGGCCTGCCCGGTGATCGTCCTTCTCCACGCTCCGGACCCGAGCTTCCTGAAGGAAGCATCCAAACGCGGCGTCTTCGCCTACATCACCGATGCGGAGGGCGAGGACTGGCAGAGCTCGATCGACATCGTCCTGCGCCGCTTCGCCGAGTACCACGATCTCGAGGGCGCGTTCGGACGCCGCGCGATCACCGAGCGGGCCAAGGGCATCCTGATGGAACGCCACGCGGTCGATGAGGTGACCGCGTTCGACATGCTGCGCGCCGAGGCACGCGCCGCGAACCACAAACTGATCGACGTCGCTACCGCCGTCGTCGACGGCCACCGGTTGCTGCCGAAGCAGCCCGCGGCCCGCACCTAGGCTCGATCTCAGATCCCGCCGCCGGCTACCGCGCGCCCCGCTGACGGGTCGTGGACCGCCGAGACTTGATCGACCCGGAAATCGCTACGCGCACCTCGTCGTCCGCGGCCGTCGCCCTCGCGGTCTGGGAGGTCGACGCAGACGCGATTCATCGCAGCTTCCTCTAACGCAGGTCCGTTCTCCTCCATCGAAGCCCCGAATCCGCATGGGGCTCCGGGCAGCAAACGGGCAGCAAACGTCTGAAATCCGCTTCGCTCAACCATGCGGAATTGGATCGCGGAAAGCCGAAAAGCCGCATGAATAGAGCGATTCCGCCTGCATCGTCGTCAATCGTCGGGATCCCCGTACCGGCCTGTCACGCCGGAGGTCGCGGGTTCGAGTCCCGTCGCTCCCGTTTTTTGAAGTGCCTGCAAATAGGCATTTCTGTTGTCTGAACAGACAGAAGCCCTGGCGCTCAGGAAACGCGTTTGCTGCCCGACAGCATTCTCATCCGTCCCCTTTTCAGCGTGAATCACCTGCAAAAAGGACCTGTTTCCGCGTGGGAATCTCGCGTCGTGCACCGGCCTCTACCCGGGAAACCGGTCACGCGTGACTCGGACAGGCGCGGAGCTTCAGCCCCGCGACCTTAACGGGCGCGTCTGTGCAGCAACGAATGACCTCCGGTCAGTTGCCGCCTCGCGACATTGGAGGCTCGTGGCGCGCGACGCGGCCGAGGATCGCACGTACTGCGATTGGAACCCGAGCTCAGGGCTTGAGCGCCCGCAGGTATCGCGACTCACGTTGTCTGCGAAGGAAACGGGTCGTAAGTCGCGTGGCCGCGGGTATGCGACGGAATCGAACCGCCGTAGAGCTTATGCCACGTGAAGCAAACCGGGCACTCCCCGATCTTGTCGGCGACAAATCCCTTCGCCGTCTTCCGCTCGGTGATCCCCTTGCCGCTCTTGAACCCTCTCGGCGCGGCGCCGATCCTGGACACGGGTCCGGACACCTTTGGCTCTCGTCGCGGTCCGTGGCAGCCCAGCGGACTACCCTCGGCGGCCCCACCGGAAGAACCCTCAGGTGTCGAATGCACGATTCCGAGTTCAGGGTATTCACTTCACTAGACCGAGGCCGTGAGGTAGCCGCTTTCTCCTTTCCTCCTCGCAAAAGCAGTCGGTGGTAGCAAGCACCTTGGGGGCGAATCGGCATCATCCGTCCGGGCAGTCGTCGATCGCGTCGCGCCAGCAGCCCGAGACGGCGAGCGATGCCGCACTTTTGAGCGCCAGTCGCCGGTCTTCCTCGCTGGCGTCGGGGCCGCTCGCAACCCAGATCCAGAAGCGGTAGCCGCGCCACTCGCCGCCGGCGTGCAGCCAGCGGAGCTCAGGCGCTGGCTTCGTCAGCACCTCGGCCGGCCGGAATTCACCGGCCGCGGCCTTGCGGTCTATCGGCGGGAAGACCTCCGTGAGCTTCGACGAGTTCCCCGCGCCGCCGCCCGACCCGTACGCAGAATGGCCGCTGATCAACACCGCGACTCGCTGCGCCCGCCGCCGGGCTGGGCCGCCGCCGCGGGGCTCCCTGCTCGACGAGACACCGGCAGCGAGAAGTTGGCGGCGCGCAGCGTCAACGCGCCGGGGCGGCTCGGTCCGCACGACTTCGCCGTGCCAGCCTGCGGATAGGTCGATTTAGCCCGTGCCCGAGCGACCGTGTTCGTCGGCTGGCCGCTCCGCTGGCTCGCATCGCGGGCCGCTGCGCCTCAATTCGGCGACGAACAAGCTGAGCAGGAGCAGGGCGAGGATGCGGGCGAATGTGGTCGCGGCGCTTCGGTTTCGATCCCACACACCACCCTGAGCGGCGTGCCATCAGGTCGCGTGGCCGTCGATCTCCTCGCCAACGCGAGCAGCGGCGCATCAGCTGCCTATGCTTCGTTCGTGGATGACGGGTTTCCATCGGCCTTGGCTAGTACAGCTGTCGAGGTTCCGGCTACCGCCTTTGTGTCCTCCTTATCGAAAGTCGCTGTCGCAGCTTCTACGGACGCGTCAAGACCTCTCTTGACAGGGGTCTTCCTGAAGGTCCTCGGGGCGCGAATGACGATCGCGGCGACAGACTCCTATCGCCTGTGCGTGGCATCCATACCCCTACTCGCTTCGGGAGGGGCGCTGGAAGCGGTCGTCGAGAAAGCCTCCCTGATTGCGGCAACCTCGTCGGTTCCAGCGAGCGCGAGCACGGTGGCCGTGAGCAGTGACGGACAAATGCTGTGGCTCAGGCTCGGTTCTGTATTGCGACGGTGCCCCATCATCCTCGGGCAGTTCCCCGATGTCGAAATGCTCTTCGCTCCCACGGATGGCGAGAGCGGTTCGACCATCGTCAGTTGACCGTCGTGCGCTGAGAAGCGGCGCTGTCGCGCGCATGTGAAGCGTTACCACCGCTGGCGTCTGGTGGCGAGGAGTCGAGCGGTGCAACAGGCGTCGCGCGTCGCCTCCAGAACAACGAACTCGCTCTGATGGCGGCCGACGAATCGAGAGCGTTCGGCCAGTGGAGGGTCGAGTACACCGGAAAGGCGATGGCGGTAAGGCTTAACAGCTCCTATCTCTCGGATGGTCTCGCAGCGACGAACGAGGCGCAGGACGTCGAACTTCTCATCTCCGGTCCTCTGACGCCACTCGTAATTACCAACTCGAAGAGGAACCCACGGTATCTCGTTATGCCAGTTCGTCTCCATGCTCCTCCCGAGCCCAAAGCGGCCGGCGAGAGCGAAGAAGTCACTCCTAATCTTGATGAACTCCTTCGAGAACTTGATGCACTCATCGGGCTGCAGCCCGTAAAAACCCAGGTGCGAGACCTGATTGCGTTCCTTCGGCTTCAGACGCTCAGGCGCGAGCGAGGGTTGCCGAGTGATGAAAGAACCCGGCACCTCGTGTTCGCTGGCAACCCCGGTACCGGCAAGAACACTGTTGCACGGCTCATTGGCCGGATGTATCGCAGCCTAGGGCTTCTTTCGCATGGGCACCTCGTAGAAGCAGACGGGTCCGCCCTTGTTACAGAGTATCTCGGGCAGACCGCAATCAAGACGAATACCGTCATAGATCAGGGGCGCGACGGCGTTCTGTTTATCGATGAGGCGTACACACTTGCTCGGTCGGCTCTACACGGTGACTCGTATGGTCACGAGGCGATCGACACGCTCCTCAAGCGCATGGAGGATGAGCGGGGACGCCTTGTAGTGATCGTGGCCGGCTATCCTCGCCTCATGAACGAGTTCCTCGGCTCGAACCCAGGGCTTCGGTCCGGTTCGCGAACCATTCAATTCCCCGACTACAGCGATGAGGAGTTGCTTGCAATCCTTCAAAAGCTGTGCGCCGACCACACTTACGAACTAGCTCCCGATGATGAGAACTATGCTCGGCAGATTCTCGCTGACGTTGTACGAGATGAGAGCTTTGGAAATGCGAGGTACGTGCGCAACATTTTTGAGGCTGCACTTAATGCCCAGGCCGTTCGATAGAACTCGCAGAGGGAGATCTCTGACGACGATCTGCGCACTCTGACACGCGCGGCTTTCGAAGCTGCAGCACCATCGACTCGGAGACGCAAGCGTACGCGACGCCTACTAGTGTGGGTGTCCTAGGCGACTATACGGGAGTTCCGGACGGGCACGCTCCTCGAGCACTTGGCGGACGCGATCAACGACTCGCGATCGAGGTGTCCGTAGGTGTTGCTTGGGCGACGTCCGACAGCAGCAATCGAACTGCCAGCGCGGTGACCCAAACAACGCGCTCGCCCTACTTAGGACCCGTCCGGAGGGAGTACGTCAAGCGTGGCGGAACGTCCGGATCGAGGAAGACGTGAAGCGTTCCATCCGTCGTTTCGATCGACAGTCGAGTGCGGGTACTACCAACGTGCGCCGACGAAGCGCTCGCGAAGCAGGAGGAAGCCGCTGTCGTACCTGCGTGGCGGCCTCAACAGCCACTCGGAACAACAGCGCCTCCTCCGGCCCAGCATCGGCGATTCCGCCGTTTCCACGAGTGAGCACGCCGCGTAGGTAGGCGATTGGAAGCCAGCCAGTCTCCGGGCCCCATCGATATACACCGCTACCCGCTGCCCGACAAAGTCGAGCAACTCGTTCAACGGCTCGGACCATCCCACTCGGTGCTACCGACCTCATTCATGGCACTTTTCATCCAGCGCCAGATCGAACGAGCCGCAGTGTCGGCCGACTTGAGCCCCTTGTAGTTCGACTTGCGTCAGAGGACGGCCATGGATGATCGCCCTGCCCTGTGCGCCGTGACGCTCAATCACCTCGATCGCGAGGAGGGATGCTCGTTCGACCGTTAGCAGTCGTAGCTCGAGACGGACGTCGCGTACACCGTTTTCTGAGGGTCATTCCGGGCAGCAAACGGGCAGCAAACGTCTGAGATCGGTTTCGCTTAGTGATGCGAATCGGATCGCGAGAGGCCCGCAAAACCGCATGAATAGAGCGATTGCGCGTCCATCGTCGGCGATCGTCGTGACCCTCGAACCGGCCTGTCACGCCGGAGGTCGCGGGTTCGAGTCCCGTCGCTCCCGTTTCGATTTGCAGGCATTTTGCGGGAACCACCTCCCCGTCGTTGCCCGCCGACTACCCACGTGCTACACGCACCGCGAGCTGGTCGGGCGTTATCTGGATCGAGGACGCCGCCGTCCGTGTGCCCGAGCTGTTCGGCGATCGACTTGATCGTCACTGTCTGCCCAGCACCGGCTCGATTGGCCGCCGCGATCATGGTTCCAGACGCCGCCTTCGGGAGCTGGGAACACGAGACGGCCGGATGTGTGCCAGCGCGCGAGGAGCTGCTCACGTAGCAACTGCGCGACGAGCGGCGGAAGGTCGATCGTCCTTTTCGAGCCACGAGTCTTCGTCCGCCCGCGCGGGTTGCTGCCCGTAGTGACGACGAGCAGCGTCTCGTCAGCCAAATCGAGAACGGCGTCGCGTCGTCGCTTCTCACTCGGTGCTCGCGCCGGTGCTTCTCTGAGGGACGCACACGTGTGCCGAAGGTCGTGGAAGGTCAGGCCGTCGCAAGGACGACTTCACAGCGCGTGTATTCCGTCCCGCAGTCGGCAGGGCGGCAGGTCTGTGGGTCCCACATCTAGTCGAACGACTGCCGCGGATCGAACGGGTCGCCGAGGACGATCCCTTCGGGAGTGATCTTGAACTCGCGGATCGCCGGCTCGTGGCGACTCGCGCGGGTCTTGAGAACGGTGAGAGCGCGCCGAACCGTCGATTTGTCGCGGGTGTACTGGAGCAGCACGACATTGTCGGAGAGGTGTGAGACGCCGAACTCCGAGAGACGGGTGACGTGGAAGAGGTCGGGCAGCTCCGAGGTCATGAACAGGCTCACCCCCTGACGCGAGAAGCGCTGAACGAGCGAGTACATGTATTCCCGGAAGCGAACCTGGTCCGGCGCGGCGTACTGAAGATCGGTGAGGCTGTCGATCAGAACGCGCCGTGCGCCCGTGCGCTCGATCGCGTCGAGCAGGTCGTAGACCCACTCGTCGATGTAGATGTCGACCGGTGAGCGGTACATGAGCTCGACGCCGTCCTGGTCGGTCGACCACCCGAACCCTTTGACGATCCGCGCGAGCTGGGTCGGGTGTTCCTGGAGCGTCGCCACCACGCCCGGTTCGCCTTGACGTGCGCCGTTGAAGATGAAATGCAGACCCATGAGGGTCTTTCCGGACCCGGAGGGGCCGACGCAGAGGGTCGACGCGCCCGGCCAGTATCCGTCTGCAAGCATCTCGTCGAGAGCGGCGATTCCGGACGAGTGCCGCGCCCCGTCGAGCGCGTAGCTGGTGATGTCAATCGTGTCGGCGAGTCGCGGGAAGACGTCGATGCCGTTCGCGGAGAGACGATAGGCGTGCTGGCCTGGGGAGAATTCGCTCCCGCGGAGCTTGAGGACGCGGAGGGAGCGCCACTCGCGCTCGACCGCTTGTGTCGTTGAGAGGCTGATGATCCCGTCCGCGACGGCGAACTCGGGCGCCGCAGCCGCCTCGTCCTCCCCGTACTCGCCGACCCAGAAAGACGAGGTCGGAAACGCGGATAGACGGCCGGCGAATTCGTGGAGGAACTGGCGGAACTCGGTGGCCGTCGCATAAGCCGAAAGCGCCTTGAAGCTGTCGATGACAATGATCCCCGGACGGCGCTCCCTGATCAGGGCGCTCACCTGCTCGACGACGCCGGCGAGGCCGCGCTCGTTGAGAAGCGAGCCGATGTCCTCGTAGAACACGGATTTGCCGATCGCTTCGGTATCGAAGAAGCGGAGGGTTTGCCCGTACCGAAGGATCTTGTCGAACGGCTCCGACACCGTGGCGAGGTAGAGGCCGGGCCGCTCGCTCGTCGCATTCGCAAACAGGTACTGCTGCGCGAGGATCGTCTTGCCCGAACCAGGCAGTCCGATCACCATGGTGATCGCGTTCGCGGGGAGGCCGCCGCCGAGCACGCCGTCGAGACGCGGATGCCCGCTCGAGAGACGTTCGCTCATCCGGAACCTGGTCCCTGCAGAAACGCGCTCGTCCTGAGCAGGTCCTTCACGGTTGAGACGAACTGCAGCGGGTCGAGCGGTTTCTGCAGGAACGCGTCGGCGCCGGCTGCGAGGGCCAGGTCACGTGCTTGGAGCGCCGAGATCGCCAGGCACGCGGGAACGCCGGCTTCCTTGAGACGCCGGCAGAGCTCGGCGCCCGTTCCGCCCGAGATGAGCAGCTCGATCACGGCGAGCTGCGGGAGGCGCTGGTCGAACTTTCGCGCGGCGTCGTCGGAATCGAGGGCGGAAACGACCTCGTAGCCCTCCGTTCGCAGGAAGAACTCGGTGAGCTCTGCTGCGTACGGGTCACGCTCGGCGAGCAGGATGAGGAGGCGCGGGGCGTGCTCGTCTTCCGCCGCGGAGCGGAGGTCGCCGCCGCTCTCGAGACGCTCGCCGAGCAGGCGGTGGGCTTCAGCCGGCTGCATTCCTCGGTCGACTCGCTCCTTGACGAAGCGGAGCTGTTCGACCTGTGTTCGCGTGTAGAGCCGGTGCCCGCCGTCGCTCCGCGCAGGCTTCACGAGACCGTAGCGCTCTTCCCAGTTACGAACTGTCGCGGCCGGGATCGCCACCATGCGCTCCACGGCGCCGATGCTGTACACGGGAAGATCGGCCTGCGACACGAGGGCTGAGCTTACCTCCTCACCGCCTCTCGCGGGCGCGTCCGGTTGGTGGATTCTTGGCCCAAATACCTCATCAAATACCGCATGGGAGGGGTTACTACCTCGTCAAATATCAGGTATGCTCGGCAGAGTGATGAAGAATTCTCCCAGCAACGGATCGGCGCACGGGGGTGAGAGCTCACAAGACGGGAGCCAAGCGGCACGACGGCCCGAAACGCTCAGTCCCGACTTCGAGCTTTCCCTCGAGCGGCACGCCGACGGGACGGCGCTGCTTGTGCTCGCCGGCGAGCTCGATGTGTACCGCGCTTCCGAAGTCGAGGAAGCTCTGACGAGAGCGATTGGAGGCGAGCCGGAAAGCGCCCGCTCCGAGAGCGCCGACGAGGATCAGACGACTCGGGAAGCGCCTCGCCTTGTCGTTGACCTTCGCTCGGTGACCTTCCTCGACTCGACCACGCTCGCCGTTCTTCTCATCGCGAGCCGGCGGCAGCACGCACGACAAGGCGAGTTGCTCGTCCTGGTCGGGCCGCACACACCCATGACGGCCCTCGAGGTGACCGGTTTCGACCGCCTCCTCGCGATCAAGCGGGTCGGCGACGCGCCGAGCGAAAGCGTCGCATGAGCGCGACCGAAATGCGCACGGGCTCGGACGCCCAGTCTTCCGAGCCCTCTGGCGACGGTCCTCGCAATCGTTCGGTCGGGGAGCTGTCGCCGGCTGGAGAAGATGCGATCCCGGCCAACACGGAAAGCCAGGTTGTCCATCACCGCCACATCTTGCTCCGCGAGGTGAACGAGCGCATCAACGAGATCGCGGACGGTCTTCAGCTCGTCGAGAGCTTCGCGATTCACTGCGAATGCGGATCGGCGGACTGCCATGGACGGCTCGAACTGACTCGCGCCGAGTACGAGCACATCCGCCGAACGCCGACACATTTCGCTCTTCTCCCGGGCCATGTCACGCCCGCGACCGAGCGCGTCATTCAGGAACACGAACGCTTCGTGACGGTCCAGATGTTCGGCTGAGCACCGGCGAGTAGCGTAAGCGGAGCTCGAGCCGCTACTTCACGTCTACCCGGAAGCAGAGCAATACGTCGAGCAAGCGACCGCTACTGGACGGTCGAGAAGATCGAGCGTGCCGGCCGCGTCGCGACGAAACTGGACCCGCGCAGCTGAACGAGAGCCCGCCCGCCTGGACGGAGCCTGTTTTCACCCCCGTTTTGCGGGTAGCCGCTTCCTCGCGTGCGCGATGACGAGCGGTGGCCTCATGCGAGGTAGAGGAGCAATGCCACGGCGATAAAGATCCCCGGCACTGTCCAGCATCCGCATCCGCAGCCGACGTGAGGTCTAGCCATCCGCGATCTTGCGAGCGTACACGCGGAGCTGAAGCTCGCCCCGCTCGACGATCGTCCAGGTCCGACCTGCCCCGCTGCCTCGGCGTCACGCCGTAGCGGTCATGCCTGTCCGCACTAGTGCCGCACCTCGAGCGGGTCGGCTTTACCGGCGTCCACCTGAGCGCGGAAGCGTGTGCCCCTCGCGCCCGTACGCGCACCCTTCCCGCGGAGTTCGAACACAGTCACTCGAGCCCGGCCATGCCACTCGTTCCGAAATGAGTCAGGCATTACTCATCCTCCCGCCTCCAATCGCAAGCGTGCGGCACCAAGCTCGGCGTAGCCGGCGAAGAGATCCTTCCAGCTGAAATGACGGCCGTGGAATGACGCGGCCTCGGCAATGAGTCCCGGATCGCGCGCGGGTGTCGTGGACAGGAACTGCGGGTCCGGCGTGGTTCCCACACGCCAGAGGTTCAGGCGATCAGCGTCCCAACAGACGCCGATCGTCGGGTCGTCGGTGACCTGGCCCTTGTCGTGTCGGGTGCAGGCGTCCACGAGTCGCTCGAGGCGCTCGCCGTCGAGCGGTAACTCGCTTCGAGACATCTCCCGCGCAAGCTCCCCACCGCGCAGGCCGTGCTCGGGATCGTGGAACTCGTTGAAGCGCTGCGAGTCGTGGAAGAGCGCGAAGAGGAGGACGAGCTCCCCGTCGCACCCTTCGACCTGCGCGGCTAGTCCAAGGCCCGCCCAGGCGACGGCTTTCCAGTGCTGCTCGCCGTGATCGGGCGACTGGGGCCGCGTCGACCGCGCGATGATCTCCGTTGCGAGCGAAGGTTCCACGTCGAGAGGGTAGGCGTCCGTAAGACCAGAGGGTCCCGGCCCCGACTAGAAAGCTCTAACGCTTTCCTCGCACCGCCTCAGTCCCTGCCCTTCGAGCTCGGCGATCCTGCTGCCTTCGGCGGCCTTGCGCTCGTTCCGCTCTTTCGAACTCGCTCGACGTCAACGTCCTGCTCTGCAGAATTCCGCCGCGACTATGCGGAGACGTACTTTTAAGCGCGCGAAGATCGGGCATCCTTACTCCGTGACCAGGACTCACAAGGTGGCGAACCTCGTCGGCATCGGTTTTCCGGTCGTCGGCCTCCTTCTGGCGATCGCCCTCCTTTGGGGCCGGATGGTCGGTCCGACGGAGATCGCGATCATGATC
The DNA here is from genome assembly GCA_963798935.1 of uncultured Actinomycetes bacterium. Classification (GTDB taxonomy): domain Bacteria; phylum Actinomycetota; class Thermoleophilia; order Gaiellales; family Gaiellaceae; genus JACDAN01. The sequence goes on from CAWCVG010000036.1 coordinate 88,446, forward strand.
GTCGGCTACCTCCTGACCGGGTTCGGGATCACGGTCGGCTACCACCGCCTTTTCACACACCGCTCGTTCGAGACCTTCAAGCCCGTGAAGTACACCTTTGCGCTGCTGGGCCAGATGGCCGTGGAAGGCGACGTGGTTGCCTGGGTCGCCGATCACCGGAAGCACCATCAGTTTTCGGACCAGGAGGGCGATCCGCACAGCCCGCACGCGGGCTACGGCACCGGAATCCTCGAGGCTCTGAAGGGCCTCTGGCACGCGCACGCCGGTTGGATGTTCAGCCTCGCCGGCAGGGCCGACAAGGCGAAGTACGCAAAGGATTTGATCGACGACCGCGGCCTGCGCCTGATCGCGAAGCTCTTTCTTCCCACCGTCGCCCTGTCGCTCCTCATCCCCGCGCTCGTCGGGTGGGCGCTGATCGGCGGCTGGTACGGCTTCTGGGCAGGGATGATCTGGGGCGGAGCAGTCCGCATCTTCCTGCTTCATCACGTGACCTTCTCGATCAACTCGATCTGCCATTTCTGGGGCGGGCGGCGGTTCGGAACCTCGGACCAGTCACGCAACGTCTGGTGGCTCTCGTGGCTCTCGTTCGGAGAGTCGTGGCACAACAACCATCACGCCTTCCCTTCGTCCGCCTTTCACGGCCTCCGGAAGTTCGAGGTCGACCCGGGCGGCTGGGTGATCTGGGCGCTCGAGAAGTGCGGGCTCGCCTGGCGGGTCGTCAGGATCCCGCCCGCGCGACAAGCTCGCAAGATCGTTATTCCCTAGGTTCGCGAAAAGCGCTCGAGCTCGCGGGCCACGAGCTTGGCCCAACGGCGGGCGCGGGGAAGCGGGGTCAGGCCCCAGCGTGGCCGAAGCGCTGCGCCGTGGAGCCCACCCGGGATCAGCGTGTACTGAACCTCTGACGCCTGGGCTCTGGCCCGTTCGAGGCCACGGCGGGAGCTCGCGGCGCTGACGCCCGGGATCCCGGGCAGGTTTCGGTCGAATGCTCCGTGGACGACCGCGAACCGGCGGCCTGCAAGAGCGTCGAGCGGCAGGCGGTCCGGCAGCCAGGGCGCGAGGCCGAGCACGCTCTTCACCGCCGGGTGATCCGCCGCGGACGCCGCGACCGCCCCGCCCATCGAGAATCCGATCAGCAGGATCCGCTCCGCGCCCCCCTCTACGGACGCTTGCAGAGCGGCTCGAGCGTCCTCGACACAGAGTTCCAGCCGCTGCCAGGACTTGACCCGGTACCGAACCTCGACGAAGCCGAGCTCGGGGAACCGGGGTGAGAGCCGCTGGACGAGCCACTCGTTGCTGGCGCTCCACGTGCCCGGCTCCTCGGCGTTGCGCCCGCCGCCGAGCCAGACGGCGGTGGCGGCCCGAAGTCCGTTCGTTACCCGCGCCTCGGCGCCGCTCGCGAGTTGAAGACGTTCGGGGACCGGGGTCATCGGGCAAGGAGCATGCACCGATGAGCAGGAGTAGCGTCATAGAGGTGGACGGCTGGCAGACGCGCGACCGGCAAACGGAGGACGGTGCCGTCGAGTCGGAGCAGCGCGCGGAGCTCGGAGACCTCGTGGTCGAGTTCTCGGCGGAGGGTGCCGAGCGGCTAGGTAACGCGTACTGGCGAGAGGTCGAACGGTTTACTGGTCGTCTCGTCCGGGCCCGGCAACGTCAGGGCTCACTCGAGCTGTGCCTGCTGGGACGTGGTCCGGCGCTCCTCCGGTTCGGTGCCCCGCTCATCGAGGTGACTGGAACCCTTGTGTCTTGCAGATATCCCATCGAGGGCGGCCTGCTGGCGCAGCGTCCCGCCGGCGAGATTCTCTTCGAGCAGACGGGAGGGCCGGTAGTCCTTCGCTCGGCGATCCGCGGTTTCTTTCCGCGCCTCGCCGCCCGCCAGGGCAGGCCGGACTGGACGGGCGCGCTCTACAACCGGGTGCAGAGCCGAATCCATGTGGCGGTCAGCCGTCGCTATTTCTCGCGGTTGATCGCCGAGGCCGGCAGATGAGGGTCGCCGTCTTCGGCGCCTCGGGGACGATCGGTGAGCCTTTGCTCGCTGTGCTTGCGCGCGAGCACAGCGTCGTCGCGGTCTCGCGCAGCGAACGGCCGGACGGCGATGTGGCCTGGAAGGTCGCCGATGCGACAGACCGACACTCCGTGGCCCGGGTGCTCGAGGGGGTCGAGGTTGCGTACTACCTCGTCCACTCGCTCGGGAGCACCGATTTCGAGGGGAAGGATCTCGAGGCCGCCGAGACGACTGCGCGCGAGGCCGAACGCGCCGGCGTCAAGCAGCTCGTCTACCTGGGCGGGCTCGGAGACGACTCTCCCGACCTCTCGCCCCACCTTCGGAGCCGGCGGGAGACCGGCAAGCGGCTGGCCTCGACGTCTGTCCCGGTCACGACTCTGCGCGCGGCGATGGTCGTCGGCCGGGGCAGCGCCGCATTCGAGACGGTCCTCGCGCTCGTGAACCGCCTCCCGGCGATGGTGACGCCGCGCTGGGTCTCGACGCGCACGCAGCCGATCGCGTTGAACGACGCCATCGCCTACCTTGCGGGGGTCTGCGGGCTCAAGCCTGCGCTCGGAGGCGAGTTCGACATCGGTGGGCCGGAGGTCATGACCTACCGCGAGATGATCGAACGGATCGCCCGTCTTCGCGGAAAGCACCCGATCATCGTCGAGGTCCCAGTGCTGACACCGCGCCTCTCGTCGCTGTGGCTGCACCTGGTCACCCCCGTGAATGCCGGGGTCGCGCCGCCCGCTGATCGAGGGGCTGCGGAACGAGACGGTCGCCCACAACGACCGCATCCGCCAGCTCCTGCCGATCAAGCTGACGCCGTTCGACGAAGCAGCGCGCACGGCGCTCGGGTAGCCGCCGGCCGCGCACGGCCCGTTTTTGTCCGGATCGGCCAAATCGACACGGTTCGGGCTGCTCCTTTCTGAGGCTCCTCGGCGGGCGGGGACGCGAGGGCGAGGGTCATGGAGCTTGACATTCCCGCCGACGCGAGAAGTACTGCACGTCTGGCGCCTCGGTCATGTGCCACCGCTCGCCTAACGACGCGGCCTGGCGGCGTGTTTTCCTAGAACCGGCGGATGTTCTCCTCCTCCGCCTCCTACCCACGCGTCAATGGGGCTGCAGCGGCGGCGCGGCGACCGGTGGTTGGATTCGCAGCCGTGGTTACTGCGCGCCGCGCCTCGTGTACAGATGCATCAGCTCGGCCCGCGACTTGACGCCGAGCTTGCGGTAGATGCGCGAGAGGTGAGCCTCGACGCTCTTGACGGTAACGAAGAGTGCTGCCGCGACTTCCTTGTTCGAGCGGCCATCGGCGACGAGGTCCGCGACGCGGCTCTCCGTCGCCGTGAGGTTCTCGCGCGAAGGCGCTCGTCCGGCGACGCGCGCGAGCTCGCCGCGTGCGCGCGCCGCCCAATGCGACGCTCCGAGCCGGTCGAAGATCGCGCACGCCTCCTCGAGCGCGTCGCGCGCGTCGCGCCGCCGCTTTGCACGCCTGAGGGCGATGCCTCTCGCGAGCAGCGTGCGGCCGTTCTCGAACGGCTCCGGTAACCGAAAGGCGAGCGCGGCGTCGAAGTGTGCGACAGCGGCGTCCACGTTGCCCGAGGCCGCCGCCAGTAAGCCCGAGCACCGCGCGGCCTGGACGAGGCCGAGCGGGTGGTCGAGCGCTCGCGCTCGCCGCTCGTACCACTCGACCAGTGGACGAGCGTCGTCCTGCCTGTCGACTTCGACGTACGCCTCCACGAGGTTTGGGATCGCCTGGAGGTGGCTCGGCTCTCCGTACCCGAGTTCGCGCAGGCGCGTCGGCAGCGGTTCGAGCAGCCGCACCGACGCAGCGGTGTGTCCTTGGGAGAGCTCCACGAAGCCGAGCAGCGCTTGCATCTCGAGCTCCCGAATCTCAAGGCCGCCGCCCGCCGTCACGGCGTCGGCCGCAAATGCGGCCGCGCTCTCGTGACCCTCGTAGGCCGCGACCTGCGCTCGGATCCACGCGCGGAGCCCCGAGCGGTGCCCGAGGTCCTGCCCGGCCAGCTCGGAGATCTGGTCGGTGAGCTCGGCGGCGCGCGTCCAGTTTCCCGCGCGCAGCTCGAGCCTCGCGCTGTGGAAGCGTACGGCCTCGACCATCTCCTCGTCACCACGATTCGCCGCGCGCCGCAATGCGTGCGTGAATGCCTCGCGCGCCTCGTCGAAACGGTCGAGGTACATGAGCCGGAGCGCCTGGACGACGCTCGGCGGGGTCGGGCGCGGCGCCGCGTCAATCGCCTCCTCGAGCGCGAGCGCATCGGCCAGCGCATCCTCCGATGGCCGGCGTCCGGCGAGAAAGTCGACGAGAAAGAGGAGTGACGCCGCGTGCGCGTACGTCAGCTGGTCTCCGGCCGCCTTCGCGTCGTGTACCGCGGCGGATGCCTGCTCGCGGGCGCGGTTGAGCCGCCCGGCGACGAGCTCGACGTATCCCAGTAGGTGCCGGATGGCCGCGGTGAGGGCAGGCGCTCCTTCTGCCTCGTCGAGCGCCTGCTCGCAGAGCTCCCGGCCGCGGTCGATCGCTTCTGTCCAGCCGAGGCAGAACAGCGCCCGAGCACGCCGGGGGCCCGGGGGCAGCACGTCCACGAGCGGTTCCAGGAGCGTTCGCGTCGCCGCATGCTCGCCGGCGAGCCGGTGGTGCTCCGCCGCGGTGATGAGACGATCGGCGCGCTCGTCCACGGCGTCGGGCGGCGTAAGCTCCGCAGCGAGTCTGGCGAGCTCTGCCGCCGCGGCCGGAGCGCCGCGGCGCGACGCGTCTCGCGCGGCCCGGTCGAGTGCAGTGGCGATGCTCGGGTCGGGGCCTTCTGCTGCGAGAGCGAGGTGCCGCGCGCGCTGCTCGGGGTCTGTGACAGCCGTCGCGAGGCGCCGGTGCGCGTCGCGCCGCGAGGCGCCGTCCATGGTGGCGCGTGAGACCGACGCGAGCAGGGGGTGGGTAAAGCGGACACGGCTGTCCGTCACTTCGATCACCTCCGCGTCGATCGCCGGGGAAAGCGGTTCCCACGGGTCGGTGCCGAGCGCGCGGGCGAGCAGGTCGACCGCACAGTCGCCCGCGAGAGCCGCCAGGCCTAGCGCGTCGAGCGCTCCCGCCGGCAAGAGCGCAAGCCTTCGCGCGACGAGCTCCTTCAACGTGGCCGGAACCGGGAGTGGCTCGCCGACCGCGACAGGAGCGGTGCGCCGATCGAGTGCCCGTCCGAGCTCGAGCGCGAAGAACGGATTCCCGCCCGAGGCCTCGACGACTTGGAGCAGCGTCGGCTTAGTCAGTGCGAGTCCGAGGCGCTCGCGGAGCAGCGCCTGCACGGCGCTCACGTCGAGTCCGCCGAGCCGGACGCGCGTCAGGCGCTCGCCCTCGAACGTCGGCCCGAAAGCGAGCGAGCCTTCCTCTGTATCCGCTCGAACCGAGACGAGGACAGCCACCGTCTCAGTGCGAAGCCGACGGAACGCGAACTCGAGCACCGCACGCGACGACGTGTCAAGCCAGTGGACATCGTCGAGCGCGACGAGCACGGGCTGTTCACGCGCCAGCTCCCTAAGGACGCTGAGGAATCCGAGCCGCGACGGCGCGCGGTTGCGGTGGATCTCCCTCCGGCTCGGCGAGGAGGAGCGCGCCCTCGAGCGCGCGCCGCTGCGGACGCGGCAAGCCCGGCAGCACCTCCGCGACGCACGGCTCGAGGAGATCCGCGAGAGAGGCATGAGACAGCTCAGCCTCTGCCGCCACGGGTTGCGCCGACAGGACGAAGTACGAGTCGGAAGCAGCGACGACTGCGCCCCGCCACAGCGTCGTCTTCCCTATCCCCGCCTCGCCTTCAAGCACGAGAGCTGCCGGCAGCTCGCCGGTTGCCTCGAGGAATCGGTCGAGACCCGCCAGCTCCGCCTGCCGGCCGACGACTAGCGGGACGCGGCTGCCGCGTGAACTCATCAGGTAACCAGATTTTCACCCGCATCCGTCCGCTTGTCACGCGGGGCCGTCGCCCAGAAGTGTGGGGTGATCCCGTCTATCCGCCGGCGCGCGGGTCCGCAAGGCTGCGACGGCTCGCGCGAGCAGGGACCACTCACCAGAAGGAGGATCAACGCATGCACCGCTTGTTCGCACCTGTTGCCCTGACCGCGCTCGCCCTCGTCCTCGCCGGATCCTCCGGCGCGCGCACGAGTGACGGCGGTCAGCGTGCGATCACGTACGCAATCATCGGAGACACTCCCTACGGTGCCCTCCAGCTCGCCGACTTCCCGCGGCTCGCCTCTGCCCTCAACACCGATCCGGATGTCGAGCTCACCGTCCACCTCGGCGACATCAAGGACGGCGCTTCACTCTGCTCCGACGCCTACTTCGACCAGATGCGCGCCAACTTCGACACGCTGGAGGACCCGCTCGTCGTCACGCCCGGGGACAACGAGTGGACCGACTGCCACCGCCCGGCCGCGGGCGGATACATCCCGACCGAGCGGCTCGCCCGCTTCCGCTCGGTCTTCTACCCGCGCGCCAACAAGAGCCTCGGCGCGACGCACGAGTCATTGAAAACCCAGGCGCACATGCCCGGCTTCGAGACGTTCGTCGAGAACCGGCTGTGGAAGGAAAAGAAGGTCGTCTTCTCGACAGTGCACGTGGTCGGCTCGAACAACGGCCTCGTGCCGTGGTTCGGTGCGGCGGAGACACCAGCGCAGCGGGCCGAGCGTCTAGCCGAGTACGACGCCCGCCTCGCCGCGACCCTAGCCTGGCTCGACCGCTCGTTCGCCTTCGCAGACGAGGCGGAGGCGCGCGGCGTTGTCGTGGCGATGCAGGCAGACATGTGGTTCAACACGCCCCTCGGCTTCACGGAGATCGTCCAGCGGCTCGCCGACCGCGCGCGCGAGTTCGGTAAGCCCGTGCTGCTCCTCGAAGGCGATTCACACCGCTTCACCGTCGACCGCCCGCTCGCGACGGGCAGTGCGCTCCACGGTGTCAGCACCGCCGCGCCGAACCTCACGCGCATCATCGTCGAGGGTCAGACAACCGGTGAATGGCTGAAGCTGCGAATCGACCCCAACGCCGCCGAGTTGTTCACCTGGACGCGGATGCCCGTCCTCTAAGTCTAGGTCGCCTTACGGAGCCCGGCCAGACGGGCCGGGCTCCGACCTAGCAGGCGCTCGGCCGGGCCGCTTAAGGGACCCGGCGCGAAAATACGGGCCACTGCGTCGACGGAGCCACATGCCTCGAAGTCGTTGCCTCTGTGCCGCCATCGGCAGGATCGACCCTCACCTTGAGCCCTGGGCTCAGGGATCAAATTCGCTGAACCGCGGACTGCAGCTGAGTCGCAGGAACCTGCGAGTCGACCTCGTCGATTCTGCTCGCTTAAAGAGGTTCGGCCCGAAGTCCCGTCACCCCATTTGGGGCCTGATGGCGGTGGCGACGAGCTTGTACCGGAAGTAGGAGATCAGCGTGAGCGGCCGCAATGCGAGGTTGGCGAGGCGCGCCGGCAACGACGACGGGAGACTGGTCGGCGGTCGCCGACGTCGAAGCGGCCCTCGATGGTGCTGGCGGTCGGCTCCTCGGCCTCGTTCCCGCCGCCTCGGAGACGACGAGCTCAGCGGCGATCGCTCGGATCGACGCCGGCTGGGTGAAGAGATCGCCCGTCAGCAGCGGGCGGCACAGCGCGAGCAGCACATCGCGCTCGCGCGGCGTGACCGGCGGCGGCTGTGCGATCGCGGCTGTCTCCTTCCCGCGGGTCGGGCCGTGGAACAGCAGACGCAGGCGCCCGAGGACGATCTCGTCGCCGGAGTGGAGGGCTCGCTCGCCGATGATCCTTCCTCCGTTCACGAAGGTGCCGTTGCGAGAGCCGAGGTCGCGGACGCACCAGGTGTCGCCGAAGCGCTCGAACGCGGCATGGACGCGGGAGACCCCGTCGGCGTCCACGACTACATCGTTCGACTCGAGGGTTCCGACGGTCAGTCGCTCCGAGTCCAGCGCCCGAAGCTCCCGCCCGCTTCGGCCCCAGACCTCCACGTAGCTGCTCACCGCAAATCCCCAGGCTAGGAGGCAACAGGGGAGCCGTCAATCGTGCGAGGAGCTGACCCGGCGCTACCGTCGAGGGGTGTGGAACCTGGCCGACCGGCTGCCCAGCCCTCCCACGCTGCTGCGGATCGGGCTCGTGGTCTTCGTCCTCGCCTGGCTCTTCGGGCCGTACGAGCTCCAGTCGGCGATCCCGATCTGGCTTCCGTTCCTGATCGCGCTCGGGCTCGAGGTGCACTTCTTCGTGGGCGCCCTCCGCGAGCCTCCGGCGCAGCGCCCGGACCGCGGGCCGCAGACGAGTGACCGGGAGCAGTACGGCTACGGAACAGCCGAGGAGCTGCTGCTCGTCCGCGACGAAGACCAGGAGCTGTGGATCCCCTACTCGGGCGAAAGCGGCGAGGAGCTGGAGGCGTTGCTGGACGACGCCCGCGAGCCTCCAGAGGAGGAGGAGGAAGCGGCCGCCGTCATCGAGGAGGAACCGGAGCGTGAGCGGATGCGGCTCCCGCTTCGCCGCTTCGCCGCCGGGCTCGGCTTGATTGCCGCGCTCGCACTCCTCTTCTGGTTCGTCGAGAACCGCACCGGCTGGAACGGGCTTGATGCAAACACCCGCGCAGAGGCGGCCCAGCGCTTCTCCCAGGAAGCCTCCCGCGTGGTCGGGAAGCCGGTGACCGTCCGGTGTGACGAGGCCGGCGACTACGTCGGTGCCGTCCAGCACGCGGACGGCGTCGCTGTCGTCGGAGGCAACCTCACGTACCTGACGCCCGAACGCTGCCTCGACCTGTACCGGCTCGCGTTCAGGGACGAGGTGCGGTCGAACAGGACCGGCCGCGCGATCGCGGTGCTCGCCCACGAGGCCTGGCATCTCCGCGGCGAGTCCGACGAGGGGACGACCGAGTGCTACGCCCTCCAGAGCGGAGTCGAGATCGGGGAACGGCTCGGCCTTTCCGCGAGCACGGCCCGGCGCCTGATGCGCCAGCAGCTGGTCGAGAACGCGCTCCGCGGCGGGTCAAGCCTCGAGTACCGGGTGCCGCCGGAGTGCCGCGACGGCGGCCCGCTCGACCTCAATCCGGACATCGCGCGGTTCCCCTAACCGAGCCGGATCGGGCAGCTCGCCGCCGTAGTAGAAGCCGAGCGTGACGTGCCGCTTGAACGGCATCAGATACGCGAACTGCTCGCTGACCTTCTTCGGACCGGTCCCCCAGCCCACCGAGCCCTGCCTCGGCCACACGACCTCGACCGTCTGCGGCAGCACGTCGTAGACGAGGTCGCGAACGGCACACGCCAGCTCCGCGATCTCCTGCGGAGCATCCGACAGGATCCCGCCGAAGGCTTGATCGTCCTCACGGCCGGCTCGATTGACGATCCCGGCGGCCTCGGCCATGGCGTCAGCCGACGACGAAGGCGCTCGTCTGCGTCGAGTTCAGGATCGACCCGTTGGGGGCCTCGAGCTGGTAGCGGACGAGATACCGGCCCGGCTGGGGCGGTGCCGGCGCCCAGAACGGACGACCGCCGCTGTCTCCGGTTGTCTTGATCTTGAAGCGACCGGCGAGCTGATGGACGTAATGGCCGTCCGCGAGGTCATTTCCGCTCGCGCTGTCGCGCATCGTCCAGTAGAGATCTGCGCGCTCGACGCCGGTGACATTGACCGCCTTGACGGTGGCCACGACGCCGTCGCGCTTGAGCTGCGCGGGCGTGTACGCGCCGGCGTCCTGCTTGATCATGCGGAGGTATCGCTCCAGCGTGACGTGCTTCTGGAAGTCGAGGACCTGAAGCGTCGCGTCCGTCGGTGCGTCGGGCTTCGGTTTCGCATCCGGGTTGAACCACGCGACAAGCCCGAGGATGCCTGCGATCAGGCCGACGATCGCCCCGAGCGAGACGGCCAGCTTGGGCCCCTCCTTCAGCACGCCGAGGAGCCCCGTTCCGCCGTTCCCGTTTCCGCCGCCGTTTGTGGCGCCCGGCGCGGAAGGCTGCGCGGACCGGCGTTTCCGACTCTGCTCTCGCCGCTTCTTCGCCCTGGCCATCAGAATCGTCGTTCGACGCTCTTGACCTTGTCCCGTTTCCGGTCGACGCGGGCGGTGTCGCGGCCGCGCCCACCCTCGACCACATCGCGGGCGCCGTCCCGCGAGTACAGCACGTCGGCCCCCGCGCCGCCCAGAAGCCGGTCTCGCCCCGGGCCTCCGATGATCACGTCGTTTCCGGCCGCGCCGCTGATCCGGTCGACGCCGCCGAGCCCGCAGAGCACGTCCGCCTGCGGCCCACCGGTCAGCGTGTCCCGCCGCTCGGTGCCGGCCTGTGTGCAGACGCGGCCTCCCGTGCCGGGCGCAAGGACCGGGAGCACGAACTCGACGTCGAGCGGCACCTCGCGCTGCCAGTCGGCGCCCGTGGCCGGGGCCCGTCCCGATGTCAGCGGCCGCTGACCCGCACCGTTTGCTTGCATCACGTACAGCTCGAGCGTGCCTCCGCGGTCGCTCGAGAAGGCGAGCGACCGGCCGTCCGGCGACCAGGCGGGCTCGCGGTCGTCGCGCGGATCCAGCGTCAGGCGCCCGAAGCCCGAGCCGTCGGGCCGGACGAAGGCGATGTTCGCTGGGCCTCCGGCGGTGCTCCGGTCGAACGCCACCAGCGAGCCGTTGGGGAACCAGTTCGGATGCCGGTCGTCCTGGCCGGTGCTCGTCAGCCGACGAACGTTCGTCCCGTCGGGGTTCATCGCGTAGAGGTCGAACGTGCCGCTGCGATTGCTCGCGAACGCGATCTGGCTCTCGTCGGGCGACCACGCCGGATCCACGTCGGTGCCGGGGTCGTTCGTCAGCCGGCGCGGATTGTTCCCGTCGCGGTCCATCACGTACAGCTCCGGGTTGCCGTCCCGGGTGCTGACGAAGACGATCTGGCGCTTGCCTGTCTCCGGCGACCACGCCGGCTGGGTATCTGCAGCCGGATTCGTCGTCAGCCGTTCCTCCCCGCCGCCGTTTTCCCCGACCACATAGATGTCGGTGTTCCCCGCGCGCCTGCTCTGGAAGGCGATCAAGCCTTCGCCGAGGTCGGGCGACCAGGCCGGCTCGGCGTCGTCGGCCGTCGGCGTGTTCGTGATCTGGGTCGTCGTTCCGGTCGCGGGGTCGAGGACGAAGAGGTCGCCGCTACTCGCGAAGACGATGGGCCCGACGCGCCCGGGGAACGTGGCGCGAGCGCTGCCCGCAGCGAGTCCGAAGACGATCGCCGCTGTCAGCAGAACGCTAAAGCCGCAGGATGAACGCGCCGTTCGGGCCATACGTCCCTCCTATCTCACTCTCGACGATAGGCCCGTTCACCCAGGAGGTCAACGCCGCGCGACGCGCTTCGAGCCCTAGGTTCCGACGTGGAACGAGGGCAGGTCCGCCGAGACCGCTGCCGCGACGCCGGCGGCGATCTCGTCGTTGCTGAGCCACCGCCGGCCCTCGCCGGAGGCGACCTCTCCGAGCTGCACCTGCCGGTACCGGAGATCCTCGCGACGCCGCAGCACCTCGATCGCCGCCTCGGAGGCGCCGCTCCTCTGGCTTCCGAGCACGTGGAAGAGCCGACCGTCAGCGGCGACGGCATCGGCGGCCGCGAGCAGTGACTGCGGCGCCCAGGAGCGAATCCAGCAGACGGCGAGCGTGACCGGGCCGCGTTCGGCGACGACGTCGCGCAGCGCGGCCGTGAAGGCCGGCACGTCCTCGTAGTCGACGCTGAGGGGATGAATGTGCGGATCGCGGCGTGCGACGCGGTCGAGCTTCCCGGGGTCCCGCCCGACGACGGTGACCTCCCGACCGGCCGACGCGAGAGTGACGCAGAGCCCGGCGAGCATGCCGCTACCGCCGACGACAAGCGCGTGTGGCGCTCCCGGGCCCACCGTCCGCAGCGTACGCGGCGATGAGTTCGCGGCCGCCTTACCGTCTAACCGATATGTCGAACGAGGCTCCGCAAGCCGGCCGTCGGGACTGGATCGGCCTCGCCGTGCTGCTCCTTGCGTGCGTCGTCTACGCGATGGACCTGACCGTGCTGCACCTGGCTCTGCCGCAGCTGAGCGCGGACCTCGAGCCGACGAGCGCGCAGCTGCTCTGGATCGCGGACATCTACGGATTCATGGTCGCCGGCTTCCTGATCACGATGGGAACGCTCGGCGACCGCGTCGGCCGCCGCAAGCTGCTGCTGATCGGCGCTGCGGCGTTCGCCCTTGCGTCGCTCCTGGCCGCGTTCTCCACGAGCGCCGAGATGCTGATCGCCTCCCGGGCGCTGCTCGGGGTCGCAGGCGCGACCGTGGCGCCGTCGACCCTGTCGCTGATCCGCAACATGTTCCACAACGCTCGGCAGCGCACGTTCGCGATCGGTATGTGGATCACCGCCTACTCGCTGGGCGGCGCGATCGGGCCGGTTCTCGGCGGCGTCCTGCTCGAGTTCTTCTGGTGGGGCTCGGTCTTCCTCCTGGCGGTGCCGGTGATGGCGCTCCTCCTGGTCCTGGGACCGCTGCTGCTGCCCGAGTTCCGCGATCCCGAGGCGGGACGGCCCGACCTGGTGAGCGCGGCCCTGTCGCTGGTTGCGATCCTCGCGGTCGTCTACGGGCTCAAGCAGCTGGCGCAGGACGGCCTGGAGTGGCTCCCCGTTGTCGCGATCCTCGCGGGCCTCGCGCTCGGCTATGTCTTCCTTCGCCGCCAGGGAAAGCTGGCCGACCCGCTGATCGACCTGCGGCTCTTCCGGATGCCGGGCTTCAGCGCGTCCCTGGCTGTCTACACCCTCGGGATCCTCGTGCTCTTCGGGACGTTCTTCTTCATCTTCCAGTACCTCCAGCTCGTCCTCGAGCTGTCGCCTCTCGTCGCCGGGCTGTGGACGCTGCCGTCGTTCGGCGCGTTCGTGGTCGGCTCGATGCTCGCTCCCATGGTCGTGCGTCGCGTCCAACCCTCGACGGTGATGACGGTGGGACTGGCGATGGGCGCCGTCGGCTTCCTGGTGCTCACCCAGGTCGAGTCGGGCAGCGGGCTCGCGGTGATCGTCGTCGCATCGATCGTCTACTCGCTGGGCCTGGCGCCGCTGTTCACGCTGACCAACGACCTCATCCTCGGATCGGCACCACCGGAGCAGGCCGGAGCGGCCTCCGGGATCTCCGAGACCGGCGCCGAGCTCGGCGGAGCGCTCAGCATCGCCGTCCTCGGGACGCTCGGCATCGCGATCTACCGCTCCGAGATCGGGATCCCCGCCGGCCTGCCTGCTGAGGACGCGGAGGCCGCGCGCGACTCGATCGGCGGTGCAGTCGCCGTGGCCGAAGGGCTCTCCGAGCCGCTCTCCACGCAGCTACTGAGCGCCGCCGCGGACGCGTTCACCCTCGGGCTCCAGACGGCCGCGCTCGCGAGCGCGGTCGTGGCGGCAGCCGCGGCAGTGTTCACCGCCGTCTTCATGCGCGGGCTGCGACCGGCGCCCGAGTCAGACTCCGCGCGATCGATCGAGCCGCCTCCGATCGCCGTCGGCGAGCTCGAGCCGTGAGATGCCGCAAATTCCTCGAATCGGCCGCGTCGGTCGACCGATGAGTTCTGGAGCCCCTGCTCGTCTTAGGTAGAACCCACGAAGTCGACGACGAAGGGGCCCCCAATGCCTGAGCACCAGCACCCGGGAGGGAATCCTCCGAACCAGCCTGACGTTGAAGCGCACATGGCCGATCGACGCCTGGCCCATGAGCGGCTGTCCAGCGGCGGACTTGCGCGCTGGATGCGCATGTGCGCGTCCAATCCGTGGAAGGTCGTCTTCGCCTGGCTCGGGATCACCGCCGCCCTGGTCGTCCTCGTGGCGGCGGCCGGCGGCAGCCTGAAGGACGAGTTCGAGATTCCGGGCTCGGATACCCAGAAGGCGACCGACCTGATCGAGTCCGAGTTCGCAGAGGAGCAGGGCGGCGTGCTGAACCTCGTGTTCGCGGCACCACCGGGCGAGCGGCTCGACACCGATGAGCGCAAAGCCGCGGTCGAGGCCGCGATCGCGAAGCTCAAGACGGACGAGTTCAAGCCGATCGGCACGGATCCGGAGGGCCAGGCGGGCATCGAAAGCGTGGGAGATCCGTTCAGCGACGACACCTTCTCCGACGACGGCCGGATCGCCTACGCGGAAGCCCAGTTCGACCGGGTCATCTACACGGAGGATCGAGAAGAGGTCGTCGCCGTGCAGGATGCCGTCCGCGAGACGGTCGAGCCGGCCGGCGTGACCGCCGAGTTCAACGGCGACGCGGAGTTCCCGCCGATCGAGCAGGGAACGCAGGAGCTGCTCGGCCTGCTCGCGGCGCTCATCGTGCTGCTCGTCGTCTTCCGGACGCTCGTGGCGACGGCGATCCCGCTGGCGCTCGCGATCGTCGCCGTCATGTCCGCGTTCCTCCTCCTCTTCGTCCTCGCCGGCCTCACCGACATCAACACGATCACGCCGCTGCTCGTCTCGATGATCGGCCTCGGCGTCGGCATCGACTACTCGCTGTTCATCGTCACCCGCTTCCGGCAGTACCTGCACGAAGGACTGTCACCGCGGGATGCCGCCGCCGAAGCCGGGGCGTCCGCCGGGCGAGCCGTGCTCTTCGCCGGGTTGACCGTCGCAATCTCGGTCACAGGCCTGGCGTTCTTCGGCCTCGACTTCGTGACCAAGCTCGGCATCGGCTCCGCGCTAGGCGTCCTCACCACGGTGCTGATCGCGAACTCGCTGCTGATCGCGGTGCTGGCGAAGCTCGGCCACAAGATCGACCGTCTGAAGGTCCCGTTCCTCCGCCCGATCGACGACTCCGAGGCGGCACGTGAGAAGACGCTGATCGCCCGCTGGGGGCGGTTCGTGACGGCTCACGCCCGTGCGGTGTTCATCGTCATGCTGCTCGTCCTCCTCGCTCTCGCAGGCACCTCGGCGCTGGTTCGCCTGGGCGCCTCGGACCAGGGGACGCAGCCGGAGGAGCAGACGGCCCGCCGGGCGTACGATCTGTTGGCCGAGGGCTTCGGGCCCGGCTTCAACGGACCGATCCCGATCGTCGTCGACGTGAACGGCGACTCCGAGGCCCCGCAGCGGGTCTACGAGGGCGCCCGGGATCTCGACGGCGTCGCGTCCGCAGGCGAGCCGCAGTTCAACGATGCCGAGACCGTCGCGCTCGTGTTCGTCACCCCCGACTCGGCGCCTCAGGACGAGGAGACAGAGCAGCTCGTCGACACGTTGCGAAGCGACGTCGCGCCGGCCGCGACGGAAGGTGGCGACGCGGTCGTCTACGTGTCCGGCCTGAACGCGGCGTTCATCGACATCGCCGACCGGATCATGGAGCGGCTGCCGCTGTTCCTCCTCTACATCATCGGCGTCACGTTCATCGTCCTCGCGATGGCGTTCCGGTCGATCGTCATCTCACTGACCGCCGCGATCACGACCATCCTCTCCGCGTTCGTCGGGTTCGGCGTGCTCACCCTGGTCATCCAGGAGGGCCACGGTATGGGGCTGACCGGTCTCGACCGGACTGGGCCGATCGAGACCTTCGTGCCGCCGATCGCCTTCGCGATCCTCTTCGGGCTGTCGATGGACTACATGGTCTTCCTGATGAGCCGCATCCGCGAGGAGCACGTCCACGGACTGAAGACACGGGAGGCGGTCGAGCACGGGGTCGCCGCGATCGGTCGCGTCATCGTCGCCGCCGCACTGATCATGGGAACCGTCTTCGCTGCCTTCATCCTCACGGCCGACCGGATCTCGAAGGAGTTCGGGCTCCTGCTCGCCGTGGCGATCCTGGTGGACGCGCTGCTCGTGAAGATGACGCTCGTCCCCGCGTTCCTGACGATGCTGGGCGAGAAGGCCTGGTACATCCCCGGCTGGCTCGACCGGCTTCTCCCGAAGGTGACGATCGAGCCGCCGCACGACGGCGAGGCGCCGATCGCGGTCCCGGCGGAGGCGGCCCGGCCCTCCTAGGGCGAGTACTGCACCGACCTGAAGCGCCAGGTCTCGGCGAGCCAGCGCGGAACGAGCTCGTCGAGCGCGCGCTCCAGGTCGGTGCTCGACCGCGCCGTCCACGACCCACCACGAGACGACGGCGTCGGTTCCCGGCGCCGACCCGTCGTCGGGCGGGTCGATGTAGACGCAGCCCAGGAGCTCCGTCTCCGCCTCGTCGAGCACCGCGTAGTTGAACGTCTCGCGAGCCTCGATCTCGCGCTCGTGGCGCGCGAGGTCCTCCCGGTCGGCCTCGTAGGACATGTCGGGCGGCGGCCAGCCCCAGGCCTCGCCGTACTTCTCCCACAGCCGCTCCCGGGAGCCCATCACGGCCGGGTAGTCGATGTCGACGTCGGATTCACGGATCGGGCGCAGGTGATGGCCGGTGGACAGGTCGACGCGCTCGGGATGACGGAATCCTTCGGGGAGCCAGGGCATGTCGTCAGCGTACGATCACCGGGGACCGCGGAGTGCACGAGCTCAAGGCCGCCAGCTCCGACACCGCGCCCTTCAGACTCGGGTCCGCCTCTGCCGCAAAGCCGAGGACGATATCCCGTACGATATTTGAGTGGACCGCACCACCGCTTCGCTCGCCGCCCTTGTGGTGGCGGCGGCGTCGGTCGGGATCCTCGCCGACGCGTCCTCAGCACCGGGAGAATCGCAGGCCGCCTACGCCTTTCGCCCGGTGCTTCGGACCGCGTTCGTCACGCACGTCGTCGCACCTCGCTCGGCGCCGGGACGCCTGTATGTCGTGCAGCAGAACGGCCGGATCCGACTGGCGGTCGGCGGGAGGCTCCTGCGCAAGGCGTTCCTCGACCTCAGAGGGCGCGTCGTCTTCGGGCGCGAACAGGGGATGCTCTCACTCGCGTTCCACCCCGCCTACGCGCGCAACCGCCTCGTCTACGTCTCCTACGTCGGCGCCGGGAACATCACGCGTGTCGCCGAGTACCGCACCAACCGAGCGGGCACCTTCGTGCTCCCGGGGACCAGACGCCTGCTCCTCTCCGTCCCGCAGCCCGGCGACGAGCACAAGGGTGGTCAGCTCGCATTCGGCCCCGACGGGAAGCTCTACGTGGGCTTGGGCGACGGGGAGTGCTGTGACGACCCCGCGAACCGCGCACAGAACGTTGCGCTGCCGTTCGGGAAATTGCTCCGGATGGACGTGTCCCTCCGCAGGCCGGCTGCCGAGATGGTCGCGCTCGGCCTCCGAAACCCGTGGCGCTTCTCCTTCGACCGCGCGAACGGCGACCTCTACCTCGGCGACGTCGGCGCCGGGCTCTGGGAGGAGATCGACGTGATCCCGAGGGCGGAGCTCGGAACCCTCGTCAACTTCGGGTGGGACGTGTGGGAGGCGCGCGCGGTCAAGGAGGACAAGCCGCCGAGCCCGCAAGGCCGCCTCGTCTTTCCGGTACACGCCTACGGGCACGACCAGGGCTGCTCGATCACCGGCGGCTTCGTCTACCGCGGGTCCCGCGTTCCCGCGGCCCGCGGCCGCTACTTCTTCGGCGACTATTGCAGCGGCACGATCTGGAGCCTCAGGATGGAAAACGGCTCCGCGACCGACGTCCGGCGCGAGGGTTTCCGGATCAGAGGCTTGTCGACGTTCGGAGAGGACGCGCGCGGCGAGCTCTATGCGGCGTCCAACTCAACGGGAAGGGTCTACCGGCTCGCTTCGGTTTGACAAGGCCGATTCCGTGACTACCATGCGGCGCTGACGAACAGGCCAGGGCCGCGCACACGCGCGTGTTTTCGCGCAGCCCGACGTTCCTCTCTCCTCTATGCCGCTCCGTTTTCGCAGCCGTCTGCTTGCGTTCGCCCTTGCCGCGATCGTCTTCGCGTGCGTGGCCCCCTCAGCGTCGGCGAGGCTCGACGGCCCGCCACGGCGCGAGCCTCCGAAGCCGAAGCCGACGCTGGGCCAGCGCGCCGCCAAGGTCGCGCTTCGCGCCGTCGGCGTGCCGTACCGGTGGGGTGGCGCCTCGCCGGCGAGCGGCTTCGACTGCTCCGGCCTGGTCTACTGGGCGTACGGCCGGCTGGGAGTACCCGTGCCGCACAGCTCGTACGCGCTGTACGGGCTCGGGAGGAACGTGGCGAGGTCGCGGCTCCGGTCCGGCGACGTGCTGTTCTTCTCGGGGCTCGGCCATGTCGGCCTCTACATCGGCCGCGGCAGGATGGTGCACGCGCCGAACTCCGGCAGGACGGTCGAGATCGTCCGGCTCCGCGGCTCGCACTACGGCAGCCGCCTCGTCGGCGCCCGCCGGCTCGTCACCTAGGAGAGAGCTCGACGACCATGCCCTCGCGGGCGAGCGTCGGACGGCCGTCCTCGCCGTGGGCGAGGTCCCGCGCGTGACCCTCGAGCCCCGACAGGACCTCGTCGGAATGGTGCGGCTCGTGGTGGAAGAGCACGAGCCGCCCGACCCGGAGCGCCTGGGCGTACGCGATCGTGTCGTCGACGCTCGAGTGGCCCCAGCCGATCCGCGCCTCGTACTCGTCCTCGAAGTACTGCGCGTCGTGGAGCAGCACGTCGACTCCCTCTGCGATCGCGGCTCCCGAGATCCAGTCCGAGGATCGTTCCTCGATCCCCGCCAGCGCCGGCTCGTGGTCAGGGATGTACGCGACGCTCGATCCGTCGGCCTCGATCCGGTAGCCCACGGTCGGGCCGGGATGGACGACGAGCGCCGCCGTGACAAGCGCGCTCTCGACCTTCCACGGCATCCGCGGTGCGTCGTGGAACGTCACCTGCGCGGGTACGTCATGGAGGTCGATGGGGAAGAGCGGCGGCGAGAACGTCCGCGCGATCGACTCCTCGAGGCTCAGTACGGTCGAAGGCGGCCCCCAGACGTCGACCGCCACCTTCGCGTCGAAGAACGGAGCGAAGAAGCGCAGCCCCTCGATGTGATCGAGGTGCAGGTGGGTCAGGAGGAGGTGGATGCGGCGGGTGCCCCGCTCGGCCAGGTGCTCGCCGAGGTCCCGGATCCCGGTGCCGGCGTCGAGCACGAGCACCGTGCCGTCGTCGAGCGAGACCTCGACGCACGACGTGTTGCCGCCGCAGACCACCGTGGTCGGGCCCGGCGTCGCCATCGAGCCGCGGCAGCCCCAGATCTTCAGGCGCATACGGCCTCCACGTTACTCCCGCCAGAAGATCGTCATCACCCCGACGAACTCGTCCGCGTGCGCGAAGAGCGGGAAGCCGGTGACCGAGATCTCTCGATCGACGCCGTCGGCGCTCGTGATCATGAAGCGCTCGTGGACCGCGCGGCGCTCGTCGAGCGCGAACCGGGCCGGCCTCCGCTCGGGCGGCAACGGGTCGCCTTCCCGCGTTCGAGGCTTGAAGCTGGCCGTGAACTCGTCGATCGGCACCTCGCCGACTCCGGCGAACGGCCGGCCGAAGAGCGCCTCCGCCGCGTCGTTGAAGAAGACGAGCTTCCCATCGTCGTTCACGATCAGCGTCGCGGTTGCGAGATTGGACGCGAACTCGCGGGCCAGGATGAGAACCAGGTGCTTGGGTCGCCGCTGTTCCAGGCCCGTAGCGTACGCCGTTGTAACTCTGCGATCTCAGCAGTACCGTTAGTGGACATGGCGTCCGCAAGCGGCCCGACCGCAGCGAGGAGAAGGCCCGACTACGCGGTGCTGGCCGTTGTCGGATTAGTGCTCCTGCTGCTCGTCGTCGCAGTCGCCGGCGCAACCGTCTCCATCGTGAGCCTGAGCCGGGATCAGTCGGAGCTCCAGGATCACAACGTTCCCTTCGCGGTCGCGATCGCAACGGCGGCGTTGAACGCCAAGGGAATCGCGAACGACGAGCGGGGCTTCCTGATCAGCGGCGACCCGGAGTTCCTGGAGGAGATCGACCAGCGGCTGCTCAGCGTACGCACTGCGTTCTCGGAGGCCACGATCACAGCCGAGGACGACGCCCAGCGTGCCGCGGCGAGCGAAGCGCAGGCCGGCTTCGAGCGTTGGATCTTTGCGCTTCAGCGCCAGCTCAAGCTGTTCCAGTCCGGTGACAGGCAGGCTGCGACGAAGGCGGCGCTCGGGCCAGGCCGGGCGTTGAGAAAGGACTACGAGACGGCGCTCCTCGAGGCGCAGGACGTCGCGGCCAGGGCGATCGAGTCGCGGCGGAACTCATTCGCCTCTTCCGGGTGGATCTTCATCCTGCTCGCCTGTCTCCTGTTGGCGATCGCGGCCGCGGTCGGCATCGCGCTCTGGGTGATGCGCGCGCTCGAGCCCCGCGTCGAGGAGCCCGAGGCGGTCGGCGCGCCGATCGCGGTCTTCCCCTCGCCGTCGCGCCGCTCGCGAGGCTAGAGGCCTGATGTGAAATTCCGCCGGGCCGGATGACGCCCCAGACACGGCGCCGGATCAGCACGTTCGCCCGCGACACGTAGCGCTGCTACGCGCCACGAACGACCGCACTGCCCGGCTTGGTCTGGAGCGCCCCCGACTGCGGCCGAATTTCCCACCAGCCCTCTAGGCGCCGACCGGAGCCTCGAACCGCACGTCCCGGCTCTTCGCGTCGTGCGCGGCGAAGTCGACCATCCGCTGCGCCTCGGCCTCGACCTCCTCCCGCTCGCGCCTCGGAGAGCCGCCCGAACGGCCTGATGCCGAGGGTCGCCGTGAGCCTTCGCCCTCGCGCTCGATCCACCAGGTCGCGCGGAGCTCGCCGTCGACGAGGAGGTTGCTCACGAAGCGGCCGGGCGCGAGCATCGCCGCCCAGGGGAAGTCGGCCGGGATGATCCGCGTCCGGTCGGCGTGGCCGAGGAGCAGGTTGTCGTACTCGCCGAGGAAGCGCACCGGCGCGGGAACGTCCGGGTCGGGCCGTGGAGCGTCCGGCAGGTCGAAGAGCTCTCTCCCGCTCTCGTCGTGGAAGACGACCAGGCGGTCGCGGAGCCGCTCGACCACCTCCTTCAGCCGCGTCAGGCCCGACCAGTTCTGGATGTCGGCGACCGACGCCGGCCCGAACGCACGGAGGTAGCGCAGCACGAAGTCGTCGAGCGAGGGCTCCGGCTCGAGCTCCTGGCCCGTCCACGATTGGATCGTCGCGAGCTTCGCCTGACCGCGCTGCCCCCAGACCCCGCGGGGAGTGACCTGGACGAGCGGCAGGTGCGTGCGAGCCGCGTTGCCGATCGCCTCGGCGTCCTCGCCGAACCCCCGCGCGACGAGGCGTCGACCGAGCTCCCGCCCGCCGAGCGGCTCTTCGGCCAGCAGCTCCCGCGCCGTCTCCACGAGCGCCTCGATGTCGGCGCCGCCCATCCGGCGACCGTAGTGACCGCCCCTGTGCTGCCGTTCCGCCACGACCTGCGTCAACGGCTTGAACGCGAGCGCATCCCGGACGGTGACGAGGTGGATCGTCCCGCGCATCAGCCAGAGCCGGACGACCTCACGGTCCAGAAGCAGGCGCCCGAGCTCGTTCGGGTCGAAGCCCTCGATCCGCGACCAGAGCCCGATGTACGTCGGCATGATCTCCTGCGCCTGGAGCCCGACCAGGTGCTCCACGGCGTCGCGCACCGGCAGCTCCGCGCGACGTAGGAGGAGCTGCCGCTCCAGAAGCGCCCGATTGAGCGCTCTTGGAGTGAGAACTCCCGCCATCTACAGGCGTTTTCCGATCAAGAACATCTCATCCCGCGCTTACTGACGGTTGATCGCCCAGGAGAAAACTCCCAGACGGGTGCGGCGCCCCGAACGAGGAGGAGCTCGATGAGAAAGCGCATTGCACCATGGGTCGTGATCGCACCCTGCCTGATCGTCTTCTCGGTCCTGCTGATCGGAAATGCGCTCGCCAGTAGCAAGAGCGTCGAGGACGCTGTCCGGGAGGTGTCGGAAGGCAAGTCCGCGGGCGTCGTCATCTACGAGGTTGATGACTCCGACGACGATGATGACGACTGGGATGACTGGGTCATGGGCCCGGAGAGGCGGATTTGCTTGGTCTCGACCTCGGCTGCGGCCGAAATCAGTGCGATCTACCGCACGGAACGGATAACGGTCGCGAACGTCGAGATTCTCGTCGTTTACGACGCATCGGGACGGCGGCTGCGCCAGATCCTCGGCAACACGCAGAAGCACTGCACGTTCATCCGCGTCAGGCGCACCTTCTTCCTGCCGTTCGATCCGCACTTGAGCTGATGACGTGCAGCGTGTGCAGCTAGCGATCTACGGAGCGCTGTTCGGTCTCCTGCTCGGCAGCGGCGTGCTGGGGGTTGTGTACGAGGTCTGGCATCGCGGCTTCTGGATCGAGTTCACGATCGCCTACGTCTCCGTGCTGGTGCTGTACACCTGGTACCTCTTCGGACTCCTCCTCGCTCACGACGTTCGCCCCCGGCGCCACCCGCGGTACCGGGGGCAGAAGATCGCCGTGCTGGTTCCGTGTTTCAACGAACGTGAGGCGCTCGTCGAACGGGCACTTCGATCCGTCGTCGCTGCGGAGGGCAACAAGCAGGTCGTCGTCGTCGATGACGGGTCGACGAACGGCGTGCAGCGTCGACTTCGGTCGCTCTCGGCCGAGCTCGGGCTGACGCTCCACGAGTTCACCGAGAACCGCGGCAAGCGCGAGGCGCTCCACTTCGCGACCAAACATCTCCTCGAGGACGACGCACAGTTCGTGGTGACGATCGACAGCGACACCGTCCTCGGTCGCGAGGCGCTCGTGCGTGTCGTCGAACCGCTCATCTCTCCCCGAGTCGGAGCGGCCACCGGCGACGTGCGGCTGCTCAACGAGAAGCAGAACGCGCTGACGCGGATGGTCGGCACGTACTACTGGATCGGCCTCAACGTCTACAAGCAGGCCCAGTCCGTCATCTCCTCCGTCGTCTGCTGCTCCGGCTGCCTCGCGGCCTACCGGGCGAGTGTGCTGCGGTCGATCATCGACGAGTTCGCCGAGCAGACGTTCCTCGGCGAGCGCTGCACCCACTCGGAGGACCGCCACTTGACGAACCTCGTGCTGAAAGCCGGGCTCGACGTCGTCTACGTACCGGAGGCGGTTTCCTGGACCGAGACGCCGTCGACGATCCCAACCTTCCTGCGCCAGCAGCGCCGCTGGAAGCGGGGGTACATCCGCGAGTCCATCTACACGCTCACCTATGCGTGGCGGGTCAAGCGCTTGCTCTGGCTTCAGATCGTGGCCTGGGACCTGACGGCGCCGTTCCTTTCGTTCGGCTTGCGCATCGGCCTCATCGCGCTCGTCATCCGCGACCCCGTGCTGCTGCCGACCGTCATCGTCCCGAGTTGGATCGTGCTGACCCTGATGCGGTACATCTTCGTGCCGCTCCGTGCACCCGGGAAGCTGCCCGGGCTCTTCCTCTACATGCTCTTCTACGAGGTCTGCCTCTACTGGCTCAACCTCTGGGCGCTCTTCACCGTCAAGAACGCATCGTGGCTCACGCGCGGGCAGCGGGCACCCGAGCCCGCCGGCAGCGCAGTGATCTAGAGGCCTGATGTGAAATTCCGCCGGGCCGGATTTTCCCACCAACCCTCTAGTCGACGAGCTTGCGCGTCATCCCGATGATCGCAATGCGCCACGTCAGGATTCCGAAGCCGACGAGGAAACCGAGGTGTGCGACGTCGACCCAGCCGGCCCAGCCGTAGAGCACGGCGTCGCGCAGGAGCTGGACGAGATGGTAGAGCGGGTTCAGCTGCGCAAGCGCCTGGAGCCAGTCCGGGAATCCGTCCAGCGGGAAGAACGACCCCGCGAGCAGGAAGAGCGGCGTCAGCACGGCGCTGACCACGTAGTTGAAGTTCTCGAACGACTTGGAGAAGCCGGCGACCGCGATCCCGAAGTTCGCCCAGCCGAAGCCGGCGATCCAAGCGATGAACGGCACGGCGAGCATGCCCCAGGCGGGGTCGAGCCCGAAGAACATCGCCACGATCATCGGGACGCACCCATAGACGCCGGCGCGTGTCGCGATCCAGATCGCCTCCGCGCTGACCAGTTCCTCTGTGTCGACGGGCGCGGCGAGGATCGCGTCGTAGGTGCGCTGGAACTGGTACTTGACGAACGTCCCGAACATCCCCGGGAAGGCGCTCGAGAAGAGCACCGCGGTGGCCACCGTCCCGGTGCCGACGAAGTCGACATAGTCGACGCCGTTGATCGTGCTGACGATCGAGCCGAAGCCGAACCCGAACGCAAGAAGGTAGATCGTCGGCTCGACCGTGGACGAGAACGTGCTCGACTTCCAGTACGAGGAGTAGTTGACGACCTCACGGACGAGGACGCCGGTCAGCGCCCGGCGCTCGAGGCGGCCGATCCGGGGAGCCTTGGCGGCCGCGGCCATTACGCGATCTCCTCTCCGGTCAGGAGGACGAAGACGTCCTCGAGGTTCGCCGCGCGGCGCACGCCGTCGAAGCCCCGGAAGCCGTCGACGTCGAGGATCGAGACGCTGGTACCGGTGCGGCGAGTCCTGAGACCGGCGGACCCGGCCTCGGCTTCGACCTCCGCGAGCCGCGCCGGCGGGCCATAGACCTCCAGCACTTCGCGTCCGGCGTGCTCGAGCACGAGCTCGGACGGCGTGCCCGAGGCGACCGCGGTGCCGTGGGACATGATCATCACGGTGTCGGCGAGCCGCTGCGCCTCCTCGATGTAGTGGGTCGACATGAGGATCGTCGTGCCGTCAGAGCGCAGGAGATCGATCAGCGCCCAGAGCTCCTGGCGAACCTGCGGGTCGAGCCCGACCGTCGGCTCGTCCATCAGAACGAGCCGCGGCCGGTGGATGAGCGACCGGGCGATGAGCAGCCGCCGGCGCATGCCGCCGGAGAGCTTGTCGACGCGGTCGCCGCGCCGCTCGACGAGCTTCGCCATCACGAGGGCGCGTTCGATCGCCTCCTTCCGGTCGCAGCGGTCGATCCGGTACAGGTGCGAGAAGACGAGCAGGTTCTGCTCGACCGTCAGGGTGGTGTCCAGGTTGTCGAGCTGCGGCGCCACCCCCAGCTCCGCACGCGCCTGCTTGGACTCCTCCGGGAGCTTGAACCCGAGCACCTCGATCTCGCCCTCGTCGGCGATCGACTGGGCGGTGAGCAGCCGCATGGTCGTCGACTTCCCAGCACCGTTCGGGCCGAGCAGACCGACGCAGGTTCCTATCGGGACATCCAGGTCGAGACCGTTGACAGCGGTGATCTGCCCGTAGCGCTTGACGGCGCCGCGAAGGCTGATGGCGAGGTCCGGCGGCACCGCCTCAGAATGCCAATTCGACGTCGGGCTGCCGAGCTATCGTCTCCCCCGATGACAGCCCGTCTCGTCCTCGCGGCACTCGTCGCGCTCGTGCTGGCCGCAGGCGCCTCGGCGCGGCCCGAGGCCGTGCGCGACTGCAACCACTTCATCCGCTACCCGAACTCGAAGGTCTCGTCGGCCCGCAACATGACCTGCCGGGCCGCGGTGCGCGAGATGCGCAGCTACCGCGGGAACATCCACCGGCGGTTCCGGACTCCGGGCGGCTTCGTGTGCGGACGGGTGTCCGGCGGGCCGCTCGGCGGTCAGTGGCGCTGCGTCAAGGGCTCGCGGGCTTTTCGCTTCGAGTTCGGCGACTGAGCGGATACGGCGTCTCGCCTCTCGCCAGCATCGAGACGAACTTCTCGATTCGGCGGGCGCGGGTCTCGGGCCGCTTCGCGTCGTGGACTCTGTAGAGGATCGCGTACCGGTTCTGGCTGTCCAGCTGCTCGAAGAGCTCCTTCGCCTTCGGGTTCGCCGCCAGCGCCGCGAGCAACTCCGGTGTCGGCTGGATTCTGCTGGGGCTGTCGTATGCCGCGTCCCACCGACCGTCCGCTTTCGCGCGCTCGATCTCCGCGAGCCCCGCCGGCTGCATCCTTCCCTGCCGGATGAGCGCAGTGACCTTGTCGCGGTTGATCTTCGACCATTTGCTCCGCGCCCGCCTCGGGGTGAAGCGCTGGAGGTGGTAGTCCTCGTCGAGCCCTCTCGTCTGGCCGTCGATCCAGCCGTAGCAGAGTGCGACCTCGACGGCCTCCGGGTAGGTGACCGTCCGCTTGCGCGACGCCTTCTTGGCGAACTTGAGCCAGATGCCCTGCGCCTTGGCGTGGTTTCGGTCCAGCCATCGCTCCCAGGTCTCCTGGCTCGCGAAGACCTTGATGGGCAGGTCGTCGGCCACCAACCCGACTCTTCCTGAAGATTGGTCAGCACCGCAAGCACCTGCCAGGGTGGGCCGATGAGTTTTCCGCCGACCGGCCGTCATATTCGAAGATGAGCCAAGTGGCGGAAGCAGGTGTCCTCACGGCTGCGCGGGCAGGCGACGAGACGGCGTTCTCGGCGCTCGTCGAGCGCTACCGGCGCGAGCTCCACGTGCACTGCTACCGGATGCTCGGCTCGCTGGAAGATGCCGAGGACGCAGTCCAGGAGACCTTCCTCCGCGCCTGGCGGAAGCGGGAGACGTTCCGGGGCGACTCGTCGTTCCGCGCCTGGCTCTACGGCATCGCCACGAACGCCTGCCTGGACGCGCTCGCCCGCCGGCCGCGCGTCGCGCCCCCGCAAGACGGGCGGCCGCTCGCGGAGGTTCCGTGGCTCCAGCCCTACCCGGACCGCCTCCTCGAGGGCGTCGCGCCGAGCGACGACGAGCCGGAAGCCGAGGTCGTCGCCAAGGAGACGATCGAGCTCGCCTTCATCGCCACGATTCAGCTCCTCCCTCCGAAGCAGCGCGCGGTGCTGATCTCCAGAGACGTGCTCGGCTGGTCGGCTGCGGAGAGCGCGGCGCTTCTCGACACGAGCGTCGCCGCCGTGAACAGCGCGCTCCAGCGCGCCCGGGCGACGTTGAAGCGCCACCTCCCGCCACGGCGTCTCGAATGGGCCGCCGGCTCGGAGCCCGATGAGGAGGAACGCCGTCTGCTCGAGCGCTACATGGAGGCGACCGAGCGCGGCGATGCGGGCGCGATGGTGCGCCTGCTCCGCGAGGACGCGTTCTGCGCGATGCCGCCCGATCCGAAGTGGTGGGTCGGCAACTTCGAGATCGTGGACGCCTGGGTGGAGGGAGGCTTCGGGAACGACGAGTGGGGCCGCCTGCGCTGCATCGCGACGAGCACGAACCAGCAGCCCGCGGTTGCCTGCTACGTCAAGCGCGCAGGGGACACGGTGTACAGGCCGCTCGCAGTCGACGTCCTCCGCATCGACGACGGCGCGGTGGCCGAGATCACCGCGTTCTCACTCGACGAGCCGCTCCTCACGGCGCTCGGGCTTCCGCCAACGCTTTGATGGACGCCCCGCCCGGGTTCGAGTGCCGGGCGGTCACGGTCGAGCCCGGCGGCGACCGCATCTACCACGACGCCGAGTGGCAGGACGCGCTCGTCCTGGTCGCGCACGGCGAGATCGAGATCGAGTGGTGGGACGGCCGCCGCTGCCGCCTTGCGAGCGGCCAGATCTTCTGGCTCGCGGGGCTGCCGCTGCGCCGGATCCACAACGACGGCGCCGAGACCGCCCGACTCGTGACCATCTCGCGGTCTGATAATACTTAAGCGAATGCTTAACCAATCCGTTGCGCCGGATCCTGTCTTCCATGCTCTGGCCGACCCGACCCGACGGTCGATCGTCGAACGACTGAGCCGGGGAGCCGCATCCGTCAGCGAGCTCGCCAAGCCGCTGACGATCTCGCTACCGGCGGTGCTCCAGCACCTCCGCGTGCTCGAGAGGAGCGGCCTCGTCCGGACGGAGAAGGTCGGCCGGGTGCGCACCTGTCATATCGAGCCGGCGGCGTTGAACACCGCGGAGCAGTGGATCGCCGCCCGTCGCGCCGACTGGGAGCAGCGACTCGACCGGCTCGGGGATTACCTCGAGCAGCAGGCCGTTCAACAAGAAAGGACGTCATGAACGAACGATCCGTCACACACGCGACCTTCGCCGTCGAGCGGACGTACGCCGCCCCGCCGGCGCGCGTCTTCGCCGCCTGGGCCGACCCCGCCGCCAAGACACGCTGGTTCGGCGGCTCCGACTGGGACCACGAGCTCGACTTCCGCGTCGGCGGCCGGGAGGTCAGCACCGGCACCGTGGACGGCACCGTCTTCACCTTCGAAGGCCGCTACCAGGACATCATCCCGGACGAGCGGATCGTCTACGCCTACGACATGCACATGGGCGAGGACCGGATCTCGGTCTCGCTCGCGACCGTCGAGCTCAACCCCGAAGGCGAGGGTACGAAGCTGGTCTTCACCGAGCAAGGCGCGTTCCTGGACGGTCTCGACGACCCGTCCCAGCGCGAGAGCGGCACTGGGTCCCTCCTCGATGCGCTGGGCAAGGAGCTCGAGCGATGAATTTTCGGCGCCCCGCCGGTCTCATAGACGGATGAGCATCGAAGGACGCAACCGCTGGCTCGCACTCGTCGTCCTCTGCCTGGGCGACCTGATGATCGTCCTCGACGTGACGATCGTCGGCGTGGCGCTGCCGTCGATCCGCGAGGACCTCGGCTTCTCCGAGACCTCCCTCGCCTGGGTCGTGAACGCGTACCTGCTGACCTTCGGCGGCTTCCTCCTGCTCGGCGGCAGGCTCGGCGACATCTTCGGCCACCAGCGCCTGTTCCTGATCGGGATCTCGCTCTTCACCGTCGCCTCGCTCGCCTGCGGTCTCGCTACCTCGCAGGAGACGCTCGTCGTCGCTCGCGCCGTGCAAGGCCTCGGCGGCGCGATCGTCTCGGCCGTCGCCCTGTCGCTGATCGTGATGCTCTTCACGGAGCCCACCGAGCGCGCCAAGGCGATGGGAGTCTTCGGTTTCGTCGCCGCGGGCGGCGGCAGCATCGGCGTGCTCCTCGGCGGGATCCTCACCGACATCCTCGACTGGCACTGGATCTTCCTCGTAAACCTCCCGATCGGGATCGCCGTCTTCGCGCTCACGCTCGTGCTGATCCCCGCGGTGCGCGCCGGTGCTTCCGCGCCCAGCGGGCGGCTGGACGTCGCCGGCGCCGTGACCGTGACCGCGTCCCTGATGCTGGCCGTCTACGCGATCGTGAACGGCAACGAGCAGGGCTGGACGTCGGCCCGCACGCTCGGCGTGCTCGGCGCCGCCGCGGTACTCCTGGCCGTCTTCGTGGCGATCGAGGCCCGGGTCGCCGCGCCGCTCGTGCCGCTCGGCCTCTTCCGTCTGCGCAACCTCGCGATCTCGAACGTCGTCGGCGTGCTCTGGGCGGCGGCGATGTTCGCGTGGTTCTTCCTCTCTGCGCTCTATCTCCAGCTGGTGCTCGGTTACAGCCCGCTCGAGGTCGGTCTCGCATTCCTGCCCGGGAACCTGATCATGGGCTTCCTCTCGCTGGGGCTCTCGGCGAAGCTCGTCATGCGCTTCGGGATCAGGCCGCCGCTGGCCGTCGGCCTCGGGTTCGCCTCCCTCGGATTGCTGCTGTTCGCCCGCGCGCCGGTGGACGGGAACTTCGTCGTCGATGTGCTCCCGCCCATGATCCTGCTCGGGCTCGGCGCCGGAATGGCCTTCAATCCCGTGCTCCTGGCTGCGATGAGCGACGTCGAGCCGAGCGACGCGGGGCTCGCGTCGGGCGTCGTCAACACGGCGTTCATGATGGGCGGCGCGCTCGGCCTCGCCGTTCTCGCCAGCCTGGCGGCGTCCCGAACCGAGACGCTTGCTGCGTCCGGCGAGGGCCCGCTCGAGGCGCTCACGGGCGGCTACCACGCCGCGTTCCTGGCCGGAGCCGTCTTCGCGCTCGCCGCGGCCGTCATCGGCGGAACGCTGCTCCGCGTCGGCGTCCCGGGGGCCGAGGCCGAGGAGCGGATCGATGGGTCGCCGGCGCTGGAGGCGGACTAGTGGGCGGTCACTCAGCTGCGGTCGCAGCGCCGGCCGCATCGGAGCTCGACGACCTGGTCGAAGCGATTCGCGCGGTCGTGGGCAGGCACGCGGACTGGCACGAAACCGCGCGTCTCGTCGCCCGGAAGCTCGAGCGCTGCCGTCCCTCGCCGCGCCTGCTCGCCCCCGAGCTGCGGAGCGGGGACCCTCGGATCTACCGCAGCCACGTCCTCCACACCGAGCCGGACGGGTCCTTCTCGATCGTGGCTCTCGTCTGGCGGCCCGGCCAGGCAACGCTGATCCACGACCACGTGACGTGGTGCGTCTTCACCGTGGTCCAGGGCGTCGAGTACGAGGAGTTGTTCATGCTCGACGAGGAGACCGGGACGCTCGTCGAGGTCGGCTCGAGCACGAACGAGACCGGGTCGGTCAGCGGCTTCGCGCCGCCAGGGTGACATCCACCGCGTCCGCAACGTCGGCCACGAGACGGCGATCTCGATCCACGTCTACGGAACCGACGTCGACCGCATCGGCTCGAGCGTCCGGCGGTACTACGACCAGCCTGTCGTGTGTAACTAGCACGGGACGAGTGCTCGAGGAGTAGAGTGGTGCCACTGGCTCTGCTATCAGAACTCGGCCCTAAGCCCGCATACGACACCGACGCGCTCAGGCGCGCGAGGCGAGGAGCTTTTGGCGAACAGGTTCGGGCGCAGGGCCAGCCTCTTGCTTGTTCGCAGCGACTCTTCGCGGCAAGCTGAACCGCGCTCGCCGGGGCGCGGGCCGTGCCGCTCGCGGCCTAAGCCGCTTGCCGCTGACGCCGAGTCACAACGGCAAGGGCGACCAAGAGAAAAACGATTCCGACGACACCGACAATGTTCGTCACCACGGCAATCAAGCCGGCAACGTCGCTGGTGTCGGCCCAGATGAGGCCGATGATTGTTCCCACGACGAGCACGGCGACCATCGCGGCTAGCCAGTACAGAATCCGTCGTCTGGTGATGACTCCGAGCCTACTCCCGTGGGGGCGTTTCGCCAATCGAAACGCCAGTCCCTCCTAGTTGGGTTTGCCGGACATCGCCCATGCGGCGACGACGTAGGCGGCGAGGAGGACGAGCGAGAGGATCATCGTCGCCCGCAGCAGCCCCGAGCCCTTGTCCGCGCGCAGCCGGTACACGCCGATTCCGCCGACGATCAGGGAGACAAGCAGGATCAGCCCTCCGAGCTCCGCGGTCAGCCACCCGATCCCGAGCCAGGCCGGCTCCTCGAAGTCGTCGGGGAGATCGTCCCAGCCCTGCTCGGAGTAGATCCACTGCGCGCCGACCCGCATGACGATCCAACCCGGTAGCGCCACGGCCAGCAGCGTCCAGTAGCCCAGTCGGAGGGACCGGACATCGCCCTTCGAGAGGGCCATGATGGACGCCGCGCTGAGGAGCCCGCCGACGAGGATCGTCGCGCCAAGGACGTGGACGAAGAGCGGGAGGTTCTGCTCGTCCGGGCGGACCGTTGCGAAGAGTGCGCTCATGCGCCGGGCTTCCAGATCATGTCGATGAGGATCAAGACCAGGACCAGGCTGCTGAGGGCCTGGAGCATGAGACCCTGGGACGTCCGGTTCAGAGCGAGCAGCTCGCTGCTCGGTCCCGTCTGGCTGGCCGCGTTCAGCTCCTGCGCCTTCGCCACGCCGAGGAGGTAGGCCTTGCCCGTGCGCTGGCCGGTACCGGCGGCGACGAACCAGAGGACGATCGCGGCGACGATCCACGGATCCCAGATGTCGTAGTCCCCGACCGAGAACGCAAGGAAGATCCCGAGCACGATCGTGCCGCCGGCGCCGATGCCGACTACGGCGTTGCCGAGCCGGCTGACAGGAGCGAAGCTGAGCGTCCGCTCGGGCGTGTCCGTCCGGCGGACGGCGACGATGAGAACCCAGAAGAGCACGAGGCCGGCGACGTACAAGGCCGCGCTGAGCACGTGGAGCGCGAGCATCCAGTCGTCGAAGCTCACCGAAGGATCCTACGACGATCTGATACTCCACGTGCCATGTCGTTCGGCCGGATCGCCGGATGTGTGGCCCTCGCGCTCGCTCTCTCCGGAGCGGCCGCGGCCGCCGAGCCGAGGTCGCGCTCGCTCGGTCTCCCCTGGGCGGGATCGCTCGTCGGCGGCGTCCAGCTGCCTGCGGAGAGCGAGCACCACTTCACGTTCGACTCCGTCCGGCGTCGCTCTCCCAGCCGGAGCTGGCGCCGGCACGGCAACGCGCGCCTCGTCCGGACGACGCTGGCGGTTCTCACCGAGTACGGCGCGACCAATCCCCGGGCCCCGCGCGTCGGCGTCGGTGACCTCTCGCGGCCGCGAGGCGGAGACTTCGGCCAGCGCTTCGGCGGCCTCGGCCATGCCTCCCATCAGAACGGGCTCGACGTCGACGTCTACTACCCACGGCGCGACCGGCGCGAGCTTCCGCCGCGCGTTCCGCGTCAGATCGACAGGCCGCTCGCGCAGGACCTGGTCGACCGTTTCGTCGCGGCCGGGGCCGCGAAGATCTTCATCGGGCCGAACACCGGCCTGCGCGGGCCGCCGGCGGTCGTCGAGGTTCTTCCGGCCCACCACGACAACCACCTGCACGTGCGCCTGCCGGGCGACGGGGTCTCGTCCGCGCCGGTCGGCGAGAGCACGCGCGGGCTGCCGATCCGCGCCTTCACGCTCGGGTCGGGCCGGCCCCGGACACTGGTCGTCGGTTGCATCCACGGAAACGAGTGCGCCGGCAGCGTCGTGGCCACACGCCTGTTGCACGCTCGGCCGCCCAGGCGCGGGTCGATCACCGTCGTCCAGGACCTGAACCCGGACGGCCACGCCGCGAAACGGCGCGGAAACGCCCGCGGCGTCGACCTGAACCGCAATTTCCCCGGAACCTGGAGGCGCATCCCCACTGCCGGGCCGGCTCCCGCCTCGGAGGTCGAGACCAGGCTCGCGATGGAGCTCATCCGCCGGCTTCGGCCCGACGTCACGATCTGGTTCCACCAGCCGCAGGGACTGGTGCGCGCCTGGGGCCCGAGCGTTCCGATCGCCCGGCGCTACGCGCGGCTCGCAGGCATGCGCTTCGCTCGGCTGCGCAGGCCGCCCGGCGCGGCGACCGCGTGGCAGCACCGCGCGCTGCCGGCCTCGCGTGCGTTCGTCGTCGAGCTCCCGCCGGGCGAGCTGGGGCTGCGGGAGGCCGGGCCGCATGCGCTCGCCATCCTCCGGCTCGCAGCCGGCCGGTAGCTTGGAGCGCGTGCACGCCGTCGAGACGAACGGGCTCCGCAAGAGCTACGGCAAGGTCGAGGCGCTCCGCGGGATCGACCTCCGGGTCGGCGCGGGAAGCGTCTTCGGCCTCCTCGGCCCCAACGGTGCCGGGAAGACGACCGCCGTGCGGATCCTGACCACGCTGCTGACACCGGACGAAGGCTCGGCCTCCGTTGCAGGCTTCGACGTGCTCCGGCAGCCGGCAAAGGTACGCGAGAGCATCGGGCTCGCCGGCCAGTACGCCGCCGTCGACGAGAACCTGACCGGCTTCGAGAACCTCGAGATGGTCGGGCGCCTCTACCACCTAGGCCGCCGCGCCGCCCGCGACCGGGCGAACGAGCTCCTGGGCGATTTCGACCTGACCGAGGCCGGCGGCCGGCTCGTCCGCACCTACTCGGGAGGAATGCGCCGCCGCCTCGACCTGGCCGCCGCGCTGGTCGCCCGCCCGCCGGTGCTCTTCCTCGACGAGCCGACGACCGGCCTCGACATCCGCAGCCGGATCGGCCTCTGGGACGCGATGGAGGCGCTCGTCGCCGGCGGAACGACCGTGCTCCTCACCACCCAGTACCTGGACGAGGCGGACCGACTGGCCGAGCGCATCGCCGTGATCGACCGGGGGCTCGTCATCGCCGAGGGGACGCCGGACGAGCTGAAGGCGCAGGTGGGAGGCGACCGGCTCGAGATCCACCTGTGCGACGGCCACCGGGGCGAAGAGGCGGTCCCCGTGCTCGCAGCGATCGCGAGCGAACGGCCGTCCACCGAGAACGGCGTGATCAGCGTCCCGCTCCGCGAGCGAAGCGGCGCCATCGCCGAGGCCGTGCGCCGCCTCGACGAGGCCGGGCTGACGATCGACGACATCGCCGTCCGTCGACCGACCCTGGACGACGTCTTCCTCCGTCTCACCGGGCACGCGGCCGAGCAGGAGGAAGAGGCCGAGGAGGTCGAGCGGCGATGACGGCCGTCCAGTACGCGGTCGCCGACACGCTCGTCCTGGCGAAGCGGAGCCTGAAGCGGATCCCGCGCCAGCCCGACCTGCTGGTCGGCTTCACGATCCAGCCGATCATGTTCGTGCTGCTGTTCGTCTACGTGTTCGGCGGCGCGATCGACACGGAGCCGCTCGACTACGTCGACTTCTTGATTCCGGGAATCATCGTCCAGTCGATGGTCTTCGGCGGCTTCGTGACCGCGCTCGGGCTCTCCGAGGACCTGAAGAAGGGCCTGATCGACAGGTTCCGGTCGCTGCCGATGTGGGGGCCGGCCGTGATCGCCGGGCGGATCCTCGCTGACGTGGGGACGAACGTGATCCAGCTCGTGATCATGTTCACGGTCGGGATCCTGGCCGGCTTCCGCTTCGCGACGAGCTTCCCGGAGATCGTCGCGGGCATGGCGCTCCTGCTGCTGATCGGCTACGCGTTCTCGTGGGTGTTCGCGTTCATCGGGCTCTCGTCGTCATCGCCCGAAGCTTCGAACGCCTACGGCTTCACGATCCTGTTCCCGCTCACGTTCATCTCTTCGGCGTTCGTTCCCCCGGAGACGATGCCGGACTGGCTCGCAACCGATCGCCGAGCACAACCCGTTCTCGACGATGGTGGACGCAGCACGCGCCCTCTTCGTCGGGACCCCGGCCGGCAACGACATCTGGCTCGCGGTGCTCTGGTCGCTCGCGATTATCGCGGTCTTCAGCGTGCTCTCGGTGTGGCGCTACCGCCGCGCGGTCGGCAGGTAGCGAGCATCCTCTGTTCCCATGAGTGACGTCGCGCAACCCACCGGGCCCAAGAGCGTCGTTACGCAGGAGAAACGCGGGCCGAACTTCTTTGTTCGCGTGCTCTGGTACATCTTCATCGGCTGGTGGCTGACCGGAATCTCGCTTGTCGTCGGCTACTTGGCCGGCCTGACGATCATCGGGCTACCACTCGCGTTCTGGATCTTCAACCGCACCGGAACGCTCCTGACACTGCGTCCTCGTTCACAGACCACGACGATTGCCGAGACCGACGAAGGCGCGACGGTCACGCAAGAAGGAGCGAGGCAACGGCCCTTGTGGTTACGAGCAGTCTGGTTCGTGCTTGTCGGCTGGTGGGCAGCGCTGATCTGGATGATCTTCGCGTACCTGCTGTGCCTGACGATCATTGGAATACCGATCGGAATCATGATGCTCAACCGGTTGCCGGCCGTCTTCACGCTCCATCGCAACTAGCGTCCCCGCCGTGATTCGCCTGCTCGGAGCACTCGCGATCGCCGCCGTCCTCGCGCTGGGCGGCTCGACGGCCGGAGCGCAGCCGCCGCAGTCGCTACGCGTGCTCTTTCTCGGCAACAGCCTGACGGCGACGAACGACCTTCCGGGCGCGGTCGCGCGGATCGCACGCCGTTCCGGGCGGAGGCTCGAGCACCGGACGATCGCGCCCGGCGGCTTCGCGCTCGAGGATCACTGGAACCACGCCGAGTCACGCGCCGCCCTCGCGGATGGACGCTGGGACCTGGTCGTGATGCAGCAGGGCCCGTCGGCGCTTCCCGAGAGCCAGGCGAACCTGCGCGAGTGGGCCGCGCGCTGGTCGGCGGAGGTGCGGGCGCGCGGTGCCCGCCTGGCGTTGCTCACGGTCTGGCCCGAGTCCTACCGGCGCAGCGCGCTCACCGAGGTGATCGCGTCCTATCGCCGGGCCGCAGCCGGCGCGAAGGCCGAGCTGCTCCCCGCCGGCGACGCGTGGCGGCGGGCCTGGCACTGTGACCCGGGAACGGCGCTGTACGGGCCCGACGGGTTCCACCCGAGCGAGTTGGGCACCTACACGGCGGCGCTGGTCGTCTACGGCCGACTCTTCCGGGCGCCGCTCATGGGCGGCAGGCCGCCCGCCGGCGCCCGGCCGCGCACCGCGCGGCGCGTCCAATGGGCGGCTGCGACGTCACTCGGCCGGCGACTCCCGCGCGCCAGGCGCTGCGGCCGCGCCTAGATCAGAAGCCGAACTCGACTTCGGTGAAGTACCAGAGGCTCGAGGTGCTCCACAGCGCCACGAGAACCGTGAACAGCGTCCCACCGGCGAGCGGCACGAGCCAGCGCGGGTGGTCGCGGTCGTGGACGTACCAGAGCTTCACCGCGAGGACGCCGTAGACGAACGTCCCGAGGAGCGAGTGGGCGAAGACCCGCGCGTCCGTCGTCTGGAAGCCGAGGATGAAGATGCAATGGAAGGCGACGGGCAGCGAGGCGAGAATCGCGAGGCGCCCGGACCAGCGGTGGATCCCGTTGACCTTCGGCGGCGCGACCGGGACGAGCCCCTGCAGCTTCCCGAAGATCCGCGCGCCGGTCAGCACCTGGACGATCGCCAGGAGCGCGGCGGCGGTGGCGAACCACGCCTTGAACGCGATCGGCGTCGAGAACACCGACGTGACGATGTCCGTGTAGGTCGACTCGACGCTCGCGACCGGCACGGCCCGACCTTATTACGATCGGCCTATGTCGAGGCGCGCTCGGCTCGTCGTCGTCCCAGTGCTCCTGCTCGCGGGCGTCGCTGCGAGCGTCTACCTCCTCGCTGAGCTCCACCCGGCCAAGCCTGAGGCGGAGGCGTCGTCGGCTCCCGTTCCGGCGGGCGGCGCGGCCGAGAGCGGCGAGGCGCTCTTCGCGGACAACTGTGCCGGCTGCCACGGCGAGGGCGGGACGGGCGGCGGGATCGGGCCGACGCTCGCGGGCAGCGGCATCTCGGACAACGAGGCGAGGGCGGTGATCGAGAACGGGCGCGGCGCGATGCCTGCCGGGCTCGTCGAGGGCGAAGAGCTCGAAGAGGTGCTCGCCTACCTGGAGACGATCGCCGAATAGTTGCGAGAGGCCCCGCTCATGCAGGGCCTCTCGCGAGGCTTCGTCAGTACGACGCGCGGGTCAGGAACCCGTAGTACCGGCCGCCCGGGCTCGTGAATCCGTAGCCCGGATTGGCCGTCGTGTAGCTCTGGGCGTCCGCCCGGAGCTTCGAGATGACCTGCGCAGGCGTCCCGGTGCACGCGCCGCTCGAGATGCACAGTGCGGCGACGCCGGCCATGTGCGGCGACGCCATGCTCGTCCCGGACAGCGTGTCGTACCCACCGAGCATCGAGGTCGAGTAGATGCAGGTGCCGGGCGCCGCGATCGTGTGGCTCTGATCGGCGGCGAGCACGGCGAAGTTGCTGAAGTCGGCGCTGGTGTCGTCGACGTCCGACCGACAGGTCGAGGCGGCTCCGCCGCCCGGCTGCCCGTTGAAGTCGGCGATCGCGGTGACCGTCAGCACCTCGCCGTAGGTGGCCGGCGCGGTGGAGCGGAAGTCGACCCCGTCATTCCCCGCAGCGACGACGTACGTGACTCCCGCGTTCGTCGAGTTGCAGATCGCCCGGTGGTAGGCGTCGTTGTTCGTGTTGCCGCAGTTGTTGTCGTCCGTCCCGCCTCCGCCGATGCTCATGTTCGCGACGACGATGTCGTTGGACGGGTTGAGGTCGGTCCGGGTCGAGGTGACCCAGTCGATCCCGCAGATGATGTCGGTGGAGAGGCCAACGCCGGCGTCGTTCAGCACCTTGACGGCGTAGAGGTTCGCGCCGGGGGCGACGCCGACGACGCCGTTGCCGTCGTCCTTGGCGGCGATGGTGCCCGCGACGTGCGACCCGTGGCCGTTCAGGTCGGTGTAGCCGATTCCGGGGGCGCAGTCCTTGCCGCCGACGACGTTCAGGTCCGGATGGCTGGGATCGATGCCCGTGTCGACGACCGCGACGTTGACGTTCACCGAGCCGGATCCGTTCCCGGACACCGTGCTCGAGAGCTCGCCGTCGATCCGGTCGATTCCGGTCGGCAGCGTCTGCGCCGTCGCGCTCATGGCGCGGTCGGCGGAGACGAAGTTCACGCGCTTGTCGGCGCGGATTGCAGAGAGCGCGGCCGGGGAGACCTCGGCGGCGTAGCCGTTCAGCGCGTGGCGGTAGCGATGCACGACCGTGACGCCGGCGAATCCTTCGTGGTATGCCGCGACGGCGTCCGGATTCGCGCCCTCGTCGAGCACCACGATCTGGCGCGCACCGACGGCCGGGCCGGAGAGGACGGCTGCCAGGACGAACGCAGCCACGAGCGGTAACAACCGCTTCATTTGCATCAACCTCCTAGGTGACCCCGAAACGTCCACAGGAGGCTTCCCCGGCTTTTGGCGCGCTCAAACGTTCCTCGTATGGGTTGCGACGGGGCGTCGAACCGCACCTCGTACACTCAACCCAGGATGAGGCTCGGCGTCGAAGCGGCCCTCGTGGAAGGACGCATCGCCCCGGGCGACCTCGAGATCGTGGACGACCGCATCGGCCGCCACGGCCTGGCGCACCGCGGCGGGCGTGGGATCGCAGCCCCCGGTTTCGTCGACATCCAGGTCAACGGCTTCGGCGGAGTCGACTTCCTGGACGCGGACACGGACGGGTACCGGCGAGCAGGTGAAGCGCTACTCGCGTCGGGCGTCACCGCCTACCTCCCCACATTCATCACCGCGCCCGAGGAGCAGCTCCAGGGGGCACTGCGGGAGGTCCCGGCCGGCACGAACGACGGCCCGCGCATCCTCGGCGTCCACCTCGAGGGCCCGTTTCTCTCACCCAAGCGCCTCGGCGCGCACCCTCCCGCGGCTCGCCGGGATCCTGATCCGCTCCTGCTCGAGCGCCTGCTCGACTCGGGTCGGATCCGGATGATGACCGTCGCACCGGAGCTCCCGGGGGCCGACACCCTCATCGGCGTCCTGCTCCGGCGCGGCATCACCGTCTCGCTCGGGCACACGGACGCCACCGCGGAGGAGGCGAACACCGCGTTCGACGCAGGCGTGCGCACGGTCACGCACCTCTTCAACGCGATGCGCCCCTTCGGTCACCGGGACCCCGGGATCGCGGGAGCCGCCCTCGCCCGGCCAGAGATCGTCGTCCAGGTCATCCTCGACGGGATCCACCTGGCCGCCGAGACCGCGAAGGTCGTCTGGAACGCAGCAGCCGGACGCGTCGCCCTGGTCACGGACGCCGTGGCGGGCGCGGGGCTGGGCGACGGTTCGTACCGCCTCGGCGGCCTCGAGGTGAAGATCCGCGACGGAGTCGCGCGCGGTCCTGACGGCGTGCTCGCCGGAAGTTCCCTGACGATGATCGAGGCCGTCCGGAACCTGCACGCGCTCGGCGTCCCGCTGGCCGGCGCGCTCGACGCCGCCTCCTCGGTACCGGCGCAGGTGATCGGCGAGCCCGCAGGCGGCCTGGTCGCCGGCTCGACCGCAGACGTGACGGTCGTCGACGACAACCTCGCCGTGGAACGCGTGCTCGTCGGGGGACGAGAACAGTTGGTCGGCTGAGCCCGAGTTCGACCCTGTTTCCGGCCCGCAAGACCGGGAATCACCGGGGAAAGCGACCCCG